>NZ_JAAEDI010000004.1 GCF_018129025.1 Neoroseomonas terrae | reverse complement strand
GGCCGCTGCGGGCCGGCCGCGCCGGTGCTGCCGCGTCGCGGCGCTCCCGCCCCGCCGCTTCGGCCTCCAGCGCGCGAAGCACGGCGACGGCATCCGCCATGCGGTCGTAGAAGGGAAGATCGGCCGCCCGCATGACGGCGCGGGAGGCATCGCCGACCGCGCCCGCCGTCATCAGATACAGCAGCGGCTTGCCGCCCGACTGCACCAGCGGCGGAAACAACCGCGTGCGCCCGGCCATGTCCGGCTGCGTCGTCATCGGCACCACGACGGCGCCGACATCAGGATCCGCCATGAAGGCGCGGATGCAGTCCGACAGCCCATCGCCGCTCGTGCCTTCGTTGAAGGACCCGGTATCGACCGGCAGCGCGATATGCGTCTCCGGCATCCAGCGGCCGAGCACGGCGCGCGTCGCCGCCGAGATCTGCGCGACGCGCAGCCCCGCGCTCGGCAGCATATCGGCGAAGGTCACTGTCGACCCGCCCGACGACGCGATGGGCGCGAGGCCCAGCCCCGCCGCCGGCAGTCGCGGCAGGCGGATCGCGGCATCGCAGGCGAGCACCATCGCCTGCGGGTCTTCCATCACAACGGCACCGGCCTCGCGGCACACGGCCTCGAAGGACGGGAAGGCCCCGGCGAGGCTCGCCGTATGCGACCGCGCCGCCTGCGCCCCGGCTTCGCTGCGCCCGGCCTTCACGATGAAGACCGGTTTGCGCGCCGCGCGCAGCAGTTCGCGGAACCTCGCCGGGTCGCGCAGCCCTTCGACGTACAGGCCGATGGCCTGCGTCGCCTCGTCCTGCACCAGGTAATCAAGGAAGTCCTCGAGCCCCAGATCGGCCTGGTTGCCCACCGAGATGCAGCGGCTGAACCGCGCCCCGTGATACCGCCCGAAGGACAGCAGCGTGCCCATCAGCGCGCCCGACTGACTGACCATCCCGATGCCGCCCGGCGCGTAGTCCTCCTCCTCCAACGCCAGCGACGATGACAGCATCGCGCGATCGACCGGGTTGAAGATGCCGAGGCAGTTCGGCCCGACCAGCCGCATTCCGGCCGCGCGCGCCGTCGCCAGCACACGGTCCTGCAGCGCGGCACCTTCCGGCCCCGCCTCCGCAAGCTTGCCGGTGATGACGATGCAGGCGCCGACGCCGGCCTTCGCGCAATCGGCGATCTGCGCTTCGAGATGCGCGACCGGCACGGCGAGGATCGCGACATCCGCCGCGACCGGCGCGGCGCTGACCCGCGGAAAGGCCGGCAGCCCGCGGATCGTCGCACGGTTCGGGTTGATCGGCAGGATCGTGCCGGGAAACCCGTGCTTCTGCAGATAATGGATGACGCGGCCGCCAAACTTGCCGACATCATCCGATGCGCCGACGACCGCCACCGATCGCGGCGCAACGATGCGCGCGACGGGCAAGGGTCGCCCGGCTTCAGTCTCCTCCATGCCCGTCTCCACCGCGGGTTATGCGGGAAGGCTAGAGCAGATCGCGACAGGGTCAATGATACGACCCGTTGAGGACGCGTGTTCGATGGCGGCGTCAGACGCCCCCGCGTCGTGGGATGCGCAATCCCGCGGCGTCAGCCCACCACGTCGGCGCGGAAGCCGGTTCCCCAGCGCGACACGCGCGCGCGGGCGGGCGACGGGAAATGCGCGAAACAGAGCAAGGTGCGCGCTTCGCAGGCACAGTCGAGCACGCGCCGCCGCGTCTTCGCCGCCAACGTCCCATCCCAATCCGCGCGCATCGAGAGTTCCGGGTAGCGCGCCTGGATCGGCGAATGGATCAGGTCGCCGGTGAACAGCATCTCGTGATCGCCACTGCCGACGCGCAGCGCGACATGATGCGGCGTGTGGCCCGGCGTGGGCTCCAGCCGGATCGCATCGGTGATCGCATGGTCGTCGGCGACCATCTCGGCGCGCCCGGCCTCCACGACCGGCAGCACGGAATCGGCGAAGATGGGCGAGGCGGCCTTGGCGTGCTCACCCTCCCAATACGCATACTCGGCCGCGGAGAAGACGTAGCGTGCGCGCGGGAAGGTCGGCACCCAGCGGCCGTTCTCCAGCCGCGTGTTCCAGCCGACATGATCCACATGCATGTGGCTGCACATCACGATGTCGATGTCATCCACCGTCAGGCCCAGCGCCGCCAGGCCGCGCATGTAGGAATCGCGCTTCAGCCGGTTCCAGAACGGGTGGTTCGGCCGGTCCTTGTCGTTGCCGACGCAGGTGTCGACCAGGATCGTGTGATGCTTCGTGCGCACCACCCAGGACTGGATGCAGAGGATCAGCTTGCCCGTCGCCGGATCGAGCGCGGCCGGCTCCATCCAGCCGCGGTTCTCCTCCAGCACATCCTTCGTCAGCGTCGGCAGGAAGGTCAGAGGGTCGAAGAGCGGCGTCTCCTCCTCGATGATGCGCTGGACGGTGACGTCGCCGAGGACGAAGCCCTGCGTCATGCCTGCCTCCCTTGCCTATCGCGCCTCATGCTCGCGCGGCGCGCGCAGCAGCACAATGCCGACGACGAGCGCCGGCAGCCCGGCGGCGGCGAAGCCGAGGCCATAGCTGCCCGTCGTCACCAGCGCCGCGGAATAAACCAGCGGCAGCAGCAGCCCGCCGAGCTGCCCGAAGGACAGCACGCCGCCGGTCGCCGCGCCACGCTGCCCTGCCGGCGCCAGCCGCGCCGCCTCCGACAGCAGGATGCCATGCCAGGACATCACCGTCGCACTCAGCACCGTCGCCACGACGCCGACCAGCACCAGCGGCCAATGCGCGCCGAGCAGCGCCATCGCCGCCGACCCGCCTGCCATGCCGAGCGCCAGCCAGCAGATCACCACCGCGGGATCGACGCGGCCGCTGCCGAGCCAGCCCCAGAACAGGCGCCCCGGCACGGCGATGATCATGGCGACGGAAAACACGAGCCCGGCCGCGGCGAGCCCATGGCCGAGTTCCGTCAGCGCCACGACGAAGTACGAGGTGAACACGGTCTGCAGCCCGTTGAAGGCGAAGCAGGCGAAGGACAGCCGCCGCAGGTCCGGCGCGCCAAGCACGCTCAGGATCGTGGTGTGGAAGTCCGACAGCCGGAAGGTCTGGGTCGGGACCCGGTCGGAATCGAATTCCTTGCGCAGCGGCTCCAGCATCGCGGCGAAGACGATGCAGGCCGCCGCGGCGATCAGCAGCGTGCCGCGCCACCCCGTTGCCCCGGTCAGCCACGGCCCGAGCAGCCCCACCGCGAGCAGCCCCGCCGGCACCGCCGTCTGCTTCACCGAGAAGACCAGCGGCGCCTGCTTCGGCGGCGAGTAGCGGCCGAGCAGATGCGAGCTCGCCGGCGTGGACATCGCCGCCGCCCCGCCGCCGATCACGCCCGAGACGAGAAACAGCAGCGCGTTCGGCCCCACCGTGCCGAGCGCAAGGCCGAGACCGAGCATCACCAGCGCCACCTGGCTCATCCGCATCGCGCCGTAGCGCAGGATGAAGCTGCCGCAGCCGAGTTGGAACAGCAGGGCCGACGCCGCGGCCGCGCTGACGTAGAAGCCGAGCCATGCCGGGTCCAGCGCGAGGTCCGCGAGAATCGCCGGCGCGATGATGGGCGGCAATTGGCGCCCGAAGGTGGCGAAGGTCTGCTGGAGGAACATCGCCGACAGGATGATCAGCAACAGCTTGGTGGATCGGTCGGCGGGCATCTCGCTCCGGCTCGTTCAACGCTTCCTGCCGGCGCCCCGGCGCCGCGCGACGACGATAGGCGCAGCCGGGCGATGCTGCGAGCCCCGGCGCCGCTACCGATTGCGTCGTTCCGCCCGTAGCGTCGACAGGCCGATCCCGGCCGCATCGAAGCCGCCATCCACCGCGATCACCTGGCCCGTCAGATAGGAAGCGCGCTCACTGCACAGGAAGACGACGGCGTCGGCCAGTTCCTCCTCGCGCCCATAGCGGTTCAACGGAATGGCATCGTGGTAGTCGCGGCGGATCTCGGCTGTGTGCACCGCCTTGGCCATCGCCGTATCGACCGGACCCGGCGCGACGGCGTTCACGCGGATGCCGAGCGCGGCAAGCTCGACCGCCTGTTGCTTCGTCAGATGCGCGAGCGCGGCCTTGGACGTGCCGTAGGCGACCCGCAAGGTCGAGGCGCGGAGGCCCGAGATGGAAGTGATGTTCACCACCGCCCCGCCGCCGTTCTCCGCCATGATCGGGGCCGCCGCCTGGGTCGCGAGGAACGGCCCCGTCAGGTTCACCGCCATCACGCGGGACCATTCCTCGGGCGTCGTCTCCAGGATCGGCTTGAAGACCGCGATGCCGGCATTGTTCACCAGCGCATCGAGCCGGCCGAACCGCGCCGCCGCGCCCTGTACCGCCCCGCGGATGGCGGCAGCGTCGGATACGTCGCAGATCAGGGCGAGCGTCGCCTCCGGCTCCGCGATTGCGGCCGCGGCGGCGTCGAGCAGCGCGCCGTCGATGTCGAGCAAGACGACACGCCACCCCTCGGCGAGGAAGCGCCGCGCGGTAGCCAGACCGATGCCGCGCGCCGCGCCGGTGACGAGGGCGACCTTGGCCGTCATGGCGCCGCGGCGCCCGGGCCTCAGTGTCGAGGGGCGGCCGAGAGCAGCGCCGTCACCGCATGGAGAAGCCGCACCGCCTCCTCCTGTCCCGCCTCATGGGCAGCAGCAAGGATCTGCTCGATGGCCTGCGCCGCGGCGCCGATCGGGTCTTGCGGCGGTCGGTGCGAAACTTCGTTTCCTGACGAGAAGCTGTTGAGCGCAGCAAGATCCACAACGTGGTTCATGATCGATCCCCTTGGAAACTCGGCGACATCGGCCGCGAATCCCCCGATCCCGGCTGATCGCGGAACTGCTACGCTGAAGTCGCGTAGAATTCACACCGACGTTAGCGAGTTCCGAATCAGCGGGGAAAGGTTGCATCGTAAATGCAGCGTTAATTCAGAGCGCCCTGTGGTGGCGAAGCATCACTTGGCACGGGTCGTTTCCTGACATCGCATGATCTGTCCTGTGCCGGCATAGTTGCGACACCATCATCGAATCGGACACGAACCGATGGCCTCCGCCGCGCCGACGCCCACCGAATGCCGCGCCAGGCGCGAAGCGTTGGGCCTGTCCCTGGATCAGGCAACGCGCCGGGCCGGGCTGACGCCGCAGGCGCTGCTGCGCTTCGAATCTGGGGAGGGCGGCCTGACCGACGGGCAGCTCGCGGCGCTCGCCCGCGCCCTTGCGGCATCCCCCGCGACGGCGAGGCCGGCATCCGGCCGCGCGATGCTCGACCTCGGTCCCGTCGGCACGGTGCTGCTCGTCCTGGGTGGCGCGATCCCGGCCGCGATGGCGGCGGTGACCGCCGTCGACGCGGCCCGCTTCCTGCGGTCGGAAGTAGCGGTCGCCGACGTGGTGGGGTTCGAGCGCCGGACCCGCATCGCGGAGCCCGAGCGCGGCGAGCGCTACACCTACGAGACGCTTGCGCCCCTACTGCGCTTCCGCACCTCGGACGGCGCCGAGGTTACCATTGCCTGGCGGGACATGCTGCCCGGCGATCCGGAGCTCGCCGAAGGCGCCCGCATCCGACTGGTGTATCCGCGCGATGCGCCGGAACTGGCGGCGGCCTCCTATGCCGAGGTGTTCCTCAAACCGTTGGTCTGCCTCGCCCTCAGCTTGCCGCTGCTGGCGATCGCCGCGGTGTCCTGGGGGCATTGGCGCCGACGGCGTGGCGGCGGCCCTGACATCGGCGCCGCAGCCAGCTAGAGCAAATCGCGTTCAGATGGAATCATCAGAACGCGCGAGAATGCGCGCCAGACAGAAGGCTGGAGCAGGCAGCGTGAGCGCAAGCGAACGCCGCGTGCTTCAGGTAGGCCGCCGGAGGGTTCCACCATGCGCCACGCCGTCATCGCCACCATCCTTGGCTGCCTCTGGGCGGGCGGCGCTGCCGCGGCGCCGGAACGCCGCTGCGGCTGGCTCGCCAATCCCTCCCCCGCCAATTGGTGGCTGCGCGACCGGGATGGGGAATGGGTGCTGTCCGTGCAGGGCGTGGGGCGGGAACCAGTGCCGGGGCTGGACTCCCTGCCGGACATGACGACGCTCGGCTGGGTCGAGACGAACGGCCCGCACGGCTACGGCTGCGCCTGCCTCATACTCGACACGGCGCCGGGCGGGCGCGTGGTCCGCATCCTGTCGGGCGAACCGCTGCCGATGCAGCGCTGCCGCGCGGACCGGACCCTGCCGCCGCCGCCGGGCTGAGCCAGCCTTACCCGAAGCTGATGCCGGTATCGCGGATCAGTTGCCGCAGCATCGCGCGCTCGCGCGTCAACCGCTCGGTCAGCTTCGCAGAATCCGCCGGCATCGGCGTGGTGCCGGAGGCCGTAAGCCGTGCGCGGACCTCCTGGTCCGCCGTCGCGTGGGCGACCGCGGCTTCAAGGCGCGCCCGAACGGGCTCGGGCGTGCCCGAACGACAGAACAGCGCGTTCCAGCTCGTCAGATCGAATCCGGGGAAGCCGCTCTCGGCGATGGTCGGGATGCCTTCGATGCCGCCCCGCCGTTCGCCGCTGGTCAGCGCGATCGCCACAGCGCGCCCTGCCTCGAGCGCCGGCTTGATCGAACTGCTGCCGAGATAGCCCGACGGCAGCGTGCCGGCCGAGAGATCGCGCGCAACGTCGGCGCCGCCGCGATAGGGAACGTGCTCCATCGGAATGCCTGACCGGAAGGACAGCAGCGCCCCGGCGAGGTGCCCGACATTCCCCACCCCCGGCGTGCCATAGGGCATGCCGCCCTGCACCTTGCGCGCCGCGTCCAGATAGCCGGGAAAATCCCGGATGCCCGACTGGGCACTGACGGCGAGGACGTAGGGAAGCTCCCCGACCAGCGCGACCGGCGCGAACGCCGTCTCGTAGTCGAAGGGCAGGTCGCGGTTGGCGAATTGCGCGATCAGGAAGGACGCGGCATCGAACAGCAGCGTGTAGCCGTCGGCCGGCGCGGCGGCGACGACGCCGGCCGCCAGCGCGCCGCCGGCGCCCGTGCGGTTTTCGATCACGATGGTGGCGCCGCCGAGGAACTCCGACATGCGCGGCTGGATCAGGCGCATCATCGTGTCGGAATTGCCGCCGGGCGCATACGGGACGAGCACGCGGATCGGCCGGCTCGGATAGGTCTGGG
Organism: Neoroseomonas terrae; assembly: GCF_018129025.1. Taxonomy (GTDB): domain Bacteria; phylum Pseudomonadota; class Alphaproteobacteria; order Acetobacterales; family Acetobacteraceae; genus Neoroseomonas; species Neoroseomonas terrae. The sequence goes on along the minus strand of NZ_JAAEDI010000004.1, from coordinate 243,219 downwards.
CCAGCGCGGGCGCCGCCAGCGGCATGGTCGCAACCAGGCCGAGACTCAGGATGCTTCGACGGTTCGGCATTCTCTTGTTCCTCCCTCCGCGGCAATGGCGATCTCTGTCGGCCCGGGCGCGCAGGGAATGGAGTCTGCGCCGCATGACGCGCCGCTGACCAGCCCTGTCGAACGCCGACAGGCTCGGAGGCTGTTTGCGAATGGGCCGTTCAGCGTGTTCCCCGCCTCCGGCAGGCGCCGAAACCCGTCAGGGGCGCGCCGTTACGCGGCCATCGCCGTTCAGTGGCCGCACGGAAGCCGGGATGCGGTTGCGGATCAGCCTCGCCGCGGTCCCGGTCCGGTTGGTGACGAAGGTCGTCGCGTACCCGCCTTCGAGAATGAAACTGTTGCCCTCGATCAGGATCTCCGGCGTTGGCCGATTGACGCCTTCCGCCCCGATGGTGATGGCGGTGGACCGGTTCTGGGAGTGCGGTCCCTTGCGCATCCGATTGCCGCGGATGACGACGGCGCCCCCATTCGGAATGTCGATGAGGTAACTGGCGGTCCCGTCCGGTCCGTCGTCGATCTCGTTGCCGAGTATCTCGGTGCGCCAGGCGCGCGACTTGATGTGGTGCCCCTGCCGCGTGCCAATGAAGCGCGAGCGCTCAACGCGAAGCAGGCCGATGTTTCCGGCATAGATGCCGTGGGCACAATCGCGCTCGCAGCTCCCGTTGCCGATGAACTCACTGTCGCGCACGACCAGCCACGCGGTGCGCTCCTGACCCGTCAGGATACCGTTCTCATTACCGAGGAAGCGGAGGTTCTCGACGGTGAGGCCGGCGCCTTCGGCGCGGATGCCGGCACCATTGGCATCCGGCACCCGCGCGCCGGACAGCGTCAGGTTCCGCACCGTCACGTCGTTTCCGGTGATGATGAAGATCCCCTTACCCTGGCAGCTCCGCTCCGTGACGATGGTGGTCGCGGCGTTCTCGCCCTCGATGACGATCCGGTTGCTGCGCCACACCGCGCAGTTCCTGTAGGTGCCAGCGGCGATGCGGATGATGTCGCCATCGGCCGCGGCGGCCGCGGCATCGGATGGCTGCGCAAAGGCGCGGCCCGGCCCCACTTCGAGCACGCGCGCCGCGCCGGGCTCGATGCCGGTCAGAAGCCACAGGCCGACGGCAAGGACAGCGCTTCGCATTGCCGCACTCCCCAGCGAAACGATTCCGGAACGTTATGTCACGGCTCCGCCCCCGGCAAGCGGCTCAAGGCTCGCGTGGTGGCGCCTGGCATCTCGGCTGACGGAGGCTGGGTAACGGTTCCGCCTGGGAATATCGACGCCGAGGGGACGCGCGGCTGGGGAATGTGTGCTTGCCTATCCTGCGCGCGATTTCCTCGGACAGGTCGCAGGGCATGATGCCGATGCCGCAGGGAACAGGACGCCAAAGGGGAACGATCCAGTCATGAAGAGCACGAAGCCAGCCATCACACTGAAGCGGAGGAACCTGGTCCTGGCAGGGTTCGGCGCAGGCATTGCCGCACCGGCGCTGGCGCAGACGGGATTCCCCAATCGGTCTCTGCGCATCATTGTCCCGTTCGGTCCCGGCGGATCGGGCGACATCTCGGCGCGGCTCTGCGCGCAATACATCGAGACGACGGCCGGCCAGCCCGTGGTCGTTGAGAACCGGCCCGGCGCCAACGGCGTGATCGGCACCATGGCGGTGAAGGCAGCACCGGCGGACGGCTATACCCTCCTGCTGTGCACCACGAGCACCCATGCGGCAAATCCGAGCCTCATCCGGAACCTGCCCTACGACCCGACCACGGATTTCGACGTTGTCGGCATGTTCGGCTCGGCTGGCAGCTACTTCCTCGTCAGGTCCGAATCTCCCTTGCAGAGCATTCCGGCATTGGTCGCGGCAGCGCGCGCGCAGCCTGGCCGATACAGCTTCGGGCATTTCAACACCGCGTCCCGCATGCCCGCCGAGATCCTGAGCAAGGCGGCCGATATCCAGCTGCTGGGCGTGCCGTACCGTGTCGTCGGGACGGCCATGAGCGACCTGCTTGCGGGACGGATCGATTTCGTCGTGCAGGAGACCTCGGCTGCCGACAGCTACCTCAAGAACAACCAGGTTCGCGCACTGGCGGTGACCCGCGCACAGCGCTGGGACAGGCATCCCGACCTGCCTTCCATCGCCGAGTTCTATCCCGATGCAGCGCTGCCCGGACTGCTTGGAATCGCCGTGCCGAAGGGGACGCCGATGCTGGTCATGCAGCGGCTGAACGAGTTCGCGGTTGGGGCGCTCAACTCCAGCCCGATGCGCGAAAGGCTGGAGGAATTCGGCCACACCATCGGCCGCTACAACCTCGAGGATTGCGCCACCTTTGCGCGCGACCTGCGTGCACGCTACGCGCGCTACATCGCCATGGCGGGGATCGAGCCCGAGTAACGCAGGAAACCTCCCACGGTGCCCGGCAGTCGTCGGCAGGCAGCCCACCGGTGCAGGCGCCGATATTGCGGCTTTCCGGGCTGGAGGGCACGTTACCGGCAACGAAACCAATCGAGGAAACCATGCTGCGCCGGATTGCCGCCATTCTCGCCGCGGGGCTGCTCGCCCTGCCGGCTGCCGCTCAGGACTGGATCCCGGACCGGCCGGTCAGGATCATCGTCCCCTTCCCGCCGGGTGGATCGAGCGACCTGGTCGCACGTATCTTCGCCGACCGCGCCAGCCGCAGTTCCCCGCATCCCTGGGTGGTCGAGAACCGCTCGGGGGCGAACGGGAACATCGGGATGGAGGCCGTGGCGCGCAGCGCACCGGATGGCTACACGCTCGGCCAGTGCACCATCGGCAACTGCGCGATCAACGCCGCCATCTACGCCCGAATGCCCTACGACATCGAACGCGACCTGGTGCCCGTCTTCTGGAGCGGCAGCGTCATGAATGCGCTGGCCATCCACCCTTCCATTCCTGTGACCACCCTCCAGGAATTCATCGTGTGGGCACGCGCAAACCAGGGGCGGGTGAACTACGGGTCCTCGGGCTTCGGCTCCTCGAACCACCTCACGCCCGAATTCCTGAACGGCCGGCTCGGGCTGGGGCTGGTGCACGTGCCCTTCCGCGGCGGCGCGCCGGCGCTGCAGGCGCTGCTGGCGAATCAGGTCCAGGTGATGATCGAGAACGTCCCGACCAAGATCCAGGCGATCCGCGCGGGTCAGATCCGAGCCATCGCGGTCACGGGCCGCGAGCGCGATCCTGCGCTGCCCGACGTGCCGACCTTCGCCGAAGCCGGTGTCCCCGACATCGTGGTCGAACCCTGGTTCGGGTTCATGGCTCCCCGAGGCACGCCGGCGAACGCGGTCAACGGGCTCAATCGCATCCTGAATGAGGCCAATGCCGACCCCGAGGTACAGCGCCGCCTGCGCGATCTTGGCGTGCGGCCGGAAGGCGGCTCGCCGGAACGCTTCGCCGACCACGTCCGCGCCGAGGTCGCCCGCTGGCGGGAGGTGGTGGAGCGGAACGGCATCGAGCGGCTGAACTGACGGCAGGCAACGGGCGGAGAGATCGGCTTGTCTCTCCCCCGTCCGGAGTACGGCAGGGCCGAAAGCCGCCTCCGATGCGGACCGGCGGGTTCTCGTCTCTGGGAATGGCGCGCAGCCGTGTCGGCACGCGAAAGCGCTGGTGGGCCGACTACCGCTGCGACTGGGCAGTGCACCAAGTGGTGGGAAGCGCCGGCCGACCTTTAGGCGCGGGTTGTGGCGGCGCAGGGCCTCTGAGGAAAAACGACCCGGACCGGGCTTGCCTGAAAGTGCTCCCGCACGGCCGCAAGGGTCCCTGAGTGAGGAACGAGGAAGCGCAGAGTTCAGGGAACTTCGATGGTAGCGGCGAGCGGACTTGAACCGCTGACCCCGGCATTATGAGTGCCGTGCTCTAACCAGCTGAGCTACGCCGCCATCGAAGTGAGGGCCGCGAGTTAGGCCGCGGCCCGCGCCCTGTCAACCGTCCCCGCGACACGCAGGAACCCGCCGCCGAGAACACGGTCCTCATCATACATCACGCAGGCCTGCCCGGGGGCGACGATTCCCGGCACATCGAGCGTCACGCGCGCCAAGCCCGCATCGGCATCCCACGCCACCACAGCGTCGCGCGGCACTTCCCGCGCGCGCAGCTTCACGGTGCAGCGGCGTGGCGCGTCCGGGGGGTCGACCAGCCAGTTTACCTCTCCAAGCGTCGCCTCGGCCGATTCCAGCGCGCCACGGGGCGCCAGCACCACTCGCCGCCGCCCGGCATCGACGCCCGCGACGTACAGCCTCTCATCGCCATCCCAGGAGGCGTTGCCGAGGCCCCTGCCCTGCCCGACCGTGTACCGCGCGATGCCGGCATGGCTGCCAAGCACGCGGCCATCGGCATGAACGACCTCACCCGGCGCGACGGCGTCGGGGCGCAGCTTCGCCACCAGCGAATCGTAGCGGCCCTCGGGGACGAAGCAGATGTCCTGGCTGTCCGGCTTGTCCGCGACCGCGAGGCCGAGCCGCGCCGCCACGGCGCGCACCGCTGCCTTGTCCGGATACCCGCCCAGGGGGAAGCGTGCGAAGCCGAGCTGTTCGCGAGTTGTCGCCGCCAGGAAGTAGGACTGGTCCCGCGCCGGGTCGGCCGCCCGGTGCAACTCCGCGCCGTCGGCCCCTTCCACGCGGCGGGCGTAGTGGCCCGTCGCCAGGGCCTCGCAGCCCAGGTCGCGGGCGAGCGCCACCAGGTCGCGGAACTTCACCGTCTGATTGCAACGGATGCAGGGGATCGGCGTTTCGCCGCGGGCATAGGTGTCGGCGAAGTCGCCGATCACCTCGCGCCGGAACACCTGCTCGCGGTCCAGCACGTAGTGCGGGATGCCGAGCCGGTCCGCGACGTCGCGTGCGTCATGGATGTCCTGCCCGGCACAGCAGGCGCCCTTCTTTTTCGCCGCCGCGCCGTGGTCATAGAGCTGCAGCGTCGCGCCAACCACCTCGTGGCCCTGCTCGGCCAGCAGCCCGGCGACCACCGAGGAATCGACACCCCCGGACATGGCGACGAGGATCCTCATCGCCGGCACGGCATGGCGCCGCCCCTAGCCATTGCCGACGATGCCGCCGCCGGCATCCAGCCCCTGCTGCCAGAAGCGCTGCTCCAGCCGCGCGGCCTCGGCGAAATCGGCGGCGAGCTTCGCGAAGCGCGCCTCCCCGCCATGGCTCTCGCCCAGCGCATCGATCCGCGCGGCGGCGGCGCGGGCCATCGCCTGGTAATCCGTTGCGCCATAGGTGTTGATCCATGACTGATAGACATTCCCGGCCACCTTGCGCGCCGGGTCGGCGAGGATGCGCAGCGCGACCTCCCCATACCCCACCGTGCAGGGGATCAGCGCGATCTCAAGGTCCAGGATGTCGCCATGCAGCCCCCGATCGAGCACCCAGCGGGTGTAGGAGACAGTCTCGGCGCTTTCCGGGGTCGCGATCACATCGGCCTCGGACAGGCCCCATTCCGCGCAGTACTTCAGGTGGAGCTTCGTCTCGTCCAGGATGGCCAGCACGGCGGCGGCCTTGTCGCGCATGGCCTGGATGCTCTCGCCCTTCACAACGGCGAGCGCCTTGGCGCGGGCGAAATGAATCAGGAACAGGTAGTCCTGGATCAGGTAGGTCTGGAAGCCCTTCAGCGACAGCGACCCGTCCGACAGGGCGCGCACGAAGGGATGCCACGTGTAGCCTGCCCAATCCGCCCCCGCGGCGGCGCGCAGCCGACGGAAGAGGCCACCCTCCGCACCGAAATCCGTCTCCCAGCGCGGCACGGACACGCCCTCAGCCCCCCGCGTTGCGGCTGCCGGCGGGCAGCTTCACGACGAGACCGTCGAGCTTGTCGGTCATGATGAGCTGGCAGCCGAGACGCGACGTCTCCTGCAGATCGAAGGCGAGGTCGAGCATGTCCTCCTCGTCCTCGGTCGGTGCCGCCAGCTTGCCGAACCAATCGGGGTCCACGACGACATGGCAGGTGGAACAGGCGAGCGAGCCCTCGCACGCGCCTTCGATATCGACATCGTGGCGGTGCGCGATCTCAAGCACGGACAGCCCGAGCGGCGCATCCACTTCCTTGCGCGTCCCGTCTCGCAATACGAAGACCATCTTCGGCATGTCTACTCCGCCGCCCTGCTCATGTCGGAAATCGCCCGTCGCCAGCCTTCCGCGAGCATCGCGGCGGCCTGCTGCACATCGGCGGGCGAGGTAAAGCGTCCGATGCCGATCCGCAAGGTGGCGCGGGCCCGGGGATCGTCCAGGCCAATGGCCTGGAGAACGTAGGAAGGCTCGACCTCCGCCGAGGAACAGGCGGAGCCGGTCGAGACGCAGACCCCCGGCGCGGCCGCCATGATCGCCTGGGCAGGCACGCCGCCAGGGAACGCGATGTTGAGGTTGCCGGTCACGCGCGGCGCATCCGCCGCGTTCTGCACGACGCCGGGCACGGCGGCGGTGAGCGCCGCGAGGAACAGGTCGCGCTGGCCGGCGATGCGGCCGGCATCGAGCAGCCCTTCGGTGGCCGCGATACGCGCCGCCTCCCCCAAGCCGACGACCAGCGGGGCCGGCAGGGTGCCCGAGCGCAGGCCCCGTTCCTGCCCACCGCCGGAGAACAGCGGCGCGATCCGCACCCGCGGCCGGCGGCGGACATAGAGCGCGCCGATGCCCTTCGGCCCGTACATCTTGTGCGCCGAGAGCGACAGCAGGTCGGCCCTGATCTCCTCGACATCCAGCGGGATGCGCCCGGCTGCCTGCGCGGCGTCGGTGTGGAACAGCGCGCCGGCTTCCTTCGCGATGGCGCCGATCGTGGCGAGATCCTGGATCACGCCGATCTCGTTGTTCACCGCCATAACGGAGACGAGCAGCGTTCCGTCATCGACCGCCGTGCGCAGCACGGCGGGGTCCAGCAGGCCGCTTGCGCCGACCGGCAGGAACACCGGCTCGAAGCCTTCCTCGGCCAGCGCCCTCACGCTTTCGAGGACGCATTTGTGCTCGGTCGCGACAGTGACGATGCGGCGGCGGCCGCTGCCCTGCGCCGCGGCGAAGCGCGCGGCGCCCTTGATGGCGAGGTTGTTCGCCTCGGTCGCGCCGGAGGTCAGCACGATCTCCTTCGCGTCGGCGCCGATGAGGTCCGCGACGTGGCTGCGGGCATTTTCGACGGCTTCCTCAGCCGCGCGGCCCATGGCGTGCTCGACGCTGCCGGGGTTGGCGAAGTTCTGCTCCCACCAGGGGCGCATCGCCGCCAGGACGCGCGGATCGACCGGGGTCGTCGCGTGGCAGTCGAGGTAGATCGGGCGGTTCGGCGGGACGGTCATGGCGGCAAGATGGGCCGGGATGGCTGGGAGCGGGAGGGCAACCGGAAGTTGAAGAACCTGCCAAAAGCGTCGGCTTTGGACAAATGGCAGGCGGAACAGTGTACCGCACGCGCCTTGGGCGACGCGGCGGCCTGCCACATCAGGTGATGGTGCACGGGCTGCAACTCACACGGCTTGGCATCATGGGCTACCCCTCCGGCCACCCGCGGCTTATAATAGGAATTATTACCCAATTATCCCTTTGACAAAGTAGAGGCCGATTCCTATGTCTGGCGAGCGTGACAGGCCGGCATCAGCGCTTTTGCAGCGCTCCCTTAACGAGCGATTCTCGCGCCTTTTTTCCTCGCTTCAGTGGGAGGCCGACCGAGCGCGTTCGGTCGTGCGGGAAGATTTCGTAAAGGGTCATGAACTCGTAGAGCGCCATTCCGCTCTCATAGATCAGCGCCGCTTCTTGCTCGATTTCCTCGACGGTCACCGGCTTTAATTCTACTCGAAGGCTGCCGCGCGCCGCCTCACGGAGGCTTAGTATCTGCCCGGTATCTGGATTCTGCACGAATGAGTTGTGGACGATGGCGTTCCGGCGCCGCGCTGCCTCGCCAATAACATCCAGCAGGGCATCAACTTCGTGAACCAAACTCGGGCTGACTGCATTGATTTCCATGAGTGAGCGAGCGATCTGATCCCTCAGCGGGGCGCTCATGTGAGCGCTTAATGCTATGGCCTCAATTTCGTCGATTTGAAGTAGGCCGCCGATGAGGGTCTGTACGATCGCCTCAGTCCGCGCAGAGGCGGCGACAACGAGACCTACTGCCCGCAGCAATTCAGGTGGTAGGTTGCGAGGGTCAAAATCATAGATGATTGGTGGTTCAGCGGACATGAGCACTCCCGAGGATGACGCCGATCGCCGCGACGCCGCGTTGAAACGAATGCTGGCGACGCCGAAGCGGCCATCGGCGGCACGCAAGGCACACGCGAAGAAGCCTATTTCTATTTCGAAAAGAACACTTGATGATCAGAAGAATTCTGAACGAGCCGAACCGCGTGGAGGCAATCGTCGTATTTAACGTAGCTTTCGCTGCTCCTTGCGATTTCTTCGCCGTTCTTGGCGTAGTATATCCAGTACCACCCGCCGCTTTGATCTTTCTTTAACCAATAACAAGGGTAGGTAACGTCGGCCATGGTCCTGTATTCCTTGCTTTCTTTCGGCTTTACGTTCCAGCACAACGGAAAGGAGCACGCGTTTCACGTGCTCGCTAAATCCCAAGGCGAGGCCATTCAAAAAGTGCGCGCGATGGCTGGCGCCGATTTTGTGGGGATTCTCACTCATGAGGCAAATTCAATTATTTGCCCTGCCTTCGCTGCCAGCGAAGAAACCAACGAGCCATCTGCCTCGGCGTCTTAGGCGACACCAATCCGCCGATAGGTCAGACGCTTGCCGGTGATGCCGAGCAAGACAAGGCGGGCGCGGGCATTGTCGTCCACGCCAAGGCGAACGCGGTTGTTATAGCGGAATGCAAATTCGTTGATGTAGCGCTGGAAGTGCTGCTCTCCACAGTGCTGATACACGCCGCGCATGCCGCGCTTGAGGATGCCGAAGAAGCCTTCAACCGAGTTGGTGGTGACGTCGCCGCGGGCATACTCTCCGGCGGAGTGCTGCACTGTCTCATGCGCGGCAAACTCGGCGCCGACCTTAGGATAGAGGCGGCTTTCGTCAGTGTGCAGGCGGCTGGCGCGATCCGCGTTGCGCACCAGCGCGTCGCGAATGTTTTCACCGGTCACGACCGGCATGTGCATCGCGCGGACTTCGCCGCCGCGCTCGACCAGCGCGACGATGGGGCGCTTCTGCTTGGAGATATCGCGCTTGAGATACGGGCGGCCCTTGCGGCTGCTGCTCGGAACCGGGGTTTCAACCTTGCCGAGGTATGCTTCATCGGCCTCGATAACCTTGCCCTCGCCGCCAATCGGGCCGGGGTTCTGATCCGTCATCGCCTCGCGAATGCGGTGCGCCATGAACCACGCCGTCTTGTACGTGACGCCGAGCATGCGGTGCAGCTGATGGGCGCTGATGCCCTTCTTGCTGGCCGACATGAGATGCGTCGCCAGAACCCACTTGTTCAGGGGCACATGGCTGCGCTCGAAAACCGTGCCGACCGTAACCGAGAACTGGCGGCGGCAGGCGCGGCACTCAAGCAAACCGGGGCGATGCGCCTCACCGGCAAGACGGGTCGCCTCGCCGATTACACCGCAGTGCGGGCAAACCGGGCCGTTCGGCCAGCGCAGCCGTTCCAGATGCGCGCGGGCTGCGGCTTCATCGGTGTAGATCGGTGCGGTCAGGTCGGTTGCCATGACCATTGACATACCGAAACCGCCCTTCCTTTGTCAAAGGGATAATTGGGAATTATTACTCAAGACAAGCGATGGCTGCGGCGTCGCAGGGCTTACGAGCTCGGGCAGGTCCCAAAATAGGTCGCCGTGAATGGGGTGGGATCGTTGCGCCATTAGCCGCCTTCGAGCCAAGCACGATCGCCGCCGATTCCAGGCTAGTCCGCCGAATAGGTGACTGCCTCGATCTTGTTGCCGTCCGGATCCCGCACGAAAGCTCCGTAGTAGTGGGGATCATATTGAGGGCGCAGGCCGGGTGCACCGTCGCTGTGCCCGCCATGCACCAACGCGGCTTCATCGCCTTCCTGCGAACCTTTCGATCGCTGTGACGTTATGATTTTGCCCCGGACCCCCTTTCGGGGCGTGCTGACTTCAACCTCGCCCGCTGCTCAGGTTGCAGCGGGCGCTTTTTCTGCCGGAGCGCCAAGCCGCCCGCCCGCTTGCCCGGTTTCCCGCGCCGCGTATCGTGGCCGGGCAACCCCAGGAAGCATCGCATGGCGCCCCGCATACTCATGATGGACAGCCCGCTGTCCGACATTCCGACCGCGCGGGAAATCGCGCCGGCCGAGATGGAGCTCGTCATCGCCCCCTTCGGCAGCGACGCCTTCAAGGCGGCGCTGGGCGAAGCGGAATACCTGGTGGGCTTCGGGAACCGCGCGATCGATGCGGGCTTCTACGCGGCGGCGCCGAAGCTGAAGCTGTTCCAGCTCCTCTCGGCCGGCTACGACACGGTGGACATCGAGGCCGCGCGCGGCGCCGGCATTCCCGTCTGCAACAATGGCGGGGCGAATTCCACGGCGGTGTCCGAGCACGCGATCATGCTGATGATGGCGACCTGCCGGCGCCTCGTCTGGCAGCATGAGAGCGTCGTCAGCGGCCGCTGGCGCGGCAACAACCCAGGCTCGGTGAAGCTGTTCGAGCTGCGCGACAAGGTGCTTGGCATCGTCGGGCTCGGGGCGATCGGGCGGAAGGTCGCGCGGCTGGCCAACGCCTTCGGCATGCGCGTGCAGTACTACGACATCAAGCGCGTCTCGGAGGCCGAGGAGGACGCGCTTTCCGTCCGGTTCCGGCTGCTGAACGAGGTGCTGCGGACCTCCGACATCGTTTCCCTGCACGTGCCGCTGACGCCCGCGTCGAAGCACATGATCGGCGCGGCGGAACTCGCGCTGATGAAGAACACGGCCTTCCTGGTGAATACCTGCCGCGGGCCGGTCATCGACGAGAAGGCCCTGATCGCCGCGCTGGACGGCGGGGTGATCGCCGGCGCCGGCCTCGATGTGTTCGACCAGGAGCCGCCGCCGGCCGACAATCCGCTGTTCAAGATGCAGAATGTCGTGCTGACGCCGCACTATGCGGGCCCGACCTGGGACAACCAGCCGGCGCGGTTCCGCAACGCCTTCGACAACTGCCAGCGCGTCGCGCGGGGCGAGGCGCCGCTCTGGGTCATTCCGGAACTGCAGTAGCGCCACGGCAGGGGTGCCGCGATACGCCGCGGCACTCTCCGTTGCGATTCGTTCGCAATTACTCTAATGGTTGCGCATCCCTATCGGGATGAACGCCATGTCCGGCCGGACATTGCGCTTGGAACGCATCTGCAAGGCAACGCACCGCGGTGGTGTCCGGCGAAAGGCATTTGAGAATGGCACGGAGAATGACGGCTCTGGTCGCGGCGCTGGGTGGGACCCTGCTGCTGCAGGGCTGCGCCACCAGGCAGGGCTTCGAGGCCCGAATGGGCCAGTATGTCGGCAAGCCGGAGGCAGACCTCGTCGCCGCCCTCGGCGTACCGGTCCGCAGCTTCAACGTCGGGAACCGCAGCTTCCTCCAGTACGAGCGCCGGTTCGTCACGGCGGATGCCGGCCCCGGTTGGGGCTGGGCCGGCGGCGTCAGTGTCCAGACCTGGGATTGCGACACGACCTTCGAGGTCGTTGGCGGGCGGGTGGCAAGCTTTACCAGTCGCGGCAACGACTGCATCGCCAGCGCCCCCCGATAGCCCTGGCGGGCCCTGCTTCCGCACGATGCGCCAAGCGCCGACACCGGGCCGGTGAGCAAGGACGAGATCAACAACCCGACCTTGCGCACCGACAGGATGGTCGCCGCGGTCCCGCTGGAAGGCAGGCGGGAGAGAGAGCCTGCTCTCCCCCGCATCGCCATCATGCGGCCCGCGGCCTGACCCGATCGCGCATGCGCCGCCACGCCTCAATGAAGCGCGGCGCCGCATCATCCGGCGTGTTCCACGGCAGCGACACGCGGATGGCACAGCCGGCATCCGCGCCGAGGCCCATCGCTGCCAGCACATGCGACGCAGCGACCTTCCCGGAGGAACAGGCCGAGCCGGCGGAGACGCGGACGCCCGCGAGATCCAGGGCGATCACCTGCGTCTCGGCCGGCACGCCAGGCAGCAGGATCGACGTCGTGTTGGGCAGCCGCGGCGCCAGCCGGCCGGGGAACAGCGCCTCCCCGGCAAGGGCCGCCTCGATGGCGTCGCGGATTGGCGCCAGGCGGGCCGCGGTTGGCTCGGTCGCCGCCTCCGCGGCGGCGGCAAAGCCGGCAATAGCCGGCAGGGGCTCAGTGCCACCGCGCCGGCCCCGTTCCTGGCCACCCCCCGCGATCAGAGGGGCGACGTCGAGGCCCGGGCGCAGCAGCAGCGCCCCCGCCCCTTTGGGGCCGCCAAGCTTATGGCCGGACAGCGCGATGCTGTCCGCGCCGGCCGGCAGCGCCACGCGGCCGGCCGCCTGCACGGCATCGACATGGAGCAGCGCGCCATGGCGCCGGCAGATCTCGGCCGCCGCCTCGATCGGGTGGAGGACGCCGGTCTCGTTGTTCGCGGCCATCAGGCAAACCAGCGCCGGTCCACCGGCGGCGAGCGTGGCGTCGAGCGCGCCGAGGTCGATGGTCCCGTCCGGCCGGACCGGCAGCAGCGCGGCGTCGGGAGCGGCGCGCAGCACGGCGGGATGCTCCGTGGCGCCGGCCAGGATGCGGCGGTCGCCGGCGAGGCCGCGGATCGCCAGCGCATTCGCCTCGGTGCCGCCGGCGGTGAAGACGACGTCCTGCGGACGGGCACCGAAGCGCTTGGCGAGGCTGCCGCGTGCATCCTCCAGCGCGCGCCGCGCGGCACGGCCCTCGGCATGGACCGAAGAAGGGTTGCCCGGCAGGTCGAGTGCCCCGAGGACGGCCGCCCGTGCGTCCGGCCGCAGAGGCTCGGTCGCGTTGGCGTCGAGCGCGAGGCTCATCGCGGGTCGGTCGCGGCCGCCTCGCGACCGGCGGGCGGGCGGGCGCGGCCGGTTACGCAGCCATCCACAACGTCGGCCAACGTCATGGCGCCGAGGAACAGCCTGATCTGGTCGCCGAGTTCCGCCCAGAGGTCGTGCGTCAGGCAGCGCAGTCCGCCGAGGCAGCCGGGGCCGCCATCCTCGCAGCGGGTCGCGATGATGGGTTCATCGGCGGCGTCCAGGATCTCGGCGATGGGGATGGCGCATGCCCGACGGGCGAGGCGGTAGCCGCCGCCGGGGCCGCGGGCGGAGGCGACGAGGCCGGCGCGCCGGAGACGGCCGAATAATTGTTCCAGATAAGCAACAGACAAATGCTGCGCAGCAGCAATATCGGTGAGAGTAACGGGCTTCCCGTCGATGCAGCCTTCAGAACGGCCCTCGCGTGCGGCCATTTCAACGAGGGCCATGACGGCATATCGTCCGCGGGTGGACAGGCGCATGACCTACTCCGCTCTCCTCGCAACCCTGATCCGACACACACACATGGGCACAGTATGGCGATTCTGTTATGCGATCGCCGACCCGTTCCCATATAGTGCGGCAGCCCTGGGACACGGGGACCTCCCCCAGGGCACTATGGAACGCAGCCAGTTTGTCGATGCCGCAGGTTCGCGCGTTGCGGGCCAGGAACCGGATCGACGCTAGATATTCCGACCGTCGCAGTCAACAATTCCGGCGGCGTAAGGCGTTTCATGGCCGGCGTCCACCCCCCGGCGCCATCGTGCGGGGTCCCCCAAACTGCGGCAGGTCGCCGCCCAATCCGGCCCAGGCCCCGTCGGGGGCGGGCGAGATGGCACGGCCTGCGGCAAGCGCATTGGACTGAACACACGATGCCCGAGGTCATGTTCGCCGGGCCGGATGGCCGGCTCGAGGGACGATACCATCACTCGAAACGGCCCAATGCCCCGGTCGCGCTGATCCTTCATCCCCACCCGCTACACGGCGGGACCATGAACAACCGGGTCAGCTACAGCCTCTACCAGCGCTTCCAGGCGATGGGCTTTTCCGTCCTCCGCTTCAACTACCGCGGCGTCGGGCGCAGCCAGGGCCGCTATGATGGCGGGATCGGGGAAGTGTCGGATGCCTGTTCGGGGCTCGACTTCCTCCAGGCGGTGAACCCCAACGCCTCGATGCTCTGGGTGGCCGGCTATTCCTTCGGCGCCTATGTCGGCATGCAGGTGCTGATGCGGCGCCCCGAGATGGGCGGCTTCATCTCCATCAGCGCGCCGGCCTCGCACTACGATTTCGGCTTCCTCGCCCCCTGCCCCTGCAACGGGCTGATCTTCCACGGCGCGGATGACGAGCTGGTGCCGGAGCCGTCGGTGCGGAAGCTGGTGGACAAGCTGAACACCCAGAAGGGTATCACGATCGACTACCGCGTGATGCCGGGTGCCGGGCATGTCTACACGCCGGACCAGACGGACAAGGTCGTGGACGCCGCCGAGGACCACGTCATGGGCGTGCTGAACCGCGGCCGCATGGCGATCGCCGCCGACTGACAACCTGGCCGCACTGCATTTTCGATCCGATGCGGGGCCATCGGGTCGGGGGTAGTGGCTATTCGAAGGGCCGCCGGGATGCCGGCGGCCTTTCGCATGTTCGGAGCCTGCCCTCGGCCGGGCCGGCCACCGCTCGGGAAACCTCTGTCAGAAGCCTGCGCCGGCGGCGCTGACGCGGCTGCGATATATATCGCATTCGTAATATTCCGAGACATGCACGTTGTACGGTCGCGTCCGTAGCGCGTTTCCGCACCAGGCCCGGGCTTTGCATCTCGCGCCGGTGGACTGGGTTGGTACCGCCGGTCCCACATCGCTTCCCCCTTCCGGTCCGGCCCGCGCGCGTGCATCGTTACGACAACGATAATCGTCCTGGGGAGACGACCGCATGACCACCAGCCGCCGTGGGCTGATCGCCGCTGCCCTCGCTACGCCTGCCCTGGCACACGCCCAGCCGGGCGAATGGCGGCCCGACCGGCAGATCACGATGATCGTCGCCTTTGCCGCCGGGGGCGGCACCGACACGGCGGCGCGCACCATCGCCCGCTTCATGGAACGCGACCTCGGCCAGCCGGTGGTGGTGCTCAACAGGCCTGGCGCGGGGGGCGAGATCGGGTTCAGCGAGCTCGCCCGCGCGCGGCCCGACGGCTACACGATCGGCTTCATCAACACGCCGACCATCGTGACCATCCCGATCGAGCGTCCGGCCCGCTTCAAGCTGGACGACTTCGCGCTGATCGCGAACATCGTGGACGATCCGGGCGGGCTGTGGGTGCTGAAGGACAGCCCGATCCGCGATTTTGCGGGCCTGCTGACCGCGGCGCGTGAACGGCCGGCATCCATCGGGTACGGCACCACGGGCATCGGCTCGGATGATCACCTGGCCATCCTCGCGATCGAGCGCGCGACCAACACGCGCTTCCTGCACATCCCCTTCGCCGGCTCGGCGCAGGTCAAGCAGAACCTGCTCTCCCGCGCGATCCCGCTCGCCGTCATGAACATGGCCGAGGGCATCGCCGAGTGGCGCCAGGACGTTCTGCGCCCGCTCGCCCAGATGGGCGCCACGCGCTGGGAGGTCGCGGCCGAGGTGCCAACGCTGCGCGACCTTGGGATCGACGTGGTGGAAGGGTCGATGCGCGGCATGGCGGCACCCGCCGGCGTGCCGCCGGACGTGATGGCGCGCCTCGCCCAGGCGCTGCGCCGCACGGTGGACGACCCGGAGTTCCAGCGCCTAGCCGTGCAGCAGAGCTTGCCTCTGCGCTTCCTTGGCCCCGAAGCCTATCGCGCCGAACTTGTCGCGTTGCGCGACCGCTATCAGGCGCTGTGGAACCGGCATCCCTGGAAGGATTGAGGCCGTGGCGGCGTTCCGAGGCGTCTGGCCGATCCTCTATGCCTTCTTCGATGTGGAAGAACGGCTCGACCGCGCGGCGATGCGCGCGCAGGTCGAAGCCTGCATCCGCGGCGGCGCGCACGGCATCGCCGTGCTCGGGCTCGTCACGGAGTTCCACAAGCTGACGTTGGAGGAACGGCGCACGATCATCGACTGGGTGCTGGAGGATGTAGCCGGCCGCGTGCCTGTGGCCGTGACGGTGAACGAATCGGGCGTGGCCGCGGCGCTGGAGGTTGCCCGCGCGGCGGAGGCGGCCGGTGCGGCCTGGCTGGTGCTGCAGCCGCCGCAGATGGCGGGCATGAACGAGGCCGCGCTGATCCGCTTCATGGGTGCGTTGGCCGAAGGCGTGTCGATCCCCTGCGGACCGCAGAACAATCCGTCGATGATGGACGTCGCCCTGTCGGCTTCGGCGCTGCGCACGCTGAACCGCCACCACCCGCAGTTCCGCATGATGAAGGGTGAAGGGCCGATCCTGTACGTTCAGCGGCTGATCGAGGAGACCGAGGGGGCGTTCTCGATCTTCAACGGGCTGGCGGGGCTTGAGCTGACGGATACGCACCGGATCGGCTGCGCGGGGATGATCCCTGCCCCCGACGTCTTCGACGTGCAGGCGCGCATCTGGGACTTGATGGACGCCGGCGACGAGGATGCCGCGGAGGCGCTGCATCGTTCCGTCCTGCCGCTCGCGACCTTCATGATGATGCCGCGCACGGCGGAGCACTTCGCCGCCTATGGCAAGCCGTTCTTCGCGACGCGGGCGGGGATCGCGGCGGTCCATCCGCGGCGGCCCTGCGTCGAGCCGCATTCGTTGGGGGCGGCGATCCTGGAGCGGCTGGGGCGGGGGTTGCCGTCGCTCGCGGGATGAAGCGTCAGCCCATCCGCGTGCGCGTCGCCGCGTCGATCTGCTCGCGGATCGCGGCGAGGAGCGGATGCGCATCGGTGCGCGACCGCCCGTAGTCGAGGTTGAAGGCGTAGTCGAAGCCGGGCGCATTCGCGCCCTGGCTGTGCTGCAGGATCGTCTCCAGCTTGTCGAAGCCCTTGGCGAGGACGGCCTCCGGGGTTGCCCCCGCCTCGTACTCCGCGGCGAGGGACAGGATCCCGGTGCGGATATCGTCGGGCAGCGGCGCTACCAGGGCCTCGAGGTCGGCGCGCTCACGCGCCGCACGCCCATCGTCCGGCGCCTGGTCCACTGCCGGCACGTCGCCGGACAGCGCCTCCCCCAGATCGTGGACGACGCAGATCCGAAACAGCCGCGCGAGGTCGATCCCCGGCAGTTCGCGGGCGAAGACCAGCACCATCAGGCACAGGCGCCACGTGTGTTCGGCCGTGCTTTCCGGCCGGCCGCCGCTGGTGCGTCCGGATCGTAGCACGTCCTTCAGGCGCTCGGCCTCCCGCAGGAAGGCGAGCGTGCGGGCGATGTCCTCCGCGGTCATCGTCAGTGCCCTCCCGTCGGCAACGCGTCGGCCTTGTCGTGCCGGGCGAGCCTGTCGACCAGCGTGCGGCTCGCCTCGTTCATGCCGGCGATCTCCACGGGAATGCCGTGGTGGCGGAACTTCAGCACCACGCGGTCCAGCGCGTTGATCGCGGTGATGTCCCAGAAATGCGCGGCCTGGACGTCGATCACCACGGCGTCCAGCGGTTCGCGGAAGTCGAAGGCGGCGTGGAACGCCTCGGCGGTCGCGAAGAATATTTGTCCGGTCACGCGGTAGCGCCGCACACCACCTTCCAGTGCCGATGAGACGCCGAAGAAGCGCGAGACCTTCTGCGCGAAGAACAGCCCCGAGAGGATGACGCCGACCAGCACGCCCTTGGCAAGGTCATGCGTCAGGACCACGACGACGACGGTCGCCAGCATCACGATGCTGGACGATCTCGGATGCGTCACCAGCGTCCGCAGCGACCGCCACTGGAAGGTGTTGATCGAGACCATGATCATCACCGCGACCAGCGCCGGCATCGGGATCTGCCTCACCCAGTCGCCGAGGACGAGCACGAGGAACAGCAGGAAGCCGCCGGCCCACAGGCAGGACAGCCGCCCCCGCCCGCCGGAGGAGACGTTGATCACCGACTGGCCGATCATCGCGCAGCCCGCCATGCCGCCGAACAGGCCGGAGACGATGTTGCCCAGCCCCTGCCCGCTGCATTCGCGGTTCTTGTCGGAGGTGGTGTCGGTCATCTCGTCGATGATCGCGGCCGTCATCAGGCTTTCAAGCAGCCCGATCATCGCGAGCGTCGCCGCATAGGGCAGGACGATGCGCAGCGTCTCGAGGTTGAAAGGCACGCTAGGCAGCGCGAAGCCGGGGAATTCCGTCGGCAGTTGCCCCATGTCGCCCACGGTGCGGAAGTCCCAGCCCGCGGCGATCGTTACCACCGTCAGCAACACGATCGTCACCAGCGCCGAGGGCACGGCATTCGTCACGCGCGGCAGCAGGTAGATGATGGCGAGCCCGACCGCGACCATGGCGTAGACCTGCCAGCCCATGCCGATCACCTCCGGCATCTGCGCGAGGAAGATCAGGATGGCGAGCGCATTGACGAAGCCCGTGACGACCGAGCGCGAGACGAAGCGCATCAGGTCGCCGAGCCGCAGGAACCGCGCGGCGATCTGCAGCACCCCGGTCAGCACGGTGGCGGCGAACAGGTAGTCCACTCCGTGGTCGCGGACCAGCGTCACCATGACGAGCGCCGTTGCACCGGTCGCCGCCGAAATCATCGCCGGCCGGCCGCCCGTGATCG
The DNA here is from genome assembly GCF_018129025.1 of Neoroseomonas terrae. Taxonomy (GTDB): domain Bacteria; phylum Pseudomonadota; class Alphaproteobacteria; order Acetobacterales; family Acetobacteraceae; genus Neoroseomonas; species Neoroseomonas terrae. The sequence continues at coordinate 224,620 of NZ_JAAEDI010000004.1, read as the reverse complement.
CGGTGACGATGGCGATCCAGAACGAGGCATAGAGGCCGAGCTTCGGGTCGACCCCCGCGATGATGGAGAAGGCGATCGCCTCGGGGATCAGGGCGAGGGCGACGACGGTGCCGGCGAGCAGGTCGCGCGTGACGTTGGGCGACCATTCGTCGCGCAGCTTGGACAAGGACATGACGGGAACTCTGGAAAGGGCACGCGGCAGGGCCGCCACGCGACGATCGCGGACGGCGGGACGGAATCGGGTTCCGTCAGGTCAGGGCGGCGTGGGCCGGTCGGCGCGAGGCGTCATCGCTACGAGCGTCGCATGCTGTCTTTTGCGGCGCAACATGCCTTGGAATCGTGGCTACAGCAGCGATCCCACGATCCGCCCCCCGGTCAGCGCCCGCGGCGCCCCAGTCGTCCCGGGAAAGGTGATCGGCATCTTCCGCGCCACCCGCGCCGCCAGCAGCCCGAAGGCCTGTGCCTCCAGCGCATCCCCGTCCCACCCTGCGACCTCCACCGGCCGCACCGGTTCCTCCAGTGCGCCGGCGAGTGCCTTCATGATCGCGGGGTTCCGCCGGCCACCGCCAGCGACAAGCCATTGCAGCGGCGGTTCCGGGAACAGCCGCGCCGCCGCCGCGACGCACACGGCGCAGAAGGCGCAGAGCGTCGCCGCGCCGTCGGCGGCCGAGAGCTCCGCTGCCCCTGCCTCCTTCAAGGCCCGGTCGAAATCCAGCCGGTCGAGCGATTTCGGCGGCGGCGCGGTCAGATACCGATGCGCCATCAGCCGCCCCAGCACGGCGCCGTCCGCCTGGCCCGCCAGCGCGAGCTTGCCTGCCGCGTCGTAGTCCTTCCCCGTATGCTGCCGCGCCCAATCGTCCAGCGGGCCGTTCGCCGGGCCGGTGTCGAAGGCCAGCATCTCGCCATCCGGCCCCAGCCAGGTGACGTTGCCGACGCCGCCCAGGTTCAGGATCGCGAGGGGCTTCGGAAGCGGCGCGGCGAGCGCGCGGTGGAACACCGGCACCAGCGGCGCCCCCTGCCCGCCCGCCGCGACATCGGCGCTGCGGAAATCATGGGCGACCGTCATCCCCGTTCGCTTCGCCAGCGACACCGCATCCCCCACCTGCCAGGTGAACGGCGTGAAGTTCCGCCCCGCGACCGGCGGCCGGTGCAGGATGGTCTGGCCGTGGAAGCCGATCAGGTCGGCATCGAGGCGCAGCGCCTCAACGGCCTCCCCGTGGCGGTCGGTCAGGCGCTTCACGGCGTCCAGCAGCTCCGGGTCATCCCCGGCCAGGGTATCGGCTCGGTCCAGCAGCCCGCGCAGCGCCCGGCGCAGAGCCGGGTCGTAGGGCAGGGTCAGCCGGGGGCCGATCCGCCCGATCGTCTCACCGTCCGTTTCGAGGTAGGCGGCATCCACCCCGTCCAGCGAGGTCCCGCTCATCAGCCCGATGGTTCTCAGCATGCGGGCAACGTGCTAGCCCCCCAGCCCTTCCGGCGGAAGTCCCGGCGTGAACAGGATGTGACAATGACCGGCCCGAACAGCGATTTCCTGCGCATTGCCAAGGAACGCGGCTACATCCACCAGACCACCGACGAGGCGGCGCTGGATGCGGCCCTGCTGAAGGGTGGGCTCACTGCCTATATCGGCTATGACTGCACGGCCGACAGCCTGCATGTCGGCCACCTGATGCCGACGATGCTGCTGCGCCTGTTGCAGAAGACCGGCGGCAAGCCGATCGCGCTGATCGGCGGCGGCACCACCAAGGTCGGCGACCCGTCCTTCCGCGACGAGCAGCGCCCGCTGCTCTCCGACGAGACCATCGAGGTGAACAAGGTCGGCATCCGCCGCACCTTCGACGCGCTGCTGGACTTCAAGGCCGGCGCATTGATGCTCGACAACGCGGAATGGCTGGATGAGCTGCGCTACATCCCCTTCCTGCGCGATGTCGGCCGGCATTTCAGCGTGAACCGCATGCTGACGATGGACAGCGTGCGGAACCGGCTGGAGCGCGACCAGCCGTTCAGCTTCCTCGAATTCAACTACATGCTGCTGCAGTCCTACGACTTCCTGGAGCTGCACCGCCGGCACGGCGTGGCGTTGCAGATGGGCGGGTCGGACCAGTGGGGCAACATCGTCATGGGGGCCGACCTGATCCGCCGCATGGCGGGCGGCGAGGCGCATGCGCTGACGACACCGCTGCTGACCACCGCCTCGGGTGCCAAGATGGGCAAGACGGCGGCGGGCGCGGTGTGGCTGAACCCGGACCGCCTGAGCCCTTATGACTACTGGCAGTTCTGGCGGAACACCGAGGACGCCGATGTCGGCCGTTTCCTCGCCCTATTCACCGAGATGCCGATGGACGAGGTCCGCCGGCTCGGCGCGCTGCAAGGCGCGGAAGTGAATGACGCGAAGAAGATCCTCGCCACCGAGGCGACGGCCCTGCTGCACGGCCGGGATGCCGCCGACACCGCCGCCGAGACGGCGCGGCGTGCCTTCGAGGAAGGTGCCGCGGCCGATACGCTGCCGACCATCACGGCTTCCCTGCCCGCCCCCTTCATCGACCTTGCGGTGCAGGCGGGGCTCGCCGGGTCGAAGGGCGAAGCACGGCGCCTGATCGCGCAGAACGGGCTACGGCTGAACGACGCCGTCGTGACGGATGCGGCCGCGACCGTAAGCGTGGCGGATCTGACCGATGGCGCGGCGAAGCTGTCGGCCGGGCGGAAGCGGCACGTGCTGGTGCGCGCTGCCTGACGCAATCCTCGGCGGTGGGGCGCCGTCCAGGAGGTACGGCGGCCTCGGCCGCCGCCCTCATCGCGGGCCTGGAAAGGCGCGGCCGTTTGCCGCCGGACGACGCCGCGGCAATGGAAGTCGCGTCAGCGGCGCGCCTTGCCCTTCGCGATCTCCCGCTCAAGCTGCGAGCGCTCGGTCATGCCCGTCCGGCGCATGATCTCCCGCACGATGGCCGCGGAAATCCGGTGCCGCTTGGCCAGCAGCGCGACGTCCGCCTCGATTTCCGCGTCGGATTTCGCCGTGGAAGCGGCGACGAGAGGGAGTGTCATGGGATTGTCCTGACCTGCGGCGGCCGCCAGGCGGCCGCCCGAGTGGTGAAGCGCCGCTGATTGCGACGCTGCGGGATTACTTTCGACGCGCCTTGCGCGCGGCGTAGCGCGCATCGCGCATCGCCTTCTGCTCCGCGGCCAGTGCCAGGGCGCGCGCCTTCTTTTCCGCATCGAGCAGCGCAGCGCGCTGTTCCTGTTCCATGGCGGCGACCTCGGCGGCGCGCTCGGCCTCGGCCTGCTGCCGTGCGGCTTCGGCGGCCAGGCGGGCCAGTTCGGCCTGTCGCGCGGCTTCCTCGGCCTCGAGGCGCTTCGCCTCAGCCGCGGCGGCCTCGCGCTGCGCCTCACGCTCGGCGAGCCGCTCGGCGCGGCGCTGTTCGCGGGCTTCAGCCACAGCGACCTGCGCAGCGAGGCGCGCCTGCACGGCCGGGTCATCCGGTCCGGGCTGCTGGCGGAACCTCTCGATCATCGTCTTGCGGGCAGCCGCCGCAGAGTCGCGGCGGGAGTTGAAGTCGTCGCGCTTCATGCCTTGCATCGTGGCTTACTGCTGTCCTTCATCAGTGGGGTCGCGGGGTATTCGGATGATCTGGCGGATCTCGGCGGCCGCCAGGCCCCCGGGAGGCGGCGCAACGGCGCCAGGGCAGTAGAAGCGGTGGTCGCGCGGTCAGTCCGTGCACCACGCGCGCCGCGCATGGCGATGCGGCATACACCTCATTCTCGTTCTTGGCGACGCTGCCCAGGGACAGCGCCGCAAGCTATCGTCCGGCCAGCGCGTTGCGCCGGCTACGGTCGAAACGGCGTGTCAGACCCGGCGCAGGTTGGTCGCGGACATCTTGCCCTGCTGACCGCGCTGGAGCTCGAACTCGAGCTTGTCGCCCTCGTTCGGCGTGCCGATGCCCGAACGCTCCACGTCGGAGATGTGCACGAACACATCCTTCGAGCCGTCGTCAGGCTGAATAAAACCATAACCCTTGGTTGCGTTGAACCACTTGATGGTGCCGGTGGACATGAGTGCTTTCCTTCTTGCGCACTACTGCGGCCGCGCCGAAATGGCTCGTCCGATCAATCTTCTGCTGGAGGACGAGCGGCCCAACGCTCGATCGGGAGCAAAGAGGGCGCAGCGCATCGAGAAAAGCTGACGCAGGCGATATAGCGCATCATCGACCGGATTTTAAGCCCCGGCGACCCGATTGGCACGCATGCCGGCCAGGGTTCGATCTCGGGCCACGGGCGCGCAGGTCGGTGCATCGGGAACCGTTCCCTCGCCTACTCGAACCGGTTGGCCTTCGGGAACCCGTTCGGCGGCGCCTTGCCGGCCCCGGCGCGGTTGCCGGCCCAGGCCCGCAGGTCCGTCTCCGTCCGCGTACGCCCGCCCAGCGTCCAGGACAGGCCCTCCGCCTTCGCGAAGACCTTCGCGTCCGACAACCCGCCATCGCGATAGGCCTGGAGCTGCACACCGCGCCCGCGCGACAGCTCCGGCACCTGTTCCAGCGGGAAAACGAGCAGCTTGCGGTTCTGGCCGATCACCGCGACGGCGTCGCCCTCGGCCGGCGTGCAGACCGCGGCCTCGGTCGTACCATCGACGTTCAGCACCTGCTTGCCGGTGCGCTTTTCCGCCAGCAGATCCTCGCCCTTCACGACGAAGCCCTTGCCGTCCGATGCGGCGACGAGGAAACGCTTGCCGTCCTCATGCACGAACATGGTGACGACCGCGTCCTCGTTCGTCAGGTCGATCATCAGGCGCACAGGCTGGCCATCGCCGCGGCCGCGCGGAATACCCTCCGCCTTTAGCGTGTAGGCGCGTCCATTCGTCGCGAAGATGACGATGCGATCCGTCGTCTCGGCATGAAGCGCTGCGAACAGGCCGTCCCCTTCCTTGAAGCGGATCTCGCCATCGAGCGGGATGTGCCCCTTCTGCGCGCGGATCCAGCCCTTCTCGGAAAGGATGACGGTGATGTTCTCCTTCTCGACGAAGGCGGTCTCGTCCACCAGCACGGCGGGAAGCTGGCGGTCGGTCTCGGTGCGCCGCTTGCCGAGCGCGCCATCCCCGAACTTCGCGCGCGTCGCGGCGATTTCGTCGGCGATCGCGGCCCAGCGCTTCGTCTCCGAGCCCATCAGCCCCTGCAGCTTCTTCTGTTCGGCCGTGAGCTTCTTGTGCTCCTTGCGGATCTCCATTTCCTCGAGCTTGCGCAGGGAGCGCAGGCGCATGTTGAGGATGGATTCCGCCTGGAGGTCGGTCAGCGAGAAGGTCGCCATCAGGACGGGCTTCGGCTCGTCCTCGGTGCGGATGATGCGGATAACCTCGTCGAGGTTGAGATACGCGATCAGATAGCCGTCGAGGATCTCGAGCCGCCGTGCGATGGCGGCGAGGCGGTGCTCGGTGCGGCGCACCAGGACGACGTGGCGGTGGTCGAGCCAGGCGCGCAGCACCTGCCGCAGGCCCATGACGCGCGGCGTGCGCTCGGCATCCAGCACGTTCATGTTCAGCGGGAACCGCGATTCCAGCGCGGTGGCGCGGAACAGCGTCTCCATCAGCACCTTGTCGTCCACGGTGCGTGACTTCGGTTCCAGCACCAGGCGCACGACGTCGGTGCTTTCGTCCCGCACGTCGCCGAGCAGCGGAAGCTTCTTCTCCTCCAGAAGCTGGGCGATCTGCTCGATCAGCTTCGCCTTCTGGACCTGATACGGGATCTCCGTGACGACGATCTGCCAGGTGCCATTCTTCAGCGCCTCGCGTTCCCATTTCGCACGCACGCGGAAGCCGCCGCGGCCAGTCTCATAGGCCTCGCGGATCGCAGCCTCGGGTTCCACCAGCACGCCGCCGGTCGGGAAGTCGGGGCCCTTGATGTGCTTGAGCAGATCGGCGTTCGGGTCAGCGATCAGCGCCAGTGCGGCGTCGCAGAGTTCCCCGGCATTGTGCGGCGGGATCGACGTCGCCATGCCGACCGCGATGCCCGCCGCGCCATTCGCCAGCAGGTTTGGGAAGGCCGCCGGCAGGACAATGGGCTCGCGTTCCTCGCCGTCATAGGTGGCGCGGAAATCGACTGAATTCTCCTCGATGCCTTCCAGCATCGCCTGGGCGACCTCGGTAAGCCGCGCTTCCGTGTACCGCATGGCCGCGGCGTTATCGCCGTCGATATTGCCGAAGTTCCCCTGGCCCTCGACCAGCGGGTAGCGCGCGGCGAATTCCTGCGCGAGGCGAACCATCGCGTCATAGATCGCGCTGTCGCCATGGGGGTGATACTTGCCCATCACGTCGCCGACGATGCGGGCGCATTTCTTGAAGCCCGAGGCCGGGTCGAGGCGAAGCTGGTGCATCGCCCAGAGCAGCCGGCGATGCACGGGCTTCAGCCCATCGCGCACATCCGGCAGGGAACGCGCGGTGATGGTGGACAGGGCATAGGCGAGGTAGCGCTCGGAGAGGGCGTCGGCGAGCTTCGTCTCGCGTGTCGCGCCGCCGTCGTCGATCGGGGTCGTTACATCATCGGGCATGCGGGGTGATTCGGTCTTTCCCTGTCGGTCGCCTGACTACCACCGGCCAGCCGGCAGGCGCCAGCTGATCGGCGTGCGGGGAGACACGGTCTCCCTGCCCTGTTACGACCCATGCGGTAACATGGAGGAAGCGCAATGAAGCATCTGGTGTGGCGGAAGCTCGGCATCATCGTCCTGCTTCTGGTCCTGCCCTTCGTGCTGTTCTTCGGCTCCTCGGGCAGCACCACGGTGAATGGTCGGGTCGTCTCGGAGTACTCGGTGAACTACCTGGGGATCCTGCTGGCGGTGATCGGGCTCGTCATGTCGGCGAAGGTCGCTTTCCGCCGCAGCGTCTCCGAACGGCTGGACGCCGAGACAACGCCGGGCTGGGTGCGCGGGGCGGCAGCCGTGCTCGCGGTGCTGGCGGTGGCGCAGATCGCGGTACAGGCGGGCTTCATCGCGACCTAGAAGAGCCCGCTCAGGTGAAATCGCCTGAGCTGCGAAGCAAGGAAATAGCTCTAGGCGTCGCCGGCCAGCGCCGCCACGCGGTCCGCCAGCCGGTGGCGCGCCTCCGGTACCGGGCGGTGGCGGGCGCCGAAGGCGTCGCGTTCCAGGAAATGGCCAGTCAGGCGCAACCCTGCATCCCAGCCGGCGGGGTCGCCCGGGTCGTCCGCCAGCAGCAGCGTCGGAAGCGGCAGCAGCCGGTCGAGATAGGGAGCCGCAGCGTCCGCGCAGACCGCCCTGCCCGTCCGCGGCGAGACATGGGTCAGGCCTTCCCGCACGCCGGTGACTGCGCAGGCCGACAGATCCAGGCCGTAGCCAAGTTCCGACAGCACCAGCGCCTCCCACCGCACATAGTCGGCCAGCACCTCCCCCGCCCCACCGGCCATGTGGGCGATGACGGAGACCAGGGCGCGGAAGGCACGCGGATGCGGCTCGCGTTCCGGCAGGGCGTCGGCCGCGATGGCGCAGGCGGAGGACAGCAGCGCCAGCGCCAGCGGGTCCTCCATCGCCAGCGCCGCCGCGGGGTGGACCATCTCGCCCGACACCGCACCGAGTTGATCCGCCAGCCGGGCGATCCAGCGCGCCTCGATCAGGTTGCCGGGCAGCCACAGGCCGGCCTGGGCGCGGGACGAACCGCCCTTGGCGAGGCCGGCATGGCGGCCATGCTCCTCCGTCAGCAGCGTGACGACGGCGCCGCCTTCGCCATGGGGGCGGACCTCCAGCACCACGGCGGGAGCGGTCCATTCCACGCTCATGGCGCGGGCGTCACCCCATGTCCTCGAGGCCGATCGCCCGGATGCGCGCCCGTTCCTCGTCCCATCCGTCCCGTTCCTTCACGTTCAGGAACAGGTGCACCGGGCGTTCCAGCAGCTTGGTCAGCTCGATCCGCGCCGACTGGCCGATGGTCTTGATCCGGCTACCCTTGTCGCCGATCAGGATCGCCTTCTGCGTGGCGCGGGAGACATAGACGGTGCAGTCCACCCGCACCGAGCCATCGGCGTTCTCGGTCCACTGCTCGGTTTCCACCGAGGCATGATGCGGCACTTCCTGATGCGTCTGGCGGAGGATCTGCTCGCGCACGATCTCCGCCGCCAGCATGCGGTTCGGCAGGTCGGTCAGCTCATCCTCGGGGAACAGGTACGGGCCTTCCGGCATCGCCCCCGCCATGTGGTCCTGCAGGCGGTCCACGCCATCGCCCTTCTCGGCCGAGATCATGAAGGTCTCGGCGAAGGGCAGGATGGCATTGAGCTCGGCAGTCAGCGGCAACAGCCGCTCACGCGCTATCAGGTCGGTCTTGTTCAGCGCCAGCCACACAGGCTGGCGGGATTTCGCGAGCCCTTCGGCGATCTTGCGCACCGCATCGGTCAGCCCGGCCCGCGCATCCACGACCAGCAGCGCGACATCGGCATCCTGCGCCCCGCCCCAGGCGGCGGCGACCATGGCGCGGTCGAGCCGCCGTCGCGGCACGAAGATGCCCGGCGTGTCGACCAGGATGACCTGCGCCGTGCCATGCATCAGCACGGCGCGGATGCGGAAGCGCGTGGTCTGCGGCTTGGGGGAGACGATCGTGACCTTGGTGCCGGTGAGCTGGTTCACCAGCGTGGACTTGCCGGCATTGGGGGCGCCGACGATGGCAACCAGGCCGCAGCGTGTCGTCTCGGTCATGCTTCTACCTCCGCCAGCCAGGCTTCCGCCGCCGCCAGCTCCGCCGCGCGCTTCGTGTCGCCCACGCCTTCGGCCTCCCGCCCGGCCGCCAGCACGGCCACGACGAACAGCGGCGCGTGGGACGGCCCGGCCGCCGACACCAGCCGGTAGTGCGGCAGGCCCAGCGCCCGCCCGAGGGTATATTCCTGCAGCCGGTTCTTCGCCGAGACCGGCGGCTTCGCATCGGCCTCGAGCAGCGGCGCCCAGAGCTGGCGGATCACGCCGCGCGCCGCCGCCAGCCCGCCATCACGATAGACGGCACCGAGCAGCGCCTCGACCGCATCCGCCATCACCGTCTGGCGGGCGCGCAGCCCGGCGCGCTCCTCGCCGGGCGGGATGCGGATGGCCGCGGCGAGGTCCATGGCGTCGCCGACCTTCGCCAGCGCCTCCCATGCGACGAGGGCGGAGAGGCGACGGGTCAGGTTGCCTTCGCGCTCGGTCGGGAAGCGTTCGATCAGCCATTCGGCCATGACGAGGCCGAGCACCCGATCACCCAGGAATTCCAGCCTTTCGTTGGAATCGAGCTGGCCGCCGCGCGCGTCGGCGGCGCTGCGGTGGGTCAGCGCCTGCGTCAGCAGCGCCGGATCGGCGAAGCGATGCCCGAGGCGATCCTCGATCCCGCTCATCGGACCGCGGAGAAGATCCGCGTCCAGCGGACGGCGAAGGGCCAGGCCCAGACCTCCCACCAGGAAGCGGAGCCGTCGACCGAGAAGAAGATGAACTCCGCGCGCCCGACCAGGTTCTCGATTGGCACGAAGCCCACCGCATTCATCGCACGGCTGTCGAGGCTGTTGTCGCGGTTGTCGCCCATGGCGAAGACATGGCCAGCGGGAACGCGGAACTCGGGCGTGTTGTCGAAGGGCCCGTCATCGGTCGATTCGAGGATCTGATGCGAAACGGGGGGCTGCCCGTCAGCACCCGGCAGTGTCTCCAGGTAGCGGCGGACGGTGATGCGTGGTCCGTCGCCTTCGACCGTGTAAGGCCCGAGCAGCTCGCGCTGCACCGCCTGGCCGTTGATGTGGAGGATGCCGTTGCGGACCTGGATGCGGTCCCCGGGCAGGCCGATGATGCGCTTGATGTAGTCGGTGGCGCCGTCGCGCGGCAGCTTGAACACCGCGACATCGCCGCGCCGCGGCAGGGAGCCGAAGATGCGGCCTTCAAACAGGTTCGGGCTGAACGGCATGGAATGCCGCGAGTAGCCGTAGGAGAACTTCGATACGAACAGATAGTCGCCCACCAGCAGCGTCGGGATCATGGAGCCGGAGGGGATGTTGAATGGCTCGAAGGCGACGGTGCGAATGCCGATCGCGATCAGCCCGGCGTAGATGATCGTCTTGGCGCTTTCGAGCCAGCCGCCAGTCTTCTTCTTCAGCATGGGATGGGGTGTTTCGACGGCCTGGTCAGGGGTGGGGCGGCGCCGGGCGGCGCGGTCGCGGCAGGGAAGACAGCGGGCGGTCGCGCTGTCAAGGAAGCGGGACGGCGGTGATGACGACCATGGCCTGCGCGTAGGGAAACTCGTCAGTCATGGTGAGGGCGACGTCGGCGCGGTGGCCTGGCGGCGTGATGGCAGCGAGCCGTGCGGCCGCACCCCCTGTCATGCGCAGCGTAGGCTGGCCCGAGGGCAGGTTCACGACGCCGAGATCGCGCCAGAACACCCCGGCGCGGAAGCCGGTGCCGAGCGCCTTCGATGCCGCCTCCTTGGCCGCGAAGCGCTTCGCGTAGGTCGCCGTGCGGATGCGTTCGGTGCGCCGTTCGGCCTTGGCGCGCTCGACCGGCGTGAAGATGCGGTCGAGGAACCGATCCCCGTGCTTCGCGATTGTCTTTTCCAACCGCCGGATATCCAGCACGTCCGACCCGATACCGATGATCATGTGGCTTCGCCTGATGGGCGACCGCGCGTGACCCGGCTTGCCCTGATGACAGATAGAAAAAGGAGGGGACGCGGGGGAGGCCCCTCCCCCGCTCTTTCCTGCTCGCTCACCCGGCCGCCCGATCGACCTGCGTCACGCCCGGACAGGCCCGCAGCGCCGCGAGGATGGCCGTCAGATGCGCGGTGTCGCGCACCTCAACATCCGCGAGCACCTCGCACCAGTCGCCGGAGCGGTGAACGATGCGCAGGTTGTTCACCGCGCCTTCCTGCTTGGCGATGGCGGTGGTCAGCCCGGCGAGGGCGTTGGGGCTGTTCTCGGCGGTGATCTCGATGCGCCCGACATGGGTGCCGCGCACGCCGCCATCATATTCCCAGTCCACGTCGATGAAGCGCTCGGGCGTGGCGGCGAAGGCTTCCAGGCTGTGGCAGTCGTTGCGATGGATCGTCACGCCGCGGCCGGTGGTGACGATGCCGACGATGCGGTCCCCGGGCAGCGGGTGGCAGCAGCCCGCGAAGTGCACCGCCATGCCAGCGACGAGGCCGGTGATGCCCATGGCCGCGTCGGAGCGCCGCAGGCCGGGCGACCGGTCGGCCTTGCCCGGCGTCAGCAGTTGCCCCGCGCCGAGCCGGCCGCGCGGGCGGGCGAGCGGCATCTGGTCGATGCTGCGGGCGGTGCTGCGCAGTTCCGGCACGGCGGCGTTCAGCACGTCGCGCGGGGTGAGGTTGCCCGAGGCGACGACGACGCAGAGCGTCTCGAAATCCGGTTGCTTGAGCGCCTTCAGCGCGGGCTCGACGAGCTTCTCCGAGAAATCGAGGCCGGCGGCGCGGAAGGCCTTGGCGATGGCGGCGCGGCCGTCTTCCTTCTGCGTCGCGCGCTGGCGGGCATGGACGAAGCGGCGGATGCGGGCCCGCGCCTTGCCGGTGACGACGAAGCGTTCCCAGGCGGGGTTCGGCGTGCCGCCGCGGGCAGTGATGATCTCGACCTGGTCGCCGTTCTCCAGCGTGTGGCGCAGCGGGACGATCTTGCCGTTGACCTTGGCGCCGACCGTGTTGTCGCCGACCTGGGAATGCACCTGATAGGCGAAGTCTACCGGCGTCGCACCGCGCGGGAGTTCGATCAGGTCGCCCTTCGGCGTGAAGCAGAAGACCTGGTCGCGATGCAGCTCCAGCTTGGTGTGTTCGAGGAATTCCTGCGGCTCGGCGGCGGATTCCAAGATCTCCAGCAGGTCGCGCACCCAGGGGTAGCGCTTGCGCGTCGGCGCCGCGCCCTCGCCCTGCTTGTAGATCCAATGCGCCGCGACGCCGAATTCCGCGACCTCATGCATCTCACGCGTGCGGATCTGCACCTCGATCTTGGCGTTGCGGCGCTGCGGCACGGTCACGCCGGTGTGCAGCGACTGGTAGCCGTTCGTCTTCGGCGTGCTGATCCAGTCCTTGAAGCGGCCGGGCACGACGCGATAGGCGGAATGGATGGCGCCGAGCGCCGCGTAGCAATCGTGCTTGTCCTTCACGATGACGCGGAAGGCCATGATGTCGGACAGCTGCTCGAACGCCACGTTCTTGCGCTGCATCTTGAGCCAGATGGAATAGGGCGACTTCTCGCGCCCCAGGATCTCGACGTCGAACACGCCGTTCTCGGCCAGGACGCGGCGGACATCCTGCTCGATTTCCTCGATCAGGTCGGCGCCCTGGCCACGAAGGTAGGTCAGCCGGGCGGCGATGGTCTGCCACGCATCCTGGTTGATCTCGCGGAAGGAGAGCGTCTCGATCTCGGTCTTGAGCGCATCCATGCCGATGCGCTCGGCGAGCGGGGCGTAGATCTCGATCGTCTCACGCGCCGTGCGGACGCGCTTGGCCGGATCGCCCTTGCCGCCCAGCGTGCGCATGTTGTGCAGCCGGTCAGCGAGCTTGACGAGCAGGACGCGAATGTCCTCGCTCATCGCCAGCACCAGCTTGCGGAAGTTCTCCGCCTGCTTCGTGCGCTCCGACTGCAGTTCCAGTCGCGTCAGCTTGGTGACGCCGTCGACCAGCCGGGCGACTTCCTTGCCGAAGCGCTTTTCGAGTTCGGCCAGGGTGACGCCGGTATCCTCGACCGTGTCGTGCAGCAGCGCCGTCGCGACCGTCGCGGCATCCAGCCGGTAGCCGGCGAGGATGTCGGCCACCGCCAGCGGGTGGACGATATAGGGCTGCCCGTCGTCGCGGCGCTGCGGCGCATGCGCCTCCGCGGCCAACGCGTAGGCGTCCTCGATCAGACGGAGATCGGCGCGGGGATCATAGGCGGCGACCTTCCGCGCGAGCTCCGCGCCGGGGTTGGTCGCCTCCTGAGTGCGCAGGCCCTCGGGAGCCTGCGCCGGGCCGGTTCGATGGGTGCCTGCGGCGCCCTGGCCCATGGGCATGTGGCCTTAGCGCTTGCCGCCCAGTTCCGCCGCCAACGCGGCTTCGAGGTCGTCGGGGGAGAATTCCTCGGTGGCGGTCTCGGGCAGGGTTTCTTCCTGCACTTCCATGATGCCGAAGATGTTCTCGTCGGTGGCGATGATGTCCATCACCTCCTCCTCGGCGGGCTCGGGCTCCGGCGCGCGGGACAGCGACTTGATCAGGTCGCCTTCCAGGGCGGTGAGCTCGACCTTCTCCTCGGCGATCTCGCGAAGCGCGACGACCGGGTTCTTGTCGTTGTCACGCTCGACCTCGATCGACTCGCCACGGCTGATGTTGCGCGCCCGCTGGGCAGCGAGCAGGACCAGCTCGAAGCGGTTCGGGATCTTCTCGATGCAGTCTTCGACGGTAACGCGCGCCATGGAGGCTCCAAACACGTTGGGGGCGCGCGGAAGGGGGGTTCCGGGCGCCCGGATAAGCCGGTGAACACTCCACATAGCCATGGCATGTGCCACGGGCAAGGGTGTTGAAGGCCGGGAATGAGCTTCACCTCTCCCAGCAAAGCCTGGAAGGTCCTTGAAAATCGTTCCCTCTGGCGCGCCCTGAACCCACCTTCCACGATGCGGCGCCATGAAACCCTGGCCGAAGCGTGCGCAGTTCCATGCGCAGGAACGCCTGACCGCGATCATCAAATCAAGGTGTTTGAGTGCATTCAGGCACTTGGACGCGAAGGAGGGCATCCCTCTGCAACCCGACGTATCTCCTGCCCCGCCACGGTCTCCGTCAGCACCTCCACCGACTGCCCCAGCGCCGGGTGCATCCATCCAGGCGCCACTTCCGCCAGTGGCCGCAGCACGAAGGCCCGCAGATGCGCCCGTGGATGCGGCAGCACCGGCGGCGGCGCGTCCCGAACCCGGCCACCCAGGTCGATCAGGTCCAGATCCAGCACCCGCGGCGCGTTGAGGTAGGGCCGAACCCGTCCGGCCTCGTCCTCGATCGCATGCAGGGCCGCGAGCAGCGCCTCGGGTTCCGCCTTACCCTCCAGCCGCACCACGCCGTTGATATAGGGCGGGGTTCCCGGGTCGGGCGGGATCGGCGCCGACTCCCACCATGACGACACCGCCAGCAGCCGCATGCCGCGCAGCGTCGCGAGCCGCCGGACCACCCAGCGGCAGGTCTCGATGGCCGGCGTCCCGTCTGCCTGCGGCAGATTGGCCCCGATAGCGACCAGCGCCATCTCAGCGCCCATGACAGTTCCACGCGAAGCGTGTAGCGCACACCGGCCGGGACGATCGGGGCAGTGGACGGAGAGTGACGGGTATGACTGGAAGCATGCGGCGATCGGCTGGTGTTGAACGGGTCGGGTTGTTCGTGGATGGCGCGAACTTGTATCATACGTCGCGCGCTCTCGGTTTCGAGATCGACTTCGCTGCCCTGCTCGACTACTTCCGCGGCGGCACCTACCTCGTCCGCGCCTTCTACTACACGGCGCTGGTGGAGACCGAGGACTACTCCCCGCTCCGGCCCCTGACCGACTGGCTTGCCTATAACGGCTGGCAGGTGGTCACGAAGCCGGCGAAGCAGCAGACCGACCAGACCGGCCGCCCGCGCCTGAAGGGCAACATGGATGTCGAGCTCGCGGTCGACATGCTGGAGATGGCGCCGCATCTCGACCATGTCGTGCTGTTCTCCGGCGATGGCGATTTCCGCCGGCTCGTGGAAGCCGTGCAGCGCATGGGCGTGCGGGTCACGGTCGTTTCGTCGACCCGCGCGCAGCCTCCGATGATCGCGGACGAGCTGCGGCGCCAGGGCGACAACTTCCTCGACGTCGCCGACATCGCGCCCGAGATCGCCCGCCGGCAGGTGGAACCGCGCGGCCGTGCGCCAACGCCCCCTGCCCCTGCTCCTGCCTCGGCTGCCGCGCCGGCGCCGCGCCCGACGCGCGCGACGCCGGCCGATCCTTATGCCGACAATGATGCGCCGGAGCCCGAGGCGTGATCGAAGCCCCCGCGCGGGATTGCCCGCGCTGCCCGCGGCTCGTCGCGTATCGGGAGGCAAACCGCGCCGCCAACCCGGCGTGGCACAACGCTCCGGTTCCGTCCTGGGGGCCGACGGACGCACCGCTGCTGGTGCTCGGCCTCGCGCCGGGCGTGCGCGGGGCGAACCGGACGGGGCGGCCCTTCACCGGAGACTACGCCGGGCGGCTGCTGTACGGCACGCTGCTGAAGTTCGGCGTGGCGCGGGGCCAGTTCCTCGAAGACCCCAATGACGGCATGGAGTTGCTCGGCTGCCGCATCGCCAATGCCGTGCGCTGCGTGCCGCCCGAGAACCTGCCGAAGCCCGCCGAGATCAGGACCTGCAACGACTTCGTGAAGGCGGAACTCGCCGGCATGCCGGGGCTGAAGGCCGTGCTGGCGCTGGGAACGGTGGCGCACAACGCGCTGCTGCGGGCGAAGGGCATCCCGGTCGCCCGCCATGCCTTCAAGCACGGCGCGGTGCACAGCCTGCCGGATGGGCTGCTGCTCGCGGATTCCTACCACGTCAGCCGGTACAACACCTCGACCCGGCGCCTGACCACCGAGATGTTCGAAACGGCGGTGCAGGCGCTTCTGGCGCGGATCGGCGCCTAGATCGGATCGGATCATCCTGGCGGGTGAAGATGCCCGCAGGACGGCGGGCCCGGGCAGGCGGCGCAAGCGGACGCGCCGCCGGCTGCGGCGTCAGGCCGTAGCGGCCAGCGCCATCTCGATCGCCCGCTGCATCTCCGCCCCTTCCGGGTCCACGCGGGTGGCGAAGCCGTGCACCGCGCGACCGTCGCGCGCGACCAGATACTTGTGGAAGTTCCAGCGCGGCTCGCCGCCGCCCTCGGCCGCCAGCCAGCGGAACAGCGGGATCGCCTGCGGCCCCTTCACATGCGACAGCGCGGCCATCGGGAAGTCGATGCCGAACTGCGCGTCGCAGAACTCGCGGATCGTCGCGTTGTCCGCGCTTTCCTGATTGAAGTCGTTGGACGGCACGCCGAGGACGGTCAGCCCGCGCGCCTGGAAGCGGTCATGCACCCGCTGCAAGGCCGCGTATTGCGGCGTGAAGCCGCAGAAGGACGCTGTATTGGCCACCAGCAGCGCCCGGCCGCGCCAGGCGGCGAGGTCGAGCTCGCCGCCCTCCAGCGACGGCAGGCGGAACGACCAGGCGTCGGCGGCGGCGGGGGCCGCGGCCATCAGCAGCGGCGCGGCCAGCAGCGAGCGACGGGATGCATCAGCCATAGCGCTCCTCCATCCAGGGGTCGCCGCGATTGTGGTAGCCGCGGACCTCCCAGAAGCCGGGGCGGTCCTCGGCGAGCAGCTCCACACGCGTCACCCATTTCGGGCTCTTCCAGAAATACAGCTTCGGCAGCACCAGCCGCACGGGGCCGCCGTGCTGGCGCGTCAGCGGCTCGCCTTCCCAGGCATGGGCGAACATGACGTCCTCCTCGGCGAAGTCGTCGAGGGCGAGGTTCGTCGTGTAGCCATCATAGCAGGTCAGCGAGACGAAGCGCGCATCCGGCTTCGGCTCCGCGATCGCCAGCAGGTCGCGCACCAGCACGCCGGTGAAGCGGTTGTCGTAGCGCGACCATTGGGTGACGCAGTGGATGTCGCGGACCATCTCGGTCTGCGGCAGGGCCATGAAGCCGTCCCAGTCGAGAGCGATGCGGTTCTCGACCAGCCCTTCCACCCGCAGCCGGAAGCGGTCCTTCGCGACATCGGGCTGCACGCCGAGATCCAGCACCGGCCAGTCCTTCACCAGCGTCTGGCCGGGCGGCAGGCGGTCGCGGTCGGGGTCGCCATGGGTGCCGGTCAGCAGGCGACCCTCGGCGGCCCAGCGCTCCTTGGTGCGGATCAGCTTGTCCTTGACCGCGCCGGTCAGGGGGATGTCGTCCTCGGGCATCGGGGGCTCCTCGCGCGCATTACGTGCGGCAGAGCGGGGCGGATGCAAGGGTCGGGCGGTTCCCCGACAGCGCGCCGCAGCAGATCGCGCTCATGCGTGAAGGTCGATCGACCGATCCGAGGGCGGGGCCGCCCTACTCCTGCCCCTTGTTCCGCATCATCCGCGACTTGTCGCGCTGCCAGTCGCGCTCCGCGATCGCCGCCCGCTTGTCGTGCTGCTTCTTGCCCTCGGCAACGCCGAGCAGCACCTTCGCCCGCCCGCGATCGTTGAAGTGGATGTCGAGCGGCACGAGCGTCGCGCCCTCGCGCGTGACCTGCCCCGTCAGCGTCGCCACCTGGCGGCGGTGCAGCAGCAGCTTGCGCGGACGGCGCGGCTCGAACTTCGCCATGAAGCTGCCGGCCTGCCATTCGGGAATGTAGCAGTTGAACAGCCACATCTCGCCGTCGCGCTCGCCGGCCCACGCCTCGGCAAGCGTCGCGCGGCCGGCGCGAAGGGACTTCACCTCGGGGCCGACAAGCGCGAGCCCAGCCTCGATCGTCTCGCCGATCTTGTAGTCGTAGCGGGCCTTGCGATTCTGCGCGGCGATGCCGTGCGAGATAAGCCCGGTCTTCCTCTTCTCAGCCATGTGACATGCGATCCGGTGAAGGGGCGGTCCTCTACGCGCTTCGCGCCGGGCGGTCCAGCACCGCGCCGGCGTTCATGGCCGCATGGTGAAGCTCGCCGGACCCGGGGCGCGCAGCGGGTCAGCCAGGCGCGCGAACTCGCACAACAGGCGACGGGACTCCCGCGGGTCGATGATTTCCTCGACCCAGAAGGCCTCCGCGGTGCGGAAGGGGGAACGAAGCTTCTGCAGCCGGTCCTCGATCTCCGCGACCTTGGCATCCTTGTCCTCGGCGGCGGCGACCTCGGCGGCATAGGCCGCCTCCACCCCGCCTTCCAGCGGCAGCGATCCCCAGCGCGCCGAGGGCCAAGCGTAGCGGATGGAATACCGCCCCGCCGGCTGGTGCACGACGCCCGCCACGCCGAAGGCGTTGCGCATGATGATCGTGCACCAGGGCTGGCGGCACTGGTTCACCGCCGCCATGGCCCGCACGCCCCAGCGGATGGTGGCGGTCTTCTCGGCCTCCAGCCCCACGGCGAAGCCGGGGCAATCCATCAGGTAGACGACCGGCAGGTGGAAGGTTTCGGCGAGATCGACGAAACGGATGATCTTCTGGCAGGCATCGGCGGTCCATGACCCGCCCTGGAAGATGGGGTCGGAGGCCAGAACCGCCACCACCCGGCCGTCCAGCCGCGCGAGGCCGGTGACCACGGGCCGGCCGAACCACTTGCCCATTTCGAAGAAGCTGTCGCGGTCGACCAGCGCCTCGATGATCGGCCGCACCTTGTAGGCCTGGCGCGGGTCGCGCGGGATGGCGGCCAGCAGCTTCTCGTCCCGCCGCGCCGGATCGTCCCGGTTGCGCACCGCCGCCGGCAGGTCGAAGACCGAGGACGGCATGTAGGACAGGAAGCGCCGCGCCAGGGCGAAGGCTTCCTCCTCCGTCTCCACCGCATCGTCCACCGCGCCCGCCTTGCACTGGATCTGCCAGCCGCCGAGGTCGCGCTTCTCGAGCTTCTCCCCCAGCCGGGCCACGACCGGCGGCCCGGCGACGAACATCGCCGAGGACTTCGTCATCACCGAGTAATGCGCCGCCGCCAGCCGCGCCGCGCCGAGCCCGGCGACCGAGCCGAGGCCCAGCGTGACCACCGGCACCAGCCCCATATTCGCGGTCGTCTGATAGTAGAGCTGGGTGCCGCCGACGCCGCCCGGCAGGTTGGCGCGTCCAGTCGTCTCGATGGTCTTTACGGAGCCGCCGCCGCCCGATCCCTCGATCAGCCGGATGATCGGCAGGCGAAGTTCGGCCGCCATCCGCTCGGCCATGATCGGCTTCTCGCGGATGGTCGCGTCCGCGCTGCCGCCGCGCACCGTGAAATCATCCCCCACCACCACCACGGGCCGGCCATCGACCAGGGCACGGCCCATGACGCAGTTGGACGGGGTGAATGCCTGAAGGTCGCCGTTCCCGTCATATTCGGCCCGGCCAGCGATGGCGCCGACCTCATGAAAGGACCCGCGGTCGACCAGCGCCTCGACCCGCTCACGGACGGTGAGCCTGCCGCCGTCATGCTGGCGCTTCACCTTGTCCGGGCCGCCCATCTCCCGGGCCATGGCCTCGCGGTGGCGCAACTCCTCCAGTTCGGCAGTCCAGTTCATTGGCACCCGGTTCCCGTCCCTGCGCCGAGTGTCACGCGACCCCGTCGGAGCGGCAAGCGGGTGTGGACGTCAGGGTGCGACCAGTTCGCTGCGGCGGAACCACAGCGTCAGCGCGGCGCCGTTGGTCAGGCGCAGCAACACCGCATCGTTCTCGTTCGCCTCCGCCACCCATTCATTCATCCGGAAGGTGGTGCGGCAGCCGCCACTGGCGCGTGCTTCGGCGAGGAGCCGCGGCGTCCGTTCCGCCCCGTCGTCCAGCATCGCGAGCGCCGCGCGGTCGGCGCAGCCGACGATGCCGTCACGCCTCACCCGCCAAATCGGCGCGGCCGGCGCCGAGACCGGGATGGCCGCGAGCTCCGTGGTGTCTGCCTGGGACGGCGTGGTCGCGGCGGCGGCCATCGCAACCTCCCCGTTCACCACCGGCGGCCGGGGCGCCTGGCGCTGCGCATGCGGACGCGGCGGCGGTGCAGGCGGCAGGGGCAGCGAGGCGTCCGGTGCCTGCACCGGCTCGTTCGCGCAGGCAACCAGCCCGCCAAGGACGGCCATGAGGGCGAGGGCTCGTAACATCACCGCGAGCATATCACTATATCGCGCGGCGGTGCAGGTCTTGCTCGCATAACCGTCATCACGGCTCTTTGCCTTGCGGTTCGTCGCGCGTTGATTGAAAGTCGCAACAGGGCAAGCGTTTCTGATTGCCCGCGAGGAAGGTTGTGCAGAGCGGCGCGATCGGGGCGGACGGTGTTGGACGCGGGCTGGCGACCATTCGCGGGCGCCTGGGCGCGTTGTTGCTTGGCACCGCCCTGCCGCTCCTGTTCGGTGCCACGGCCATTGGTGCCTGGTACTGGTGGAATGAGGGCGCGGCGGTCGGTGCGCGTGCCGTTGCCCAGGCGGAGGCGGCCGTGAAGGGCGTCGATGCCGAGATCGAATCCCGCCGCCTGATCCTGGAAGCCTTTGCCGCCGGCCGGGGAGAGATGGACGCCGCTGACCTCGCGGGCGTCGATGCCGCCGCCCGGCAGGTGGCCCGCAGCGTCGGCGCGGAGATCGGCGTCCTGGACCGCGGGCTCGGCCTGCTGATCGATACCGCCCAGCCCTTCGGGACGCCTCTCGGTTCCACCCCCGCGGTCGCAGCAGGTCTTTGGGCGGTCGAGACCGGCCGGGCGCGGGTCAGCGGCGGCGGACCGGTGGGCAGCGCGCCGGTCGCGCCCCCCACCCAGCCGATGCTGATGGTGCCGGTGCTGCGCGAAGGCCGCACGACCAGCGTGCTGAGCATCACCCTGTCTCCCGAACGGCTCGCCGCCGCCGCGGGGACGGGTCCGGCCGTCCTGTTCGACAGCCGCTGGCGACCCATCGCGACGATTGCCGGCGGCGTTGCCGACCTGCCCGACTGGACGGTGCTTGCGGCCGCCCCGCGCGGCACGGCGCAGATCGGCACGAGCAGCCTTGGCGACCGGGTCCGATTCACCGTCAGCAACCTCGCAGAGGCGCCGGACTGGCGGCTCGTCACCTGGCGGCGGGCGGATTTCGCGACATCCCTGGCGGGCCGGCTTCTGCCCTGGGTGGCGCTCTGCCTCGGGCTCACCGTTGCCGTCGCATTGTTGCTGCGGGCCCGGGCCGGGCGCGCCTTGAGCGAGCCGGTGCTGGCCCTGCAGCGCCACGCCCGGACACGCGCCGATGCCGCTGCCGGCGATGCACCCGCCCCGCCGCTGCCGAATCTTGGCCCGATCAGGGAATTCGCCGCGCTCGGCGCTGCCCTGGCTGCCGCCGATACGTTGGCGGCGGCGACCGAGCGGCGTCTGCGCGGCCTGGCCGAGGCGGGGGCCATCGTGCTCTGGCGCGCCGATCCCGCCGGCGGCTGGATCGAGGCGGCCGGCTGGGCCGGACTCACCGGGCAGACCGCGCCAGCCTTCCGTGGCGACGGCTGGCTCAACATGCTGCACCCGGACGACCGCGCCCCGACGTTGGCGGAGTGGGGCCGCAGCCTGGTCGCCCGTAACGCCATCGGCGTCGAGTTCCGGCTGCGCACGGCCGTCGATTCGGCGGATTGGCGCTGGGTGCGCGCGACCGGCGTGCCGATCCCGGACGAGGCGGGTCAGCTGATCGAGTGGGTCGGCGCCATTCATGACGTCGCCGACGCGCGCGGCGCGGGCACGGCGCGGCAGGTGAACGACGCCCAGGTGCGCCAGACGGTCGCCGAGTTGCGCGCCGTCTACGACACCGTCCCGGTCGGCCTTTCCCTGGTCGATTCGGCCCTCCGATTCGTCAACGTCAACGCCCGCTTCGCTGCGATCAGCGGCGCGCCGCCGGAATCTCATATCGGCCGGGCCCCGCACGAGGTGATGCCCGAGGGCCTTGCCCGCCCGCTCGAGGATGCGCAGCGGCGCGTCTTCGCGACCGGCCGGCCTGAACTCGACGTCACCTGTTCCGGGCCGGCGCCGGGCTCGGCACTGCATATCCGCCACTGGCTCGCCTCCTGCCACCCCGTGAAGGATGCGAACGGCAAGGTGACCGGCGTCTCCGCCGTGATGCAGGATGTCACCGAGCGCGTGCGGGCCGAGCAGTCGCGCGAGTTGCTCGTCACCGAGCTCAATCATCGTGTGAAGAATACGCTGGCGACCGTGCAGTCCCTCGCGGCGCAGTCGCTGCGTGGGCAGCGTGGTGCCCAGGGTGGGCTCGGGCGCGAATTCGCCGGGCGACTGCAGGCGCTGATGCGCGCGCATGACCTGCTCGCCGACCAGGGCTGGCAGGAGGTCGACCTGGCGCGCGTGGTGCGTACCGGGCTCGCGCCGTCGATCGAGGCCGGCCGCGCTATCCGTTTCGGCGGGTCGGGCCGGATTCAGGTCACCGCGGGACAGAGCCAGTCGATCATTCTCGCCCTGCACGAACTTGCCACGAATGCAGCGCTGCACGGCGCGCTGTCGCAGCCGGGCGGTGAGGTCGAGGTGGCCTGGAGCCTGGGCGAGGACGGTATCGCCACGCTGGACTGGCGCGAGAGCGGCGGCCCTGCCGTGGCGCCCCCGGCGGCCGAGCGGCGCGGCTTCGGCATGCGCCTGCTGGAACGCGGACTTGCCCATGACCTCGGGCCCGGGGCGACGGTGCGGCTGCACTTCCCCGAATCCGGCGTGACGGCCGAGATGCGTTTCCGCGCCGGCACGGCTGCGGCGCAGCCCGTCGAGATCGCGCAGCCGGTCGCCCAGCCATCCTGACCGGCCTCCCCCGGTTGGCTGCCGGGCGCGGCAGCGTGTAAGGGTTCACGGACACGACGAAGGGCGGATCCGGGACCATATGGCGCGCGTGTTGATCACCGGGGTGACGGGTCAGGACGGCGCCTATCTCGCGGCGCTGCTGCTGGGCAAGGGATACGAGGTCTACGGCCTTCTGCACCGCCATGGCGGGTCGGAGGCGGTGCAGGAGCGCCTCCGGCGGCTCGGCTGCGAGGGCGCGGTGGCCATGGTCGATGGCAACCTGATCGACCTGTCCTCCCTGATCCGCCTGCTCGACAAGGTGAAGCCGGACGAGATCTACAATCTTGCCGCCCAGTCCTTCGTGCGCATGTCCTGGGACCAGCCGCTGCTGACGACGCAGGTGACGGCGATCGGCACCGCGAACATGCTGGAGGCAGTACGGATCGCAGCCCCCAAGGCGCGCTACTTCCAGGCCAGTTCCTCGGAGATGTTCGGCCGCGCCGAGACGCCGGCTCAGAACGAGGCCACGCAGTTCCATCCGCGCAGCCCCTATGCCTCGGCCAAGGTCTTCGCGCATTGCCTCGTGCAGAACTACCGCGACGCCTTCGGCCTGTTCGGCTGCAACGGCATCATGTTCAACCACGACAGCCCGCTGCGCGGCATCGAGTTCGTGCTGCGCAAGATCACCGACGGGGCGGCGCGCATCAGCCTCGGCCTCGCGACCGAGCTGCCGATGGGCAACCTCGAGGCGCGGCGCGATTTCGGCCATGCGCGGGACTACGTGCAGGCCATGTGGCTGATGCTGCAGCAGGACCGCGCGGACGACTACGTCGTGGCAACGGGCCGTGCGGCCTCGATCCGCGATCTCTGCCGCATCGCCTTCGCCCATGTCGGGCTGGACTATGAGAACCATGTCCGCGTCGACCCCGCCTTCCTTCGCCCGGCCGATGTCGACGTGACGGTGGGCGACGCGTCGCGGGCAAGAACGAAGCTCGGCTGGTCGCCGGAGACCAGACTGGAGGCGATGATCGCGGAGATGGTGGAAGCCGATCTCGCGCGCTGGCGGGCCCGGGCATGACGGGCGACGAAGCTACTGTAACCAGGGAGCACAGGGCGGCATGATCTCGCGCAAGCGCGTGCTGGTAACGGGCGGGGCCGGCTTCATCGGGTCCCATCTCTGCGAGCGGCTGCTCGCGCGTGGCGATTCGGTGCTCTGCGTCGACAACTATTTCACGGGCACGCGGGACAACATCTCCCACCTGCTGCCGCATCCGCGCTTCGAGGCGATGCGGCACGACGTGACCTTCCCGCTCTATGTCGAGGTGGACGAGATCTACAACCTCGCCTGCCCCGCCTCCCCGGTGCATTACCAGTTCGACCCGGTGCAGACGACGAAGACGAGCATCAGCGGCGCGCTGAACATGCTCGGCCTCGCGAAGCGCGTGAAGGCGAAGGTTCTGCAGGCCTCGACGTCGGAGGTCTATGGCGACCCGGAAGTGCATCCACAGACCGAGGACTACCGCGGCTCGGTCAACCCGCTGGGGCCGCGCGCCTGCTACGACGAAGGCAAGCGCTGCGCCGAGACGCTCTTCTTCGACTATTTCCGCCAGCACAACGTGCGCATCAAGGTGGCGCGCATCTTCAACACGTACGGGCCGCGCATGCATCCGCAGGACGGGCGCGTGGTGTCGAACTTCATCGTCCAGGCGCTGCAGGGCCAGCCGGTGACGATCTATGGCGAGGGCACGCAGACCCGGTCCTTCTGCTTCGTGGATGACCTCGTCGAGGGGCTGATGCGGCTGATGGCGACGCCCGACGACATCACCGGCCCGGTCAACCTCGGCAACCCGCATGAAATCACGGTGCGTGAGCTGGCAGAGCGTGTGATCGCGCTGTGCGGCGAAGGGGTGCAGCTCGAGAAGCGGCCACTGCCGCAGGACGATCCGACGCGGCGCTGCCCTGACATCGGCCTTGCGAAGCAGCTGCTCGGCTGGGAACCCTTGGTGCCGCTCGAGGACGGGCTCCGTCGCACGGTGGCCTATTTCGACGCGCTGCTGCGCCGGCCTGTGGATTCCGCTGTTTAAGGCAGACCCCCACCAGGAGCACTCGCCTGATCGCGTGAAGGTGCCCAAAGCCCTGGAGCCGTTGCCGTGAGCCAACGCTAGCGGACGCGGCCCAGGGCTCGTGCAGGTCGTAGCCACCACCCGGATCGCTGCTCGACGGCGGGCGGTTATGCTCAGCGGTGCGTGCTCCCCGGCCGCATCCGATGCCGCCTGACGCGAAAGCCGAGCCATGCCGCACGCTCGCGTGCGGCGATCTCGACCGGCAGTTCACAGAGCACGCTACCGTCGACAGACCGCTAGCAGCGCGCTTCCGCGGCGCGCCGCCGCGGATGGCGCCAAGCCGAGAGGGCATCGACGGCCTTGGCGACCGACCGGCTCGCTGATGCGCGCCACAGCAACGGCGCCATGGGATGGTGCGCGTAAAGGGACGAGCCATGTCCGGGACCGATGGCTGGTGGCAGCCGAGCGTATTCGCCTGACGGGCCCGAAGGCTTGTCGGGCCGTGCCGCGCGGCGCAGGTTGCGCGCGTGATCAACCTTCTGCGTCGACATGCCAGCCTGATGGTGATCGGCACCATCTGCGCGATGGCCGCGGCCGCGCTGTGGCAGCGCGACGGCGGCCCCGCCGTCGGCCGCGCGCTGTATCATGCGTGGGAGCTGTTCCTGTTCATCATGCCGTCGCTGCTGGCCGGGCTGCTGCTCGCCGCCGCGCTGCGGCAGCTGGTGTCCCCCGGCGCGCTTGCGCGTTGGATGGGCGAGGAAAGCGGCTGGTTCGGCCTGATGGTCGCGACGGTTGCCGGCACGCTCACGCCGGGCGGGCCGATGGCGGCCTTCCCGCTGGTGCTGGTGCTGGCGAGCGCCGGTGCGGATCGCGGCGCGCTCGTCGCCTACATCCTCGGCTGGTCGCTGAACGGTTTCCAGAAGTTGCTGGTCTACGAAGTCCCGCTGCTCGGCCCCGAATTCGCCGTCATGCGAACGCTGATCACGCTGCCGATGCCGATGGTCGCCGGCTGGATCGCCCGCAAGCTGCCCATCGCCTGGGAGCCGCCGCGATGACCGGCGGGCAGGCCTTCCTGTGGCTGCTGGCGCTGGTCGCGCTGGGCTTTTGCCTGCGGCGCGGACCCGGCACTCTGCGCCGCGTCGGCGCCGAGACGGGGCAGAGCCTCGGCAAGATCCTGCCGCTGTTCTGCGTCGCGCTGCCGATGGCGGCCTTCCTCGCCGAGCTGATGCCGGCCGATGCGGCGGTTACCTGGATCGGGCCGGATTCCGGCTTCCTGGGCATCGTCGTCGCCTCAGTGGCCGGCGGCTTCATGCCGGGCGGGCCCTTCGTGACTTTCCCGCTCGTGCTGGCCTTCACCAAGGCCGGCGCGGGCGTGCCGCAGATGGCGGCGCTGATCACCGGCTGGTCGATTTTCGCGGTGCATCGGATCATCACCTGGGAATACCCGGTGCTCGGCTGGCGCTTCGTTGCGATGCGCATGATCGCCGCGCTGCCGCTGCCGATCGCGGCGGGGCTGCTCGCCGAGCTGGTGCTGGAATGGGTGCCGATCGGGATCGGGTCGCCGTAGCCAAGTTGGAGGGGCTTTGCCCCTCCAAACCACCCCAGCAAAGGCCGAAGGGCCTTTGCAAACCTCCACTTGGTGTAGTGCGTCACGGGCAGACTGGATGCCGGAACTCAACCATGCGCACCAAACGCGCCTGGAGGGGACAGCAAGCCCGCCATGCACGGCACCAACGGATTGCGGTCCAGGGGGTCCAACCCCCTGGCGGGGTGGTTCGGAGGGGCGGCGCCCCTCCGACCTGTAAGGCCCACCGCCCTCCGTCCGCCCTGGCGCCCGCCCCCGGCTTCGGGCATGAGGCGCGACGATGGACACGCCGCCGGACGACCCGGATTGGATCGCGCTGCTTGCTGCCCGCGACGGTGGGCCGGTGGCCGGCGTGCTGGCGCCAATGTTCGCCCCACTGCTGGCCCCGCCTGTAGCGCCTGACGGCTGTCGCGTGGTTGGTCGGCTGGCGCAGACGCTGGACGGCCGCATCGCAACCGTTGGCGGGTCGAGCCAATGGATCGGCGGGCCGGGCGACATCCTGCACACGCACCGCCTTCGGGGCTTGTGCCATGCCGTGGTCGTCGGCGCCGGCACGGTGCGGCACGACGATCCGCGGCTGACCACGCGGAAGGTGCCGGGCCCCAACCCGCTGCGCGTCGTGATCGACACCGAACGGCGGCTCACGAGCGACTATGGCGTGTTCCGCGAAGGACCGCCGACGCTGCTGGCCTGCGCGGCGGACGCCACCGGCGCGGACCGGCACGGCACGGCGGAGGTCTTGCGCCTGCCGCGCGAGCCGGGCGGCGGCATCGCGCCCGCGGCGCTGCTGCGCGCCCTTGCCGCGCGCGGCCTCACCCGCATCTTCGTCGAGGGCGGCGGCGTCACCGTCTCGCGCTTCCTGGCCGCCGGCTGCCTGGACCACCTGCATGTGACGGTCGCACCGGTGCTGCTCGGCTCGGGGATTCCGGCCTTCACCCTGCCGGCGGTGCCGCGCATCGCGGATGGCATGCGCTTCACCTGGACGGTGCACGACATCGCGCCGGACATCCTGCTCGACATCCCGGTCGGTCGGGCACGGCCGGGGTGCCGGGAATGATCGCACGCGCGCTCTGGACCGTCGCCCCGGGGCGCTGCGAAATCCGGGAGGAAGGGCTGCCGCCCCGCGCACCGGACCAGGCGCTGGTGCGCACGCTCGCCACCGGCATCTCGCGCGGGACGGAGCGGCTCGTGCTTCAGGGCCGCGTGCCAGAGAGCCAGCATGCGGCCATGCGCTGCCCGCTCCAGGCCGGCGCGTTCCCCTTCCCCGTCAAGTACGGCTACAGCGCCGTCGGCGTGGTCGAGGACGGGCCGGCCGCGCTGCTCGGCCGGCGCGTCTTCTGTCTGCACCCGCACCAGGACCGCTTCCTCGCCCCGGCGGCGATGTGCATCCCCGTGCCCGATGGCGTGCCGGATGCCAGGGCGGTGCTTGCCGCCAACATGGAGACGGCGGTCAACATCCTGTGGGATGCGAGGCCCCTTGCCGGCGAGCGGGCGCTGGTCATCGGCGCCGGCGTGGTCGGGCTGCTGGCGGCGGCGCTGCTCGCCCGCATGCCCGGGATGGAGGTCGCGGTCTGCGATCTCGATCCGCGCCGCCGCGCGCTGGTCGAATCGTTGGGCGCGACCTTCGTCATGCCGGAGGAGGCACCGGGGGAGCGCGACCTCATCATCCATGCCAGCGCCGATCCGGCCGGGCTGCGCCTGGCGCTCACGCTCTGCGCCTTCGAGGCCCGCATCGTTGAGGCGTCCTGGTATGGCACGCGAGAAGCGGTACTGCCGCTGGGGGAAGCGTTCCATGCGAAGCGGCTGTCGATCGTCTCGACCCAGGTCGGTGCCGTCGCACCCGCGATGCGGGGTCGGCGGACGCATGGCGAGCGGATGGCGCTGGCGCTTTCGCTGCTGGCCGATCCGCGCTTGGACGGGCTGCTTGGGCCGCTGACGCCCTTCGCCGCGCTGGCGGAATCGATGCCCCGGCTGCTCGATGCATCGCCGGAAGATGGCCTCGCCCCGCCCTGCCCGGTGATCACCTACGGCGGATAGGCAACTGGGCCAATGGCAAGGCGTTTCCTTTTCAGATTCAAGGAAAGGAACCGGGCCATGTCCGACAAGTCGCGATTGCCGCCCGATGCCCGCAGCGACACCACGCGCGTACGGCAAGGCAAGACGCTCGGCACGATGCGGTGGGTGCTGCTGGTGTCGCTGATCACCGTCGTGGTGGCGTTCCTCGTCGCCTTCGCGGTCATGCCCATGTCATGAGACGCTGCGCGTGACGTGACGCAGGCCGCCGGCTAAACAGGCGGCATGTTCAGCCTGACCGTCGTCGACCACGTCATGATCGCCCATTCCTTCCGTGGGGAGGAATTCGGCCCGGCGCAGCGCCTGCACGGCGCGACCTTCGTGGTGGAGGCGGAATTCCGCGCACCACGGCTGGACCATCTGAACCTGCTGGTGGACATCGCGGCGGCGAAGGTGGAGTTGCGCCGCATCCTGGACGGCTTCGACTACCGCAACCTGGATGCCGAGCCGCAATTCGCGGGCCAGAACACGACGACGGAGTTTCTCTGCGCGCATATCCACGGGCTGCTCTCGGCGGCACTGTCGGAAGGGCGCCTGGGTGACGGCGGCAGGGCGGTGACGGGGCTGAAGATCCTGCTACGCGAGAGCCATGTCGCCTGGGCGGCCTATGAAGGGGCGCCCGCCGCGTGAGGGTGCATTTCCTCGTCCCCGGCCCCTTCGACGCGATCTCGGGCGGCTACATCTATGACCGCCGCATCGTGGACGGGCTGCGCGCCCTGGGCGAGACGGTCGAGGTCGTGGAACTGCCCGGCAGCCACCCCAGCCCGGACGAGGCCGCCACCGACGGCGCGCGCGCGGCGTTGCAGGGTTTGCCGGACGATGCGCGTATCGTCATTGACGGCCTTGGCCTGCCGGCCTTCCTGCCGTTGGCGCAGGAGCTGGCGGCGCGCCGCGCCGTAGCGCTGATCCATCACCCGACGGCGCTTGAACACGGCTTCCCCGACGCCACCCGCACGGTGCTGAAGGCGCAGGAACGCGCGCTGTACGCCGCCATGGCGCGCATCGTCTGCACCTCATCACTGACCGCACGGCGGCTTCCGGAGGAGTTCGGCACCGATCCTACCCGCATCGGCGTCGTCGAACCCGGCACCGAGGAAGCGCCGCGCGCCGCGGGCTCAGGCGGGCCGGGCTGCGCGATCCTGTCCGTCGGCACGCTGGTGCCGCGCAAGGGGCATGACGTGTTGCTGCGTGCCCTAGCCCGCCTAACCGACCTCGAATGGACCTTGACCATCGTCGGCGACGAACGACGCGACGCGACCCATGCGCATGGCCTGCGCGCGCTGGCCGAGGAACTCGCCATTCAGCAGCGCGTGACCTTCGCCGGCGAGGTCGACGGCGCGGCGCTCGAGGCGCTGTACCACCGCGCCGACCTGTTTGCCCTCGCGACGAAATGGGAGGGCTACGGCATGGCCGCGGCGGAGGCGATGGCCCGCGGCCTGCCGCTCGCCATCACCGCCGGCGGCGCGATCGCCGAGGTGGTGGTGCCAGGCGCGGCCATCGTGTCCCCGGTCGATGACCACACCTCCCTGTCGAAGGGCATGCGCCGGGCGATCTTCGACGCCGACCTGCGCGCCGCCATGGCGGAGGCCGCCTGGGCCGGCGGTCAGGCGTTGCCGCGCTGGCCGGACCGCGCCGAGGCCTTCCGCGCCGAAATCGCCAAGGCCCACGCCTGATGGCGGAGGATTTCGACGGCGACTGGCTGGACCTGCGGGAAGCCTACGACGCCGTCGCGCGCGACCTGGAACTGGGCATCGCGCTTGCCGAGGCCCTGCCGGCGCGTCCGCGGCTGCTCGATCTCGGCTCGGGCACCGGCAGCCTGATCCGCTGGCTCGGGCCCATCATCGACCGCGCCCAGGCCTGGACGATGGTCGATGCCGATGCCGGGCTGATGTCACGCGCCTTCGACACCATGGCCGAGCGCGCCGAGGCGATTGGCCTCAACGCGACCTTCCCGGGGAAGAAGACGCTGCTGGTGCACACGCCGGGCGGCGCCTGGCGGGTCGAGGGGCTGCTCGCCGACCTTGCCGACGCGCCTGACGTGCTGCCGCTGGACCGCGTCGATGCGGTGGTGTGCTCGGCGCTGTGCGACCTCGTCTCGCGCGGCTGGGTGACGCGCATGGCGGCGGCCTGCGCGGCGCGGCGCCTGCCCTTCTATGCCTCGCTGAATGTCACGGGGCGGGAGCGCTTCCTGCCGCCGCACCCGATCGACGCCATCGTGATGCGCGGCTTCCGCCGCGACCAGCGGCGCGACAAGGGGTTTGGCGGAACCGCCCTCGGCCCCGCGGCGACCGAGGCGCTGGCAACCGCCTTCGCCGCGCAGGGCTACACGGTGTTGCGCACCGCGTCCGACTGGCGGATCGACCGGCGGTCGCGCGAGATGGCTGGCATGATCGCCGAAGGCCACGCCAAGGCGGCGCTGCCCTGGGAACGGCGCCGCTTCGATGCCATCCTCGCTTGGTCCAAGGCGCGCGCGGACCAGGCGATGGCGCGGCGGCTGTCGGTCATGATCGGCCATCAGGATCTGCTGGCGCTGCCCCCCGATTGAGTGAGTGGTGCGACGGCCAGGATGCACATGAAGGCCCGGCTGGAAGGCCGGCTGGGCTGATCCGAGGGAACCGTCCATGAGCGATACGCCGCCGCCCGTCGCCCTGACCGCCATCGAGGTGCCGCCGCGCGCGCGGCCGTCGACCTACCCGGCGGACCTCGTGGACAAGATCGGCGGGCGCGAGAAGCGCATCCTCGGCGACCGCTTCGGCCTGCGGAATTTCGGCGTGAACCTGACGCGACTGCCGCCGGGCTCCGCCTCCGCGCTGCGCCATGCGCATGAGAAGCAGGACGAGTTCGTCTACATCCTCGAAGGGTCGTGCACATTGGTGACGGATGCCGGGGAGACGCCGATGGCGGCCGGCATGTGCGCCGGCTTCCGCGCCGGCACCTGGGATGCGCATCATCTGGTGAATCGTGGGGATGCCGATTGTCTCTACCTCGAGATCGGCGACCGCACGCTGTTCGAGAAGGTGATCTACCCCGACGACGACCTGATGATCCTGCCCGGTGAGGACGGCAAGAGCGTCTATTACCGCAAGGATGGAACGCCAATCTTCTGAAGGAAGGCACGCAATGCCCCTGCTGCTCGGCTGCATCGCCGATGATTTCACCGGGGCGACGGACCTCGCCAACACGCTGGTCAAGGGCGGCATGTCGGCCGTTCAGGTCATCGGCGTGCCTGAAGACAAGCTGCCGGATGCGGATGCCGTCATCATCGCGCTGAAGATCCGCACCGCGCCGGTCGCGGATGCGGTGGGGCAATCGCTCACGGCCTGCGATGCGCTGACCGCCGCCGGTGCGAAGCAGCTTTTCTGGAAATACTGCTCGACCTTCGACAGCACGGATGAAGGCAATATCGGCCCGGTGGGCGACGCGCTGCTGAAGCGGCTGGGCTCGGGCTTCGCCATCGCCTGCCCGGCCTTCCCGACCAATGGGCGGACCATCTATCTCGGCCATCTGTTCGTCGGCGGCGCGCTGCTGAGCGAGAGCGGGATGGAGAACCACCCCCTCACCCCGATGACCGATCCGAACCTGGTGCGCGTGCTGTCGCGGCAGGCGGAGGGCGGCGTCGGGCTCGTTCCCTTCAACACGGTGGAACAGGGTGCCGCGGCGATCCGGCGGGAGATGACGCGGCTGACGGAATCCGGCCGGCGCTGGGCGATCGTGGATGCGGTGACGGATGCGCATCTGATGGCGATCGGCGAGGCCGTCGCGCCGCATGCGCTCGTCACCGGCGGGTCGGGCGTCGCGATGGGCCTGCCCGAGAATTTCCGCCGCGCCGGCCTGCTGCCCGCGCGCGCCGATGCGGATGCGCTGCCGGCCGCGAAGGGTGCGGCGGCGGTGGTTGCCGGGTCGTGCTCGCGCGCGACGCTCGGGCAGATCGGCGTGGCACGGGACCATGTGCCGGTGCTGGAGCTGGATGCGCTCGCCACGCCCGACGCGGCGGCGATGGCGGCGCAGGCGCTGGCCTGGGTGGAGGGCAAGCTCGACGCCGCACGCCCCGTCGTGATTGCGGCGAGCGCCACACCGGACAAGGTCGCGGCGTTGCAGGCGAAGCTCGGTCGCGACGCCGCCGGCGCGCTGGTCGAAGAGGCTGTCGCCACCATCGCCGCGGGGCTGGTGGAACGTGGCGTCGGCCGCATGGTGGTGGCGGGCGGCGAGACCTCCGGCGCCGTCGTCACGCGTCTTGGTGTGACGTCGCTCCGCATCGGGCCCGAGATCGACCCGGGCGTGCCCTGGACCTACGCCAACCCGACGGGCCTGCACCTCGCGTTGAAGTCGGGCAATTTCGGCGCGCGGGACTTCTTCCTGAAGGCGTTCGACCATGGATGAGCCGGCGATCCGCGAGCAGCTCGCGATGCTCGGCGCCTCCCTGTTCCAGCGCGGATATTCGGTCGGCACGGCGGGGAACATCAGCGTGCGGCTGCCGGACGGCTACCTGATGACGCCGACCAATTCCTGCCTCGGGCGGCTCGATCCCGCGCGGATCAGCAAGCTGGGCTCAGACTGGTCGCATGTCGGCGGCGACAAGCCGTCGAAGGAAGTGTTCATGCACCGCGCGGTGCTGACGGCGCGGCCGGATGCCGGTGCCGTCGTGCATCTGCATTCGACCTATGCGACCGCCATCGGCTGCCTCGCCGAGCCGGGCGAGACGGCGCCGATCCCGCCGCTGACGCCGTATTTCGTCATGCGCGTCGGGCGGTCTTTGCCGGTCATCCGCTATTACCGCCCCGGCGACGCGGCGATGGAATCCGACATCCACGAAGCGTCGAGAACCGCCAAGGCCGTGCTGCTCGCCAATCACGGCCCGGTCGTCAGCGGAAAGACCCTGGCCGATGCCGTCGCGGCAGCGGAGGAGCTGGAGGAATCCGCGCGCCTCGCCCTGCTGCTGCGCGGGACGCCCGCCCGCACCCTGACACCCGCGCAGGTGGACGACCTGCTGGAGACCTTCGGCTGATGTGGATCATGGTCGCCGGCCCCTATACCGCCGGCGGCGCGGATGCCGCGATGCGCGCGGCGCGGCCGGCGCAGATGAACCGCGCCGCACTCGCGCTGTTCCGCCTCGGCCATGTGCCGGTGATCGGCGTGAACATGGCGCTGCCCATCATCGCCACGGCGGAAGGCGATGCCTTCGACGAGGTGATGATGCCGCTCTCCCTCGCGCTCGCCGATCGCTGCGACGCGGTGCTGCGGATCGGCGGGGGCAGTGCCGGGGCGGATGCCGAACTCGCCCGCTTCGCCGCGGCCGGCAAGCCGGTGTTCCGTGACGTCGGCGAGGTGCCGCCCGCCTGAGCCGCGCGGCATTGTGACCGCGCGCGCGGGGCGCACCCATCTTCCTCAACCATCCGTTGCAGCGATACCGTTCGGATTCATGGGCCGACAGTGCCCAATGGGAAGGAACGCATCATGTCGCCGCTTCGCCACTGGCGCCGGGGCCTGCTGGTCGCCGCTGCCCTCCTCCTCTCCGCGACCGCTGCCCCCGCGCAGCAGCACAGCCACCCGCCCGAGGAGGCGCCGCCCGGCTTCGCCGTCGACCCCCACTGGCCGAAGGCGCTGCCGAACAACTGGATCTTCGGCCAGGTCGCCGGCGTCGCCGTGGACCGGCGCGACCATATCTGGATCGTCCATCGCCCTCGCTCGCTGCAGGAACGCCAGGTGCTGGCCGGCCGCACGCCGCAGCCCACCATCTGCTGCGTCGCCGCGCCGCCCGTTCTCGTCTTCGACATGGCCGGCAACCTCATCCGCTCCTGGGGCGGTCCGGGCCAGGGCTTTGAGTGGCCGGAAAGCGAGCACGGCATCTACGTGGACGACGAGGACAATGTCTGGCTCGCCGGCAACGGCCCGCGCGACCACCAGTTGCTGAAGTTCAGCCTGGACGGCCAGTTCAGGATGCAGATCGGCCGCGCCGGCGCCTCGACCGGCAGCAACGACACGGCCAACCTAAACCGCCCCGCCGACACCGAGGTCGATGTGCGGACGCGGGAGGTCTTCGTGGCCGATGGCTACGGCAATCGCCGCGTCATCGTCTTCAACATGGATACCGGCGCCTATCTGCGACACTGGGGTGCCTATGGTGAGCGGCCGAACGACAATCCGCTGCCGGCCTACAACCCCGCCCAGCCGCCGTCGCGCAGCTTCGCTAGCCCCGTGCACTGCGTGCGGCTGACGCGTGACAACCTGGTCTATGTCTGCGACCGCGCCAACAACCGCGTGCAGGTGTTCCGCCGCGACGGCACCTTCGTGCAGGAATTCTTCGTCGCGCGCGAGACCCTGCTGAACGGCGCCATCGCCGATGTCGTGCCTTCCCGCGATCCGGAGCAGCGCTTCCTGTTCAGCGCCGACAACACCAATTCCGTCGCGCGCGTGCTGCGGCGGAGCGACGGCGCCGTGCTGTCCACCTTCGGCCGCATGGGCCGCTACGCCGGCCAGTTCATGGTGCCGCACAACATCGCGGTCGACAGCACTGGCAACATCTACATCAGCGAGGTGGACACCGGGCAGCGCGTGCAGCGCTTCCGCCGGGTCGACCAGAACCGGTAGCACGCGTTGCGCCCCGAGCGGTTCCGCCATCGGGTGGAACCGCTCTAGGATCGGCGCGCCGGTTCCCTGGAGTCTCCGCGCGATGCCGATCACCCTCGCTCTCGTCGCGCATGACCGCATGAAACCGGCACTCGCCGGTTGGGTGGCGCGGCATGCGGCGGAACTCGCACCGCACGCCATCGTCAGCACGGCGACGACGGGGGCGACCATTCGCGCGCAATCGCCGGAACTGCCGATCCGGGCGGTGAAGTCCGGCCCGCTCGGCGGCGACCAGCAGATCGGCGGCATGATCGCCGAGGGCGAGGTCCACGCCCTGATCTTCTTCCCCGATCCCCTGACGCCGCAGGCGCACGACGTGGATGTGAAGGCGCTGCTGCGGATCGCGCTGGTCTATGACATCCCGGCGGCGTTCAGCCCGGCGACGGCGGATCTGCTGGTGAAGGGCGGGCTGCTCAACGGGCCGGCGCCGGCTCCGGGTTGATCGGGTCGCAGGCCGCGAGGCCGTTCGGAATCTCGTAGCACCGATGCGTCGGTTGCTCCGGCGGCGGCGCGGGCCGCGCGCAGGCGACGAGGCCGGCCAGGCAGCCGGTCAGGAGGAGGCCGCGGATCATGGGCACGCCATGCGCGCAGCGGAACGCTGCCGGTACGGGCGCTCCATGGCCGATCGCCGCGCCCCGCAGCAAGGCGGCGACCAGGCGCGGTGCGACATCCTCGAACCCCATGCTGTCAGGGTAGCATCTTCCCGGGGTTCATCATGCCGCGCGGATCGATCGCCGCCTTGACGGCGCGCATCACGCCGAGCGCGACGGGGTCCTTGTGCGTCGCCATCGCATGGCGCTTCGACTGCCCGATGCCGTGCTCGGCGGAGAAAGAGCCGCCGAGGTCGACGGAGATGGCATTCACGATGCCCTCCGCATCGCGCGCCCGCGCCGTCCAATCGGCGTAGCTCGTGCCGCGCGGCGCCATCAGGCTGACATGGATGTTGCCGTCGCCGGCATGGCCGATCGCGATCAGTCGGCCCTCTGGCCAGCGCTCTGCGAGCGCCGCCTTCACCCGCGCGCAGAACTCGGGCACGGCGGAGACCGGCACGGCGGTGTCGGTGTTGATCGTCGGCGCTTCGCGCCGGCCGCAATCCGGCCAGTCCTCGCGGATGCGCCAAATCATGGCGCGCTGGGCCTCGTTGTCGGCGATGGCGGCGTCGAGCACGTCCTCCGCCTCGGCGCCCGCGGCCAGCGTGTCCTCCAGCATCTCCCGCAGCGGCACGGAAGGATGCGCGGCGGCGAGTTCGACCATCACGTACCACGGGCTGCCCACCGGCAGCGGGATGCGGATGCCGATGCCGTTGCGCTCCACGATGTCCATGCATTCGCCGATGATGAGTTCGAAGGCGATGACGTCGGCACCGCTCTCCATGACGCGGGAGAACAGGTTCAGCGCGGCCTCCGGCGATGGCACGGCGACGAAGGCGGTCTCGACACGCTTCAGCGCGGGCACGATGCGCAGGGCGGCGGCGGTGATGACGCCGAGCGTCCCCTCCCCGCCCAGAAACAGGTGGCGCAGCGCGTAGCCGGAATTGTCCTTCCGCACGCGCCGGAGGTCGTTCAGCACGCGGCCATCGGGCAGCACGACCTCGAGGCCCATCACCAGGTCCCGCGCATTTCCCCAGCGCAGCGTGCGGATGCCGCCTGCATTGGTGGACAGCGCGCCGCCCACCATGGCCGAGCCCTGCGCACCCCAGGACAGCGGGAACAGCCGGTCCACCGCCGCGGCAGCCTGCTGCACGTTCTGCACGATGCAGCCGGCCTCGGCGACGATCGAGAAGTCCCGCGCATCGACGCTGCGGATGCGGTTCAGGCGCTCGAGGCTGAGCACCACCGATGGCGGTCCGTTGGCCGGCGCCACCGCGCCGCCGCAGAGCCCGGTGCGCCCGCCAGCGGGCACCACCGCCAGACCGGCCGCGGCGCAGGCGCGGATGGCGATCGCTACCTCCTCGGTCGTGCCCGGGCGCAACACGGCGGCGGGCGTGCCATGCCAATGCTGGCGCCAATCCACCGCATAGGGCGCGACATCGCCAGCTTCGGTCAGGCAGTTCCGCGGGCCGAGGGCCTCGGCCAGTTCCTTGAGCGTTTCCATGGCCGCGATCCTGCCCCCGCGGCGCGGCCGGTCAAGCGGGCTCGGCGACCTTCTCGGGATACATCGCGGCAATCGCCTCTCCGGTCGCGGCGATGCGGCCGCGCTCGGTGATCAGCCCCGTCACCAGCCGTGCCGGCGTCACGTCGAAGGCCGGGTTGGCGGCCGGGCTGCCGCCGGCGACGACGCGGATCGTCTCGATCCGGCCGTCGCTGGTCCGGCCTGTCAGGTCCGTCACCTCGGCCTGGCTGCGTTCCTCGATCGGGATCTCCGTCACGCCGTCGCCGACGCGCATATCGAGCGTCGAATGCGGCAGAGCCACCCAGAAGGGCACGCCGTTGTCCTTCGCGGTCAGCGCCTTCAGGTAAGTGCCGATCTTGTTGGCGACGTCCCCGGTGCGCGTCACGCGGTCAGTGCCGACGATGACGATATCGACCTCGCCATGCTGCATCAGGTGCCCGCCGGCATTGTCCGTCACGACGGTATGCGGCACGCCATGCGCGCCGAGTTCGAAGGCGGTCAGCGCGGCGCCCTGGTTGCGCGGCCGTGTCTCATCCACCCAGACATGGATCGGCAGGCCGGCATCATGCGCCATGTAGATCGGCGCGAGCGCCGTGCCCCAATCCACCGTCGCCAGCCAGCCGGCATTGCAGTGAGTCAGCACATTGACCGGCTGGTTCGGCTTGCGGCTGGCGATTTCCTGCAACAGCGGCAGGCCGTGACGGCCGATCGCCTCGCATGTCGCGGCGTCGTCGTCGGCGATGGCGGCGGCCTCGGCATAGGCGGCGGCGACGCGCGCATCGGGCGGCTGGTTGCGCAGCGCAACGAGCATCCGGTCGATCGCCCAGCGCAGATTGATCGCCGTGGGGCGCGTGCCGGCGAGGCGACGGCACACCTCCTCCAACGTCCCGGGATCGCGCCGCATCGCCAGCGCCACGCCATAAGCCGCCGTCGCGCCGATCAGCGGTGCGCCGCGCGTCTGCATGGACCGGATGGCGCGGGCGACCTGGTCCTCATTGGTCAAACGCAGCCATTCCACCTGCCAGGGCAGCTTCGTCTGGTCGAGGATGCGGACGGACCAGCCATCCTCCGCATCCACGCGCACGCTGCGATACCAGGTGCCGTCGATCTTCATTGCCTCTCCTTCGTCGTTCGCGCGCCGGGGACGCGTCAGCAACGCGCAGCCCCCCACCACGGCTGCAACAGCCGGATGGCGGCGCCAGCCTCCAGGGTCAATTTAAATCCGCTGGTGCAACGCACAGAGCAGGGTGAACAGCCGCCGCGCCGTCTCGAAATCCACCTCGATCCGGCCCTTGAGGCGCTGCCGGAGCAGCTCCGCCCCCTCGTTGTGCAGGCCGCGGCGACCCATGTCGATCGCCTGGACGCGGCTTTCCGGGCCGCTTTCGGCCACCGCCTGCTCATGCGCCTCGACCACCATGTGGTAGTCCTTGATCAGCCGCCGGAAGGGGCCGAGCGCCAGCGCCAGGACATGCAGCGGCCGGTTGTCCACGTCGCGGATGTCGAGGACCAGCCGCCCCTCCCGCACCGATACCACCAGGGCGTAGGGGCCGGGGGGCAGGTCCGGCGGATCGAAGCTGTTGGCCGCGAGCAGGTCCGCGATCGCCTGGCGGCGGTCCGCCTCGGCGAAGGCGGATGGCGCCGGCGGTTCCTCGGGCAGTTCGAGGCGGATGAGGCGCTGGTCAGGCATCCGGCGAGCCCTCTCGCGGCGGGGCCGGCATGATCGGCGCCCCGTGTTCGGTGCCCGTCAGGCCGAGCCGCAGCATCCAGGCCACCACCGCACCCTTGATCGGCCGCAGGAACAGCGCGCTGAGAACCGCGAAGAGCGGCAGCCAGAGCGCCATGTGCAGCCACATCGGCGGGTACCACGCCTTCTCCGCCATGAAGACGAAGGGCACCAGCACATGTCCGACGATCAGGATGGTGAAGTAGGGCGGCGCATCATCGGCGCGGATGCGGCCCAGCGGCTCGTGGCAGTTCGAGCATTCGTCGGCCAGACGCAGATAGCCGTTGAACAGCCGGCCCCGGCCGCAGACCGGGCAGCGTCCCATGGCCCCGCGCACCAGCATCGTCCCGACGGGCAGCCGGACCGATGCTTCCGCGGGGCTGGCGGGCTGCGAGTCCCAGGGCATTGGCGTTCCTTTCGCGGGGCTCTGGCGGCGCCCATTGTGCGTTGCAGCATGATGCACGCCCGGCGACCGTCATTCAAGCATCTAGGGCCAGGACAGGGCTTGAACCAGGCATGCGACCGGCGCGAGGATGGCGGATGGCCGAACGCATCCTGGTGATCAATCCGAATTCGAGCCTGTCCTGCACGGACGGGATCGCCGCCGCAATCGCGCCCTTCGCCGCGCCCGGCCTGCCACGGCTGGACGTGATCCGGCTGGAGGAAGGACCGCCCGCCATCGTCACCTGGCGCGACTGGTACGGCATTGCCGAGCCGCTCTGCCGCACCGTCGAGCGCGAGGCGGCCGACGCCTACATCATCGGCTGCGTCTCCGACCCCGGGCTCGAAGCCGTCCGCACCGTGACCGACAGGCCGGTCTTCGGCCCGCTGCGCTGCGCCGTCGCGGCGGCGATGATGCGCGGGGAACGCTTCGGGATCATCGCCTTCACCGACAAGTCGAAGCCGCGCCAGCGCCGGGCCTTGCAGGCGATGGGGGTGGATGATCGCCTTGCCGGCACCATGCCGCTCAACCTCGACATGGAAGTGCTGACCGACCCGGTCGCGCCGCGCGCCCGGCTGGCCGAGGCCGCGAAAGAGCTCGTGGCGATGGGCGCGGAGGCGGTGATCCTCGGCTGCGCCGGCATGGCGGGACACCGGGACTTCGCCGAGGAGGCCTGCGGCGTGCCGGTGATCGAACCGTGCCAGGCGGCGGTATCGCAGGCACTGCTCGCGGTCGTGGCCGCACGCGGCGGCCGGATGCGGCTCGCCGCCGAGTAGCGCCGGCGGCCGGACGCCGCTACAGCCCGCGAAACGCCGGCGATACCTGATCCGGCATGACGGGCCCCTGTCCCTGCCCGCCGATGTCGAACGGCGCTTGGCGCGGTTCGCCGGTCTGGCGCGCGGGGTCGCCCTGCCCGCTCTGGCCCAGCGCACGCTGCAGCCGGCGGGCGGCCTGCTCCTCCGGCGTTCCGATCGGCACCGGCGCCGGCAGCGGCGCGCTCGGGGCAACAATTCGCGCCGGCGGCGGCTCGGCGCAGGCGGTCGCGAGCAGGAGGGCCATCAAGGTGGTGCGGTGCATGGGCATCCTTCTCGTCGATCGGCGTCAGAGGACATTAGCGCGCTGCGACGTTGCGGCGAAGGGTATCGATGGTGTAACATGCTCGTGCCTTGGCGGCGGCCGGACGCCTGTCTATGTCTGTGTCCACGCTACGGTTCAACCTTGAAGGAAAGGAGTGTCGGATGAATTCCCATCGCCCGCCCGACGCTCCGCGGCTCGCCTAGGCACGAGCGCCGCCCTGCCCGGCTTCCTTGCCGGTGCCCTTCCTTCCATTCCCCCTGATTGAAAGAGACACGGCCTCGGCCGTGCCCTGACCATGGCAAATCCTGATTCCGGGCAGGCGGACCCGTTCCGCGCCGCCTTGCGTTTCATCCTGGCCCGTTGGCGGCGGGAGGGCATGACCGCCCCGCTCTGCGTCGCGCTGATGCTCGCGGCCGTGCTGTGCGATGTCGCGATGCCGCTGCTCGCCGGACGGCTGACGGATGCCGTCAGCACCGGCGCGCCCGATGCGTTCGGCAGGTCGATGTGGCTGCTCGCCGGCATGGTGGCGCTCGGCGCCGGGATGGCGGCCCTGCGCTATGGCGGCATCCGCGCGGTGATCCGCCTGACGCTCGGCAACATGACCGGCCTCGCGCACGACACCTTTGCGCGCGTGCAGCGCCTCTCGGCTGACTGGCATGCGGAGACCTTCGCGGGGTCCACCGTGCGCAAGATCTCGCGCGGCATGTGGGCGATCGACCTGCTGAACGACACCGTGCTGATCGCGCTGCTGCCCTCCTTCGTCGTGCTGGTCGCCGCGGCGGGAATGCTGGCCACGCTGTCGCCCTGGCTCGGCCTCGTGGTGCTGCTCGGTGCCTTCGCGCATATCGGGCTGACGGCGGGGCTGTCGATCCTGTGGGTCGCACCGGCCTCGCGGCTGTCCAACCGCTGGGACAGCCGGCTCGGCGGCGCGCTGTCGGATTCGATCGGCGCCAACGCCGTGGTGAAGTCCTTCGCGGCGGAACCGCGGGAGGATGCGCTGCTCGGCGGGCTGCTGCGGCGCTGGCGGCAGCGGACCGAACGCGCCTGGCTGCGCGGCACCGCGGCGAATGCGGCGCAGGATGCGATGCTGCTGCTGCTGCGCGGCGCCGTGATCGGCGCAGCGCTGCTGCTGTGGCACCTGGGGCACGCGACGCCCGGCGACGTGGTGGCGGCACTGACCATGTACCTGGTGGTGCAGGGCTATCTGCGCGATGTCGGCTATCACATCAGCAACCTCCAGCGCAGCGTGAACGAGCTGGAGGACGCGGTCGCGCTGGAAGCCACGCGCCCGGCGATCGCCGACGCGCCGGGTGCCGCACCGCTGCGCGCGACCGAAGGCGCCATCCGGTTCGAGCATGTCGGCTTCCGCTATGGCGGCCACGTCACGCCGCTCTATCGCGACCTCGACATCCGCATCGCCGGTGGCGAGCGCATCGGGCTGGTCGGCCATTCGGGGTCGGGCAAATCCACGCTGGTGAAGCTGCTGCAGCGCCTGCACGACCCGACCGAGGGGCGCATCACCATCGACGGGCGGGACATTGCCGGCGTGACTCAGGCAAGCCTGCGCCGCTCGATCGCGGTCGTCGCGCAGGAACCGGTACTGTTCCACCGCTCGATCGCGGAGAACATCGCCTATGGCCGCCCGGGTGCGTCCGAGGCTGAGATCCTGCGCGCCGCGAGCCTGGCGCATGCCGACGGCTTCATCGCCCGGCTGCCGCGCGGCATGCACACGCTGGTCGGCGAGCGCGGGGTGAAGCTGTCGGGCGGCGAG
Organism: Neoroseomonas terrae; assembly: GCF_018129025.1. Lineage (GTDB taxonomy): Bacteria > Pseudomonadota > Alphaproteobacteria > Acetobacterales > Acetobacteraceae > Neoroseomonas > Neoroseomonas terrae. The sequence goes on along the minus strand of NZ_JAAEDI010000004.1, from coordinate 182,829 downwards.
CGCCAGCGCATCGCCCTGGCCCGCGCCTTCCTGGCCGATGCGCCGATCCTGGTTCTGGACGAGGCGACGGCGGCGCTCGATTCCGAAAGCGAGGCGATGATCCAGGACGCGATGGAGCGGTTGCTGAAGGGCCGCACCGCGCTGGTGATCGCGCACCGGCTGTCCACGGTGCGCGCGATGGACCGCATTCTGGTCTTCGACCGTGGCCGCGTGGCGGAGGAAGGCAGCCATGCCGCGCTGCTGGCACGGCCGGAGGGTATCTACGCCGGCCTGTTCCGCCGCCAGGCGGAGGGCCTCGCCGACGTGGTCTGAAGCATTCGCCGTCGGATCGGCACCTGCCCCGTGGTGCGGTCCGTTCGGCGAATGCGGGGTCCATTCAAACGGTGTTTGGAAGCGCCGGCACCCTCGCCTGACAGGGGTTGGCCGGGTGGCGATGCGGTTCGGCGCCGGACACGGAAAGGCGCCGCGAGGCGCGTTTCCGAAGGGTCTCTCAGATCCCGCTGAAGGGGATGGAAATCTGCGGGACGTCCGATTCCGGCTCGTTGCCGCCGACCTCGAGTTGGGTCGAGGGCGTGGGCGTGCCCGCCATGGCGGCCGCATAGGGATCCGCATCCGCGGCTCGATCCGCACGCTCGTCACGCTGCATGACGCGGTTCAGCCGGCGTGAGTCCTGTTCCGCCGGCGTCGCACCCCCGGCGACGGCCGGCCCTTGGGGCACATAGGTGATGGGGACGGGCGGGCGCTGTTCGCAGGCGCCGGCCAGGAGCACGGCCGTCACCAGAAGGCGACGTGCGAGGGGTGTCATGCGGGCGTTCATGGCGCCGATCTTACCTGCTCGTCGGGATGGCGCGAAGGCCGCCCTGCGGCGGCGCGTGAACCATCGGGTTCGATCGCCTTGAACTTGCATCGCGAGAGAGTTTCACGACCATCAATAGCGATCTCCCCCTGAACTCTATTATCAAGACTTCAGTAATATTTCCGCGCCCCCATGCCGTGTATATTGGCGCCACAATCAACAAATACGCTGGTAAATCCGACCAATATCCACTCGTCTGATCACTATTTTATTATCGCTTTTCAGTAAGTTGATTGCAAATTCAGCCAGTCTGTATTGCGACTTCCGGCGTTAATCCGCAGCTTTTCCACGTCGAAACTGGATCGGAAGCAGACGAAGACGCTTCCGAGAACTTCAATCGAAAGGATGACCCGCCGCATGACAGGAAATTGGACGCCCGGCCCCGGCCCCACGGATGGGGACGATTCCTACACCGGCTCCAACAGTTGGAATGTCGCGGATGGCGAGGGCGGCAACGACACGCTGCTAGGCGAGGGCGCCTCGGATCTGCTCTATGGCGGCGACGGAGATGACAGCCTGCTGGGCGGCACCGGCGACGACGTCCTGATCGGCGGCCGCGGCGACGACGTGCTCAGCGGCGGTACCGGCAACGACCTGCTGGTCGGCGGCAGCGGCGACGACACCTTCTTCTACAATCAGGGTGACGGGGACGACACGATCTTCGGCGGGGTCGGCAAGGACCAGGTGCTGGTCTATGCGCCCGGCGGCTACACCACCTCGACGGATGGCATCTTCACGCGGGTCGACTTCAAGGAAGGCGGCGACCACCTCTATGTCAGCGGCGCGAAGATCGTCGAATCCTCCACGCCCCTCCCCTGCTTCGCCGAAGGCACCAGGATCATGACAGCCCGCGGGGAGGTCGCGGTCGAGGCTCTGCGCATCGGAGATCTGGCCGTCGCCTGCAACAAGGGCCGCAGCGTCTTCATGCCGATCACCTGGATCGGCCATTCGCGGGTGGACCTCGCCGCCCATCCGCGCCGCGCGGCCGTCGCGCCGATCCGCATCGGCGCCGAGGCGCTGGGAGACGGGGCGCCTGCCCGCGACCTGCGCGTCTCCCCGGAGCATGCGCTGTTCATCGACGGCAACCTGGTCCCGGCGCATCTTCTGGTGAACGATGAGACCATCACGCAGGAACGCCACACGCCGCATGTCACCTACTGGCATGTGGAGCTCGAGGAGCATGCCGTGCTCATCGCGAACGGCGTACCGGCGGAATCCTATCTCGACGACGGCAACCGGCAGAGCTTCGACAACGGCGACGTCGTCGCGTTGATCAAGGACTTCTCCCACCGGGACGGCAGCTACGCCGAACGCGCCTGTGCACCGCTGCTGACCGAAGGTCCCGCGCTCGACCGCATCCGGGCCGCCATCGCGGCGCGGGTGTCGACGGCACATGCCCTCAGGCAGCGCGCCTGATCCCATCTCCCGGATCGCGTGCATCGCGATCCGGGAACATCGTCGACGAGGCGCCCTGGTCGGCGGGAGCCGTCGTGCCTGCGGCAGCAAAGCCTCAAATCTTCGCCTGATCTTCACCGCGCATGACCCGAACCGGCGTTGCGGCATACCGGCCCCATCCGCAGCATCCGCGACATTCTGCGAGGGGATGATCGTTGATGTCAGGAAGCTGGACGCCGGGGCCTGAGGCGACCGACGGGAATGATTCGTATGTCGGAACGGAATTCTCCGACGTAGCGGACGGGCTCGACGGCAACGACACGTTGCGTGGCCAGGACGGCGGCGACTTCCTGTATGGCGGCGCCGGCGCGGACAACCTGATGGGCGATGCCGGCGACGACTATCTCGCGGGCGATGCGGGCAACGACACGCTGATCGGCGGCGAGGGAGATGACGAGTTGCGCGGCGGCGCCGGCAATGACCTGCTCGCCGGCAACATCGGCGACGACCAGGTCCATGGCGAAGGGGGCGACGACACCGTCTACTACAACGAAGGCGACGGCGACGATTCCATCTACGGCGGCGACGGATCCAACACGGTCGTCATCTACGCACCGGGCGGCTACACGACCAATATCGATGGCGGGATGACGATCGTTACGATCAACGCCACGGGCGAAACGCTCCGCATCCTCGACGCGGCCATCGTGGAAGCCGACACGCCCACGCCCTGCTTCGCCGAGGGCACCACCATCATGACTGTCCGGGGCGAAGTTCCGGTCGAGGCGCTGCGCATCGGCGACCTCGTCGTCGCAAGCCGCGGGGGCCGCAACGCCTTCATGCCGGTTACCTGGCTTGGGCATTCGCGGCTGAACCTCGCCGCGCATCCGCGGCGCGCGGCTGTGGCGCCCATCCGCATCCGCGCCGGTGCGCTCGGGGACGGCATTCCCGCCCGCGACCTGCGCGTCTCGCCCGACCATGCGCTGCTGATCGACGGTCGACTGGTGGCTGCTCGGCTCCTGGCGGATAGTGACGGCATCGCGCAGGAACGCCACACGCTGCGCGTCACCTACTGGCACGTCGAACTGGCCGAGCATGCGGTGCTCATCGCCAATGGCGCGCCGGCGGAATCCTATCTCGACGACGGCAACCGGCAGAACTTCGACAATGCGGCGGTCGTTGCTCTCATCAAGGACTTCGCACCCCGGGACGGCAACTATGCACAGAGGGCCTGCGCGCCCGTGCTGACCGACGGACCGGCGCTCGATCGCATCCGGGCCGGCATCGCGGGGCGACGGCCGGCGGCAGGCGCCGAGGTGCCGCTGCTGCAACGCGCCTGACCCTGCGCCGTCACGCGTGCCGGCTCCGGCACGAAGCACGGATTGGTCATCGATGCATCCGATCGATGACCTCGCCGAGGCTGCGCGGCACAATCGGCTCATGCAGCAGGGTCATCGCATCACCAAGCGCACTCCGTGCCTGCCGCGACGCGTCGCGCTGACGGCACTCGCCATCCTACCGTCGGCCTGTGGCGTGCCGCCGGCGGAGGCAGCGCGCCTGGCGCAGGACGGCGAGGCCGCGTCGCGGCGTCTCATCGACGATGTCTCGGCCGCGCGGCAGCGCGTGGAACGGGCGCGGGACCTCCTCCTCCTGCGCGCCGCCCTCACCGCGCCCAGCGGCACCACGGTGGAGGCGCTGCGTGCGCGGCCGGAGGTCGCGGCCGCGGATGCGCGGCTCGCGGCCGCGAGCCTCGTGCTGGACCAGGGCCGGAAAGCGCTCGAAGGGCTGCGCGACAGCTATCGCGCCTTCGGCCATGTCGCCGCGGGGCGCGACCCCGAAGCCTTCGACGCCATGCTGGACCGCGCGTCGGAGGATGCGGAGGCGCTCCGCACCCTGATCGAACGCTATGCCTCCGACGGCACCGAACTGGTGGAGAGCCTGCCCTATGGCGGCAGTGCGCTCGGCGTCGTGCGCTTCGCCGGCGGCCTCATCAGCCGCGCGCGCACCGGCCGCCGACTGATCGAACCGAACGAGGCGCTCGTCGAACTGCTCGACAGCCTGATCGCATCCTCGGACCGGGAGGCGACGACACTGGGACCGCTGCTGAACCAAGTGGGATCGGATCGGGCCCAGGATGTCGTCGCCGCGCTGCGCCAGGTGGGGATCACGCGGGTCATGGGCGCGACGACGCTCGACCGGCTGGCGGAGGCCTATGGCTGGAGCGTTTCCCCGCTGGCCGACCAGCGGCTGCGGGAGGCACCGGGCCGCCGCGTCGCGCTGGGCCTCGCGGCCATCGGCGCCCGGCACGCCGCGTCCCAGCCGGCCCGGCTGATCGACCCGGCGGCGGGCCGCGCGGTGCTCGTCGCGCTGCGCGAACGGCATCAGGCGCTGCGCAGCCGCGGCAGCCCCGATCCGAATACGCTGCGCGACAGCCTGCATCGGCTGGCGGGTTAGGCGCGCTGGCCTACTCCGCTGCGCGGCGGGGCGACCATGTCGCCGGCGGCTCGCTGCCCACCTGGTCGGTGATGCGGCCATAGGCTTCCGGCCGTCGATGCTTCTCGAAGTTGAAGATCGTCGTGCGGCCGAGTTCGCACATGCCGAGATCGGCATCAGCCACGATCAGCTCGTCACCCCAGGAGGTCGCCTGGGCCATGATCTCACCCTGCGGGTTCACGATGATGGAATGGCCGAACAGCTCGTGCCCGTCCTCCGTGCCCGCCTTCGCCGTCGCCACCGCGAAGCAGGCATTCTGGTAGCAGCCGGCCTGGATCGTCAGGTGCGAGTGGAAGACGCGCAGGTGGTGCGCCTCGAAGCCGCGATTGTCCATGTTCAGCGACGGCGTGTTGTAGCCGAGCATGACCAGCTCGACCTGCTGCAGCCCCATCACGCGCCAGGATTCCGGCCAGCGGCGGTCGTTGCAGATCATCATGCCGACATTCACGTCGTGGCCGGCAACCGGCGCGCGCATCACGGGGAAGCCGAGATTCCCGACCTCGAAATACCGCTTCTCCAGATGCTGCACCTTGCGGATCGGGTCGTAGTCCTTGTGCCCCGGCAGATGGACCTTGCGGTACTTCAGCATGATCTCGCCATTCGGGCTGACGAAGACGGCGGTGTTGTACCGGTGCCCGTCCGGCGTCTTCTCGGCGTAGCCGAGGTGGAAGGCGATGCCGTATTTCCGCGCCGCCTCGAAGATGGGCGCCGTCTCGTTGGAGGGCAGCGCGGATTCGTACCAATGGTCGGCGACCGCGATATCCTCCTCGTACCAGCGCGGGAAGAAGGTGGTCAGCGCCAGTTCCGGGAAGACCACCACCTGCGCGCCCATGCGGTGCGCCTTTTCCATCAGCCGCACGATGCGGCCCACGGCGACGTCGCGCCCGTCTGCCTTCTGGATGGGGCCGAGCTGCGCGGCGGCGAGGACGAGGCTGCGGGTCATGATCGGGTCTCCTGCGCGGAAGCGGAAACCCTAGCGCGGCGCGGCGAGCGGCGGGAGATCAGCGCGGCTCGATCACCGCAGCGCCGTGCTTCATGCGCGCCCGGGCCGCCGCGGCGCCGATCGCTTCCTCCCAGGCTTCCAGCATCAGTTCGGCGAGGTCGTTCGCCGCGGCACGCGTCGTCGTAAGCCCCAGCGTCTCGCCCCGGAAGGTCACGACGCGGAAATGGCCGGTTTCCTCGTCCTGCACCACCTCGATCATGTGGCCATCCCCAATTCCCGCGCCTTGATCTGCAACGCCAGCACCTTCGAGTAGATGCGACACTGCGCCAACCCCCCGGCGTGGAACCACAGGCCGGGCTGGCCGGTCGGGCGCCACATGCCGTGCAGTTCACCCTCCTCGTCGAAGCCCCAGACCTTGCCGATGCGGTCGCCCACGGCATCGCCGAAGACCCGCCGCGCGGCCGCCGCCTGGCCCTCATAGCCGGTAGCAAGCACGATCAGGTCCGCCGGCACGATGCTGCCGTCCTTCATCATGGCGCCGTCCGGCCCGAAGCTCTCGATATCGGCATATTGCATGAGGCCGATGCGGCCATCGATGACCATCTGTGAACAGCCGGCATCGAAGTAGTAACCGCCGCCGCGCGACTGATACATGATCTGCCAGCCGGTGCCGTCCTCGCCCTGGGTCAGGCGGAAGCCGCGCCGTTCCAGCCCCTCATGCAGCGCGCGGTCGGCATGCGCGCACATCGTCGCCATGCGCTGGTGGGACCGTCGCATCACCGGATAGGGGTAGGAGGTCGCGAGGAGGTCCTTGTCCTCGAAGCTGATCTCCTCGTCGTAAAGCATGTAGGGCGCCTGCGCTTCCTTCAGGCTGACGACCAGCGTCGGCCGGCGCTGGATCAGCGTCACCTGCGCCGCGCCGGAGACCGCGAGGTCCTGCGCCACGTCGTGCCCCGACGTGCCGGTGCCGAGCACCAGCGCTCGCTTGCCCGCCCAGTCGAGCCCGCTGCCGTAGCGTCCGGAATGCCGCACCGTGCCCTTGAAGGTCTTCAACCCCGGCAGGTTCGGCATGACCGGCGTGGTGGACACGCCATTCGCCATGACGATGTGGCGGGGATGCAGGATGCGTTCGGAACCATCCGCGCGCTTCAGCGTCACAGTCCAGCGTTTCGCCGCCTCGTCCCATGTACCGGCAATCAGTTCCGTGCCGGTCCAGACGTTCAGTTCCATCGCCTCGGCGTAGAGCTCGAACCAGTTCGCCAGCATGTCCTTCGGGATGAACACCGGGAAGGACTTGGGAAACGGCATGTAGGGCAGGTGATTGACCCGCGTCTCATTGTGCAGGGTCAGCGCGTGGTATCGCTTGCGCCAGGAATCGCCGACGCGCTCATCCCGGTCCACCACTAGCGTATCGACGCCGAGCAGCGACAGCCGCGCCGCGATGGACAGCCCGGCCTGGGCCGCCCCCACCACGAGCACGGCGGGGTCGCGATCGACATAGGCGATGGCCTGCTTGCGGCGGTCGAGCCAGTTCTCCCCGCCGAAATTCCGCTTCCAATCCACATCCTGCCAGCGCTTGCCGTTCGCCGGGTCCTCATGGCCGCGGATCTCGTCGAGCGCGGTCATCAGCGTCCAGGCACGATGCTCGCCCTCCTCGGCGACCAGGCGCACCACGCCGTTGCAGGGGCCGACGACCGTTTCGAAGGTGAAGATCGCCTCGATGCAGTCGGTGCCGGCACGGGTCATCCGGCGCGGCGGCGTGCGGCCGGCAGCGAGCTCGGCGCCCCGGGGCTGCGCCTTGACCGCCAGCGCCAGCAGCTTCGCCGCGATCGCCGATGCGCCGGTCACGCTGCTCAACTCCCAATCGAACGCCAGCAGGTCGCGCCAGTGGGAGTCCCGGGCAAAGAGGCTGGCGAGCTGGTCCGGCGACCCCGCTTCCAGCGCCGCGCCGAACCGCTCGAGCCAGGCGGCGGCCACGGTGTCGAGCGCGCCGCCGGTCAGGATGCCGTCCATGGTGCTTCCTCCTCGGGCGTCACGCGCCCTGTTTCCGGGGAGTGTGCGACCAGCGGCGCGCCGGCGGCAACGGGCGCATGGTGGACCGAAGCGCGGCGCTGCCGATGATGGGCGGCATGGATGATCCGTCGCTGACCCTGCTCGCTGTCGCCATCGGCCTGTTCTACGTGGTGGCGGGGCTCATGCTGCTGCGCCGCCTCCCGGCCGAGGCGATGTTGGACCAGATGCTGGCCGCGCTGGGCGACGGCAGCGCGCCGGCGGAACGGCGACGCACGCAGATCTGGATGCTGGGCGGGACGCTGGTCTTCGCGTCCGGCCTGTCGCTGGCCGTGTTGTCGCGCTGGGCGCCCGCCTTCTTCGTTGCCGCCGCGCTGCTGCAGGCGGGCTACCTGGCCTGGGCGTCGCGCGCACTGCCGACGGCGGATGAGGCGACACGACGCGGACGGCGGTCCGTGGTGCAGGCCCTCGTGGTGTACACGGTGGCGACGGCGATCGTGTTGTGGCTGGACCGGCAGGGCGTCTGGCGGGCCTGGATCGAGCCGCCGCTGCTGGAATTGCCGGCGCTGCTGGGCATTGCCGCGGCCGTGGCCGGGCTGCTGCTGCGCCAGGCCTTCTGGACGGCGCTCGCCCTGCCCTTCGCCGGTCCGCTCTCGCCATCGGGCCCGCGGATGGTGCGGCTGCAACCCGCCTTCGGCCTGCCGCCGCTGCGCGACCATGCGCAGGATGCGCTCATCGACGCGGCCGATCTCGACCTGGACGGCGCGCTGGTCGCCCGCATCGCGGCGTGGGACGCGCAGTTCCAGGGCTGCGTCGAAACCGAGCCGCCATCCTTCCCCGACCTCGCCGCCGAACAGGCCTGGTTCGAGGAAGGCCTGTCGATCGCAGGCGATATCCAGGCGAGCTGGATGGGCACGCTGATCACCGAGCTTTCTGCCCTCGACGCGATGCTGGAGGAGGCGCGCGGCGGGCTCGACGTCACCGTGCCCACGCCGATCGCGGCAGCCGCCGGGCTGGCCTGCCGCTGCGGCGTGGCCGAGATCCGCGACATGCTCTCCCGCCTCGACGGGCTGAGCTGGGAGAAGGCCGAGCTGCCGGACCGGGATGGCGACGCGCAGGACGATGTGGCCCGCGCGCAGCTCTTCTTCGCGGAGGTGCTCGCGCACCTGCCGCCGCGCTACCTGCCGGAAATCCGGCGCGGCCTGGACAGCCCCCAGGCCGAGACGCGGCGCTGGGTCGAACTGGCGCTCGCGAAGCGGGGCGAGGGCTGACGCCGCGTCAGGCCGGCGGAACCGCCCCCACCTGGTCGATGATCGGCCGGTACCATTGCGGCCGGCGATGGGCGGCGAAGTTGAACATCTTCTCCTTGCCCTGGCGCGTCGCGTCGAGATCGGCATCGGCCACGATCACCTCGTCGCCGAGCGTCTTCGCTTCCGCCACCACGATGCCGTTCGGATCGACGATCACGGACCCGCCGATCAGCCCCGATCCGTCCTCGTCGCCCGCCTTGGCGACGGAGACCGCCCAGGTCGCGTTCATGTAGGCATTGGCCTGCGCCGCCAGCGTCGAGTGGAAGGTGCGCAGATCGGCGCTTTCCGTCGCGCCGCCCATCGGGTCATAGGCCGCGGAGTTGTAGCCGATCAGCATCAGCTCGACGCCCTGCAGGCCATAGACGCGCCAGCCTTCCGGCCAGCGGCGGTCGTTGCAGATGAGCATGCCGGTGACGGGGCTGCCCCAGGCTTCCGGCCCGCGGAAGGCGGGAAAGCCCATGTCGCCATACTCAAAATACCGCTTCTCGAGCTGCTGGAAGCGCTCGCCCGCGCGGGGCTCCACCGTGCCCGGCAGGTGGATCTTGCGGTACTTGCCCAGGATCGCGCCGTCAGGCCCGGTGGTGACGGCCGTGTTGTAGCGGCGCCCCTCCGGCGTCAGCTCGGCATAGCCGACATACATGCCGACGCCGAGTTCCTTCGCCCGGTCGAACAGCGGCCGGGTCTGCGGCCCCGGCAGTTCCCGCTCGAAATAGGTGTCGAGTTCCTGGGTGCTCTCGAACAGCCAGCGCGGGAAGAAGGTGGTGAAGGGCAGTTCGGGGAAGACCACGAGCTTCGCCCCCTTCCCGGCCGCATCCTCGACCAGCGCGATCATGCGGTCGAGGATCGCCTTGCGGCTGTCGGCCTTCTGGTTGCCGCCCATCTGGGCGCCGGCGATGCGAAGGATGCGCTGACTCAAGACTGTCGTCTCCTGGCCATGAAGCGGAGGACGACATAGACACCGAGGGCGACCACCGCGCCAAGGGCCAGCACGCCGAACCAGTCACCCGATGTGACCGGCCAGCCGCTGACCGCGAGACGCCCGATCATCGCGCCGGCGGCACCCGCAACGGCGACCGGTATCGGTGACGATTGCGACATGGTTCCTCTCGCGGACGCCCGTCATCCTGCGGCGTCACGGGATCGATCGCAATCTCGGCCGTGGGGAGGCCCGGCCTCAGCCTTCGAGTTCGGGACGGATCGCGTCGACGATCGGGCGGTAGCGCTCGGTCTCCGCCGCGATGAACGCCGCGGCGGAGGCCGGCGTGCCCGGGGAGGAGGCGACGATCCCCGCACCATCCAGCGCCGCGCGGAAGGCCGCATCCGCCAGCATGACGTTGGTGGCGGCCGATAGCCGCTCCAGGACCGGCGCGGGCGTTGCGGGCGGCGCAAACACAGCGTGCCACAGCACCGCCTGGAACCCCGGCAGGTTCAGCGCCTCCGCCACCGTGGGCACATCCGGCGCGCGCGGGTGGCGCTGCGGCGTCGCGATGCCAAGCATCCGCGCCCGGCCGCCCTCATGCAGCGGCAGCGCCGCGCCAAATGTGTTCACCCCCATCGCCAGCGTGCCGGCGATGACGTCGTTCATCGCGGGTGCGGCACCGCGATACGGCACATGCGTCATCGGCACGTTGCCCGCGCCCTGCTTCATCAGTTCGGTCGCCAGGTGCATCAGCGTGCCGGTGCCTGGCGAGCCGTACGAAAGCGGCGGTTGCGCGGTCTTCGCCGCCGCCATGAAGGCGGCGAGCGTCGCGGGTTGCGACGGGTGCACGACCCAGGCCAGCGGGCCGCCGCCGATCTCGGCGACCACAGTGAAGTCCCGCGTCACGTCGAATTGCGGCTGCCGCGTCACCAACGGATAGAGTGCGTGGGTGGAAGCCGTGCCGAACAGCAGCGTGTATCCGTCCGGCCTTGCGCGCGCGACTTCCAGCGAGCCGATGGCACCGCCCGCCCCGCCGCGGTTCTCCGTGACGACGGGCTGGCCGAGTTCGCGCGACAGCCGCTCGGAATAGAAGCGGGCATAGACATCCGTCGGCCCGCCGGCCGGAAACGGGATGACGAGGCGGATCGGGCGGGAGGGATAGGCTTCCTGCGCGATGGCAGGCGCCGCGAGCGCAGCGCCGGCGACGGCCAGCAGGGCACGGCGGGTGGTCATGTCACAATCCGGCATCGCGCCATGTCTCCGATGGGTTTTCTGGATGGGGGGTGAAGCCCGCGGCGCGCACCCCTTCGATCGCGGCGTACTCGTCCTTGTCGGAGGCATCGCCGGATACGCCGACCGCGCCGATCACCGCGCCATCGGCGCGGCACACCAGCACGCCGCCGGGTACGGGGATGAAGCGGCCATCCGAAGCCGCGGCGATGGCGGCTTGAAAGGCCGGCCGTTCCTTCAGACGGTCGCGGATCACGCGGCTGCCGATGCCCATGCCGAGCGCGCCATAGGCCTTCCCGGTGGCGATCTCGGCGCGAAGGATGCCCGAGCCGTCCTCGCGCTTCAGCACCACGGCATGGCCGCCGGCATCGAGCACCACGACGGTCAGCGGCAGCAGCCCGGCGCCGCGGCCGGCCGCGAGCGTTGCATCGGCGATGCGCTCGGCGGCGGTCAGCGGCAGGTCCACCGCGAGGTGCTTCACATAGTAGTCGCCGGTGCTCATGCGCGCGCGTTCCATCAGTCGGGGCGACGACCCTGCGAAGCACCCCGGGGGCCAAAATGCCCCGCGATCTTCAACGCTTCGTGAAGCGCCGGCAACCGTCAGCGGAACAGGTCGCGGAAATCCTCGAGCGTGCCGCCGAACAGGCGCCAGACGACGATGGTGCCGAGGCACAGCCCGCCGCCGAGCGCGAGGCCCGGCAGCCCCTCCCGCATGCCCGCCTGCGCGGCGTAGCTTGCGGCGAGCAGGCCGATGATCAGCCCGACGCCTATCGCGACCACGGCCTGCCAGAAGCCCGGCTTATCGCGCGGCGGCGGCGCATTGCCGATGCGCGAGGTGCGCTTCGGCCGCTTGATCCAGTGGCCTTCCGGCCGCTCATTCTTCCCCGACATAGGTCCCGTTGTGCTGACGCGGCACGAATTGTCCAGCGCCGGGCTTCGCGAGCACCGCCTTGCCGTCCCAGATGCAGGCCCCGCGCAGCCAAGTGGCGGCGACGCGCGCGGCCATGTGGCGCCCGTCATAAGGGGACCAGCGCGCATCCGGTTCGTCCTGGATGTCCTTCGCGTCGAAGGTGAAGTCGCCGGGTTCCATCACGACGAAATCGGCATCCGAGCCGATGCGGATCGCGCCCTTTTTCGGGAACAGGCCGTGGAACTTCGCCGGACGCTCGGCGCAATACTTCGCCATCAGCGTGATGGGCAGGGAGCGTTCCGTCAGCAGGGTGAACATCAGCGGCGCGAAGGACTGCAGGCCCGTCAGCCCGGCGCCGACGGAGAAGATGTCACCGGTGTACTTCTTCTTCTCATAGGGCCACGGCGCGTGATCGGTGGACACGTAAGCCACCTTGCCGGCCGCGAACGCGTCCCACATCCGCGACACTTCCTCGGCCGTGCGGAAGGGCGGGTTGCACTTGCCGAAGCCTTCGAGGCGGATGATGTCCTCCTCGGTCATGCACAGATACTGGATGCAGGCCTCGCCGGACGCCTTGCCGCCCATGCGGCGGAACACCTCGGCAATGTCGAAGCCGCGGGCCAGCGAGGAATGCGCGATGTGGACATGCGCGCCGGTCTCGAGCCCGATCTCGAAGATCTCCAAATCGGCCATGCTCTCGCACAGCGGCGGGCGGGTGCGGCAGTGCCAGATCGGCGAGGTGTTGCCGGCGGCCTTCGCTTCCTCCGTCATGCGGACCACGATCTCCTGGTCCTCATTGTGGATGGCCACCATCAGGTTGGTCTTCGCGATCTCCCGGAAGGCGGCGACCATGGTCGGGTGGTCGATGCGCGGGAAACGGACCGGATCGTATTCGTAGGTCGAGAGCTTGAAGGAACAGACGCCCGCTTCCGCGAGGCCGGCGATGGCATCGATACCGCCGGTCTTCGTGATGGTGCCGTACAGCGCCATGTCGACATGGGAGGTCGCGTTCACCACCTCGATCTTCTCGGCGAGGATCGAGGCATCCGTTACCGGCCGCGGCACGTCATAGGGCATGTCGACGCAGGTGGTGACGCCACCCGCCGCTGCCGACTTCGACGCTCCGTCGATGCCGGGCCAGCCGCGGGAGGAGGAGGTGTGCATGTGCCCATCCACCAGCCCGGGCATCACGTACTTGCCGCCGTAGTCCACGATCTCCCTGGCGAGGGGGCTGATCCCTTCTCCGATCGCCGCGATCGTCCCGCCGCGGATGGCGACGTAGCCGTCGCGCAGGATGCGATCGGAGAGGACGATGTCGCCGCGGATCACGCGGTCGAAGGGGGTCGTGTCGGACATGCGGGCTCGCCTCCTGGTCACTCGCGCGGCGGAGGCTACCGCCGACGGCGCGCAATGCCCACCCCGGGCCGGGTTGTCCGTCTTGCTGCCGCTGCCAACGCGATGGAGCATCGCGGCATGGAAACGCCCAGCAGCCGGCTCCGCGCCCGCCTCGATACCGCCCGCCCCGCCATCGCCATGTCGGCGCACAACGCGCTGTCCGCCAAGCTTGCCGCCGAGGCCGGCTTCGACGCCGTCTGGGGCAGCGGCTTCGAACTTTCCGCCGCGCATGCGGTGCCTGACGCCTCGATCCTGTCCTGGGACACGCATCTCGCCGCGATGCGCGCGATGGTGGAGGTGCAGGACGCGCCGGTCGTCGCCGACATCGATACCGGCAGCGGCAATGCGGTGTCGGTCGCCTACCTGGTCCCGCGCTACGCCGCGGCCGGCGTCGCGGCGGTGGTGATGGAGGACAAGACCTTCCCGAAGGATTCCTCGCTGCGTGTCGGCGGCCGGCAGGAACTCGTCCCCGTCGAGGAGTTCCAGGGCAAGATCGAAGCCGCCCGCATCGACGGCGGCCCGCTGGTCATCGCGCGCACCGAGGCACTGATCGCAGGGTTGGGCCAGGAGGAGGCGCTGAAGCGCGGCGCGGCCTATGCCGAGGCCGGCGCCGATGCCGTGCTGATCCATTCGAAGCAGAAGACGCCTGACGAGATCGTCGCCTTCTGCCGCGCCTGGCCGGGCCGCGTGCCGCTGGTGCTGGTGCCGACCTCCTACCCTCAGCTCTCCTTCGCGGATGTCGCGGCGCTCAACAAGGTCGGTCTGATCATCTGCGGCAACCACGCGATCCGCGCGGCGGTGGGTGCGATGCGGGACACCTTCGCGCGCATCCTGGCCGAGGGCGGCATCGCCGGCGTCGAGGACGGCATCGCCTCGGTGCAGGACATCTTCGCCCTGCAGGGCGACGATGCGATGCGGGAGATCGAGAAGCGCTTCCTGCGCTGACAACGCGCACGCATATATATAGAGTGCGGTTCAGGCGCCGCCGCGGGGGAAGACGTCCTCCGCGATGCGCAGCGCCAGGCGCACCGCCTCGCTCTCCCGCTCCGCATTCCACGCCAGCGCGACACCGACGCCGCGGACCGGCCCGGCGAGCACGCGGAACTCGACGCCGGGCGGGTTCAGCGTCGCCATGCCCTCCGACACCAGCGCCACGCCGAACCCGGCCGCGACGAAGCCGAGCTGCGCCATTGCCGATCCCACTTCCCGCACCGCGACGGGCGCGAAGCCCGCCGCACGGCACGCCGCCGTCATCGCATCCGAATAGGCCGGGCTGATCGCGCGCGGCAGCACCAGCATCGGCGCCTCGGCCAGCAGCGCCAGCGGCAACGGATCGGGGCCATCCAGCATCGCGTGCCCGACGGGCAGCGCGGCCATCAGCCGATCCTCGCCGAGCGGGCGCAGACGGATCGGCGCGATCTCATGATCCGCGCGAAGCAGCGCCAGGTCAGCCTCGCCACGCCGCAGCGCCTCCATCGCAGGCGCGGTGTCCATCTCGCGCACGCTGACCGCGGCTTCCGGCCGCGCGGCCTGCATGACGCGTACCAGCGGCGGCAGGTAGTCGAACAACGCCGAGGTGACGCAGGCGATCGCGACCGGCGCCGACCGCCCCGCGCGCAATTCGCGTGCGAGCGCCTCCAGCTCCGCGGCATCGCCCGCGACACGGCGCGCGAGCGGTAGCAGCGCCTCGCCTTCCCGCGTCGGCCGCGCGCCCTTGCCCGTGCGTTCCAGCAGCCGCACGCCGAGCTCGCGTTCCAGCGCCTGGATCTGCGCGGTGAGCGGCGGCTGGGAAATCCCCAGCCGCGCGGCGGCGCGTCCGAAATGCCCTTCCTCCGCCACCGCGAGGAAGGCCCCGAGCCGGCGCACCAGACGAAAATCCATCGCGATACGGAAATGCTATCGCGCGCTCAGGTCAATCGGAATGGACGATCATGCAATCCCGGCGCACAACACGGGCCATCCTGTTCGTCGCTTAGGGAGAACGCCCGTGAAGCTCCACCCCGTGAAGGTCCACCCGTCCAAGTCGCTGCTGAAGCGCGAGGACCAACTCGCCTGGAAGATGGCCGGCGTCGCGACCGACAAGGTCGCGGTCGAGAAGGACGTCCAGGAGATGATCATCAACCGGGTCATCGACAACGCCTCGGTCGCCATCGCCGCCATCAACCGCCGCCCCGTCGTCTCGGCGCGCGGCATGGCGCTCGGCCATGCGAAGAAGGCCGGCGGCGCGCAGGTGTTCGGCGTGAAGTCTGGCACGACGGTCTCGCCGGAATGGGCGGCCTGGGCGAACGGCACCGCGGTGCGCGAGCTCGACATGCACGACACCTTCCTCGCCGCCGACTACTCCCACCCCGGCGACAACATCCCGCCCGTGCTCGCCGTCGCGCAGGCGATGGAGAAGTCCGGCCGCGACCTGATCCGCGGCCTCGCCACCGGGTATGAGCTGCAGATCGACCTGGTGCGCGCCATCTGCCTGCATGAACACAAGGTCGACCACATCGCCCATCTCGGGCCCTCGGCCGCCGCCGGCATCGGCACCCTGCTGAACCTGAAGCAGGAAGTGGTGTTCCAGGCGATCCAGCAGGCGCTGCACACCACCATCTCCTTCCGCCAGTCGCGCAAGGGTGAGATCTCCTCCTGGAAGGCCTATGCCCCGGCGCATGCCGGCAAGCTGGCGATCGAGGCGGTGGACCGCTGCATGCGCGGCGAGGGCGCGCCCTCCCCCATCTATGAGGGCGAGGATTCCGTCATCGCCTGGGTGCTGTCCGGCCGGTCGAACCGCCAGGACGTTTATGGGCCGGTCTACTACCACGTGCCGCTGCCCGAGGCCGGCGAAGCCAAGCGCGCCATCCTGTCGAGCTACACCAAGGAGCACTCGGCGGAGTACCAGTCGCAGGCACTGATCGACCTCGCCTTCCGGATGCGGGAGCAGATCAGCGACTTCGACGCGATCGAGAAGATCGTCATTCACACCTCCCACCACACCCACTACGTGATCGGGACCGGCGCCAACGACCCGCAGAAGATGGACCCGAAGGCGAGCCGTGAGACGCTCGACCACTCCATCATGTACATCTTCGCGATCGCCCTGCAGGACGGGCGCTGGCACCATGTGGACAGCTACGCGCCGAAGCGCGCCGGCCGCGCCGACACCGTCCGCCTGTGGCAGAAGGTCACGACGGTCGAGGACCCGGAATGGACCCGCAAGTACCATTCGAAGGACCCCGACGAGCTCGCCTTCGGCGGTCGCGTCGAGATCCTGTTCAAGGATGGCTCGACGCTGGTGGATGAGCTGGGCGTGGCGAATGCCCACCCGAACGGCGCGCGCCCCTTCGCCCGCGCGCAGTACATCAACAAGTTCCGCACGCTGACGGACGGCATCCTGTCCGCCCGCGAGGCCAACCGCTTCATCGAGGTGGTGCAGGACCTGCCCCGGCTGAAGGCCGGCGAGCTCGGCGCGCTGAACGTCGCCCTGCCGAAGGACGGCCTGGCCGATAGCAAGCCCGGCATCTTCTGAGCATGCGCCGGCGGGCGGCGACGCCCGCCGGCACGATCCCCACCAGCGACCGAGGAAACCCATGAACGACGCGCCTGACATCAAGAAGGGCCTGGTCGGCGTCCTGGCCGACGTCTCCTCCATCTCGAAGGTGATGCCGGAGACCAACTCCCTCACCTATCGCGGCTACGCCGTGCAGGACCTCTGCGAGCTCGCCTCCTTCGACGAGACCGCCTTCCTGCTGTGGAACGGGGAGCTGCCGACAAAGGCCGAGCTCGCCGCCTTCCAGGCCGAGGAGAAGGCGAACCGCGCCCTCACCCCCGCGCTGCTGCGGGTGATCGCCGAGTTCCCCAAGGACGCGCATCCGATGGATGCGATCCGCTCCGCCGTCTCCTTCATGGGCATGGAAGATGCGGAATCGGAGGACATCTCGGATGCCGCCCAGCGGCGCAAGGCGATGCGGCTGCTCGCCAAGATCCCGACCGCGGTTGCTGCCGCGCACCGGGCCTCGAAGGGGCAGGCGCCGATCGCGCCCGACCCCTCACTGTCCTTCTGCGAGAACTTCTTCCACATGGTGTTCGGGAAGGTGCCGCAGCCCGAGGTCATCCGCGCCTTCGACGTGTCGATGATCCTGTACGCCGAGCACACCTTCAACGCCTCGACCTTCACGGCGCGGACCATCTGCTCGACCATGGCGGACATGCATGGCGCCATCACCGGGGCGATCGCCGCGCTGAAGGGCCCGCTGCATGGCGGCGCCAACGAGGCGGTGATGCACATGCTGAAGGAGATCCCCTCCCCCGAGGCCGCCGCCGGCTGGCTGGAAGGCAAGTTCGACCACAAGGCGCTGGTGATGGGCTTCGGCCACCGCGTCTACAAGACCGGCGACAGCCGTGTGCCGACCATGAAGAAGTACGCCGAGATCATGGCCGAGGTGGTGGGCGACAAGCGCTGGATGAACACCTCCAACGTGCTCGCGAAGATCATGCTGGAGCGGAAGAACATCCACCCGAACCTCGATTTCCCGGCAGGGCCCGCCTACTACCTGATGGGCTTCGACATCCCGCTGTTCACGCCGATCTTCGTCTGCTCCCGCATCACCGGCTGGGCGGCGCATGTGCTGGAACAGGCCGCCGACAATCGCCTCATCCGCCCGCTGTCGGTCTACACCGGCGTCGAGCAGCGCCCTGTCGTGCCGCTGCCGCAGCGCGGCTGAACGACGCTTCCTCCCGCCGCGCGACGGCAACTCGGCGGGAGGAGAACGTGGCGCGCGACGATGCGTTGCGCGCCACCTTCGCGCCGCAGGCGCGACACCCACGCAACACAATCCGCATCGCGACGACGACGACGTGCGATTTGCGCGCGCGTACGCACGGATTCTGTTGACACGCAATATGCGCGTGCAGATAGCGTGATGTGCGCGCGAATCATCTTGCGCGATTCGTCGGACTCGCTCTCTCGCACATCGCTCCGCACGACAGGATCGGATCGCGGTGCACCGGGGACCAACGACGCATCGCAAGGGTGACCGCCGCAGCAGGGAAGGACGGTCGATGGACCGCAGACTCATGGGACGGACGGCGCGCTTCGCTTTCCAACCCGCATCGGCAGGACGCGCGACGCCGTCGCGCCGACCAGCCGGGAGAGAAGCCGGATGCGAGATGCGGCGGGGATATGCCGCCATCGCACCGCGCTGCGCCGCCCAGGACCCGACGATCGCCAAGCAGCCGACGGAGCGCGCAACGGGATCCGCGCGCCGAACGCCGGCTGGTTTCCACCTGCTGTCGCCTAAGGCGCCGCCGCACTTGGATGCGTCGCGCCTCATTCACCGGAACGCACGGAGACACCAGACGTCATGACGGACATCATCGAGACCACCGAGACCGAGGAAGGCCTGCGCGCGCAGCCCATGGCCATGGCCTCGGCGCGGAAGAAGGCACCGGCCAAGAAGGCGGCCGCCAAGAAGCCGGCCGCGAAGAAGGCCACTGCCAAGAAGGCCGCGCCCAAGAAGGCAGCCGCCAAGAAGCCGGCCGCGAAGAAGACCGCAGCCAAGAAGGCCGCACCCAAGAAGGCCGCGCCCAAGAAGGCAGCCGCGAAGAAGGGTGCGCCGAAGCGCGCTGCCGCGAAGAAGGCCGCTCCGAAGCGCGCCGCCGCGAAGAAGCCGACTGCCAGGAAGGCGGTCGCGAAGAAGCCCGCCGCGAAGAAGGCCACGGCCCGCAAGCCGGCAGCCCGGAAGGCGGCTGCGCCAAAGAAGGCGACCGCCCGCAAGCCCGTCGCGAAGAAGGCGACCGCTCGCAAGCCCGCCGCCAAGGCCGCGAAGACCACCAGGAAGGCCGCCGCGCCGAAGAAGGCCGTCGTGAAGTCCGCCGCCCGTGTCGAGGCGGCGCGCAAGGCTGCCGCCACCCGCGCGGCGAACAAGGCTGCGAAGGCCGCCGCCGCCGCCGCGGCGTCCGAGCCCTCGATGCCGGAAACCCCGGTCAGCTAAGGCTATCGCCGATCCCGGCGACGGGGCGCCGTCCGCATCGCGGGCGGCGCCCTTTTCGCGTGAGGAGTTCCGCTTGATCGCGCCACTGCCGCCTGCCGAGCGCCATCGCCTCGCTCCCCTTCTAGAATCCTACGCCGCCGAGATGCGCGACACGCTCACCGGTAGCCGCCCCGCGTCGGGTGCGGATGCCGCAGCGATGCTCGCCGCCGATCTGCGCACCGAGATCCTCGTCGCATCGGAAGGCGAGGAACTGCTCGCCTTCGCGATCTTCTTCGACCTGCCCGAAGCGGTCTTCGCCCGACGCTGCGGCGCGCTGGACGACCTGTTCGTGCGGCCCGACCGGCGCGGCCAGGGCCTCGCCCGCGCGCTGGTCGACGCGCTGTGCGCCATCGGGCGCGAACGCCGCTGGTCGCATCTGCGCTGGATCGTGCCTGAGGCGGATCGTGGCGCCATCGCGCTCTATGAACGCATCGCCGAGCAGGCGGATTGGCGATCCTATGTGATCCGACTGGATCGGGACGCATCGCTCTGACGGAGGGGCGCCGCCCCTCCGAACCACCCCGCCAGGGGGTTGGACCCCCTGGACCGCAATCTGTCAGTGCCGTGCATGACGGCGTTGTTATCCCCTCCAAATACGTTTCGCGCGCAAGAGCGCCCCTCGGCACCCTTCCCGCCCGTGTTGCGCGGCGCCAAACGGAGGTTTGCAAAGGCCTTTCGGCCTTTGCTGGGGTGGTCCGGAGGGGCAAGGCCCCTCCGTCAGCAACAGCGCAATCACCAAAGCCGCCGGGCATCCCAACCCGTCGCAACTTGACTGCACCGGCCACCCGGCCCACCAACCGCGCCGTCTATCGGAAGTACCCCCCTATGTCCTTCGCCGACCTTCCCGCACCGCTGCGCGATGCGCTTGCCGCCCGTGGCTATGCCGAACCCACCGCCGTGCAGTCCGCCGTCCTGACCCCCGATGCGGCAGGGCGCGACCTGCTCGTTTCCGCGCAGACGGGGTCGGGCAAGACCGTCGCCTATGGCCTGGCCCTCGCGCCCGAACTGATCGGCGACGCGCCGCGGCTCCCGCCCGCGGGCGCGCCTCTCGCGCTCGTCGTTGCACCCACGCGCGAGCTGGCGCTGCAGGTGAAGGCGGAACTCACCTGGCTCTACGCGCCGGCTGGCGGGCGCATCGTCTCCTGCGTCGGCGGCATGGACCCGGTCGCGGAACGCCGCCAGCTCGCCCAGGGTGCGCACATCGTCGTCGGCACACCGGGCCGGCTGCGCGACCACCTCGAACGCGGCAACCTGGCGCCGGCGTCACTGCGCGCCGTCGTGCTCGACGAAGCGGACGAGATGCTCGACCTCGGCTTCAAGGAGGAGCTGGAGGCGATCCTCGAGGAGACGCCGGCCGAACGCCGCACGCTGCTGTTCTCCGCGACCGTGCCGCGTGGCATCGCGGCGCTGGCGAAGGGCTACCAGCGCGACGCCCTGCGCATCGAGGCGACCAGCCAGGCCGAGCCGCATGGCGACATCGAGTATCGCGCCGCCCTCGTCGCGCCGCATGAGATCGAGCGCGCGGTCGTGAACGTGCTGCGGCTCGAGGATGCGCGCATCGCCATGGTGTTCTGCGCGACGCGAGCCACCGTAGCCCGGCTGCACGGCAATCTGGCGGAGCGCGGCTTCTCCACCGTCGCGCTGTCGGGTGAATTGTCCCAGGCGGAACGCAACCGCGCGCTGCAGAACCTGCGCGACGGCAGGGCGCGCGTCTGCGTCGCGACCGATGTGGCGGCGCGCGGAATCGACCTGCCGGATCTCGGCCTCGTCATCCATGCCGAGCTGCCGCGGGACCCGGAAACGCTGCTGCACCGTTCAGGCCGCACTGGGCGCGCGGGGCGCAAGGGCGTGTCCGTGCTGCTGGTGCCGCATACCCGCCGGCGGCTGGGCGAACGGCTGATCGCCGCGGCGCGCGTGAAAGCCGGATGGGCGCCAGCGCCATCGGTCGAGCTGGTGCGCGGCCGCGACGACCAGCGCCTCGGCGAACAGGCGCGCAGCCTGATGACGGAGGAGGGCAGCGAGGACGACCTCGCCCTCGCCCGGCAGTTGCTGGCCGAGGCCGCCCCGGCGCCGGAAGCCGCGGTCGCGGCGCTGCTGCGCGTGCTGCGCGCGCCGCTGCCTGCACCGGAGGAACTGACCGAGATCACCGACCGCGCGCCGGCGCGCGACGCTGCGCCGCGCCGCGAGGCGGCACCGGCAGGTGGCCAGGAGGGCGTGTGGTTCCGCATGGATGTCGGCCGCGACGGCCGCGCCGACCCGAAATGGCTGCTGCCCTTCCTGTGCCGTCGCGGCCATGTCACGCGGCAGGAGATCGGGCGCATCCGCATCCTGGCGCGCGAGACGCAGTTCGAGGTCGCACCCTACGCCGCCACGCGCTTCGCATCGGCGGTGCGGCGGTCGGGCAGCGAGGATGAGCATATCCACATCGTGCCGATGCAGCCGGTGAAGGGTCCGCCCCGCAAGCCGCGCGCGCGGCAGTGACGGTGTGCGTTGGAGAGGGGCGTCGCCCCTCTCCAAACCTCACCCCACCAGGATGCTGGGCATCCTGGACCGCAATCGTCTGGCGCCGGGCACGGCAGCCGGCCTGCACCCGCCCAGCGCGCACCGGCGCGTTTCGGCACCCATTCGGGCAGCCGCGCACCGCACCAGGTTGAGGTTTGCAAAGGCCCTTCGGCCTTTGCTGGGGTGGCTTGGAGGGGCAAAGCCCCTCCAATACTACCGCGGTGCCCAGGCCTCGCCGTCGCGAGCCGCCGCGCCTTCCGCCTGCAGCTTGATCAGATGCGCGAGCAGGCTGCGTGCCGCCGCCGGCAGCAGCCGTGCGTCGAGCGCTGGGCCATAGACCGGCGGCACCAGTTCCTGCGCCGTGGCGCGGCCGGCAACGCGCAGCGCTGACAGGACCATCTCCTCCCGTTCGCGCCGATGGGCGGCGAGCGCCGCGACGAAGGGCGCGGGCTCAGGCAGCGGCGGGCCGTGGCCGGGCAGGTACAGCCGGTCGTCGCGTGCGGCCAGCCGCGCGAGGGACCGCATATAGGCCGCCATGTCGCCGTCCGGCGGGCTGACGACGGTGGTGGACCACGACATGACATGGTCGGCACTGAACAGGATGCCGGTGCCTTCGAGCGCGAAGCAAAGATGGTTGGCGCAGTGCCCCGGCGTGTGCAGCGCCGTCAGCCGCCAGCCATCGCCCTCGACCGTGCCGCCGTCGGGCAGCGTCACATCCGGCCGGAAGCCGTGGTCGCCGCCTTCTCCGCCCTGATCCGGCGGCGTCATGTGGGGGCCGAAGCCGTAGGACCGCGCACCGGTCGCCGCCTGTAGCGCGGCGACGCCCGGGGAATGGTCGCGATGGGTGTGGGAGACGAGGATGTGGCTGATCCGCTCACCCTCCGTCGCGCGCAGGATGGCCGATAGCTGCGCCTCATCCACCGGGCCCGGATCGAGCACCGCGACCGAGCCGCCGCCGCCGATGATCCAGGTATTGGTGCCGCGATAGGTGAAGGGCCCGGGATTGCCGCAGAGCACGCGCCGCACGCCCGGCGCAACCTCCTGCACCTCTCCGGGCGGCAGGGTATCCTCCCGGATGAAGGGAATGCTCATACCGTCGGCCCTTTCAGCTCATCGTCGGCCTGGGGCAAGGCCCCGGTCCGAAAGCGCACAGCTCGACCGCGCCCAGACCATCCGGCCGCGTGCCGTGGAACGGCGCGGGGCGCGTAGCCAAGCAAGCTGATGCGTGCGCCGGCGCTCGAGGCGTACCCAACTCACTGGTTCCTCCGCATCGCCGCGCGCTTCAGCTCCCGGTGCAGGATGTACAGCCCCGACGCGACGATCACCGCCGCGCCGGCGACCGTACTCCAGGACGGCACGTCGGAGAACACAACCCAGCCGATCGCCACCGACCACAGGATCGAGGTGTAGGAATACGGCCCGAGCGCGGAAACCTGCGCCGACGCATAGGCTTCCGTCAGCAGCACCTGCGCCACGCCGCCGATCAGCCCGACCAGCACCAGCAGGATGAACTCCCACAGGCTCGGCGTGGTCCAGATGAAGGGCAGCGCGACCAGGGTGAACAGCGTCATCAGCAGGGACTGCCACAGCACGATCGTCGTCGAGGATTCGGTCGCGGACAGGCTGCGCACCAGCAGCGTCGTGATGGCCGACCAGGCGCCCTGGATCACCGCCACCGCCATGCCGACGGCGACGATGCCGGTCGGCATGGCGCCGGCCTGGAAGGCGCCATCCCCCAGCGCGATCACCATGATCCCGCCGAAGCCGAACAGCACGGCCGACCAGCGATGGATGCCGACCTTCTCGCCGAGGAACGGGATCGACAGGATCGTGACGAACAGCGGCGTCGTGTAGGTCAGAGCGGTCTGCTCGGCGAGCGGCAGCACGGTCAGCGCGAAGAAGGAACAGCCCTGCGCCATGGTGCCGGTGAAGGCGCGCAACACATGGCCGCCCGGCCGCTTCGTCCGCAACGCCGCCCAGTTCCGCCCGCGCGCGGCCATCGCGATCATCACCGGCAGGGCGAAGGCGGACCGGAAGAACATGATCTCGATGAAATGAATCTCGGAGGAGACGCCCTTGATGATCGCGGACATCACCGTGAACAGCGCGGTCGCCGCCAGCATCATCAGGGCACCGCGGCGGATGTCGTGGCGCAGCGGCATCAGCGGCCGCCGTCGCGTTTCTCGGCGGTCCGGCGCACCCGCTCCCGATGCAGGTTGTACAGCCCGGCGACGATGACGACGGCGGCGCCGGCGAGCGTGGT
The DNA here is from genome assembly GCF_018129025.1 of Neoroseomonas terrae. Taxonomy (GTDB): domain Bacteria; phylum Pseudomonadota; class Alphaproteobacteria; order Acetobacterales; family Acetobacteraceae; genus Neoroseomonas; species Neoroseomonas terrae. Next base: position 158,586 of record NZ_JAAEDI010000004.1, on the reverse strand, counting down.
CCAGGCCGGCACCTCCGCCCAGATCAGGAAGCCGAGCACGCCACCCAGCAGCAGCGGCGAGTATTCGTAGGGCGCGAGGACCGAGACGGGCGCCAGGGCGAAGGCCCGTGCGAACAGGATATGGGCGATGGCGTTGGCCACGCCGAAGAACAGCAGCGCGACCAGGACGCCCGGCCCCGGCATCGTGGCCGGCGCCGGGAAGGCGGGCAGCAGCAGCAGCCCGGCCGGGATATGCGCGACCATCAGCCAGAAGGCGATGCCCGCCGGCTCGTCGGTCGCCGTCAGCACCCGCGTCCAGATCCGCGTCAGCGCCATGATGCAGACCGCGACCATCAGGAAGGGCGTCTCGAAGCGCCACAGGTCGCCATCGGGCTGCAGCATGAACAGCACGCCGAGGAAGCCGACCAGCGTCGAGGTCCAGCGCCGCCAGCCGACCTTCTCGCCCAGGATCGGGATGGCGAGGATCGTCATCAGCAGCGGCGCGGCGGCGGAGATGGCATAGGAATCGACCAGCGCCATGCCGCGCACCCACGCCCAATACCACACCGCCGAGACCGTGCAGTGCAGCAGCCCGCGCGCCGTCAGCAGCTTCACGTTGTGCGGCCGCAGCCCCCGCCCGCGCACGAAGATGAAGACGGCAATCGACCCCACCACGCCGCGCGCCAGCATCGAGACGGCGACACCGACCTCCGGCAGCACCCATTTCACCGAGGCATCGGCCCCGGTGATCACGACGTAGGCGAGCAGGATCAGCAGGATGCCGCGAACCGTCTCGGCCCCCGTCGGGATGCTGAGCCCGCCGCGGCGCGCAGGTGCAGAATCAGCCATCGTGCCGCGTCATCAGTACTGCCGGAGGTAGAAGCGGTGGCCGTCGATCTCGGCGGCCAGGTGGAAGTGCCGGAAGGCATGGGCGAAGGCGGGATCGCCGAGGAAATACTCCAGCAGGTCGAAGCGGCCGCCGCAGGCCGGGATGCGGGCATCGCGCGTCACCACCAGCACGCGCGGCGGCTGCGCGGCGAAGTCGTCGGCGGTGCGGCGGAAGAAGAGCGCCTCGGCGCGGCCCATTTCCTCGGGCGGACGATAGGGCTCGTCGCCCGCCGGGCAGTGGCGATAGGCGCCCTGGAGCGGCCAGGTGCTCATCGCATGCAGGCGCTGCCGCGCCTCGGCATAGGTCAGGGCGGGCTGCAGCGGATAGATGTCGGGGCTCAGCGCCAGCACGTCGGCGCCATGCGCATTCTGCCGCAGCCAGGCGGCGATCTGCCCGCCGGGTTCCTGCTGGTAGGCGGCTTCCCGCCAGGGCGCCTCCCCGCCGCGAACGGCGTAGAGCAGCACGGCGAAGGCGGCGACGGCGGCAAGCGCCGGCGCGGCGGCGCGGGCGCGGACCTCCGGCAGGGCGCCATCAGCCCAGCGCGCCGCGGCGACGGCGGCGGCGCCGCAGCCGAGGATGGTCACCGGCATCACGTGGTAGGGCCAGCCCTTGTGCTGCATCCATGCGCTCGCGAAGGCACCGCAGGCGGCGACGGCCATCGCCTGCACGAAGGCCCCGGCGTCGCGCCGCAGCGCCAGCGGCAGGGCAAGCAGCAGCAGGAAGGCCGCCGCGCCCAGCATGTCCGTGACCAGCACGCCCCACGGCCCGGGCCCGTGGATGTCGCCATAGACCGCCCAGGCGAAGGGCAGCACCTGCCGCCCATAGGCCGGGAACCACGCCAGCACGGCAAGCAGGTAGGCCAGCCAGATGCCCGCCATCAGCCAGGGCACCGGGTCCCGAAGCGCGCGGGCCGGGCCGCGGCGCAGCAGCACCAGCGCCTCGACCGCCAGCGGCACGACGAGGAAATAGGGCTTGAGCGCGAAGGCGAGCGCCGCCACCGCGACGGTCGCCATTGCCAGCCGGCCGGGCGCCGGCGGCCCCTCAATTCGCCGCGCGGCAAGCAGGCAGTACGGGATGGCCGCCATGCCCATCAGCACGTCGCGCTGCCCGAAATCGGACCCGGCCATGACCAGCAGCAGCGGCAGGCAGGCGGTCGTCACCGCGGCCTCGACCGGCCCTTCGGCATCCCGCCGCCGCAGCCCGTCCGCCATCCGCCAGACCAGCGCGGCGAAGCCGAGCAGGCAGAGCAGCATCGCCTGGGCGGGTGCCAGCGGCGTCCATCGCGCCAGCGCCGCCGGCACCAGGTTCAGGATGAAGGTCAGTGGCGGATTCACGTCGACGAGGTCGACATAGAGCCGTTCCCCCGCGAGCCAGCGCCGCGAGAAATCCAGCACCGCCGCGACGTCATGGTTCAGCGGCGGCAGCAGGATGGCGACCAGGAAGACGAAGGCCGGCACGAAGCCGACCCCGCGCAAAACCCGCGCGCGCAGCGCCGAGGCAGGTGCCGGGGCAGCCGCACCGATCGCGGCGTAGGGGTCGGCCTGGCCGGACTCGGGATGGCGTTGGGTCGGTGTCATGGAGGACGACCCATCCTTTATGAATCGAAATTGCCGGATGCAACTGGAATAGAGGCGCACCGGACGAGGTCCTGCCATGTTGCGGCCTTGCTGCGGTGCGACGAAAAGAAGCTGTGGAACCCGCCGAATACGACCTGATGGACGCGGCCGAGGAGCGCATGTGGTGGTATCGCGCCCTGCATGCCCGCGTCACCGATGCGCTGCGCCGCCGCCCGGGGCCGGACGGCGCGGTGCTCGATGCCGGCTGCGGCACGGGCGGGCTGCTGCGGCGGCTGTCGGCGCTTGGCCGCCCGCTGGCCGGGCTCGACTACCACCCGGCCGCCGCCGCGCGCGCCGCGGCCAAGTCCGGCGTGGTCGCCGCAGCGGGCGATGCCAACCGCCTGCCCTTTGCCGATGGCGCCTTCGCGGCGCTGACCTCCTGCGACGTGCTGTGCCACCGGGCTGTCGATCCGGCGACAGCGCTGACGGAGTTCCGCCGCGTGCTGGTCCCGGGCGGGACGCTGGTGCTGAACCTGCCGGCCTATCAATGGCTGCGCTCCGCGCATGACGTGCGGGTCCACAATGATCGCCGCTTCACGGCCCGCCAGGGCCGCGCGCTGCTGGCCGCGGCCGGCTTCGCGGCCGTCGAGGCGCGGTACTGGAACGCACTGCTGCTGCCGCTGATGGTCCTGCAGCGCAAGATCCTGCGCTCGGACGAGGCGGCGAAGAGCGACGTCGCCCCCTTCCCGCCCTGGCTCGATGCCACGCTGCACGCCACCACCGCGATCGAGCGGGCGGCGGGGCGCGCCGGCCTGCGCTATCCTGCCGGCGGATCGATCCTTCTGGTCGCGACGCGGCCCTGATGTCGGAGACGGAGTTCATGACCACCATTTCGGCCGGGGCGATGCAGCCGGTCGGGCTTTCCATCGTCGTGCCGGTCTATCGGGGTGCCGCGACCGTCGGCACGCTGGTCGCCGAGCTGTCCAGGCTGAGGCCCGAGGGCGGCATCGAGATCGTGCTGGTCAACGACGGCAGCCCGGACAATTCCGGCGATGTCTGCCGCGAGTTGGCCCGCACCGCGACGGTGCCGCTGACCTTCATCGAGCACGCCCGCAACTTCGGGGAGCACAACGCGGTCATGACCGGGCTGCGCCATGCCCGCGGCGCCTATGTCATCACCATGGACGACGACCTCCAGAACCCGCCGGAGGAGGTGCTGAAGCTGTATGACCACGCCCGCCTCGGCGGCTTCGACGTGGTCTACACGCGCTACGCGGTGAAGGAGCATGAGGGCTGGCGCAACATCGGCTCCCGCTTCGCGAACTGGGTCGCCGACCAGCTCATGGACAAGCCGAGGGGGCTGTACCTCTCTTCCTTCCGCTGCATGTCGGCGCTCGCGGTGCGGGAAGTGGTGAAGTACCGCGGCCCCTACCCCTACATCGACGGGCTGCTGATGCAGATCACGCAGCGGCTGGACAGCATCGAGGTCAAGCACTTCGCGCGCGTCGAGGGCCGGTCCAACTACACGATGCGGCGCCTGGTGCGACTCTGGCTGAACCTCGCGACCAATTTCTCGGTCCTGCCACTGCGGCTCGCCATCTTCGCCGGCGTCGGCATGGGCATCCTCGGCCTGGTCGCCGCCCTCTGGACCATCGTCGAGGCGATGCTCGGGGAGACGCCCTCCGGCTGGGCATCCCTGATGACCGTCACGCTGCTGATCGCCGGGGTGCAGTTCCTCGTGCTCGGCGTGATGGGCGAGTATGTCGGCCGCGCCTTCATGTCGGCGAACGGCAAGCCCCAGGGTGTGGTGCGGGAGATCATCCCGGCCCGGGACCAGACCCCATGACCATGTACTGGCTGGCGCTGGGCGCGGCGATCTGCACCTCCCTGCTCGGGCAGGTGCTGCTGAAGTCGGGCGCCTCCGGCTCGGTCGCGGCCGAGGCGGGCTTCATCGACCAGCTGTTCCGCATTCCGACCATGGTCGGGCTGGTGTTCTACGGCGGGGCGGCGCTGCTCTACATCATCGCCCTGCGGAAGATCCCGATGAGCGTCGCGCTGCCCTGCACCGCGGCGTCCTACGTCGTCATCGCCGTCATCGGCTGGGCGGCCTTCGGGGAATCGCTGGGGGTGCAGAAGATCGGCGCGATCGCGCTGATCTCGGCCGGCGTCGCCTGGCTGGCGACGACGGCGTGAGGGCTGGCGCGGCGCTGCTGCTTGCCGGCCTGACCGCCGACTGCGTCGCGTCCGCGCCGGGCTGCCCCGCCGGCACCACGGCAGCCACCGTCGCGGAGGCCTATTTCGGCCAGAACGTCCGCGGCCGCGACCCGGTCAGCGAAGCGGAATGGCGCGGCTTCCTCGCCGACACCGTCACGCCGGCCTTCCCCGATGGGCTGACGGCGCTCGAGGGCCGGGGCCAGTGGCGCGGCACCGATGGACGCCTCGTCCAGGAGCCCAGCCGCGTCCTGGTGCTGGTCCTCCCCGGCAGCGATGCGGCCGCGGCGCGGGACCGGCTGCGCCCGGTCGGGGATGCGTGGAAGGCGCGCTTCCGCCAGCAATCGGTGCTGACCGTCTACCGGCAGGCCTGCGTCGGGTTCTGATCGGCCGGCCTCAGCCGAAGGCGCCGACCTCATGGCTGATCACCGCCGAGCATTCCCGCACCAGCGCAAAGATGCGCCCCATCGGCACGAAGATCGCGGCATGCTCGGCGGCGTAGGACGCCCCTTCGCGCGGCCCCGCCGGTTCGCCGAAATCGAGCCCGCTCGACGGATCGGGGACGGCGGGGAAGATCTCGCCGAGCAGGTCGAGCACCGGCGGGACGTCCAGTTGCAGCAGGCGGGCAATCAGGTTGTCCCGCGTCGCGCCGTGGCGCGGGCTGAACTCCGGCAGCGAGACGGCGAGCAGCCATAGCCGCTGCACGAGGCACAGCCGCAGCGCATGCACCAGCACCAGCCGGTCCGGCATCGCCGGCAGGTCCGGCCAGGCGGCGCGCAAGGCCTGGTGGTCCGCCTGCAGGCGCCGGTACATGCGGCGCGTGGCGGCCGACAGGCCGAGCCGTTCCAGCGCGGCGGAGACGGCCGTCAGGGCCTCCCGCCGCCCCGGCCGCTTCGTGAACCCGGCCCGGTCCAGCCAGGGCGACGGGTCGAGCATGTCGACCGCCGCCCGCAGCACCCCGAGGTCCGAGCACGCCGCCGCCCGCCGCGCCATCGCCAGCGCGCGCGCGAAGCGCGGCGACCGCTCGGCGAGGTCTGCGAAATTGTCGGGATGCGCGACGGCCGCGGCGCCGAGCCCGTGCAGCGTGTTCGCCAGGAAGCCGAGCTGATGCAGGATCGCGTTGTTCGGAATGGCGCGCAGCTGCGACGGATGCGTGATGCGGGCCGGCCCACCGGTGTCGGATTGCCGGGCCGCCGGGCGTGACCCGGTCTTGTCCAGCAGCCCCGGGCCGAAGGCACCGAGCAGCGCGGCATAGCCGGGGTCCTCGACCAGCGTCGCCATCTCGCGGCGGATCGTGGCGAAGAAATCCGTGCCCCAATCCGCTTCCTCATAGATCGGATCGTTGGTCTCGCCGGGCACGGCGAAGGCGTGCTCCGCGATCCGCGCCACCGTCGCGAGGGCGAGGCGGTCGGTCCCGAACAGCAGGTAGCCATCGAGGCCCTGGAAGGCCGTCTCCTCCCGCAGCGGCAGCTTTGCCGTAGCGAGCGCCGCGCGCGCCGCCGGCGGCGAGAGATAGGCGAAGCGATCCGCCAGGCTGTCCGGGTGTCCGCCGCGGCCGATGCTCTCGCCATGGGTGTCGAACAGCACGAGCTCGACGCCTTCCAGCCCGTGGCGACGCATCTGCTCGGCAAGCCGGATCTTCAGCCGTTCCGCCAGGTACGACGCCGCCAGCTGCCCGACATAGCGCCCTGAATCGGAGTAGCCGAACTGCAGGCAGAGCCGGCCATGGCGGCGGATGTAGTCGCGGAAATGCGGGCTCCGCAGCGCTTCCTCCAACACCCGCTCGCCCCGTTCCAGCGCATCCGCCGTCTCGAACAGTGGGGAGATCTCCACCCGGTCGGCGATGCCGAAGCGCTTCGCCAGCCACAGCGCGGCGAGCAGCGTGTAGCCCGTCTCGGTCTCGGCGATCAGGAAGCGGATCGGCTGGCTGCCGTCGACATGCTTGATGACCTGCGCGCAGGTCATCACCAGCCGGACCGCGGAAGCCTGTTCCGCCAGCAGCGAGCCGAAATCGAGCGGGACCGCCTCGACCTCCGCCAGCGCCGCGTTGACCTCGGCGAGCAGCCCGCGCCGCGCGGCGCGATCCTCCGGCGCCGCGGCGATGCCGAGCCGCTGGCGCAGCGCATTGTGCACCTGTGCCGCGTTCAGCCGGACATGTGTGTGCGCCAGCGCCAGCCCATGCGCGGCGAGCCCCGCGCGCTGCACCGCCAGCGCCAGGCGCGCCTCACCGTCCGGCGCCGCATCGACGGCGGCCGGGAACAGCGCAAGCAGCGGGTCGGGCGTCGTCAGCGCCGCTTCCCGGCTGTCGATCATCGCCAAGGCGAAGGCGCGGGTGGTTTCGGCATCGGGCTTCGCCGGCGCGGCGGCCTCCTGCGCGGCGACGGCCGCCTCCGCCTCCCGCGCCCGCGCGACGATCGGCGCGGCGCAGGCGCCGAGCGGCTCCAACCGCCCGGCGAGCCGCGCCAGTTGCAGCCGCTTCATGCGCAGCCGCAACCGGATCGTGTCGTGCCAGCCGATATCGGTGCGGCCGTCGGTGTCGTAGCCGACCCAGCTCGTCAGGATCACCGGCCGGGGGCGAAGCTGCAGCGCGCGCTCCCCCCAATTGGCGCGCGCCGCCTCGAACAGCGCGGCGGACAGGGCATCGAGCGCATCCCGCCCGCGCGCGATCGCCGACGCGGCCTGGGCGAATTCCTCCTCGAGCGTCACCGGCGCCGGCCGATGCGACAGGCCCTCCGGCAGCGCCTCGCCGCCGGCGGCCTCCGCCAGTGCCGTGCCGGTCGCGAGCGGCATGGAGAAGGTCGGGTGCGCGGTGAAGACCGCGGCGAAGCGGGTGCGCTCGACCGCATCGCGGAAGGCCGCGAAGGGAACCGGGCTGTCCTCGGGGTCGGGCCGCACCAGCCGCGCCGCGACGACCGCGAGCGCCGCCGCATCGTCGCCCATGCCGACATAGGCGGCCAGTCGCTGCGCCCGCGCCTGCGCGGCCTCCCGCGCCATGCGGCCGGCCAGTTCCGCCAGCGCCTCGATGCCGACGCGCCCTTCATCGATGGCGCGGCTGAGATCGAGCGCTACCAGCAGCACCGGATCGCCGAAGGGATCGGCCGCCGCGGCCTCCCGCGCCGCGCGCAGGCGGGCCATCAGGTCGGCGAGCAGGTCGGTCGGCGTCGCGTCATTCATCGACGCATGCTGCACCCGCGAAGGAGCCTCTGGCGAGTCTCAAACGCCGGAGGCCGCGTTGCCGGCCTGCGATCCCCATGCCAGCTTCCGCCGATACTGGTGGAGGAAACGCACATGGCCAGCGCATCGCGCCGCCTCGTCCTGGTGGGGGCGGCATCGCTCGCCGCGCCGCGCCTCGCCTTCGCCCAGGCGGGATGGCCGAGCAAGCCGGTGCGGTTGGTGGTGCCCTACGGGGCGGGCAACCTGGCCGACCATGTCGCCCGCGTGCTGGCCGAGGATCTCCAGCAGCGCTGGAACCAGCGTGTCGTCGCCGACAACCAGCCGGGCGCGGGCGGTGCGATCGGTGTCCAGCAGATCGCCCGCGCGGCGCCCGACGGCTACACGCTCGGTCTGGTCGCCATGGCGGCGCTGGTCATCACGCCGCATATGACGCGCGCACCCTACGACCCGTTGCGGGACCTGACGCCGGTTGCCGGCGTCACCGTCTCATCCGGTGCACTGACGTTGCGCAGCGATCTCGGCATCACGACGCTGCCCGATTTCGTCGCGGCGGCGCGGGCGCGGCCGGCGAACGACCCCTTCTTCTACTACTCCGCCGGCAACGGCACCGTGCCGCACCTGAACTTCGAGATCCTGCGGCGCGGGCTGGACTTCCCCGCGCAGCACGTCCCCTACCGCACCAGCCCTGCCGGCCTCGCAGACCTGCTGGCGGGCCGGGTGCAGGCGACGATGGACAGCTTCTCGGTGGTGCAGCCGGCGATCCAGACGGGAGAGCTGCGCGCCGTGGTCGCGACGCCGCGCCGACGCATGCCGGAACTGCCGGATGCGCCCTCGATCGCCGAGGTCGCGCCGCAGGTGGAATTCGCCCATGCCTGGCAGGCGGTACTCGGACCGGCCGGCCTGCCGCGGGAGATCACCGCGCGCATCGCTGCCGACACCAAGGCAGCCCTTGCCGTGCCTGCCTTCGCGACGCGCATGCCGGCCGGGGCAGGCCTGTTCGACCTGGGCCCCGAGGCGCTCGCCGAGCAGATGCGCCGCGACCATGCGCGATTCGGCGCGCTGGTTGCCGAACTCGGCCTGCGATCGGAGTGAAAGAATGACCCGCTACTCAGTCAGCCGCCTACCCGGCAACCCGGCGATCCGCCCGGGCATGGACGACCGCATGGGCGCGAACATCCAGGGCCCGTCGGTCATCCGCGTGCCGGATTGGGTGAAGGATCGCCTCGGCCGCTACTATTGCTACTTCGCCGACCACAAGGGCGACTACATCCGCCTCGCCTATGCCGATGCGCCGGAAGGGCCGTGGAAAGTGCATGCGCCGGGCAGCCTGGCGTTGCCGGACAGCCTGTTCCCGATGACGCCGCCGGCCATCCCGGCCGAGGTCGAGAGCGGCGACCGCCTGCCCGGCCGCGCGCCCGAGGGCACGACCGGCATCCCCGACCCGATGATCGACGCCACCTGCCCGCACATCGCCTCCCCCGACGTGCATGTCGATGAGGCGAACCGGCGGATCGTGATGTATTTCCACGGCCTCGCCGATTTCCGGACGCAGCGCAGCCGCGTCGCGCTGTCCGAGGACGGCATCCGCTTCAAGGCGCTGCCTGACCTGCTCGGCCCATCCTATTTCCGGGTCTTCCACCATGGCGGCTGGACCTATGCGCTTGCCATGCCGGGGATCATGTTCCGCTCCAAGGACGGGCTGACAGGCTTCGAACGCGGCCCGACCCTGTTCCCCGCTACCCAGCGCCACACCGCGCTGCGCCTGCGCGGCGACGCGCTGGAGGTGTTCTGGACGCGGGTCGGCGACACGCCGGAATCGATCCTGCTCTCCACCATCGACCTCACCGGCGACTGGATGTCCTGGCGCGCCGAGGGCGAGACGGTGCTGCTGCGTCCCGAGATGGCGTGGGAAGGCGCCGATCTTCCGCTTGAACGATCCTGGCGCGGGGCGATCAATCACCCGGTCAACCAGCTCCGCGATCCGTGCATCCTGGAGGATGGCGGACGGGTGTTTCTCTACTACGCGGTGCAGGGTGAGGCCGGGATCGGGGTGGCGGCGCTGACGCCCGGCTGATACGCGGCGCGCGACGCTTTTCACGCGAAGGCCAGGAGGGGCTCTGCCCCTCCCGGACCCACCCCGCCAAAGGCCCGAGGCCTTTGGAAACCGTTACTCGGCGCGGTGCACGAAAGGCAGCCGGACGATCGGAGGAAGCTCCTGCGCCCGACGCCTGAGGAGTCTTCCAGGCGCGCGCGCTACGGACGGCTTTCCGCTCGCAACTGACCGCAGGGCCCAACACCAGGTCATGGTTTGCGAAGGCCTCGGGCCTATGCGGACCCAACATGGATGGGCATCCGTGACGGGGTGAGGCTTGGCAAGGGGTTACGCCCGTCTCCAATTCACACGCTGCGCCTACCCCCGCACGAACACCCCGTCCTCCGTCACCACCCCGTCCACGCGATCATCGAGCAGCGCCCGCGCGCATTCCTGCGGCGTGTTGATGATCGGTTCCTCATGCGCGTTGAACGACGTGTTGATCAGCACCGGCACGCCGGTCAGCTTCGCGAATTCCGTGACGATGTCGTGGTACAGTGGGTTGGCGTCGCGGCCGATCACCTGCGGCCGCGCCGTGCCGTCCACATGGACCGAGGCGGCGATGCGGCCGCGCCAATCCGGCTTCACGTCGCAGGTCACGGTCATGAAGCGCGCCGCATAGGCCTTGGCGCGGCCGAGGTCGAAGATCGCATCCGCGTCCTCCTCCCGCACCACTGGCGCGAAGGGCATGAACTCGGACCGGTCCAAGCGGTCGTTCAGGGACTGGTTGATGCCGACGTCGAACGGCGCGGCCAGGATCGATCGCGCGCCGAGCGCGCGCGGGCCGTACTCCATGCCCTTGGTAAAGATCGCCACCGCCTCCCCCGCGGCGAGGCGCTGCGCCGTCGCCGCGGCGGGCGACAGGCCGTCGCTCTCCGCCCCGCGCAGGCCGGGCGTGTCGCCGAGGACGCGGCCGGCCTCCGCCCCCCAGTCGCGTCCGAGATAGAGGTGGTCGAGCCGGTGGCGTTGCCGTAGCCAGGTCGCCATCCCGTCGCGCTCGAGCAGGTATTGCAGCACGCCGCCATATGGCAGCCCCTGGTCGCTCATCGCCGGATAGACGAACATCTCGGCGAGCCCGAAATGATCCGCGAGCTTCTGGTTCAGCCGGACATTGCCGAACACGCCGCCCGACAGGCCGACGCGGCGCGTCCCGCCGGCACGGGCGAGCAGCCGTCCGACCGCCGCGATCGTCGCATCCTCCAGCACCTTCTGCACCGATGCGGCGACGACTTCGCGTGGCTGGCCCCTCGCCCAGTCGTGGACGAAGCCGCGCATCGCCGCGTTGTCGGCGAAGTCGGAGAGCACCTCCCCCACATCAGTCACTGTGAAGCGGGCGGCGAGCGCCGGGGCGATCGCAGGCTCGCCGAAGGCGGCGAGGCCCGTGAGCTTGCCTTCGTGCCGGTTGATGCGGAAGCCGAGCGCCTCCGTGGCATAACCATAGGCCAGGCCGAGGCTGTCGATCCGCATCGGCCGGGCGAGTTCGTCGTCCTCCCCGTACCAGGTGCTGAGGCGGCCCTCGCGGAATGCGCGCAGCGAGTACTGCACATTGTCGCCGCCGCCATCCGACGTGTAGATCAGCGCGTCTTCCCAGTCGGTGTGGAACAGCGTCGGCAGGGCATGGGCCAGGTGGTGGTTGAAGAACCGCACCGGGATGCCGGCGGGCAGGCCGAGATCGGCGAGGAAGCGGGCGGCGTCGAACATCGCCTCGCTGTCGAGGCGGCGGTAGCGGACGCATTCGCGTTCCATCGACTTCTGCTTCTCCCGCCCCGCTGCCGCGCGAGCGGCGCGTTCCACGCGGCGGTCGAACGGCAGGTGCATGTAGTAGCGCATGGGGAACGGACCGCGGCCGAGCACCACGGCACCGATCTCACGACGGTCGGTGCCGGCGATCCGCAGGCACTCCTCCATCGCCTCGATGGGCAGCCTTCCGCCATCGGCCTTGCGGCGCGTCATGCGTTCCTGGGCCACCGCCGCGACCAGGCGGTAGTCATCGCTGAGGCAGGCGGAGGCGTCGTGATAGCCCGAGAAGAGACCGAGTATGAGCATGACGGCGCGACGGTCCCTCCCTGGCCGCCCACGGCGACCGACCGGGCCTGGGGATAGAGCAGATCGCCCGACCGGGGAATGGTCCGCGGTCCGGGCGGGCCGCTCGACGGCGCGGCGCACGTAGCGGGGGTCGCCGGCCAGGATCGCATGCGACGAACCCGGCTTTCGGTGCGGTGCGCGGGATTGCGATTGCCCTCATCGACGCCGGTCGAGCATCGTAGCCGCCCGCCCTGCCCCGAGGTCCCGCCATGCAACGCCGCCGCCTTCCCCTGCTGCTCGCCGCCGGGCCGGTTGCGGGCGCCGTCGCTCAGCCGGCCACGGACGCCGCGCTTGATGAGGCGGTCCGCCGCTTCGCCGGCCTGCCCGGCGACACCGCCGCGCTGATCGACGCCACCGGCCCCAAGGGCCGCCTGCGCGCTGCGCACCGGGAGACGGCGCCCGTCTTCGTCGGAAGCTGCCTCAAGACCTTCATCCTCGGCGCCTGGCTGCAGGAGGTCGAGGCGGGACGGCTCTCGCTCGACGAGCCGCTGCCCGTCAACGACGAGGTCCGCTCCCTGGTCAGCCCGGTCCTCGGCGGCCTCACCGGCACCGCCTCCGCACGCACGGCGCTGGAGGCGATGATCAGCCACAGCGACAACACCGCGACCGACATGGCGCTGCGTCGCATCGGCGCGCCCCGGGTGCGCCGCCTGATTGCCGAGATGGGCCTGGCCGGCAGCACCCGGCTACCCGACAGCACGCGCATCATGTTCTCGACCCTTGCCGGAGCGCCGCCAGGCACCGACCTCGGCTGGGCGCGGGTGCAGGCGCTTGCCGAGGGGCAGGCGACGGGCCCGATGCTGCCGGTGATCAATCCGCACGAGACGATGGTGAGCACGGCACAGGATCTCTGCACCTGGTACGGCCGGGCTCTTGGCGGGGAGGTCTTTGCGCAGCCTTCCTCCCTTGCCGAGTTCAAGCGCATCAGTTCCTGGGCGGATGCCATGCCGCGCGTCGCCCCGGCGGACATCATGGCCTATGGCAAGGGCGGCAGTATCGACTGGAACGGGACGCAGGCCATCGCCGTCGCCGGGCAGATGATAGCCGGCCCCGTGCGGGCGACCTTCTTCTGGGGCGCCAACTGGCCAGGCGAGGCCGACAGCGCGCCGCCGGTGGCGGAGCGGCTCGCCGCCACGCTCCGCGCCGCGCTGGCGCGCACCATCGCCGCCCTCGCCTGACCGATCGGTTGGGCGGACCTCGACAAGCGTCGCCCAACCCGGCAAGGCTTGGCGCGACGTACGAGGAACCGCCATGACCCTGCTCGAAACCCTCAAGGGCCGCCTGCGGCTGCCGCTGATCGGCTCGCCGCTGTTCATCATCTCGGTGCCGGACCTCGTGGTGGCGCAATGCACCTCGGGTGTGATCGGATCCATGCCGTCGCTCAACGCCCGGCCGGTCGAGCAGCTCGACGAGTGGCTCGCCGAGATCAAGGAACGGCTGGCGGCGCATGACGCGGCGTATCCCGACCGCCCCGCCGCCCCCTTCGCCATCAACCTGATCGTGCACCGGTCAAACGATCGGCTGGAGCAGGACCTCGCGCTGTGCGTGAAGCACAAGGTGCCGCTGATCATCAGCAGCCTCGGCGCGCGGCCCGAGGTGAACGACGCCGTCCATTCCTATGGCGGCCACATCATCCACGACGTGATCAACCAGACCTTCGCTCACAAGGCGATCGAGAAAGGCGCCGATGGGCTGGTGCTCGTCGCTGCCGGCGCGGGCGGGCACGCCGGCGCGCAATCCCCCTTCGCGATGCTGCAGGAGACCCGCGCCTGGTTCGACGGGCCGATCGCGCTGTCGGGCGCCATGGCGCATGGCCGCTCAATCCTCGCCGCCGAGGCGATGGGCGCCGACTTCGCCTATATGGGCACGGCCTTCATCGCGACGCAGGAAGCCCGCGCGGTCGAGGATTACAAAGCGATGATCGTCGGCGCCGGCGCGGCGGACATCATCTACACCAACCTCATCACCGGGGTGCACGGCAACTACCTGAAGCCATCGCTGCGCGCCGCGGGCCTGGACCCCGAGAACCTCGCGGGTATCGAGGGATCGCAGATGAACTTCGGCACCGACCGCAAGCGCAAGTGGAAGGACATCTGGGGCGCCGGCCAGTCGGTGAGCGGGCTCAAGGAGATCGTGCCCGCCGCCGCGCTGGTCGACCGGCTGGCAGCGGAATACGCGACAGCGCGACAGCGGCTCGGCGCCGGCTCGCCTCTGGTGAATGCCGGCTGGGGACGGCGGAGCGCCGCCTGATACGACGCTAAGCAACGCCTCGGCCACGGATGCGATCCGCGCGTGGCCTTCGCGTACCGTGGGCAGGCTACGATCCGGCCGAGGCGGCTAATTACCGCTTCGCGCCGTGCTGCGGTATGCAATCGACGGGGAACCGCACGCCGAGTCGTCGTGCCAGGAACGTTTGCGCTCGATGAAGCGTTTCAGGCGCATCCCGCGCCTGTGACCTGGATCGCTATCGGTACGAACACCAGCGCCGTATGCCGCCGCATCGACATTCTACGGATCGAAGGCGACGATGTACGACATCCTCAACATGGCCCGCATTGCCAACGACATCTACACGCGCACGGCTGATTCCAGCATGCTGCGCGACTGGCACACCAGCCAGGTCCAGGACCTGTACGAGAACGACAATTTCTGCGCGCGCGTGTACTGGCGGGGGTCGGGCAACAAGATCGCCTGCGTCTGCTTCCGCGGCACGGCGAACCTGAAGGATGCCGTCGCAGCCGACCTCGGCGGCATCGGCATGGGGCTGAATGCGCTGGCCATGAAGCTGAACGACGCGCTGGAGTTCACCGCCGGCGTCTCGCGCCAGGCCGAGATCACTTGGCTGACCGGCCATTCCCTGGGCGGCGCCTTCGTGCAGATGGTGGGCGCCATCCTAGGCTTGCCGGGCATCACCTGGAACTCGCCGGGCGCGCTCGCGCTGGTCAACCAGCTTTCCTCCAACCCGATCCGCGCCGCGGTGGGTGGTGCGGGGTCGGCGGGCGTCAGCTTCCTCGCGAGCCTCGGCAGCCTCGGGCTGGGCGGCGCGCTGGTGACGGCGCTGAACCAGGCGGTGGCCGCGACCGGCTCCGACGCTTTCGTCCCCATCGCCAATTTCCGCGGGAACTGGGATCCGGTGAGCATGTTCGGCAGCCATGTCGGCATGCCGCTGCAGACCATCGCCTGCCCGACGCAGGCGCCGCACCCGCACAGCATGGAACCGATCATCCAGGCGCTGGAGGCGCGCTGAGCGGCGCGCCGGCCCGTCACATGTATCCCGGATCGGCCGGCACGTAGTTGTCCCAGATGCCGAATGGCCGCGCGGCGAGCAGCACGAAGGGCTCCTCGATCCGCAGGCCGGCTTCGGTCATCGCCGACAGGCCGGGGCCGCAGCGCCCCGGCACGAAGATCGATGCGCTCTTCGCGCCGCCAGAGAGTGCGACGCGGAGCGCCCGTCGCAGCACCCCCGCGACATCCTCGCCGGGCAGGATCGCCGCCGGGCCGACATGGCCTGTTATCGTCGAGACATAGGCATAGCCCACGATCCGGCCGCCGCGCGCGAAGCCGAGCGCGGTCTCGCCGCCGGCCAGCAGCATGGCGTGGTGCCGGTCGCGCCCGAAGCCGAGCACCGCTTCGTCGATCTGACGCATCCAGCTGCTTTCGGCCGGCACGGCATCGAGATCGGGGGCCGGCTCGGGCAACCCTACTGCGCCGGCTGGCGCGGCCATGAGGTAGATCGGCTCGCGCGGAAACATCCCGTGGCGGATGTAGAGTCCGGTCGAGACGCGGTTATAGGCGAAAGTGATGAGCGCAAGGTTTTCGGCACCCCGCCGCCGCGCCTGCTCCATCGTGCGCGACAGCAGCGTCCGGCCAAGGCCACTCCCCTGTTCGCCCGGTTCCACGAAAAGCTGCGCCAGGAACCAGAAGCGCTCGCACATCCAGCTGAAGCCGAAGCCGCGCACCGTGCCCTCGGCCTCGCCTACCCAAAGCCCCGATGGGTCCTCCTCGAGGCAGGGGCGCTGGAAATCGGGCGGGCCGAGCGCCAGCGGGAGGCCGACCCCATGGCGCGCACGTAGGTCGAGGATACCGCGCTCGACAAGGCGCTGGGCCGGGTCGAGATCCTCAGAGGTGGCCGGGCGGATCGCGATCGCCATCGCCGTTCCCTCCCGTGGCCCGCGGCCACGGAGGACGGCATGATCACGGCAAGCGCGACCTCATTTCAACACAAGAGTGACCGCGCGGCTGCCACCACGGGGCATCCGCCCGTTCCCTTCACCCCGCCAGGCCGCGCAGCGCCCCGCAGATCCGCTCCACCTGCGCATCCGACAGTTCCGGATACATCGGGACGCTGAGCACTTCCTCCGCCGCGCGCGCCGTCTCGGCGCAGCCGGCGGGGCCGAGCGGCGTGCGATCCTTGTAGGCCGCCTGGAGATGGACCGGCACCGGGTAGTGAATGCCGGTGCCGACGCCAAGCGCCTTGAAATGCGCCTGCGCCTCGGCCCGGTTCGGGCAGCGCAGGACGTATTGGTGGAAGACGTGGCCGGCGCCCGGCCGGCGCATCGGCGCCTCGATCGGCCCGCCGGCCAGCGCCTCGTCATACGCCGCGGCAATGGCCTGCCGGCGCGCATTGCCGGCATCGAGCGCCGTCAGCTTCACGCGCAGGATCGCCGCCTGCACCTCGTCCAGCCGGGAATTCACGCCGACCATCGCGCTGATGTAGCGCTCCTTCCACCCATACTGGCGGATGGCGGCGATGCGGTCGGCGAGATCGGCATCATCCGTCGCCAGCACCCCGCCATCGCCGAGCGCGCCGAGATTCTTGGTCGGGTACAGGCTGAACGCCGCTGCTGTGCCGAAGGTCCCGAGCTTCTGCCCGTCCAGCGTCGCGCCATGCGCCTGGGCGCAATCCTCGATCAGCGGAATGCCGGCGTCCCGGGTCGCCTCCAGCATGGGACGGAGATCGCAGGCCTGGCCGTACAGATGCACCGGGATCACCGCCTTGATGGGCGGCAGGCCCGGCGGCGGGTCATCGAGGACGGAGAGCAGCTCATCCGCGTCCATGGTGTAGGTGTCGGGGTCGATGTCGAGCAGCAATGGCGTCGCGCCGGTCATCTCGACCGCGGCGACCGTCGCGACCGCGGTGTGGGAGACCGTGGCGACCGTCATCCCCGGCCCGATGCCGAGGCCGCGCAGGATCAGCGCCAGCGCGTCGGTCCCGTTGGCGCAGCCGACGGCGCGGTTCAGGCCGAGCCAGTCGGCGAATTCCGTCTCGAAGGCGGTGCCTTCCTTGCCGAGGATGTACCAGCCGGATTCCAGCGCGCGCGCGACGGCGGCGTCGATCTCGGCCTTCTGCGCGCGGTAGCCGGCGCCGGGGTCGGCCTGCGGGATCGTGGCGAGGGTGGGCGCGTTCATGGGGCGGTCTGCCTTACAGGTAGTCGGCGAGGCGCGGACGATACCACGCGAGGGAGCGGCGCAACCCCTCATCGAGGTCGACCCGCGGCGCCCAGCCTGAAGCGTTTCGGAAGGCGCGGTCGTCCGCGGCATAGGAGCCGATGTCGATCGGCGCGCGGTCGGCGGGGAATTCCTTGGTGAGGTAATCGCCCTTGCCGTCATTCGCCGCGATCAGCCGCTCAGCCAAGTCGGTCAGCGAGGTCGGTGGGCTTCCGCCAAGGTTGAAGACCTGCCCGGAAAGCGCTGGTTCCGCTGCTTTTTCAGCCGCGATCAGGAAGGCGTCGGTCACATCCTCGACGTAGGTCAGGTCACGAAGCTGCGCGCCGCCCCACACCTCGAAGGGCTCCCCTTCCAGCACGCGGCGGATCCAGATGCCAAGGAAGGTCTGCCGCGCGTCGCGGATGCGCAGCCGCGGGCCGTAGCAGTTGGTCAGGCGCAGCGAGACCACCGGGCGGTCGTGCACCCGCTGTTCCAGCAGCCAGTACTGCTCGCCTGCCCATTTCGACACGCCATTGGCGTCGGGCGGGTTGACCGGGTGCAGTTCATCGACCGGCAGCGACCGCGGGCGGCCATAGAACTGGCGGGTGGAGGCATGGATGACGGCGGCCTTCGGCGCGACCTCCCGCATCACGCCGATGAGCCTCACCTGGGCCACGGCGTTAATGGCGATGTCGGCGACCGGGTCCTTCTGGCCGCCCATGTGGCTGGTCTGGGCGGCCATGTTGAACAGCACGTCCACGCCCTCGCAGAGCGAATGCAGCTCGGTGTCGCGGATGTCCCCGCGCACCAGCAACACCCCCGCGCCTTCCAGGTTGCGGGCGGAAGCGCCCCCGTCGGGCATCATGGCATCGAGCGCGGTCACCCGCGCGCCGTGGGCCGCCAGCGCGTGACACAGGTTCGAGCCGAGGAACCCGGCTCCGCCCGTCACCAGCACGCGCCGGCCGCGCCAGAATGTCGCATCGCTCATCGGTCAGCCTTCCAGGAGACGGCCGCATTCTGCGCCCGATTGCGGCGGAATGACGCCGGGACGGCGGCGGGGTTGCGTATGCCGGAAGCGGGCCGCCGCGAACAGGCGCGATGGGCGGCGGACGGGCCGGGCCGCTGCGCTGCGCCCGGCCGAGAACCGGCGAAAGAGACCGGGCAGCCCAGGTCGAGGCGCGGGATCTCGTCCCCGTCCATCGCGCCGCCGATGTCGGGGTCGTTCATCAGCGCCTGGACCTCGGCCATCGTCGACGGCGCGGCCGGGGCGCGCGACACGGACAGCGGGGCGGGCGGCGTGCGCATCGGACGCATCCGTTCATGGCGCCGTGGCGCCGCCGACCGGCCGCCCCGCCACCGCCTGCTACCGCGGCGCGAGCGCGACGCCGGTGATCTCGACCTTCCAGTCGGGATTGACCAGCGGCGCCTGGATCGTCATCCGCGCCGGCTTCTGCGCGGGGTCCAGCCAGGCATCCCAGGCCCGGTTCATCGCCGGCGCATCGCCGATATCCGCCAGCACGATCTGGATGCTGACCAGGGCGCGCTTGTCGGTCCCCGCGTCGGCCAGCAGGGCGTCGATCTGACGGAGGATGTCCGCGGTCTGTCCCTCGGTGTCGAGCGTCGCATCGTCGGCGACCTGGCCGGCCAGCCAGATCATGCCGCCCGCCACCACCGCGCCGGACAGGCGCTGCTCCTCGGCCAGCCTGCGGATTGCCATGGGTATCTCCTCTTCAGCGGTTGAATGCCGGCGCCGAGGTTCATCCCATGCGCCCGAGTCCCTCCAAATCCGCCATTCGCGGCGCTGGGGGGCGACGCGGCGGACCAGTCTCGAAATCGCGACTCTCTGGAATCTGTTAGGGACTCTACTTCAGATGTCATGTTAAATATCGGGGCTCATCGACGGCAATTTCTGGCGTTTCCTTCGCGTCAAAACGCGCCGAACCAACCAAATGGTTGATATTTTGTCTTGTTTCACTTCCTGTGATTGCTATTAACTCGCCTTTAAGTTGATAAACGGGGCGAACATTCCTGCTGTGAGCGAAGTACAGACCCTGCTGCGCCGTCCCCGCCGGCTCGACAACGTTGTCCGGGACCGGCTGAAGACCTGGCCCCAGCATCCGCCTGGCACCATCGGCGCCCAGGGTGCCTGGCTCCGCGGCCGACCCTGCGACGGCGAACCGGTCGCCCAGCCTTATCTGAAGATCCCCGGATCGGATCGAATGCGGACCATTCCCGACGGGCTCTGGCTGCATTTCGGCGGCACGCCGGCGGACCCCTATGCCGACATCCTTTGCATCGAGGCCTGTTCGACCTTCCAGAACCTGCTCGACAAGCGCTCACGCTTCGCGCCGTCGACCGTCTCCCTGCTCGCGCACTGTCCGCTGCCCTGGCTGCTCGCGCCGCTGCAGGCCAACGACCCCACGCCACGCTGGCGGATCATTCCGTTCCTGAAAGCCGAACCCGTTGCCGGCTTCAGCCTGCCGGTGCGTGACCTGCGCGTGCTCTATGGCCTCCAACGGGACCACTATGACGGCTTCGCCCGGCATCAGGTGCCGCATCCCCACGAGTATTTCTGCCCGATGGATGCGCTGACCGCCCATGAAGGTCACGCCAACCCGGCGATGCGCTCCCTGCTCGGGCGAGCCTGTGCCGCCTCGGCCTTCATGGTGCCGCCCTGACCTGCCGCGCCCAGGCCCAGGCCGCCTCCTGCTGGTCCGGTCCAAAATAGCGGATCTCGGCCCGCATCAG
The DNA here is from genome assembly GCF_018129025.1 of Neoroseomonas terrae. Taxonomy (GTDB): domain Bacteria; phylum Pseudomonadota; class Alphaproteobacteria; order Acetobacterales; family Acetobacteraceae; genus Neoroseomonas; species Neoroseomonas terrae. Next base: position 138,425 of record NZ_JAAEDI010000004.1, on the reverse strand, counting down.
CGGCGCGACCAGCGACACCATCCACGCCACCCAGGGATGGTCGCCGAGCAGCGCCATGCGGCCGAGGTCGTTCCAGTGCCGCACGCCCGAGCGCATGTCATCGAGCAGCGCCCCGGGCCCCTCGAACCCCTCGAAGCCGCGCATGTCCACCAGCATGGCGGGCCGCGGGTTGCGCACGAGTTCCTCATCGAGCCACGGGTTGAGCCGCGCGTAGTCCTCCCGGCTCAGCCTTCCCCGCACCCGGATGGCCAACAGATCGGGGCCGGATTCCGGCAGCACCTCGAACATCGTCATACCTCGCGGTGGTTGCAGCGGTCCGATATAGCGCCAGCGGATGCCGGCTTCCCGGGCATAAGCGCCGCACCCGACCCGAAAACCGTGACGGAACCGCTTCGGGCGTCTTGCCGTCCGGCCATCGGATGCCGCAGAGAGCGACCCCCGCCGGCAGCCGCCGCGACAGAGGAGACTCAGACATGGTCCCTGGCCTCAACCGACGCGCCGCGCTGCTCGCCGCCGGCAGCCTGCTGGCCGCCCCCCGCCTGGCCCGCGCCCAGGCGACGCGGGTGCGCATGATCCTGGACTGGGCCTACCAGTCGCCCAACGCCTTCGCCCTGGTCGCGCGGGAGAAGGGATACTTCCGCGCCGCGGGCCTCGACGTCACCGTCGATCGCGGTCAGGGCTCGGGCAACGTGCCCGTCGCGCTGGCCGGCGGCGCCTACGACATCGGCTATGCCGACATCAACCCGGCGATCCGTTTCATGGCCGAGAACCCGGACCGCGGCATCGTCGCCTTCGCAATGCTGCACGACCGCAGCCCGCTCTGCGCCATCGTGCGCGCCGACGGGCCGATCCGCACGCCGAAGGATCTCGAAGGCAAGCGGCTCGCGGCGCCAGAGTTCGACGCCGGGCGGCAGCTGTTTCCCGCCTTCGCCAAGACGGCCGGGATCGACGCGTCTAAGGTCACCTTCCTCTCGGTCACGCCGGCCCTGCGGGAGCCGATGCTGGTGCGGCGCGAGGCGGATGGCGTGACGGGCTTCGTCACCACCTCGGCGCTGGCGCTGAAGGGCATCGGCCTCGGCCTCAACCAGCAGCGCATCATGATGTATTACGACCACGGGCTGAACCTGTACGGCGGTGCGCTGCTCACCACGCGGCGCTTCATGGAATCGAGCCCCGATGCCCTGCGTGCCGTGAATGCCGCGCTCATCAAGGCCTTCATCGAGACGATGCGGAACCAGCAGGAGATGCTCGACATCCTGAAGCGCGTCGAACCGCTGACCGACGTCGCGCTGGAGCGCGAGCGCAACGAGCTGAACGTCGAGCGGGTGGTGATGAGCGACAACGTCCGCGCGAACGGCCTGTCCTCGGTCGACCCCGCGCGGCTCCAGACGGGCATCCAGCAGGTGGAGGAGGCCTACGGGCTGACCCCGCGGCTGCAGGGCGCGCAGATCTACACGCCGGACTTCCTGCCGCCGGCGGCGGATCGGCGGATCTGAGGGGGACCTCTCAGAGAGGGGCTTTGCCCCTCTCCGAACCTCATCCCACCAAAGGCCGAAAGGCCGTTGGAAACCTCCTTCTGGTGCCGGGCACAGTGGTTGTGCCTGAAGATTGCGCCCAGCGTTCCAAATCGAATCCGACGCACCGGGCGCGATGCGAACACCGCCGGGGCAAGCAACCGCTCCGCCGGGCGCCAGGTATTGGTTTCCAAAGGCCCTTCGGCCTTTGGTGGGGGAAGCTCGAAGGGGGCAAAGCCCCCTTCGATCACACCGGGACCGCCAACGCATCATGACCGAACCCTTCGTCCACATCGACCGCGTCTCAATGCGCTATGGCGGCGTCGAGGGGACTCTCGCTCTGCGCGATGCCTCGCTGGCCGTGGGCGAAGGGGAATTCGTCGCCGTGGTCGGCCCCTCGGGCTGCGGCAAGTCCACGCTGATGCGCCTCGTCACCGGCCTGTGGCCGCCGACCGAGGGCACAGTCGTCGTGAATGGACGGGAGGTCACCGGCCCGCTCTCCATCGCCGGCATGGCCTTCCAGAACCCGACTTTGCTGCCCTGGCGCCGCATCCTGCCCAACGTGATGCTGCCGCTGGAGGTGGTGCGCCCGCATCGCGGCCAGCTTCGCGCCCAGCGCGCCCAGTATGAGCGCAAGGCGCGGGACCTGCTGAAGATGGTCGGCCTCGAAGGCTTCGAGGACCGCTATCCCTGGCAACTGTCGGGCGGGATGCAGCAGCGCGCCTCTCTGTGCCGCGCTCTGGTGCATGACCCGCGGCTGCTCATGCTGGACGAACCCTTCGGCGCGCTCGACGTCTTCACGCGCGAGGATCTGTGGGATGTCCTGCAGTCGGTGTGGATGGCGAAGAAACCCACGGTGATCCTGGTGACGCACGACCTGAAGGAAGCCGTCTACCTGGCCGACCGCGTGCTGATCATGTCGGCCCGCCCGGGGCGCATCATCGCCGAGCGCCGGGTCCCCTACCCTCGCCCACGCCGGCTGGACCAGACCTATGAGGCGGAGTTCCAGGCCATCGTCCACGAGCTCCGCGACCGCATCGCCGAGGCCCGCAAGGGGGAGACCGCCGATGCGCGGTAAGGCCGCCCGTTCCGCCCAGGCGCTCGCCGCCGCCGCGCGGCGCCGCCGCCGGCTGGAGGCCGCGCTTCCCTGGCTGGTGACTGCCTGGATGTTCCTCCTGTGGGAAGCCGCCGTCCGCCTGTTCGGCATCGAGCCCTTCATCCTGCCGGCGCCATCCGCCATCGCCGAGAGCATGATCAAGTGGTGGCAACCGCTGCTGACGAATTCCTGGGCCACGCTGCTGACCACTTTCGTCGGCTTCGCCATGGCCGTGGTGTTCGGCCTGCTGCTGGGGGTGGCGATCGGGTCCTCGGTGCTGGTCTATCGCGGGCTGTATCCGCTGCTGATCGCCTTCAACTCGGTGCCGAAGGTCGCGGTGGTGCCGATCCTGGTGATCTGGTTCGGCGCAGGCTTCTGGCCGGCGGCGCTGACCGCCTTCCTGATCTCCTTCTTTCCCATCGTGGTGAATGTCGCGACCGGCATCGCCACCGTGGAACCGGAACTGCGCGACGTGCTGCGTGCCCTCGGCGCCCGGCCGGTCGATATCGTCACCAAGGTTGGCCTGCCGCGGGCGATGCCGTATTTCTTCGCCTCGCTGAAGGTCGCGATCACGGTGGCCTTCGTCGGTTCGATCATCAGCGAGACGGTCGCGGCGAATGAAGGCATCGGGCATCTGATGCTGGTCGCGTCATCCCGCTTCGACGTGCCCCTCGTCTTCGCGGGGCTGATCGTGACGGGCATCATGGGGGTGCTGATGTACTGGGTGGCGGTGACCATCGAGGACCGCACGACCGGCTGGGCGACGCGCGGGCAGAACGACCCGCGCCTGGCGGCGGGCGGCTGATGGCCGGCGCGATCCGGCTGGGGATGCTGACCCCGTCCTCGAACACGGTGCTGGAGCCGGCGACAGCCTCGCTGCTCGCCGGCACGCCGCATATCACCGCGCATTTCCAGCGCCTTCGGGTGCTGTCGATCAGCCTGGAGGGCGGCTCGACCGGCCAGTTCGACGCCGCGCCGATGGTCGCAGCCGCGGAGATGCTGGCGGACGCCAAGGTCCATGCGCTGTGCTGGAACGGCACCTCCGGCGCCTGGCTCGGGCTCGATGCCGACCGCGCGGTATGTGCCGCGGTCACGACAGCGACCGGCATACCGTGCACCACCGCGACCCTCGCGCTGCACGAGGCGCTGCGTTTGCTCGGGGCGCGGCGCATCGGCCTGGTCACGCCCTACCTCGGCACCGTGCAGACGGCGATCCTCGCCAATCTGCGCGCCGAGGGCTTCGAGCCGGCCGCGGAGCGGCACCTCGAAGACCCCGGCAACTTCTCCTTCGCCGGGCACGCCCCGGCGCTGGTGACGCGGCTGGTGCGGGAGGTCGCGGCGGAAGGCTGCGACGCCATCGCCGTCCACTGCACCAACTTCCGCGGGCTGGACGCCGCGATTGCCGTGCCGGACGTCCCGGTGCTCGATTCGGTCGCGATCGCTTTGTGGGGCGCGCTGCGCCTTGCCGGCGTCGATCCATCTAAGGTTCCCACCCTCGGCCCGCTGGCCCGGATCGCCTGAGCGTGCCGGCTCAGCCTCCGTGCCGCGAACACGACCATGCCGAGGAATGAACCCTTTTGCGGTGATGCAGTAGAGTACGACGTATTCATTGCACCACCGCGAAGTCTTTGGCATGCGACGCGCAGACCTGCGAGAGGGTTGAATGATCGGTATCGACTGGGGCACGTCGAGCCTGCGTGCCTATCGTTTCGCGCGTGATGGCAAGGTGGCCGCACATCGCTACACGCCCCGCGGCATCCTGACCGTCCCGCCCGACGGCTTTCCCGGTACCCTGCGCGCCGTGGTCGGGGACTGGATCGCCGATGGCGAGGATCGCGTGCTGATGTGCGGCATGGTCGGCAGCCGCCAGGGCTGGCGCGAGGCGCCCTACCTCCCCTGCCCCGCCGGTCTCGACGGCCTGGCCGGCGCCGCGATCCCCATCCCCTTCGATGGCGCGACGGTGCAGGTGCTGCCCGGCCTGACCTGCCGCGACAGGCATGGCGTGCCCGAGGTCATGCGGGGCGAGGAAACCCAGATCCTGGGCGCCGCCCGCGACGGTGCCGAGATGACCGTCTGCCTGCCCGGCAGCCACTCCAAATGGGCACGGGTGAAGGATGGCAGCGTGCTGGGGTTCACCACCCATTTCACCGGAGAGGCCTTCGCCGTGCTGTCGTCGCACACCATCCTGGCCCGGATGATGGACACCGCAGCCCCGCACCATGCCGGCGGCTTCGCCCGCGGCCTCGCGCGCGCGCGCCAGGGTGGCGGGCTGCTGCACCATCTGTTCGGCCTGCGCGCCGCCGCCCTGTTCGACGAGATGCAGGAGGACGAAGCCGCCTCCACCCTGTCCGGTTTGCTGATCGGCCATGAGGTCGCCGCTGCGCTGGAGGACGGCGTCGCCCCGCCGGTGCTGCTGATCGGCGCGGACCACCTGGCCGCGCGCTATGCCGCAGCGCTCGACATCTTCGGCGTCCCGCACCGCCTCGCCGAGCCGGATGCGGCCGCCCGCGGGCTGTGGCGCGTGGCGGAGCACCTGCCATGAGCATGGCCCCCTGGCTCGACGCCTGCCCGATCGTCGCCATCCTGCGCGGCATCCGGCCGGAGGAGGTGGAGGCGATCGGTACCGCCCTGCTCGCCGAGGGGCTCGGCATCCTGGAAGTGCCGCTCAACTCGCCCAATGCGCTCGAGAGCATCCGCCGGCTGCACGCCGCCTTCGGCGACCGCGCGCTGGTCGGCGCCGGGACCGTCACGACCGAGGACGAGGTCGCCGCCGTCGTCCGCGCCGGGGCGAAGCTGATGGTCACGCCGCATTGCAGCCCGCCGCTGGTGCTGGCGGCGCGCGCCCGCGGGCTGATCGCCTGCCCCGGCTTCTTCACGCCGGGCGAAGCCTTCGCCCTGCTCGCCGCCGGGGCCGATGCGCTGAAGCTGTTCCCGGCCGAGGCGGCGAGCCCCGCCGTGCTCCGTGCCCTGCTCGCCGTGCTGCCGACGGGCACGGCGGTGCTGCCGGTCGGCGGCATCGGGGCGGAGAACGTCGCCGCCTGGAAGACGGCGGGAGCGGCCGGCGTCGGCGTCGGCTCCTCGCTCTACCGCCCGGGCGACACGCCCGCCGCCGTGCAGCAGAAGGCGCGCGCGCTGCGAGAGGCGCTCGGCGCAGCTTGAAAGTGCCGCCGGTTTCGACCGAATGTGCCGCCGAAGCCGGGGGCGATTCCGGCGGGCTGACGGGAGACGACCAGATGCTTGACCGACGCCGGCTGCTCACGGGGGCGGCGCTCGCCGCACCCGCCATGCTCGCCTCCCGCCGCGCCGCGGCGCAGGAGGTCACGCTGCGGCTGCACCACTTCCTGCCCGCCGTGTCCAACGTCCACCGCCACTTCCTGGTGCCCTGGACCAACAAGGTGCGGGAGGAATCGGGCGGCCGCCTGCGCATCCAGATCTTCCCCTCGATGCAGCTCGGCGGGGCGCCGCCGCAGTTGTACGACCAGGCGAAGGACGGTGTGGCCGACCTCGTCTGGACCCTGCCCGGCTATACCCCCGGCCGCTTCCCGCGCATCGAGGTCATCGAGCTGCCCTTCATCGCCCATCGCCGGGCCAGCGTGAATGCGCGCGTGACCTGGGCGCTGTTCGACCGCCACATGCGCACCACCGAATTCGCCGAAACGCACGTCGTCACCGCCTGGGCGCATGATGGTGGGCTGATCCACGCCAAGCGCGAGGTGAAGACGATGGAGGATCTGCGCGGCCTCAAGCTGCGCTTCCCCACGCGCCAGGCCGGCGAAGGCCTGAAGGCGCTCGGCGCGACCCCGATCGGGATGCCGGTGCCGCAGGTGCCCGAGGCGATGTCGCAGGGCGTCATCGATGGCGCCGTCGTGCCGTGGGAGGTCGTGCCCTCGATCCGCCTGCAGGAGATGGCGCGCTACCACGTCGGCATCCCGGGCAGCCCGACCTTCTACTCGGCGTCCATGATCCTCGCGATGAACCCGGCGCGGTATCAGTCGTTGCCCGACGACCTGAAGCGCGTGCTCGACGCCAATTCGGGCGAGGTGGCCGCGGTGATGGCCGCCAGGGTGTGGGACGAGGAAGGCCCGAAGGTCGAGGAGACCGCCCGCCGCCGTGGCAATTCCATCACCGAGATCAGCGAGGCCGAGAAGGCCCGCTGGATCGAGGCCACGGCCCCCGTGACCACCGCCTGGGTCGCCCAGATGCGCGAACGCAGCATCGACGGCGCCGCGCTGGTCGAGGAGACGAAGGGAATGGTCACCCGGCTCGGCCAGGGCGTGTCCTGACGCCGCCGCCGGGCCCCGTCTCGCGCCTCGCCGGCGTCCTCGCCGTGGCGGCGGGTCTGGTGCTGCTCGCGGTCGCGGCGATGGTCACCGCCTCGGTGCTGATGCGCTGGCTGCTCGGCACGCCCATCACCGGCGACGTGGAGATGGTGCAGGTCGGCGGCGGGCTCGCCGTGCTCGGCTTCCTCGCCTATGGCACGCTGATGCGCGCCAACATCTTCGTCGACAGCTTCACCACCCGCCTGCCGCGGCGCGCCAACGCCGCGATCGACGCCTTCTGGAACCTGGTGTGGGGCGTGGTGGCGCTGGTGCTCGCCGAACGCATGGCGGTCGGCGCGATGGAGGCTTTCGGCAACGGTTCCGTCACCATGGGCATGCTCGGCATCCCGATCTGGTGGGCGATCGGGATCGGCGCGGCCTGCTTTGCGGCGACGGGCCTCGTCGCGCTGCACTGGACCGGATGGCTCCTGCGCGGGCGCGGCTGACATGGCCGAGGAATTCATCGTCGCCGGCCTCGGCTTCGCCGCGCTGCTCGGCCTGCTGGTGCTACGCTGCCCGATCGGGCTCGCCATGCTGGCCGTGGGTTGCGCGGGCTATGCCTATATCGTCGATACGGCGCGGCTGCTCGCCTATCTGAAGACGACGCCCTTCTTCCTGTTCGCGAACTACACGCTGTCCGTCATTCCGCTGTTCATCCTGATGGGCGCGCTGGCGGAACGCGGCGGGCTGGCGCGCGACCTGTTCGCCGCGGCGAATGCGCTGGTCGGGCACCGCCGCGGCGGGCTCGCCATGGCGGTGATCGGCGCCTGCGCCGGGTTCGGCGCGGTGTGCGGTTCCTCCGTCGCGACCACCGCGACCTTCGGGCGGGCCGCTTTGCCGGAACTGCGCCGCTACGGCGCCGCGCCGGGCTTCGCGGCCGGGACGATCGCGGTGGGCGGCGTGCTCGGCATCCTGATCCCGCCCTCGGTGATCCTCGTCGTCTATGCCATCAGCACCGAGCAGAACATCGCCAAGCTGTTCATGGCGGCGCTGGTGCCGGGGCTGCTCGCCACCGTCCTCTACCTGCTGACCATCGCCGTGGTGGTGCGGCGGCGGCCCGCGCTCTGCCCCGCCGGCCCGCGCGTGCCGCCCGCCGACCGCCGCGCCGCGCTGCGCGCCGTCGTGCCGGTGCTGCTGATCGCGGTCGCCGTGGTCGGCGGCATCTATGGCGGCATCTTCACGCCGACCGAGAGCGCGGCCGTCGGCTGCGCCGCCACGCTGCTGGTCGGCCTCGCCCGCCGCAGCCTCGGCCCGCGCGAGCTGGTGGAGAGCCTGAAGGCCACCGCCGAGACCACCGCGATGATCTTCGCGATCCTGCTCGGCGCCGAGGTCTTCAACGCCTTCCTTGCGCTGTCCCAGGCACCGGACCTGCTCGCCGTTTGGGTGTCGGAGCAGGGCTTCCCGCCGCTCGGCGTGCTCTGCGCCTTCCTCGCCGTCTACATCGTGCTCGGCGCGGTGATGGACGAGCTCGCGATGATGCTGCTGACGCTGCCGGTGTTCTTCCCCGTCATCACCGCGCTGGACTTCGGCCTGACGACGGAGGAGACGGCGATCTGGTTTGGCATCCTCGTGCTGACCGTGGTCGGCATCGGGCTGACCGCGCCGCCGATCGGGCTGAACGTCTTCGTCGTGAGCGGCCTTGCGCGCGACGTGCCGATCGGCGCGATCTATCGCGGCGTGCTGCCCTATCTCGCGACGGATTTCATCCGGCTGGGGTTGTGCATCGCCTTTCCCTGGTTGTCGCTCGCGCTGGTGCGTCTGCTGAGCTGACGGTCAGGGTGCCGGCGCCGGTACGGTATCACCGGCCCGCTGCGGCGGCAGTTTGATCGCCAACGCGCGGAACCGCCCGGTCGTCGCGCGGGATCCGGCATGTGGCGTGCCGCGCGGGATGATGATCAGGTCGCCGGGCTTCACCTGCACCTCGCGGTCCCCGAGCCAGAACGAGCCTTCTCCCTGAAGGATGAGCTGAATCTCGTTCGCGTCGGCATGGTAATGCCGCGGCACATTGCCGCTCTGCACGGACACCGTCCCGTCGGGCGTCGCGGCGAGCAGCCGGCTGCGCAGATCGCTATTCGGCGCGAGGCTGCCGATCTCCTCATCCGTCATGCTGAACAGGTTGATGATCTGCGGCGCCAGCGGCGGCGGTCCGGACTGCGCGCCGGCCGCCGGAACCAGGTGGTGGGCGAGGAGCCCTGCCGTGAAGGCCGCCGCGAAGCCGGCGCCGAGCAGCGGAACGCGCATCCGATGGGCCATCGTCATCTCCTCCTGCTTCATTTCATTCCCGGCATCATGAGACGGCGGCGGGTCGAGATGCAAACGGGTTGCGGCCGGCCTGCCCGGCGGGGGTTGCGGCGCCGCCGCCTGCCACGCGAAGGTGCGGCCCGCCAATACGGAGTCCCGCCATGAAGACCCGCGCCGCCGTCGCTTGGAAAGCCGGAGCCCCGCTGACCATCGAGACGATCGACATCGGCGACCCGAAGCCAGGCGAGGTGCTGGTCGAGGTGATGGCCACCGGCATCTGCCACACCGACGCCTACACGCTGTCGGGCGCCGACCCCGAGGGGCTTTTCCCCGCCATCCTCGGCCATGAGGGTGCGGGCATCGTGCGCGAGGTCGGCGCCGGCGTCACCACGCTCAAGCCCGGCGACCACGTCATCCCGCTCTACACGCCGGAATGCCGGCAGTGCAAAACCTGCCTGTCGCAGCGGAGCAACCTCTGCACCGCCATCCGCGCGACGCAGGGCAAGGGCGTGATGCCCGACGGCACCTCCCGCTTCTCCTGCGATCAGGGGACCGTGTTCCACTACATGGGGTGCAGCACCTTCGCGAACTTCACCATCCTGCCGGAGATCGCGCTGGCGAAGGTCCGCCACGACGCGCCCTTCGACAAGATCTGCTACATCGGCTGCGGCGTGACCACGGGCATCGGGGCAGTCATCAACACCGCGAAGGTCTGGCCCGGCGCCAATGTCGCGGTGTTCGGCCTTGGCGGCATCGGGCTGAACGTCCTGCAGGCGGCGCGCATGGTCGGCGCGGACAGGATCATCGGCGTGGACCTGAACCCGGCGCGGGAGGAGATGGCGCGCAAGTTCGGCATGACGCATTTCGTCAACCCGAACGTCGTCGGCACGGACAAGGTCGTGCAGGCGATCCAGGACCTGACGGATGGCGGCGCCGATTTTTCCTTCGAATGTATCGGCAACGTGCATGTGATGCGCCAGGCGCTGGAATGCACGCATCGCGGCTGGGGCACTTCCATCATCATCGGCGTCGCGGCGTCGGGGCAGGAGATCAGCACCCGCCCCTTCCAGCTCGTCACGGGGCGCAACTGGCGCGGCACGGCTTTCGGCGGCGCGCGCGGCCGCACCGACGTGCCGAAGATCGTGGACTGGTACATGGACGGTAAGATCGAGATCGACAGCCTGATCACCCACACCATGCCGCTCGACGAGATCAACACCGCCTTCGACCTGATGCATGAAGGCAAGTCGATCCGTTCCGTCGTCGTCTACTGACGCGATGCGGCCGTCGCCTGGCTGACGCGCCGGCACCCCTTGCGCGGCGGCGCCGTCGCGGTTTCATGGCGCCGACCAAGACCAGCGAGGAAGCGCCAACCATGCCCGTGAACCCCGCCGACGGCGCCGTGCTCGGCGCGCTCTACGGCACCGATGCCATGCGCGCCGCCATGGGCGAGCACGCCTTCCTGCAACGCATGCTGGATGTCGAGGCCGCGCTGGCCCGCGCCCAGGCGCGGCTCGGCATCATCCCGGCCGAGGCCGCGCCGGTCATCACCGAGGCCGCCGACGCCTCGAAGCTCGACCTCGCGGCGATGGCCGGCGCCACGCGCAACACCGGGTACCCGGTGGTGGGCCTGGTGAAGCAGCTCTCCGAACTGGCCGGCCCGGAAGCCGGCCGCTGGACGCATTGGGGTGCGACCACGCAGGACATCATGGACACCGCGCTGGTGCTCCAGATCCGCGACGGCCTCGCGCTGGTCGAGACCGATCTCCGTGCGACCGTCGCCGCCCTCGCCGCGATGGCGGCGGCGCATCGCGACACGGTCATGGCGGGGCGCACGCATCTCCAGCACGCGCTGCCGGTGACCTTCGGCTACAAGGTCGCGGTCTGGCTCGCCCCGCTGCTGGCTTCGCTCGAGGACCTGCCGCGCATCCGCCGCCGCGCGCTGCGCCTGTCCTTCGGGGGCGCCGCCGGCACGCTGGCATCTCTCGGCGACAAGGGCCTGGCCGTGACGCGCGAACTGGCGAAGGAACTCGACCTCGCCGAGGCCGACGTCCCCTGGCATGTCGCCCGCGACGGGATCAACGAAGCCGGCTGCTGGCTCGGCATCCTCTGCGGCTCGCTCTCCAAACTGGCGACCGACGTCATGCTGATGATGCAGTCGGAGATCGCCGAGGTCTCCGAACCGCATGTCCGCGGCCGCGGCGGCTCCTCGACCATGCCGCAGAAGCGCAATCCGATCGCCTGCGAATACGTGCTGTCCCAGGCGCGCGGCGTGCACGCGCTGGTGCCGCAGATGCTGGCCTCCATGGCGCAGGATTTCGAACGGGGCACCGGCCCCTGGCAGACCGAGATGCTCGCCCTGCCCCAGGCCTTCCTCCTCGCCCACGGCGCGTTGTCCCAGGCGCGCTTCATCGCCGGCGGCCTGGTCGTCGATCCTGCGCGCATGCGCCGAAACCTGGATGCCACCGGCGGGCTGATCGTGTCGGAGGCGGTGATGATGGGCCTTGCCCCGGTATTCGGGCGCGGCGAATCCCACCACATCGTCAACGACGCCTGCGACCTTGCCATCGCCGAGGGGATCGGCCTGACCGCGGCGCTGATGCGCGACACGCGGGTCTCCGCCCGGCTGGACGAGGCGGCGATCGCCGCGATGACCGATCCGGCGGCCTATCTGGGGTCGGCGGGCGCGTTCGTGGATCGTGTGCTGGCGCGGGTGACGGCTTGACCGAGAGCCGAGGGGCCTTTCTGGCGACCTGGCTGCGGAGATCGGAGGGGCGCCGCCCCTCCGAGCCACCCCGCCAGGGGGTTGGACCCCCTGGACCGCAATCTGTTGGTGTCGAGCGCGGCAGGCTTTGCCGCCCGTTTCAGGCGCGGTTCGTGCGCAAGGGCGCGTTCCGGCATCAACTCTGCCAGCGGCGCAGCGCACCAAATTGAGGTTTGCAAAGGCCTTTCGGCCTTTGCTGGGGTGGCTTGGAGGGGCAAAGCCCCTCCAACGACGACAGCGGCAGGATCAGAGCCGCCCGCCCCGTGATCGCGGCCGCCGCCCTGAGCCTCGCGCTACTGCGCCTCCGCCAGTTCCAGCAGCGCCCGCCCATCCCGCCGGAACGCCGCCATCTGCGCCTGCGTTCCGCGGCAGCGTTCCGTAAACAGGCTGCTGTCCGGCGCCACGACATCGATCTTCGACCGGACGCGGCACACCAGCCGCGTGGTCATGCCGGGCGTCCCACCGTGCCAGCGGACCAGCGCCATGCTCCAGTCGCCATAGGTCTCGTAGTGCTGGAGCAGGTAGTTCGCCGCCCATTCCGCGGCCCTATACGGGTCGAGCGGCCAGTCCTGCCCGCCGCGCGCATGCACCGCGTAGTTCACCTGCAGGCAGCCGACCATCGCGCGGCCGCCGGCGGCGCGGATCAGGCGCAGGGCCTCTTCCTTCTTCTCGGGATAGAATGCGCGGCCGCCAATGCTCAGCGCATGGGCGTGCAGCCCGCTCTCGTTCAGCGCGATTCCGACCAGCAGCCCCTCGGGCAGGTTGTGCTCGCGCTCCGCCTCGCGGGCGGCGTCGAGGCAGGCGGCGCGCGGCGAGAGGTCCTCGCGCGGCGTCGCCGCGGGTTCGACCGCGGCGACCGGCTGTGGCGGCAACTCCGCCTGGGCACAGGCGGACATCGCCATCGTGCCGACCAGCGCGGTCGTCCAGAGCGGGGAAAGCAGCAAGCGGGTCCGGCGGGCGTTCCGCAGCCGGTGCAACCTGGTTCTGAGGTGATGGGCGCCCCGCGCCAGGAGGCACAGGGGGGCCGCTCGATGTCGCCGGCTGGGGGTGGCCGGCAATGCATTCGCGGTCGTCATGGTCGCCATCGACCACAAACCGACAGAAAGATCAAACCTCTGCCCACCCCCAGTGACAGTCAGGGCTAGAAGAACGCAATGTGGCGATATTAAGGCTCAGTCAAAATCAAATCCCTATACTGCGTCCTTCGACCGACCATCTGCGTAGTCGAGTATTATTTACTTCTGAATTCAGTATATTCCATGCCCGATCATCCCATGCGAACCGAGGGTGCTGCCTGCCCGGCGATGAGGACATTGACACAGGCCGGCTTGCCGCTGGCGAAGGCGCGCTCCACCGCCGGGGCGATGTCAGCGGCCTGCGTCACGAACTCCCCATGCCCACCGAGCGCCGAGACCGCGAGGTCGTAGCGCGTACCTGGGGCCAGCTCGCACCCGTGCGCCCGCGCCGCGCCGTAGGTGCGGAGCTGGATCTGGTGCTCCGCATTCCACCGCGCGTCGTTGCCGACCACGGCGACGAAGGGCAGGCCGTGGCGCACTGCTGTATCGAACTCGGCCATATGGAAGCCGAAGGTGCCGTCCCCCAGCACTGCCAGGATGCGGCCGGTGGGCCGCGCAGAGCGCGCCGCCAGGGCAAAGGGAATGGAGGGGCCGATCGCCCCAGCCACGCCGTTGATCAGCCGTGCCGGCGCCTGGAGGATTGCTTGCGCCCACTGCCCGATCTCGCCGCCATCGCTGACCAGCACGGCATCCGGCGCATCGAGGAAGGGGCGCAGCGCCTGGCACAGCGTCGCGGGATGGATCGGCCCGCCCGGCGCGTTGGCCATTGCGGCCCATTCGGCAGGGCGGAAGGCAAGGTGCCCGGCCAGGCGTTCAACCCACGTGCGGCCGGGATGCGGCGCGACGGCCTCCGTCAACGCCGCCACCGCTTCTGCCGGGCCTGCCAGCGCGGCGACGGCGATCCGGTCACCCAACGCGCTCGCGGCGCGCGCCAGCAGCGCCTCGTCCGGGTCCACCACCACGAAGCGGGCATCGGCCGCGATCGCCGGCGCGCGGCCGAAGCGCAGCGTGAAATCCAGCGCCTTGCCGAGCAGCACGACAAGATCGGCCTCCGCCAAAGCTTGCGCATAGGCCCCGAGCGACGGATCGCCGAGGCCCCGCGGACTTTCCATCGGCACGACCGGCAGGGCGGCGGCGGCCGAAAGCGCCGCAGTCGCCCGCCGCCCGGCTGGCGTGCACATGGCCGGCGGCACGACCATCACCGGCCGCTCGGCCCCGGCGATGAGGGCGGCGATCGAGGCCGCGGCCTCCGCCGACAGCGGCATGGACCGCGGCGCGAAGGCAGCGGCGTCCGGCAGGTCCGGCGCGGCCGAGGGGGCCTCCAGCACGTCCGTCGGCAGCGACAGATGCACGGGCCCCGGCCGTCCGGACCGGGCGATGTGCATGGCCCGCGCGACATCGCGCGCAATCGTGTCCGGCGAGGACGCCGTCAGCGACGCCTTGCACAGCGGCTCGGCCATGCGCGCCTGCTCCAGTTCCTGGAACGCGCCAAGCCCGAGCTCGCCGAGCGGCGCATGGCCCGACAGCAGAAGTACCGGCACCTCGCCGGCCTGCGCCGTCGGCAGGGCAGCGACGGCATTGGTGTGCCCCTGCCCGCCGGTGACGAGCACAACGCCGCATTCGCCGGTCAGCCGTGCCCAGGCATCGGCCATATGGACGGCGGCCGCCTCGTGCCTGGTATGGATGATCTCGATGCCAGAGCCGAATAGGGCATCATAGACCGGCATGATGTGGTTGCCGGACAGGCTGAAGATGCGGCTGACGCCTGCCTGCTTCAGGGCACGCACCAGCAGCTCCGCGCCGCGCATCGTTCCGTTCATCGTCATCCTCCCGTCTGGCTCGGCAGCACGCCACGGGCTGGACAGGCTGTCCAGCGAGGGTCAGTCTCGTCGCAACGGGAGGAACGAGCGCATGGCCTCAGCGGCCAGCCTGACGGTCAGCGTATGGCGCGGCGGCGAGCAGGGGCATTTCGCCCGCTTCGACGTGCCAGCGCGCGAGAACCAGACCGTGCTCGATGTCGTGACCTACATCCAGCGGGAGCTCGACCCTTCCCTCGCCTACCGCTTTGCCTGCCGTGTCGGCATGTGCGGGTCCTGCGCCATGACGGTGAACGGTCGCGCGCGCTGGACCTGCAGGACGCATGTGCGGAAGGTGGTGGGCGCGGGTGGCGCGCTGGAACTGCGGCCGCTCGGCAACCTGCCGGTGATCCGCGACCTCGTCGCCGACCTCGCACCCTTCTTCGACAAATGGTCGCGCGCCCGCGGCACCTTCCAGCCGAAGGAGGCGGAGGAAGGCGCCGTGCCCGATGATTTCGCCATCGTGCCGCCGGCCTCGAAGCAGCGCCGCCAGGCCGATGCCGGCATCGAATGCATCGGCTGCGCCGTCTGCTATTCAAGCTGCGACGTGGTCGCGTGGAATGGCGACTATCTCGGTCCCGCCGCGCTGAACCGCGCCTGGACGCTGGTGAACGACGTGCGCGACGGTGCGCGGCGGGACCGGCTGGACGCGGTCGCGGGCGATGCCGGCTGCCATTCCTGCCACTCGACGCAATCCTGCACGGAACGCTGCCCGAAGAACCTCGACCCGTCCTTGGCGATCGCCGGGCTGAAGCGGACGCTGTTCTGGGACACGCTGCTGGGGCGGCGATGAGCGCGGCTTCAGCAGGAGGCGCGGCGCGTGCTGCGCGCCAGCAGACGCATCTGTGGGTGGCACAGCGCGTAACCGCGATGGTGCTGGCCATCGCGGTCGTCGTGCATCTCGTGATGATCATCGGCGCTGTGCGCGGCGGGCTGTCGGCGGCAGAAATCCTGGGGCGCACGCGCGGCAACGAGGCCTGGCTAGCCTTCTACGTTGTATTCGCGCTCGCGGCCGGGCTGCATGGAGCGATCGGCCTGCGCAACATCGCTGCCGAGACGATCGGCCTGCGCGGCCGCGCCGCCGATCTCGCCTGGCTCGCGATCGGGCTTGCGACAGCCGTCTTCGGCATCCGCGCCGCGATCGGGCTCTATGCGTGATGGATCTCCGGCCGCGCTCCCACCCCACCTACCTCGCCTTCGTGGTGCACCGCGTCTCGGGCCTGCTGCTCGCGCTGTTCCTGCCAGTCCATTTCTGGGCCCTCGGCAGCGCCATCCAGGGCGAGGCGCGGCTGGAGGGGCTGCTGCGCTGGACGGACAACCCGCTTGCCAAGGCCGGCGAGACCGTGCTCGTCGTGCTGCTCGCCGCGCATCTCGCGGGCGGGCTGCGCGTGCTCGCGCTGGAATTCCTCGGCTGGCGGGCGCGGCAGAAGGACATGGTGGCGGCCTCGGCTGGCGTCGCCCTGCTGGTGGGGTTGGTATTCCTGTTCAATGTGGTTTGAAGCGAGTGTCGTGGCAGGCGCCTGTTTCGTCGCCGCCTTCTGCGCCGGCATGGCCGGCTTCGCCTTCGTCCTTGTCGCAGCCGGCATCCTGCTGCATGTCGTGCCGCCTTCCATCACGGCGCCGGTGCTGGTGCTCGGCAGCCTGATGGCGCAGTCAATGGCCCTGCCGCCGCTGTGGAAGCACATCGAATGGCCGCGGCTGCGCTTCTTTCTCGGCGTCGCGCTGCTCGGCCTGCCGGTCGGGCTGCTGGTGCTGGCGAAGGGGCCGGCACCGGCCATCGTCGCGGGTGTCGGGCTCCTGCTGGTGGTCTATGCGGGCTACATGCTCGCTCGCATAGCGCTGCGCCTGCCCCCGCCGCAGGTCGGCGGCGGTCGCGGCGCCGATGCCGCGGTCGGCTTCGCGAGCGGCATATTGGGCGGCATCGGCGGCTTCGTCGGCGCGTTGCCGGCCATGTGGGCGGACATCCAGGGCTGGCCGAAGGACCGCGCGCGGGCCTTCATGCAGCCCTTCATCGTCTTCATGCAAGCCATCACGGCCGTTGGCCTGGCCTTCGGCGGTTTCTTCACGGCCGACGCCCTTGTGCTGACCGCCGCCGCCGTCCCGGCGCTGGTGTTGGGTACCGTGCTCGGCCTGCGTGCCTATGTCAGACTGCCGGCGCAGGGCTTCCGCATCGTCCTGCTGGTGCTGCTGTTCGTGTCTGGAGTTTCGCTGCTGATCTGATCGGAAGGGAGGAACGGCGCCATGACGCTGATGACGAAGCCCGGTGTGGAACCACTGCGGGTCGAACCGGAGGCCATCGAGGAAGCGGCGAAGCTGCTCTACATCCGCGCCTGCAAGATCCTGCCCGACGACATCAAGGCCGGCTTCGCGCGCCTGGACGGTTCCGAGACCGACGCGACGGCCAAGACCATCCTCGCCACCATGATCGAGAACATCGGTGTCGCGGAACGGATGGATAATCTCCTATGCCAGGACACGGGCATCCCGATCTTCAACGTGTTCGTCGGCCGCAACGTGCAGGTGGATGGCTGGGCGCTGAAGCAGGCCATCGCTGCCGGCACGGCGCGGGCAACGCGCGAGCATCCGCTGCGTTCCTCGGTCGTGCATCCCATCACCCGCCAGAACGAGCACACCTCCTGCGGCGAGCGCGTGCCCGTCATCAACATCGACTTCACCGATGCGGAGCGCGAGCTCCGCATCGAGATGATTCCGAAGGGCAGCGGTTCGGAAAACGGATCCTTCCTGCAGATGCTGATCCCGGCGGATGGCGTCGCGGCGGTGAAGCGCTTCGTGGTGGACCGGGTGATCCAGGCCGGCGGGAAGGTCTGCCCGCCGACCATCGTCGGCGTGGGCGTGGGCGGGACCTCGGATCTCTGCATGCATCTCGCGAAGATCGCGGCGACGCGCCCGCTCGGGTCGCGCTGCGCGGACAAGGAAGGCGAACGGTTGGAACAGGAACTTTCGGATGCGGTGAATGCCCTCGGTATCGGGCCGCAGGGGCTGGGGGGCGATTCCACCGCCTTCGCCGTGCATGTCGAGACGGCGGCGACCCACATCACGATGAACCCCGTCGCTGTGAACATCCAGTGCCACTCCGCCCGTCGCGCGAGCGCGACCTTCACGCCCGACGGCATCCGGATCGGCTTCTGATGGGCGTGACCGTCGCCGAGGCCACCCCGGCCGACCGCATGGCGCTGATGACGCTGCTCTCCGAGATGGGCCGCTTCTATGCCGAACGCACCGCGGCCCCGCTGCTCGCCCAGGCCGCCGAGGCGCTGACCGACCCGGCGGGCCGCGCCGGCCCCTTCTGCCTGGTGGCGCGGCAGAACGACCTGCCGGCCGGCTTCGTCTCGCTCTCGGGCTTCTTCCCCGCCTTCGACTTCACCTGGGGCCTGCTGCTGAAGGACATCTACGTGGCGGAGGCCCACCGCGGCACCGGCGTCGCCCGGGCCCTGATGACCGGCGCCATGCGCTTCGCCGCCGAGCACAAATACACCCGTGTCGATTGGACCACCGACGGAACCAATGGCCGGGCGCAGGCCTTCTATGGGAAGCTCGGCATCGCGCCGGCGGGCAAGGTGTTCTACCGGCTGACCGGGGGCGCGCTGGCCGCAGCCGCGTGCGGGGACTGGCCCGCCGAGGAGGAGAAGGCGCCGTGACGCACCACGTCCTGCCCATGCCGATCACCGAGGCGCAGGTCCGCGAATTGCGCGCCGGTGATACGGTGACGCTCGAGGAGACGCTGTTCGGCATCCGCGACGCCACCCAGATCCACATGTTCGACCGCGGGCGTCGCACGAAGTTCGACCTGAACGGCCACGCGGTGGTGCACACGGCGCCAAA
The DNA here is from genome assembly GCF_018129025.1 of Neoroseomonas terrae. Classification (GTDB taxonomy): domain Bacteria; phylum Pseudomonadota; class Alphaproteobacteria; order Acetobacterales; family Acetobacteraceae; genus Neoroseomonas; species Neoroseomonas terrae. Next base: position 119,716 of record NZ_JAAEDI010000004.1, on the reverse strand, counting down.
CCTGCGCAAGGTCGAACGCTCCGGCACCAACCATTCGGGATACGAGGCGGTCTGCGTCGGCACCACGACCTCCGACCGCATGGAACGCTTCACGCGGCCGCTGATGGAACGCGAGGGCGTGCGGATCATCATCGGCAAGGGCGGGCTGCGGGAGGGATCGCTCGACGCCTTCCGCGACCTGGGCGGCGCCTATCTCGCTGTGGTGGGTGGCGCGGCGGCGCTGGAGACGACCTGGATCGAAGCGGTTGAGGATGTCGATCTCGACGACCTCAACCCTGAATCACTGTACAAGTTCCGCATCAAGGGCTTCGGCCCATTGCTGGTCGCGATGGATGCGCATGGCGGCAGCCTCTACGCCACGGTGAATGCCGAGGCCGCGCGCCGCCGCCAGGCCGTGCTGGAAAAGCTGGGGGCGGCATGACGGTGCTGCTGCCGCTCTACCTGATGATTGTCGCCATGCCGCCGCCGCTCGGTCAGTTTGTCTCCACGGTCATGCTCGGCACCCAGGGCGGCGCCATCGTCTACAATACGCTGGCCGATTGTGGCTGCGGCGTGCCGAGCAGCCCCCGCTGCCCGCGGTGATCGAACGTCGCCGCACCGATGTGCTGATCCTGGGCGCCGGCGGTGCCGGGCTTCTCGCCGCGCTGCATGCGAAGGACGCGGCGCCCGACCTCGATGTGACGATTGCCGTGAAAGGGCTGCTCGGCAAATGCGGCTGCACCCGCATGGTCCAGGGCGGCTACAACGTTGCCATCGCCGCAGGTGATTCCGCCGAGCGACACTTCATGGACACGCTCGACGGCGGGAAATGGCTCAACGACCAGGATCTCGCCTGGACGCTCGTCGTTGGTGCGCAGCGCCGCATCCGCGAACTTGAGAACCGCTGGGGCTGCTTCTTCGACCGCAACCCGGACGGCAGCATCCACCAGAAGGCCTTCGCCGGTCAGACCTTCGACCGCACGGTGCACAAGGGCGACCTGACGGGCATCGAGATCGTCAACCGCCTCGCCGAGCAGGTCTGGGCGCGCGGCATCAACCGGCTGGAGGAACATCGCGCCGTCGCACTGATCCGCAGCACGGACGGGTCGCGCTTGTCGGGCGTGCTGCTGATCGACATGCGCAGCGGCGGGCTGGTCTTCATGCAGGCGCGCGCGGTGCTGCTTGGCACCGGCGGCGGGCCGACCATGTACAAGTACCATACTCCCTCCGGCGACAAGGCCTGCGACGGCATGGCGATGGCGCTCCGCGCCGGCCTGCCGCTGCGCGACATGGAGATGGTGCAGTTCCACCCGACCGGCGTCCTCGCCGGCCCCGGCACGCGCATGACCGGCACGATCATCGAGGAAGGGCTGCGCGGTGCCGGTGGCTATCTGCTCGGCGGCGACGGCCAGCGCTTCATGCACAAATATGATCCACGCAACGAGCGCGCGACGCGCGACATCGTCAGCCGGTCCATGCAGCGGGAGATACTCGCCGGCAACGTCAACGATGCAGGCGGGCTGTGGATCGAGATGGCGCATCTCGGCCCCGACCGCGTCGCCCGCGAGTTCAAGGGCATGGTCGAACGCTGCGCCGACAACGGCTTCGACCTCGCCGGCGGCCGCGTGCCCGTGGTCCCGACTGCGCATTACATGATGGGCGGCGTAGTGTTCGCCGCCGACGGCTCAACGGACCTGCCCGGCCTGTTCGCGGCCGGCGAGGACACCGGCGGCGTGCATGGCGCGAACCGCCTCGGCGGCAATGGCGTCGCGAATTCCACCGTCTTCGGCGGCATCGCCGGCGACAGCATGGCGGCCTGGGTGCCGCGCCATGGCGAGTTCGCTGAACCCGACGCAACCGCACTGGATGAAGCGGCAGCTTTCATCCACGCGCCCTTCGTGCGCCCGGCCCGCAACCTGTCGCCCATCCGCGACGCGCTGCTCGACCTGATGTGGGACAAGGCCGGCATCCTGCGCGATGCCGCGAGCCTCGCCGCGGCGGTCGCGGGCCTCGACGCGCTGGAAGCCGAGACGGATGCAGCCGGCGTCGATGGCAGCGACCGCGCCTTCAACCTCACCTGGCATGACTGGCTGAACCTGAAGTCGCAGTTCCTCGTCAGCCGCGCCATCGTCGCCGCCGCGCAAGCGCGCGAGGAATCCCGCGGCGCCCATTGGCGCGAGGACTTCCCGCAGACCAACGACGATGCCACCGGGCTCGCCGCCACCCGCGTCACGCTCGACGGGACGCGCGTCGCGCTCGACTGGCAACCAGTCGCTTTCACGCGATTGAAACCCGGCGAGAGCCTGCTGCCCGCCGCCGCGGAATGACACGCCGCCGCGCTTGACAGCCGGCGGCACGCTCCCCACCCTTCGCGCCAAGGGGACTTCCGCGATCACCCCGTGAGGCTCCGGCCGAAGCATCGCGTCCCATGCTCCTGTTCGGAGAGGACGCCACCATGCCGGCACCGACCATCATCACTGCCCAGCAGCTCGCCCGCCGCATCGGCCTGCCCGATGCGCCCGTGCTGATCGACCTGCGCACGCCCGAGGACGCCGCCGCCGATCCGCGCTTCCTGCCCGCCGCCATCCGGCGCAGCCACCAGGATGTCGCGGATTGGGCCGCCGGCTTCGCGGGGCGCGAAGTCGTCGTCACCTGTCAGAAGGGTTTGAAGCTCAGCCAGGGCGCGGCCGAATCCCTTGAAGGCGGGTTCGAGGCGTGGCGCGACGCCGGCCTGTCGCTCGTCTCCCCCGCCCAAGTGCCGCCGCGCGATGCACAGGGCCGCACGCTGTGGGTCACCCGGGCTCGGCCCAAGGTGGACCGCATCGCCTGCCCCTGGCTGATCCGCCGGTTCGTCGATCCCGCCGCCGTCTTCCTGTTCGTCGCGCCCACGGAGGTCGCGGCCGTGGCCGACCGCTTCGGCGCCACGCCCTTCGATATCGAGGGCGTCTTCTGGTCGCATCGCGGCGATCTTTGCACTTTCGACGTCATGCTCGACGAATTCGCCCTGCACTCCGCCCCGCTGGATCGGCTCGCGATGATCGTGCGCGGCGCTGACACCGCCCGCCCGGACCTCGCGCCGGAGGCTGCCGGGCTGTTGGCCGCCTCCCTCGGCCTGTCGCGCATGTATCGCGACGATCTGGCGCAGCTCGACGCCGGCCTTGCGCTGTACGACGCCTTCTATCGCTGGGCGCGCGACGCGACCGACGAGACCCACAACTGGCCTGCCGCGAGACCAGCATGAAGCCCCAGCCTGTCTTCCCGACCTTCGCCGAGGCGCTGCGCGTCTGGCTCCGCGTCGGTCTGCTGTCCTTCGGCGGTCCGGCCGCGCAGATCGCGGTGATGCACCGGGAGGTGGTGGATGATCGCCACTGGGTCTCCGACGCGCGGTTCCTGCATGCGCTCAACTTCTGCATGTTGCTGCCGGGGCCCGAGGCGACGCAGCTCGCCACCTATCTCGGCTGGCTGATGCATGGGGTGAAGGGCGGCATCGCGGCGGGGGTGCTGTTCGTGCTGCCCGGCGCCGTGGTGATGCTCGCTTTGTCGATCATCTACGCGACGCTGGGCGAGGTGCCGATCGTCGCGGCCCTGTTCTTCGGCCTGAAATGCGCCGTGCTGGTGCTGGTGGTCGAGGCGCTGCTGCGCGTCGCGAAGCGCGCCCTGCATGGCGGCGCGGCCTGGGCGCTGGCGGCGGCGGCCTTCGTGGCGCTGGCCGCCTTCGCCGTGCCCTTCCCGATCGTGGTGCTGGCCGCGCTCGGCATCGGCTATCTCGCGCCCGAGGCCTTCGCCGCCGCCGCGCATGGCAAGGCGAAGGATGGCCCGCCCGCCCTGCTCGACGCGCTGCTGGCCGCCGAGCCGGGCCGCATCACGGCCATGACGCCCACCGCCCGGCGCGCCGGGCTCGTCACCATTGCGCTCTGGCTGTGGCCGGTCGTGCTGCTGATGGGCACGGGCGTCTATGGCGACGTCGCCTGGTTCTTCTCCAAGATGGCGGTCGTCACCTTCGGCGGCGCCTATGCCGTGCTTGCCTATGTCGCGCAGGAGGCCGTGCAGCATTACCGCTGGCTGACTGCGCCCGAGATGCTGGCCGGCCTCGGCCTCGCCGAGACCACGCCCGGCCCGCTCATCCTGGTGCTGCAATTCGTGGGCTTCCTCGCCGGCTACCGCGACAGCGGCATCCTGGGCGGCATCGGCGCGTCGCTGGTGACGCTTTGGGTGACCTTCGCGCCGTGCTTCGCCTTCATTTTCCTCGGCGCCCCCTATGTCGAGCGGATGCACGACCAGCCAAGGCTGCGCGGGGCGCTGGCGGGCGTCACGGCGGCGGTGGTGGGCGTGATCGCGAACCTCGCGCTGTGGTTCGGGCTGCGCGTGATCTTCGCCGAGGTGCGGCATCAGCCGATCGGCCCGGCCGCGATCGACCTGCCGGTGCTGTCCTCGATCCAGCCGGCGGCGCTCGGCCTCGGCCTGCTCGCTGCGGTGCTGCTGTTCGGACTGAAGCTCGGCCTCGCCCGCGTGCTGGCGATCTGCGCGGCGGCCGGGCTGGCGCTGTCTTTCCTGGGGGCGTGACGACTCTCGCCTGCGCCGCCGGCGCCGTGGCATGCTCGCTGCGACGCCGGACAGGAACGCCCCCATGCGCCGCACCAGCCTCGCCTTCCTCCTCGCCTCCTCGGTCGCGCTGCCCGCGGCGGCCCAGAACCTGACGATGGGCGCGGGCGCGCCCGCCACCTCGCTCGACCCGCATTTCTTCAACGCGGCGCCGAACAGCTCGGTAGCGGCGCACATCTTCTCCCGCCTGGTGGAGCGCGACGCGCAGGTGCGTCCGCAGCCGGGCCTTGCTGAATCCTGGCGGCCGATCTCGGAGACCGTCTGGGAATTCAAGCTGCGTCCCGGCGTGAAATGGCATGATGGCCGCGATTTCACCGCCGACGACGTCGTCTTCACCTTCGAACGCGCGCCGAATGTCCCCAACAGCCCCGGCGGCTTCGGCGGCTTCCTTCGCATGGTGAGCCGCGTCGAGGTTGTGGACCCGCTGACGCTGCGCATCCACACCCGCGCGCCGCATCCGCTGCTGCCGGTCGATCTGTCCTACGTCTTCATCATCTCCCGCCACGCCGGCCAGGGCGCGTCGACCGAGGACTACAACAGCGGCCGCGCGGCCATCGGCACCGGCCCCTATCGCCTGCGCAGCAATACGCCGGGCGAGCGCGTCGATTTCGAGCGCAATGATGCCTATTATGGCGGGCGCGAGCCCTGGGCCCGCGCGACCTATCGCGTCATCGCCAATGATTCCGCCCGCACCGCCGCGCTGATCGCGGGCGACGTGGATTTGATCGACCAGGTGCCGTCCTCGGACCTCGAGCGCCTGCGCCGCGAGACCCGCGTCGCCCTGCACCAGATCCAGGGGCTGCGGATGATCTACCTGCAGGCCGATTTCACCCGCACCGCCAACGTGCCGGGCGTGACGGACAATGCCGGGCAGCCGTTGCCGGCGAACCCGTTCCTCGATGTCCGCGTGCGGCGTGCGCTGTCGATCGGCGTCAACCGCGAGGCGCTGGCGGAGCGGGTGATGGAAGGCACCGCCGCCCCATCCGGCCAATGGCTGCCGCCGGGCGTCTATTCCTACAACCCCGACGTCCCGCCGCCGGCCTTCGACCCGGATGGCGCCCGCCGGCTGCTGGCCGAGGCGGGCTACCCGCAGGGCTTCCGCGTCGTGCTGACCACCCCCAACGACCGCTACCCCAACGATGCGCGCACCGCCCAGGCCGTCGCGCAGATGTGGACGCGCATCGGTGTGCGGACGGAAATTCAGGCCCTGCCCTGGACCTCCTTCTCCGCGCGCGCGGCCCGCCAGGAATTCGGCATCCGCCTCGCCGGCTGGGGCTCCTCGACCGGCGAGGCCTCCTACGCCGCCATCAACATCATTGGCACCTACAACCGCGAGCAGCGGCGCGGGGCGTCGAATTCCGGCCGCTATTCCAACCCGGCGATGGACGCGCTGGTGGACCGCGCGACGGCGACGCTGGACGACGAGGCGCGCGAGCGCGTGCTGCATGAGGTGATCAAGATGGCGATGGACGACCAGGCGGTCGTGCCGCTGTTCCACCTGATCAACACCTGGGCGACGCGCCGCGGCGTGGCCTATGAGGCGCGGATGGACGAGAGCACGCGGGCGATGGCGGCGCGGGCGGCGCAGTAAGGGCGGGGGAGGAGAACCTCCCCCGCACCCCCACCCTTTTTCTGTCTGTCACCAGGGCGAACCCGGCGCGGCAGAAGCGCCCATCCTTCCAAACGACAGCGGCCGGGACGATGCCCGGCCGCCACCAGTCCCGAAAGGCGCAACCACTACCGCTGCAACGCCTGCACGATCTCCTGCGTCACCTTCTTCGCGTCCCCGAACAGCATCATCGTGTTCGGCCGGAAGAACAGCTCGTTCTCCACCCCGGCATACCCGCTCGCCATGCCGCGCTTGATGAAGAACACGGTCTTGGCGCGTTCCACATCCAGGATCGGCATGCCGTAGATCGCGGACGACTTGTCCGTCTTCGCCGCCGGGTTGGTCACGTCATTCGCGCCGATCACGAAGGCGACGTCGGCATCCGCAAACTCGGGGTTGATCTCCTCGAGCTCGAACACCTCGTCATACGGCACGTTGGCTTCCGCCAGCAGCACGTTCATGTGCCCGGGCATGCGGCCGGCGACCGGGTGGATCGCGTATTTGATCTCCACCCCTTCCTTCTTCAGCAAATCGGCCATCTCGCGCAGCACCTGCTGCGCCTGCGCCACCGCCATGCCGTAGCCAGGCACGACGATGATCTTCTGCGCATTCTTCATCATGTAGGCCGCGTCTTCCGGGCTGCCCGCCTTCACCGGCGGCCGGTCCGCGTCGCCGCCGCCACCGGCCGCGGCACCACCTTCCGATCCGAACCCGCCCAGCAGCACGTTGATGATGCTGCGGTTCATGCCCTTGCACATGATGTAGGACAGGATCGCACCCGAGGCACCGACCAGTGCACCCGTGATGATAAGCAGCAAATTGCCGATGGTGAAGCCGATGCCCGCCGCCGCCCAGCCGGAATAGCTGTTCAGCATCGACACCACGACCGGCATGTCCGCCCCTCCGATCGGGATGATCAGCAGGAAGCCGAGCGCGAAGGACAGCAGCGCGATCAGCCAGAACAGCACGCCCGACCCGGTCGCGACGAAGGCGATGATCAGGATGACCAGCAGGATGCCGAGCGCGAGGTTCAGCCAATGCTGCCCCGCGAAGGTGATCGGCGCGCCCGACATCTTTCCCGCGAGCTTCGCGAAGGCGATGACGGAACCCGAGAAGGTAATCGCGCCGATCGCGACGCCAAGCGACATCTCGATCAGCGACTGCGCATGGATGTGCTCATGCGTCCCGATGCCGAAGGACATCGGCGCGTAGAACGCACCGGCGGCCACGAACACCGCCGCCATGCCGACCAGCGAGTGGAAGGCCGCGACCAGCTGCGGCAGCGCCGTCATCTGGATGCGCTGCGCGACGATGGTGCCGATCGTGCCGCCGATCGCGAGACCCGCAATCACCAGCGCGATGCCGCCGAAGCCCATGCCCTTGCTGAACATCGTCGCCAGGATGGCGATGCCCATCCCGACCATGCCGAACATGTTGCCCCGGCGGCTGGTTTCGGGGTGCGACAGCCCCCGCAGCGCCAGGATGAACAGGACGGAGGAAACGAGATAGGCGAGCGTGGAGAGCGTCTGACCCATGGCCTCAGCTCCCCTTCTTCTTGAACATGGCGAGCATCCGCCGCGTCACCATGAAGCCGCCGAAGATGTTCACCGCGGCGAGCGTGACGGCCAGGAAGCCGAAGATCCGCGCGATCGTGGTGTCAGCCGTCCCGGCCGCGAGGATCGCGCCGACCACGATCACCGAGGAGATCGCGTTGGTCACGCCCATCAGCGGCGAATGCAGCGCCGGCGTGACGTTCCACACCACGTGGTAGCCGACGAAGCAGGCCAGCAGGAAGATCGTCAGCAGATAGAGGAAGGGCTCGGCCGCCGCGGCAACCGGCGCGGCGTATTCGGCCGCGCGCCGCGCCGCCTCGGCAAGGTCCAGCGCCCGCAGCGCGGTCGCCTGCGCCTGGTTGGCGAGTTCCGTCGCGTTCATCGTCCCTGCCCCCTTACGCCTTCATCGAGGGATGCACGACGGCGCCCCCGCGGGTGAGTGTCACGCCCTTCACGATGTCATCCTCCTCGGGCAGCTTCGGCGCCTTGGCGTCCTTGTCCCAGAAGGTGGTCAGGAAGGTCAGCAGGTTGCGCGCATACAGCGCCGAAGCCGCCGCCGGCAGCCGACCCGCCCAGTTGGTGTAGCCGAGGATCTTCACGCCGTTGTCCGTGACGACCAGTTCGCCGGGCTTCGTCATGGCGCAATTCCCGCCGGCATCGGACGCGATGTCCACGATCACCGAGCCCGGCTTCATCGACGCGACCATCGCCGCCGTCACCAGCGTCGGTGCCTTGCGCCCCTGCACCAACGCCGTGCAGACGACGACATCCTGCTTGGCGATATGCGCGGCGACCACTTCGGCCTGCTTCGCGTAGAACTCGGCCGAAAGCTGCTTCGCGTAGCCGCCGGCCGTCTGCGCCGCCTTGCTCTCCTCGTCCTCGTAGCCGACGAAGCTCGCGCCGAGGGACTTGATCTCCTCCTTCGCCGCCGGCCGCACGTCGGTCGCGGAAACCCGCCCGCCGAGCCGCCTTGCCGTCGCGATCGCCTGGAGCCCGGCGACACCGGCCCCCATGATGAAGGCATTGGCGGCAGGTACCGTGCCGGCCGCCGTCATCATCATCGGGAAGCCCTTGTCATAGGCCGTCGCCCCCTCGATCACCGCGCGATACCCGGCGAGGTTCGCCTGGGAGGACAATACGTCCATCGACTGCGCGCGTGTGATGCGCGGCGCGAGTTCCATGGAGCAGGCCTCGATGCCGCGTTCGGCATAGGCACCGGCCAGCGCCGCATCGGCTCCGAGCGTGCCGATCAGCAGCGCCCCGCGCGGGATCAGCGCCAGCTCGTCCACCGCGCCCTCATCCGCGCCAAGCGGCGCCCGCACCTTCAGGACGATCTCAGCGCCGGACAGCGCCGCGGCAGCGTCGGCGGCGACCGTCGCCCCCGCCTCGGCATAGGCCGCATCCGGGAATCCGGAGGCCACGCCCGCGCCGGACTCGATCGCCACATCCAGCCCCAGGCCGACGTATTTCTTGACCGTCTCGGGCGTCGCCGCGACCCGGGTCTCCCCGTTTCGCCGTTCCGTCAGAACCGCAAGTTTCATGCGGGAGCCCTCCCTGCGCCGAAATACGTGGCATCGCACCTACAGGGGGCGCGGCAGGGTGTCCAGCGCGCGCCGATGACGGCCGGGCGCGCTTAACAAAGCTCAGCGCGGCCGGTCAGCCGGTCGGTACCTGCGCCTCGGCCAGCGCCGCCGCCTGCCGTTCTGCGAGCTTCGCCTCGTCGAACCCCTCGATCAGCTCGTGGAACAGGTCGTGCCAGTTCTGCTGCGCGCCGAGCCTGACGAAGACCGACCCCAGCCCGATCGCCGCGCGATCCATCAGCGGGAATTCGCGCGGCACGCGCACGCCGCCGGTGCGCTTGAGGCCAGCATGGACCTCCTCCGCCACCTTGCGGCCGAACATCGGGTCGTCGGAGGGCTGGATCGGCCGCACCCGGTCGTCCAGCAGCGGCTCGTAGAGGAAGCGCGCCCACATGTTGAGCACTTCCATCGTCTCGCGCTTCAGGTTCTTGAAGCCCCAGATATCGTAAGCCGCGGCCGCCTTGTCGAAATCATCGTCGCGGATCGCCTCGTACAGCATGATCACGCCGCCGATGAAGCTCGGCGGGAACACCCGCACCACGCCGAAATCGAGCAGGTTGATGCCCCAGTCATCCGGCCCCGACCCGCGCACCTGGTAATTGCCCAGATGCGGGTCGCCATGGATCACGCCGTACCGGTACAGCGGCACGTACCAGGCGCGGAACAGCGCGCGGGCATAGGCGTTGCGCTCTTCCTCCGGCGGCTTCTCGTCGATCCGCGCCTGGATGGCGCGGCCATCCAGCCAAGTCATGGTCAGCAGCCGGCGGGTGCAGCGATCCTCAATCGGCACCGGCACCTGAACGCTGGACTCATCCTTCAGCATCAGCCCGTACAGGCGCTGCTGCGATGCCTCCCGCCGGTAGTCCAGCTCCTCGCGCAGCCGCTCGGACAGTTCCGCGTAGGCGTCCTCATTCTCCAGCGTCGGGTCCATGCGGCGGTACAGCGCCATGGCGATCTTCAACTGGCGAAGATCCGCCTCCACGACCGACGCCATGTCCGGGTATTGCAGCTTGCACGCGACGCGCGTGCCGTCATGCAGCACCGCGCGATGGACCTGCCCGAGCGACGCCGCCGCCGCCGCCTCGCGCTCGAAACTCGCGAACTTGGTCTCCCAATCGGGTCCAAGCTCGCTCGCCATCCGCCGCCGCACGAAGGGCCAGCCCATCGGCGGCGCATTGGCCTGCAGCGTGGCCAATTCCTTCGCGTATTCCGGCGGCAAGGCATCCGGCACGGTGGACAGGAACTGCGCCACCTTCATCATCGGGCCCTTCAGCCCGCCGAGGATGGCCTTCAGATCCTCCGCATGCGCGGCCTTGTCGCCCTTCATGCCGAGGAAGCGCTGCCCGGCATAGCGCGCCGCGATCCCCCCGACCGCCCCGGAGGTGCGCAGCATCCGCCGCGCCTCTCCGAAGATCGTGCTGCCCTCGCGGTCAGGCATCCGTCTTCTCGAGTTCGTCGATGAAGCCGGAGATGACGTCGAGCCCCTTCATCCAGAAGGCCGGGTCCGCCGCGTTCAGCCCGAAGGGCGCCAGCAATTCCTTGTGCCGCTTGGTGCCCCCGGCGCGCAGCATGTCCAGGTATTTCGCCTGGAAGCCCTTCACCCCACCATCGCGATAGACGCCATACAGCGCATTCACCAGGCAATCCCCGAAGGCATAGGCATAGACGTAGAAGGGCGAGTGGATGAAGTGCGGGATGTAGGACCAGTACACGCCATAATCCGGCGTGAACTCGAAGGCCGGCCCCAGGCTCTCCACCTGCACCTGCATCCACAGTTCCGCGATCCGGTCGGAGGAGATCTCCCCCTTCCGCCGCTCGTCATGCAGCAGTGTCTCGAACCGGTAGAAGGCGATCTGCCGAACAACGGTGTTCAGCATGTCCTCGACCTTGCCGGCGAGCATGGCGCGCCGCCGCTTCGGGTCCGTCTCCGCATCCAGCACAGCGCGGAAGGTCAGCATCTCCCCGAACACGCTCGCCGTCTCCGCGAGCGTCAGGGGCGTGGACGACAACAGGTATCCCTGCGCCCCGGCCAGGATCTGGTGCACGCCATGCCCCAGCTCATGCGCCAGCGTCATCACGTCCCGCGGCTTGCCGTGATAGTTCAGCAGCAGATAGGGATGCGCCGAGGGCACCGTCGGATGCGCGAAAGCGCCTGACGCCTTGCCCGGCCGCAGCGCCGCATCGATCCACGGCTTGTCGAAGAACCGCTTCCCGACCGCCGCGAGGTCGGGGCTGAACGCCCCGTAAGACGTCAGCACCCGCTCGACCGCTTCCGGCCAGGGCACCAGCCGGTCGTCCTCATCCGGCAGCGGCGCGTTGCGGTCCCAGTGCTGCAGCTTCTCCAGCCCGAGCCACTTCGCCTTCATTTGGTAGTAGCGGTGCGACAGCCGCGGATAGGATTGTCGGACGGCGGTGACGAGCGCGTCCACCACCTCGTCCTCGACCATGTTGGACCGGTTTCGATAGGACCCGGGGCGCGGATAGTGGCGCCACTTGTCCTCGATCTCCTTGTCCTTCGCGAGGGTGTTGGTGATCAGGGTGAACAGCCGCACCCGCTCACCGAACGCCGCGGAAACCCCCTTCGCCGAGGCCTCCCGCTTCGCCCGGTCGCGGTCCGACAGCCCGTTCAGCGCGGCGGACACGGTCATCTCCTCCCCGCCGACCGTCACCTTCATATTCGCGATGGTCTCGTCGAACAGCCGGTTCCAGGCGGCCGCACCCGCGACCTCCTTCTCATGCAGCAGCTTCTCGACCTCGTCGGAGAGCTGGTGCGGGCGGAACACACGCAGGTCGCGTAGCCAGGGCCGCCAATGTTCCAGCGCGGCAGAGCCCGCAACCTTCTGCTCGAGCACCGCCTCCTCCAGCCGGTTGATCTCCAGCGTGAAGAACAACAGGTGGGAGGAGATGGTCGTCACCCTCTCCTGCGTCGTGCCGTAAAAGCGGCCATTCTCCGGGTTCTGCGCATCGCCGGCGAACAGCAACCCGGCAAAGGACGTCACACGGCCGAGCCGCTCCCACAGCGCCTCATACTCCCCGATCGCCTGCGCCAGCGCATCGCCGGGCAGCGTCGCCAATCGCCCGGCCAGCCGGCCTTCGAAGGCGCGGGCATCCGCCTCCGCACGGTCGAGATCCGCGGCGAGCGCCGGATCGTCCGGCCCCCCATAGAGATCGGAAAGGTCCCAGACCGGCAGCGCGGCATCGCCGGCAGCGGCATCGAGGGGGGCGAAGGCAGGGGTGGGCAGCAGGGTGCGCATGATCACGGTCCCATATAGGTCCATCTGCGGGGCCGCAGAAGGATGCGGACGGATGCCTTTGTCGTGGCCGTGGGACATCGGGGTCGCAAACATCGGGCGAACCGGGCCCGGCCGGGATCGAAGGAGGGCTCCGCCCTCCTCCGAGCCTCCTCCCGCCAGGTGGCTGGGCCACCTGGACCGCAATCTGCTGGCGCCCGGCGCGTCGGTCGCCCGCCCCCTCGAAACCCGCTTCGGGCGGGCAGGCGGGTTCCGGATAGGCGCACGGTGCCGAATGGAGGGTCGCGGCGGTCCTTTGCGGCGCGAGGCACCTCTTCCAGATCGGAGGGGAAAAGCCTCCCTGTCGTCCGGGAGCGGAACACCGGAATAGCGCCGGCAAGCAACACCCGCCCCGCAGAGCAATCCACGGCACCGCTGTTATAAGCAGGCCGAAGCCGCACCGAATCGCCGCCGCCGAGGAACACCGCCCCATGCCCTATTCCGCCGGAGACTGGCCCACGCTGCCCGCCATGATGCTGGCCCGCGCCGCGCAATGGGCCGACCGGCCGCTGTTCCGGCATTGGCGCCACGGCGGCTGGCAAAGCCTCCGCTGGGGCGATTTCGCGCTGGAGGTCGCCGCCGTCGCCGCCTTCCTCCGCGCCCGCGGTATCAACCCGGGCGACCGCGTCCTGCTGGTCAGCGAGAACCGCCCGGAATTCCCCATCGCCGACACCGCCATCATGGCGATCGGCGCCATCACCGTCCCCACCTACACGACCAACCTCGCCACCGATCACGCTCACATCCTGCGGGATTCCGGCGCCCGCGCCGCCGTCGTCTCGACCCGCAAGCTGGCCGAGAAGGTGCTTGAAGGCGCGGCACTGGCGAACGGCCTCGACCTGCTGATCTGCACAGAGGATCCACCCGCCGCCCCCGGCCTCGAGACCCATCGCTGGCAGGAGGCGCTGGCGACGCCTGGCGACGTCGCTGCCCTGGCTGCCGAGGCGGCGATCGCCCCGGCCGACAGCCTGGCATGCCTGATCTACACCTCCGGCACCGGCGGGCTTCCCAAGGGCGTGATGCTTCCCCACCGTGCCCTGCTGGCGAACCGCGCCGGGGTTCTGCCACTGGCGAAGCGGCTGGAGCTGGACGGCAAGTGCTACCTGTCCTTCCTGCCGCTCTCACATTCCTATGAGCACACCGTCGGCGGCTTCCTGCTCCCCTCCGTCGGCCTGGAAGTGGTCTATTCGCGCGGCGCCGACCGGCTGAGCCACGAACTCGCTGAGATCAAGCCAGCCGTCATCACTGCCGTGCCCCGCCTGTTCGAGGTGCTGCGCGGCCGCATCCTCGGCGGTCTCGAGAAGGAGACCCCGTTCAAGCGCAAGCTGTTCGACAAGGCCGTCGAACTCGGCCTGCGCAGGATGGACGGCCCGCCCCTCGGCATCTTCGAGCGGCTTCAGGACCTGGTCCTCGACAAACTCGTCCGCGACAAGACCCGCGCCCGCTTCGGCGGACAGCTCCAGGCCATGGTATCGGGCGGCGCGCGGCTCGATCCGGACCTGTCCGGCTTCTTCATCGCGCTCGGCCTGCCGGTCATCCAGGGCTACGGCCAGACCGAGGCCGGCCCGGTCATCAGCGTCAATCTGCCCTGGGCCAATCGCCGCCACACCGTCGGCCCGCCGCTGAAGGGCGTCGAATGCCGCATCGCCGAGGATGGCGAGTTGCTGGTCCGCGGCGACCTTGTCATGACCGGCTACTGGAACAACCCCGAAGCCACCGCCGCCGCCCTGCAAACCCCGCCCGGCGAGGACCGCCCCTGGCTGCACACGGGCGATGTCGGCGTGATCGAGGACGGCAACCTCCGCATCACCGACCGCAAGAAGGACTTCATCAAGACCCTCGGCGGCGACATGGTCAGCCCCGCCAAGGTCGAAAGCCTGCTGATGGCGGAACCTGAGATTCACCAGGCGATCGTCGCCGGCGAGGGCAAGCCGGCGCTGGTGGCGTTGGTCGTCCCGGCCGACGGCATGGCGGACAGGGTCGCCGAGGCCATCCGGCGCGTGAACGGCAAGCTCGCCACCATCGAACGAATCCGCCACTTCACCCCGACTGAACCCTTCACCATCGAGAACGGCCTGCTGACCCCGACGATGAAGGTGAAGCGGCGAGCCGTGATAGAGGCGCGGCAGGGGGAGGTGGAGGGGTTGTATCGCTAAGGGCGCAGCCGGGAGCGCGGCGCCCCTCCCTATGCACGCCCCCGAGGCTGAAGCCGGTGCGGCAGGGCTAGACGGTATCTGGACGGCGGCTCCCGCCGGCGCGACGCTGTGCGATGCCTAACATCCCTGCCGCAACTCTGGCTGACCTTCTCGCCCTCGCCGGCCTCCCGCCCGCCGAGGCGACGCTAACCGGCGCCGACCCGATCCAGCCTTCGACCTTTGCGGTCGGCACCGCGGCGGTCGCGTCGATCGCTGCCTCCGCCATTGCGGCGGCGGCCATCCACGAGGCGCGCGGCGGCCCGGCGCAAACCGTCTCGGCCGACATGGCCCACGCGCTCGCCGAGTTTCATTCCGAGCGCCACATGCACGTCCCCGGCTTCGACGCCCATGAATGGGATGCCATCGCCGGCCTGTATCGCTGCGGCGACGGACGCTGGATCAGGCTGCACACCAACCACGACCATCACCGCAACGCCGTGCTGGCCGTGCTGGGCTGCCCGTGTGATCGAGATGCCGTGGCTGGCGCTCTCGCCGGTTGGCAGGCCGAAGCCGCCGAGACCGCGATCTACGATGCCGGCGGCGTCGCCACGATGACGCGCAGCCTGGCCGAATGGGCCGCCCATCCGCAGGGCGAGGCGATCGCCACCCTGCCGGCGCTGGTCATCGAACGCATCGGCGACGCGCCGCCGACGCCGCTGCCCCCGCTCGGCGCGCGCCCGCTCGACGGTATCCGCGTGCTGGACCTCACGAAGGTCATCGCCGGCCCCGTCGCGGGGCGGACGCTCGCCGCGCATGGCGCGGAGGTTCTGCACATCGCCGCCGCCCACCTGCAGCCGCTGCCGGCGCTGTCGATGGATACCGGCCGCGGCAAGCGCACTGCCTTCCTCGACCTGCGCCACGCAACACAGCGCGCGACGATGCGGGACCTCGTCGGCAGCGCCGACATCTTCCTCCAGGGCTACCGGCCCGGCGCCATCGCCGGCCACGGCTTCGCGCCGGAGGCCCTTGCGGCCATGAAGCCCGGCATCGTCTGCGTCTCGCTCTCCGCCTGGGGCCATGTCGGTCCGTGGTCCGGCCGCCGCGGCTTCGACTCCCTCGTGCAGAACGCCAACGGCATCAACGACGCGGAGCAGCAGGCCGGCGGCGAGGCGAAGCCGCGACCCCTGCCCTGCCAGGCGCTCGACCACGCCTCAGGGTATCTCCTTGCCCTCGGTGCCATGGCCGCGCTGCTGCGCCGGTCCCAGGAAGGCGGGTCGTGGCTGGTGCGCGTCGCCCTCGCCGGCACCGGCGAGTGGCTGAAACGCCTCGGCCGGGTCGAGGGTGGCCTCGCCGCCCCGGGCATCGGCGACGTCGCGCGCTTCCAGGAGCAGACCGACAGCGGCTTCGGCCCGATGACCGCCCTGCGCCACACCGCGCAGCTTTCCGCGACGCCCGCGCATTGGGCGCTGCCCTCCATGCCGCTCGGCAGCCACAAGCCGGCCTGGGCGGGATCACCGTAGCCACCGGCGCAGCGGGCATTGATGGGGTCGGCGAGGCACGGGGCCCGCGCCGTCAAGGCACGATTGCCGACGGCGTTCAGGCTCGCTCCGGCAGCATCGCGGTCTTCAGCGGCAGCACCGCACCGAGCCACAGCGCGTGACGCTCATGATCCGCGCGCGGATGACCGGTATCGGGATGCACCAGCACCGTCAGCCCCTCCCTGTTCAGCGCGATGAACGGCACCAGCGCCGGGAACAGCGCCGGCGGGAAGGCCACTTGGTACATCGCGCCCGGATGCGGCCCGACCGGCACGTCATGCCAGCGCCCCAGCATCGCATCCGGAAACGCCGCACCGATGCCGTCCCGCAACCGCTGCGCCGCGTCGCGTGAGCCCTCCTCATAGTACACATGGGCATGCCAGCCCGTGATGCTGTCGGGTGCGGCAAACATCGATCAGACTCCAATCCCAAGCGCCGGCAGTTTCATCCCCATCCGCCTCGCATGCTCGATGGCGATGTCATACCCCGCATCCGCATGCCGCATCACGCCGGTGCCGGGATCGTTCCACAGCACCCGCGCCAACCGCTTCGCCGCCGCCTCGGTGCCGTCCGCCACGATCACCACGCCGGCATGCTGCGAGAACCCGATCCCCACGCCACCGCCATGATGCAGCGACACCCAGGTCGCCCCGGATGCCGTGTTCAGCAGCGCATTCAACAGCGGCCAGTCCGACACCGCATCCGATCCATCCTTCATCGCCTCCGTCTCCCGGTTCGGCGAGGCGACCGACCCTGAATCGAGGTGATCCCGACCGATGACGATCGGCGCCTTCAGCTCGCCCTTCGCCACCATCTCGTTAAACGCCAGGCCGAGCCGATGCCGATCCCCCAGCCCCACCCAGCAGATCCTCGCCGGCAGCCCCTGATACGCAATCCGCCTGCCCGCCATGTCGAGCCAATTGTGCAGATGCGCGTCATCCGGCAGCAGCTCCCGCACCTTCGCATCCGTCTTCGCGATATCCTCCGGGTCGCCGGACAGCGCGGCCCAGCGGAACGGGCCCACGCCGCGGCAGAACAGCGGCCGGATATAGGCCGGCACGAAGCCCGGGAAATCGAAGGCGTCAGCGACCCCCATCTCCTTCGCCATCTGTCGGATGTTGTTGCCGTAATCGAGCACCGGAATGCCGAGCCGATGGAACCCGAGCATCGCCTCGACATGCGTCGCCATCGACTTCTTCGCGGCCAGCGTCGTGCCCGCCGGATCGCGCTCCCGCCGCTCCTCCCACTCCGCGATGGTCCATCCCGCCGGCAGGTACCCGTTCAGCGGATCATGCGCGCTGGTCTGGTCCGTCACCGCATCCGGCCGGATGCCGCGGCGCAGGATCTCCGGAAACACCTCCGCCGCATTGCCCAGCAGCCCGACCGAAACGGCGCGCCCCTCTAGCTTCGCCGCCTCGACCATCGCCAGCGCCTCATCGAGCGTCGCCGCCTGCGCATCGAGGTACCGCGTCCGCAACCGCATCTCGATCCGCGACGCCTGGCATTCCACCGCGATCATCGAGGCCCCGGCCATCGTCGCCGCCAGCGGCTGTGCCCCACCCATCCCGCCGAGCCCGCCCGTCAGGATCCACCGCGCCTTGAGACTGCCGCCATAGTGCTGCCGCCCGACCTCGGCGAAGGTCTCGTACGTCCCCTGCACGATCCCCTGGCTGCCGATGTAGATCCAGGACCCCGCCGTCATCTGGCCGTACATCATCAGCCCGCGGCGATCGAGCTCGTTGAACTTCTCCCAGGTCGCCCAATGCGGCACGAGATTCGAATTCGCGATCAGCACCCGCGGCGCATCCGCCGTGGTGCGGAAGATGCCCACCGGCTTGCCCGACTGCACCAGCAGCGTGTCCTCCGGATCGAGCGCCTTCAACGACGCCACGATCCGGTCGAACGACTCCCAATCCCGCGCCGCCCTCCCGATGCCGCCATAGACGACAAGCTCATCCGGCTTCTCGGCAACCTCCGGATCGAGATTGTTCATCAACATCCGCATCGCCGCCTCGGCACCCCAGGACCGACAGACAGGCGTGCCACCGCGAGGCGCAGTGACGATGCGGGAGTTGGCGATGCGGGGTGTCATGGCGGTGGTCCTTCGCTGTTCAGGACAGGACCGAGGAGGGGCGTCGCCCCTCCCCGGACCCCACCCCACCAAAGGCCGAAAGGCCTTTGGAAACCTTGACTTGGTGCTGGGCGGTCATCGTGTTCCGCGTCCATGCAGGTCGCATGCAGGATCGTTCGGGCGCCGCGCACAAGGCACGCCGCGTCGCCGCAGCAACGCCGTCGGGCACGGTGCCAAGTGAAGATCGTGGATGGTATCGTGACCGTTGGCACGAAGACGGACCCAGCCCCCGCGTCGTTCTCCAGCACGGATCGCCATCAGGCCGCCGGATCGAACCGCCGCGCCCAGCGCCAAATCGAGGTTTCCAAAGGCCCTTCGGCCTTTGGCGGGGAGAGGCTTGGAGAGGGGCGGCGCCCCTCTCCAACACGCCCGTCGTCACCGCGCCACCCCCGGCAGTTCCAGCGCTCCGACCAGCCCACCGCCGCGAACCAGCTCCGTCGCCGCCGCGATATCCGGCGCCAGGAACCGATCCGACACCAGCGGCGCGATATGCGCCCGCACTGTGGCGTGCACGACTTCCAGCGGTGGCGACGACGTCAACGGCCTCCGATGCTCCAGCGCCTCGGCCGCCGCCAGCGCCTCGATCCCGATGATCGACGCAGCATTCGCCGCCATGTCGAGCAGCCGATACGCCGCATGCGTCGCCATCGACACGTGGTCTTCCTGGTTCGCGGAGGTCGGCAGCGAATCAACGCTCGCCGGCATCGCCCGCTGCTTGTTTTCGGACGCCAGCGCAGCGGCCGTCACCTGCGCGATCATCAGCCCCGAATTCAGCCCGGCATCGCGCGCGAGGAAGGCGGGCAGCCCGCTCATCACCGGATCGACCAACAACGCGATGCGACGCTCCGAAAGACTGCCGATCTCCGCCAGCGCAATCGCGATCTGGTCGGCCGCGAACGCCACCGGCTCCGCATGGAAATTGCCGCCGGAGACGATGCTGCCATCGTCCAGCACCAGCGGGTTGTCGGTCACCGCATTCGCCTCGACCTCCAGCGTGCGGGCCACGAAGCGCAGCATGTCCAGCACCGCACCCATCACCTGCGGCTGGCAGCGCAGCGAGTACGGGTCCTGCACGCGATCGTCGCCATTCCGATGGCTCTCGCGGATGGCGCTTCCTGCGAGCAGCCCCCGCAGCGCGTCCGCGACCTCCGCCTGCCCGGCATGACCGCGCAGCGCGTGGATGCGCGGATCGAAGGGTGTGTCGGACCCGCGCAGCGCATCCACGGTTATCGCGCCCGCGACCAGCGCGGCCTGGAACACGCGCTCCGCCGCGAACAGCCCCGCCAGCGCGATCGCCGTCGAGACCTGCGTGCCGTTGATCAACCCGAGTCCTTCCTTCGGCCCCAGCACGACCGGCGCCAACCCTGCCGCGCGCAACGCGTCCTGCGCCGGCACGCCCGGCAGCACGTCCCCTTCGCCGATCATCGCCGCCGTCAGATGCGCAAGCGGCGCCAGGTCGCCCGACGCGCCCACCGATCCCTTCGCCGGGATCACCGGCAGCACGCCTTCCGCGCGCATGGCCTCGATCAGCGCGATCACCTCCCACCGCACGCCGGAGGCGCCGCGCGCGAGGCTCGCCGCCTTCATCGCCATGATCAGCCGAACGATAGACGGGGGCAGCGGCGCACCGACGCCGCAGGCATGCGACAGGATCAGGTTCCGCTGCAGCGTTTCGAGGTCGCCATCCCCGATCCGCACAGAAGCCAGCTTTCCGAAGCCGGTGTTGACGCCATAGACGGTCTCGCCCGCCTCGATCACGCGCGTCACCGCCGCCGCGCCACGATCCACCGCCGCGCGCGCCGCGGGATCGAGCGGCATCGCCGCCCCGGACAGGATATCCTGCCACGCGGCGAGCGACACGTCACCCGGCATCAGCATCATGCCCGCACCCCCTGATGAAATCGCGCGAAGAGCGGCGACGGCCCGATCTGCGCGACGAGTTGGGACAGCGTCTCGACCGACCACACGGCAAGGTCCGCATCCTTCCCGGCCTCGACGCTGCCGATGCGGTCGGCGCGCCCGAGCGCATGCGCCGCCTCGATGGTGATGCCGCGCAGCACCTCCTCCACCGTCATGCGGAACAGCACGCAGGCCAGCGTTCCGCAGACACGCAGCGATGCGATGGGCGACGATCCCGGATTGAGGTCCGTCGCCACCGCCATGCGCGTACCCGCCGCGCGGAAGGCATCGACCGGCGGATGCCGCTCCTCCTTCAGCATCAGCGTCGCGCCCGGCAGCAGCACCGCGACCGTGCCGGCGCGCACCATCGCGGCCGCGCCCTCGGCATTGGTGTATTCGAGATGATCCGCCGACAGCGCCCGATGCGCCGCCGCCAGCGCCGCGCCGCCGCCATCGCTCAACTGGTCGGCATGCGACTTCACGCGCAGCCCGGCCGTGCCCGCGGCGGCGAAGACGCGCGCGCATTCCTCGGCGCTGAAGGCGATCCCCTCCTGAAAGACATCCACCGCATCGGCGAGACCTTCCGCCGCGATGCGCGGGATCATCCGCTCGCACACCAGGTCGAGATACGCCGCGCGATCACCGCCCGGCGGCACCGCATGCGCCCCGAGATACGTCGCTGCGACCGACACCGCCCGCCGCGCCGCAAGCTGCCGCGCCACGCGAAGCTGCCGCAGCTCCGTCGCCTCATCGAGCCCATAGCCCGACTTGATCTCGACGGTCGTCACGCCTTCCGCCAGCAGCGCGTCGAGCCGCATCAAGGACGCCGCGATCAGCGCATCCTCATCCGCCGCGCGCGTTGCCCGCACCGTCGCCGCGATCCCGCCGCCCGACCGCGCGATGTCGGCATAGGATTCACCGGCCAACCGCCGCGCGAACTCATCCGCACGATTGCCGGCGAAGACCAGATGCGTGTGGCAATCGACTAGCCCTGGCGTGATCCACCGCCCCGCGCAATCGAAGCGCTCGGCGGCATCGACCGGCGGCGCCTCGCCCCGCGCCCCGGCCCAGGCGATCCGCCCATCCGCCACCGCGACGACGGCATCCTCGACCACGCCCAGGCCCGCGCGGCCCGCCATGGTCGCAAGCCGCGCCCCGGTGAACAGCAGATCGGCCTTGAGGGCTGCCACGTGCCGGTTCTCCCGCATTCGGCGCTGGCCTCAGCCACTCGGCGCCGATAATGTATATACATTATCCTGCTCCGGAGCCCCGCCGATGCGCAAGCTCGTTTTTTCGGAAGCCCTGCTGCCCGACGGCTGGCGCCGCGACGTGCGCATCGAGATCCAGGCGGATGGCCGCATCGCGAGCGTCACGCCCGACGCCGAACCCGGCCGCCTGGTCGCCCTTCCCGGCCTGCCCAACCTCCATTCCCACGCCTTCCAGCGCGGCATGGCCGGCCTGACGGAGCATGCCGGCGACAGCGAGGATTCCTTCTGGACCTGGCGCGAGTTGATGTACCGCTTCCTCGCCCATCTCACCCCGGACGATGTCGAGGCGATCGCCACCCTCGCCTATGCCGAGATGCTGGAGGCCGGCTTCACCCGGGTCGGCGAGTTCCACTACCTGCACCACGCGCCGGACGGCTCGCGCTACGCCGACCATGCCGAGATGGCCGCCCGCATCGCCGCCGCGGCGGCAACCACCGGCATCAACCTCACCCTCCTGCCCTGCTTCTATGCGCATGGCGAAATCGGCGGCGCGCCACCCGTTCCCGGTCAGCGCCGCTTCCTCAACGACCTCGACAGCTTCGCCGCGCTGGCCGAGGGCAGCCGCCGCGCCATCGCCGCCCTGCCGGGCGCGACCTTCGGCCTCGCCCCGCATTCGCTGCGCGCCGCGACGATCGAGGAAATCCGCGCCGTCCGCGCCATGGCACACCGGGACGAACCCCTGCACATCCACGCCGCCGAGCAGGTGAAGGAAGTCGAGGCCGCGCAGCGCATCCTCGGCCAGCCGCCGATCGCGGCCCTGCTCGATGCCGGCCTGGTCGACGCCCGCACCTGCTTGATCCACGCGACCCATGGCACCGCGGCCGAACTCGCCCGCGTAGCTGACGCTCGCGCCGTCATCGGCCTCTGCCCCGTCACCGAGAGCAACCTCGGCGACGGCACCTTCCCCGCGATTTCCTATCGCGCAGCGAGCGGCCGCTTCGGCGTCGGCACGGATTCCAACGTGCTGATCTCCGCGCCCGCTGAACTCCGCACGCTGGAGTATTCCCAGCGCCTCGCCCATCGCACGCGCAACGCCCTCGCCCCGCGTGGCGGCTCCACCGCGGTCGCACTTTGGCAGGCCGCGCTGACAGGCGGTGCTCAGGCCCTCGCCGCCGCGCCCGCCGGCATTGCACCCGGCGCTTTCGCTGATCTCGTCCTGCTCGACCCCGCCGCCCCCGCCCTCGCGGCACGCCACGGCGACCGTATCCTCGACAGCCTCGTCTTCGCCGCCCGCGACGGCGCCATCAGCGAGGTCTGGGTCCGCGGCGCCCGCGTGGTCGAAGCCGGCGCCCATCCCGCCCGCGCCGCCGCCGAACGCCGCGTCGCCGCCGTGCTCACCCGCATCCTCGCCGCATGACCGCGCTCACCCTCGACGGCGACGGCCCGCTGCACGCCCAGATCCGCCGCGCCCTGGGCAGCGCAATCCTCACAGGGCGTATTCCCCCCGGCGGCCGTATCCCGCCCGAGAACGAACTGATGGCGCTGTTCGGTGCCTCCCGTATGACGGTCCATCGCGCCGTCGCGGC
The DNA here is from genome assembly GCF_018129025.1 of Neoroseomonas terrae. GTDB lineage: Bacteria > Pseudomonadota > Alphaproteobacteria > Acetobacterales > Acetobacteraceae > Neoroseomonas > Neoroseomonas terrae. The sequence goes on along the minus strand of NZ_JAAEDI010000004.1, from coordinate 96,606 downwards.
GCTGGCCGCCGAGGGCCTCGTCCGCCGCAACCGCCGCGCCGGCACGGTCGCGAGCCCCGAAGCCCGCGGCCGCGCCGTCTTCGAGATCTGGGACATCGGCGCCGAGATCGCCGCCGCCGGCCAGCAGCACCGCTTCGACATCCTGTCCCGCACCATCCGCCCCGCAACGGGCGAGGAAATGGACCTCGCCGCGGGCACGCCGTTGCTCGACATCACGACGCGCCATCTCGCCGACGCGACGCCGATGCAGGTGGAGGAACGGCTGATCAACCTCGACGCCGCCCCGGACGCAGCGGCCGCGCCCTTCTCCACCACCCCGCCCGGCCGCTGGCTGCTCGATCACGTCCCCTGGACCGAGGCCGAGCATGCCATCCACGCCACTGCGGCACCGGCGCGCGTCGCGACGCTGCTTGGCATGACGCGCGGGGCGGCCGCGCTGGTGGTGGAACGCCGGACCTGGAACGGCGCCACGCCCGTCACCTTCGCGCGCCTTTGGCACGCCGGCGACCGACACCGCCTGGTGGGCCGATTCGCCGCCGGCGCATCGCCCGCCCGAGGTTGACCCCCGCAAAGCGCCCGACGCATGGTCGCCGCGGCACCGAGGCGTCGCGAGGCTGATGGACGAGGAACTTCTGGCCCAGGGCCAACCGGGCGATGCGCGGGGAGAGGCGCGCTACGCGGCGCTCACCATCCTAGCTGGCGCGCTCGCCGGCGTGATCGGCTCCTTCTTCCACCTCGCCATCAATCACCTGATGGTCTGGCCGCGTTGGCTGGAGCAGGTGGTCCAGGGCTGGCACCTGGTCGGCGCGGCGGCGCTGGTGACCATGCTGTGCACGCTGCTCGCCGTGTTCATCGTCCGCCGCTTCGCCCCCGAAGCCGGCGGCAGCGGCGTGCAGGAAATCGAAGGCGCGATGGAAGGCCTGCGCCCGGTGCGCTGGCGCCGCGTGCTGCCGGTGAAGTTCGTCGCCGGCGTGACCGCGATCTCCTCGGGCCTCGTGCTCGGCCGCGAAGGGCCGACGATCCATATCGGCGCCTCGGCAGCCGCGGCCGTGGCCGAGTTCTTCCGGGTCAGCGAGCTGGAGCGCCGCGGCCTGCTGGCCTCCGGCGCGGCGGCAGGCCTCGCCTGCGCCTTCAACGCACCGCTCGCCGCGGTGCTGTTCGTCGTCGAGGAAACCCACCGCGAATTTCCCTACACCTTCCGCACCTATCTCGGTGTCGTCTTCGCGGCGGTGACCTCCACGGTGGTCACGCAGGCAATAATCGGCACCGGCGCCGACCTGCCGCTACTGGTCGAGAGCGTACCGCTGAGTCTGCTGCCGGCCTTCCTGCTGCTCGGCGCAGTGCTGGGCGTGGCCGGCGTGGCGCTCAACGCCGCCATCCTCGGGGCCGTCGAGTTCAGCGCGCGCTGCCAGCGTCATGCCCCCTACCTGTATCCGGCGGTGATCGGGCTCGCCGTCGGCGCGCTGGTCATCCTGCTGCCGCAATCCGTGACAGGCGGCGACGGCGTCATCCTCCAGCTCGCCGCCGCCCATCCCGGGCTGTCGGCGCTGCTCCTGCTCGCCGGGATCCGCTTCCTCACCACCATCGGCAGCTATTCGAGCGGCGTGCCCGGCGGCATCTTCGCGCCGATGCTCACCCTCGCCGTCTGCATCGGCTTCGCCTTCGGGGAAGCCGCGCGGATGCTGCTGCCGGATGCCGGCATCGTGCCGCTCGCCTTCGCCATCGTGGCGATGGGCGGGCTGTTCTCCGCCTCGATCCGCGCGCCGATCGTCGGCGTCGCGCTGGCGCTGGAGCTCACCGGCTCCTACGCGCTGGTGGTGCCGCTGCTGATCACCTGCGGCGTCGCCGACCTCGCCGCGCAATGGGCCGGCGGCCGGCCGATCTACAGCCAGTTGCTGGAACGCACGCTGCGCCAGGCCGGCATCAGGCGGCCGGCAGCGTCGCCGGAGCCGACCGGGCTCGGTTGATAGGGCCGTCAGACCGCCGGCACCGCGAGCGGCGGGGACACCGCGACCACCGCCGCCAGGTGTTCCGCCAGTGCCTCGCACTGGCGCCGGATGTCCGGCACGGCGGTCATCTCCCAGAACGCCGCCTTGGTCACTGGCCCGACCGCGAAGATGCGCCGAGAGATCGCTCCATCCGCAGCCCGCACCGCGCAGGCGCCGGTGATGTCGAGGCCGAGGCGGAACGGGTCCGGCCGCGCATGGCCCGTGGCCAGCAGGTCGCGCACCAGCGGATCGCGGATGCGGTCATAGTCGCAGCCCGGACCCGCGCAGTTGACGATGCGCGCGACCGTCAGCGTCTCCTCCTGGCCATCCGCACGGCGGCGGAAGTCCACGGCGGCGCCGTCGCCTTCGTCGCGGATCTGCCGGATGCGCCCGACATGGATGCGGAACTGGCCCGATGCCAGCGCCGCCTCGATGCGCTCCGCGACCGGCACGGCCATGCGATGGCGGTGCACGTCCCACCAGGGGCGGAGGTGGCGCAGGAAGCGCGCCTTCTCGTCGTGCGCCATCGCCTGCCACAGCTCCTGCGTGAAGGGCCGCAGCGCATCCACGACCGCGTGCCACGACCCGCCCTGCGTGACGCGGCGGCGCGCCTGGTCGCGCACCAGCCGCGTCAGGGCGGACAGTGCGGTCGGCAGCGGCGGCACCTGGGATGGCAGAATCACGTCGGCCCGCCGTGCGTGGGAGCGCGGCAGCAGGCCCCGGCGCGACAGCGCATGGATCGGCCCGCGATGGCCGGCATCGAGCAGCGAGACGACGCCATCCACCGTGCTAAGCCCGGTGCCGATCAGCAGCACCGGCGCGTCGGCGTCGAGCTCTGAAAAAGTGTCGGGCGCCCAGGGGTCTGGCCGATACCAGGGGCGGTCGACGGCGCCCGGGTCGGCGCCCGGCGGCAGTTCCGGCGGGAAGTTGCCGACCGCGAGCACGGCGAGGCCCGCCGGCACCTCCCGCCCATCCGCCATCAGCAGCGCCAAGCTGCCGGGATGCTTGCGCAGCCCGACGACGTCGCCCTGCAGCAGCAGCAGGCGCTCGCCACGCCCGGGCGCCTGCCGCTCCACCTCCAGAAGGTGCCGGACATAATTCCCGAACAGACCGCGTGAAATGAAGGCGCCCGGTGCCGGGGCGGCGGTGCCGTCGGCGCCAGCCTGGCGTTGCAGCCAGGCCACGAAGTCATCCGGGCGGTCGCGGAAGGCGCTCATACGCCCGGCCGGGACGTTCAGCAGGTGGTTGGCGTTGCCCGTAGCATAGGCTTGGCCCCGGCCAAAGCCGCTGTTCCGCTCGATCAGCACGACACTGGTCGTCGGCGGGCACCGGCGCAGCAGATGGAGGGCAAGCAGGGTCCCGCTGAAGCCGGCCCCGATCACCGCAATGGTTTGCTGCACGATTTCCCGCTCCGATGCTGTGGCATCGGAGCGATAGCACGATCGCGGTGCGATCATTCAACAAAAGGGCCGCCACCTCTCGGAAGCGTGAGGCGGCCCCGCGCCTCAGGCGCCGGAGATCACCGCGCCGCCGAAGGTCGCCTCGACGAAGGCGCGGACCTCGGGATGCCCATAGCCGGCGGCGAGCCGCCGCGCCCAGGGCTGCTCCTGGTCCGCGCGGCGGACCACGACGAGCACGGTGTAGACGCTTTGCTCCGTCTCCCGCGCCAGCGCGTCGCGCAGCGGGTTCAGCCCCGCCGGCACTGCGTAGTTCCCGGTGATCGCGCCGGCATCGACATCCTGCAGCGACCGGACGATCGAGGCCGCCTCCAGCTCGAGGATTCGCAAGCGCTTCGGATTCTCGGCGATGTCGGCGACCGTCGCGCGGTGGTCCGCCCCGTCGCGCAGCCTGAACGCACCGTTCTGCGCGAGCAGCAGCAGCGCGCGGCCGCCATTCGTCGGGTCGTTCGGGATGGCGATGCGCCCGCCCTGCGGCAGCGCGGCGAGGGTCGCATGCCGGCGCGAGAAGACGCCCATCAGCGTCAGTACGGTCTTTCCCACCGGCACGAAGTCGTAGCCGCGCTGCACCCGCTGCGCCTCCAGGAACGGCAGGTGCTGATAGGCGTTGGCATCGAGATCCCCGGCGGCGAGCGCGGCATTGGGCTGGATGAAGTCGCCGAACTCGACCGCCCGCGTGACGAAGCGGTCGCGCGCGAGGACCTCGCTCACCTTCTCGAAGACCTGGGCATGGACGCCGTTGGTCACGCCGACGCGCAAGGGGCGCGCCGCCGTGCCGGGCTCGGCACCCTGCGCGAGGGCGAGGCCCGGCAGCAGTGCGGGAATGGCGAGGATCGACCGTCGCAACATGGGGCGCATCTCCTCAGAAGGCCGGAACCACGGCGCCCTGGAAGGTCGCCTGCACGAAATCCTTCACCTCCTGGTTCTGGTAGGCGGCGAGGAGGCGCGGCACCCACGGCGCATTGCGGTCCTGCTCGCGCACCGCGATCAGGTTGGCATAGGGGCTGTCGGCGGCTTCCAGCGCGATGGAATCGCGCACCGGGTTCAGCCCGGCCGGGATCGCGAAATTGGTGTTGATCGCCGCGGCCTCCAGTTCCTCCAGCGCGCGGGGGATCTGCGCGGCTTCCAGCTCGATGACCCGCAGGCGGCGTGGGTTGGCGGTGATGTCGGCGACGGAGGCGGAGAAATCCGCCCCTTCCCGCAGGCTGAAGGCGCCGTTCTTCGCCAGCAGCACCAGCGCGCGCCCGCCATTGGTCGGATCGTTCGGGATGGCGATGCGCCCGCCTGCCGGCACGGCATCCAGAGCACGATGCCGGCGCGAATAGATGCCCATCGGGAAGACGAGGGTCTTGCCCACGCTGACGATGCGCAGCCCCCGGTCGCGCACCTGCTGGTCGAGGAAGGGCTGGTGCTGGTAGCTGTTGGCGTCGAGGTCGCCGGCTGCCAGCGCCGCGTTCGGCTGGATGTAGTCCCGGAACTCGATGACGCGCATGTTCAGGCCGTCGCGCGCCGCGATCTCCTTCACCTTGTCGAGCACCTCGGAATGCGGACCGGCCGTGCCGGCGATACGGATTGGCCGCTGCGCGGAGCCCATCTCCTGCGCCTGCGCGACGGCGGGCGCGGCGAGCGCCGCGAGGGTGAGCAGACGACGGGACAACATGACAGGCAGCTCCATCAGCGATGCGAGGTGCGGCGGACCAGCCAATCCCCGAAGGATTGCAGCCCCTGCACCAGGAAGATGAGGATGAGGACGACGGTTGCCATGACTTCCGGCATGAAGCGCTGGTAGCCGAAGCGGATGCCGAGATCGCCGAGCCCGCCGCCGCCGACCGCGCCCGCCATGGCCGAGAAACCGACCAGCGAGACGAGTGCGACGGTCGTCGCCGCGATCAGGGACGGCAGTGCCTCCGGCACCAAGACCTTCAGCAGGATCTGCAGCCGCGATGCCCCCATGGCGCGCGCCGCCTCGATCACGCCCTTGTCCACTTCGCGCAGCGCGTTCTCGAACAACCGCGCGAGGAAGGCCGTCGCCGCCATGGCCAGCGGCACGATCGCCGCCGTCGTACCGATCGAGGTACCGGCCACCAGCCGGGTGAAGGGAATGATCGCCACCATCAGGATGATGAAGGGCGTCGAGCGCGCCGCATTCACCAGCAGCCCGACCGGACGGTTGATCCAGGGCGCCGGGCGCAGCCCGTCCGGCCCCGTGGCATAGAGCAGCAGCGCGATTGGCAGGCCGATCACGACGGCGATGGCGGCACTGGCGCCGACCATCAGGGCCGTCTGCCACAACGCCTCCAGCAATAGGTCCTGCATGGCGGGGGTCAGCCAGCTCATGGGGCGATCTCCGTGACGTCCAGGCCGAGGCCGCGCATCCAGTCGAGCGCGGCACCGACGCGGCCCGGCGGGCCATAGGCCGCGAGCGCCATCACCCCGAACGGCTCGCCCGCGATCTCGTCCACCCGGCCCGAGATGATGTTGATGTCGATGCCGAAATCGCGGCTCGCTTCGCTGACCACGGCGCGGGTGCTGTTCGGCCCGGCGAAGACCACCTGCACCAGGCGGCGCTCCTGCCCCTCCCCCGGGGCGGGAAGCCGCGCGAGCGTGCCCGCCGGCACCGCATGGCCAATGACCTCCGCGACGAAGCGCCGCGTCGTGGCGTGCGCGGGGCGGGTGAAGACGTCGAAGACGCGCCCCTGCTCGATGATCCGCCCGGCCTCCATGACCGCAACCTGGTCGCAGATCGCCTTCACCACGCCCATCTCATGCGTGATCAGCAGCACCGTCAGGTCCAGCCGGTCGCGCAGCGCCCGTAGCAGGGCCAGGATCTCCTGCGTCGTCTCGGGGTCGAGCGCGCTCGTCGCCTCGTCCGACAGCAGGATGCGCGGCCGCGAGGCCAGCGCGCGCGCAATGCCCACGCGCTGCTTCTGCCCGCCGGAAAGCTGCGCGGGATAGTTGTCCCGCTTCGCCTCGAGCCCGACCAGCGGCAGGATCTCGGCCACGCGCGCCGCGCGCTCTGCCCGCGGCAGGCCGGCGACCTCCAGCGGGAAGGCGACGTTCTCCGCCACCGTCCGGCGCGCATGCAGGTTGAAATGCTGGAACACCATGCCGATGCCGCGCCGGGCCGCCAGCAACGCGCTCTCGCCCAGCGCCAGCATATCCGCGCCCAGCACCTCGACGCGCCCGGCATCCGGCCGCTCCAGCAGATTCACCGACCGGATCAGCGTGGACTTGCCGGCGCCGGACCGGCCGACAATGCCGAAGATGCCGCCCTGGGCGACCTCGAGCGACACATCGTCCAGCGCCACCGTGCCGCCGGCCGCGAAACGCTTGCGCAACCCGGTCAGCCGGATCGCGGGGGGAGTATCCAATTCACGCATGATCGGCGCGATATGTGGAATTATCGCACCCGCGTGAACCCCCCCATCCTGCAGGTCAGCCATCGGCGCGGCGTGGCCGTCAGGCCGCCGCGGCCCTGCGCCGGGCCGCGACGATCGCGCGCGTCGCCGGCAGAAGTTCCCGCCCATAGGCGATGGCGTCCTCCAGCGGATCGAAGCCGCGGATCAGGAAGGTCGTGACGCCGAGCGCGTGATATTCGGCCAGCGCCTCCCCGACCTGCTCCGGCGTGCCGACCAGCGCCGTGGTGTTCGCCCCCGCCCCGACGGCGGCCGCGACCTCGGTCCATAGCCGGCGGTCGCGCACCCTTCCGCCCCTCGCCGCCTCGAGCAGCCGGCGCGAGCCCTCGCTCTCCGGCTTGGGGTTGGCCATGCCGAAGCGGTCGCCTCGCAGCGCGCGAATGCGCTCCAGGATGTCATTCGCCCGCGTCCAGGCCTGTTCCTCGGTCGCGCCCAGCACCGGCCGCACCGACAGGCTGAAGCGGATCGAGGCCGGGTCGCGCCCCGCCCGCGCCGCGCTCGCCCGTACCCGGGCGATGGTCTCGCGCGCCTGCTCCAGCGTCTCCCCCCAGAAGGCGTAGACATCCGCGTGGCGCCCCGCCGCCTCGACCGCGGCGTGAGAGGAGCCGCCGAAAAAGATCGGGATATGCGGCTTCCGGACCGGCTTGATCTCCGAGAAGGCGCCCTTCACCCGGTAATACGCGCCCTCATGGTCGAACGGCGCATCGCTGGTCCAGACGCGGCGCAGCAGCCCGACATACTCGTCGCTGCGCGCATACCGCTGGTCGTGGTCGAGAAAATCCCCGTCCTGCTGCTGCTCGGCCGGGTTGCCGCCTGTGATGATATGGATAGCCGCGCGCCCGCCGGAGAACTGGTCGAAGGTCGCGAACTGCCTGGCCGCGACCGTCGGCGCGATGAAGCCTGGCCGGTGCGCGACCATGAAGCCGATCCGCGTCGTATTTGCAGACGCGTGGCTCGCCACCAGCAGCGCGTCGGGATGACTGGAATGCCAGGCGACGAGGACACGGTCGAAGCCGCCCTCCTCATGTACCCGCGCGAAACGCGCCACGTAAGCCGGGTCGAGCACCGGGCCGGTGGGCGGATGGATCTCCGATTGCGCGCGGTGGGAGATCATGCCGATGAACTCGATGTCGTGGGCGGACATGGCGATTGCTCCTCAGACGATGGACAGGCGGCGCAGCGCTTCGCCGGTCACGGCGTGGTCCGCCGCGACGCGGGCGCCGAGCTGCTCGGGGGTCAGGGCCTCGGGCCGCAGGCCGAAGCGGCGCAGCGTGGCGGCGACCTCTGGGTCCGCCAGGCCCTCGTTGAATGCGGCGTTCAGGCGCTCGACGATGTCCGGCGGCGTACCGGCCGGCGCGAACAGCCCGAACCAACCGCCCGACGGCCAGTTTCGCCCGACGCCCTGCTCCAGCGCCGTCGGTAGCTCGGGGAAGGCATCCCAGCGGTCCTCACCCAGCGAGGCGATGGCGCGCAGCCGCCCGCCCACGACATGCGGCGCCGTGATGGGGTCCAGCATCATGTGGCAATCGCCCGCGACGACGCTGTTCGCCGCCGGCGCACTGCCCGGATAGGGCACGTGGACGGCCTCGAAGCCGCCCTCGTCGGCGAGCAGCGCGCCGCGCAGATGGCCGCCCGACCCGATGCCCGCGGAGGCGTAGTTCAGCTTGCCCGGATGGGCACGGCCATAGGCGATGAGTTCCGCCAGGTTGTTCACCGGCAGGGACGGATGCACCGCCACGATGCTGTAGCTCTCCCCGGCCGAGGCGACCGGCGCGAAGGAGCGCAGCGGGTCGTAGCCCACCGCCGAGAGGTGCGGCGCGATTGTCAGGTTGCCCGCCGAGGCATTCAGCAGCGTCGTCCCGTCCGGCCTGCTTTCCGCGACGAAGCGTGCGCCGACCGCACCGCCGGCACCGGCGCGGTTCTCGACCACCACCGGCACGCCGAGCCGCGCCTGCAACGCCCGCGACATGGTGCGGGAGACGTTGTCGTTCGTGGCCCCCGGCGGGAACGGGCAGACATAGCGAATGGGGCGGGACGGGAAGGCCTCATTGGCCTGGGCGATGGCCGGCAGGGCGAGCACGCCCGTCAGCAGGGCGCGGCGGCGGATGATGGTCACTGCAGTGTCTCCAGGGGCTTGCTGGCAGCGAGCGCGGCACGGCCCCCTGCGGTATGGGCGGCGTCGGCGGTCGGCGCATGGACGCGCGCGCATTGCACGTCGCGCCAATGCCGTTCCAAGGCATGCGCGCGGTCATGCGCGTGGTTGCCGGCGAGCGAGACCGCGAGTTCCACGGCCCGCACCGCATTCTCAGTCTGCGTCACCTTGAGCAGGCCGTTTTCCGCCGCGGCCGGCGGGAAGCCCGCATCCGTGGCGGAAGCGATGGCCTCCGTGATGCGGGCATTGGCCGCGATGGCGCCCTCGATCGCGCCGACCGTCTCGATGACGCGCGGCAGGGTCGCGAGCGGCGCGCCAAGGTTCGACGGCACGCGCGTCTTCACGAAGCGGACGACCCAGTCCCGCGCCGCGCGGGCCACCCCGCTGTAGACGGCCGAGACGAGCAGGGTGTTCCAGGCGGCCTGCACCGGGTCGGGCCGCCCCCATTCGCCGGCGGGCACGAGACCGATACCGTGGTCCAGCGGCACCGCGACCTCGCTGAACACGACGTCGTGGCTGCCCGAACCACGCAGGCCGAGATGGTCCCAGGTTTCGACGATCTCGATGCCGGCGGCATCCGCGGACACCAGGAAGCTGCCGATGCGCGGGGTCTCCTCCTCGGTGCGGGCCAGCACCTCCATCCAGCGCAGCCCCGGCGCGCCGGTCGCGTAGCGCTTGCGTCCACTGATCGACCAATGCCCCGCGCGCAGCCGCGCGACCGTGTCCGGCAGGCCGCCGCGCGTCGGGGAACCGAGTTCCGGTTCGACGCGGAGCGAATTGATCAGCGCACCGTCGGTCACGGCCTCACGCCCCACGCGCTGGCGCAGATGCGCCGGCCAAGCGGGGTTGCGTGCGATGGCGGCCTGGCGCGTGAGCTGCATCGCCAGCACCAGCGCCGTCGCCGGGCAGGCGCTGCCGACCTGCTGTACGGCCTCCGCCGCCAGGACCAGACCAGCCCCGCCGCCACCGAGCGCCGTCGGCACGGTCAGGGCGAGGACGCCGGCGTCGCGCAGGCGGGCCAGGCTGTCGACGGGAAAGCTACCGTCCCGGTCATGCCCGGCCGCGGCAGTCGCAATGGCCTGAAGCACGGGGCTGAGGGCAGCAGCCGCCGGCTGCACGGCATCGTCCGCGCGCCGCGGGGCGGCAGTCCGGCCAATGGGGCGCAGGACAGCATCGTGCGGCCGGCCGGCCTGGCGGGTGCCAGGCTCGGGGTTCGCAGGGGTCATCGGTTGAAGCCCTTCGGAATGTGAGGTGTCGCGTGGCCGCTAAGGCATCGGCGGGGTGGCGATGGCGGCCGGATCAGGATGCCGGCCGGAGCAGGACGGCTCCGGTCAGCCGGCGCGCCGACAGCCGCCGCGACAGCGCCCCATCCCCGCGGGCGGGGCCGCGGCGGAAAGCCTCATCATCCGGAGCGATGCGCTGCGCGTGTCCATGGACGAATAACAAGCGATTCACGAGCGTGAAGTCAACCAATAAACGATTTCGATTAGTTTTTTATGAACAAAGCTATCCGCGCGCCAATGATGACCCTCATCGGCCTCTGGCGTGCCACATTCATGCTGCCGGCGAGGCTCCGGCCGCCCTCCGCCGTCGGCGCCCGCGATTTATCCGAATGCCGCTCGTGATTCCGTGGCGCGTGCCGCGCCGGTTCAGATGGCGAAGTTCAGCGGCTCGACCGCGGCGCGGCGCAGGCCGGCGGCCTGTGCTCGCTTCAACAGATCCTCGATGGTGACGCCGGCGAGTCGGTTCCGCAGCTCGGCATCCATCTCCCGCCACAGCGGCATCACCACCGCCGCCTGCAGCCGGCCGGTCAGTTCGGCTGAGGGTTCGGCATCCTCCCGCACGCAGGCCACAATGTCCGACAGGCGCAATTCGCGCGGACGCCGGCCGAGCCGATAGCCCCCGCGCGGCCCGCGCACGCTGTCGAGCAGCCCGGCGCGGGAAAGCGCCTGGAACACGGGCTCGACGCCCCGGCGGGCGGCGCCCATGCGCTCGGCGACGTCGGCGCCGCTAACCAGTTCCCCGGTCCGCCCCGCATGGAAAGCGATGTCGAGCATGATGGCGACGGCCGTCAGCGCGCGATCCCGGCGCAGCAGCATGGCGAATCCCTCCCGAAGTGTTCTCGCGTTTTATTTACGCCACCGAAGCGTGAATTGCGAGGGGCGCCGGGCGCCGCGCGAAGGAAAATTCCACGAAGTGGCTTGGCGACAGTGATCGTTCCCCCCTGAACGGCGCGGCGCAGCCGTGATACGTCCCTTCCCCATGGCCAAAGGAAACGTCCCACCAAGCCGCGCCCGGCGGACCACCGCAGCCATGGAGGCGACGCCAACCGCCGCCCCGCGCGGCCGCCTCTATGGCAGCATCCTCGAAACGGTGGGCGGCACGCCGCTCGTGCTGCTGCCGCGGCTGGCCGCAGCCGAGGGACTGGCGGCGCGCGTCGCCCTGAAGCTCGAATTCTTCAACCCGCTGGGCTCGGTGAAGGACCGCATCGGCCTCGCGATGGTCGAGGCCGCGGAACGGGGCGGTCTGATCGCGCCCGACCGCTCCGTGCTGGTGGAACCCACCTCCGGCAACACCGGCATCGCCCTCGCCTTCGCCGCCGCGGCCAAGGGCTACCGCCTGATCGTCGTGATGCCGGACGGCGCGAGCATCGAACGCCGCCGAATGATGCGGCTGATGGGCGCGGAGCTGGAGTTGACGCCCGCGAAGCGTGGCATGGCCGGCGCCATAGCCCGCGCCGAGGCGATCCTCGCCTCCACTCCCGGCGCCTGGATGCCGCGGCAATTCGACAACCCGGCGAACCCCGACATCCACGCTGCGACCACGGCCGAGGAGATCTGGGCCGACACCGGCGGCGAGGTCGATGCGGTCGTCGGCGGCATCGGCACCGGCGGCACGCTGACCGGCATCGCCCGGCTACTGAAGCCGCGCCGCAACGGTTTGCGCGTGATCGGCGTGGAACCCGCCGAATCCGCCGTGCTGTCGGGTGAAGAGCCCGGTCCGCACGACATCCAGGGCATCGGCGCTGGCTTCAAGCCGGCCGTGCTGGAACTGGACCTGCTCGACGCCGTCATGCGTGTCGGCGAGCAGGATGCCATCGACATGGCGCGCCGCTGCGCGCGGGAGGAAGGACTGCCGATCGGCATCTCCTCCGGCGCTGCCCTCGCCGCCGCGCTCGTCGTGGCGCGCGAGAGGCCGATGGAGGGGCGCCTCGTCGTCGCCATCGCCCCCTCCTTCGCGGAACGCTACCTCTCGACGCGCCTTTTCGCCGGGCTCTGACCGGCGTCCCCGACCGGTCTGCGGAAGCCGGCCGGCGTCAGAACGCCGAACCGCGCCGCAGCACGCGCTTCGCGATCGCCATGCGATGCACCTCGGTCGGGCCTTCGTAGATGCGCATCAGCCGCGCCTGCTGCGCGAACAGCTGCAGCGGCATTTCCTTCGTCATGCCCATGGCGCCGAAGGTCTGCATGGCCTGGTCCAGCACGTCGCGCGCCATCTCGGTCGAGAAGACCTTGATCATCGACGCCTCGTCCTTGACGTCCTCGCCGCGATCCATCTTCTCAGCGGCGGACAGCACCATCAGCCGCGTCGCATGGATCTTGATGGCGGCATCCGCGATCCACCACTGGATGGCCTGGCGCTCGGCGAGCGGCACGCCGAAGGTCACGCGCTGCTTCGCCTGCTCGGTCATCATCTCGATGGCGCGGCGGCACATCCCGACGCAGCGAGCGCCCATCTGCAGGCGGCGCACGTTCAGCCGCAGCTGCATCGGCTCATAGCCCTGCCCGAGCGCGCCCAGCACCTGGCTTTCCGGCACGCGGCATTCGTCGAAGACCAGCTCATAGGTCAGCCGGCCGCCGATCATCTTGATCTCGCGCTCGATGATGAAGCCCGGCGTGTCCTTCTCGACGATGAAGGCGGTCATGCCCTCGGCGCGCTTGCCCTCGCCGGTGCGCGCCATGACGATGATGAAGTCCGCGGCCGGCACGCGGCTGACCCAGATCTTGCGGCCGTTGATGACCCAGTCGGTGCCGTCCTTGCGCGCCCGGGTGATCATGCCCGCCGGGTCGCCGCCGGCGCCGGGCTCGGAGATCGCGATGCCCGACTTCGCCGTGCCGTCGGCATAGGGCTGGAGATACCGCTCGCGCTGATACTCGTTCACCACCGACAGCATCATGTGCAGGTTCGGGCTGTCGGGCGGGAACTCGAAGGGCGTGATGGTGCGGGAGACTTCCTCCTCCACCAGCATGCGCGTGACGTTGTCGAGGTTCGCGCCGCCCATCTCCTCCGGCACGTCCAGGCCCCAAAGGCCGAGTTCCTTGCACTTCGCCATGACCGCGGATTCCTCCGCCTCGGTCATCGCCCATTTCTGGCCCGATGCCTCGCGCGCCAGCACGGCCGGCTCCAGCGGGATCAGCTCGCGTTCCACGAATTTGGCGACGAGGTCCTGCAGCATGCGGGCCTCTTCGGTGATGATCGTCATCGCTACGCGTCCTGTCGTGGTCAGCCGAGGGCGATGAGACCGTCGACCGCGACGGCCCCCTGCCCTTCGGCACGGATGATGAGGGGGTTGATCTCGGCTTCCTGCACGGCCGCGCCATCGAGGCAGGCGAGCAGCGAGATCGAACGGATGGCGCGCGCCAGCGCCGCGACATCGCCACGCGGCAGGTTGCGGAACCCCTGGATCAGCTTCAGCTCCGGCAGCGCCGCGATCATCTCCATCGCGGTCGCCTCGGTCACGGGCGCCAGCCGCACGCAGTAGCTGCGCTTCAGCTCCGCCAGCACGCCACCCATGCCGAGCATCACCACCGGCCCGACCTCGGGATCGCGCCGATAACCGAGGATGACTTCCGCGAGGCCGCGATGCATCGGCGCGACCAGCACGCCCTTCACCTCGGCCTTCGGGAAGTTCTCCGCCGCGATCTTCAGCAGCTCGGCAACGGTCGCACCGATCGCGGCATCGCCCTCGACATTCAACCGCACCAGCCCGGCATCGGTCTTGTGGAGGATGTCGGGCGACAGCAGCTTCACCGCGACCGGCCCGGTGAAGCCCGCCGCTTCGGCCGGGGTCGCCACGATGCGGCTGCCGGGGCCTTCGATGCCGAGTGCTTCGAACACCCCGCAGGCCTGCGCCTCATCGAGCCGCGGCGCGCCGACGGCGTAGAGCTTCTCCGCCGCGCCGCGCCAGGCGGCAGCCGGCACGTTCTCCACCGGCTTCGGCGCGCGCCAGTTCAGGAAGGTGTGCAGCGCATCCGCACAGGTCTCCGGCGTGCGGAAAGCCGCGATGCCGGCCTCGTCGCAGATGCGGATCGCCTCATCCGCCTGGGGTGCGGCAAACACGGCGATCGGCTTCGACCCGTCATAGACGTCGAGCACGTTATCGTTCACCTGCGTCGGCCGCAGGCGGGCCGTGGAACCCAGCACCGCGACCACCGCGTCGCAATGGTCAGATGCGACAAGCTCCTTCAGCACCGTCGTGTACTGGCCCTTGCCACCGCCCATCGGCAGGTCGATGAGCGGGGAGTCGCTCACCTCGACGCCCTGGGCCGCCAGTCGCGCCCGCATCTCCGGCGTCGGTCCGACCACGCCATCCCCGCGCAGCCCGACACCATCCACCACCATCGCGGCCCCGCCGCCCGTGCCGGTCAGCACCGCGACGCGATTGCCCTTGGGCGGCGTGCGCCCCAGCACCAGTCGCGGCAGTTCCACCAGCGCTTCCAGGGTCTCGACACGCAGGATGCCGTTCTCCCGGAAGAAGGTCGCGGCGAGTTCATCCGCGCCCACCATCGCGCCGGTATGCGACACGGCGATCTGCCGCCCGACATCCGACCGGCCGAGCTTGTAGACGATGATGGGCTTGCCCAGCGCATGGGCGCGCCGCGCCGCCGCCGCCAGCTTCGGCGCATCGCGCAGCGTTTCGAGGAACATCAGCACGCAACGCGTCGCCGCGTCCTCGACCATCAGCTCGGCCATCTCGCCGGCGCCGATGTCGCTCTCATTGCCGACGCTGACCAGCTTCGCGAAGGTGAAGTTGCGGGCCATGGCGCGCGACAGCAGCGCGCCCATGATCGACCCGCTCTGCGACACCACCGAGAGCCAGCCCGGCTTCAGCGCCTCGGCCTCGACCGCCGCGTTGTTGGTGATCGGCACGCCATCGGTGACGTTGACCAGACCGAGGCAGTTCGGCCCGATCAGCCGCAGCCCGCCTTCGCGTGCCATCGCGACGATGCGGTCCTGCGCCGCGCGCCCCTCGGCGCCCAGCTCCGCGAAGCCTGCGCTGTACAGCGTCGCGACCTTCACGCCCTTCTCGACACAGCCGGCGATCGCGTCCGGCACCGCGGCCGCGGGCACCATGATGAAGGCATGGTCGACCGGCCCGGGGGCCGCGCGGATATCGGGATACGCCGTATCCCCCATGATCTCCGCCGCCTTCGGGTTGATCGGCAGGATGCGGCCGCCATAGCCGTTCTTCTTCAGCACGCGCTGGGCGCGCGCATTGTTCTTCGTCTGGTCGGCGGTCGCGCCGATCAGCGCGATGGCGCGCGGGCGGAAGATCGCATCGGCCAGCACCGCGCGGTCGGAGATCGCGTTCATCCCCTCAGCGGCCCTTGAAGTTCGGCTCGCGGCGCTCGCTCATCGCGGCGCGCCCCTCGGCGAAATCCTCCATCTGGCGCTGCCAGCTCTGCTGGTGGAACTCGCGCTCCGTCGCGCGCTCGAACTCCACCGCCATGTCGCGGCGCATCGACGCCCGCATGCTTTGCACCGCGGCCGGCGAGGACACCGCCACCTCCTTCGCGAGCGCCTGCGCCGCGGGCAGGACCTCCGCCTGCGGCACCAGCATGTCGGCCAGGCCGATGCGTTCCGCCTCCGTCCCATCGATGCGGCGACCGGTGTAGAACATCAGCGCGGCCTTCTGTTCCCCGATCAGCCGCGGCAACGTGTAGGACAGCCCGAAGCCGGCATGGAAACCGAGCCGGGCGAAATTCGCCGAATACCGCGCCTCCGCACAGGTCACGCGGAAATCGCCCACCACCGCCAGGCCGAGCCCCGCCCCGATCGCCGCCCCCTGCACCGCCGCGACGATGGGCTTCCGCGTGCGGAACAGCCGCGTCGCCTCGACATACAGGATGCGCCCGGGCTTGCCCTCCGGCGAGGCCAGCCCGCCCGAATCACCCTTCGAGAAATCTGCCCCCGCGCAGAAGTGCTTGCCCGCGCCGGTCAGCACGATGGCGCGGCAGCCCTCATCCTCATCCAGCGCCTCCAGCCGTTCGGCGAGGCGGACGATCAGGTCCCGGTTGATGTGGTTGTTGGGCGGCCGGTTGATCGACAGCGTGACGACGAACCCGTCCTGCGCTTCGAGAAGGGTGTCGGGCTCGGTCATGCTCTCGTTTCCTCGTGTCGCCGCCAGCTTGCGTTCAGATGGCCGCGGTCATAATCTTGTCCGCACAAGATGACAACAAGCCGCCCGCCGGGGCTTAGGCAGAAGGAAACGCAGCCATGGACATGCCCATCCCAGACGCCCGCGCCACGACGACCGGCCCCACGCGCGTCCTCTCGGAGTTCGTGGCGGGCCTCGACCTCGCGCAGGTCGACGATTTCGCACGGCATGCCGCGCGGCGCCACACCATCGACACGCTCGGCGCGATGATCGCCGGCGCCACGCAGGATGCGACAGCATCGGTGGAGAAGGCCTTCGCTGCCGCCGGCATCGGCGCTGGCACGGTCCCGATGGCCGGCGTGCAGCAGCGCTACGACGTGCTCTCCGCCGCCTATGTCGGCGGCACCTGCGGCCATGGGCTGGAACTCGACGACGGCTATCGGGCCGGTTCCGTCCATCCCGGCGGCGTCGTCGTCCCGGCTGCGCTGGCGCTCGGCGCGCAGCGCCACGTGGACGGCGAGACCTTCCTCGCCTCCGTTGTCGCCGGTTACGAGGTCGCCTGCCGCATCTCGGCGGCCAGCCATCCCCGCGCACGCTGGCGGGGCTTTCACAACACCGGCACCGCGGGCGTTTTCGCCGCCGGCTGCACCGCCGCCGTGCTGCTCAACTATGATGCCGACCAAGTGGAGAATGTCATCGGCACCGCCGCCTCCTCGGCCGCGGGCCTCTTCACCTTCCTCGCAGGCGGCGACGTGAAGCGGACCCACCCGGGGCATGCCACGCGCGAGGGCGTGCTCGCCGCCCTGCTGACCGAAGCTGGCCTGCCCGCACCTCGCGGCGCGCTGGAGTTCAAGGACGGCTACTTCAACGCCTATGCCGGCGGGGATACCGGCCAGTTCGACTATTCGACGCTCGACATCCTCGCGGCCGGCGACAATCACCCGAAGTCCCGCTTCGCTGTCGCGAACTGCTACATGAAGCCCTACGCTTCCTGCCGGCACATCCACGCCATGGTGGATGCGGTACTCGAAATGGCAGCGGATGACGGCCTCACCGCCGACCAGGTGAAGGCCGTGGACATCGGCAGCTACGCCGTCGCTGCGGCCCACGGCAAGGTCGGCTGGTCCGAGATGACCACCGCGCAGATGAGCATCCCCTTCGTTGTCGCCACCGCCCTCGTGCGCGGCCGCGTGACGCTCGCCGATTTCGGGGAGGCGGAGCGCGCCGACGAAGCGATCCTGGGCCTCGCCCCGCGCATCCTCACCGAGGTCGAGGCCGAGTGCGACGATATCTACCCGCGCAAGCGCGGCGCGAAAGTGGCCGTGACGACCACGGATGGCCGCGTCCTGCGGCGCACCGTGATGGAGCCCTACGGCTCCGCGACCAAGCCACTGAGCGACGAGGCGGTGATCGAGAAGTTCCTCGGCCTCGCCGCGCCGCGGCTGGGCGAGGCGCGTGCGAAGCAGGCGCTGGAGATGCTGTGGCGGGTGGACGAGTTGGCCGACGTCGCGCCGCTCGCCGAGGCGCTGGCCGGCTGAAGGTCGGGGGAGGAGAACCTCCCCCGAACCCCCACCCTTTTTCTGGCTATTGGCGCCGACCTCGGCTGTCAGTCTCCAACTGATAGAAAAAGGAGGGGGATTCGGGGGAGTTCACTCCCCCGCTCTTCTTTTCTTACGCGTCCTCCGGCGCCCCGAGCCTCAGCGAATAGACGAAGTGCTCCGCCGCCGCGTGGATGTTCGTCGTCGCTTCGATCAGCTTGCCCGCCGCGGCGAAGAACTGCCGGCGGATATGCAGGCCCGGCGATCCCTCCGCGACGCCGAGCGCCGCCGCCTGCGCCGTGTCGAGCGCGATCGCGCCGATGTCCTGTTCCACCGCCTCCACGGCGATGCCGCGCCGGCGCGCGATGAGCCGATAGGCCGGCGTCGCCGCGAGCTCGTCGGACATGGCGAGCTCCGCGAACTCATCGGCGATGTACAGATCGCAGATCGAGATGATGCCGCGCCCTTCCGCTGGACGCCGCAGGCCCGAGACATGGACCCAGCGCGACCCCGGCTGGCAGCCGATGCGGTCGGCCAGCAGCGCGTCGGCGGTGACCGTTTCCCGCCCGCCGATCTCCAGCCGGGCACGCGCCGCATAGCCCATGACATCCGTCACGGACTGCACGGCAAGCACGTATTGCCCGCGCGGCTGGTCGGCGACGACGCGCGTGCCGACCCCCTGCGCACCCGCGACCAGGCCGAGTTCCCCGAGTCGGCGGAGCGCCTGCCGCACGGTCGACCGGCTGACGCCGAAGCTTTGGCACAGCTCCTGTTCCGTCGGCAGCAGCGTGCCCACGGGGCGCCGGCCGTCGAGGATCTCCGCCGCGAGTGCCGTCGCCACTGATGCGTAAAGCGGCTGGCTGCCGGCCAGGAGCTGAGCAGCATCCGTCACCGCCGCCGGTGCCGCGAGAGAGGGTGCGGGCCGACCGCGTCGCGCGCGGTTCATTGATTCATGCGCCAGAAGGTCATAATCATGTCCGTACAACAATATCAATTCATCAAGCGTCGATAGCACCATGCCTTGGCGGTGCTGAAGGAGGAAACGCCGTGTCCGTCCGACTGAATCGCCGCAGCCTGCTCACCGTGACTGCAGGGCTGTCCGCGCCCGGGCTCGCCCTCGCGAACCCGACGCCGGGCTGGCCGAGCCAGAACCTCCGCCTTGTGGTGCCGTTCACCCCCGGCGGCAGCAACGACAACTTCGCCCGGCCGGTCGCCGAGATGCTGCACGGCTCGTTGGGCCGGCCGGTGGTGGTGGAGAACCGCCCCGGCGCCGCCGGGTCGATCGGCGCCGCCTTCGTCGCAAGCGCGCCGGCCGATGGCCATACGCTGCTGCTGGCGTCGAGTTCCTTCGCGACCAGCTCGACCATTCGCCGCACCTCCTTCGATGCGTTGGACAGCTTCGACGCGATCCAGCGCCTGTGCACGGCGCCGATGGTGGTCGTCACCAAGCCGAACAGCCCGTTCCGCACCATGGGGCAGCTCGTGAACTATGCCCGGGCAAACCCCGGCGCGCTGCTCTACGGCATGGCCGGCCTCGGCGGCGTCGGCCATTTCGCGAAGGAGGCGTTCAATCTGGCCAGCCGCCTCCGGATGGAGGCGGTGCCCTATGCGGGCATCGCCCCGGCGCAGGCCGACCTCGTCGCCGGGCGTATCGACTTCCTGATGACGACGATCGCCTCGGTGCGCGGATTGCTGGAGGCCGGCACCGTGCCGATGATCGCCGTCAGCACCGCCGAACGCGACGTGGACCTGCCGAACGTGCCAACCATCCGCGAATCCACCGGCATCGATTTCGAAGTGACGGTGTGGTGGGGCATCCTCGCCCCGCGCGGCGTCCCTGCCCCGGTGCAGCAGCGGCTGAACGAGGAAATCGGAAAGGCCGTGCGGGTGCCGTCCTATCTCCGCTTCCTGGAAGCCGAAGGCGCGCGCCCCGCGCCGCTCGGCCTGCCGCAGTTCCGCGAGGCCCTACGCGAGGACGTCCTGCGCTGGCGCAGCGTCGCGACGGAGGCGCGCATCACGGTGAACTGACGGAGGCGCGCACTACCGTGAACTGACGGAGGCGCGCGCATCACCTTGGACGGATGTCGCACAGGCGGGCCTGACGCCGTCGCGGCCCGCCTGTCGCTCCGTCACATGCCCAGCGCGCGGCGGTACAGGTCGAGCAGCGTCTCCTGCTCCTCCACATCCGCCGGCTCCTGCTTGCGGATGCGGATGATCGCGCGGATCACCTTCACATCGAAGCCCGCCGACTTCGCCTCGGCCATGATGTCCTTGATGTCCGAGGAAAGGGCCTTCTTTTCCTCCTCGAGCCGCTCGACCCGCTCGATGATCGAGCGCAGCCGATCGGCCGCAATACCGCCGACCTCGGTGTCTTCCTGTTTCGCCGCTGCTGACATGTTCCGCGCCTCCGTCTGAAGGGCGGCGGGTTTAGCCTTGGGGCGGCGCGCCATCAACCTTGCCTCTCAATGCCGCGGATTCCCGGCGGCGAATTTCGCCTTCTGCTCAGGCGTCGCCTCCGTCTGGTGCTGCGCCTGCCACTCGGCATAGGGCATGCCATAGACGATCTCCCGCGCATCGGGGTCGGCCAGGGCGATGCCCTGCGCCACAGCCGCCTCCCGATACCAGCGCGACAGGCAGTTCCGGCAGAAGCCGGCCAGGTTCATCATGTCGATGTTCTGCACATCGTTGCGCTCGCGCAGATGCTGCACCAATCTGCGGAAGGCCGCGGCTTCGAGCGCGGTGCGCGTGGCGTCGTCCATCTCGGGAACTGGCATGGCAGAACCTCCTTGCTGCCCCGCAATCTGGGGCAGGCCGGCCCTTCCGCCAACCTCCCTGCATCTTCGGAAATCCGGCCAAGCGGCGACGGCCGGGCTATAGTCGCCGGCGCGACGGCACCATGGCCGTCGCGCAGGGAGGATCGGCCATGATTGACAGCGCCGGGGCCGGCACGGCCCGCTTCGACCTCGCAGCCATGAAGCAGGCCCTGGAACGGAGCGATGTCGATACGCTCATCGGACTTTACGCCGATGATGCGGAGATGGAGATCGTCGACCGCGATCGCCCACCGAGCGCCCCCATGCGCCTGGTCGGCCGCCCCGCGATCGAGGCCTTCTGGCGCGACGTCTGCGCGCGCGAGATGACCCATGCGGTCGGAGAGGAAGTCGTCGGCGGCGGTCGCGCCGCCTTCGTGGAGCGCTGCGCCTATCCGGATGGCTGCCACGTGGTCTCGGCGATGACGCTCGAACTGCGCGACGGCCGCATCCGGCGTCACCTGACCGTGCAGGCCTGGGACGAGATGAGCTGCAGCTAGCCGCCAGCCTGCCGGCGAGCCCGGGATTGCTCTCCGGCCAGGACCGGGGATGATGCCGCGCTACACCGGACGGGATGACGCGCATGGCATTTGACGACGCAGCCGCGAGGCGGGCGCTACGCAGCCTGTTCGATGCGGCGGTAGCCAGCGCCGATCCACGCAAGGTGCTGGCCCACCACCTGCCCGAGAAGCCCGCCGGCCGCGTCCTGGTCCTCGGCGCCGGCAAATCCGCCGCCGTCATGGCTGCCGCCGTCGAGGCCGCCTGGCCCGACGTCCCGATGCACGGCCTCGTCACCACCCGCTACGGCCACGGCTACCCGACCACCCGCATCGAGGTCGCCGAATCCGCCCACCCCGTCCCGGACGAGGCCGGCGCCACCGCCGCCCAACGCATGCTCGACCTCGCCGCCCAGGCCGGCCCGGACGACCTCGTCCTCTTCCTCGTCTCCGGCGGCGGCTCCTCGCTCACCACCCTCCCCGCGCCCGGCCTGACGCTCCCGGACCTCATCGCCGTCAACAAGGCCCTCCTGGCCTCGGGTGCGACCATCCACGAGATGAACTGCATCCGCCGCCACCTCTCCGCCTTCTCCGGCGGCCGGCTCGCGGCAGCGGCCCACCCCGCCTGCCTCATCACCCTCGCCATCTCCGACGTGCCCGGCGACGACCCCACCGTCATCGCCTCCGGCCCCACCGTCCCCGACCCATCGACCTTCGAGCACGCCCGCGCCCTCGTCGCCCATTACGGCATGACGCTGCCGGCCGCCGTCATCGCCCACTTGGCCGCCGCCACCGAGGAATCCCCCAAGCCCGGCGACCCCCGCCTCGCCACCACCGACTACCGCTTCATCGCCACACCGCTCATGGCTCTCGACGCCGCCGCCTCGGCCGCTCGTACCCTCGGCCTCACCCCGCTCATCCTCGGCGACGCTCTCGAAGGCGAGGCCCGCGAACTCGGCACCGCCCTTGCCGGCGTTGCCCTTTCCGCCCGCGCCCACGGCCACCCACTGCCGGCCCCTTGCGTCCTGCTCTCCGGCGGCGAGACCACTGTCACCATCCGTTCCCCCACGCCGGGCCGCGGCGGCCGCAACGGCGAGTGTCTCCTCGGCGCCACGCTCGCTCTCGCCGGGAACCCCGGCATCTGGATCCTGATGGCCGATACCGACGGCATCGACGGCTCCGAGGACAACGCCGGCGCCCTCGCCACGCCCGACACCCTCGCCCGCGCCCGCCGAGCCGACCTCGACCCCCGCGCCCTCCTCGCCGGCCACGACAGCCACCGCCTGTTCTCCACGGTCGGCGACCTGCTCGTCACGGGCCCGACCCTCACCAACGTCAACGACTTCCGCGCCATCCTCATCGGATGAAGCCCCTTAACTTAAGTATCGTAAGAAAAACTTGATACTCGGCACCGCCGACTTATCCCGTATAAGATAATCCCATGCGCGACCCGACCCTCGAAGACCTCTTCGCCCGCCGCGGCGCCATCACCCGCATCGCAACCGAGCTCGGCATCTCCACCGCCGCCGTCTCCCAATGGCGTCGCGTTCCCGACGACCGCGTCATCGACGTCGCGCGCATCCTCGGCGTCGAAACCAAGCTTCTCCGCCCCGACCTAGACGACCCGCCCGCCTCGAAGCCGGAAGGATATGTCCGCATGGCCACCCGCCCGGCCCTTCGCCGCCGCCGCCGCACCAAGATCCTCGCCACCCTTGGTCCCGCCTCATCCACTCCGGAGATGATCGAACGCATCCACCGTGCCGGCGTCGACGTCTTCCGCCTCAACTTCTCCCATGGCTCCCACGAAGACCATGCCGCCCGCATCGCCATGATCCGCGACGTCGAACACAAGGTCGGGCGGCCCATCGGCATTCTCGTGGACGTCCAAGGCCCCAAGCTCCGCGTCGGCAAGTTCCAAGCCGGTCGCGTCCAGCTCCAGACCGGCCAGTCCTTCCGCCTGGACCTCAACCCCACCCCCGGCGACGTCCGCCGCGTGAACCTGCCGCACACCGAGATCATCGAGGCCGCCCAGATCGGCACCACGCTCCTGCTCGATGACGGCAAGCTACGCCTCCGCGTCACCCGCGCGCGCCCCGATCACCTCGAAACCGAAGTCGTCGTCGGCGGCCCCCTTTCCGACCGCAAGGGCGTCAACGTCCCCGACGTCGCCCTTCCCATCCCCGCGCTGACCGAGAAGGACCGCGCCGACCTCGACTTCGTGCTCCCGCTGGGCGTCGAGTACATCGGCCTGTCCTTCGTGCAGCGCGCCGAGGACGTCGCCGAATGCAAGCGCATCGTCGACGGGCGCGCCTGGGTGATGGTGAAGATGGAGAAGCCGCAGGCAGTCGAGAACCTCGACGCCATCCTGGCCCTGACGGACTGCGTCATGGTCGCCCGCGGCGACCTCGGCGTCGAACTCCCACCCGAGGAAGTCCCCCTCGTCCAGAAGCGCATCGTCCGCACCGCCCGCGCCCTCGGCAAGCCCGTCGTTGTCGCCACCCAGATGCTGGAATCGATGATCACGGCGCCATCGCCGACCCGCGCCGAGGTGTCCGATGTCGGGACGGCAGTCTTCGATGGCGCGGACGCCGTCATGCTCTCCGCCGAAACCGCCGCCGGCCAATACCCCTATGAGGCGGTGAACATGATGGACCGCATCGTCGCCCGCGTGGAACAGGACATAGACTGGCGGCGCCTGATGGACTCATCCCGCCCCACCCCCGAGCGCAGCAGCGCCGGCGCCATCGCCACCGCCGCCCGCCAGGTGGCCGAAACGATCGAGGCGGAGGTGATCGCCACCTTCTCCTCCACCGGCTCCACCACCCTGCGCGTCGCGCGCGAACGCCCGAACTGCCCCATCCTGGGCCTGACCCCAAGCGAAACCACCGCCCGCCGCATGGCAGTGGTGTGGGGTGTGCACCCGGTGGAAGTCAGCGAAATCCACTCCATGACCGAGATGGTCGCCCGCGCCGTCCGCGCAGCACAGGCAGAAGGCTTCGCCAAGCACGGGGACGAGGTGGTGGTGACGGCCGGCGTGCCCTTCGGAACGCCAGGGACGACGAACGCGCTGCGGGTCGCGACCGTGAAGTGACGCGGCGGTGAGACGCAGGGGCTCTGCCCCTGCACCCCGGCAGGAAACTCAGTTTCCTGCACCTTCGGGCTGTCAGTCTGTTGCGCGGGTGGCGAGTGCGGGAGCCATCCGGCGCAGCGCGCGCGTCAGCCGCGGCGGGCAGCCTTGATCGCGGCGACGTCGATCTTCTTCATCAGCATCATCGCCTCGAACGCACGCTTGGCCTCATCGCCGCCCGCCGCCATCGCCTCCGTCAGCACCCGCGGCGTGATCTGCCACGAAATGCCCCAGCGATCCTTGCACCAGCCGCACTGGCTCTCCTGCCCGCCATTGCCGACGATGGCATTCCAGTAGCGGTCAGTCTCCTCCTGATCCTCCGTCGCGATCTGGAAGGAAAACGCCTCACTGTGCTTGAAGGCCGTGCCGCCATTCAGCCCGATGCAGGGAATGCCGAACACGGTGAACTCCACCGTCAACACATCGCCCTTCGTGCCCGACGGATAGTCGCTCGGCGCCCGCTGCACGGCCTGCACCGCACTGTCCGGGAACACCCCGGCATAGAAGCGCGCGGCTTGCTCAGCGTCCTTGTCGTACCAGAGGCAGATCATGTTCTTTGGCATGGTGTTTCCTCTCGATGAGCACCGGATGTACCAGGCTGTTGACCTGGACATGACGCAAACGCCGCACACCCAGCACGAGACTCCGTATGTGATCACGCGCGACGTGTGTCTTGCTCAACCCGAAGGCCCAGTAAGTGGCGATGGGCTGGTAGTCGACGACGAACGGGAAGCGGGACGTTCAGGAGCCCCTCGGCCTGAGAAATATCTCGTCGGAAGCGATCCGGAAACGTAGGATTGTTATGATTTCGTCACGGAAGCTCTCACAGTGGAGAGCCGATGTTGCACCGGCCGTGGATCTGTGCCTTAATTTCTCAATTAGTCTTGAGGACTTTACGTATGTCGAATGTAGATATCGATAAAATCAAAAAAGAACTAGATGACTGGT
Organism: Neoroseomonas terrae; assembly: GCF_018129025.1. Lineage (GTDB taxonomy): Bacteria > Pseudomonadota > Alphaproteobacteria > Acetobacterales > Acetobacteraceae > Neoroseomonas > Neoroseomonas terrae. The sequence goes on along the minus strand of NZ_JAAEDI010000004.1, from coordinate 71,295 downwards.
CGAAATTAATTATAAAAGAACGTGGCGCAGAAAAAGTATTCTTATTTGGTAGTTTGGTCTATCGCAACGGCGCGCAGTTCACGCCGCTAAGCGACATAGATATTGTCATAAAATTCGGAACATCGATGAATGCACTGCAGCGCGCTATTTGGCTCGAGCAGTTCCTGCCTTACAAGAAACAACTTGAGCTTACTCTTCTACAAACATTAGAGCGCCGTGTCGTTGAACCGTTTGCAAGCGTGGTGGCGGTCACTCAAATTGAGATTGACTTAGACATACAGAAGGAGAATCAGCCCTCCTTCTATTCCAGCAATATTTTCATCGACCTTCCTAGTGGCACCTTGGTTGGCGGTTTACCGGGCGCGGCCTCGAGCGCGCCCTGTGATCGTCTGCTGGCGGGCAGCATAAGCGCTACGCAAAAAGTACGCCATCAGTTCCTCAGCGTAGCCGCAAACAATAGGGGTGGGCTTCCGCAGTTCGACGGCGACGACCGAGTTCCTAAGCCCATTATGCGCGCAGCCGCCATGGCACGTGCGTTAGCTGACGGCCTCGGAAAAGGAGCCGAGTACGATACTCGACTGGGGCTAGATCATCTCACGAAATTTCTTCTGAATCATGAGGCCGACAATGAACATCTAGGAAAGCTAAATCAGTTACTGTCCGAACGCGGAGGCGCACGCGGCGAAGGCGGCGCTATCAAGCCTTTCGATCAACTCCTGTTAGCCGAAATCGTACTTGACCTAGCCGTAGACGGCCGAAAGAAGCCGCCCGGCACGCTGCCTCAGCCGCCCGTGCCAATGCTTCCGCCCGTGCCGCCCGGCTCAGGCCCGCCAGTCGCCACGGCTGTGGTTAACCCGAAGTCGCTGCTACCACGTTTTGCGGGAGGGACGTCCCTGTCTTTCTTTTTCGACCGATTTCAGCAGGCATTTCCCGGCACTCGAAGCACGGCATGGTTCGAAGACACAACGGACGCGATCGATCGCCTTGGTCGTCTACTCCAAGCTCCGCTGAGATTTAGCGACGCGGCTCCGATCTGGTGGTGGCGCGACGGGAACCTTGATATTCAGAACTTCGACAAAATTGATACATCTGTCGTACTAATTAATCACGATGAACTCAGCATTCGACGAATAGCTGCGGTTCCCGGCCCCACTTATAAATGGAATTTTGTTTACGTCGAGGCAGACCCCATGGTGCCCACCGGCCTCTATGATATTGATCCAGATCGACTAAAAGAGCGCGTTGAACGAAACGGCTACGCTTCAGAGGAGTATGGCCTGTATGCTGGGTCACACTCTTTCAGCAGGTCTGAATATGACGACGGTGGAACATATATTGACGGAAAATATGTAGACACGACTGGACGCAGCGCCCTCCGCATAAGATATTTGACATCGTATAATTTTATTATTGCACCAAAAGATTCTCCTATAAATAATGTTGATTTCGATAGGGTTTTGGCTGAATATTTGAATCGGATGCTGAAGGATGATTCAAAGAATATTATAGAAGAACTGTCGCGCGAGGTAGCACAATTACCTTTGCGTCGCTTCGGATAGTCTGATGGTGAATTCCGATGTAGATTTCTATGCGGTAGGTACATGCCTGGGTTACCGATCGTTGACTGTCCAGGCCCACGGTGGGAATTTATTGCTTTTTTGACGCGGCGCACGTAACAGCTCCGTCCATGAACCCCTCCGTCCTCACCCCCCTCCAATTCCACGCCCTCCTCCCCTTCATCCTCCCCCGCTCCCCCGCCGGTCGTCAGATCGGCGACCTCCGCGCCCGCATGAACGCCATATTCCACCTCGCCTGCACCACCGACCCCTGGCGAGCCCTCCCCCCGGAACACGGCAAGCCCGACACCGTCTCCCGCTACTTCCGCCGCCTCACCCATGCCGGCCTCTGGGAACGCCTCCTCGAAGCCATCAAGGACCACTTTCCCAACCACCCCCTGAACGAGATCGCCCCCTCATCTTCCGCGCCTGCCGCCGAGCCATCCGTCTCCGAGGCCTCAGATTCATCGTCCTTATCCGTCGCCTCGGCTTCCTCACCGCCCTGAACGGTCCCCCGAATAAGCTCCCCAACCCCGATTTGTCCGAAAAGCTGAAGGCCACGCGCCTCCCCGCCCCGCCGCGGTCGGCAAGCAGTTCACCGCCTGACTGGCCGATCTGAAGGCCCTCAAACACCTCGGCCGCCTGGCCGGCGGCAGCGAGTTGCGCGCCTTCGTCAAGCTCACGAGATTCGTCATCCGCAGCGGTCCATTTTTTCGTTGCCGCAGGGTGGCGGGCGAAACTTCGCGGCCCGCTAGGCGGTTCTGCCTTTGTCGCCTAACGGCGAGATCATGGCACACCTCAATCGCGTCCCCCCGCTTCGGCATCTCTTGCCGGCCTCAAGGCCCCTTTGACGCCGGCGGCAGAGAAGCCAGTCGCCGAATGGTCGGCGAAGCTTCGGGCACTCGCCGAGGCGACAGCTTTCTCGCGGCAAGCCTCGTGCCGGGCATGCCGTCCTGATTCATCTGCCGCTGACCCGCACACGAAGGAATCCGAGCCATGGCCAAGGACAAGACCCTTGAAGACCTGTTCCACGACACGCTGAAGGACATCTACTACGCGGAGCGTCGCATTTTGCGCGCACTGCCAAAGATGGCCCGCGCAGCGCAGGCGCCGGAGCTGAAGGAAGCCTTCCTCAAACACCGTGACGAGACACAGGGCCAGGTCGAGCGCCTCACGCAGGTATTCGAAGTCTTCGGCAAGGCGGCGCGCGGCAAGACCTGCGATGCCATCGAGGGAATCATCGCCGAGGGCGAGGAGATCATGGAAGAGTTCGCGGGCACGCCGGCGCTCGACGCGGGCCTGATCTCCGCCGCCCAGGCTGTGGAGCACTATGAAATCACCCGCTACGGCACGCTCAAGAGCTGGGCCATGGAGCTGGGACAGCCTGACGCGGCAGCGCTTCTGGACGCGACGCTGCAGGAGGAAACGAAGACCGATAAGGACCTTAGCTCTCTTGCGAAGGCGGGAGCCAACCAGCGGGCCAAGAACATGAAGAGGGCGTGATCGGCACGGCGCGGCGGCGCACCGCCGCCGCGCCGTGGTGATTGGATGTTCTACGAGTGATGCGCCCAAAACGATCTCGCCAGCCATTCCTCGCGATGTCGCGGACATGGCGTTCGAGGTGTTGAAGGCCGCGTGCGATCGGGAGCTGCGCGTGGCAACCGCCGAAAGTTGCACCCGTGGTCTTCTCGCAGCGCTGCTCACTGACATCGAAGGCTGCTCCCACGCCTTCGAGCGCGGATTCGTCTGCTACGCGGATGAGGCGAAGATCGAGATGCTGGGCGTGGATGCCGACCTGCTGGCGCGGTTGGGGGCGGTGTCGCACGATGTTGCCGAGGCAATGGCGGCGGGTGCTCTGGCCAGGTCACGGGCGGACATAGCCTTGTCTATCACGGGCTACACCGACGATTCGGGTGAAGGGGAAGCCGGCCTGGTGTTCTTCGGCCTGGCCTGCCGTGGCCTCCCGGTATGCGTCGAGGAGCGCCGCTTTGGAGATATCGGCCGCGGAGCAGCGCGGATCGCGTGCCTGTCGACGGGGCTGATGCTCACCCATAGGCCGCTGACCGAGAGCAGCGTCGAGGGCCGTAGGCCACTTCCTCAATGAAGTTCCGCCGTGAAGCGGGATTCTCGTGACGCGTGCCGGATGCTTGGCGAGGCGCGGCGGACGCTATGGGCAGATCGCACCATCCCGGCAAATTGCGTCGGCCCGCAGGCAGTTGCCCGGGCGCCGGGCCCGAAACCGCTACCGGCAGCACAACGTTCCGCTTCTATGAATCCCACGGATCTCCTGCCGGACGTTAGGCAGCTGGCCTTCTTCCCGCATGTCAGGGACCTGGCCGTTGCCTACGCGTTGGCGCTGGTCATTGGCTGGAATCGCGAACGCGAAGCGAGAAGCGCCGGCCTTCGGACATTCCCACTGGTTGCTGCGGCATCGTGCGCGTTCATCCAAGCGACTGAGCGCATAACGGCCGACCATCCCGAAGCTCTCGCCCGCGTCATCGAAGGCATCATTACCGGGATGGGATTCATCGGCGGTGGGGCCATCCTGAAAAATGGTGGCGAAGTACACGGGACAGCGACAGCGGCCGCGCTCTGGGCCACCGGCGCGATCGGCGTTTCAGCGGCACTCGCTGCGTATGACGTCGCGGTCGTGATTACGGCCTTCACCGCCGTCACGCTCTACGCGCTCGGGCCGCTGAAGCGTGAGAATCGAGATTGAAAACGGTGGACCGCAAATGGACCTGACGATCTTCCACAACGCAGAGGCCGGAGAGCAGGAATGGCCGCGCGACCGCGTGCTCTCCCTGTGCCGGGATCTGAAGCTGAATGCCACTTACCTCGACGCGAAGGATCCGGCCTCGCTTCGCGCGCTCGCCACAGTGACCGGGCCCGTTGCGGTCGTCGGTGGCGACGGCACCATCTCCAAGGCGGTCTCCCGGCTCGATCGGACGGCTGCGAAGATGCTCATCGTCCCGACGGGCGGGGCAAACAATGTCGCACGGTCACTGGGCGTCTTCACCGACCCCGCCAGCGCATTTCGCAGCTTCGGCGGCGCCGATTGCGTCTCCCTTCATGTGGGCAAGCTGGCAGCGGAGAACCTCACCCGTCAGTTCGTCGAAGGAGTCGGGCTTGGCGCGCTCGTCAGCCTGGTAAGCGCGAAAGGACAACATGAAGACAGTCAGACCAAAAGGAAGGCTGGGCAACAGCGCGTCATTGAGGCGCTGGCCGAGGCAAAGGCGCTTCGTTCCCGGATCGTGATCGATGGTGAGATGCTGGACCAGCCCGTGCTCGCGTTCGAGGCGTCGAACATCGCGATGATTGGTCCAAACCTGCCTCTGGCGCTCCACGTGGCCAAGCCTCCGCGGCACATGGTTGCCTGCTGGCTTCTCGAGGAGCACCGGGCGGCCATGCACAAATGGCTACAGGATCCTGATCCAGAACATTCCCCAATGAAGGCGATAGCCGCCAGGCGGATCGAGATCGAGATCGAAGGTCATTCCCTGCGAGTCGACGACAAGCTTTGCGAGGCCTCCGGCACGATCCGGATGCGACTTCGCCGCCGTCCGCTCGATGTCCTCGTACCAAAGGTATTGCCATGAATGAGCATGACGCCTGGCCCGACCCGGCCGTCCTTGTCGAATGGGAGCAGACGGCCGTTGCGATGGCTCGGCTTGCCGGTGCGGAAATCGTCAACGCGTTGGGGCGAACGCTGACGGTCCGCTACAAGACCTTTGTGGGGGAGGATGCCCCGCCCCGCTACCGAGACCCGGTGTCGGAAGTCGATCACAATGTGGAATCGCTGATCCGCAAGCGTGTCGCCGATCAGTTTCCAAGCCATGACATCCTCGGCGAGGAGATGGACGAGCCGTCGCGCGAGGCCGCCACCGTATGGGCGATCGACCCCGTCGACGGCACTTCAAACTTCATCAACGGCTTTCCGCTCTTCGCCGCGTCGATCGCGGTGCTGCATCAAGGCGTGCCGGTCGTTGGCGCCATCTGGTGCTCCGCGACGCACGCCCTGCGCGCCGGCATCTACCATGCGCACGCGGGCAGTCCGCTGAAATTTGAAGGCGAAGCGATGGCGATGCGCGAGAACCCCTCGATACGACGCAGGCTCGCCGGGACGCCCTATCTGGCGGGCATCCACGAAGCTGGCTGGGATTTCCGCAAGACTGGTTCGGCTGCCATCGAATGCGCCTTCGTTGCCGCAGGGCTGCTCGAGGTGGCGAACTTCGCGCGCCCCAACGTCTGGGATGTGGCAGCGGGCGTGTGCCTGGTGCAGGCATCGGGCTTGGCCGCGTCGGTTCGCGACGGGGATGCCTGGAACGACTTCCGCGGCTTCGGAAGCCCGCCGCCGCGCGTTTGGGGACGCCCGCTTATCCTCGGTAGTGCGAAGGCCATCCAGACGCTGCGACAGGGCCTTTGAGCGGGTGCTTCCCCGCACGCTTTCGCCCCAGCTCTCGCGAGCGACGACACTATCGAGGCGGCGAGCCTATGCAGCCGATCAGGAAATCCGGCTTCCTGAGCCTGCGGGGGCGCGGGCCAGCGATGACAAACCACTGCCCGCCCTGCGCATCATCCGCCCCGCCGCCCGGCCTTCTCTCCGGCGAGCAGTGCGCGCTTGCGCTCCACCCCCCAGCGATACCCGGTCAGGTCGCCATCCTTGCCCACCACTCGGTGGCACGGCACAGCAAGCGACACCTTGTTCTGCGCACAAGCCCGCGCCACCGCCCGCGTCGCGCGCGGCATCCCCATCTCGGCGGCGAGACCGGCATAGCTGCGCGTCTCGCCCAGAGGGATTGCCCGCAGTGCTTCCCACACCTGTCGCTGGAACGCCGTCCCACGCAGATCGAGCGGGAGGTCCAGCGCCGCCTTCGGCTCGGCGATGAATGCGACAACCTGCCGCACCGCGTCGGCCAGCGCCTCCGGCGCATCTGTGACCCGCGCCCTCGGAAAGCGATGCATCACGTCTCCCCGTAGGCCGGCCTCATCCTCGCCGAACCCGATGAAGCAGATCCCGGCCTCCGTGGCGCCGACCATCAGCAGCCCGAGCGCACTGTCAGCCAGCGCCACCCGGATCACCTCGCCATCGCCCCCGCGCCTGGCGGCCCCCGGCGTCATGCCAAGCACGCGTCCGCTATCTTCGTAGACCCGGCTCTCGCTGCCGAACCCCGCTTCCGCCACGGCATCCACCACCCGCGCCCCACCGGCGAGCGCCGCCGCCAGCCGCCGCGCGCGCACGCTCTCCGCATATGACCGGGGCGTCACCCCGGTGATGTCGCGGAACAACCGCAGGAAATGGTGGCGCGCATAGCCAGCCCGGTCCGCCAGTGTCGCCAGAGAGGGGATGGTCTCGCTCTCCTCGATCAGCGCGCACGCCGCCCGGATAGCTGCGGCATGGATCGCCGCCCTCTCCCCCTTCGGGTCGCACCGCTTGCACGCCCGGAACCCCTCGGCCTCCGCGGCGGGCGCATCGGCGAAGAATCGCGTATTCCGCCGCAACGGCGCCCGGGACGGGCACCCCGGCCGGCAGAACACCCCCTGCGTCGTCACCGCATACAGGAAGGGTCCGGCCGGAGGGGCGGGATCGCGAGCCAGCACGGCCGCCCAGCGGGCGTCGTCAGCGGAAGGGATGCGGAGATCGTCTGGCATGGCCGGAGAATGACACGGGGCATCCGTCCCCTGCCATCCGCGGGTTGCTCCGGTGCACGACGACCCCGCTTCACTTGTCAGGTCGCGTCGCCCTCCGCCTTGCGGCGCAGTTCGCGTACGCGTTCGGCCCCGCCGTGCAGCTTCGGATGCAGCGCCAGCGCGGCCTCCATGCTGCGCAGCGCAGCCCGGGCGTCCCCGCGCTCCTCCTGGAGCATCGACAGGGTCAGCAACGCCCCGAAATGCCGCGGCTCCAGCCGGAGCGCTTCCTGCAGGTCGCGCGCCGCAGCCGTAGCGTCCCCCATGGCGGCATAGGCCTGGGCCCGCTGGTGCCACGCCTCGGCGCTGTCCGGGCTGAGGATGATGGCTGCATCGTAGTCCTCCAGCGCCTCGCCATGCGTGCGGGCGGCGAGGTTGCGCGCGCCGCGACGCAGCAGCAGCACGGCTGCCGGTGAGGCGGATTCGATCCAAAGCGTGCGGATGCGCGCCTCGATCATCACGGCGCTCGCCTCGTCCGGCGCGGTGCGCAGGCTTTCGAACAGGGTGTCGAGCTCGGCGCGCCTATTCTCCTGACGGCTCGGCGGTGGCTGCGCCGCGACGGAGCCAGGCAGCATCAGCAGTGAAAGAGCGAGCAGGGCCGGGCGCAATCCGGTCACGCTGCGACCCCCACGAGTGCGACGGCCGCCGGCATCGGCCCGCCCGCCATCCAGTCGAGCAGCTCGACCGTGTGCACGGCGGGAATGGTTCCGTCCCCGAGTTGCGTCAGGCAGCCGATGTTGCCCGAGGCAACCAACGCCGCGCCGGTGCGGGCGATGTTGGCCTGCTTGCGCTCCTTCAACTGGCTGGCGATCTCGGGCTGCAGCAAGTTGTAGGTGCCGGCCGATCCGCAGCAGATATGCCCTTCGGCGGGTTCCTTCACGGTGAAACCCGCGGTCTTCAGCAGCGCCTTGGGCTCGGCGGTGATCTTCTGACCGTGCTGCAGGGAGCACGCGGCGTGGTAGGCGACGGTCAGCCCCGGCGCCTCGCGGGTCGGCGCGTAGCCGAAGCGCGTCAGCACCTCGCTGATGTCGGCCGCCAGTGCGGCAACCTTCGCGGCGGCCTCGCGCTCCGGCTCCTCACGAAACATGAACCCGTAGTCCTTCACCGTCGTGCCGCATCCCGATGCGTTGATGACGATCGCATCCAGCCCCTCCCGTGCCATCTCCCGGCTCCAGGTGGCGATGTTCGCGCGGGCGAGGCGCATCGCTGAGTCATGATGGCCCATATGGTGGTCGAGCGCGCCGCAACAGCCCTGGTCCCGCGTGACAACGACCTCGATGCCCATGCGGGTCAGGAGGCGGATCGTCGCCTCGTTGATGGATGGCGCGAGGACCTGCTGCGCGCAGCCGGTCAGCAGCCCGACGCGCGCGCGGCGCCGCCCGATGGCCGCATGCCGTTGCGGCTTCGCGGTGTTCGATGCGGGCGGCACCGCCCGGGGAGCGAGCGACAGCATCGCCCGCACACGCTGCGCGGTCGCGGACCGGCCGGCGACGAGCCCCGCGAAGGGCCGCGCCAGCCGTGCTCCGCTGAGGGCCAGGCGGAAGCGGCCCGGATAGGGCAACACGGCGGAGAGAAGGCGCCGCAACGCCCGTTCTGGCCACGGCCGGCGGTAGGTTTGCTGGATGTAGGCGCGCGCGTGATCGACGAGGTGCATGTAGTGCACGCCCGAGGGGCAGGTCGTCATACAGGATAGGCAGGACAGGCAGCGGTCCACATGGCGCACCACCTGCTCGGTCGCGGGCTCGCCGCGCTCCAGCATCTCCTTGATCAGGTAGATGCGGCCGCGCGGGGAATCGAGCTCATCGCCGAGCAGCAGGAAGGTCGGGCAGGTCGCCGTGCACATCCCGCAATGGACGCAGCTGCGCAGGATGCGGTTGCTCTCCGCCGTGTCGGGATCGGCCAGCTGGGCCGGCGAGAAGGTCGTCTGCATCGCGCCGATCTTAGGATCGCCCACGGCCCGCCGCCAGCACGGCGCGGCATGGACCAACGCCGAGTGGCAGTCCTATCGTGGCGGCCGGTCCGTGGGTCTGCGTCATGCTCAACGACGTAATCATTCACCTCGCTGCCCAGGGTGTAGGGTACTTCGCCCTGCTGCTGGTGGCGATCCAGCTCGTCGCCAAGGAAGCCGGATACTTCGTCGGCTTCCGCATCGCGCAGCGCCAGGAGAGCCTCGGCGACGGCGTGGGCGTCGTGGTGGGCGGCATGCTCGGCCTGCTGGCCTTCGTGCTGGCCCTAACCCTGTCTTTCTCCTCCGGCCGATACCAGGAGCGGCGCAACGACATGCTGGCCGAGGCCAACGCGATCGGCACCGCGTGGCTGCAAGCGGGGGCGATTGGCGACCCGCGCGGTGCGGAGATCGCGCGGCTTCTCGAATCCTATGCCCAGCAGCGGCGGGACTTCATGCGCGCCGATCTCGGCTCCCCACTGGTGGCGGAGACGACGGCACAGACCAATGCCCTGCAATCGGCGATCTGGGGCCATGTCGCGGCAATCGTGCGGGAGCAGCCGGGCCCTGCCGCCGTCTCGCTGATGAATGCGGTCAACGCGACGTTCGACATGTCGACGGCCTCCCGCTTCGCCTTCTCGACGACGCTCCCGCCGCAGCTGTTCTGGCTGCTCGTGGGGATGACCGCCATCTCGATGGCGGCACTCGGCTTTCAGCTCGGACTGCGGCAGCGGCCCCTGCGGCTGCTGTCGTTGCTGCTGCTGGGCATGTGGACGGTGACGACGGTCGTCATCCTCGATCTGGGGTCGGCACGTCTGGGCTCGGTGCGAATCGGTACCGACGCGCTCGACTGGACAATCCAGGGATTCGCGGGCGGCATAACCATACCGCCGCCGCCGGCCCGCTGAGCCACCCTCCCGCCATCTGTCGAGGCATGCTATCGGCAGCCTGAGAATGCCTCGCACTCTGACAATGGATCAGCCGGCGGCCGTGCCGCGGCGGCGCGGTGTCCCGGCCTGGGCCTGGGGCTCCCTCGTGATCGCCGGTGCCATCACCGCGCCGATGCTGGCCGTGGTGCTGACCGCCGCCACCTGGCCCGATGCCAGCTTCATCCACATCGCGACCACGACGCTGCCGGAGATGCTCGCCAACTCGGCGCTGCTGGTCCTGCTGGTCGCGCTGATGGCGGGGTCGGCAGGCGCGGTATCGGCATGGATCGTGTCGACCTGCGACTTCCGGGGACGACGATTCCTCGAAGTCGCGCTGCTACTGCCGCTGGCGATCCCGGCCTACCTGAACGGCTATGTGTACACGTGGCTACTCGACGTTGCCGGGCCGATGCAGACGAGTTTCCGCGAGCTGACGGGGTTGCGGTACGGGCAGTACTGGATGCCGGAGATCCGGTCCCTCCCCGGCGCGGCGGTGATGCTGGCGATGGTGCTCTACCCCTATGTGTACCTGCTCTGCCGCGCCGCCTTCCTGCAACAGAGCGTATGCCTGGTGGAAGCGTCGCGAACGCTAGGGCACGGGCTGCCGCGCACCTTCGTTCATGTGGCGGTGCCACTGGCGCGGCCGGCGATCGTGGCGGGGGTCGGCCTCGTCCTGATGGAGACACTGTCGGATTTCGGGACAGTCCAGCATTTCGGCGTGCGCACCTTCACGACCGGCATCTACGAGGCCTGGTTCGGCATGGGCGACCGAGGGGCGGCGGCGCAGCTCTCCGTGGCGTTGCTCGCCTGCGTCTTCCTGGCTCTGGCGCTGGAATACGTATCGCGGGGCGGGCGGCGCTTCCACCCGACGACGACGCGCCAACCACCGCTTCGGCCCGTAGTGCTGCACGGCTGGAAGGCGCTGGCCGCCATCGTTGCCTGCGGTATGCCGGTGGCGCTCGGCTTCGTGGTGCCGGCCGGCAGCCTGGCGTGGCTGGCGGCGACGGCCGGCGATCCGCTACCCTCCCACCAGTTTCTGCCCTTCGCGCGGAATTCGCTGGTCTTGGCAAGCCTTACTGCAGTGCTGGCCGTCGCGCTGGCCGCGATGATGGCCTGGGCGGCGCGGTTGCACCCGTCCCCGGTGCGTCGGACGGCGAACCGGATCGCTGCGCTTGGATATGCGCTGCCCGGATCGGTGATCGCGGTCGGCACGCTGGTGCCCTTCGGCGTGTTCGACAACGCACTGGACGCCTGGATGCGGCAGCGCTTCGACGTCTCGACCGGACTGTTGCTGTCCGGGACGATCATTGCGCTGGTTTTCGCCTATCTGGTGCGATTCCTCGGCGTGGCGCTGTCCTCGGTGGAATCGGGACTGGCGCGGCTGAAGCCGTCCCTGTTCGCGGCGGCGCGGGTGCTGGGCCGGTCGCCGGGCCAGGCGGTGCGGGCGGTGGAGTTGCCGCTCGCCCGCGGTGCCCTGTTGACCGGAGCCGTGCTCGTCTTCGTCGATACGATGAAGGAACTGCCAGCGACGTTAATCGTGCGGCCGTTCGACTTCGATACGCTGGCGGTACGTGTCTACAACCTGGCATCGGACGAAAAGCTGGCCGAAGCATCTACCGCGGCGCTGCTGATCGTCGTCGTCGGCCTGTTGCCGGTGGCGGTGCTGACGCGGGCGATGCGGCGGCGGGACTGACCGCCGCCGGCGCAGAGGGGAGCGCCCTTCCGGGCGCCCGGCGATCAGTGTCCCTGGTCGGGCGCGGCGTCGGAATTCAGCAGCGTGTAGCGCTCGATGCCGATCTTCTCGATGAGGTCGAACTGCGTGTCGACGAAGTCGGCGTGCTTCTCCTCGTCCTTCAGGATGCTCAGGAAAAGGTCGCGCGAGACGAAGTCGCGGGCCTGTTCGCAATAGGCGATGGCCTCACGCAGGTCGGCGATCGCCTTCTCCTCAAGCTTCTGGTCGCATTCCAGAACCTCGCGCACACCCTCCCCGATCAGCACCGAGTTCAGGCGCTGCACGTTGGGATGGCCGCCGAGGAACAGGATGCGTTCGATGAGCGCGTCGGCGTGGCGCATCTCCTCGATCGATTCCTCGTACTCGTGCTTGCCGAGCTTGGTCACGCCCCAGTGGCGAAGCATCCGCGCATGCAGGAAGTACTGGTTGATGGCCGTCAGCTCATTGGTGAGCTGGGTGTTCAGGTGCTCGATCACCTTCGGGTCGCGGAGCATGGCAGCCTCCATCCAACGCGACGCATCCCGGTGCGTCGCTCCTCTCCAATAGAGGAACGATGCGCCGGGATGTCAAGCAAGCCATTGAAATTGCTGAATAATGCGCTTGATGCGCATTCTCAGTTGGACTTGCAACCCTCCGGGCCCGCGCGCAGCAGACCGAGGATCGTCTGGCAGCAGCACCCACATTGGGCGCCGCAGCCGCAGCCGGCATAGACCTCCGCCGGGCGCGACGCGCCCGCGGCGATGACCGCGGCGATCTGGGCCGCGGTCAGGCGATTGCAGTGGCAAACGACCATGGAGCGTGCTGGCCCTCGTCCTCAGCGCCAGCCGGCGCGCTGCATGATCTGCAGCGCTTCCGCGGCCCGGTTCGCATCCAGCAGCGGAGTGATCGGCTCGGCGCGGAACTCGCCCAAGCTCCGAAGGATCGGGCTGACCGGAGCGCCCGGCACCGATGGGTATTCCATGTTGCCCTGGGCGAGGGCAGCCTGCGCTTCATCGGACACCAGGAACTGCAGCAGGCGCCGCGCATTGGCCGCGTTCGGTGAGGTCTTCACAAGCGCCGCGCCGGAGACGTTCACATGCGTGCCACGGTCGCCCGATGCCTGGTTCGGGAAGATCACGCCGATGCGTTCGAACACCGCGCGGTCCTCGGGGCGCTGCGAGGCGCCGACATGGCCAAGATAGTAGGTGTTGGAGATGGCAAGGCGGCACTGGCCGGCGGGGATGGCGCGGAACTGGTCGCGGTCGCCACCTTGCGGCGGGCGGGCCAGATTCGCAGCGACGCCGCGAGCCCACGCCTCGGTCTCGGCCACGCCGTCGGCGGCGAGGATCGAGGTAGCGAGCGCCACGTTGTAGGGATGGTTCGAGGCGCGGACACAGATCTGGCCGCGGAAGCGCTCGTTCGCGAGATCCTCGTAGCGGTTCAGGCCTTCGGGACGGCCGGCCTGCTTGTCGTACATGATGACGCGGCCGCGCATGGTGATGGCGAACCACATCCCGTTCGGGTCGCGGCGTCCTTCGGGAACGCGGGCATCGACCTCCGGCATCGCATAGGGCTGGAGGATGCCGGCCTGGGCGGCACGGGCCAGACGCGTCGCATCGACCGTGATGAAGACATCGGCGGGGCTGTTCGCGCCTTCCGATTGGATGCGGGCCATGAGCTGGTCGGCATCGCCCTGGATAATGCGGACGCGGATGCCGGTTTCGCGCGTGAAGGCCTCATAAATCGCGGCGTCACTGTCATAGTGGCGCGCGTTGTAGAGGTTCACCTCACCCTGCGCCTGGGCGGCGGCAGGTGCGGCGATGACGGCCAGGGCCAGAAGGGAGCGGCGGAGCATGGGAGCCTCGTCGTTGATCCTCCGCCGAGTATCGCATCTGCGATGCGTTCGCAAGGCAAGTTGCGATGCATTCGCATGCGCAGCAGGGGTACCGGCGACGCCGGCCCCCTGCCCGCTCCATCGCTACTTCTGCAATCCGCGAAGGAACTTCGCGCGTGCGCCGCTGCCCGCCATCAGGAAGGCGTGATCCGAGCCGGAGAGCAGGAAGCGGGCGCCGAGGGCGATATAGTCGGGGGCAACCTTCTCATCGTACACGCCGCCCATGCCCATGTGCTTGCCGTGCTTCTTGCAGGCGTCGGCGACCTTGGCATAGGCAGCGCGGACATCCGGATGACCGATCTGGCCGGCGATGCCCATCGAGGCGGTGAGGTCTGAGGTGCCGATCATCAGGCTGTCCACGCCCGGGACGGCGGCGATGACGTCGGCATTGGCGACGGCCTCCGGCGTCTCGATCATCACGCAGACCAGGATCTCCTTGTTCAGCTCGACCTGCGCGGCGGCGGTGTCGGACACCATGAAGCCGTACTGCGCGGGCGGGCCGCCCCAGGAGCGTTCGCCGACCGGCGGGTAACGGAAGGCGCGGACGACAGCCTCGGCTTCCTCCTTGGTGTCGATATGCGGGACGACCACGCCCATGGCGCCGTTGTCGAGGCAGCGCGTGCCCTCGAACAGCGCATCCTTACAGCAGCGCACGATCGGCGTGACGCCCTGCGAAAGCGCGGCCATGCACATGCGCGTGGCGTCGTCGACGCTCATCGCGCCGTGTTCCATGTCGATGAACAGCCAGTCGAAGCCGCCGGCGGCGGCGATCATCCCGACGGCGGGGGTGCGGAGGTGATGCACGCCGAAGCCGAGGGCGAGTTGGCCCTTCTCGAGACGGCGGCGAGCGAGGTTAGGTGCGATGGGCATGGTGCGTTTCCCCGAATTGGCTGCGGGGCCACGCCACCATGCGGGCGATGGATGGTCAATCCGCCGGGCGGACGCTCATCGCCAGGGTGTACTGGTCGATACGCGGCGTCATGGCCAGGCCCTGCCGCGCACCCCAGTTGTTCACCTGGAGCAGCAGGGGTTGCATGACGCCCTCGGCCAAGGCGAGGTCCGTCGCCTGACGGATCAGGGCCAGACGGCGCGGGGCGTCGATCTCGGTGCTCGCAGCGACCAGCAGCCGGTCGAGCGCGGGGTTCGAGTAGCGGATACGGTTGGCGTTGCCGAGCCCGCCCTGCCCCCGCGTGCCGAGCTGTGGCACAAGCGTGTAAAGCGCCTCCCCCGTCTGGTTGCCCCAGGAGGAGAGGAAGACCGGGAGCTCATAACGGTTGCGCCGCGGCGTGAAGATAGCATGCGGCATGGTCTCGACCGAGGTCGCAACGCCGATGCGCGTCCACATCTGCCCGATCGCCTGCACCATCCGCGCGCTGTTGACGATGCGGTCGTTGGAAGTGGTGAGCGTCAGGCGAAAGCCGTCCGGGTAGCCGGCCTCGGCGAGCAGGCGCCGCGCCGCCTCGGGGTCGGCACGCTCGACGGGAATGTCGGCGAAGTAGCCGAAGAAGCCCTCGGGCAGGAACTGGCCGGTCGCGATGGCCTGGCCTTCGTTGATACGCTCGACCAGGGCGCGACGGTCGATCGCCATCGACAGCGCACGCAGCACCCGTACATCGGCCAGCGGGTTCCGCGTCAGTGCCGGCGCTCCCTCGGCCGCGCGGACATGGCCGGTCGCCAGCGCCTCCTCCGTGCGATCGTAGCCAAGGAAGACCAGCCGGTTGGACGCGACGGTGACCACCTGGAAGCGGCGATCGGCGCGGATGCGCGCGACATCCGTCGATGGAATGTCCGCGATCAGGTCGACATCGCCCGCAAGCAGCGCCGCGGTACGCGCGGTGTTGTTGGCGATGACGCGGAAGGAGGCGCGCTCCCACGGTTCGCGTTCGCCCCAATAGGCGTCGTTGCGGGCGTAGTGGACCTCGGTGCCGGCCGACCAGCGGGCGAAGCGGTAGGGGCCGGTGCCGATCATCGCCTTGCCGGAATTGTAGTCGTCGGTGCTGGCGCCTTCACCATGGCGTCGCGAGACGATGAAGATGTTCGACAGGTTCGCCATCAGCAGCGGCGCCGGGGCGGTCGCCGTGATGCGCAGGCTGTGCGGGCCGGTAACCTCGACCGTGCGGACCTCCCGCGTGTAGGTGCCGAAGCTTCCGGGGCTGTTCGGGACGTTGCCGGCGCGCTGAAGGGAGAAGACGACGTCATCGGCAGTGAAGGGCGTGCCGTCATGCCAGCGGACGCCTTCGCGCAGCCGCACGTTCCAGACGATGCCGTTGGTCGTGGTCGCATCGGTCGCGAGTTGCGGGGTGAGTTGCATGGCCGCGTCCGGCTTGTGCAGCGCCTCGAAGACGTGGGCTGCCGTCGCGCTGGATTGCGCGTGCGCGTGGTAGTGCGGATCGAGTGCGGTCGGCGGCGTCGCGAGGCCGATGGTCAGCGTCTGGGCGGCGGCCGGCAAGGCGGCGAGCAGCGACAGGGCGACGGCGAGGCGGACTGAACGCATGGCGGCATCCTCCGGCAAGGATTGCAGCGCTCATCAGGCCGCGCGCGCGGCGAGAGTGTCAACTGGCGCGCGTCTCGACCAGCGCCATCACCGTTTCGAGACGGTCCGCCTCCTCGACCGGCTTGTCGCGACGGATGCGGGCAATGCGGGGGAAGCGCAGCGCCACGCCCGACTTGTGCCGCGTGGAAAGCTGCGCGGCGTCGAAGGCGACCTCGAAGACGATGCCGCGATCAACTTCCCGCACCGGGCCGAAGCGGTTGATGGTGTTATTGCGGATCCACCGGTCGAGCCAGAGCAGTTCCTCATCCGTGTAGCCGGAATAGGCCTTGCCGATCGGCACCAGCTGCCCGTCCTCGCGCCAGACGCCGAAGGTGTAGTCGGAATAGAAGCTCGACCGCTTGCCGTGGCCGCGCTGGGCATACATCAGCACGGCATCGACGGTGAGCGGGTCGCGCTTCCACTTCCACCAGAGCCCCTTCACGCGGCCCGCGACGTAGGGCGCGTCGGCGCGCTTGAGCATCAGCCCTTCGATGGATGCGGCACGAGCACCGTCACGGATCGCCGACAGCGCCTCGATGCCGTCGAAGGGTATAAGGGCGGAGACATCCATCAGCGGCGGCGCGGTGCGAGCGAACCACGCTTCCAGGCGCGCCCGCCGGATGTCGAAGGGTTGTGTGCGCAGATCCTCATGGCCGTCGAACAGCAGGTCGTAGAGCCGCACGGCGGCGGGGAAGTCGCGCTGCATGCGCGCGGTGACCGCCTTCCGGTTCAGCCGTTGCTGCAGATCGGCGAACGGGGCGACGGTGCCGTCGCGGATCACCAGCAGTTCCCCATCCAGCACGCCATGGAAGGTCATGGCGTCGAGGATTTCGGGGAAGGCGTTGGAGATGTCCTCCCCGCCGCGGGAGAAGATTCGCCTGCCGCCCGGTCCGGCAGTGAGCTGCACGCGAATGCCGTCCCACTTCCACTCGGCCCGCCAATCCTGGGGCTGCAGCGCCGCCAGATCGGCGTCCTCAAGCGGATGCGCGAGCATCAGCGGCCGGAAGATCGGCGCGTCGCGCGGGTCCGGGCGGGGCCCGCGGCCGTCCAGCCAGTGGAACAGCGGCTCATAGGGTACCGCTACGCCGTGCCAGACCTCCTCTATGTCCTCGACGGGCTGGCCGGACCACTCCGCGAGGGCCACGCGCGCCAGCCGCGCCGAGACGCCGACGCGCAACCCGCCCGCCACCAGCTTGATCAGGGCCAAGCGCGCGCTGGCGTCGAGCGTGTCGAGCCAGCCGGCGATCAGGGCCGGGAGTTCGGCCTTCGGTGTGGTCTCCAGCGCCTCCACGACCTCGGCCAAGGTGGGCGGCGGCGCGTTCACGCCGGCGCGGGACTGCCAGATCAGCGCGACGGCCTCGGCGAGGTCACCGACATAATCGTAGGACAGGCGCCACAGCTCCGGGTCGGTGCGGCTGGCGACGAGGTCCCGGATCATGCCCGGCTTGGCCACGGAGAACACCAGCTCGCCGGTGAGGGCAGCGAGGCCGATGCCGCGGTCCGGATCGGGCTGCTCGGCGAACCATTGCTGCAACAAAGCGAGCTTGGCGTTGCGGCCCGGCGTGAAGACGAGGCGTTCCAGCAATTCGGCGAAGGCCGGGAGGCTCATGCGGCGACGGTCTCCTCGGCCTCATCCTCCTCCCCGAAGCCGATCAGATGCAGGGCGCGGCCGCGAATGCCACGCAGGCCGAGGGCGTGGATCAGCGCATCCTCCCGGCCATGCGTCACCCAGATCTCGGGCGCCTGGACCTCAGCGGCGGTGGCGAGCAATTCGTCCCAGTCGGCGTGATCGGAGATGACGAGCGGCAACTCCACGCCGCCCTGCTTGGCGCGCTGCCGCACGCGCATCCATCCGGAGGCGACGGCGGGAACCGGCTCGTTGAGTCGTCGTGCCCAGCGATCGGCGACGGCGGAAGGCGGTGCGAGCACGATGGCGCCCTTCAGGTCCTCCTTCTTCGCGACCGTCGCGGTGCGCAGGTCGCCGAGAGGGACGCCGAGGGCTTCATAGGTCCGGCACAGAGCCACATGCGCGCCATGGAGATGCACGGGCCGGTCCCAGCCGGCCTCGCGCAGCATGGCAATCAGCCGCTGGCATTTGCCGAGGGAGTAACAGCCGACGACGTGGGTGCGCTCGGGGAACAGCGCAACGGAACGCAGCAGCTTGGCCAGTTCCGCTTCGGGCGGCGGATGGCGGAACACCGGGAGGGCAAAGGTCGCCTCGGTGACGAAGACGTCGCAGCGTTCGGGTTCGAACCGCATGGCGGTCGGGTCGGCCTGCCGCTTGTAGTCGCCGGAGATGACGGCGCGGGACCCCTGCCATTCCAGGCAAACCTGCGCGGAACCCAGCACGTGCCCGGCCGGCCGCAGCCACAGCCTGACGCCATTGATGGTGAGCGATTCACCGTAGCCGAGCGCCTGCTGCGTCTCGCCAGCCCTGCCCTCCCCCATCCGGGTCGTCATGATGGCCAGCGTCTCGCGCGTTGCGAGAACATGGGCGTGACCGGGCCGGGCATGGTCGGAATGGCCGTGGGTGATGACGGCGCGGTCCACGGCCCGGGTCGGGTCCACGTAGAAGCCGCCGGGCTCGCAATACAGCCCGCCGGGAGTGACCTTCAGCCAGGTGTCGGGATGGGGCATGCTCACTCGGTGGATATGGGTTCGCCGGCCGATGCGGAAACCGGACATCGCTTCCCGCGCGTGGGCTTGGCCGGCGGGTCTCCGCTCACCGAGCCGGAGAAGCTACCCCTGGAGAACGTCGGTAGCCTCGCGTGATCGCTAGCGTCGACCAGCCATGGCCCTCAATCCGACCTCCGCTCCTCAAGGCGGCCGCGTCGACCCCCGATTTAAAGGTACGTAACATTCTCGTTATGCTATGATAGATTTATGAAGCGGGTGGTCGTCAGGCAATGGTGCCGAATATCGCGAAGTACTTGCCGAAGCTAAACGCGCCAAAATGGATGCTGGGTGTCGGCTGGGCTGTCGTCACGACGCTTCTGACGAACGTTGCGTTGCAGCGCGACGATCCGGAACCTCAGCCTGGCTGCGGGCCGATCCGTGTGGAGACCCGCCCCCCACTCTACCATGATGCAGAGGCCGCCAGGCGCTTCCGGGCTGCCGCCGGACAGGGCGACCCGGAGGGCCAGCACAACCTCGCGCTCATGCACGCGACTGGGCGAGGCGCCCCGCAGGACTACGCCGAAGCGATACGGCTCCATCGCCTCGCCGCCGAACAGGGGTATGCGCCGGCACAGTTCAGCTTGGGTGCCTTGTTTCGCAATAGTCGCGAAGGGTCCGGCGCCATCCACCTTTACCGCCTCGCCGCCGAACAGGGATATGCGCCAGCGCAGGCCGCCCTCGGGAGCATCTATGTGAACAGTGAGCCGCCCGACTACACCGAGGCAGTAAGGGTCCTCCGTCTCGCCGCCGACCAGGATGATGCCCGCGCCCACCGTATCCTCGCGAGCCTGTACAGTAGGGGCGATGGCGTGCCGCTGGACCTTGCCATGTCGATCAGGCTCAACTGCCGCGCTACCGAGCTAGGCGATGCCTTCGCCCCATACATACTCGGAAGCATGTATGCGGAGGGTCGCCGCGTTCCGCGCGACGACGGAGAGGCCGCCCGATTCCTCCACCTCGCCGCCGACCGCGGCGAAGCGCTCGCGCAGGCGCAGCTTGGGCGGATGTACGAGGATGGCCGCGGCGTGCCGCAGGACGATGCCGAGGCCGCTAGGCTCTATCGCCTCGCCGTTCGCACGGGCTTCGGGGACATCGCTTTTCGCCTCGGAACCATGTACGAGACGGGTCGCGGCGTGCCGCCTGACGAGAGCGAGGCGGTCAGACTCTACCGCATCGCCGCGGCGCAGGGGGTGCGCGGTTCCGCCGCGGCTATTAGACGAGTTGGTCAGCACTGAGCCGGGAGACTGAGGCGCGCGGCGGCGCCCGATGCGCGCGACTCTCTGAGCTACGCAGGCCTTTCGCACGCGTTGGCACGGCACCCGTTCCCAAACGATACGGCCAACGCTCGAATAGGCGGCTTCCCCCCGCGGTGAACCGCCGCCATATTGCCCACGAATGAGAACATTGCCAGAACCATTCGCTGGCTGGTTCGTCTCGCGCGGCTGGTCGCCGCGCCCGCATCAGCTCGCGCTGCTGGACGCCGCAGCGCGTGGAGAGCACGTTCTGCTCCTCGCGCCGACCGGCGGCGGCAAGACGCTGGCCGGGTTCCTGCCGTCCCTCCTCGACCTGGCGGCGCGGCCGCGGGCGGGGCTGCACACGCTCTATATTTCCCCGCTGAAGGCGCTGGCGGTCGACATCGCGCGCAACCTGACCCAGCCCGTCGAGGAGATGGGCTTGGCCATCCGCATCGAGACGCGCACCGGCGACACGCCGGTCAACCGCCGCCAGCGGCAGCGCGAGGACCCGCCCAACCTGCTGCTGACCACACCGGAGAGCCTGACGCTGCTGCTGTCCCTACCCGATGCGCCGACGATGTTCGCCGGCCTGTCGGCCATCGTGGTGGATGAGGCGCATGCGCTGGCCGGGACCAAGCGAGGCGATCAGCTGGCGCTGTGCATGTCCCGTCTGGCCGCGCTCGCGCCCGAGGCGCGGCGCGTCGGCCTGTCCGCCACGGTCGCGCATCCGCAGGCGCTGCGAGCCTGGCTGTCGCCGACCGCGCAGGCCGACCAGGTCAAGCTGGTGGAGACACGGGGCGGCGCGGCGCCCGTGTTCGCGCTGCAACTGCCGGAGGGCCGGCTGCCCTGGGGCGGGCATATGGGTCTTGCCTCGGCGCCCGATATCTACCGGCGGATCGAAGCGGCGCGCGTGACGATCGTCTTCGTCAACACCCGCGCGCAGGCCGAGCTGGTCTTCGCGGCCCTGTGGCGGCTGAACGAGGCCGCGCTGCCGATCGCCATGCACCACGGCAGCCTGGAGATCGGATTGCGCCGCAAGGTTGAAGCCGCGATGGCCGAGGGGCGGCTGCGGGCGGTCGTCGCCACGGCGTCGCTCGACCTCGGCATCGACTGGGGCGATGTGGACCAGGTGATCCAGGTCGGCGCGCCCAAGGGCGTGTCGCGGCTGCTGCAGCGGGTGGGCCGCGCGAACCATCGGATGGACGAGCCATCCCGCGCCGTGCTGGTGCCGGCCAACCGGTTCGAGGTGGTGGAATGCGTTGCCGCCACGGAAGCCGTAGAGGCGGGCGACCTCGATGGCGAGCCGCCCCGGCCCGGCGGGCTCGACGTGCTGGCGCAGCATGTCCTCGCCATGGCCTGTTCCGCGCCCTTTCGCGAGGACGAACTTTACGCCGAGGTGACGCGCGCCGGCCCCTATGCCGGACTGACGCGGCGGGATTTCGACGATGTCGTGCGTTTCGTCGAGGATGGCGGCTACGCGCTCCAGGCCTATGATCGTTTCCGCCGGCTGTTCCGCGATGCCGAGGGTCGGCTGCATGTGCGCGGCAAGCAGGTGGAGCGGCAGCTGCGGATGAACCTCGGCACCATCGTCGAGACGCCGCTGCTGAAGGTGCGACTGCGCGGCGGGGGCGTCGTCGGCGAGGTGGAGGAGTACTTCGTCGCCACGCTCGAACCCGGCGACTGTTTCCTGTTCGGTGGCCAGGTGCTGCGGTACGAGCGGCTCGATCCGGGTGCGGTGATCGTCTCGCGCGGCGGCGATGGGGAGCCGCGCGTGCCGGTCTATGCCGGCAGCCGGATGCCGCTCACGACGTATCTCGCTGCCCGGGTGCGGGCCATCCTGCATGATCCCCGACGCTGGCGGCATCTGCCGCAGCCGGTCATCGAATGGCTGCGCCTGCAACGCCTGAAGTCGGAGCTGCCGCCGAAGGACGGGCTGCTGATCGAGACCTTCCCGCGCGGCGGCAAGTGGTTCCTGATTGCCTACACCTTCGAGGGCCGCCTGGCGCATCAGACACTTGGCATGCTCGTCACCAAGCGGATGGAGAAGCTTGGCATGGCGCCGCTCGGCTATGTCGGCACCGACTATGTCCTGGCGATCTGGTCCGCCTTCGAGCCCAGGGACGTGGCCGGCCTGTTCGCCGAGGACATATTAGGCGACGAGATGGAGGAATGGCTGGCCGAGTCCAGCATGCTCCGCCGCACCTTCCGCAACATCGCAACCATTGCCGGGCTGATCGAGAAGAGCCACCCCGGGGCGCAGAAATCGGGCCGCCAGATGACGATGAATTCCGACCTGATCTACGACGTGCTGCGGCGGCACCAGCCGGACCACATCCTGCTGCGCGCGACGCGTGCCGAGGCCGCGCAGGGGCTGACCGACGTGGCCCGCATCGCGTCCCTGCTCGCGCGGGTGAAGGGGCGCATCCGGCATCGGGTGCTGAAGCAGGTCTCCCCGCTCGCCGTGCCGGCGCTGATCGAGGAAGGGCGCGAATGGGTGGCGGGCGGCGCCGAGGATGCGCTGCTTGCCGAGGCCGCCGCGCTGGTCGAGGAAGCGACCGACGGCGCCGAGCATTTCGCCGAGACGCTCGCCGAGCTGACGGACGAGTTGCCGGTCCGCGGCACCTCCGTCGCACGGTCCGCGTCGCGCGACCGCCGCCGGTCGCGCCACGTCCGCCACGCGCCGAAGATGGTGACGGGCTGATGGTGGCAGCACCGGTTCATGTGGCGGGCGAGCGGCTGATGCTCGACCCGGCCGGCGTGCTGCACTGGCCGGCGCAGCGGATGCTCGTGGTTGCCGACCTGCATTTCGAGAAGGGCAGCGCCTTCGCGACGCGCGGACGGCTGGTGCCACCCTATGACACGCGGGAGACGCTGGCGCGTCTGCTGCCGGTGCTGCGGCTGTACAGCCCGCGCCGCGTCGTCTTCCTGGGGGATTCCTTCCACGATGCGGAGGGCTGCGCCCGGCTCGGCGATCAGGACCGCGCCGCGCTGGTCGCAGCACTGGCGGGCGTCGATGTCACCTGGGTCGCGGGCAACCACGATCCGGCGCCGCCGGTCGGCCTGCCGGGTGCCGCGGTCGAGGAACTGCGCGACGGGCCCCTCACCTTCCGCCACATTCCGCAGCCGCGCGCGGCGGGCGAGATCGCGGGGCATCTCCATCCGCGTGCCACGGCGCCGACGCGCGCCGGTGGCGTCGCACGGCCCTGTTTCGTCAGCGACGGACGGCGTGTCCTGCTGCCGGCCTTCGGGGCGTATACGGGCGGGCTCGACACCACGGACCGCGCGATCGCCGGGCTGTTTCCGCGCGGCGGGCGCGCCTTCCTGCTCGGTGGCGAGCGGCTCTACTCCTTCCCGCTTGCGCCGCGGCCGACCATGGCGAACCTGCCGGTGTCCAGCTTCGGCGGCGGCGGGGCGGAACTGCCGGTTCTTGCAGGGATCAAACTGCGCAACGGATGAGGTGAGACATGGCCTATGAGGGGAGTTGCCATTGCGGCGCGGTCACCTTCTCGGTGGAAGGCGATGCGCCGGCAAAGGCCATGGTCTGCAATTGCTCGATGTGCCGCAGGACTGGGGTGATGCTTGCCTTCGGGCCGCGCAGCAGCATGACGATCCGGGGCAAGGACGCGCTGCGCGAGTATCATTTCCACACGCACAAGATCGCACATCAGTTCTGCACGACCTGCGGCATCGAGCCCTTCGCCGTCGGGACCGCGCCCGACGGCACGCGGACCGTCGCGATCAACCTGCGCTGCGTACCGGCGATCGACCTCGATGCGCTGGAGATCCAGCACTTTGACGGGGCGAGCCGGTAGAGGATTGTCGCGGGTACCGGACCGACGCCGGTGTAAAGCGGTCGGTCCCTCGACGGCTGTCACGCGGCCTCCCGGATGGGCGCAACGCCGGTCGCAAGCCAGGTGGCGCAATCCTCGCCGAGTTCGGCCCGCGCCGTTGCCTCATACGCAAGGCTGTCCTCGACCGTAAGCACGTCGCGCCAGCGGCCATTGACGCCCTTGTTGATGAAGGTCTCCGCGCCGCCATCCCAGAAGACGCCGCCGAGCGGCGCGGCCTTGGTGGCATGCGCCTTCATCCACGCGAAGCTGCAATGCTCGACGATGGCGGGCCAGCGCTGCGCATCGACCTCGATCTCCAGGAAATCGGCGATGCGCCGCATCTGTCCGGGAAGGTCGGCCTTCAGCGCCTCGAAATGCAGCAGCATGAGGTTGGGTAGGTGGCGGATGCCCCACCAGGACCGGACGTTTTCCCAGAAGGGCCAGAAGGGATGCCCGTCACGCGCCAGCCATTCGAGGAAGTAATCCCGCACCGAGGCTGGCGGCAGGCCGATCGGCGGGCCGACGCGGCCCGGCGTTTCGTTCAGCGCCTGGTACCAGAGCGCGTTCGCATTGGCGTGGTGGTTATGCATGCTCCAGACCACGTCGCGACCGTCCCGCGCGATATAGAGGTACTTCGCGACCGGCGAGTAGGCGAGCGCGTCGACCGGCAGGTGTGTCTTAAGGAAGCGCCGTCCCTGCTGCGCATCGATCGCGGCGATCTTCTCCGCCTTGGGCGGCACGCGCAGGTCGACCCAAGGCGAGATGGCGGCGACATCCATGTCGGGATCGCCACCCGACAGAAGTTGGCCGACGATCTGCTGCGTCCAGGTGGTGCCTGACTTCGCATAGGTCGCGACGACGATGTCGCCGTCGCGGAGCGTAAGGTCGTTCCACACCGTGGAATCGAAGTGATGGTTGTGCAGTTCGCGCGTCTTGCGCGGCCACGCCACCGCAGCTTGGGCGTTCGTGTGCTGGACCATGTTGTCGTTCCTCGCCGCATCGCATCGCCGGCGCACGCCGGCTGCTTCGGGCTGGAACGCAGGATGGTGGAGGCACCCGTCCAGCGCCACCGTCAGACCTTTCCGGTACTTTCCGCAGCTTTCCGCCGGCGTGCGCTGGGTCACACCGGCGGCGCTCGTCACGATGCCAGGAACTTCTCCGCGGCGGTGCCGAGGACCTGGCAGCACAGCGCCAGATCCTCCTCCTTTGTATCCTCGGCCCAGTGGTGGCTGATGCCGCCGATGGAGGGCGTGAATAGCATCGCGGCGGGCATGCGCTTCGCGATGTACTGCGCGTCGTGGCCTGCGCCAGAGGGCATGCGCGTCCACACGCCAGGCGCTTCCGCCTCGGCGGCCGCCTCCAGCGCCAACATCATGGCGGCGTCGCAGATGGCGGGCGTGGCGCGGGATTTCTGCGAGAGCGTCGCCGGGCACTTCTCGCGCCGGTTGCTCTCCTGCACCAACGCACGCAGTGTCGCTTCCATGCGCTCCAGTATCGGAACCGAGACGTCACGGAACTGGAAAAGCACCTCGGCCGAACCAGGAATGATGGAGGGCGCGCCCGGGTCCAGGCTGATCCGGCCGGTGGTCCAAGTGGAGCGTTCGCCGCAGACGCGGTGGAATTCCTGATCGATGGCGGCGAGCAGCCGCACCGCCGACAGGCCGGCGTCCTTGCGCTCGGCCATCGTGGTACCGCCGGCGTGGTCCTGCTGGCCGTCGAAGTGGATGAGCCACTGCCAGATGGCCACGATACCGGTCACCACACCGACGCGTAGGCCCTTCGATTCAAGTTGCGTGCCCTGTTCGATATGCATCTCGAAAAAGCCCTTGTGGCGACCGGGCTCGAGCTGCATCCGCGGTTTGCCGGCGAGCCCCGCGGCGGCCAGCGCATCGCGCAGGGGCTGGCCGTCGTTGCGGCTGCGAGAACGGTCGATGTCGTCCTCGGACAATTCGCCGATGATGGAGCGGGAGCCGAGGAAGCCGCCCTCGAAATGCCCTTCCTCATCGGCGAAGGCGCAGACATCGACGGGCAGGCCGGCGCGAGCGAGCGCGACGCCCGTCATCACGCCGAGCGCGCCGTCCAGCCAGCCGGCCTGGTTCTGGCTCTCGATGTGGCTGCCGACCAGCAGGTGCGGGCCCGGCCCCTTGTGCCGGCCATAGACGTTGCCGATGCCGTCGATGGAAGGTTCCAGCCCGCATTCGGCCAGGCGCTCCATCAGCCAGCGCCGCGATTCCATGTCTTGCGGCGAGTAGGTCGGGCGGTGCACGCCGGTCCTGTACGCACCAATCTTCCGGAGTTCGTTCAGGTCGCGCAGAAAACGCTCGGCGTCGATGCGGGGCATGGGCGGGTTCCTTCTCCGGTGCGTCATGCTGCGGCGCGAAATCGGGCGCGGCAAGATGCGCGATGGCGATGACGGCGGGCCCGACCGGGTGAGACGCGAGCGCATGCCTCGGCCTTTCGGCATCGCGATCCCTACGGCATGCTGACAGGGCTGTTCTGGCAGATCGACGCATGACACTTCGCTGCGACCTCATCATCCGCGACGCGACGATCATCGACGGTTCCGGGCGCCCGGGGTTCCGCGGCGACGTCGCCGTGGGGGGCGACCGCATCGCCGCCGTCGGCGACCTCGGCGCGGCCGTGGGCGCGCGGGAGGTGCGGGCGCAGGGCCGCGTCCTCGCGCCCGGCTTCATCGATGCGCACACCCATGACGACCAGATCGTCCTGCAGGGCGCGGCCTGCATGTGCTGCAAGCTGTCGCAGGGCGTGACCAGCGTCGTCGTCGGCAATTGCGGCATCAGCCTCTCCCCGGTGCGCATGGCCGTGCGGCCGCCGGCGCCGCTTGATCAGGTCTGCGCGCCGGAATGGTGGCGCTTCGGGTCCTTCGGCGAGTACGCCGACCACCTGCGGCGCGAACCGCCGGCGGTGAACACGCTCGCGCTGATCGGGCACATGTCGCTGCGCGTGGGCGCGATGAACGGGGACACCCAGCGCGCCGCGACGGATGCCGAAGCGGAGCGCATGCGTGGCTGGCTTGCTGAAAGCCTGGCCGAGGGCGCGGCGGGTTTCTCCACGGGCCTGTTCTACCCGCCCTCGAAGCATGCGCCGACCGAGGAGGTGATAGCCATTGCCGAGGCGCTGCGCGCCCATCGCGGCCTCTACGCGACGCATATGCGCGACGAGGCCGATGGCGTGCTCGACAGCATCGCCGAGACGCTGCGGATCGGGGATGCCGTCGGCGTCCCCGTGATCATCAGCCATCACAAATGCGCGCAGCCGGAGAACCACGGCCGGTCGCTGGAAACCCTGCCGATGATCGAGACAGCAGCCGCGCGGCATCCGGTTGCCTTTGACGTCTATCCCTACACGGCGTCGTCCACGTCACTCGCGGCACGCGACCCGCGGCCGGATGTGCCGATCATCGTTACCAACTCCGTGCCGCACCCGGAACTCGCCGGCCGCGCGCTGGCGGATGTCGCAGCGGGATGGGGCGTGTCGCTGATCGAAGCGCGCGACCGACTGCTGCCCGCCACGGGCGTGTTCCACAACATGGCGGAGGGAGATGTCCGTCGCATCATGGCGCATCCGCTGTCGATGATCGGCAGCGACGGCGGGCCGCTCGCCAGCAAGCCGCACCCGCGGCTGTGGGGGACGTTTCCGCGCGTGCTCGGGCATTATGTGCGCGAGTTGAAGCTGATGGCGCTCGAAACCGCCATCCACAAGATGACCGGGCGCACGGCGATGGTCTTCGGCATGCCCGATCGCGGGATCATCCGGGAAGGCGCCTTCGCCGATCTGGTGCTGCTCGACGCGGCGACGGTGGCAGACCGGGCGACATGGGAAGACCCGATCCAGCCGGCGGATGGGATCGTCGAGACCTGGGTGAACGGTGAGTCCGCCTACGTGCACGGGAAGGGCGTGACGGGCGCGCGCGCCGGAAAGCTGCTCCGGCGCGCGGCGTGACCGTCAGAGCGGATCGGTGCCCTTGATGTCGAGGGCTTCGAGCACGCGGGAGACGCAGTTGTAGCCGGCGATGGTCACGGTCAGTTCGACCAGTTCGCGCGGCGGGAAGATGCTCCGGACTTTCGCGGCGACGTCGTCGGGCACATGCACCTGCTTCGTCATCGCATCGCAATAGGCGAGCGCGGCGCGTTCCGTCGCATCGAAGGCGTCGCTCTTCTCCCAATCCCGCAAAGCATCCAGCTGCGCCTGGGTCGCGCCCTCTTTCAGGGCGAGCGGCGCGTGTGCCTCCCATTCATAGGGTGCGTCGTTGATCGCGGCGACGCGGCACATGACGAGTTCGCGGATCCTTCCCGACAGGGTGGAATCCCAGCGCACCGCGTCGAACATGGTGATCCAGCCCTTCGCGATGGGCGGGGCGTGCAGCAACATGCGGTGCAGATGCCCGAGCTTCTTGCGCGAGGCGACGATGTGTCCCGCCGCATCGACATGGTCGGGATGCGCCGGGTCGGCGTAGGGAATGCGGGCCATGGGTTCGGTTCCTCCGTCCCGCCGAGTTTGGCGCGGTGGCTGCGCCGCGTGAAGTCAGGCCGGGCGGCGACGCAGCAGATAGCGCTGGCGGCCGTCCATCACGAGCACGCCCTTCTGGTTGTGCACGGTGCTGCGCAGCCCGACCACGCCGGTCGTGCGCTGCGGCGTGACCTCGTCGACCTCCAGCGCGGCGTAGAGCGTGTCGCCGACGAAGACTGGGTGCAGAAAGCGGCTTGATTGCTCGAGGAAGCCCTTGAGAGATTCCTCGACCAAGTGGGGGAACATTCCGGCCCCCGCCGCCGTCTGAATCACGATCTGGAAACCGTGGGCGAGCATGTGGGGCATGCCCCGCGCCCGACAGTATTCGGCGTCGTAGTGCACCGGGTGGTTGTCGCCGGAGGCAGCCTGGAAGGCGAGGAAGATCGCTTCCGTCATCGTGCGGCTCGGCAAGACGAAACGTTCGCCGACCGCAAAATCCTCAAACCAGCGCTGCTGCGGCACCATGCGGTGTGTCGCGGGGTCGAATGCCGTCATGTGTATCCTAGGGCCTTGTCGCGCGCCGTATCCGCAGCGTCGCGCCCGGCCGGATCGCCGAAGCCGCCGCCGCCGGACGTTTCCAGCCGCACGATATCGCCTTCCAGCAGCCGGACGCCATCCGACTTCGGTGCGATGGGCGTCGTGATGCCGTCGCGGATACGCGACAGCCTGCCCAGACTACCCGGCTGCCCGCCCGCGAGGCCGTAGGGGGCGAACCGGAAGCGGTCCATATTCGCGGTGAAAATGCCCGCCGGGCTGTCCAGCCGCCATTCGCGCACGAGGCCGAGCCCGCCGCGATGCGCCCCTGCCCCGCCCGAGCCGGATACCAGGCCGTAATGCGTGA
The DNA here is from genome assembly GCF_018129025.1 of Neoroseomonas terrae. Taxonomy (GTDB): domain Bacteria; phylum Pseudomonadota; class Alphaproteobacteria; order Acetobacterales; family Acetobacteraceae; genus Neoroseomonas; species Neoroseomonas terrae. Next base: position 41,927 of record NZ_JAAEDI010000004.1, on the reverse strand, counting down.
TGGTCAGGGGCATCTGGCTCTCGATCATCTCGATCGGGATGTTCGAGTTGTTGTGCATGCCGAAGGACCAGGCGCTAACGCCGTCCCGGCCGGGACTCGCGCCGGTGCCGCCGATCTCGATCTCGACCAGCACTTCGCGCGACCCGTCCTCGCCCTCAGTCTGGAAGGTCGCGACGTAGGAGCCGCCGTAGTAGGCCGCGGGCATGCGGTCCGGCAGCGCCTGGTGCAGACAGCCGAACATCACATTCGCCAGGCGATGCGAGACGGCGACACGATGCGCGACCGAGGCCGGCGCGCGGCAGGATGTCACGCTGCCGTCGCGATGGATGATCCGCACGGGGCGGTAGCAGCCCGCATTGGCGGGCATCGCGCCATCCGTCGCTGCCATGATCGAATAGTACACCGCGCAGTTCGACATCGCCGGCGTGCAGTTGATCGGCCCGCGCTGCTGGTCGGCACAGCCGGTCAGATCGACGGTGATCTCGTCCCCCGCCACGGCCAGCACGGCATGCAGCCGTATTGGATCGCCGGTCACGCCGTCATCGTCGAGGAAATCCTCGAACTCGTAGCGCCCATCCGGCATGGCGCGGATCGCCGCACGCATCGCCGCCTCGCTCATGTCGAGGATACGCGCCGTCGCCTCCAGCAGCGCATCGGCCCCGTAGCGCGTGGCGAGACGCGCGATGGATGCTGCGCCGACCTCGAGGCTCGCAAGCTGGGATTGCAGATCCCCGAGCATCAGCGCCGGCTTGCGGACGTTCTGGCCGATCATCGCCCAGATCGACTTGTTCAGCACGCCGCCCTCGATGAGCTTCAGCGGCGGGATGCGCAGCCCTTCCTGGAACACTTCCGTGGCGGTCGCGGCGTAGGAGCCCGGCGCCATGCCGCCCATGTCGATATGGTGGCACAGCGAACCGACATAGGCGATTCGCTTACCCTCATGCTCGACCGGCTTGAAGGCCAGCACGTCGTTCAGGTGCTGTCCGCCGCAATAGGGATCGTTGGTGATGACTACGTCATCGGCGTTCCAATCCGCGGCATCGACGAAGCGGTCGAGCAGCGTGCGCAGCGCCGCACCCATGGAATTCAGGTGCTGCGGGATGCGGGCGGATTGCGCGACGTTGTTGCCTTCGGCGTCGAACACCGCCGTCGAATAGTCCAGCAACTCCCGAACCGTGGTCGAACGGCTGGTACGCCAGATAGTGATGTCCATCTCCGCGGCCGCTGCGGTCAGGGCATTGCGGATCACCTCGATTTCGATGGGGCCGAGCATCACGCCGCCTCCTTCTTCGCGATCAGCGTCCCGGCGGCGCCGAGCCGCGCCGTCCAGCCCCGCGCAATCCAATGAGTGGCGAAGGTTTCCTCCACCACAGCGGGGCCCTCGATTGCTTCGGCGGCGGTGAGGGCATCGCGGTCCCAGACCGGTACGTCACGCCAGGCGCCGGTTTCGAAGATGCACCGCGAGCCCTTGCGGGCCGGGCGATCGGCCGGCGGCGGGTCGCCGGGCTCGGGCTTGTCCAGCACGCCGGTCGCGATGGCGCGCAGCGTCACGATCTCCACCGGATCGCCGGGGTTGGCGTAGGAGAAGCGCTGCCGGTGCATGGCATGGAACCGCTCCACCAGCGCTGCAAGCGCAGCCTCGTCCGGCGTGGCAATCTCGCCCCAGGGGATGAGTAGTTCGAAGGCCTGGCCGTGATAGCGCATGTCGGCGGCGATCACGACGCGCCGCTGACCGGGCGCGATGCCGTCAGCGGCAAGGCGCGCATCGGCTTCGGCGCGCAGGGCGGCGATGGTCTCGGCCAGAGCGGGCAACCGGGCCGGCTCGGCGCGGGTCAGCCGCGTCCGCGCGATGTCCTGCGTGAGGTCGGAGAAGAGGATGCCGAAAGCGGATAGCGTCCCGGGCTCGCGCGGGAAGGCGACCTCGGTCATGCCGAGCTCCGCGGCGACCTCCGTCGCATGCAGCCCGCCAGCGCCGCCGAAGGACAGCAGGCAGAAATCGCGCGGATCGAGACCTTTCTCGAACAGCGACAGCCGGATCGCCGCGCCAAGGTTGGCGTTGGTGACTGTGAGGACGCCTTCCGCGGCCTGTTCCACGCCAAGGCCGAGCGGCTTGCCCACGCACGCCTCCAGCGCCGCGCGCGTGCCGTCCATGTCGAGCTTCATCATCCCGCCGAGAAAGAACTCAGGATCGAGGCGCCCGAGCGCAAGGTTGGCGTCCGTCACGGTCGGTTCGGTGCCGCCGCGTCCGTAGGAGACAGGGCCCGGCCGCGCGCCAGCGCTCCGCGGGCCAACAGTCAGCCTACCGCCGGCATCCACGGCGGCGATGGACCCGCCGCCCGCGCCGATGGTGCGCATCTCGACCATCGGCAGGCGTACAGGCAGCCGATCGATCTCGCCTTGGGTGACGACGGAGACGCGCCCACCCTGCACCACCGACACGTCATAGGAGGTGCCGCCCATGTCCACGGCGACCAGGTTCGGCCGAGCCAGCACGGCGGAGAGCCGCCCCGCCGCCAGCGTGCCGCCCGAAGGCCCCGACAGCAGCAGCCGTGCGGGCTGCTCGGCCGCCATGCGCAGGCTGCACACGCCGCCATTCGACTGGACCAGGAAGACCAGCGGGCAGAACCCGCCCTCCCCGAGCCGCGCCTCCAGGCGGGTCAGGTAAGCCTTCACCACGGGCATCAGCAGCGCGTTCAGCACAGTCGTGCTGGTGCGTTCGTATTCGCGGATCTCGGGCGAGATGTCGGAGGACAGCGACACCGGCAGATCTGGTCGTGCCGCGTACAGCAGTCCGGCGAGGCGCCGTTCATGTGCGGGGTTGGTATAGGCATGCAGCAGCGACACCGCGACGCAGTCCGCTCCCAGCGCGGCGATGCGGTCGAGGAGCGCCGGCACGCAGGTCTCGTCCAGGGATGCTTCGGCGCTGCCGTCCGCGCGCATGCGTTCTGTGACGCCAAGGCGGCGGTCGCGCGGGATCAGCGTCGGGAAAGGCTCGGGTGCCAGGCCGTAGATGTCCCGGCGGACGTGGCGGTTGATCTCCAGCACATCCTCGAAGCCCGCGGTCGTCAGCAGTACGCCGTTCGCGAGTTTCCGCTCCAGCACCGCGTTGGTTGCGATGGTCGTACCATGCAGCAGCAGGCCGACATCGGACAGCGCGAAGCCGAAGCGGTCAGCGGCCTCGGCCACGCCACGCAGCAGGCCGATGGAGGGGTCCTCTGGCGTTGTCGGCGTCTTCCAGGCTCGGGCCACGCCGTCCCGCGCATCGAGGACCTGGAGGTCGGTAAAGGTGCCGCCGATATCGACCGCGATGCGGACGGGACGGGCCGTATCATTGCTTGTCACGCAGATTGTTCCCGGGAAGCGATCAACCCATCACGCTCGGCAGCCACAGCGCCAAGCCTGGGAAGATCATGAGCAGGAGGACGGCGAGAAGATAGGCCCCGAGGAAGGGCATCACACCGATGAAGACATCGGTGATCGGCCCGGCCCGCTTTCGCATGCCTTGCAGGACATACATCACAGTACCGTCGGGTGGGCTGATCTGGGCGATCTCGACCAGCATTGTCACGATCACGCCGAACCAGATGGGGTCGTAGCCCAGCGCCACCACGATCGGGAACACCACTGGCACGGTGGTGATGATCAGTGAGAAGCCCTCCATGAACGTGCCAAGCGCGATGTAGAGGGCGATGATGCACAGCATGATGCCCCACGGCGGGATCGGCAGGTCGGCGATCAGCGCCGCCAGTGCCTGCGGCACGTTGATCAGCGTTAGGGTGTAGTTCAGCAGATAGGCGCCGAAGAGAATCAGCCCGAGCAGCGCGGTGTTGCGCGCCGTCGCCTCGGCCGAGGCGTTCAGCATGCGGAAGGTCAGCTTCCCTTCGAGCGCAGCAAACGCCGCCGCGCCGACGACGCCGAGGGCCGCCGCCTCGGTCGGCGTGGCGAAGCCGCCATAGATCGAGCCCAACACCAGCAGGATCAGCAGCACGGTCGGGATGAGGCCGGCCAGTGCGCGGATCTTCATCCCGAGCGGAAGGGGCTCCGGCTTCTGCATTGGGCTGCGCAGGCCGTGCGCCAGGATCACCAGGATGAACAGCCCTGTGACCAGGATCGAGGGGATGAGTGCAGCGATATAGAGTGCGCCGACCGAGGTCTCGGTGATCAGCCCGTAGATGATGAAGGTGATCCCGGGCGGGATCAGGTTGCCCAGCGCACCGCCGGCGGCGAGCGAACCGAGCACCATGCGCTGGCTGTACTTCGTGTCCTGGAAGTAGGGCAGCGCCACCGACCCCATCGTGGCCGCCGTCGCGACGGAGGAGCCCGAGATCGCCGAGAACACCGCGCAGGAGACGATATTGGTGTGCAGCAGCCCGCCCGGCATGCGGTTGAGCCAGACGTTCAGCGCGCGATACAGCCGGTCGGACAGGCCGGCGCGCAGCAATATCTCCCCCATCAGCAGGAAGAGCGGCACCGCCACCAGCACGAAATTGGACGATGGCGCCCACAGCGTCTGTCCCAGGAACGCCCACCAGGGCCGGTCCGAGAACATCAGCCCCGTCAACACGCCGAGCGCACCCAGAACCGCGGCGATATAGACGCCGGAACCGAAGAACAGCAGGAAGACGCCGATCAGCATCAGGATCTCGGCGATCGGCAGCGCCTGGCCGGTGGTGGCCGCGGCGAAGATCGTCACGCCGAGCAGCGCGAGCAGGAAGACGATGGCAATCACCGCTTGTCACCCTCATGTGCCATGGCCACCGCTTCCAGAGCTTCCTCCGTCTCATCCTCGAGCGTGCGGGAACCGAGCAGCCCGTCGAGCGCCGCGCCGCGGCCGCAGAACAGGACGAGCGTCGCCTCCAGCATCAGGACGAGGCAGGCGACGACGAAGGCGGAGATGCCCACGGCCCAGATGCCCTGCGGCCAGACCATCTCGATATGCAGCGCGGAGTTGTCATGGGCCTGAAACAGCGCGCTCTCGTCCACCAGTTCCCACGCCGCCCAGGCGAAAAGGATCGACATCGCCGTCAGCAGCGCGAGGGAGAACAGGTGCAAGGGCGCGCGGATGCGCACCGGCAGGCGGCTTACGAACACGTCGACGCGGATATGCGCGCGGCGGAACAGCGTATGCGCCAGCGACCACGCGATGCCGCCCGCCAACAGGTAGCCGGTGACCTCGACCGTCGCCTGGGAGGAAAAGCCGAGGAAGGATCGCGCGACGATGTCGAAGGTGATGAACAGGGCCCCGGCCACATAGGCCCAGCCGGCGATGTGGGCCATCAGCGCCGCCGCCGCCGCCGTCCCGCGCCGTAGCGCGCGGGCGGCGCGCAGCGGCGCCGGGGCCGGCCCGACTGCGCCGCTCACCCGCCGAAGCGCACGCCGGAGATCGGGGCGATCGTTTCGTTATACACCTCCCCGCACCGCGCTCCGCAGCGGCGGATCCAGCCGGGCAGGACCACCTCGCGGAAGATACGGCGCGTCTCGGCACGGTCGGCGTCAGTCGGCACCACCTCGGTCATCGGGCGGGCGGCGACACTGTGGATACGGCATTCGGCAGCGCGGCCGATGTTGCAGTCGATGCCGTCACGCGTCGCGGCCTCGCCGAGCGCCCATTGCGCGTCCGAGACTTCCTTCATGGTGGCTTCCAGGAAGGTACGGACCTGGGGATCGAGCCGGTTCCACCAGGCGAGGTTCACCATGTAGCCGGCGACGGCCCAGGAGACGGGCATGGCGGAGACGTGAGTCGTCACCTCCGGCCAGCGCGCGGCCGCGCCCGAACCGGTGCCAGTGATGGCGCAGTCCACGACCCCGCGTTCGAGCGCGGAATACACCTCGGGGAAGCCGATGCTGACCGGCTGCGCGCCGAGCGCGGTAAAGTAGTCCACCAGCGAATTGCCGAAGGTCCGGATGCGGCGCCCGCGCAGGTCGGACAGGCTCGTGAAGGGCGTGCGGCAGAACACCACCTGGGCGGGGAACGGATAGAGCGCGACGAGCCGGACGCCGAAGCGTTCCAGGTCGCGGTTCGCGACGGGGATGATGGCCTCTGCGATGCGCTTCGCATCGGCGATGTCCGGCGCGAGCCCGGCCAGGTCCACGCCGTCGAGGATCGGCACGTCGCCCGACAATGTGGTGAGGGTGCCGGCACCGATCTCGACCTGCCCTGAGCGAACGAGGCGGACGATCTCGTTGCCGGCGAGGTTGCGCTCAGCATGGGTCGATAGCGTGACCTGGACGCGCCCGTTGCTGCGTTGGGCGGAGGCATCGCGAAGGATCGCCTGATCGACGCGGGTGTATTGCGGCTGGGTCGGCAGAGGCTGCGTGACCGCGGAGATGCGGACCGGCGGGCCGGGCGGCAGGCTCGGCGCCTGAGCCAGGGCGGGAAGGATGGCGGCCGCCGAGACGGCCAGCCCAGCCAGGAGGTGTCGCAGCATCGCACGATCCTTCATCGGTTGGCGGGACGCTTGCCCGCGCCGGCTACTGCATCACGCCACCGCCACTCGCGTCGAGGGGGTGTCGGCGCTGCGAATAGGCATGGGAGGATGGCAGTGCCGACCGCGGCGGCAGGCAAGGATAGGAGTGCCGCCGCACGGGGCACCTGACCCCTGGCCGAATTGTACTTATTCTGCAACGATGCGGTGTCCGCACTCTCCGAGACCTCCATGACCGCAGCGCTCCTGACCGCCCTGGCCATCGCCTTGGTCCCCATACCAGCGCCGCCGGCGCAACGCCTCCTCGTCCAGGCAACCACGGCCTTCGACGGCACGTGGTCCGGCACCGGTACCCTGACCGGGCGGCGCGGGCGCGGCACAGCATGTTCAGCAGAAGACACCAACCGGCGCTTCACCATCCAGAACGGGCAGATCAGCTTTCCATATGACACCCGCCACGGCATCAGTTTCAGCGGTCCGATCCAAGCGGATGGCAGTTTCGACCTGGTCAACGGGCAGAACCGCTTCCAGGGCCGCGCCACGGGATCGGAGCTGACCGCGACCTTCACCGGGGCCGAGTGCATCCGCTCCTTCCAGATGCGCCGGCGGCGGAACTGATGCCGGCGGCTGCGCGCGGCCGCTGAACGGGCGCGCGCGCCGGACTGTTGCGCCGCAGGGCAGCAGGGGGTACCGCCCCGCGCGTGACCACGCCGCTCCGCACCGCCGATTTCGATTTCGACCTGCCCGAGGCACTGATCGCCCAGGCACCCGCCCGACCGCGCGATGCGGCGCGGATGCTGGTGGTGGCCGATGCGCTGCGCGATGCCGGGGTGGGCGACCTGCCGTCCCTGTTGCGCCCGGGCGACGTGATGGTGGTGAACGACACGCGCGTCATTCCAGCCCGGCTGCATGCCCGCCGCGGGGAGGCACGCATCGAGGTGATGCTGAACCGCGCCGAAGGCGGCGGCGTGTGGCATGCGCTGATCCGCAATGCCCGCCGGCTGCGGGACGGCGATGTGGTGACCATTGAGGGCGCCGAGGACTGCACGGCCAGGGTGATGGGTGCACCCGAAGGCGGCGCCGCGCTGCTCGACTTCGGCCCGGATCAGGCGGCGCTGGCCCGCGCGCTGGAACGGGCGGGCGAGATCCCCCTGCCCCCCTACATCGCGCGCCCCGACGGCCCTCGGCCGGAGGACGCCGCGGACTACCAGCCCATCTTCGCCGAACGTCCCGGTGCCGTCGCCGCGCCCACCGCGAGCCTCCATTTCACTGAAGCGCTGCTCAGTGCACTGGCGGCGCGCGGGGTCTCGCGGGCGACCGTCACGCTGCATGTCGGGGCCGGCACCTTCCTACCTTTGCGCAGCGACGATCCGCGTGCGCACCGTCTCCATGCCGAGTGGGGCGAGGTCTCGACCGAGGCTGCGGCAGTCATCAATGCCGCGCGCGGCTCAGGCGGACGGATCGTCGCCATCGGCACGACCGCCCTGCGCCTGCTGGAATCCGCCACGGACAACGCGGGCCGTATCCACCCCTTCCGCGGGCTAACGGACCTGTTCCTGTTGCCCGGCCACCGCTTCCGCACGGCCGATCTGCTGATGACGAACTTCCACCTGCCGAAAAGCACGCTGTTCATGCTGGTCTGCGCCTTCGCCGGCATGGATCGGATGAAGGCCGCCTATGCCCATGCGATCACGAAGGGGTATCGCTTCTATTCCTATGGCGATGCTTCGCTGCTGGAGCGCGCGGCATGACGTTGCACTGGACATCGGAAGCGACCGACGGCGCCGCCCGCGCCGGCGTGCTGCACACAGCGCATGGCGACGTGCCGACGCCCGTCTTCATGCCCGTCGGTACGGCCGGGACGGTGAAGGCGATGACCGCCGATGCGGTGCGGTCCACCGGCGCTCGGATGGTGCTCGGCAACACCTATCACCTGATGCTGCGCCCGGGAGCGGAGCGCGTCGCGCGCCTCGGCGGGCTGCATAAGATGATGGACTGGCCCGGCCCGATCCTGACGGATTCCGGCGGCTTCCAGGTCATGTCCCTGTCCGGCCTGCGCCAGATGAACGAGCAGGGCGTCACCTTCCAGAGTCACATCGACGGGTCGAAGCACCGCCTCACGCCCGAGCGTTCCGTCGAGATCCAGCATCTGCTCGATGCGGACGTGACCATGTGCCTCGACGAATGCACGCCCTTCCCGGCGACAGAAAAGCAGGCGGCTGACTCCATGCGCCTGTCCATGCGCTGGGCAGCGCGCTGCCGCGCTGCCTTCACGCCGCGTGAGGGCTATGGGCTGTTCGGCATCGTGCAGGGGGGTGTGCATCCCGATCTGCGCGCCGAGAGCGTGGACGCCCTGACCGGCATCGGCTTCGAGGGATACGCGGTCGGCGGCCTCGCGGTCGGCGAGGGACAGGAGACGATGTTCACGGTGCTGGATGGCACGCTCCCTCGCCTCCCCGCGGCGAAGACGCGCTACCTCATGGGCGTCGGGACACCGTCCGACCTCATGGGCGCCGTGGCGCGCGGCATCGACATGTTCGACTGCGTCATGCCGACGCGCTCGGGGCGTACTGGCCGCGCCTACACGCGCGCGGGCGTGATGAACATGCGCAATGCGCGCCATGCCGACGACGGCGGCCCGATCGACCCTGGCTGCGCGTGCCCGGCCTGCGCACGCCATTCGCGAGCCTATATCCATCACCTGTTCAAGGCAGGGGAGATGCTCGGCCCAATGCTGCTGACGTGGCACAATATCCAGTACTATCAGGACCTGATGGCGGAGCTCCGCGGCGCCATCCTGGCCGGCACCTTCGCGGCGACCGCGGCTCTGATCGAGGCGGGGTGGCACCGCGGCGAGGAGGAGAAGGCCGCATGACCGGGGACTATTCGGGCCTAACACAGCTTGGCCAGCCGACCCGCCTGCCGGCGAGCCCGGACGAGGCGGTGCTGGAGCGGGTTCCGGCGCCGCATCGGGGGCTGCGCTACGTCGTGCGCTTCACGGCACCGGAATTCACCTCGCTGTGCCCGCTGACCGGACAGCCGGACTTCGCGCATCTGGTGATCGACTACGCCCCGGCCGAATGGATCGTGGAGAGCAAGTCGCTCAAGAACTACTTGGCCTCCTTCCGCAATCACGGTGCCTTCCACGAGGCGTGCACGCTCGACATCGCGCAGCGGCTCGTGTCGTTGCTCGACCCGGTGTGGTTCCGCATCGGCGGGTATTGGTATCCGCGCGGCGGCATGCCCATCGACGTATTCTGGCAATCCGGCGCGCCGCCGGAGGGTGTGTGGATCCCACCGCAGGAGGTGCAGCCCTATCGTGGGCGTGGCTGAGCCCCAGCGCCTCGTCGCCTCGTCAGACCGGCGCGCGCCGTCGGCGCCCGACGACATGCGCAGGGCGATCCGCGCGGAGGCGCTTGCCATCGGCTTCGATGCGGTCGGTTTCGCGCGTGCGTATCTCCCACCCGAGATTCGCGAGAGGCTGATGCGCTTCCTCGCCGAGGGCATGCATGGCGAGATGGGCTGGATGGAGGACCGCGCCGAGCAGCGGGCCCATCCGCGGGCGCTGTGGCCCGAGGCCGTTTCCGTCGTCGTGCTCGGCCAGAACTACGGGCCGGACGGGGATCCGCTGGAAACCCTGGCACAGCGCGACCGCGCCACGATCAGCGTCTATGCCCGCAACCGCGACTACCATGACGTTGTGAAGAAGCGGCTGAAGCGGCTTGGACGCTGGATGGCCGAGACCTGGCCCGGCAGCGGCATCAAAGTGTTCGTCGACACCGCACCGGTCGCCGAGAAGCCGTTGGCGCAAGCGGCGGGTCTCGGCTGGCAGGGCAAGCACACCAATCTCGTTTCCCGCGGGCTGGGATCGTGGCTATTCCTCGGTGAGGTCTTCACCACCCTCGACCTCGGCGCCGATACGGCGGAGCAAGACCACTGCGGGTCGTGCCGCGCCTGCCTGGATGCCTGCCCCACCGCAGCCTTCCCCGCGCCCTATCAGCTCGATGCGCGGCGCTGCATCTCCTACCTCACCATCGAGCATCGCGGACCGATCGACCCGGAACTGCGACCGTTGATGGGCAACCGCATCTATGGCTGCGACGACTGCCTGGCGGCCTGCCCTTGGAACAAGTTCGCCCGGGCGCATAGCGAACCGGCCTTCGCGCCGCGCGCGGAACTGACCGCGCCACGGCTTGCGGAACTCGCGCGGCTGGACGATGCGGCGTTCCGGGCGATGTTCTCCGGCAGCCCGATCAAGCGCATCGGGCGCGACCGCTTCGTCCGCAACGTGCTGGTTGCGATCGGCAATTCAGCCGATGCTGCGCTGCGCCCGGTTGCGCAGTCCCTGGCGGCGGACCCTGACCCGGTGGTCGCCGAGGCCGCACGATGGGCGGCGACGCGACTGGAGCCCGCCCGATGAAGGACGACGCTGCCCTGGTACTGTTCAGCGGCGGGCAGGATTCCGCGACCTGCCTCGCCTGGGCGCTGGACCGGTTCCGCCATGTCGAGACCCTTGGCTTCGACTACGGCCAACGGCATCGCGTGGAACTCGACTGCCGCGGAGCCTTCCGCGCTGCCGTCGCGCAGTTGAACCCCGACTGGGGCGCGCGGCTCGGGCCCGACCACACGCTGCGGCTCGACGCCCTGGCCGAGGTGTCCGACACGGCCCTGACCCGCGAGGCCGAGATCCGCATGGGCGACGAGGGACTGCCCAACACCTTCGTCCCGGGTCGCAACCTGCTGTTCCTCACCTTCGCTGCGACCATCGCGTACCGGCGGGGGCTGAGGCGGATCGTCGGCGGCATGTGCGAGACCGATTTCTCCGGCTACCCCGACTGCCGGGACGACACCCTGAAGGCGCTTCAGGTGGCGCTGAACCTCGGCATGGAGCGCCGCTTCGTGATCGAGACGCCGCTGATGTGGCTGACCAAGGGCGACACCTGGCGGCTCGCGGAACGGTTGGGAAGCGAGGGCTTGGTCCGGACCGTGGTCGAGCACACCCATACCTGCTATCTGGGTGACCGGACCCATCGCCACCCCTGGGGCTTCGGCTGCGGCACCTGCCCGGCCTGCGAGTTGCGCGCCAAGGGCTGGCAGGATTTCGTGTCGGAGAGACTATGAGCCTGACCCCCCGCGCCGAAGGCGTGCTGGCCCTCATCGGTTTCGGCCTCTGCATCCCGGCGGCGAACTGGCTAATCGGCCACGTAGGAACCTATTGCGTGCCGAGCGGGCCGTGCCTGGTGCCGGTCGCGCCAGGGCTGATGGCGCCGTCAGGCGTGCTGATGATCGGCCTCGCCCTGGTGCTGCGGGACCTGGTCCAGCGGCGGCTGGGCGTGGGCTTCTCGGCGGCGGCGGTGCTGGCCGGTGCGGCGCTGTCCGGGTTCCTCGCCCCGCCGGCGCTGGTGATCGCCTCGGCCGTCGCCTTCCTGCTCAGCGAGTTCGCCGATCTCGCCGTCTATACGCCACTGCAGAAGCGCGGGCTGGTGATGGCGGTGCTGGCGTCTTCCGTCGTCGGGCTGGTCGTGGATTCCATCGCTTTCCTGTGGCTGGCCTTCGGCAGTCTCGACTTCCTGGCCGGGCAGGTGATCGGCAAGGCCTGGATGGTGCTGGCCGCCCTGCCCTTCGTGCACCTGCTGCGCAAGCGCGACGAGCGCCTCGGCATCCAGCCCGCCTGACGAAAGGGAACTCCGTGCCGAACCTGCCTATCCCCGACGCCGATCCCGCCACCAAGGCGGAGATCATCGACTGGCTGGAACGCTTCTTCGTCTGCGTGCGGGAGGTGGATTTCAAATCCGCCTACCCGTTCTGGCACGACAACATCGTCATCTTCGGCACCTTCCAGGAATTGGTGCGCTCGCGGCAGGCCTGGACCGACACGCAGTGGTCGAACGTCTGGCCGCGCACCAAGGACTTCACGCTCGACGCGAAGAACACGGAGGTGCTGCTGTCAGGCGACGGTTCGATGGCCGTGGCGATCCTCCCGTGGACCAGCACTGGCTGGAACAAGGACGGTACCGAGTTCGACCGACCGGGCCGCGCGACCATCGTGCTGCAGAAGCAGCCGGACGGTCGGTGGCTGGGTGTGCACAGCCACATGTCGCTCGGCCGCGGTGTGCCACAGGACAGCCACGGCGACCGGCCGATCAAGGCACGATAACCCTGGCCGCCCGGCGCCGTTCCACGCGGGCCACGTCGGGCACCCTTCCTTCGGGCAAATTCGAATAGTGCCAGCTTCGATCGCTTGAAGCGCCGCCTGATCGCTGACATTCTCCCATCATTCTCGATGAATATCGAGTTTCAGCCGGGAGGTCCGCCCATGCAGGTCTTCTGCTCCCCCCACCACGCGGGGCACCATTCCAGCCGCTTCATCCGGCACGGTCAGTTCGTGGAAAGCCGCGACACGCCGGCCCGCGCAGACCGTATCCTCGATGCACTGCGCCGTGACGGGCATACGGCGGATGAGGCGCGGCCCTTCGGCATCGCACCGGTCGCCGCCGTCCATACGCCGGAATACCTCGCTTTCCTGAGAACCGCCTGGGTCGAGTGGCAGCGCATCGAGGGAGCCTCGGCAGAGGTGTTTCCCTATGTCTTTCCCGTGCGCGGCATGGATCACGGCTACCCGACGTCGGTCGTCGGCCAGGCCGGGTATCACATGCAGGATCTGTGGGCGCCAATCGGCCAGCATACGTGGGATGTCGCCATCGGCTCGGCGAACCTTGCCGTAGCGGCCGCCGGTCACGTCCTGGACGGCGCATCGGCCGCCTATGCGCTGTGCCGCCCGTCGGGCCATCACGCCTTCGCGGATATGGGCGGTGGAAACTGCTTCCTCAACAATGCCGCCATCGCGGTGCAGTACCTGCGATGCAAGCTGGGGCGGGTCGCGCTGATCGATGTGGATGTGCACCACGGCAATGGGTCACAGGGCATCTTCTACGATCGGGACGACGTGCTGTTCGTCTCGCTGCATCGGGACCCGGTCGACTACCACCCTTATTTCACCGGCCATGCGCAGGAACGCGGGCGGGGCGCGGGCCTCGGCTTCAACCTGAACCTGCCGCTGCCGGTGCGCACCACGGATGCCGGCTATCTCGCGGCGCTCGAGACCGCCTGTGCGCGCATTGCGGCGTTCTCGCCGGATGCGCTGGTTGTCTCGCTCGGCGTTGATGCGCATGAGGATGACCCGACCGCGGGCCTCGCCCTCACCGTCGAGGGGTTCCGCCGCATCAGCGCTCGGCTTGCCGGCCTCGGCCTGCCGACGGTGCTGGTTCAGGAAGGCGGGTACAACATCGACACCATCGCGCGCTGCGTCGCCGGCGCGCTCGCGGGCTTCGAGAACAGGGAGAGCGCAGCATGAACGTCGTGGACGAGATGGCCGCCGTGAAAGGCGTCGCCTTCATGGATGGACGCTGGATGCCACTCGCGGAAGCCTCGGTGCCGATCCTCGATCGCGGCTTCGTCCGGTCGGATGCGACTTATGACGTCGCGCATGTCTGGAAGGGGCGCTTCTTCCGGCTGATGGACCATGTGGAGCGCTTCCAGGCCTCGATGGCGGGGCTGCGCATGTCCCTGCCCTACTCCGCGCAGGAGATCGCTGACATCATGATCGGCTGCGCCAGCCGGGCGGGCCTGCGCGACGCCTATGTGCAGGTGACCTGCACGCGCGGCCTGCCGCCGCCGGGCACTCGTGACCCGCGGCTGTGCCGCAACCGCCTTTACGCCTTCGCTCAGCCTTTCGTCTGGATCGCCGATGAGCAGCAACGCCGCGACGGTTTGCGCATGATCCTGTCCGGCACGCAGCGCATCCCGCCGGAAGCACTCGACCAGCGGATCAAGAACTTCCACTGGCTGGACCTGACCATGGGCGTCTTCGAGGCCTATGACCGGGACGCCACGGTCTGCGCCATGCCCGCCGCCGACGGCACGATCACCGAGGGGCCGGGCTTCAACATCTTCGTCGTGAAGGATGGTGCACTGGCGACGCCGCACCGCGGGCTGTTCGAAGGCATCACCCGGCGGACGGTAATGGAGATCGCCGCCGATCTTCAACTGCGCTGCGACGTGCGCGCGGTGCACGCCGAGGAAGTCGTCGCGGCAGACGAGATCTTCGTCACCAGCACGGCCGGTGGCGTTTCGCCGGTCACTGTCTATGAGGGTCGGGCGATCGGTGACGGACGGCCGGGTTCGCTCACCCGGCGGATCACGGAACTCTACTGGAAGCGCCACGAGGACGACGCGCTCTGCACGCCCGTTCCCTACGACGACTGACACCACCGTGCAGCGCCAGGCCAGAGGCCGCCTGCGGATGGAGCAGATCCTCGACGCCGCGGATGCGGTGACGCGACGCCGGGGCGTGGCGGGGGCCAGTCTCCAAGACGTCGCTCAGGAAGCCGGGTTGCCGCCGGCGTCGCTGTATCATTACTTCCCCACCAGCCAAGCACTGCTGCTGCAACTGGCGCAGCGCTACCTCGCGGCCTTCGAGACGCTGGCGGCACGGCCGCTCGATCATGATGGGATCACGGCCTGGAGCGACCTCTGCGCCTTCCATGCCGATCTCGCCCTGCGCTTCTACGGCGAACATCCGGTCGCCATGCGACTGCTGCTCGGGCCAGAATGCGGCTGGGAGATCCGTGCGGCCGACCACGCCGCGAACCGGCGAATCGGCGGCATCTACTATCGCAAGCTGATCCAGCATTTCATCGTCGCGGAGAGCACCGTTCTCGAGGAGGCATTCGCCGTATCGGTCACGATATCCGATGCGGTCTGGGCGCTTTCCTTCGCGCGCAGCGGCGCGATCGAGCCAGCCATGGCACGGGAGGCGCTGCGGGCAAGGCTCGCCTATCTCGGCCTATATGTTGGCATCCATGTGGAGAAGCGTTCGGCGCCCTTGCTGGTCTGAGGCAGCTATTGGCGGCATGGCGGTCAGGCATGGCATGCTTCGGGCACGAGAAGCTGATGAGGGGCAGGTCATGAAAGTCGCCGTCATGGGGGCCGGTTCGATCGGGTGCTACTTCGGCGGGCTGCTGGCGCGCTCGGGCGTGCCTGTCACGCTGATCGGACGCCGGCAGCATGTCGATGCGGTCACGGAGCGCGGGCTGGTCCTGGAGATGGGCGGCGAGCGTCACGTCGTGCCGATGCAGGCAACGACTGACCCGGTCGGCGTCGCGGATGCCGAGGTGGTGCTGTTCTGCGTGAAATCGGGCGATACGGAATCGGTCGGCCGGGAGATCACCCCGCATCTGCGCCCTGACGCCGCGGTGCTGAGCTTCCAGAACGGCGTGGACAATCCCGACCGGCTGCGGGCCGTCACCGGAGGCACCGTCGTACCCGTGGCGGTCTATGTGGCGACGGCGATGGCCGGGCCGGGGCACGTCCAGCACCACGGGCGCGGCGAGCTGGTGATGGGCCCCTGCCCGCGAGATGCGGAGATCGCTGCGCACTTCGAAGCGGCTGGCATTCCCACCCGCGTCTCCGCCAATGCGATCGACGCGCTATGGGCAAAGCTGATCGTGAATTGTGCCTACAACGCCTTATCCGCACTGACACAGCTTCCCTATGCCCGGATGATCCGTACGGCAGAGGTGGAGGGCGTGATGAAGGACATTGTCGCGGAGGCCGTTGCCGTCGCCGATGCATCCGGCGTCTCGGTTCCACAGGATATCCTGGCCGCAGTGTTGGGGCTGGCCGCCACCATGCCGGATCAGCGATCCTCGACGGCGCAGGACCTGGCACGCGGCAAGCCGACCGAGATCGACTTCCTGAACGGTTTCGTCGTTCGACGCGGCGCGACGCTCGGCATCCCGACGCCGGTCAATCGCGTGCTCCATACGCTGGTCAAGGCCGCGGAGGCCAAGGCCGCCTGAGTGCCCCTTACGCCGATGTGTAGCGGTGCCGCAAATGCATACGACGCGCTGTCGGATCCGGGCGCGGTACGGCCGACAGCAGCGCCTTCGTATAGGCATGCTGCGGATCGTCGCAGACCTGGATGGTCTCGCCGGTTTCCACGACGCGGCCGCGATGCATCACCGCGACACGATCGCACATGTAGCGGATCACCGAGATGTCGTGGCTGATCAGGATCAGCGCGAGGTCAAGCTCGTCCTGAAGTTCGAGCAGCAGGTCGAGGGTCCGCGCGCGGATGGAAACGTCGAGAGCAGAGGTCGGCTCGTCGGCCACGATCACGCGCGGCGACAGCGCAAGGGCGCGCGCGATGCCGATCCGCTGCCGCTGCCCGCCCGAGAAGGCATGCGGATAGCGTTCGGCCGAGTTCGGGTCGATGCCCACACGCTCCAGCAGCGAAGCGACCTTTCCCTGCAACACGGCGCCCCGCGCCAGGCCGTTCACCAGCAGCGGCTCGCCGACGATCTGCGCGACAGTCATGCGCGGGTTCAGGCTGGCGAAGGGGTCCTGGAACACCATGCGGATCTCGCGCCGCGCAGCGCGCAGCGCATCATTCTCCGCGTTGACCAGGTCAATCACCGAGCCATCGCGGCGGCGGTAGTCGATCGCCCCACCCGTGGGGTCGAGGACACGCAGGATGCAGCGGCCAAGCGTCGTCTTACCCGAACCGCTTTCGCCGACGACGCCCAGCGTTTCGCCGGCCCGCACGTCAAGGGATATCCCATCCACGGCGCGCACCTCCGCGCCGCCGCGCCGGAACAGGCCCTTGCGGCCGCCGAAGCGCATCTCGACGTCGCGCAGGCTGAGGACTGGCGGGCCGATCGGGCGCGACGGGCGCGCCAGCCGGATCGCCGACGGGCTCTCGAGCTTCGTCACGTTGCCGAGCAGCATGCGCGTGTAGGCATCGCGCGGATCGGCGAACAGGGTATGCACCGGGCCGCGCTCGCGCACCTGGCCGCGCTCCATCACCACGACGTCGTGGGCGATCTCCGCCACCACGCCCATGTCGTGAGTGATGAACATCATGGTCATGCCGCGCGCGTCCTGGAGGCGGCGCAGCAGATCCAGGATCTCCGCCTGGGTCGTCACGTCGAGGGCCGTGGTGGGCTCATCGGCGATCAGGATCGATGGGTTGCAGGCCAGGGCCATCGCGATCATCGCGCGCTGCCGCATGCCGCCCGAGAACTCGAAGGTATAGCGATCGATGGCGTTGCGTGGGTCCGGGATTTCCACCTGGGCCAACAGCTCCGCGGCGCGCGACCGGGCCTCGCGTCGCGATACGCCGAGATGCAGCCGGACGGCCTCGCCGATCTGGTCGCCGATGCGGTGCACAGGGGAGAGCGAGGACATCGGTTCCTGGAAGATCATCGCGATGTCGTGACCGCGCAGCTCGCGGATGGCGCGGCTGCGGGGACCGAGCGTAGCGACATCGAGTTCGGGTTCGCCTTCCCGGCGCAGCAGGATGCGCCCGCCGGTGATGCGCCCCGGGGGATCAATGATCTGGAGGATCGCGCGGGCGGTAACGCTCTTGCCCGAGCCGGATTCACCGACGACGCAGGTCGTCTTGCCGCGGACGAGCGAAAGCGACACGCCATCGACCGCCCGCACCAACCCGGCGCGGGTCGGAAAAGAGACGTGCAGGTCCTGGATGTCGAGCGCGAGGTCGTCGGTCATTTCTGATAGGGGTCCGCGGCATCGCGCAACCCGTCGCCCAGGAAGTTGAGGGCCAGCACCGCCAACACCACGGCGCCGCCGGGCGCGAAGAGCCACGGCGCCGTCGCGATCGAGCGGATGTTCTGCGCCTCCCGCAGCAGCACGCCCCAGGAGATGACCGGCGGTTGCAGGCCGAGGCCGAGGAAGGACAGCGCCGTCTCCGCCAGGATCATCGCCGGGATAGCCAGCGTGACTGAGGCGATGATGTGGGACGCGAAGGACGGCAGCATGTGTCGGAAGATGATACGCTTCTCGGACACGCCATCGAGCCGTGCAGCGGTAACGAAATCCTCCGTCCGCAGCGACAGGAAGCGGCCGCGCACAACGCGCGCCAGTTGGGCCCAGCCGACGAGGCTGAGTATGACGGTGATGGTCAGGTAGATGCGCTCCGGCGGCCAGTTCTGCGGCAGGGCTGCAGCGAGGGCAAGCCAGATCGGGATGGTCGGCAGCGACAGGACGAACTCGATCACCCGCTGCACGAAGAAGTCGATGCGGCCGCCATAGTAGCCGGAGATGCCGCCGAGAAGCAGGCCGATGACGAGAGACAGGAAAACGCCGGCGAGACCGATCAGGAGCGAGGTCTGCGCGGCCACCATCATGCGGCTGTAGACGCAACGGCCCAGCCGGTCGGCACCGAGGAGATAGACCTGGTCGCGCGGGTTCTCTGGGCCGAGCAGATGCGTGGTGCTTGGGACCAGCCCGACAAGATTGTGCTCGTAGCCTCGCGCGAAGAACGTCAGGTAGATCTTGCGGGTGCCGTCGGGGCGGAAGCTCGGCGCCAGCGTCACTGGATCGCGGACCATGCGCATCGCCTGGACGTGGGGTCGGAAACGCCAGGATCCGTCTTCGGCGGTGTCGATCCAATGCAGTGCCTGCGGCGGGTGGAAGACGGCGCGTGCATTCTGCCGGCCGGGCTCGTTCATGGCGAAGAAGCCGGGAACGGCAGCGACGAGATAGAGGAACAACACGATGATACCGCCCAGCATGGCGAGGCGGTGCCGCCGGAAGCTCCACCACATCAGCCGCCACTGCGACGCGACGGCGAGGCGCTGGTCAGCGGGCTTCAGTTCCGGCGCCGCGGCGGTCGTAAGCGGTTGGTCCATCAGTCGAACCGGATCCGCGGATCGATCAGCGCGAGCAGGATGTCCGACAGCAGCATGCCCACGAGGGTGAGCGTGCACATCAGCAACAGGAAGGCGCCGGCGAGGTACATGTCCTGCGCCATCAGGGCCTGCAACAACAGCGGCCCGGCGATCGGCAGACTCATCACCACCGCGACGATGGTGGCACCGGATATCAGCTGCGGCAGCATCCAGCCGATGGTGGAGACCAGCGGGTTGATCGCGAGGCGTACGGGATACTTCAGCAGCAGCCGGAATTCGGAAAGGCCTTTGGCGCGCGCGGTCACGACATAGGGGCGGTGCAGCTCATCCAGCATGTTCGCCCGCATCACGCGGATGAGCCCCGCCGTGCCGTTGACCGCCAGGATGGTGACCGGCACCCACAGATGGGCCAGGAGGTCCTGCACCTTCGCCAGCGACCACGGCGCAGTCTGGTATGCCTCGCTGAACAGGCCGGAAACATCCTGCCCGAGATAGACGACAGCGACATACATCAACACCAGCGCCAACAGGAAGGATGGGATGGCGAGGCCGAGGAAGGCGATGAAGGTGAAGACGTAGTCGGCGAAGCTGTACTGCCGGACTGCGGAGAGCACGCCGATCGGTAGCGCGATGGCCCAGGTAAGCAGCAGCGTCGACGTCGTCAGCAGCAGCGTGAGGCCCATCCGTTCCCAGATGAGGCCGGAGACGGGCTGCTGCCATTCGAAGGAGAGGCCGAAGTCGCCCCGCAGCAGGATGCCACTGATCCACAGCCAGTACTGGACAATGAAGGGCTGGTTCAGGCCGAAGCGGTCCCGCAGTTCGGCGGCGGTGCGCTGGTCGACGATCTCGTTCGATGCCGCGAGGGTCGCCACATAGGTCGTGACGTAGTCCCCCGGCGGCAGCTGGATCAGGAAGAAGGCAAGGAAGCTCACCGCCAGCAGCGACGGGATCATCCACAGCACGCGGCGGAGGATGAAGCCGGCCATGAATGTTCAACCGGTGAAGAAGAACTGCTGCGGCAGGGACGGCGCCGGATGCGGCCAGGACCAGCTGTTGGGCATGCTCGCCGGCACGCCGCGCAGGCGGTTGGAGGCGACGCCGAAGGTGTTCGGCGCCATGGCGACGCCGAGGCATTCGAACTGCTCGGCCGCGATGTCGAAGACCTGCTTCATCAGCCGGCCCTGTTCAGCGGTGTCCGCGGTCGAACGCGCGGCATCGTAAAGCCGCATGCGTTCCTTCTGGTGGTCCGGCGGCTCCATGCCATCCTTGCCACCGGAGGCGTACCAGACCGCCCAGGGGATGGCGTAGCGCGTGCCCTGCGGATGCTGGGCGAAATAGTCCCGCGGATCGAGCATGGGCTCCAGCCCGCCTGGCCCGGGCCAGACCGCCATGTCGGGATCGTTGTTGTCACCGCGCGTGTAGTAGAGTGATCGGTCGATGGCATTGATCTTCAGATCGATGCCGATCTCCTCCCAGTGCCGCTTGATCAGCTCCAGCGCATCGTTGTTGTCGGGATAGAGCGCGGTAATGACGTCGATGGTAAAGAACACGCGCTGCCCGTCGGGGCGCAGGCGGAAGCGCTGGGCGTCGCGCCGGTTGTAGCCGAGGCGGTCGAGGATGCGGTTCGCCTCCGCCTGGTCGTGGTCGGTGAACTGGCGGGCGAGCTTCTCATGATACCACGGATGAGTCGGGCGCGGCCCGATCTGCCAGGGCTCGCTCTGGCCGAGATAGACGATGTCGACAATCTCGGCACGATTGATCCCGAGGGACAGAGCGCGTCGGAAGTCCTTGTTCCCGAGCATCTCCCGCAGCTTCGGGTCCTTATGGGTGATGTTCGGGTATATCGTCATTGAGTTCGAGAGGGATGCGACCGTCTCGAACATCCGGTAGCCGCCGCGCTGCTGGTTCTGCGACACAACCGGCTTGTTCGCGAGCGTGTCGATGTGGCGCTCCTGCAAGTCGAGCCGGCCGCCGATCACGTCGAGCATCAGGCTCTCGACATCCTGATAGATCTGGAAGTTCAGGCGATCGATGTAGGGCAGCTGCCGCCCCGCCGTATCCACCTGCCAGAAGAAGGGGTTGCGCTTCATGGTCACGCGGGTCGCGCCGCCCTGGTAGGGCTCCTCGATGACCCAGGGCTCGAGGGTTGGCTTCTCCGGGTTCGACCAGCGGGACGGGATCTCGATATCACCGCAGCGCTGGCGGAAAAGCTGCGCCCAGTCCGAGACGTTCGCCGCGCGAAGCTGCGCCGCAAGGTCATTGTTGTACTTGGGATGGAAACGCGAACAATAGTGCTTGGCGAACAGCGTCGGATGCTGGCCGAGCGGCGTGGCCATCTGTTGAAGAAACAGGCCGTAGGGACCGGCGAAGGTGAAGCGCACGGTCGTGTCGTCGACCTTCTCGCAGCGAACCGGCTGGCCGTCGATCACCCAAAGGCTCGGCGGGGAACGGTACAGTTCGCTGTTCAGGATACAGTCGTTGATCGAGAACAGGATGTCGTCGGCGGTGAACGGAGCGCCATCGGACCAGCGCATGCCCGGACGGAGCCTGAAGGTGAAGATCTTGCTGTCAGCGCTGACGTCCCAGGATTGGGCGACGCCCGGGAGGACGTCGGTGAACTCCATGTTCCATCGCGTCAGCCCCTGGTTGCCGACCAGGCGCAGGATGCCGTTGTGGTCGGAGCCACCGCGAAGGCCGCGGCGCAGCGTGCCGCCATATCGCGGGTTCTGCTCATTGGGTGTGACGACGAGCGGCGCGGTGCCGACCCGCTCGGCAAGCGAGGGCAAGCGGTTCTGCTGAACCAGTGTGGACAGTTCGGGCGCCTCGCGCGCTGCCACGGCTTGAGCCCTAGGTTCGGTGGGTAGGCTGCCGGCCAGGGCTATGGCTGCCGCCCCTTGAAACAGGCGTCGGCGATTGAGACCGATATTGTCCATATCCGCGCGCTCCCACCCTTCTTGTCCTGGCTCAGGCCAGGTTGCGGTGATGCTGGCATGGCAGGAGTTCATGGGGCAAGCAGAGCGAATGAGCACGGCAAGATGAGCGCTTGTCGAGACTAGTATGTGACCGTGCGAACCCTGAACCGCCGGCAGGACCAACAGCAGGCTTGGTTCCGCATCTCGGTTCGAACACCCCCCTCCCATAGCGACCACGCCGCGGTGCCTAGGGGGCGATAAGGCCTACCACACAGACCATTACCACGTGGCTGAACAATCACGGACAGTAGCCAACATCCTGCACAAGACGGGCCGCCATCGACCCTATCCGCTCAGCTGTTTCACGGCCCGGTCCGCTATCGTTCCGTCCCGCTTCACAAGGATCCGGACCGCCTGTCGGACATCCGCCCCCATATCCGCAAGGACGTCATGCCACACCCCGTCCGGTAGCCGCGGTAAGGCGCCTGCCCCTAAATTCCGCGAGGACACCGCCACAACCATTCGCCCGCCGCCTCTTGTGAAGACGATCCATCCGTCCTCCTGAGACGGGATCGCCGCGTAGCCACGAAATAGCTCAGGTCGCGACTGCCGCAGGTGGAGCAGCCTTTGGACCAGGCGTTGCTTGACCAGCCCGACCTCATCGTTCGCGATCGGCGGCAGGGGCATCCCAAGGCCATCTTCTCTTTGTTCGTAGTCCACCAGTCTCCGGTTGTCGGGATCGACGAGGGAAAAGTCCCAGAACTCTGTTCCTTGGTAGATGTCGACAACGCCCGGAAGCGTCAGCTGCAGCACTGCTTGGGCCAAGCCGTTGTATCGCGCTGCCAAAGCCGTCTCCGCGACGATGGCGTCCATCTCTGACCGGAACGCCGCCGCGTCCGGATGTTCGAGGAGCGCCTCTGCGAAGTCGAGAGCCGACCTCTCATAAACCTCGTTCGGGTTCTCCCAGCGGGTATGGCGCTTCGCTTCACGCAGCGCCTTCACGACAAACGTGCACAGCCGGTCGGCGCAGATGGGCCAGGCGCCGAATAGCGTCTGATAGACCAGCCATTGATCCGTCGTGTCAGGGCGATCCTTTCCGTGCAGGCCTGCATTCATCCTGCGCCAGCGTGCCACCCTTCCAATCCATTCGGCAGGTGCATGCGACAACAAATTTAGGCGCGCGCGCGTCTCCGCGCCTCGCTTCGTGTCGTGGGTCGCCAGCGGGGTGATATCGCGCGGCTCCGTCAGTCCGCGGCGCGCCGCCCACGTGTGGAAGGCGGGGATCGAAATACTTGGCGATGCGGGATCTCCTCCCACTTCGTTCGGAGAAAGCAGCGCTACGCTCCGATAAAACTCCGTATCCTCCAGCCCCTTCGCCATGAGCGGACCGGTAAGCTGCTGAAACCGGCGGCGTAGCGCCGCGGCATCACGGCCCGAGCCGTGCAGGATCGTGTCAGCTATCCAATTCGCGGCTGCGGTGATCCATGGATCGCCGCAAGCCTCCGCGGCACTCAGGCTGGCTGCGTAGAGATCCCGGTCGGGCGCTGCCGGCTCCGCGGCGACGAGATAGCTCCGGTACACCGGGAAATGGACGATCAGCTCGGTGAGCGCTGCGCGCAGCGTAGGCGCCGCGAACTCCAGCGCCGGATCGGACGCCGCCGCGCCGACAGCCAACTCGGTGAGCTGCTCGATCTCCGGTGTGAAACTCTCCTCCAGCACCTGGCGCTTCGCGGCGGCAAGCCGCCGCGTGGGATCACCCGCGACCGCGCCATCATCGCTCGCGAGTGACTGCGCCAAGGCGCGATGGCCCACCGGGCAGACAAAAAGGCGATTGATCATATTGAGCCGCTCATAGCCTGTGGTCCCGTCCACCGGCCAATCGGTTCGAAGACCTTCTCCTTCGCCAAGGATCTTCTCGACAACGATCAGCGCCTCGGCGCCCGCCTCCGATCGCAACCGCGCGCAATATCCAGCAGGGTCAGCAAGGCCGTCGATATGGTCGATGCGGAGGCCGTCTATTCGACCGGCGCGTAGGAGTGCCAACGGAAGCTGATGCATGAGCGCGAAGACGCTCTCCGCCTCAACCCGAACGCCGATCAAATCATTGATGTTGAAGAAGCGGCGGGTTGAAAGTGCATCCCGGCCCGCGCGCCAATGCGTGGGCCGCCAATGCTGCCGCGCGATCAGCGTCGATAGGTCCTGCTTGGCCAGAAGCGCCGCGAGCCGCTCACGGCCGGCTGCGTCAACGCGGCGGACGGCTTCGCGCGCCTTGGCGCGCTCCGGGCTCTGATCTTCTCGCCATTGCCTTGCGACCTCCGGCAGCGCCGCCGCCTCCAGCAGGTCGCTGGTATCCTCAGCGCGCAACGGCCAAGCATGCTCACCATAGGCGCAGGCGACCAGCCACCCTGCCGGATCCACCGACAGCGCTATATCGCCCTTCTGCAGCGTCTCGGCCAAGGTACCGCCAAGCACTGGCAGCAGAACCTGGCTATGGCGATCCCAGTCGATATCGAAGATGCCCGCAGCGGGCCCCTCGGGACCGCCGGCGAGCGCGCTCATCCACCATGGGTTAGTGCGGTGCGCCGCCATGTGGTTGGGGACGATATCCACCAGCAGGCCGAGGCCAGCCGCGCGCAGCGCATCGCTGAAGCGCTCGAAGCCCAACTCGCCGCCAAGCTCCGGGTTGATGCAGGTGGGATCGACTTGGTCATAACCATGCGTCGATCCCGGCCGTGCGCCCTGTATAGGCGATGCATAGACATGGCTGATGCCGAGGCGGCACAGGTAGGGAAGGACGCGAAGCGCGTCGTCAAAGGTGAAGCCGGCGTGGAACTGCAACCGGTAGGTGGCCCGCCAGTCCGAGACACCGGTCACGCCGGCTCGGCCCAGGCGCAACCCGACCACGCTCCCAGCCTCAACGCGCTTCCGTCGAAGTCTGCGTCGCCAACCGACACGGATCCCGCGGTTGGTGTCACATCCAGATCCACGGCGATGGTGTCCAGATTGGCGGCCAGGCAGAGCGTCCCGGATGCAAAGCGCCACCTCCAAACGAGAGCGGCGCCTTCTCGTATGGTGCTCGCGCCAAGGTATGCTGTGCCAAGCAGTGGTATGACAAGGCGCTCGCGATGTGCGACGAGGTCGCGGAACGGCGCCGTCGCCGTGGGCGTCAACGCATCCCATGCCAGCTTCGCCGATTCCATCGTGGCGGGATCGAGCGGATCAGGAACCTCGGCGGTGCCGTGGAAGAGATCCCGGAATTCCTCGCGGCGCCCGCGGCGCACCGCCTCCCCAAGTTCGCCCGCGAAGTCGCAGAAGAATGGAAAGGGCGTATCGAGCGCCGCCTCCTCTCCTTGAAAGAACAAGGGAACCGCCGGTTCGAGCAGCAACAGGAAGCGCAGCAGGTCGAGACGTGCGGCATCCATGCTTGCCGCCAGTCGATCGCCCCGGGGGCGATTGCCTATCTGATCGTGGTTCTGCACGAAGTTGACGAACGCCGTGGGCGGCAGGTGTCGGGACGGCTCGCCTCGACGCTTGCCGCCGCGGTGGGTTGAGGGGTTGTCCTGATAGACGAAGCCCTCAGCCAGCGCGCGCTGGACATCCGCAATCGGGTCCTTGGAGAAATCGGCGTAGTAGCCTCGGCGCTCGCCTGTCGAGGCGACGTGCAGCGCGTGGTGCGCGTCGTCGTTCCACTGTGCGGTGAAGAAGCGTGGGCGTCCCATTGTGTCGCGTTCGAGCCAGCGCGCCGCGTTGTCGTCATTCTCCAGCACTAGCCAGGCGTCTGGCTTCACAGAGCGGCAGGCCTCCGCGAGCTCACGCAAAAACACGTCACCGCCCGGTGCGGCGAAGGCATGCACGGCATCGAACCGTAGACCGTCGAAATCGTACTCGGTGAGCCACATGAGCGCGTTCTCGATGAAGTACCGCCGTACAAGCGGCTCACCAAGATCGATAGCGTCGCCCCACGGTGTGGTGTGCGCGGCGTTAAAGAACCGCGCCGCGAAAAGGGAAACATAGTTCCCCTCCGGACCGAAGTGATTGTAGACGACGTCGAGCACCATGCCGAGGCCACGATGATGCGCAGCATCGACGAGGTCGCGCAAAGCTGCGGGAGAGCCGTAAGCCTCGTCGGGAGCGAACGGCAAGACCGCATCGTACCCCCAGTTTCGGCACCCGGGAAACTCGGCGACTGGCATGAGCTCAATCGCGGTGAACCCGGCTGCAGCGAAATGATCAAGGCGCGCCGCGATGCCTTCGAAGGTGCCCTCGGGAGTCGCCGTTCCGACATGCAACTCGGTCAGGATCACCTCGTGCCAGGGGCGCGGCGGAGAGGCCTGGCGCATGGGCGGCAGGGGAGCCTGGACGACGCTCCATCCCGCCGGATCGCCATCCTGCCGGCGCGAGGCGGGATCCGGCACCTCGTGCTCGCCGATGCGGAACCGATAGCGCTGGCCCGGACCCGCGTCGGAAACAGTCAGGCTGAAGAAGCCATCTGAGGTTGCTTCCATCGCTATGGGGGATCGCCCTGGCAGAGCCACGGCAACGCTGCACGCATCCGGCGCCCAGAGGCGGAACATCACGCCGCCACCGGGCAGGAGCACAGGACCGAACCGCGTCACGCCCTTGATTCCCAGACGACGAGAGATCGAGCCTCCGCGATCACATTCTCGCCCGCGGCACGGCGCTGGCCTTCGAGCTGCTCCGCCGTGTCTAGCACGGCCTCCCACTGCCCTGTTCCGCCGGGCGGTATCAGCAATTCGACGCCGTGGTTCGCAGCGTTCAGCATAATGAGCATAGAAACATCACCGGCCTGGGCCGGCGCGAGCCGAACGACGAGGCACTTCGCATGCGGCGTATTCCACTCGCCTTCGGTCATCCGCGCGGCGTTGGCGCCAAACCAGGCAACATCCGGCACGCCGCGTTCGTTCCGGGCGCCCGTGAGGAAGGCCGGCCGTGACAATGCACTTCGGCGCAGGCGCAGATCCGTGAGGCGAGCGACGAAGTCGGTCAGCGCCGCATCCTGACGAGTCCAGTCCACCCAGCCGATCTCGTTGTCCTGGCAATAGGCATTGTTGTTCCCACCCTGGGAGTTGCCGATCTCGTCACCCGCCAGCAGCATCGGCACGCCCTGAGAGAGCAGCAGCGTCGCGAGGAGGTTGCGCTTCTGGCGCGCCCGGCAGGCCAGTACGTCCACATCGTCGGTGTCACCCTCGGCGCCGCAGTTCCAACTCCTGCTGTCGTCATGGCCGTCGCGATTATCCTCGCCATTCGCTTCGTTATGCTTCTGCTCGTAGGAAACGAGATCCTGCAGCGTGAAGCCGTCATGCGCGGTGACAAAGTTGACGCTCGACCAGGGGCGTCGCCGGCCCTCACCGAAGAGGTCCGAGGAGGCAGCAAAGCGCGTCGCGAACGCCGGTAGCAGGCCCTCCGACCCCGTCCAGAACTCTCGCACCACGTCGCGGTAGTCGCCGTTCCACTCCGAAAAGCCGGGAGGGAAATTGCCGAGCTGGTAGCCGCCGGGGCCGATGTCCCATGGCTCCATGATCAGCTTGGCGCGACCCAGCACGGGGTCCTGGCGCATCGCGTGAAACAGTGGATGTCCCGGGTCGAAGCCGTCGGCCCGACGACCGAGCGTCGTCGCTAGATCGAAGCGGAAACCGTCGACGCCATAAACCGTCGCCCAGAGCCGAAGGCTGTCCATCACCATCTGCAGCACGCGCGGGTGTTCGGTATTCAGCGCGTTCCCGCATCCGGTGAGGTTGTCGTAGTAACGTGGTTCGCCGGGCTGGAGCCGATAATAGCTGGTGTTGTCGATGCCGCGCCACGACAATGTCGGGCCGAGGTGGTTTCCTTCGCAGGTATGGTTGTAAACGACATCGAGGATCACCTCGATCCCAGCTTGATGGAGCCGGTCGACCGCCATCGCAATTTCGTCCAAGCCGCCGGCGCCTAGATAGCGCGGCTCCGGCGCGAAGAATCCCAGGGTATTGTAGCCCCAGTAGTTGCGCAGGCCGCGATCGACGAGGACCCTGTCCTGAGCAAAGGCCTGCACGGGCAGGAGTTCGACCGCCGTGATGCCGAGCTTGAGCAGATGCTCGATCATCGGTGCGGAACCCAGGGCTGCGAAGGTCCCGCGAACATCTTCCGGCACCAGCGGATGCCGCATGGTCAATCCGCGCAGATGACCTTCGTAGATGATGGTCTTGGGCCAATGATTCCGCGGCTTGGCCGTAGCAGTGAGTAGCAGTTCGGCAACAACTCGGGCCTTCGGCATGAATTGAGCGCTGTCGCGTTCATCCCTGATGAGATCCGCATCCTCGCCCGCGCCGACAGGGTAGGCGTGCAGAGCATCGTTCCAACGCAGGTCGCCCACGAGTTGCCGCGCGTAGGGGTCAAGAAGGAGCTTGGCAGGATTGAAGCGGTAACCCTGCTCCGGCGCCCAGGGACCATGCACACGCCAGCCGTAGACCTGGCCGCGTCCGATCCCGCGAAGATGGCAATGCCATACGCCGTCCGTGCATTCGGTCACGGAGAGGCGTTCCGTTTCCCGGTCGCCATGGTTGTCGAAGAGACAAAGCTCAACCTCGTCGGCATTATCCGAAAATAGCGCGAAGTTTGTACCGCGTTGCGTGATCGAGGCACCGAAGGGAAACGGCGCCCCAGGTTCGGATATTGTCATCGCCGCACGTGCTTGTGACGACGCCGGGACGGTGTCACGTGCCGTGCCTGCCTTTTGTCGGCGCACCGTTCGGCCGACACACCAACGTCGGGGTTTTTTTCCATAAGCGAAAGCGCCGCATCCAAGCACCCGCGAGAGTCGGCCTGCTCCCCAGCATCGAAGGCCCCGTCGTTAGATCGCAAAAAGCGCAGCCCCCTGGCGGATGGAGGAGGCTTGCACCTGTGAATCCGGCCGGGGAGCCGCTCCTCAAGATTCGGCGCGCAGACTGACATCAATATCCTCGCTGGGGCGCCCGGACGGAAAGCGCCAATCCTACAACCGCCCGGGACGATAGCAGTTGCAGGCTCTGCGCCGTGCATTTTCGCCGCCAGGCCCCGTCCTCACCAGGAAGCGACCATCTCGCGCGGGAAACCTGGGCCGTTCCGCGCGGTTATCCCCCTGCTGCGGGATTCGATCGTGGCAGGTTGAAAGGGGGCCGCATTAGTGGCGGATGCCGCACAAGCTAACGCATACTACTATGTCAACCCGCTCGCGATGCCGGCGCTGGATCTCTGGCCTGGAGCGTTGGCGCGCATCGCGGATCTGGGATTCGACGCCATCCTCATCGCTCCGCCCTTCGCCGCGGGACGCGACGGCACGCTATTTCTGTCATCGGACCATGACAAGTTGCATGCGTGTATCGGCGGCGGTGATGCCACCGAATGGTTGGCAAGCATCTGTGAGATGGCGCGAGGCGCGGGGCTGCAGGCGTTGCTGGACCTGCGAACCGCTCTCGTGGATGACGACGCCGCTGTTCTCCGCGAGCATCCCGAATGGCGCCACGCGGGTGCCGAAGCGGATCAGATGCATGATCCGCGGCGGCTGTCAGACCCCGGCGCACGGCTTCGAGATCCGGCGCCGGAGGCACTTATCGAATGGTGGTCGCGGCGCGTCATACGTTGGACGGACACAGGCATCGCAGGGTTCCGTTGCCTCGATG
Organism: Neoroseomonas terrae; assembly: GCF_018129025.1. Lineage (GTDB taxonomy): Bacteria > Pseudomonadota > Alphaproteobacteria > Acetobacterales > Acetobacteraceae > Neoroseomonas > Neoroseomonas terrae. Next base: position 12,222 of record NZ_JAAEDI010000004.1, on the reverse strand, counting down.
CCGGGCTCGGTTGTCGATTCTGGAAGCCGCTGATCGATGCCGCGCGCGCAGATCGGAGTAGTATCCAGTTCATCGCATGGACGCCGGGCCTGAGCCCGGCCGAAGTCAACGATCTCAAGAGCGCGGGCTTCGACTTCACTGTCTCGTCGCTTCCTTGGTGGAATTTCGAGGACGCCTGGTGGGGTGAGGAAGGCGCGCGGCTGGCTCTGGTGGCGCCGGTGCTGGCCATGCCGGAAGCTCCCTTCGCGCCAAGGCTGGCCAGCCGCCATACCGACGGGGCAGAGCGAGCGGCCGCGCGTGCGCTGAGGTTCGCAGCGTTGACCGGAGCTGCCTGGCTTATGCCGATGGGGTTCGAGTACGGCGATCTGAACCGGATGGGTCATGGGCCGGGACAGGCCCGCGCTTTCGAAGCGCTTCGACAATCCCCTCGGATCGATCTCCTCGAGGTCATCCGGGACGCCAATCGGGAACGACGGCTGCAACGAGGAGCGGCCTCCAGCGGCCCGCCTATCGTGATATCGGGCCCTCGTGCGCCCGTGACGCAGGTGTTGCGGCAGCACGACGATGGCAGGCGCATGCTGGTGCTGGTGAACAAGTCCCTGCATCGCGGCGCGGCGGCAACAGCCGGGCAGATCGCCGAAGCGTTGCCAACCGCGGGCTCCATGCAGGGGCATGTTCGGCTTGAGTTGCAGCCAGCCGAGGTGCGGAGCCTTCTCATCGGGGAAAGCCACCCGATACGCTCTTCCCCCGATCTTGGTGACGCTGGCGTCCGCGCCTTCGCGCAATCGCCCCGCATCGCGATCGAGGCAGTTACGCCGACGGTCGATGGCGGCCGCTTCACGGTGAAGCGCATCGTGGGCCATCCCGTGACAGTCTCCGCCGACGTCTTCACTGACGGAGCGACGAAACTCGCCGTGCGGCTGCGCTGGCGTGCTGCCGACGAGACTGATTGGCGTGAAGTTCCGATGCGCCACATGGGGAATGACGTCTACACGGCGGAATTCGTGCCAGAACGAGTTGGCCGGTACGCCTATACCATCTGCGCCTGGGTCGATGCTTACGGTGCCTTCCTCGATGAAATCCGGGCCAAGCATGGCGCCGGCATCGACATCGCGTTGGAACGGCGCGAGGGCATGACGTTGCTCGAGGCCAGCCGTCCTCATCTTTGCACTATGGGCGCCGCGCGCATCAATGCGGCACTCGCCGCAATGCCGGACATGGAGGCCTCGGCGGCGGTGGCGCTGTTCGGCCGCCCCGACATCATGGAACTGATGCAAGCTGCCGATCAGCGTCCCTTCGAGCTGATCCACGAACCAGTATTGCCACTTGACGCAGAACGGCGCGCAGCAGGCTTCGCATCCTGGTACGAGATCTTCCCGCGCTCGCAGAGCGACGACGCGAACCGCCACGGCACCCTGGACGATGTCATTGCGCAGCTGCCGCGCGTGCGGGAGATGGGCTTCGACGTTCTCTACTTCCCGCCGATCCATCCGATCGGAAAGAAGAATCGCAAGGGCCGCAACAACAGCCTGACGGCCAGCCCCGGCGACCCAGGCAGCCCCTATGCCATCGGCGCCGAGGCCGGCGGTCATGACGCGCTGCATCCGGCGCTCGGGACGCTTGAAGACTTCCAGCGCCTGGTCGCCGCCGCGCTGGATCATGGGCTGGAGATCGCTCTGGATTTCGCGATCCAGTGCTCACCCGACCATCCGTGGCTGAAGGAGCATCCGGGCTGGTTCGCCTATCGGCCCGACGGCTCGATCCGCTACGCGGAGAACCCACCGAAGAAATACGAGGACATCGTCAACGTCGAGTTCTATGCGAAGAGCGCAGTGCCCGATCTGTGGATCGCTCTGCGAGACGTCGTGCTATTCTGGGTCAGGCAGGGCGTGAAGCTATTCCGCGTCGACAATCCGCATACGAAGCCACTGCCATTCTGGGAATGGATGATCGGCGAGGTCCGCGCACGGGAGCCAGACTGCGTCTTCCTCTCCGAGGCGTTCACGCGGCCCAAGGTGATGTACCGCCTGGCCAAGGTCGGCTTCTCGCAATCCTATACCTACTTCACCTGGCGCAATGAGGCGTGGGAGCTCGGCGAGTACATGACCGAACTCAACCGCGCGCCGGTGTCTGAATTCTTTCGCCCGCACTTCTTCGTAAACACGCCGGACATCAATCCAACCTTCCTGCAGCAGTCGGGGCGGGCGGGCCATCTGGTTCGCGCGGCTCTCGCCGCGACACTGTCCGGCTTATGGGGTGTCTATAACGGTTTCGAGCTGTGCGAGGCGACGCCGCTGCGAGCGGGCAAGGAGGAGTATTTAGACAGTGAGAAGTATGAACTCCGCGTCTGGGATCATGACCGACCCGGTAACATCAAGGCAGAGATCACCGCGCTGAATCGTCTGCGACGACAGAACCCAGCGCTACATACACATCTCGGCACCACGGTACTCGCATCCGGCCACGACGGTGTCCTGCTCTATGTGAAGGCGACCCCCGACCGGTCGAACGTCGTACTCGTCGCAGTCTCCATGGCGCCTCGCACGGCGGTAGAGACCCATATCGAGCTGCCGCAGGCCATCTTGGGGCTCCCCCACGGCGCGGCTCTCCTTGCTGAGAACCTCATGACCGGCGGCGAGGAACGATGGGAAGGGTCCCATCGCCACCTTCGCCTGGATGCGCAGGCGCTGCCCTTCGCGATCTGGCGCCTTCGCGCCGCTGACAGGATCTGAATCGATGCCGCGCAGGACGCCCGATGCAGTCGCCTCCATGGCTGAGCGTGACCCGCTCTGGTACAAGGACGCAGTCATCTATCAGCTCCACATCAAATCCTTCTTCGATTCCAACAATGACGGCTCCGGCGACATTCCAGGTCTGCTCCAGAAGCTCGATTACATCGCCGATCTCGGCGTTGACACGATATGGATGTTGCCATTCTACCCGTCGCCGCGGCGCGATGACGGGTACGACATTGCCGAATACAAGATGGTGCATCCTGAATATGGAGACATGGCCGATATCCGCCGACTGATCGCCGCGGCGCATGAGCGTGGCATTCGCGTCATCACGGAACTGGTCATCAATCATACCTCCGACCAGCACCCTTGGTTCCAGCGTGCACGCCACGCGAGGAAGGGTTCGGTGCATCGTGATTTCTACGTCTGGTCCGACGACGATCGAAAGTATGACGGTACGCGCATCATCTTCCTCGACACCGAGAAGTCGAACTGGACCTGGGATCCCGTGGCGGGGGCCTATTTCTGGCACCGCTTCTACAGCCACCAGCCCGACCTGAATTTCGATAATCCGCGTGTGTTGAAGGAGGTCCTCTCGGTCATGCGGTTCTGGCTCGATGCCGGTGTGGATGGATTGCGCCTGGATGCCATCCCATACCTGATCGAGCGCGATGGTACGAACAACGAGAACCTGCCGGAGACACATGCCGTCCTGAAGAAGATCCGCGCCGAGCTGGATCGTATCGCGCCGGGCCGCATGCTGCTCGCCGAGGCGAACCAGTGGCCTGAGGATACGCAGCTCTACTTCGGCGATGGCGACGAGTGCCACATGTCCTTCCACTTCCCGCTGATGCCGCGCATGTACATGGGGATGGCGCAGGAGGACCGCTTCCCGATTACCGACATCTTGCGCCAGACGCCGGAAATTCCGCCCAACTGCCAATGGGCCATCTTCCTACGTAACCACGACGAGCTGACGCTCGAAATGGTAACGGACAAGGAGCGCGACTATCTCTGGGATACCTACGCCTCGGACCGTCGCGCACGGATCAATCTCGGCATAAGGCGCCGGCTCGCACCGCTTCTCGAGAATGACCGGCGCCGCATCGAACTGATGAACTCGCTCTTGCTGTCGATGCCGGGGACGCCGGTGCTGTATTATGGCGACGAGATCGGCATGGGTGACAACATCCATCTCGGCGACCGCGATGGCGTGCGCACGCCGATGCAATGGTCACCTGACCGCAATGGTGGTTTCAGCCGCAGCGACCCTGCCAGCTTGGTTCTGCCGTCGATCATGGACCCGGTTTATGGATACGAGGCGGTCAATGTTGAGGCGCAGTCGAGCAACCAACATTCCCTGCTGAATTGGATGCGCCGCATGCTGACGGTGCGTAAGCGTCATCGCGCCTTCGGCCGCGGCAGCTTCAGCTACCTCTATCCCGGCAATCGCAAGATCCTCGCCTATCTGCGTGAACATGACGGCGAGACTATCCTTTGCGTATCTAATCTTTCCCGCACGGCGCAAGCCGTGGAGCTCGACCTGGCGCCATTTGCCGGCCGCGTCCCTGTTGAACTTGTTGGCGGTGCATCCTTTCCGCCTATCGGACAGCTCGCCTATCTGGTGACCCTGCCGCCTTACGGCTTCTACTGGTTCCTACTCGCCACGGAGGCAGCCTTGCCTAACTGGCACGCGCCCGCGCCCGAGCCCATGTCGGAGCTATCGACCCTGGTCTTGCGAAAGAGTCTGGCCGAGATTCTCGAGCCGGCAGCGCGAAAGATCATCGAGACCGACATCCTGCCGCCCTACCTCACGCGCCGGCGGTGGTTCGCTGGTAAGGCAGCGGCGGTCCGAGCTCGCCTTGGCTTCGCGGAACCGATTGCCGGCGCCGATGGTCGGGAGGTCCTACTCGCTGAAGTGGAGGCGAATGACGCGGCGGGCACCGGCTCCTACCTCCTGCCTATGGGCATCGCTTGGGAGGACGAAACAACTGCGGCACTGCCGCAGCAGCTTGCACTCGCGCGGGTCCGCCGCGGTCGGCGCGTCGGCGTGCTGACGGACGCCTTTGCGCTGGACGTTTTGCCAGGCTCGGTCCTTCGCGGCATGCGGGACCGCTCGGTGATTCCCCTGCGACAGGGTGAGATCCACTTCCTGCCGACGTCGATCTTCGACGCCGTCGAATTTCCCGAGGATCCGGAGATCCGGCGCCTCTCCGCCGAGCAATCGAACTCTTCCCTGATTATTGGAGAGCACGCCGTGCTGAAGCTGGTGCGGCGCGTGACGGAGGGCATCAGTCCGGAAACGGAGATGACACGCTACCTGACCGAGCGCGGCTTCGGCCAAACGGCGCCGCTGCTTGGAGAAGTCGTGAGGATCTCGCCGGATGGGATACCTCGGACGCTGGTGGTGCTGCAGGGCTTCGTTCGGAATCAGGGTGATGGATGGACGTGGACGACGGAGTTCCTCAGCCGGATGCTCGATGCCGAAGCTTTGGCCGATCCTCCGAGGCAAGCAGGCGATGGGGTGTTCGACAACTACCTGACCTTCGCGAGTGCGCTCGGTCGGCGGCTGGCGGAGATGCATTCGATGCTCGCGGAGGAAAGCGACGACCCGGCCTTTCGGCCTGAACTCGCTACGTCTGCCGATGCGCAGGCGTGGGGGGAGGCAGCGGCCGCCCAAATCGCGCTGGCACTCACGGCGCTGGAAGGCGTCGCGAACTGGGAGACGGAGGCACAGCAGCGGCTCGCTGACGGCCTGATCGCGCGACGGGACGCACTGCTCGCCGCGGCGGTGCGGCTCGGGACCTCGGCGGAGAGGACGCTAAAGACCCGCGTCCATGGTGATTTCCATCTCGGCCAGGCCTTGGTCGTCCAGGGCGACGCCTGCATCATTGATTTTGAAGGAGAGCCGGCGAAGCCACTTCAGCAGCGTCGCGCGAAGTCGTCCCCCCTGCGCGACGTCGCGGGCCTGCTGCGATCCTTCGATTACGCGGCCGCCGGCGTTCGTGCGGAGCGGGAAAGTGGCCAGGGCGTGCCGAACGAACGCATCGCCGAACTCCTGATGAATTTCCGCGAGAGCGCGAGCGAAGCCTTCGTCGCTGCCTATCGCGGCGCCCATGCCCTCGCGCCAAGACCGTGGATCGTTCCGGAGGGCGAGCAAGCACTGCTCGATCTCTTCCTTCTGGAGAAGGCAGCCTACGAAATCTGCTACGAGGCCGCCAATCGTCCCGGCTGGCTGCACATTCCGCTGCGTGGCTTCGATGAACTCGCCGCGCGCGTCCTGGGCCCGGAGACGGCGCATGACTGACCTGCATCCCGATGCCGTCCTGTCGCTGATCGAGGGACGGCACGGCGATCCATTCTCCATCCTGGGTCCGCATTTGATCCATGGCCAACAGGTCGTTCGCACCTTCATGCCGGGCGCGAGTGCCGTGACGCTGATGTCCGCGGACGCTGCCGCACGGATGGAGCTGATACATCCCGCGGGCCTGTTTGCGGGCGCGACCGGCGTTGGCCCGTACCGTTTGCGCGTGGACTGGAACGGCACTGTCGAGGAAGCCGAGGACCCCTACAGCTTCGGAGCGCTGCTCGGTGAACTCGACGTGCACCTGTTGCGCGAGGGCCGGCACCAGGACATCGGCCGTTGCCTCGGTGCGCATCCGATGGTGGTGGAGAATGTGCCGGGCGTGCGCTTCGCGGTCTGGGCGCCGAATGCGCGTCGCGTCTCTGTTGTCGGCGACTACAACGCCTGGGACGGACGCCGGCATCCTATGCGTCTGCGGCACGATGCCGGCGTGTGGGAGTTGTTCATCCCGCGCCTACGACCTGGCGCGGTGTACAAATATGAGTTGCTTGACGCGCAAGGTCATCTGCTTCCCATGAAGGCCGATCCGGTCGCATGGCAGGCAGAGCCTTCACCGGCGACCGGTTCAGTCGTAGCGGATACGGCACGCTTCGTGCCGCCGCGCGCGCTGGCCGGATCCGGTGACCTGACGAACCACCCCGTCGCGGTCTACGAAGTGCATGCCCGTTCCTGGCTGCGCGGTGACGATGATCGCGTGCTGGGGTGGGAGGAACTCGGCGACAAGCTGATCCCCTATGTGAAGGGAATGGGCTTCACTCATATCGAGTTCCTGCCCGTCATGGCGCATCCGTTTGGCGGGTCGTGGGGTTATCAGCCGCTCGGCCAGTTTGCACCGCAGGGGTCGCTGGGCCCACCCGAGCATTTTGCGCGACTGGTGGAGCGCTGCCACGACGCGGGCCTCGGCGTCATCCTCGATTGGGTGCCCGCGCATTTCCCGACGGATGCCCATGGACTCGCACGCTTCGACGGCACCGCGCTCTATGAGCACGCCGATCCACGGGAAGGCTTCCATCAGGATTGGAACACGCTGATCTATAATCTCGGCCGAGTCGAGGTGCGGAACTTCCTGATCGGCAGTGCGCTGCACTGGCTCGAACATTATGGCGTAGATGCGCTGCGCGTGGATGCCGTGGCCTCGATGCTGTATCGGGACTATAGTCGTAGCCACGGCGAATGGGTTCCCAACATCCACGGCGGTCGCGAGAACCTGGAATCCATCGCCTTCCTGCGCGAATTGTCTGAAGTCATTGAAGCGCGCTGCCCGGGCAAGCTGTTGATCGCCGAGGAATCCACCGCCTTCCCTGGCGTCACGCGCAAGGCTCGTGATGGCGGCCTCGGCTTCGACTTCAAGTGGAACATGGGCTGGATGAACGACACGCTTCGCTACATGGAGCACGATCCGGTCTATCGCCGCTGGGACCACGGGCTGATGACCTTCGGGCTGGTCTATGCTTTCTCCGAGAAGTTCATGCTGCCGATCTCCCATGATGAGGTCGTGCACGGCAAGGGCTCGCTGCCCGGCAAGATGCCCGGCGACGAGTGGCAGCGATTCGCAAATCTGCGCGCCTATCTGGGATTCATGTGGACGCAGCCGGGGAAGAAGCTGCTCTTCATGGGTTGTGAATTCGCTCAGCTTCGGGAATGGAACCACGATCGATCGCTCGACTGGCACTTGCTCGACGAGCCGCGCCATTCGGGCGTGCAGCGAATGGTGCGCGATCTCAACCGTCTCTATCGCGCCAAACCGGCGCTGCACGCGCTCGACTGCGATCCGGCAGGCTTCCGCTGGGTGGTGATGGATGATGCGGACAACAGCGTCTTCGCCTGGCTGCGCTACGGGCCTGGCCAGTCGGAGCCGGTGCTGGTCGTGTGCAACTTCACCCCGGTCGTGCGGCATGGGTACAAGATCGGCGTTCCGTCCGGTGGGACCTGGCAGGAGATCTTCAACTCCGACGCCGGCATCTATGGCGGTGCCAATGTCGGCAATGGGGGCTTCGCCTATGCGGATGCGCGGCCGTCGCACGGATTCAATGCGTCAGTGGCGCTCACGCTACCCCCGTTGGCGACGCTGATTTTCGACAGGGCGTAAGACGCGTCAGTGGCGACCGATGGCGTTCATGATCGCCGTGGCATAGGGATTCGCGAACAGCGCATCCATGGTAACCGGATGGCGCAGTCGCCAGTTCGGGCGTTCCTTGTCGGTGCCTGGCCGGTTCACGCCATTCGTCTCGCCGATCAGGTCTTCCGTGGGCACCAGCAGCAGGGCGCAGGGCGCTTGGGAGACGTGGCGATAGACAGCGCCCGCCGCGTCGGGATTGAAGGTGGCGACATCCGTACCAGCGGCCGCGGCGACCGCGGCGCGGTCTTCCGCACGGTGCTGCCGCGCCAGGATGGCACCCGCTGGGGCAAGCAGGCCGAGCGCTTCAGCTTCGGCAATGTCACTGCCCTGCCACCAACCGGCCAGAGGTGGCAGGTCATGGGTGGACACGCAGCAGGCAGCGAAGGCAGGCCAATGCTTGGGATGCCGCAGGCCTGCGGCATCCCGCTCGAACCACAGCACTCGGTAAGCGAGCACGCCCGCGGTCGCGAGCCGGTCCCTAAAGCCTTCCGGCACAGTGCCCAGCGCCTCGCCTATGACGCTGCACTGCGCCGCGCGGCTCTCGCGAGCGAGGGCTGTCATCAGTCCGCCGGCGTCATAGCGCAGGTAGCAGCCGTCGCGCGCCTCCGCGCCGTCCGGAATCACGAACAGCCGTTCGAGACCCATGGCGTGATCGAGGCGCAGCGCGCGGGCGTGGCGCATGTTGGCGGCGACCAGTGCGGCGAAGCCGGCGTGCCCCTCCGCTGCCGAACGATGCGGGTCCGGCACCGGAATGCCCCAGATCTGGCCTGAAACCGAATACGGATCGGGCGGCGCACCAATGGAAAAGCCACGTAGGAAGCGGGTGGGTTGCGACCAGACCTCCGATCCGTCAGGTGCCGCACCGACAGCAAGATCGCGATAGAGACCGGGCCCGGCTGCTGCAGCCTCCTTTAGCTGGCGATCACACAGCCACTGCAGAAAGACATGGAAGCGGATTGCGTCCGTCGCATTGGCACGAAATGCGGCGATGCCCGCGTCGCCGGGATGTTCAAAGCCAGCCGGCCAAGCGCGTCGGGGACCGAAGCGATCGGACAACGCGGCGAAGGTCGCGAAATCATCTAGCACCCGACCACCCGCGCGATGGAAGGCATCGAGTTCCTTTCGCGGCGCGGCGCGAAATGCCGCCTCCAGCACGGGTCGCTTGGTCGCCCAGACGGCTGGATAGTCGACGCACGTGCATTCGCGGAGCGCCGCAAAGGCCGGTTCAGCAACGTCGAGCGCGGCAGCCACCGTCTCCCCCATCGGCGCCAGTGCGGCCAGGTCGAGCAGAACAGGTTCGAGGAAGCGTCGGTCGGACGGCTGATATGGGCTCGCTCGATCGCGCTCCACCGGCATCAGCGCATGGGGAGGGCTGAGACCGATGAGCGCCGCACCCGGAGCCCCTGCCCCCAGTTCGGCCAGTGCCGTGTAATCGCCGATGCCTTGATCCGTGCTACGACGCAACGAGAAGGTCTGCGCCACGATGGCATACCGGCGCCCCTCGGGCGGCGGGTAGCAATGCCCCGACCCGGGGGTCGGCACGACGGGCAACGCGCGGCGCCGAGCAAGGCTGTCACGTGCTTGCGCCGCACTATTCGCCGGTAGATCCAGCGCCGCAAGCACGCCCCGGAGAGTCTCGGCCGGCACGACGTGGCGCCGTCCGTCGACGTCCTGCCAGTCCGTATCGATACCGGCGGCGCGCGCCAAATCTCCCAGCAGCACGGGGTCGGACGACGTGTCCGCTCGCCGCACGTTGGTCATCTCGGCACACCACAGAACGGAGCGGGCGCCAACCGCACCTCCTCGACTGCGATGCTGCAACGCGCGGGATCGGCAGTGTCCGCGAGGATGCGCCAACGATGGCCAGCGCGCGCCTGCGGCAAGCGAAGGCGGGCTTCAGTGCAGTCTCCGTGGAGCGCCACCAGCACGCGATCACCGAAGGCATGCAGCAGCATCACTACGCTACGCCCAGCGCGGTCGTTCCAATCCGCCTCAGCCATCGGCGATGCATCCAGGCGGAGCCAGCGCACGTCCGCCTCGTCGGATTCATGCGCCAGCCCCAGCAGCGGCGCCGGGGCATGCAGCGCGGGATGAGCGCTACGCGCTGCAATGAGGCGCGTGGTGAATGCCGTCAGCTCCGCATCCGCGCCGAGCCAGTCAAACCAGGACAGCGCATTATCCTGGCACCAGGCGTTGTTGTTGCCCTGCTGGCTGCGACCGGCCTCATCGCCCATGGACAGCATCGGCGTGCCGCGTGCTGCCAACAGCGTCGCAAGCAATGCTCGGACGTCGGAGATGCGGCGCCCGCGCAGCGCGTCGCTCGGCCCTTCCACCCCGTGGCTCCAAGAAAGGTTGCAATCGGCACCGTCGCGGTTGTCCTCGCCATCCGCTTCATTGTGCTTGTGTTCATGGCTGACGAGGGCGGCGAGAATGAAGCCGTCATGCGCCGTGATGAAATTCACCGGATCCGTCGCGGGCCGGGTGCCGAACACGTCGCGTGATCCCGTAAGCCGCGTCACCATCGCGTTCAAACTGCCCGCATCGCCTCGCCAGAAGCGTCGGACGTCGTCGCGGAAACGGTCATTCCACTCGCCCCAGCCCGGGGGGAACGCGCCCAGTTGATAGCCGCCGGGTCCAACATCCCGGGGTTCGGCAATGATCCAGCATTGTGAAAGCAGCGGGTCCTGCCGTATCGCCTGTAGCAGCGGCGCGTCCGGATCGAAGCCCATCGCACGGCGGCCCAGCGTTGTAGCGAGGTCGAGCCGCAGCCCCGCCAGCCCCGCCTGATCGAGCCAATGACGCATCGCATCTATGGCGAGGTGCAGCGCAAAGGGACTGTCGAGGGCGCGGCTATTGCCGTAGCCTGTCTCGTTCGCGTAGCCGCCGTCCTGAGCGCGGTACAAGCTCGCATCGTGCAACCCACGCAGCGAAAGGGTTGGGCCGCTCGGCCCTCCCTCCGCGCTATGGTTCAGTACGACGTCCAGAATCACATCGACGGCCTCGGAAAGTGCGGCCACCGGCGCCAGCCAGCCGATCGGGTTGTAACCCCAGTAGTTGGTGAGTCTGAGAGGTCCAAGGTGCTGCTCGTCGGCCCAGGCCGCCGCGGGCATGATCTCGACAGGAGTGACGCCGAGTCCGCGCAGATAGGCCATTGAGGCGGGGTGCCCGAGGGCCGCGAAGGTCCCGCGAATTCGATCGGGGATCTCCGGGTTATGCCTGCTGAAGCCGCGGACGTGCAGTTCATAAACGCTAACCGCCCCCTTCCTTGCGGCAGATCGAGGAGCTGGCACAAAAGGTGCGCTATCGGCCGGATCATCGTCGAACAGCGCGGCGTTGATCGTGAAGGGCCGGTTGATCTCCCGCGCCCAGGGGTCAAGCAACAGCTTTCGGGGATTGAGCCGCAAAACACGGGAACCATGAGCGCCAAGGCCATAGTGCGTGCCTTCAGCGAGGCCGGGGAGGTAAGCGTGGAAGACGTTCCCGGTTCGTCCCGACAGTCGGCAGCGCGTTTCGCGATCGTCGAAGATGCAGGAGTCGATACCTTCGGCGCCGGGTGCGGGTATTGCAGCGGTCGCGCCGCCCGTTACTGCATGCACGCCGAACGGCCTGAGGTCGCCCTCATCCATGTCGAGCCGCGAGGCCCTTCAGGGAGCCGATGTGGCGCTCGAACCAGAGCGTCTTGCCAGTCTCCACGGGGTTCGGCAGCACGAGAACGCCGCCGGTGCGCGACCGGCCGCTTGAGGAGGCCGCGAGGTTTGCATCGTGGTGAACGACTCTCAATGGCCGGTAGCTCCCGCCGGCTTGTGCTACGCAGATCGTTACAGAACTTGCGTACAGCGGGTGGCTCGCTCCTCGACCATCGTTCGTCACCGTTTCATTCCCCACGCCTCGCATTCTGAACGGAGCCAGAAGCGTCGGGTTGCCCGCATTCTGCGAGTTGTGTTGGCCGTTGCTGCTTTGGTTGGAGGTGCGCGCAAAGTGCAAAACCCCCGGGCCGTGGGCCG
>NZ_JAAEDI010000003.1 GCF_018129025.1 Neoroseomonas terrae | reverse complement strand
GGCATGGGCCGCGGCGCACGCGGCACCGGTGCCGGCCGCGGCACCGCATCGCGACGGATCGGGCTCGGCCGCGCCGGCAGGCTCAGCCGGTGCGCCTTGCCCACCACGGCATTCTTCGAAATGCCCATCCGACGGCCGATCTCGGCGGTCGAATGCCCCTCGGCCCAGAGCGCCTTCAGGCGCTCGATCGCTTCCGCGGTCCAATCCATCGCGAGCATCCCCTGAACTACCCCTAACACAATATACGGTATTCGGAACGGCGGTCGGGACACAAGTTCTGCGATGCATCCCACGGCAAAAATCCTGTGGACAAGCTGGCACACCAGCGTGACTTGCAAAATGCAAGTTTGTCGGGTTCGATGACCGCCGGTCACCGCGGATCCCGCCATGCGTCCCACCGATTTCGGCGCCATGCGCTGCCCCGTCGCCCGTGCCATGGCGGTACTCGGCGAGCGCTGGACCATGCTGATCCTGCGGGAGGCCTTTGCCGGCACCACCCGCTTCGACGGCTTCGCGACCAATCTCGGCATCGCGCCGAACATCCTCTCGACGCGGCTCGCACACCTCACCCGGCATGGGCTGCTGGAGCGCGTGCCGGAGGGCGCCCGCCACGCCTATCGGCTGACCGATCGGGGGCGGGACGCCTTCCCGCTCTACCTCGCCATCCGCGACTGGGGCGCCCGCCACTTCTCGGGCGCCGAGGGGCCGCCCACCGTCATGATCGACCGCGCCACCGGCGCCGCGGTGCTCGCCCCGACGCCACACCGCGCGGATGGCAGCCCGATCGGCCCCGAGGATGTCCGCATCCTGCCCGGCCCCGGCGCCAATGGCGCCATCCGCCGCCGCTTCGGCACCCCCGACCCGCTTCCCGCCCCCGACGAGATCACCACCGATGAATGACGCCGCCGGCTTCGCGCCCCCGCCGCCGACCACGCGGGACCGGCTGCGCCGTATCCTCGCCCTGGCGGCGCCGACCACGCTGCTTGCCGCCACGCAGGTCGCGGCCCTGCTGATCGAACCCTGGCTCGCAGCCCGGCAGGGCACGCCGGCGCTGGCCGGCTGGGCGGTGGTGCTGCCCTTCGCGCTGCTGCTGGGCCAGATGTCGGCCGGCGCGATGGGCGGCGGCGTGGTCTCGGCCATCGCCCGCGCCCTCGGCGCCCGCCAGACCGAGGAAGCCGCGGCGCTCGCCACCCATGCCCTGGTGATCGCCTTCATCGGGGCGGCCCTGTTCGCCGTGCCGCTCGCCATCTTCCCGCGCAGCGTGCTTGGCCTGATCGGCGGGCCGGAGGCGGCGGAAGCCGCCGCTGCCTATTCCGCCTGGCTGTTCGGCGCCGGAGCGCTGCCGGCCTGGCTGACCAACACCCTCGCCTCCATCCTGCGCGGCGGCGGCCGGCATGCGCTGGCGGCGCGCGGGGTGGTCGGCGCCTGGATCGTCTATCCGCCGCTGGCGTGGCTGCTGATGGAGCCGGCCGGCATGGGACTCGCCGGGGCGGGCCTGGCCTTTGCGCTGGCGATGACGGGATCGACTGTGGTCATGGCCGCCGCCGTGATGTCGGGCGGAGCAGGCTTCACGCCTTCGCTCCGGACGCCGCTGCGGCGGGCGCTGTTCCACCGCATCCTGGCCGTCGGCCTGATCGCCTGCGCCATGGCGACCATCGCCAACCTCGCCACCATCCTCGTCACCGCGCGTATCGCCGGCCATGGTGCGGCGGCGGTTGCGGGCTACGGCATCTCGGCGCGGATGGAGTTCCTGATGATCCCGCTCGCCTTCGGCGTCGGCTCCGCCCTGACGGCGCTGGTCGGCCGGGCTGTCGGCAGCGGCGACTGGGCGGAGGCGCGGCGCATCGCCTGGACCGGCGGCGGGCTGGCCCTGGCGGTCACTAGCGCGATCGCCATCCCCGTCGCGATTTTCCCCGGCGCCACCGCGGCGGCCTTCACCGACGACCCGGCAGTGCGCGTCATCGCCACCGAGGCGTTGTCGATCATCGGCTGGGCGATGCCCGGCTTCGGCATCGGCATGGCACTGTACTTCGCAGCGATGGGCGCGGGACGCATGGCCTGGCCCGTCGTCGCCGCGCTGTCGCGCATCGCGCTGGCGGTCGGTGGCGGCTGGGTGCTGTCGGATCTGATGGGCTTCGGGCTGACGGGGCAGTTCGTGGCGGTGGCACTTGGCATCACAGCCTATGGCAGCGTCTGCGCGGCAGCCGTGCGCCCCGGAGTGTGGCGCGGCCGATGAGAGTGCCGGGGAGAGGCACGGCCCCTCCCCGGTCCTCGACCCCCGACGCCGATCCGTGCGCGGCGTGACGCGCGTCGCGAACGCCGGGCACGGCTTCGACACCTGGGGCCACGCTTCCCCCGGCCGGGCGAGACGATCCGCTATGGGGGCACAATCACGGATCGCCGCGCACCGCGCCGGGGGCGCGCCTCGGATCACCGCATCGCGGCGATATCGATGACCTCGACCGCCGGCAGGCCCGACACTGGGCCGGTCGCGGTCGCGGCGCCGGTCTCGAGGTTCACGCTGTGCATCGTCCCGTCGGCGAGGAGGAAGGTCGTGTTCCCGCCCTGCCCGTCCGAGAGGATGTCGAAGGCGACGCCGGCCGGGAGCGTCGCCGCCACCTCGCCGCGCGGCTGCTGCACGCCGTCATTCGGCGGCGCCTGCAGGTTGAGCCGGCGGGACAGCGTGTCGATCGTGTAGAGCGCCGTCTGCTGCGCGCCGGTCATGCTGTTGGTGTAGGCGCCGGCGACGATGCGCGGGCCGGTTTCGGCCATCGGCGTCCCGGCCGCGTATTTCAGCGTGCCATCCGTCACGGCTTCCCCGGTATCGACGTTCACGCGCAGGTTCACGCCATTCATGCCCATCAGCCGCAGGCGGTTGGCGGCGGGGTTGAAGTCCACCACCGCGCGTCCGCCGGAGGCGAACGCCGTGTTGAGGCGGCTGACCTGCGTGGCGCGGCCGTCGGCAGGGTTGATCGTCACGATCTGCCCGCTTTCCGTGACACCATAGAGGCGGCCGTCCTGCGGGCGCTGGTCGATGCCGATCACACGGCCATCCGTGCCGGTGATGCGGACCGGCGCGGCGGCGCGGCGCGTCTCGCTGTCGATCGAGACGAGGGCATTGTCCGCGGTCAGACCGACGATGGTGGCAGCCTGCGCGGCCTGGGCGGCGGCGACCATGCCGAAGGCAGCAAGGGCGACGCGAAGCGGGGTCGTCATGGCGGTTCTCCTGTTCGGCGAAGCCGCCAACGGCCCCGCTGACCGCCTTACGGGTGCCGATCCGCGATGGATGCGCCCGGGCCATCACAAGACCGCGACCGGCCGGTGATGCGTTCCGGCGGGCGGAACGTCAGGTGCCGCGCGCGGGCGCGAGCCGGCCGATGAACAGGATGGGCCCGGTCGGCCGGCCAGTGGGCGAGCCCCCCGGCGGCTCGAGCGTGATCTCCATCAGCATCCCGGGCTCGGGCCGGATCGTCGACGGCGTCACGGTCAGCGAGCCCTGCTGCGCCGGGATCAGGCCCAGCGAGGTCGGGGCGGTCGCGCCCTGCGGCAGTGCCCAGAGCTGCATGACCCGGTCATCCGGCACCGGCTGCGGGTTCAGCGAGGCCAGCCGCAGCGCGCCGCCTTCGGCCTCCACCAGCCAGGCCGGCTGGTCGCCCTGCGTCAGCAGCACGGTCATCAGCCGGGGTTCGGGCACAGGCCGCAGCAGCAGGAAAGCCGCGAGGCCGGCGGCGACGGCGCTCGCGCCCAGCGCCCAGTTCCGCCAGAAGGCCGAGCGGCGCGCGGGCGCGGCAGCCACGGGCCGCGTGCCATCCAGCGCGGCCTCGATGCGATCCCACAGCCCGGGGGGCGGCGCCTCGGGCGCGGCGAGCGCGCTTAGCGGCGCCAGCCGCGCCTCCCACGCCGCCACGAGCCCGCGCAGATCGGCATCCGCGTCCATCGCCTGCGTGACCTCGCGCGCGGCGGCGGCATCCAGCGTGCCGAGCACGTATTCGGCGGCGAGCGCGTCACGATCGGCGGGATCGGTCGGGATCACGCGAGGCACTCCTTCAACGCGAGGAGGCCGCGGCGGATCCACGACTTGACGGTGCCGAGCGGCGTCCCGAGCCGTTCGGCGATCTGCGGGTGGGACAGGCCATGGACGAAGGCCAGCACGATGCCGTCCCGGTTCCGCGCCTCCAGCCCCTGCAGGCATTCCCGCAGCCGGCGGCCCTCGGCGGTGGCGGCGAGGCGGTCCTCAGCCTCGGGTGCCACCGGCTCGTCACCGAGATTGGGATCGTCGGTCGCGATCTCCCGGCCGCGGGCGCGGATGATGTCGAGCGCCGCGTGGCGGACGATGGCGCCGAGCCAGGCTTCCGGCGTGCCCCGGCTGGCATCGAACTGGTGGGCACGCTGGGCGATGCGGATGAAGGCGTCCTGCATGGCGTCCGACGACAGGTCGCGGTCGCGCAGGATGGCATTCGCGATGCCGAACAACCGCACGGATTGCGCCTGGTAGACCGCGCGCAGCGCCGCCCGGTCCCCGGCGGCGGCCGCGGTCAGCAGATCGGCAAGGCTGGCGCCGGCATCCATCGCGGCAGGACCACGCCACGGGCAGGGCCAATCGGTCAAGCGGGGCTCACCCCATTGCGCCACGGGGCCGCCAACCCGATCATCGGGGCTGAGCACGTTTACCAGGAGGCTCCGATATGACCCGCTTCACCCTTTCCCGCCGGGCGCTTGGCGGCGCGGCGCTGGTCGCGCTGGCGCGCCCAGGCGTCGCCCAGGGCGCGCCGATCCGGATCGGGGAGCTGAATTCCTACGCCCGGATGGCCGCCTTCGCCGTCCCGTATCGCAACGCGATGCAGCTCGCGCAGGATCAGGTGAACGCCGCCGGCGGCGTGATGGGCGGGCGGCACATCGAATTCGTGTTCCGTGACGACGGGTCAACGCCGGGCGATGCCGTGCGCGTCGCCGAGGAATTGCTGACGCGCGAGAACGTCGCCTTCCTGGCCGGTACCTACCTGTCGAATGTCGGGCTCGCGGTGTCGGACTTCGCGAACCAGCGCAAGCGGCTGTTCCTGGCGACCGAGCCGCTGACCGACGCCATCACCATGGCGCAGGGCAACCGCTATACCTTCCGCGTCCGCCCCGGCACCTACATGCAGACGCGCATGCTGGTGGAATCGCTGCGCGGCAAGACCGCGAAGCGCTGGGCGATCGTCGCGCCCAACTACGACTACGGACAATCGGCCGCCGCCAACTTCAAGCGCCTGCTGCCCGAGGCGATCCCCGGGGCGGAGATCGTGGCGGAGCAGTTCCCCGCGCTCGGCCGCGTCGATGCCGGGGCGACGGTCGGCGCGCTGTCCCAGGCGCGACCCGATGGCATCTTCAACGTGCTGTTCGGCCCGGACCTCACCGCCTTCGTGCGGGAGGGCAATACGCGCGGCCTGTTCGAGCGCCGTACCGTCGCCTCCCTGCTGACCGGCGAGCCGGAATACATGATCCCGCTCGGCGAGGAGACGCCGGAAGGCTGGATCGTCACCGGCTATCCGGTCGAGCAGATCGAGGCGCCGCCCGCGCACAAGGCGTTCATCGAGGCGTATCGCGGCCGCTTCAACGACATGCCGCGGCTCGGCTCCCTGCTCGGCTACGTCACCGTGCAGATCGTCGCGAACATGCTCAACCAGGCACGTTCGGCCGAGACCGAGGCCATGGTCGACGCGCTGGCCGACCTGCGCACGGACACCGTCGTCGGGCCCGTCACCATGCGCGGGCTCGATCACCAGAGCACGCTCGGCGCGTGGGTCGGCGAGACGACGCTGCGCGGGCGCGCAGGGGCGATGAAGAACCCCCGCTTCGCCGACGGTGCCGACTACATGTTCTCCGAAGCCGAGGTCCGAGCCGCGCGTCGCTCGGCCTGACGCACGGTGGAATGGGACTTCCTGCTGGTCCAGGCCCTGTCGGGCCTGGCCAGCGCCTCGTCGTTGTTCATCATCGCCTCGGGCCTGACCATCGTCTTCGGCGTCACGCGCATCGTGAACTTCGCGCATGGGTCGTTCTACATGCTCGGCGCCTACATGGCGGTGACGATCGTGCCGTGGCTGCTGGAGCTGGACCGGTCGCCCACGATGTTCTTCGTGGGCGTGCTGGCCTCGGCCGTCGCGGTCGGGCTGCTCGGCGTGGCGATGGAATTGCTGCTGCTGCGCCGCATCTATCGCGTGCCGGAGCTGTTCCAGCTTCTCGCCACCTTCGGCGTGGTGCTGATCGTGCAGGATGTGGTCTCGATGATCTGGGGGCCGGTCGAGATTCCGGGTCCTCGCGCACCGGGGCTGCGGCATGCGGTATACATCTTCGACCAGCGCTTCCCGGCCTATGAGCTGTTCCTGATCGCCGTCGGCCCGGCCGTGCTGGCGCTGCTGTGGCTGCTGATGCACCGGACGCGCTTCGGCGTGCTGATCCGCGCCGCGACGCAGGACCGCGAGATGGTCGGCGCGCTCGGCGTGAACCAGGCGATGCTGTTCACCGGCACGCTGTTCCTCGGCGCCGCGCTGGCGGGGCTCGGCGGCGCGCTTCAGATCCCGCGCGTCTCGGCCAGCTCGCATATGGACCTCTCGATCATCGTCGAGGCCTTCGTCGTCACCGTCATCGGCGGCATGGGATCGGTGCCGGGCGCGTTTCTCGCCGCGATGCTGATCGGGCAGTTGCAGGCCTTCGGCGTGCTGGTCTTCCCGAAGATCACGCTGGTGCTGGCCTTCCTGCTGATGGCGGTGGTGCTGGTGGTGAAACCGTGGGGGCTGCTCGGCCGACCGGAGGCGGCTTCGGGCCGCGCGGTGCTGCCCGAAGGCATCCTGGACCCCCACCCGCTGGGGCGCGCCGGCCGTCTGCTGGCAGCGGCAGCGGTGGTCGCGGTGCTCGCGCTACCGCTGTTCGACGCCTACACCGTCAAGGTCGGCACCGAGGTGCTGATCCTGGCACTCGCCGCCTTCTCGCTGAACTTCCTGGTGGGCAATGGCGGTATCGTCTCCTTCGGCCACGCGGCGTATTTCGGGCTCGGCGCCTATGGCGCGGGCTTGCTGGTGGTGAAGGCGGGGCTGCCGATGGAACCGGCACTAATCGCCGCGCCCATCGCCGGCGGGGCGGCCGCCGCGCTTTTCGGTTTCTTCGTCGTGCGGCTGTCGGGCATCTACCTGGCGATGCTGACGCTGGCCTTCGCGCAGATCGCCTACGCGATCGTGTTCCAGTGGGTGGAGGTCACGGGCGGCGACAACGGGCTGGTCGGCGTCTGGCCCTCGTCCTGGGCCGCATCGCGGGAGGCATACCACTATCTGACGGCGGTACTGACACTCGGCGCCATCATCTTCCTCCGCCGCGTGATCCACGCACCCTTCGGCGCGACGCTGCGCGCGGCGCGGGATTCGGCGGCGCGCGCGGATGCCGTCGGCATCGACGTGCGCACGCATCGCTGGCTGGGCTTCACGCTCGCCGGGGCCGCCGCGGGTCTTGCAGGCGGGCTCTACGCCTTCTCGAAAGGGTCCATCGATCCCACGCTTCTCGGCATCCCGATGTCGGTCGACTTCCTGTCGATGATCCTGCTCGGCGGCATCCAGTCGGTGATGGGGCCGGTCGCGGGGGCCGCCGCGTTCCATGCGGTGAAGGACTTCTTCATGCCGCTGACCGACTACTGGCGGCTGCTGCTCGGCCTGTCGATCATCGCCATGGTGCTGGTCTTTCCGCGCGGGCTGGCCGGCGCCTTCGTATCACGGCGGCGTGGCGCGTCATGACGCTGCTCGCGGCCGAGGGGCTGACCAAGCGGTTCGGCGGCGTCGTTGCCGCCAATGGCGTGAGCTTCGCGCTCGAACCGGGCGAGATGCTCGCGATGATCGGCCCGAACGGGGCCGGAAAATCGACCACCTTCAACATGGTGGGCGGGCAACTTCGCCCGGATGCCGGGCGGGTCACGCTGGCCGGGCAGGATGTGACCAACACCCCGCCCCGAGCGCTGTGCCGGCTGGGCGTGGGGCGCAGCTTCCAGGTCGCGCAGACCTTCCTGTCCTTCACCGTCGTCGGCAACGTCCAGATGGCGCTGATCGCGCATCAGCGGCAGACGCGGCAGATGCTGTCGGATGCGGCGGCCCTGCATCGGGACGCGGCGCTGGCGTTGCTCGACCGCGTGGGAATGGCCGCGCAGGCCGATCGACCGATCGGAGAGCTCGCCTACGGCGACGTCAAGCGTGTGGAACTCGCCATCGCGCTCGCCGGCGCGCCACGGTTGCTGCTGATGGATGAGCCGACTGCCGGCATGGCGCCGTCCGAACGTGCCGCGCTGATGGCGCTGGTCGCCGGCATCGCGCGACGCGAGCGCATCGGCGTGCTGTTCACCGAGCACGACATGGATTCCGTCTTCGCCCATGCCGACCGCATCCTGGTGCTGGTGCGCGGGGAGATCATCGCGCGCGGCAGCCCCGAGGACGTGCGCGCCGACCCGGAGGTCCAGCGCGTCTATCTCGGCCAGTCCGGCACGAAGGCCGCCGCGCGGGCGCGGCGCACCCATGGCTGAGCGCGTGCTGGAGGTGACCGGCCTGCGCGCCGGCTACGGCCCTGCCGAGGTGCTGTTCGGCGTCGACCTTCATCTGGCGCGCGGGGAGGTCGCCGCGCTGATGGGCCGCAACGGCGCGGGCAAGTCCACCACGCTGAAGGCCATCATGGGCCTGCTGCCGCCGCGCGCCGGATCGGTGCGCTTCGCGGGGCGGGAGATCGCGGGCCTGCCGCCCTATCGCATCGCGCGGCTCGGCCTCGGCTATGTGCCGGAGGACCGCCGGATCTTCACCGACCTGACGGTGGCGGAAAACCTGGCCGTCGGCCGCCGCCCCGGCCGCAGCTCCTGGACACCGGAACGGCTGTTCGAGGTATTTCCCAACCTCGCCGAGATGCGCCACCGCCGCGCCGCCGCCATGTCAGGTGGCGAGCAGCAGATGCTGACCATCGCACGCACACTGATGGGCAACCCCGAGGCCGTGCTGCTCGACGAGCCCTCGGAAGGCCTGGCGCCGGTCATCGTGGAGCAGATGGCCGAGGCCGTGCTGCGCATGAAGGCGGAAGGCATCGCCGTGCTCGTCTCGGAACAGAGCCTCGACTTCGCCGCAGCCGTCGCCGATCGCGCGCTGGTGCTGGAGAAAGGCGCCGTGCGCTGGGAGGGCGACGTTGCGACGCTGGAGGCGGATGAGGGCGTGCGGCGCGCTTATCTGACGCTGTGAAGAAGAAGGTCGGGGGAGGAACACCTCCCCCGAATCCCCCTCCGTTTTTTAACTGTTGGAGACTGACAGCCGAGGCGGCGCCAATAGACAGAAAAAGGAGGGGGTCCGGGGGAGTTCATCTCCCCCGGCCGCCGGAGGCCGCTTCGAACCGATACGGCGCCGCCCCTTCCTCTGCCGGATTCAGCACCAGCCGGTGTTCCAACGGCGGAAACGCCCGGCTTCGGCAATCGGCACGGTCGCAGAGCCGGCAGGACAGTCCGATGCCGACGGCCGCCGCTTCCAGGTCCAGCCCGTCCGCGTAGACCAGTTCGGGCGCCCGCGTCAGGTCGCAGCCCATCGCCACGACATGGACGGGCGGCGGTTCGCCCCAATGCGCTGCGCGGCCTTGCACGGTCTGGGCGATGGTGAGGAAGGTGGCGCCATCCGGCAGCCGGGCGACCTGCACGCGGATGCGTCCCGGCGTCGCGAAGGCTTCGTGCACCACCCAGCGCGGGCAGGAGCCGCCGAAGCGCGCGAAGGGGAAGCCGGCGGCGGAGAAACGCTTGCCGACATTGCCGGCGGGATCGACGCGCAGGAAGAAGAAGGGCACGCCGCGCGCACCATCGCGCTGCATTGTCGAAAGCCGCTGCGCGGCCTGTTCGAAGGAGACGCCGAAGCGCGCGGCCAGTGCCTCGATGTCGTGGCGCAGCTCGCGCGCGGCGGCGAGGTAGGGCGCGTAGGGCATCAGCAGCGCGGCGGCGGCGTAGTTCAGCAACCCGATGCGGATGAGCTGCCCGGCTTCCGGCGTGGACGGTTCGGCGCCGGCGATGGCGGCGTCCACCGCTTCGCGCGCTTCCAGCAGCATCAGGGTGAAGGCCATCTGGAAGCCGCGAGATTCGCGCGGCAGGGATTCCGACAGGTGCAGGACGCGCGCGGCGGCGTCGTGGCGGCGTAGCGCGCCCTCGAGCGGACCGACGAGGACGGTGAGGCCGTGGTCGCGGCGCAGGCGCTCGGCGATGGCGTGGTTCATCTCCGCGGGGCGGCTGCCGAGTTCGTTGCCGATGCTTTCGGCCGCGTCTTCCAGTGCCGGGAAATGGTTCGCGCGGTCGTGGAAGAAGTCGCGCGCTTCCTCGGTCGGCAGCAGGATGCGGCGGCCGGTCGGTAGTGCGATGCCCGAGGCATCCTCCCGCGCCACGCGCCAGGCACGGTACAGCGCCAGCACGGCGCGTGCGGCATTGGGGGCGGAGGCGGCGAGGGTCGTAACCTCCTGTTCCGGCACATCCTCCAAGCCGAGCATCGGGTCGGACAGGACCTCCCGCAGGCCGGATTCGAGCTGGCGTTCGGCCGTGCCGGACAGGGCGGCGAGCTCGACGCCGAGCACCTCCGTCAGCTTGATGAGCAACGAGGCCGTGACGGCGCGCTGATCGTGCTCGATCAGGTTGAGATAGCTCGCGGAAATGCCGAGGCGCGTGGCCAGTGCCTGCTGCGTCAGGCTGCGTTCCAGGCGCAGGCGGCGAACCGTGCGGCCGATCAGCGGGCGAGCCATGAATTTACAACCTTTACAGAATCGCGGGCGAAGCTGTGAAGACGGCCACGGTCTTGCGGCGGCTTAACCAAGATCGCCGGTGAATCTCGGCGCTGCAATGTCAATTATTGACGGGCGCCGGATACACCGGCCGAGCATTCGAGGAAGTCACTCATGCGACCGATGACAACACCCTGCTGCGCCCCCGACGGCACCGGCGGCGCCGTGCCCCCGCAGGACCCGAACCGCTTCGCCGGCATCCGCCGCGACTACACCGATGCCGATGTCGCCCGCCTGGCCGGTTCCTTTCGGGTACGCCACACGCTGGCCGAGAATGGCGCCCGCCGGCTGTGGGATCTGCTGCGGTCGGAGCCCTATGTGAACACGCTCGGCGCGCTGACCGGCATGCAGGCGCTGCAGCAGGTGAAGGCCGGGTTGAAGGCGATCTACCTGTCCGGCTGGCAGGTGGCGGCGGATGCGAATTCCGCGGGCCAGATGTATCCGGACCAGTCGCTGTATCCGGTCGATTCCGTGCCGAAGGTGATCAGCCGCATCAACGGCGCGCTGCGCCGCGCGGACCAGATCGCGACGATGGAACGGCTGGACGGCAAGGCCGACGACCGCACGCACTACATGGCGCCCATCATCGCGGATGCCGAGGCCGGCTTCGGCGGCGCCCTGAACGCCTATGAGCTGATGCGCGCGATGATCGAGGCCGGCGCCGCCGGCGTGCATTTCGAGGACCAGCTGGCGTCGGAGAAGAAGTGCGGCCATCTCGGCGGCAAGGTGCTGGTGCCGATCAGCCAGCATATCCGCACCCTGAACGCCGCACGGCTGGCGGCGGATGTGGAGGGCGTGCCGACGGTTCTGCTGTGCCGGACGGATGCGGAATCCGCGCAGCTGCTGACGGCCGACGTTGATGAGCGCGACCGCCCCTTCATCAGCGGCGACCGCACGCCGGAAGGCTTCTTCCGCATCAGGCCGGGCGTCGGCAAGCAGTACGCGATCGCGCGCGGCCTGGCCTACGCGCCCTACGCCGACCTGCTGTGGTGGGAGACGAGCGACCCCGACCTCGATGACGCGCGCGAGTTCGCGGAGGCGATCCATCGCGAATTCCCCGGCAAGATGCTCGCCTACAACTGCTCGCCGAGCTTCAACTGGCAGCGGAAGATGGGCGTCGAGGCGGCGGCGCGGTTCCAGCGCGAGATCGGCGCGATGGGCTACAAGTTCCAATTCGTCACGCTCGCCGGCTTCCACAGCCTGAACCTATCGATGTTCAAGCTCGCGCGCGGCTACGCCGAGCGCGGCATGGGTGCCTACTCCGAACTTCAGCAGGCGGAGTTCGCGGCCGAGGCCGAGGGCTTCACCGCGGTGCGCCACCAGCGCGAAGTCGGCGTCGGCTACTTCGACGCGGTCGCGATGGCGGCGTCGGGCGGCACGGCCTCGACCACCGCCATGGCCCATTCCACCGAGGCTGCGCAGTTCCACAGCGAAACCCAACCGGCCCACTGAATCCCCAGCGAGAGGAGACGCGTATCATGAGCAACAACGACCGCCACGATGACGGCCTGGTGCACGCCCACAACTGGGCGACCGAGCCACCCCGCGACCCCCGCCCGCGTCCCCGCGCGACGCCGGCCCCGACGGATGACGATCGCGACGAGGGGTTGGTCCACAGCCACGGTTGGGCCTGCGGCGAACGCGGCCGGCCCGCGCACTGAGGCCGTCTGATCCGACGGCACGCGGCGGCTCTCCGTGGTGGAAGCCGCCGCTTTGCGACGTCAGTACCGCAGCACCGTCGCCGCCGCAGCGCGATGCGGCAGCGCATGGCCCCATTGCCGCGCATAGGCGTCGGCGAAGGCGTCGAACTCAAGCCTCTCGCAGTCCTCGAGATGGTTCAGCAGCCGGCGCTCACCCCGCGCGCTGCTGGCGGTCTGCCGTCGGAAGCGGCGCCAGAGCATCAGCGCGTTGACCGTCCAGGCATCATAAGCGTGCTCATGCATACGGCGACGGATGGCGGCGGGAAGCGCGTCGAAGGCTTGCCAGTCATCCCCGGCGAAGCGCCGCCAGAGACGCGGTCGCTCGGTGATGTCGTTGCTGCGAGGCTGGTCGGCGCTGTCTGACATGAATTGCAACAGTATATCATAACACTCTCCTGCGCCAGATCGGCCGGCAAGCTACGCGGCCGGGGGGAACGGAGAGAGGCCCGCTCCCTCCGTCCTCTACTCGATCGCTACGCCCCGAACATGCCCCGGATCGCCGCGGGGTCCACATCCTCGATCCGCGCCGGCTGCCACTTCGGCGCGCCGTCCTTGTCGACCAGCACCGACCGCACGCCTTCCACGAAATCCGGATGCTGGTTCACCACCACCCGCGTCAGCGCCAGTTCGGTCGCGAGGCACCCGGCGAGGTCCTGCTTGGCCCCGCGCTGCAGCAGCTCCAGCGACACGCAGAGCGAGGTCGGCGACATGCGCCGCAGGATCTTGGCCTGCGCCGCCGCCCATTCCGTGCCTTCCGCGTCCAGCGCGGCCAGGATGCCGGCGACGCTGTCCTGGCCGAAGCAGCGGTCGATCGCGTCGCGGTGCGGCGCGAAGGACGCCTCCGGCGGCGTCACGGCGAAGCGCGCGACGGCCTCCGGGCCCTCGGCCACCAGCGCGGCGCGCAGGGCCGGGAAGGATTCCCGCGGCACGAAATGCGTCGCGAGCCCGGCATGCACCGAATCCGCCCCGGTCAGCCGCGCGCCGGTCAGTGCCAGCCAGGTGCCGACCGCGCCGGGCAGCCGCGGGAGGACATAGGAAGTGCCGACATCCGGGAACAGCGCGATCGCCGTTTCCGGCATGGCGACCAGCGCGTGCTCGCTGACGATGACCGGCCCGTTATGGACCGCGACGCCGATGCCGCCGCCCATGCAGACGCCATCGATCAGGCTCACCCAGGGCTGGGGGAAGGTCGCGATGCCGGTGTTGACGGCATATTCCTCGGAGAAGAACGCCTCGACCGCCGCGCGGTCGCCGCTGATCGAGGCCTCCCGCACCGCGCGCACGTCGCCGCCCGCGCAGAAGGCGCGCCCGCCCGCCCCTTCCAGCACCACCAGCTTCACCGCCGCATCGTCCTTCCATGCCGCGATGGCATCCGCGAAAGCGCGGATCATCTCCAGCGTCAGGGCGTTCAGCGCCTTGGGCCGGTTCATCAGCAGGGTGCCGGCGAGACCCTCCCGCTTCGCGATCAGGGTGGGTTCGGCGGTCTCGCTCATCTGGTCGGTTCCCTCATGCTGGCCTCGGGCGTTACCGGGCAGACCAGGCGTTGACAAGCCGTGCGCGGCGCCGGATGCAAGGTCATGGCCGAGACGCTGGTGCGCTTCGAGGGCGTGCGGAAGACCTATGGCGGCACCGCCGCCGCCGTGGTGGGGCTCGACCTCGACATCGCGCGGGGGGAGCTGCTGACGCTGCTCGGCCCGTCCGGCTCTGGCAAGACGACGACGCTGATGATGCTGGCGGGGTTCGAGATGCCGTCCGCCGGCCGCATCCTGCTGGAGGGCCGCGACATCGCGCATACGGCGCCGCACCGGCGGGGCATCGGCGTGGTGTTCCAGTCCTACGCGCTGTTCCCGCACATGACGGTCGCGGAGAACGTCGCCTTCCCGCTGTCCGTGCGCAGCATCGGCCGCGGGGAACGCGACGAGCGCACGCGCAAGGCGCTGGCGATGGTGCGGCTCGACGGCTTTGCGGACCGGCGTCCGGCGCAGTTGTCGGGCGGCCAGCAGCAGCGCGTCGCGCTGGCTCGCGCGCTGGTCTTCGAACCCCCCATCGTGCTGCTCGACGAACCGCTCGGGGCGCTGGACAAGGCGTTGCGGGAGGAGATGCAGCTCGAGATCCGCCACCTGCACCAGCGGCTCGGCGTGACGATGATGTACGTCACCCACGACCAGGCGGAGGCCCTGACGCTGTCCGACCGCATCGCGGTGTTCGAGGGCGGGCGCATCCGCCAATGCGCCGATCCCAAGCGGCTGTATGACCGCCCGGCCGATGCCTTCGTCGCCGGCTTCGTCGGCGAGAACAACCTGCTGCCCGGCATCGTCGCGACGCGCGAGGGCGACGACTGCACCGTCCGTCTCGCCTGCGGCCCCGTGGTCAGCGCCCAGGCGGTCGATTGCGGCGGCGTGGGCGAACGCTGCCTCGTCGCGATCCGCCCCGAGCGCATCGCCGTCGCCGGCGTCGATGCCGCCGACCTCGGCGAACGCGCCATGCCCGCGACGCTGCAGGAGGCGATCTTCCTCGGCGACCATGTTCGGCTGCGCCTCGGCCTCGGGGATGGCGGGGAGGTGCTGGCCAAGCGCCCCACCGGCATCGGCACCCTGCCCGAGCCCGGCGGCCCGGCGTCGATTGCCTGGCCGGAAGGTGCGGCGTTCGCCTTCCGCGACGCCGCCAAGCAGGGCTAGGCTTCCCCCTGCCGCCGGGAGAAGGAGACGACCGCCATGCATCGCCGTACCGTCCTTACAGGGGCGCTGGCCGCCAGCGCCCTGCCAACTATTGCCCGCGCGCAGGGTCGCGACCTCACCGTCGTCTCCTGGGGCGGCGCCTATCAGGATGCGCAGCGGGAGGTCTACTTCCGCCCCTTCCAGCAGCAGACCAACACCCGTCTGCTCGAGGAGACCTGGGATGGCGGCATCGGCGTCCTGCGCTCCCGCATCGCCTCCGGCGCCAACACCTGGGACGTGGTCCAGGTGGAATCCGAGGAATTGCTGATCGGCGCCGATGAGGGGCTGTTCGAACGGATGGACTGGGCCGCGATCGGCGGCCGCGATGCCTACATCCCGGAGGCGGTGAACGACTACGGCGTCGGCGCGATCCTCTATTCCTTCATCATCGCCTATGACCGCGCCCGCACCCCGCAGGGGCCGACGAACTGGGCCGACTTCTTCGACAGCGCCCGCTTCCCCGGCAAGCGCGGCATGCGCAAGGGGCCCAAGACGACGCTCGAAATGGCGCTGATGGCCGATGGCGTGCAGCCGGCCCAGGTGTATCAGGTGCTGGGCACCGCCGCGGGCGTGGACCGCGCCTTCCGCAAGCTGGACAGCATCAAGGCCGACATCGCCTGGTTCGAACGCGGCTCCCAGCCGCCGCAATGGCTCGCCGCCGGCGAGGTGGCGATGACCGTCGCGTACAACGGGCGCATCTCCGCGGCGAACCAGACCGACAACCGCAACTTCGCGATCGTCTGGACCAACAACATCTTCACCCTGGATAGCTGGGTGATCATGAAGGGCAGCCCGAACCGGGCGAAGGCGCTGGAGTTCCTGAAATTCGTCGGCCAGCCGGCCGTCCAGGCCACGCTGCCCCCGAAGATCCCCTACGGCGTCACGGCGAAGGGGGTGAACGAACGCCTGCCGCCCGACGTGCTGGCAAACCTGCCGACGGCGCCGCAGAATATCGCGAGCGCCCTGCATCTGAGCGACCGGTTCTGGCTCGACAACCTCGATCGGCTGACGCAGCGGTTCAACACATGGGTGTCGCGGTAAGGGTGGAAGGTCGGAGGGGCGCCGCCCCTCCGAACCACCCCGCCAGGATGCTGGGCATCCTGGACCGCAATCTGTTGGCGTCCGGCACCGGGGGCTTGTCGTCCCCCCAACGCGCGCTCCGTGCACGAGAGCGGGGTTCGGCATCGTTCCCGCCCGTGTCGCCCGGCGCCAAGTGGAGGTTTGCAAAGGCCTTTCGGCCTTTGCTGGGGTGGCTTGGAGGGGCAACGCCCCTCCAACGCCCACAGCAGGAGGCGCAGCCCCTCCCATGAACCGTCCCGCCCTGCTGACCGCTCCCCTTCTCCTCTTCCTCCTCCTCACCTTCGTCGCCCCGATCGGTGCCTTCCTCTGGCGTGGCGTGACGGATGGGGAGGTCGCGCCGGTCCTTCCCCGCACCATCGCTGCGCTGGCCGGCTGGGACGGGCGCGTGGCGCCTGGCGAACCCGCCTTCGCCGCGCTCGTCGCCGATCTCCGCGAGGCGCGGCAACGCGACGCCAGCGCGATCCCCCGCGCCGCCGCGCGGCTCAATGCCGACCGCCCCGGCTTCCGCGGCCTGCTGCCCATGACCGCGCGGCGCGCGGAAGCACCGTTCGAGGGCACCGCGCGCGACGCCGTCCTCGCCATCAGCGAGGAATGGGGCGAGGCCGAGACCTGGGGCGCCATCCGTCGCGCCGGCGGGCCCTTGTCGGCCTTCCATGTGCTGACGGCGCTCGACCTGCGGCAGGATGCGGCGGGCAGCCTGCGCGCGGTGCCGGAAGACCAGGCGGTGTTCCGCCTCGTGCTGCTGCGCAGCCTGTGGATCAGCCTGATGGTGACCGCCTGCTGCCTGCTGCTCGGCTGGCCGCTCGCCTGGCTGATCGCGACGTCGAAGGGCTGGCCGGCGACGGTCCTGCTGGCGGCGGTGATGCTGCCCTTCTGGATCTCGCTGATCGTGCGGACGGCGGCGTGGATGGTGCTGCTGCAGCGGGAAGGCGTAGTGAATGCGGCGCTGGGCGGGCTCGGCATCGGGCCATTGCCGCTGATGATGAACCGCTTCGCCGTGGTGCTGGCGATGGTGCACATCCTGCTGCCCTTCATGGTGCTGCCGCTGGTGGCGGCCTTCCGCGCGCTCGATCCGCGGCTGCCGCGGGCGGCGGCGTCCCTGGGTGCGGCGCCGTGGCGCGTCTTCCTGCGGGTGACGCTGCCGCTGTGCCTGCCGGGAATCGGCGCGGGGTGCCTGCTGGTGTTCATCCAGGCGCTGGGGTTCTACGTCACGCCGGCGCTGCTCGGCGGTCCGAACGACCAGATGCTGGCGTGGTTCGTCGGCTTCTACGCGACGCGCAGCGTCAACTGGGGGCTGGCGGCGGCGCTGTCGGTCCTGCTGCTGGCGGCGGTCGGGCTGTGCGTCGCGCTGTACGGGAAGCTCGCGGGCTTCCGCCGGCCGGGGGCAGCGTGATGGCGCGCGGGTTGGCCTGGGTCGCGGCGGTGCTGGTGGCGCTGTTCCTGGTGGCGCCGATCGTCGCGATCCTGCCGCTGTCCTTCTCAGCCGGATCCTTCCTGTTCTATCCGCTGCCCGGCCTGTCGCTGCGCTGGTACCAGGATTTCTTCGGCTCCGACTTCTGGCTACCGGCGTTGTGGAACTCGCTGCTGATCGGCAGCGCGTCGGCGGGGCTCGCGACGCTGCTCGGCACGCCGGCGGCCTTCGGGCTGTGGCGGATGCGCGGGGCGGCGCGCGCGGTGGCCATGGGCATCGTGCTGGCGCCGATGGTGGTGCCGGTCATCGTGGTGGCCGTCGCGCTGCTGCTCACCTTCGGGCCGATCGGGCTGGTCGCGAGCTACAGCGGCCTGATCATCGCGCACACGACCCTCGGCGTGCCCTTCGTGGTGGTCACGGTCCTCGCGGCGCTGGAGGGGTTCGATCCGGTCCAACTACGCGCTGCGTCGGCCTGTGGCGCGGGGCCGGTCAGCGCCTTCTTCCGCGTCTGTCTGCCGCAGATCGCGCCGGGCGTAGCGGCGGGTGCGATCTTTGCCTTCGCGACGTCGCTGGATGAGGTGGTCATCGCGCTGTTCATCGCCGGCCCTGCGCAGCGGACGCTGCCGCGGCAGATGTTCGCCGGGCTGAACGATTCGATCAGCCTGACGACGACGGCGGCAGCGGCGATGCTGGTGGGCCTGTCAGTGTTGCTGCTGCTGGTTGTGGCGTGGTTGCAGCGGCGTGGAAGGACGCAGGCCGGCGGGTAACGCAGGATCGAGCAGGTTGGAACCGCTCCCGGCTCCCCGCCCCTGAATCGCGCGTTCGTCCAACCCCGCTCACGCCTGCCGTAGCGGCGCCGCGGTGCGCGCGCCGATGTCTTCGCTTTCCTCGTCGCGTTCACCCCAGCGCGGAAAGGCTTTGATATCCAGGTCAAAAAGATCCAATACGCGGCCGACCGTGTGGGTGACGAGATCGTCCAGGGATTGCGGTCTCGAATAGAAGGCCGGAACAGGGGGCGCGATGATGCCCCCCATCTCGGTCACGGCGAGCATGCTCTTCAGGTGCCCGGCATGAAGAGGCGTTTCGCGCAGCAGCAGCACAAGCCTCCGCCGCTCCTTGAGGCAAACATCCGCCGCCCGGCTGATCAGGCCGGACGTCACACCATGAGCGATATCGCTCATGCTGCGCACCGAGCACGGTGCGACGATCATTCCCATCGTCCTGAAGGAACCACTGGAGATCGGCGCCGCGATATCGTTCGGCGAATAGACGACGTCAGCAAGGCTGCGGAGCTGCTCCGCGGACATGTCGGTTTCGTAGGCTCGCGTCATCTCGCCGGCCTTGGAGACGATCAGATGGCTCTCGATCTCCAGCTGACGAAGAGCCTTGAGCACCCTCACGCCATAGACGATGCCGGTCGCACCGGTGATTCCCACCACCATGCGCCGCGGTGCATTCCTCATAGTCATCGTTCTTTCGCTTTTACGACGTGGTGGAACCGACGTGCCGCGGATCGAAATTGGACAGGGCCGCCGGCTTCGCTTCGAACGCGAAGGGCCGATCGGAAAGGGTGTAGCGATACCAGGGCGCATCGTTCATGCGGCCGAGCTTGTGGCGCAGATCGCCGAAGGCCCCGTAGATCAGCTTGTAAGGCTGGCCATGGAAATGCTTCAGGATGTCGAGCCAGGCACGCGGCTCGGCACCGATGAAGGCTTCCATCTCGCGGGCGATCTCCTCCTCGGACATCGGCGTGACATTGTCGGGCGGGTCGCCGAGATCGGTCACCGCGCTCTTGATGAACTCGTCCGGATTCCAGCTGCCGCCCATCGGCTTGGTGCAATCCATGCCGATCTTCGAGCTGACGCCCGGCTCGGCGCATTTCGGATCGACCGTCATCGTGTTGCAGTCCTTGATGATGACGGTATCGCGGTCGGGCATGTAGCGGAACGCCATGGCGGCAAGCACGGCCTGGTCGTCCCAGATGTCGACGTCGTCGTTGAACACCATGGCCACCTTCGGCAGCCCCTGCTTGGAGCAGGTCAGCATCAGCCCGAGCGCCTGCTTGGCGTCACCGGCGCCGAGCGGCCGGATCTTCGCGTAGGCGATGTTCGACAACCCGCCGGCGGGGCTGCGGACTTCCATCACGTCGATCCCCGCGAGGCGGAGCGCGCCGTACAGATCAGCCTCGATGGCCGGAAGCTGCAGCATGTTGTCGGTGTACCAGGGATGCATGCCGCCGATCGTGCAGTGCTGGTAGATCGGGTTCTTGCGGAACGTCATCGCCTTCACCTTCAGGCGATAGTTGTGCTTCATCCCGCCGCCATACATGCCGGTGAACTCGCCATAGGGACCCTCGTCGAAATTGAGTCCCTCGGTCGCCATCAGCTCGCATTCGAGCACAAGCTCGGCATTGGCGGGCACCAGCACGTCGATGGTTTCGCATTTCACCATCTTGGCCGGCGCGCCGTAGAATCCGCCCAGCACCTCGAAGTCATCGGTGTCGCCCGGCACGCCGACCAGCGCCGAGACCTTGTCCAGGATGGGGCCGCCGATGACCATCGCGACCTCAAGATTCTGCCCCTTCGCGGCGGCCGCCATCGCATGGATGCGCTGACGATGCGACGTGCACGTCATGTCGACGGATTTCTCCGTCCTTGACCGGAACATGGAGCGGTAGATGCCCCAGTCATACACCCCGGTATCGGGGTGCTTGCTGATGAACAGGTTGTCGTTCGTGTAGGCGTGGCCGTCGCGGTCATGGTGGAGGAACAGGGGCAGCCGCGTCAGATCAACGTCATCCCCCTTGAGGATGACCTCCTTGCAGGGCGCGGTGTCGACCACCTCCCATTTGAAGCGCGACTTGGCCCGTTCCACCATCTGGCGCCCGGTCTGCGTCCTGTCGCATTCCATCGCCCAGGCATACATGTCCTGGTTGGAATAGGCATTGGCGAGCACCGAAAACTCGCAATCCTTGATCTTCTCGATCAGGACGGCCTTGGTCGGATTGGCTTCCAACGTGGTCGGAATCTGGTCGACGCGGATCTCGTCCTTGATGCGGACGAGGAAGCCGGCGGCATCCATGGCCTGCACGAAATCGGGAAGCGACTGCTGAGACGCCATTGGTAAAGCTCCGGCCCCGATTCAGGAGAAGGCCGGCGCGGCGACGCCGGATTCGGCATAGACGCGCAGGTGATGCATCAGCGCGCCCCAGATGGTGTTGCACTTGGTGAAGTTGGCCTCGTCGTGGGGCCACCCGCCATGGGTGACCGAAACCCGGGTCCGGCCATCCGGCAGCGTCGCGATCGAGAAGGATGCCGTGGTGCCGACCGCGTCGCCCGGGCCCTTCGTGCATGTCCACAGGATCGCCTGCGGCTCATTGCGGTCGATATGCCAGACGAAGTCGGGGCGGCCGCTGTACTTCAGGATCCAGTCCGATCCGGCCTGGCCGGTGCCGTCCACATGCGGCGTGTTCCAGCCGCGCAGGCCCTCGGCCGTGCTCAGCGCCGCGCGCAGCGTGGTCGCGTCTGCCGTGACGGCAATCTCGTGCTTCAGGGCGTGAGTCGTTGACATGGGGCGTCTCCATCCATCGATGCGAAGGTGTTGATCCGGGCGGGACGCCCGGACGTGTGTGGCGCGCCGCCTGGAACGGCATTGTCGCCGTTATGGCGGGGCGTCATGGGGCTCCGGCATTCCTGCTGCTCATGCCTCGCCGGCGCTGTGCCGGGCGGTTCGGCTCGCGAGGAGCCGGCTGCCTATGCTGATGGCGACGAGCGCGACCGCCGCGCCGAGAGCGGCTTCCATGAGCCGCTCGATCAGGAGCGGCGACCAGGGAAGGCCGCGCCCGAGGTTGCTCATCCCGATCGCGAGGGGTGTGATGAACAGCATCGCCACCGCGTAGCTTCGCGCAATAAAGAGCTCCGCAATGGCCTGGCACACGGCGATCATGATGATCAGGGCGAGCGGCCCCGGTTGCGGCGCAAGCAGGATGGCGGCGAGGCAAACCCCCCCGAAGGTTCCCAGCAGGAGGTGAATCGCGCGCCGCATGCCGTCGGCGGGGGACAAAGCCGGCATCAGCGCTGCGACGGCGATGGGCGCCCAGAACGGGTGACCGATACCTAGCGCGGAGGCCAGCAGCCAGGCAGCCGTCACAGCCAACGCGGCGATGGTGATGATGATCGCGTGCCGGGTGCGATCGAGCGATTCCGCACCGCGCTGCACTCTTCTCCGCAGGCCGGACGCGGGCGTATCGGTCGCCCCTTTCGGTTCGACCATCGTGAGCAGGATGGAAAATCCGATGCCGGCCGCGCCGGCCGCGAGCGCCGTCGGCAACGCCTCAAGGGTCAGCGGAACGCCGGCGACGACGAGCAGGACGAGGATGAAGAAGATCTCGCCGCGCGGCACCCATCCCATGATGGTTCCGAGGGTGCCGGCCGCGATGACTGTCACGGCGAGCATGGCGGACAGGAGCCATTCCGCACCTTGCATTGTCGAGTAGAGCGCCGCCGCGACGATGGTCAGGAACAGCGCCGCGCCCACCAGGATTTGTGTCTCCACGCGCCGCCGAACGTCTTCGGTGTGCCCGTAGAGAGATGTCAGCGCTCCGAATGCTGCATACACAGCAAAATGAACAAGGCCGATCACGTAAAGAACGAGTAGTGGCAAGCCAACTGACACGCCGACGCGGAGCGCAGCACGCATATCCTGACTCTTTACCCCGAAAGGAAAGTTGCGCATTAAGCATTCCTGCAAGCGACGAGAAAGATGACCGATGCCTTACACAGATCTTCGCGCTTTCCTTTCGACCCTCCGACAGTCCGGCGAACTCGTCGATCTTATACGGCCCATTGCCTTGCAGTATGACGTTGCGAAGGCACTCGCCAAGAGCAGCGCAGCCGATGGCCCAGCGTTGATGTTCAAGGATAACGGGACAAAGTTTCCTTTAGTGGCCGGCATATACGGGAATCGCCGCCGCGCTTTGCTGGCATTTGAGGCGACGGAAGAGACTATTCACGATCGCGTCAGCAAGGCCATCGACGCGCCGATCGGCCCGATCGACTTTTCCGGACCGCCGCCCTGTCAGGACGTTGTCATGACCGGCGACGACGTCGATCTCACGAAGCTGCCGGTGCCAACTTACAGCCCGAAGGATGGCGGGCCGTACATCACGGCAGGCATCGTCGTTTCGGAAGATCCGGACACCGGCATTCCGGACATCGGAAACTATCGCTTCCAGCTTCACGATTCTCGCGTGCTCGGCGTCTTCTCCGCGCCCAACCATCGCTTCGGCAAGAACATGGCGAAGGCGATCCAGCGCAAGGTTCCCCTGCACGGCGCCATCGTCATCGGCGTCGATCCGATGATGGCCTTTGCCTGCCAGGTCCAGTCGGGCGATGCCAGCAACGACTGGTTTGTCGCCGGCGGGTTGCGCGGCGAACCGGTCGAACTGACCAAGTGCGTGACCAGCGATCTGAAGGTACCCGCGCGCGCTGAATTCATTATCGAGTTCGTGGTGGATTCAGAGGATCAGCGCGAGGAAGGGCCGCTCGGCGAGTACACGGGCTACTATACGCCGGCAGGACCGAAGCCGACGGCGAAGGTCACGGCGATCACGCATCGTCAGGACGCGATCTTCCAGGGTTTGCTGACAGGCAAGCCCATCACGGAAAATCACGTCCTGAAGCAGATCCCCTTCGAAGCCTCCATTCTTCGCCAGCTCCAGACCCAGTTCCCAACGATTTCAGACATCGCGATCACCAGTTCCGGCGGCGTTCAGGTCTATGTCGTCATCGCCATGACGCCGCGTTACGAAGGAGAGGCGCGACAGGCCATCCTCGCCGCAATGGCGTCGAACCTGCACCCGAAATGGGTGGTGGTCGTGGACCCGGACATCGATATCCGTCGATCGCAGGAGGTGGAGTGGGCGATGTCGTTTCGCGTGAAACCGCGCGAGGACGTTTTCGTCGTCGACCGGACGGCTGCCGCGCCTCTCGATCCGTATACGGATGGGGGCTACTCCTCCGCCGTTGGCATCGACGCCACGCGTCCTTTCGGCGCGGAGTTTCCCGACGTCTCCGAGGTTCCGGATTGGCGCAGCTTCGACCTGCCCGAGATCGAGCGGTCGCGCTAAGTTTTGCTGAGCGCCCCCGCGGCAACTTGCCGCGGCCGCTCCTTTCGACAGGCCTGCCGCCGAGACGGCTGGCCGAGGCCGCTTGAAGTCCGACGCATCAGTGCCGGGCTTCATCCCGAAGTTCAGCTCCGAAGCGCGCCGCGCCGGAGGAATGCTCATTGGACCTCTTGTCCACGATGCCGCCTCCGATTCTGTATCGATCCGATTCCTGATTGGTCCGATTCCTGCTTAGGATACCGGATGCAGCGCCGCTCCCTCCTTGCCGGTCTCGCCGGCAGCTCCCTGGCCCGTCCCGCCCTTTCCCAGGCATGGACACCGACCCGGCCCGTCCGGCTCGTTCTGGGCTTCCCGCCCGGTGGCGCATCGGACGCCGCCGTGCGCATCCTCCAGCCCGTGCTGCAGGCCTCGCTCGGCCAGCCGGTCGTGATCGACAACCGGCCGGGCGCCGGCGGCAATCTGGGCGCGCTTGAAGTGGCTCGCGCTGCGCCGGACGGCAGCACCATCGGCTCCGCCAACATGGGCACGCTCGCCGTCAATCCGGCGCTGGTACGCAACATGGGCTTCGACCCGGCGACGGATCTCTTGCCGGTCTCGATGCTGTTCAATGCCGTGAACGTCCTCGTCGTACCGGCCAACCGGCCCTTTCGTTCGGTCGCCGATATCGTCGCCGCGGCAAAGGCACGGCCTGAGACGATCAGCTACGGCACCGGCGGCGTCGGTTCGCCCGGCCATCTCTGCGGAATCCTGTTCGACCACATCGCCGGCACGAAGACAGTGCCCGTGCCCTATCGCGGCGGTGGGCCGCAGATGCTCGCCCTCGTGGCGGGCGAGCACGATTTCGGCTTCTCCCCCATGGGCACCGTGCTGACGCATGTGCAGGCCGGCACCATCCGCGCACTGGGCGTGGCGACGCGCACACGCGCCACGACCGACCTGCCGTCCGTGCCGACCATGATCGAAGCCGGCCTGCCGGATTTCGAGGTGCTGAACTGGGACGGCATCGTCGTCCCGAGGGGCACGCCCGCGCCCATCCGCGCACGGCTGGCGGAAGTGGTCCGCGCCGCGCTCGTCGATCCGGCGCTGGCGGCAGGCTTTCGCCAGCGCGGCCTCGATGCCTGGCCGACGACGCCGGAGGGAATGGCCGCGCAACTCGCGGCCGATGCGGCGAAGTGGCAGCCGCTGATCCGCGCCGCGGGCATCGAGCCAAGCTGACGACAGTCGCCGCCGGTCAGTTCCGGAGGAAGTTCGTCAGGATGCTGCGGATCTCGTTGCACGCCACCGGGTCCGACCGCCCGATGTAGCGCTGCTGCACCTGCGTGATCGACACGCCGCGCGCGAAGGCCTGCTCCTGTTCCGGCCGGCCATGGATGCGCGCGTAAGCCTCCTGCATCATGGCCTGCAGCGCCTCGTTCTCCGCCGCGCGCCGGGAGCACGGTGCCGCCTGCATGAGCATCGCATGCGCCACACCTACCCAATAGGCGCGAAGCGCATCGGGCGGCAGGTCCTGCGCCACGGCCGGACCGCCGAGCGCGAGGGCGACAACCATCGCGAAGCGCCGCATCCGCACTGCCCCTTGTTCCTGGTACCGCGCAGGATACCTTCCTCTGCGGCTCACGCCCAACGCACAGGACGGCCCGCCGACCATATGAAGGGAAGCGCTTCACATGGCTCGTCGCCTCGCATGCTGCGGACGCCGTCCTTTATCGCCGCCTGCCCTATGACCCGGTGCGCGACTTCGCCCATTCGGGCTGCTCGGCACCTGTGTCACCGTCGCCGGGCGCCGGCCGACGCACCTTGCAGGTCCATCCCGGCGCTGATCACATGAAGCCCGCCCCCTGGGCGCGGGCTTCCGCCGCGCCGCTGATCGACTGGCACCGCGCACTCGCCGCGCGGTAACGCCGTGCCGTCAGCGCGGTGCGGCGGCCGGCGCGTCGGGTACCGGCGCGATGACGGTGACGGGCGAGCCCTGCATCGCATCCCGCGCAACACGCAGACGGGTCTCGATGTCATTCAGCTCGGAGCGACGCTCGGTCAGTCGGGCCTCCGCCGCGGCCACCTGCCCCGCAAGCTCGGCGCGGCGCCGTTCGGCGGCGGCGACCTCGTTGCGCACCGCCGCGGTCTGCGTGGCGGCCTCGGCCCGCTGGCGTTCGGCAGTCTGGACCTGCTCGCGCAGTGTGGCGATGCGGTGCTCCTCGGCCGTCGCGCTTTCCCGCAACTGGACCAGGCGCTGCTCGGTCTCGGCCACCGTCGCGCGCAATTCCGTCGCGCGCGTCTGCAGGCCGCGCAGCTCCGCCGTCGCGCGCTCCCGCTGGGTCGTCAGCCGCGCGACCTCGCCATCGAGCTGCGTCACCGCCTGCCGGCGCGCCGCCGCCTCCACCTGGGCCGCGTTCGCCGCTTCGCGCGCCGCGTTCAGCCGCGCCTCCTGCTCGCTGATGCGGGTGCTCTGCTCGGCGCTGCGCAGCCGCAGCTCGGCAAGACGCCGCTCCTCCGCCCCGGCGCTGGCATTGAGTTCGGCCAGCCGCCGCTCGGCCGCTGCGGCCGCGGCGCGCAGCGTGTTGCCGCGCTGCTCCTCCTCCGCATTGCGGCCACCCATTGCCGCAAGCCGAGCCTCGGAGGCGCCGATGTCGCCGCGCAGCGCCCCGAGCCGCCGTTCCTCGCCGTTCATCTGGTCGCGCAACCCGGCAAGGCGCGTCTCGGCCGCCGCGACGCCGGCGCGCCGCTGGTCGAGCTCGCGCTGGGACTGCCCGGCCTCACCCTGCAGGCCGGCGAGCCGCCGTTCCTCCTCGGCGACGCGTTGCGCCAGGACAGCCGCCTCCTGTTCCGCCGTGCCGCGGCCGCGGTGGGCGGCGCCGAGATCGGCCTGCGCGCGAGACAGGCGGCGTTCCATGGCCGTCAGGTCGCCGCGGGCACGGCGTTCGCTGGCGAGCGTCTGCTCCAACGTCTCCACCTGGCCGGTCAGGGTGCGGCTGCGCGCTTCCGCCTCGGCGAGGCTGCGTTCCAGCGCCTGGATGCGGTCGGTGCGTTCGAGGGTCATACCGCAGGCCGGCAGCAGCGCGACGGAGGCGAACAGGGCCAGGCGGGTCAGGGTGGGGATCGCGGTCATGTCGTCTCTCGATGAGGCGTCCCGCCATGGCGGAGCGCATGGGCGGTCATTGGGCCGCCGGCGCGGGCCTGAGTCCAGCCCACCGCGGTTGCATTCCGATGCGGCGGACCACGCGGCCAGGATGTGGCCGGCAGGGTTGCCGAAGCATTGACCAGCCGCCGCGTGACCGCGTCAGTCCGGCCCCTGGTCGAGCCCCGCCCGCAGCAGGCCATCCGGGTCGTGAATCAGCCCCTCGCGCAGGAACAGGTCGATGAGCACGAGGTTGACGTTGAACTTCACGTTGTCGGTCGCGCGCACCGCCTCGATGAGCCGGGCGGCGGGCCACAGCTCGAAGCGCTCGACCTCGTCGTCGTTGGGCTGGGGCACCACGCCTTCGGGGATGTCGAGGTCGTAGCAATGCAGTACGTCGCGGCGGAGCCCCTCGGCATTCGCCATGACATAGGAGACGCGGCCGACCGCGCGGGCACCGGCGGCGAGACCCGCCGACAGCTTGGCTTCCTCGTCGGCTTCCTTGACCAGGCATTCGGTGGGCGACAGGCCCGCCGGGATGCCGCCGGCGACGATGTTGTCGATCTGGCCCGGGGCGACGGCCTTGTGCGGCGACCGATGGCCGACCCAAACATGCAGCCCGTCCGCCCGCCGCACCAGCCCGTTGACGTGCACACCCTGGGACATGATGCCGAAGGCCGGCAGCGCGCCACGGTCAATGGTGGCGAGGGTCGGCCCGGCGGTGGTCTCGCGCACGTCGAAAGCCTCCCCGCGGATGCGCAGGAAGCCGCCGGCGGCGAGGGTGGGCAACGCCTGTGCGAGCGCCTCGCCGCGCATGCCGGGGCTGCGCAGCCGCGCCGCCAGCGCGACGCCGTCACGGTCGAAGTGGAAGTCGCGCGGGCGGAAGGTCAGCGCCTTGG
Source organism: Neoroseomonas terrae (assembly GCF_018129025.1). GTDB lineage: Bacteria > Pseudomonadota > Alphaproteobacteria > Acetobacterales > Acetobacteraceae > Neoroseomonas > Neoroseomonas terrae. Next base: position 234,199 of record NZ_JAAEDI010000003.1, on the reverse strand, counting down.
CGAGTTCCGGCGATACCCAGCCGACCTGCGCCGCGCCCATGCGGAAGGGGATCAGGCCCGCGGGAGAGCCGATGTTGTTGCAGGCGTCGATGTGGCGCTGGAAGGCGGGGTCGGGCATGCGGCCTCGGTCATGCGGTCAGCCGCGACGCGGCGGCGGAACCCGGGAATAGGAAAGGTAGTGGTAGCTTTCATACGGCCAGCGCCCGTTCAGCAGCGAGGCCGGGACGCTCCGCTCCTCCTCCCACGCATCCGCTAGCATCGCGACGTCGGCCCATTGCTCGAAGGGCGGCTCCTTCTGGTTGCCGGAGACGTCAGGGATGCCGACGACGGCGACGGTGTGGTTGCGGAAGTAGCGCGGCCCGCTGCGCGGCAGGATCAGGATCAGGTCGATCGGCGCCACCCCCGCGTGGTGCAGCAGCGCGAAGGTGGTCGAGGCGATGTAGCCGCAATTCCCGGCGCCGTGGCGGATCGCCTCCGCCGCGACCTCGTCCACATGGTCCAGCCGGTAGGGGTCCGTGACCGGCAGCCGCATGGCGTGCGCCTCGTCATAGTCCAGTTCCCCGACCGCGGTATCGACCTGGTTGGTGCGGACGGTGGAAGTGAACCAGCGGTCGAGCTCCGCACCGAGTCGGCGGATCGCGAAGGGATCGTCGGGCTTCTTCTCCGGCCGGTCGAAGCTGCGCAGCTGGCGCGGGCCGCCGGCCGGCACCTGCCCACCCCAGCTGCCGCCCGAGAAGGGTGCGATCTGGTTCGACGCGCCATGCGCGATCAGCGAGCGGGTGATCTTGATCGCGGTTGTCGCCGCGATCGCGTAGTTGCCCGCGATCGGACGGATCGGGCCGGCGAGGGCCGCGATGCGCTGCTGCTTGGCCTGGAGTTCAGGGGTCATGGGCTCGGGGGGACAGGCGCCGGGCGGGCGGCGGGAAGGACGATCATGGCTCGGCATTATCGTGATCAGCTACCCTGGCCGCAACGCAGTGTTTCAGGGGCGGCGGATGCCCCATAGGCCAGGGTCGCGCCGGGACGGACGCAGGAAAGCCATCGCGCCCTTGCGTCCGGAGCGCATATGGCGCCCATGCGCCGCGGGCGCTTCTCTTTCCGCGCCGCGGCCCCATCTGCGGGGGCCTGACCGGGAGCATCCGACCGCGTGCCTGCCGCCACCCGAGAGAACCACCTGCGCGCCCTGCTGCGCATCGCCCCTTATCTGTGGCCGAAGGGCGAAACGGAGCTCCGCATCCGCGTCGTCGGCGCGCTGGTGCTGCTGGCCGCGGCGAAGGCCGCCAACGTGGTCGTGCCGATGCTGTACGCCCGCGCAGTGGATGCGCTGGCGCCGCAATCGGGGGTGGGCGCGGCGCTGACCGTGCCGGTCGCGCTGCTGCTCTGCTACGGGCTGATGCGCGTGCTGGCCGCCGCGTTCGGGGAATTGCGCAACGCCGTCTTTGCCAAGGTCCAGGCGCGCGCGGCGCGGCGCGTCGCGCTCGAGGTGTTCGAGCACATGCACGCGCTGTCGATGCGCTTCCACATGGATCGCGCGACGGGCGGTCTGTCCCGCGTGATCGAGCGCGGCGTCCGCGGCATCGCCACCTCGCTGAACTTCCTGCTGTTCAACATCATCCCGACCATCGTCGAGATCCTGCTCGTCGCGATCATCCTGTGGTGGCTGTTCGCGGCATCCTTCGCGCTGGTGATGCTCGGCACCATCGCGGGCTATGTCGTGTTCACCCTGCTATTCACCAATTGGCGCCTGCGCTTCCGCCGCACGATGAACGAGACCGATGAGGAGGCGAACACCAAGGCGGTGGACAGCCTGCTGAACTACGAGACGGTCAAATACTTCAACAACGAGACGCATGAGGCGCGCCGCTACGAGGACAGTCTGACGCGCTACGAGCGCGCCTATGTGCGGTCCGAGATAACGCTGAACCTTCTGAACGCCGGCCAGGCGCTGATCATGGCGCTCGGCCTGACAGTGACGATGCTGCTGGCCGGACGGAACATCGCGCAGGGCCACATGACGGTCGGCGACCTCGTGATGGTCAACGCCTACCTGCTGCAACTCTATCAGCCGCTGAACATCCTCGGCTTCGCCTATCGCGAGATCAAGCAGGGGCTGACGGACATGGAGGAGATGTTCCGCCTGCTATCCGTGCCGGCCGAGGTGCAGGACGCACCCGGCGCGCCCCCGCTCGCCAGGGGCCCGGGCGAGATCCGCTTCGAGGATGTCCGCTTCGGCTACCGCCCCGACCGCGTCATCCTGAAGGGCGTGTCCTTCACCGTGCCGCCCGGGCGGATGCTCGCGATCGTCGGGCCAACGGGGGCGGGGAAATCCACCGTCTCCCGGTTGCTGTTCCGTTTCTACGACGCGACGGGCGGTGCCGTGCGAGTGGATGGGCAGGATGTGCGCGGCGTGACTCAGGCATCGCTGCGGCAGGCGATCGGCGTCGTGCCGCAGGACACCGTGCTGTTCAACGACACCATCCGCTACAACATCGCCTATGGCCGCCCCGGCGCCACGGATGCCGAGGTCGAGGAAGCCGCCCGCCACGCCCAGGTGCATGACTTCGTGATGCGCCTGCCGGACGGCTACGCCACGCGCGTGGGTGAGCGGGGGCTGAAGCTCTCGGGCGGCGAGAAGCAGCGCGTCGCGATCGCCCGCACCATCCTCAAGGACCCGCGCATCCTGATTCTGGACGAGGCGACCTCGGCGCTCGACACCCGCACCGAGCAGGAGATCCAGGCGGCATTGCGCGACGTCTCCCGCAACCGCACGACGCTGGTCATCGCCCATCGGCTTTCCACCGTGGTTGAGGCGGACGAGATCATCGTGCTGCAGGATGGCCGCATCGCCGAACGCGGCACTCATGCCAGCCTGATCGCCGAGGACGGCCTCTATGCCGAGATGTGGCGCCGCCAGGCCCAGGCGGTCGCGGCCGCCGAGGCCGCCGCCCGCGCCCAGGCGGAGGCCGATCTGGCCCGCCCGCGCAGCGGCCGGCTGGGCGAGACCATCGCCTGACCGACCGGTCGGGGGTTACATCGCGCCCCGCCTGTTCCAATCTTCGATGAAAGACTGAGGAGTGAAGCCGCATGCAGGACCCCGCGGACATGGCCCCCGAGGATCTGAGCCACGCCGGTTCGGTCGTCGACAAGGCGATCGAGTACATGATGGAGCAGAAGATCGCGCCGATCTCCATCGCCTCGGCATTGCTGGGCGGCGCGCTGGGCCTTCTGGCGCGGACGATGGACGACCGTTCCGTCGCCGCCGTGCTGCGCAACGCCCTGGCCTCCGTCGAGAGCGGCGAGCTGAACGAGGCCCGCGAGCAGGGCGGCCCGAACCGGGCCTGACGGCCCGGAAGGCTTGACGGCGGCGCCGGACTGGGCCAAAAGCCGCGCCTTCATCGCTTCCACCCGCGCGCGGGCCCTGTCTGCGCGCCCTGATCGTTTCGGGAATACCACCATGGCCCGCCGCTGCGGCATCACCGGCAAGGGCGTCCTGACGGGCAACAACGTCAGCCACGCCAACAACAAGACCCGCCGGCGCTTCCTGCCGAACCTGCAGGAGACCTCCTTCTGGTCGGACGTGCTTGGCATGCAGGTGCAGATGCGCCTGTCCACCAACGGCATCCGCACGATCGAGCACAATGGCGGCCTCGACAGCTTCCTGCTCGGCACGCCGGATCGGCGCCTGCCGACCGAGGCGATTACCCTGAAGCGTCGCATCGAGCGCGCGCAGGCGAAGAAGGCCGCGTAAGCGGCCCGACCGGGAGCCTGACAAGGCGGCGCCCTTCCGGGGTGGCCGCCTTTTTCTTTGCCCGCTGTTTGCGCTGCCCGGCGCCATTTTTCTTCACTGCGGCCGAGGGCAGTGTCGCTAGGTCATTGTTTTGGCGAGCATCTTCACCCGATCCAGGTGATTTCACCCAACAGGGATCTGCTCTAGCCTTCCCCCGGGAAACGGAAAACGTCCGGGGAGAACGCGATATGCGTCATGGAATGTTGGCTGCCGTGCTGGCTCTTGGCCTGCCGATGGCAGCGGCCGCGCAGGCACCGGGGCGCGAGGTGACAATCGCGCTGGGCGCACCGCCCGCCAGCTTCGATCCGCATTTCTTCGCCCACTCGCCGTCCTTCATGGTGCAGCAGCACGTGTTCGAGCCGTTGGTCTGGCGCGACGAGCAGAGCCGCACCATCGCCGCCATGGCCGAGCGGTGGGAGATGCTGCCCGACGGCGCCGGCTGGGATTTCCACCTGAACCCGCAGGCGCGCTTCTCCGATGGCCAGCCGGTCACGGCCGCCGATGTCGCGGCGACGTTCGCCCGCATCCCCGACGTGCCGAACAGCCCGGGCCGCCTCAGCATCTACATCAATCAGGTACGTGCCGTGGAGGCGGTCGGCCCGCACACGGTCCGCCTGCTGACGCACGGACCAGCCCCGCTGCTGCCGGAGAACATCCCCCCGGTGATGATCGTGCCCGAGCACGTGGCGCGGGAGGCCAGCACGCAGGATTTCAATTCCGGCCGCGCCGTCATCGGGTCCGGCCCCTTCCGCCTGGTCCAGTACGTCCAGGGCGAGCGCGTGGTGTTCGAGCGCAATCCGGCCTGGCGGGGCACGCCCTCGCCGTTCTCCCGCGTGACCTTCCGCGTCATTGCCAATGACAGCGCGCGCGTAGCGGCGCTGCGGGCGAACGACGTGCAGCTCATCGAGATCGTGCCGCCGCGCGACCTCGCCATGCTGGAACGCGATTCCAACGTCGCGATCTGGCGCAGCCCGGGCACACGGCTCGTCTATGTCTATTTCGACGTGGCGCGGGATACCTCGCCGGGTGTCGCGGATGCGCAGGGGCGGCCGATGGACCGCAACCCGCTGCGCGACCCACGCGTGCGCCGCGCGCTGTCGGTCGCGATCGACCGGACGGCGATCAGCCGGCAGATCATGGAAGGCGCCGCAGCGCCCGCCGGGCAGATGCAGGCGATCGGCCTCGGCGTCGCGGATCCTGCCTTGGGGCCTGATGCCTACGACCCCGCCCGGGCGCGCGCGCTGCTCGCCGAGGCAGGATGGGGAGAGGGATTCACGCTGAGCTTCGCCGGACCCAACGACCGCTACGTGAATGACGAGCGCATCCTGCAGGCGATCGGCGGCTTCTGGCAGCGCATCGGCGTCAAGGTGCGGGTGGAGGCGCTGCCGTCGAATGTGTTCTTCCCGCGCGGGGCGCGGCGGGAGTTTTCCGCGGCCATGACGGGCTGGCAGTCCTCCGCCTATGAGCCGAACAACATCTTCGCCCCCGTTCTGCTCAGCGAGAACCGCACGCGCGGCTGGGGCACGGTGAATCGCATGGGGTATTCCAACCCGCGGGTGGACGACATCTACAGCCGGGCCGTCGTGGCGCTCGATGCCGCAGAACGGCAGGCGCTGTGGCGTGAGGGCATGCGCGTCGCCATGGAAGATGCGCCGGTGCTGCCGATCCACCACCAGATGAACATCTGGGCCACGCGACAGGGCCTGACCTACGCGCCGCGGTCGGACGAGTACACGCTGGCGACGTCCTTGCGGATCGCGCCGTAGCGGCCTGCCCGCTCCGTCATGCGGGACAGCGCGCCATGCCGGGAACGCGCCCCTTCCGGCAGGCGCCTGCCCGGGGCAGGATCGCTGCATCACGTGGAGGAACCGCGCATGTCCAAGGTCATCATCACCTGCGCCGTCACGGGTGCGATTCACACACCGTCGATGTCGGACCATCTGCCCATCACGCCGCAGGAGATCGCGGAGCAGTCCATTGCAGCGGCCGAGGCCGGCGCCTCCATCATCCACCTGCACGCGCGCGACCCGAAGGACGGCCGCCCGACGCCCGACCCGGCGGTGTTCATGCAGTTCCTGCCGGTCATCAAGCAGTCCACCGATGCGGTCATCAACATCACCACCGGCGGCGGGCTGGGCATGACGGTGGATGAGCGGCTGGCCGCGCCGCTGCAGGCGAAGCCGGAGATGTGCAGCCTCAACATGGGCTCGATGAACTTCAACATCGCGCCCTCCGCCGCGCGGGTGAAGCACTTCAAGCACGAGTGGGAGAGGCCCTACCTCGAAGGCACGACCAACTACATCTTCCGCAACACCTTCCAGGACATCGAGCAGATCGTCGAGCGGCTGGGCAAGGGGCACGGCACGCGGTTCGAGTTCGAATGTTACGACATCGGCCATCTCTACAACCTCGCGCACATGCTGGACCGCAAGGTGGTCGAGCCGCCGCTGTTCACCCAGACGATCTTCGGCATCCTGGGCGGCATCGGCGCCGAGCATCGCAACCTGATGTTCATGCGCGAGACGGCGGACCGCCTGTTCGGCAAGGACTACGTCTGGTCCGTGCTGGCGGCGGGGCGACACCAGATGCCCTTCGTGACGATGGCGGCGATGATGGGCGGCAATGTCCGCGTCGGGCTCGAGGACAGCCTGTGGATCGGCAAGGGCCAGGCCGCGACATCCAACGCCCAGCAGGTCGCGAAGATCCGCCGCATCCTTGAGGAGCTGTCGTTGGAAATCGCGACGCCGGCCGAGGCGCGCGAGATGCTGAAGCTCAAGGGCGGCGATCTGGTCGGGTTCTGAACGGGAAGGATCGCTGGTCACGCCGATACTTCCGATGCCGAGTTGGAGGGGCGTTGCCCCTCCAAGCCACCCCAGCAAAGGCCGAAAGGCTTTTGCAAACCTCAACCTGGTGCGGTGCGCCGCTGTCAGAAGTGGTGCCGGAACCCGCCCTTGCGCACGAAGCGTGCCTGACGGGGCCAGCGCAGCCCGCAGCGCTCGATACCAACAGATTGCGGTCCAGGGGGTCTAACCCCCTGGCGGGGTGGTTCGGAGGGGCGGCGCCCCTCCGATCTCCGTTGCGAAGGCAGCAGGAGGGGCTTTGCCTGTCGCCGCCAAAAGCGGGGAAGAGCCCCGAAAACCATACCTGGTGTTCCCCGCGCAGGCGCGGTCGCTGCGCCCCTACCGGCGACGATCAGCGCCGCGGCGGATCCCGTGACAGTCCCCGCGCGCCGAGTTCGGCCAAGTACGTCGCCCAGCGCGTCTCCTGCTCCGCCCCCAGCGTCCGCAGATACGCCCAGGAGTAGATGCCGGTGTCGTGCAGATCGTCGAAGACGATCCGCACGGCGTAGTTCCCCACGGGCTCCACGCGCATGATGCCGACATGCCGGCGCCCGGCGACGATCACCTTCTGGTCGGGCGCGTGGCCCTGCACCTCGGCGCTGGGGCTTTCCACGCGCAGATATTCGGCCGGCAGGCGAAAGCGCGCGCCGTCCGGCCAGGCAACCTCGATCACCTGCTCGGCGCGCTTCAGGCGGATCTCGGATGGCGCGGACATCAGCCGTCGAGCTTGCGCGCCTCGTCGGGCAGCATGATCGGGATGCCGTCGCGGATGGGGTAGGCCAGGCCGGCGCGCTCGCTGACCAGTTCGCCCTTTTCGCGGTCGTAGCGCAGCGGGCCCTTGGTGACCGGGCAGACGAGGATTTCGAGCAGGCGCGGATCGACGGCGCCGCCGGCCGGGGTGGTTTCGGACATGATGGATCGTCCTCTAGATCGGCCGTCCGTCGGACGGCGCATTGGCGGCTGCCCCCATGCGCATCAGCGCGACGAGCATGCGCGCGCGCTCCGCACAGTCGGGGGCTTCCAGGAGAGCCTGCTTCTCCGGAATCTCGAAGGGGCAGACCATGGACAGGGTGGTGACGAGCATGGTGTCGGCGGATTGCTCCACCGCGTCCCAGTTCGCCTCGATGCCGCGGGCGCGGAAATAGGGGCGCAGCGCAGCGAGCAATTCAGCCTTGTCGTAGGGCGGCCGGCCGTCCTGCGGGACCAGGTCGGCCGCGAAGGCATCGTAGTCGGCTCGCACCCGGCGATAGCCGCCGGGGGCGAGCGGCAATTCCTCGGCGATGCGGAAGCGGATCAGCCCGGCCAGGGCGATCAGCAACCGCCCGTCCTCCGTCTCGCTGAAGGAGCAGAGGCGGCCGAGGCAGCCGATCCTGTAGAGCGCCGGGCCGTGCTCGCAGCGCGCCTTGCACGGGTCCGGCTGGATCATGCCGAACATCCGCCCCCGCGCGAGGCTGTCGAGCGCCATCGCGAGGTAGCGCGGCTCGAATACGTTGAGCGGCAGCCTTCCCTGCGGCAGGAGCAGCGCGCCGGGAAGGGGGAAGATCGCGATCTCCTCCGGCAGGTCTGCGAAGCGCGGGTGGAAGGCTGGCATGGCGCCGGGCCCGACCTCAGCGGAAGATGACGGCCGAGAGCTTGCGACGGCCGGCCTTGCTCGCCGGGTCCTCGAAGCCCCAGGCCTCGAACAGCTTCAGAAGCTGCTTGCGGGCGGCTTCCTCGTTCCAGGCACGGTCGCGGCGAACAGCCTCGATCAGCGTGTCCACGGCAGCGTCGCGCTCACCACTCGCGCTCTGCGCTATGGCAAGGTCGATGCGCGCCGCGTGATCGTCCGGATCAGCATCGATGCGGGCCTGAAACTGGGCCAGCTGGTCGCGGGCGCGACGGCCTTCGATCTCGAGCTCGATGGCACTGCGGGCGGCGGAGAGCTCCGGTGCCTCCTTGATCTTGGCGGGCGCGCTGTCGAGCACGGCAAGGGCCTGCTCCTCCTCGCCCAGCACCAGCAGGGCGCGGGCAACGCCGGCGAGCGCCTTGGCGTTCTCAGGTTCCTGCTGCGACAGGGCGCCGAAGATTTCGAGCGCGCCGGCATGGTCACCCTCGGCGACGGCGGCTTCGGCCTCGGCCAACAGGTCGGCGGTCGGCATCTGGCCGCCGGCGGCCTTGAGCAGCGATTCGACGAAGCGCTTCACCTCGGATTCCGGCAGGGCGCCCTGGAACAGGTCGAGGATCTGGCCCTGCCAGAACGCAACGACCGTCGGCACGGACTGCAGAGGCAGGCCCATCTGAGTGAGCTGGGCAACGAGCGAGCGGTTCTGGTCGATATCGACCTTCACCAGCCGGACCCGCCCTGCCGCGGCGTTGACAACCTTCTCCAGCGCCGGGGTCAAGGTCTTGCAGGGGCCGCACCAGGTTGCCCAAAAATCGACCAGGACGGGAACCTGACGGGACGCCTCGATAACGTCCTGCATGAAGGTCTTCTGGTCGCCGTCCTTGATGACGCCTTCGGGAGCAGCAGCAGCAGGCGCACCCTGGCGGGTAGGGTCGATGATGACGTCCATGGCGGGCATTCCTCTAATCCTGCCGCATAGATGCGCCGTCCGAAGCGGCGCGCAAGCGCTGATCGGCGGGAGCGGCAGGGGAGGTGGAGCAGGACGCGCCGCAGCGGCTCAGTTGGGATCGCCAAGGTCCAACAGCGTGCAGGGATGGCCGAGCCCGGCGAAGAACCGAAGGAGTTCGGCGGGCGGGAGGCCGGTGCTCGCTGCGTTGGTCAGTGGATGCACCCAGATGCGGTCGAAGCCGTCCGCCAGCTGGCGGTCCATCACGAAGCGCACGGCGCCCGGCGCGGCATTGACCAGGCCGAAGGGGGTGACGGAGCCTGGCGGGACGCCGAGGGTCGCCTCGAGCTGGTCCGCACTCGCCATCGACACCTTTCCCGCGCCGGCGAGGCGCGCGAGGGCATTGACCGAAACCTGGCGGTCGGCCTCCAGCGTCGCGAGCAGGAACGGCCCGTCCCCTTTCGCGGGACGGAGGAACAGGTTCTTGGTGTGACCGCCGGGCAGCCGCATGGAGACATCCCGGCTTTCCGCCACGGTGAAGACCGGGCGGTGGTGATGCGTCTCGGCGGCGATACCGGCGGCGGCGAGGCGGGCGAGCAGCCCCTCAGGCGATTCGGGCATTCAGTCCAGTTTGATGTTGTTGGCGCGGACCACCCTGGACCAGACCTCGATCTCATTGTCGAGCCAGGTGCGGAAACTGTCCGGCCCCTCGACGCGATTCACGGCGCCGAGGGCGGCGATGCGTTCGGCCGTGGTCGGCACCGCCATGGCTGTACGGAGATCGTTGGCGATGCGGTTCACCATCGGCGCCGGCGTGCCGCCCTGCGCCAGGACGCCCTGCCAGGTGCCGGAATCGGCCGCCGGCCAGCCGAGTTCCTGGAAGGTCGGTACGTCCGGGAAGTCCGCCAGTCGCGCCGGGCCGGTGACGGCGATGGGGCGCAGCGTGCCCTGTTTGCAGAAAGGCGCGGTGGCAGTCGCGCCGTTGATGATCATCTGCGATTCGCCGGCGGCGACCGCCGTCAGGGCCGCCGCACCGCCGCGATAGGGCACCTGGGTGAGGTCCGCGCCCCAGTGCTGTGTGACCAGGAGCCCGGTGAGGTGGTTGCCGACGCCGACACCGGCATGGCCGACGTTCACCCTCGGGGGATTCGCCCTGGCATAGGCGACGAGTTCGGCGGCGTTCCGCGCGGGAACCGAGGGATGGATCGCGAGAATGTAGGGCGCGTAGATCAGCATCGTGACCGGCGCGAGGTCCCGCTTCAGGTCGAAGGGGAAGCGCGTGTAGAGCGAGGGCGCGGTAGCCAGCGTCGAAACGTCGATGATCAGCAGGGTGTGGCCGTCCGGCGGGGATTTCGCGACCAGGTCGGCGCCGATGTTGCCGCCGGCGCCGGTGCGGTTTTCCACCACCACGTTCTGGCCGAAGGCGCGCGTCAGGTCTGGCGCGAGGAGCCGGGCGAGGATGTCGGAGGTGCCGCCCGGCGCGAAGGGGACGATGAGACGGACGGGATGGTCGAAGGCCTGGGCGGCAGCCCTGCGGCCCATGGGCAGGACAAGCGCGCCGGCGGCGAGGCCGAGGGCGGTGCGGCGATCCATGACGTAATTCTCCCGGGAGATGTCGTTGCGGTCATGATCGCGCGGTCGACGGGCGGCTGTCGAGGAGGATGACAGAATCCTTGCGGCGGGTGGGTTGCAATCCGGGCGCAGCATGGTAGAAGCCCGGCCTCCGCACGGAGCGCGGGCGTAGCTCAGGGGTAGAGCACGACCTTGCCAAGGTCGGGGTCGAGGGTTCGAATCCCTTCGCCCGCTCCAATCGGTTTCCCAACACCATTCTCCCGTCTGGTGTCAGTCGCGGCCAGGGCCACGTTTGGCGGGCCATTCTGCATGTGGGTCGGGAAGTGACCCAAACCGAGCAGCCCGGTTTCTCTCTCTGTCGAGCCAATTCTCTCGGCACCTTGGGACTTGCGCGATTAGTTCCCGAGATAATAGCCGACTGATTCTGCACAACATTCCCCAAGACGCCGGCGCTCATAGTTGTGCCCAGCGTCGCCCGGCGATGAAAACCGGGACGGAACTCCCGGCTCTGTTGCCCCCGAGCCTCGTCGCATATCGGCCCGCCATATGGCCGCGGACGAGTCCTTCAGTCGACTCGCCGCATTACCCTTCGGAATTCTTCGGCTGAGACGAAGCCGGCCTGCTCTCGGAGGCCAACGCTCTGCTCTGGTCCGGCCAGAGTACCGGTAGAGGCCGGAGTAGCGTCGTCAGGCCGGCCTCACAGCGGCCGTCCAGGATCGCCTCGACCAGATCCGGCGCCAGGAGAGTCAGGCTGAGCAGCTTCCCAAGGAAGGACCGGTCGACTTTCTCGGCCGCCGCCAGTTCGGTCAACGATCCATGGCGACCTTGGTCGAGTTGGCGTTGGTATCGGTGCGCGCGAGCCAGCGCCTTCACCAGCGCCGGATCGGCCCTTGTGGCAACCGCGGCCGGCTCCGCCTTCGCTGGCATGACGATGGTCTTGCGTCCCGGCCGGTGACGAATCGCCAGTGGTACCCGGACTGTGATGCTGGTCGCGGTGCTCATGCCGCCGCCGCCAGCGCGCTGTGCGCGATGGCCGTGAGGTCGCGGACCAAACCGGCCAGTCCCTCGACGCGGAGCCGGATGGCCGACGGCGTGCATGACCGGCTGATGGTGTTCATGCCGCCGGGATCGGCAAAGAGCACCTACACCTCCGACCTGTTCCCCGCCTGGTTCCTCGCCCAGGGCCGCGACCGTCGGGTCATTGCCACCAGCAACACCGCTGATCTTGCGGGGACGTTCTCCCGCCGTGTGCGGGGCCGCATCCGCAGCCATGGCCCGATGCTCGGCTATCGGCTGGACCGCGAGGCGGAGGACCTCTGGACCACCAGCAATGGAGGGGAATACCGCGCCGCCGGGATCGGCGGGGTCATCACGGGCCTACGGGCCGACCTGGCTCTAATCGACGACCCGGTGAAATCCCGCGAGGAAGCCGATAGCGAGGCGCGCCGGGCCCGCGTGTGGGAATGGTTCCAGGACGACCTGCGCACGCGCCTGCGGCCCGGTGCAGCCATCGTGGTTGTCCAAACCCGCTGGCATCAGGACGATCTGTCCGGAAGGCTGCTCGAGGCGCAGGGGGACAAGTGGCGGGTGGTGTCGCTACCGGCCGAGGCGGAGGTGGACGATCCCCTGGGGCGTGCCCCTGGCGAGATGCTGTGGGGCGATGATGGTTACGGCTACGCGGCGTCACTCCAGCGCGTGAAGGCCGAGGCCAGCACCCGCAGTTGGTCGGCACTGTATATGCAGCGCCCGGTGCCGGACACCGGTGACTATTTCCAGGCCGAGTGGCTGCGTCACGTCGACGTCCTGCCGGATCGGGCCACTCTGCGGATCTATGGCGGTTCGGATTACGCCGTCACCGCCGACGGTGGCGATTTCACCGTGCATGCGGTGGTGGGGATGGATCCGGCAGGTCAGCTTTGGCTGCTGGACCTCTGGCGAGGGCAGACCGCGGCGGATGCGTGGATCGAGGCGTTCTGTGATCTGGTGAAGCGGTGGCGGCCGATCGGCTGGGCCGAAGAAACGGGTCAAATCCGAGCCGGCATTGGGCCGTTCTTGCAGCGGCGCATGCGCGAGCGCCAAGCCTATGTGGCTCGCCACGCTTTCCCAACGCGTGGGGACAAGGCGGTGAGGGCGCAATCAATCCGCGGCCGCATGGCATTGGAGGGGCTTCACCTGCCGCGGCACGCGCCGTGGCGACAGGCATTTGAGGCGGAGCTCATGACCTTCCCGGCAGGGAAGCACGATGACCAGGTGGATGCGCTGGGCCTGATCGGGCAGTTGCTCGACCAGATGGTCACGGGTCCGGCTGCGACGCCAGAGCCGGCGCCGCCGAAGGACAGCTGGGCAAGGCTTTTCGAGCGCCTGAACGATGGTGACGTGGAGGGCTGGAAGGTCGCCTGACAGCCTCCATGCATCGCATCTGTTCAACACCGAGCAACGACCGTTGGTCGGTCGTGAACGGGGCGCCTCGACAAGACGCTAGCATTCTGATGCGGCCATATCTTGACTCGCCGAAGCAATGTCGCGTTGGTGGGGCGCTCACAGAACGCGCGACACCCGTCGTGTCAGTGCAGCGTGCCCCGCCGCCGTCGCCATCACCTTACCATCTAACACGTGGACCAACCCTGCCTCCACAGTGTCCTCCCACACCGACAGGCGTGGGCAGCTGGTGCGCCAGGCATCCAGCACCTCGGCATAGGGCCGTGGTCGCTCCGCCACGAAGGCGACCAGGTCGAGCATGAGCGGGCGCAGCGTCTCGGACATTCCAACCTCCTCATTCCGTCAGCAGCAGCCAGCCACCCTGGCCGATGTAGAAACCCCCCAGCGCGGTGACGATGCGCCCGGCCCACAGCCGGTAGGTAGTGTCGCTCATGGCCTCCAGCAGCCGCTTGGCCAGCATCGTGCCGGTCATCGACGCCACCACGGCCATCGCCGCGAGCCACGGGTCGATCTGCCCGGCATCGGCCACCAACAGTCCGAAATAGACCAGTTTCAGCGCGTGCCCGATCGCCTGACAGGCCGCCTTAGTGGCCACGATCTCCCGTCGGTCCATCGCGCCGCCGAGGAAATGGCGGTCGAGCAACGGACCCGACACCCCGGTCAGCACCATCAGCGACATCGAGATCGCACCGACGATCGCGCCATGCAGCGGTTTCTGCGGATTCGGGCGGATGCGCGCCGGTAGCGCCTGCGCCAGGAACGGGCTGGCACCCAGGAGCAGCAGCGCCGCACCGCGGTCGGGCACCAGCAGCACCAGCGACCAGGCACCCAGTGCCACCAGGCATCCGGCCGCATGCGCCACCACCGGCCACGGCCGGATGCGCCGCCACCATAGCGCCGCCCTCCAGCCATTCGAGGCAACTTGAGTCACCGCATGCAGCGCCATGGCATCGGGTACCGGCAGCAGCACCAGGAGTACGCCTACCAACACTAGCCCCCCCGCCATGCCGAACACGCCGGACAGCAGGGAGGTTCCCACCATGGTCAGGATCAGCGCGGCGGTCAGAAGGGGTGACATGAGCTGGCTCTCCGTTGACCGCTTCTGTGCCAGTTGCAGGATCATCACAAACAGCGTTACCTGAGCCTGAGGCTAAGTTTTCCTGATGCTCAGACCACGCCGCCTGCCGTCGTTGAATGGAATCCGCGCCTTCGAGGCTGCGGCCCGCAGCGGCGCATTCACGACGGCGGCTGCCGAGCTGAACGTCACCCCCGCCGCGGTCAGCAGGCTGGTGCGGCTGCTGGAACAGAGGCTCGGCATCGTCTTGTTTGACCGCCACGCCAACCGACTTACTCCGACTGCGGCAGGAGAAGCCTTTAGGGCTGGGCTGACGCCGCTGCTGGACCGGCTTGCCAGACTGACGGCGGAGGTGGTCGACGCGGGTTGTCACCATGTGCTGACGGTGGGCGTCGGGCCCTCCTTCGCGATCCGCTGGTTGATCCCGCGCCTCGCGGACTTTACCCGAACTCAACCCGGCATCGATGTTCGCATCGCCACAGGCGGCGCCGCGGCTCCCTTCGCCGATGGATGGAGTTGCGGGATTCGGCTCGGCGATGGCACTTGGCCGGGACTTGTTTCCGAGTTTCTCGTCTCTGCTGATCTCGTGCCGGTTTGCGCACCGGCCGTCGCAGCAAAACTAAGCGATCCATCTGATCTGGTACCGGGCATGCTGCTTCGGGTTGCTCACGCCGCCGACGACTGGCTGCGCTGGGCGTCAACGGCGGGCTTGTCAGAGTTGCGAGCCGCAGGGCCTATCTTTGACTTCTATGGACAGGCGCAGCAGGCGGCGGCCGATGGGGTAGGCGTCGCCCTCGGAGTTCGGCCTTACGTTGACGATGATTTGGCGGCGGGGCGCCTAGTTGCACTCTTCGGCATCACCGCGCCGAAAATAGGCGGCTGGCACTTGGTCTACCGACCCACTCGCACGGCAGATCCCGCGCTCTCCGCCTTTAGAGATTGGATCCGGACAGCCGCTAGACGCGCATAAGTTCAGGTCGTCAGAGGTGAATCATCCTGCTGTTCGAGATCACCTGCGTGGCGATACGAGATGCGCCGCACGATTCTTGCGACACTCGTATGGGTCCACGCTCCAGTACCTTTCGGTGTCGGGACGCCGCGTTCATTCAACGATCGCGCCATTGCAGAGAAGCTCGGTACATCGCCAGGGTGGGGCTCGCCGATCTGGAGATGCAGTCGATGAGCGGTCTGGGCCGCCAACTTGCGTCGCGCCCGCGCGGCTGCAGTTCCGTCTGGGCCTACGGTCGGACGATATCCCCTGTCCCCGCCCAGCACCTTCCCTCTCGCCTTGGCTGCCGCCAGCGCTGCCCGGGTCCGCTCGCTGATGAGATCCCGCTCCCTCTGCGCCATTGCAGCATAGATCCGGAGCATCAGATCGTCAGCATTGGGCATGTCGGCAGCGCGAATGGAGATGCCGTCCTCTAGCAGTTGCGACAGCGTGTGGGCCCTACGCGTGATGCGGTCGAGCCGCGCCGCCACTAACACGGCGTCCAGCTGCCGGCAGCGGGCAAGGGCCGCCTGGAATCCTGCGCGCCGGTCGTCCTTGCCCGACGCGATGTCCGAGTACTCCGCGACCAGGGTCCAGCCCTGATTTGCGACGAAGGCGCGGATGCTGGTTTGCTGGGCCTCCAGCCCCAGCCCGCTGTTGCCCTGCTCGGCGGTCGAGACCCGGATGACCCCGACCGCGAGACGAGGTCCCGGTGCGCCGCTGCGCATCAGCCAGCCTCCACCGGCGCGGCGGCGGTGATCCGGTAGATGGAGTAGGAGCCCTTCGCACCCTGCTTGCTCGGCCCGACCTGCCGGACCCGCTCCAGAACCTCCACCGTGATGCCGCGCCGCTTGAGGCCAGCGAGGAAGCCCCGGACGGTGTGCTGCTGCCAGCCGGTCGCCTCAATGATCTGGGCGATGGTCGCGCCCTCGTCTCGGCGGAGCAATGCGAGGATCGCCTGCTGCTTGGTACCCGTACGCGGCTGCCGCAGTACAGCGGCATCGCGCCGAGAGTGAGGCGCCGCAGCCGGGGCTGGGCGCAAAGCAGTAACAGCGTCGTCGAGACCGTCGCGCCCAGACCCATTCCAGGCGGTCACGACGGCTGCCGCCGCTGGGCGAAGGGCTGCTGCGCGCCCGTTGCGGCCGTGCTGACTCAGCGGCGGCTGCTGATGGGCCTCTGACCCCAGGTCGCTGGTGGCGGGCGGCACGGGCGCAGACGCCGCGTGTGAGTCTCCCTGGCCCTCGACGGGCAGGCTGAGCGATGCCGCTGCTGGGGGGAGGTCCGGCATTGCCGGGGCTGCCGCGCCACTATCCGGCTCAACGCCGATGGCACCCAGCGTGATCCGGAGCACCCGGGGCTGGCCGTCGATCTGCCACGCGTTCAGCGCATTGGCAGCTCCCACGTCCTCGTCAGTGACTAGGCCCTGCTTGATCAGCGACTTCGCCACCGTCTGCCGCGCGGCGGCGGGGAGCCGGTCGGGTGGAACGGCCAGCCGATCGTCGCGCTGCCTTGCTTTGCTGAGGATCACACGCTGGGTATCGGACAGCTGCGTCATCGTTGGGCTCCGGTGCCACACCCGATGATCCGGGTGCTACCAGCCCGAGCCCCGCGGATAGAGCCTCGGCGGGGCAGCGCGGCTCTCTACGCGCACACGACCATTCGCTCCAAAGCAGCGCGAAGCCAAGCGAAGGGTTCGATCAGAATGGTGCTTACTGATCGCCACACGGCCATGGAGCCGGCATGCAGGCACTAGACGTCCTGCCCGTGCCGCTCGGACGCCACCCATGAATTCACGCCCGACAGGACGGGTCCGCCATCACGCCTCGACGCGGAACCCCACTCTTATGCTGACTTGGTACTGGTATGCTGACTTGGTACTGGGAGACTTTGCCGTCCTGCACGCGTCCTCGGATCTCACTGACTTCGAACCACTCGATGTGGCGCAGCGATTTCACCGCGCGCCCTATCGCGGTCTCGATGGCGTCGCTGACGGATTTCCTCGAGCTGCCAACCAGATCAGTCCTATGATAGACGGGCTCCTCTTCCATCGTCGCCTCCATGAATCTGCCCATTCTCGGGCCAGGCCAAGCTAGCACCCCGACAGTGTGACGGTGCGGCTCGGGCCGGCTGTCTCTTTCGCGCAGATCGGCATCGTCGGCTTCGACGGGCAGATCGAGGTCGAGGCGTTGCGCCTCTATGGGCTGCCGGAGGCGGCGCCGGCGCTGCTCTGCGGCACCCCCGCCCTGCCGGTCGGACAGCGGGAGTTCGCGGCGGAGGTGGCCTGGGACCTGCCGAACCTGGCGCCGGGAGATACCAACCTGCTCGACGTCACCGTCCCCGGCGCACGGCAGGGGGACTTCGCCCACGCGGCGTTGGCATCGTCGACGCGCTTCATCGAGCTCGACGCCGCCGCATGGTCCAACAACACCGCGTGCGTTATGGCCAGGAACATCTCGCCAGCCATCTTCGATCTGGGCTCCGCAACGCTGTCGGTGTAGGTGACAAAGCGGCGAGCGCCATGAGCCGGACAGCGGACTGGACGTTCCATCGGCCAAATCACAAGGCTGTCCCGATTCGTCAGTCGTCAGCCTTGCACCGGTAGAGAGGCTGCAGGGCTTTGCGTGGTATCGTTCTCACCGACACATCCACGCAGCCGCGCCACCGCACGCTCCGTCAAAACCGGCCCGACCACTGCGGTGACCATCACCAGAACCAGCACCGCATTCAGCATCCGGCCGTCGAGCAGACGTTCCCCCGCGCCGTTCAACGCCTCATAGCCGACGAGTGTCGCTGCAAGGGTTGCCGCCACCTGCGGCACGGTGAGTGAGGCCATCAACAGCCTATCTGTCGCTCGGAAACCGAAGGTCCGCCCCGAGACTTCCGCGGCGATCCATTTGGTTCCCAACAGGGCGAGGACGATGGCCAGCACAAGCGGCAGGTCGGTGGTGAGCGACGAGACCAAGAGCCGCAGGTCCACCAGGAATCCGGTCACGATGAAGAAGGCGGGGATGAACACCCCATTCCCGAGGAATTCGAGCTTCTCCTTCGCGCTGGACGTCTTGACCGCCTGGTTGACCGCAATGCCCGCCAAGAACGCACCAATGATGCCTTCGAGCTGGATCATTTCCGCTGTCATCGCGGCGACGCTGACGACGATCAGCAGCAGAGTAAAGCTTGCCTGTTCACTATTCCCATGCGCGCAAACTGCACGGCGGGCAAGCGGCCCGACGATGCCGAGCAGAATCACCGCAAACGCGATGAGTTCGCCGACCTGGATCACGATTGCCATCGGAGCAAAGCCGCTGCGATGCGTCGTCAGGCATGCAGCGAGCACGAGCAGGGCCAGCATGTCGGTCAGCACGGTCGCACCCACCGTCACGGTGACCGAAGGGCGCGCCGACAGCCCCGCCGCGGTCACTATGGGAAAGGCGATCAGCGTGTGCGAGGCGATCAACGAGCCAATGAGTAGCGCGGCGACCGGCGAATACCCAAATGCATGGCCGACCGCAAAGCCACCGGCCAGCGGAAGCGCGAAGGTCGCGACGCCGAAGGAAAGCGCCCGTCGTCGCGCTCGTGCGAACTGGTCGAGATCGATCTCCAGCCCGACGAAGAACATCAGCAGCAGCTTGCCGATCTCGCCGAAAAAGGTGGCTACCTCGGCATGCCTCGGGATGATGCCGATCAGATGGGGGCCGACCAACACGCCGATCAGGATATATCCGATGCACTCCGGCAGGCGCAGCCGCGGGCAGATCCACCGAGCTGCCATCACGCCGAGCAGCAAAATTGCAAAGCGTGCAAGCGGCGGCGCCTCGAGCCCGGCTTGGTCGACAACCATGGACGCGCCCCCTCTTGGCCGCCGCAACCGCGCCCTGTCGGCGGTCACGGCGATACGCTTACTCGGCCACCCGCACCCACCCCTCGCCCGGGTCGAAGGTCGTGATGGCAGCCGCTTCCCGAACCGTACCAGGGCCGAGGTCCTGTTCCCACACCACGCCATCGTGGCTGATCATGAAGGTCTTGATGCCGGTCGAACCATATTGCGCCGGCGCGGCGATGATGGCGAAGCCGCCGATCATCCGTCCATTCACCACGTAGTCCATCGCGCCACCGGGGGCGGCGGCACCTTGGCGTTCCAGAATGCGGTAGACATAGCCGTGATAGGGCTCGGGCCGTTCGCCGCGCTGCCGACGGCCATAGTCGCCGGCGCTGGCTGCGGCCGCCAGTGGGCCAAGCGGGCTTTCGTCCTCGACTTCTGCGGTCGGCCAATAGAGCCCGTCACGCTGTCCCGGCGTAGAGAAGAAACGCCGCGCATAGGCGCGCAGCGCTCCATGCCGGCCCGCTGTGCGCGCGTACTCGTCCTGCGCATCGCCCATAGCTCGCAGCGTCTCGATGGTGTCGAGTTCGTTGCGGCCGATCCGGCGGTCAACGATCTCCTGTGTCGCCGCGGCAGCGTCGAAGCGCCAAGCGCCTCTGCGCTCCACCATCGGAAGCGGCATAGGCCAGTCATCCGCGCCGAGTTGCAGGATCGCTTCGTTCGGTGTCGGGCGCAGGATCTCGTTCTTCAAAGCGTACTCATCGAGGACCCTTGTGCGTGCCGCGCGGTCGATGGCGCGGTCGCCGGATCGCACCAGGCGCTGCCCGGCCGAACCCAGGATGCTCAGCAGGGCGCGATCGTCGTCCGCGCGCAGCGCGGCGATGAGCGCGGCGAAGCCTTCCTCGGGGGATTGGAAGGCGCGGGGGGCAATCGGCCGAGGCGCGCTCGGACGTGGGGCCGCCTCGGTCGGTCCTTGCGTTGCGGGAGCCTGCGCCGACACCGGCATCGCGATCAGGGATGCGACAAGCAGAAGGGGGGCAATGGTCGTGTTCATGCTCCGTCTCCTCACCGATGCCGCCCGCCGCCGCGTCCGGCATGGCCACCACCGCCTCGTCCACGATGCGCCGCGGCGCCCCCTCCGCGATGGGGTTGGGCAGCGCGCCGCTGCTGCGCATGGGCGCGGGCCGCGGGTTGGCCCTGACGGCTCGCCCTGCCACGGCTCGCGGCCGCGCGCTCATGCCTGCCCTCGCCCGCGCCACGAAGGCCCTGCGGTGCTTGTCGCGTCGGTGCCGGGCGCGCCTGGGGGCGCCCACTTTGCCGGTGCGCCACGGCAGGGCGCTGCGCGGCCGGTCGCTGTCCACCGGGTCGATGGGTCGCCGCGCCGCCGTGGCCGCGGTCAGCCAACCCGGGCCGGTCGCCACGTCCGCCGGCCTGCTGGCCACCTATCGCCGGTCGATCACCCCCGCCGGGACGACGGTCCCCAAGGGTGGGTCGATCTGCATCGGGACGCCGCCCGCCAATCCCCTGCCCGCGATCGGCCTGTTGGGCGCGGCCGCGAAACTGCTCGCGCGCTTGTACCCGGTCGCGCCCGCCGCCAGTGCGATGACCGCCGACACGATCGCGCACCGCGTCATTGCGATAGGCCACCCCATGTCGGTGCGAGACGTCATGCTGCCAGCGATTGCCGCTGATCTGGCTGCGATTGACATTGATGTTGTTGAAGCGGTTGACGTTCACGTCGATGTCACCGCGTCCCCAGCCTGGTCGCGCCCAGCCCCAGAGCGAGTTCACCACCGCGACGCTGCCGGCGAAGGCCATGCCGGTGAGGATGGCGTTGCCTACGCCCCAACCGACTGGCGGCGGATAATAGGCTGGCGGATACTCCGCATACGGCCAGCTGCCATACACCACCGAGGGATTGTAGGCCGGCACAAAGACCTGATCGGGATTGGTCGGCTCGATGACGATGGTCTGCGGCGGCGGCGCGACGGCGGCACCCTGCGCCGGGGCGGCGTTGACGGTTTGCGTCACGTTCACCGTCTGCTGCGGGCCGCTCTGCAGCGATCCACTGGCCTGCGCGCGGCCGCGCAGCACCTGCACCGCATTCAGAACGTCATCCTGCTGTGCGAGCACCGCATCGCCGACCTGCTGCGTCCAGTCGAGCTGGTCGTTCATCAGGGCCAACACATCGGCGAAGGGCACGACCGACTTCACAGATGGGTCCCAGGGCTGCTCGTTCAGCGCCTGCACCAGAGCGTCGCCGGTAAGGGAGGCGTTTTGTCCTTCAGCCAGCCAGCGCTTTGCCTGCACAATCTCGAGCGGATAGGTCGCGGCCATCAGCACCTGCATCAGCAGGTCGTCCGGATACAGCGCGATCGGCGCAAGCAATTGTTCGAGCTGCGCCTGGGTGAGACGCTCCTCGCTGGCCGCGACCGTTTGCCCGGCGGGCGGAGCGGCCGGTGCCGATTGCGCCGCAGCGAGGTTGGCTAAGATGACCGGCCCTAACGACGCGACAGGCAAGGCGAGTGCGACTGCGATGCAGCGGAGCGATTTGATCGTCATCCGACATGATTTGGACCGGTTCCGCATTCATTCCTCCCGACGATACTGATTGGACGCGGCGCGCACCCCAGCGGCAACGCACAAACTGGGCCCGGTCATAGCCCCATCCGGCGAGACGGCTAGCGGCCGTCGCCGTCGGATGGCTAAGGCGGAAAAGGCCGCGCCTGACGCGGCCTCCGCCCCCACTAGAAGTTACGCTGCGGCCAACAGAGACTGGGCCCGCAAGCTGAGCGCCACCCTGATGCGATCTAGCGCTGGCCCGCTGCGCAGCACTGGGAGGCATGACCGGTTGTCCTTGTGCCTGGCCACAAGGGCATCGGCGCCATGCAGCAGGACGGCCAGTGTGCCATTACCGAATAGATGACGGTTGTCATCGTCGAGATAGCTTTCGCTCCAGGCGCCATCCGACAGCAGCAGGCCATGCTTCTCGAGCTCAAGATGAAAGTAGGTGACACTGGGCTGGACCGTGTCCTGCAAAATCGTCTCGCCATTCACCAACAGTCCCGCGGGCACCAGCGCGTTGTCGATGAGGATGCCGTGTGCAGGGCTAACTCGCAGGCCACGGCACGGCATGCCATCGCCCAACGAGCCTGGGAGAAAGGTGATGGGGGTCCCATGTCGGCCCGCGGGGCCGCGCGGTACAGCCACCTCCATTCGCCCCACCCAGATGAGCGGTCGGACCCGAACCTGTCCGTGTTGCAGCGTTAGAACCAGGTCACCGGAGCGGAGCGTCTGGACCGGAACCTCGCCATCCGGCGTGGCAATCATTGTCCCTTCCAGGAAACAGACGACGTCAAAATCACCGGGATCGACGGGAACAACGTCGTTCGCGGAAATCGGCGTGTTGGAGAAGTAGTAGTAGGTCCCACCCTGGTTGCCGATGTAGCCGTCGCCATAGAATCCGACGTACTGACCGCCGCCACTGATGGCGCCGGATGTCGTCATGTTGTCCCCCTCCTCGAAGGTTTCCGAACCTGGCTGGCCACCGCCGGACGGCTCGTTGTCGAAGCTCGTCACGTCGCCGGCGATGCTGTCAGTGGCGGCCGTGTAGGTGGTGCCGTCGAAGTTGAGGATGGTGTAGTAGCTGGACTCGAAAGTTGCCATCGATAGATCTCCTCTTCACGTTGCGGTATCTCGGGCGGCGGAATTCTGCCTAGTTTTCCGCCTCGCCGTTACTAGAAGCGGAACCAACATAATTGGGGAATGATATAGAACACCCGCGCTGCTCCCAGTCGGTCTACGGGAATCGCGGCTTCAAAAGCGCGCGACAATCGTTTCTCCGAACATTGGGACCGCCTCAGGAACCCCCTTGCTGAACGTGGCGAATGCCCAGCGGCACATCTGTCTTACAATTTGACCGAGTGCCGAGTTCCAATGGATGCTCCTGCCGGGGAGACATGTGAGCGAGCCGTGACCTACTTCGGGAAGACAAAGGTCAGGTTCAGGCGCAGACCCCAGTCAGGCCCGCCCTGCGGCCCCTCGGCGAAGTACCGAATGCCCGCGCCGACCTGCACCGCCTGGCCACCGATGTTCACAAGCTGGTTCACGCCGGCATTGATGGGCACACTCCATTGCCGGCGCGACCAGTCATAGGTTGTCTCGGTGTTCAGGAAGAGCGTGGTCTGGCTCGGAAAGACGTAATTGATGAATGGCTGCATGAAGGTAGCGTTGATCGCCTCCTGGCCATTCGGCGTGCCGCCCATGGACCAGATGTGGTTGACGAGCGCGCCATAGATCCATGGCCCCGACTGCCGCAGGAGTACGCCCGTCGGCCCCGCCCCCCACTGCCGCTGGCCAATGCCCTCGGTCGCAGTGGGATACAGCATGACCGGGCCGACGCCCCACGTGATTCCGTTCACCGGCTGGGACGGCGAGAAAAAGAACGACTGCACCGTGTCGCCAAGGCCCCAGCGATGATCCGGGTAGACCCGCTCGGAATACTGCAATGGGACGATGGTGCGCAGGATCAGGTTCCAGTCCGGCCCGAGCGTCAGCGGCACGACAGGCTGGAAATTCATTACGTAGCGAAATGCGTCGCCTGTCCCGCCCCCGAAGTCGAGGTTATTCTGGAACGGTACGCTGATCAGCGCAGCGACAGGATTGGCGAGCTGCGCCGCCAGGTCACTGTCGGCCTGCTGAGCACTGGCGTCCGGTATTGCCGCAGCCAGGATGAGCGCTGTGGAAGCGAGATGCCGCAGCGTCATCGCCGTCAAATCTCGGAACGAGGCGCGCTCACTCGTCGTGCAACGACGCCGCTTCCCATACTCACCCCGGCGGGCTGGTCCTGAGTACATTGGCAGTGTGTTCCCTTCAATCGATTTGCGACGCGGCGATGCAGGAGCAACACGGCGGAATATCCGTGGACCGATCGTCCCACTTTCATCGTCACTCATGGCGGCTGCGGCGACAGTTCGACACGAGCCCGCTCGCGCAGATGGCGATTTGAGCGGTAGATCGCACACCACGCCAACGTCCTGACGGGAGCAAGCTGCGCACAGCAGTTGGCACGAACAGGACACGCACGTCAGGACCACCGCCTGAGCCCACCCTCCCTGCCGTCCGCCGAGCCATCCAGCAGCACTAATTCCGCGTATCCCACGGCCGATGTCCCGATCGCAGCCGATGCTTCGCCGTCCGTCCCAATTCTATTCTGCCAAAGTAGTGATAGGCGTTGCCGGATTTGCTCAAGGCGGAAATCGCCTTCGGCAACCACCGGCGAGCAAGCACGCGCCACGTAGACACGTCCCGTGCGCCGTGCCGCGAAATCCGGATCAAGCAACACGAGAGCGGCATTCCCGAAGAACTGCCGATTGCCGTCGTCGAGATAGCTCTCGGCGTAAGCGCCTTCAGCCACGAGCACGTCGTGGGTGTCCAGTTCGACGTGCCAGTAGATGACGCTTGGCAGCCAGACCTCCTGCAGAATTGTCGTTCCATTCAGAAGCAGGCCAGCCGGCACAAGCGCGCCATCGATCAATAGCGCATGCTCCGGCGAAACACGCAGGTCCCGGTGCGGCACGCCCTCGCCGAGAGCACCGGCTAGGATGAGCACCGGCGCCGCACGATTCCTCGCGCGGTGACGTGATAGGTCAACTTTGATATGCCCGACCCAGCGGATCGGCCGCAGGGCTGGCGTGCGACCGGCCGTGAGCGCTAAATCGCCGACGCGCAGCGCCTCGATCGGGACCTCGCCACGCGCGGTCATGATCCGTGTGCCCTCGGCGAAACACACGACACTGTCACCGACGTCGTAGTTAAGCACGGTAACGACCGCATTCCCGACGTTGCCATTGCCGGTGAAGGTCGCGGTGCTACCGACCACCGAGAGTTCCCAGTCGTCATTCGCGGTGTCGGCGCCATCCCAGCCTTCGAGGTACAGTGTGTCGTGCCCAGCACCAAGATCGATCGTGTCGTCGCCGTCGCCCAGATTCCACGTAACGATATCGTTGCCGCTGCCGGCTTCGATGAGGTCGTTACCCTCGCCACCGTACAGGCTGTCGTGGGGGCCCGATCCCACAATCGTATCGTCGCCGGCGCCCCCATCCACCGTTGGCGCAAAGCCGTCTGCGTCGCCGGTAAGGGCGATGAAGTCGTTGCCTCCCCGCGACGCGATCGCGATTCCAGGCGCAACGCTGGTATCGAGCGCACCGGCGACCGTCACGAGGATAGTATCATCGCCGCCGTAACCGATCACCACAGCACCGTCCAGGCTATCGGTGAGCAGGCCGCTGTCCCCGCTGAAGATCCAATCGGTTCCCGCGCCACCTTCGATGGTGTCCGAGCCGATTCCGCCGTAGAGGTAGTCGTTACCGTCTTCTCCCCGCAGCGAATCATCGCCGCCGGCACCATGCATCGTGTCGTCGCCGCCTCCGCCACCTTCCGGACTTTCGCCAGCGGGAGTGCCATTGAAAACGTCATCGCCCGAAGTGGGGCCGGTGGTTGGAGTACTATTGTTGGACCAGGACATGCGGACGAATCTCCGTGAAGCGGATGTCGCAGTGCGCGCGGTCTGTGGAACTACGGTTTCCCAATATACGCATCGCCAGCCGAGGAAGAACTTCCTCCCGCCTCGCCGATCCACCAACGCGACCTGTCAAGGCCTCGGATGAAGAGGACCATGCACGCAGCATTGCTAGAACTCAGGAAGTGCGCCGCACAGGCGGTGGCGTCCAACGTCCGTCCAGGATCTCAGGCCCCGGCCAGTAGGCGCGCAGATAAAGCGAGAACTTGCCGCGCGGCGCCGGCAGCCAATTTGTCCGCTGCGCCGCGTCCTCGGGTGGCTCCCCGGAAACATGGATCGTAAGCGATCCATCTGGTCCGGTCTTGAGGTGATGATTCTTCGTGCCGAGCGAATAGCGGTTGAGGTCATTGCGCTCGAAGAAATGGGTCTCGCCATACATTGTGAGCGACCAGAAGCCCCGCACCGGCGGCAACTGCCCGGCGGGGAAGGTCACCGTGTAGCGGTGGCTGCCTTCTAACCGAGAGCCGTCCGACTCCAGGTCGATGGCGAAGTACCGCGTCTCAACAGCGACGTTGGAGAAAATGTTCGCCCTCGCGGCCGAGGCGCGGGTGAGATAATCGGTGCCCCACGCTGCGGCATTGACCATGGTGGTCCAGCCGTTGGCCACTGGAATGCCCTGGTTGCGCCAGTTGAACAGCGTTGAGATCAGGCCATCTTCGGTTTCCGCCGCCACCCGCTTCAGCACGGCCATCAGTTCCGGCTTCGCCTTAGCCGCATCGAGCAGGGCGCGCACTTGGCCATAGATGGCCTCCTCGCCCGGCAGGGGCGGGGCCTCCTCCAGCACCTTCGGCAGCGAATCAAAGAACGTCTCCGGGTCCACCCACTTCGTCTCGCCCGCACTGGCGCCAGCGGGGGCCGGAAAGCGCGGCACCGTGGTCCAGTCCCGGGTCTGCATCCGGCCGGTTGAGCGGCTGAGCGGATAGGCCATGATCTGGCGGATCAGCGGCTGCACGCGCTGACGATCCTCGGCGGTATCATCCTGGAAGACGCGCGGGGCGAAGGCGCCGACTGTGGTCGGGCTGCGGAAGACGGCGTTGATGCCGGGCGGCGTCGCGCCTTGCCAGTTGGGCCCGACGAGCATGTAGAGGCCTGGCCGCGTGCCGTACATCGAACCGAGTTGCGCGAAGCCATCCGTGCGCTGGTCGGCGGCCTGGTAGACCCAGAAGCGATCCCCGAAATCCGGCACCTGCACGACCACTGGCTCGCGGTCCAGCGACAGCAGGCCGAAGCCGTAGACGACGTCCTGGTTGGGCGTCGCCACGATGCGCTCCATCGGATCGACGTAGTCGGTCAACATGCAGATCTCATTGACCGGTGCGGCGGGGGCCACGCCGTCCAACAGGCCTGGTTCGGGCACCTGGTCGAATCTGTTGCGTCGATTGTGCATGTTCACCATCGGCCACGCCCAAACATAGGCGAACTGACCAATCACGCGCGCATAGGCTTCCGGCATAGTGGTGCCAGCTACCGGGCCTCGTGGTGGCTGAGCGCTGCTGGGTGCGGGCGCTCCGGCAGGCGACGTCTGGGCATGCGCCACGCCCGCAGAGATGGGCAATACAGCCGCCGTGGCCGTGCCGGCAGCAAGGCGGGAAAGATTTCTTCGATCAAGGGTCATTTCGTGGATCCTTCTTCAGCGTATTCGCCGCAGGAACGGTGTGGTCTTGCTGATCGATTGCCTTCATTTGATCGGCACACCGGGTGGCAGCAGGAGGTTCACGTCATTGGGGGCAATGACTTCGAACAGCCCAAGGAACCGAGATGCGACCTCGATACTGCCCCCTACTTCCACACCGTCACTCAGTCGGCCGGTGGCAACGGTTTGCAAGATAGCGGCCTTGTTGCCGCGGATCGTCACGGTGGCGCCTGCCAATTCGCCTTCGCTGAATGCCGCAATCTGATTGCGCACATGGAAGCCAGACTTCTCGCCAGTATCGGCAATGATGAACTGGACCGAGAGGTTCTGACCTTTGGCCCGCTCCGCATTCAGCCGTACGCTCATGGTGCTGAGGATCTTGTTGGTAGGCAGCACTCGTACGATGGCAGGATCCGTAAAGTTCCACGGCTTGGAGCGGTCGAGTGTCCCATCAAGTTCCATCGCGCCGGCGATCCCATACATCCGCCAGTAGATGTTGGTCTGCGCGTATCCCCAGTTCCGCAGCGCCTCGGCCTTGAGGCGCCGCGCCTCCATGTCGCGAGGTTCCGCACGGGTCAGGTGCGTTAGCACTTCAGCGGCCCAGCCGTAATTCCTGGCTGCAATCGCGCTCCTGCCTTCCTCCAGAACCTTGTCGCGGCCACCCATGACACGGACGTATTGCCGCGCTGTCTCCATGAAGTCGGGCTTGGCGAGATCGGTCGCATCGCCCTGCCACCACCCGAGGTATCCATCGTAAATGTTTCGAACCGAGTGGGCGACGGCACCGTAGTATTCCTGCAGCCAGGGATCGCTGGCATAGGGCTCGGGCAGCACGACCATGTCGGCAAGTTGGTCACGCTTGTATCCGAGGTTGATGAGGTAGATGGACTGGTCGTGGACATACTGAATCGCATCCCGGTAGTTCTGGATGCGCTCGACAATGAACTCGTTCCCTTTCCAGGCACGCATGTGGGAGCCCGAGTAGGTGTCTGACTTCCTTGCATATTCGAGCGTTGTCTCCACCCCCTTCATCCACTGCTGGACGTCGCGGTAGCTCGTTCCACGCAAGGTGTAGAGGTTCGGGAAGGTCTCGCCCTGGATGGTCTCGGAGCCGTGGACGTGGCGGAACTGCGGGAAATAGATATCGATCTCGTCGTCGCCAGCGTCGCCATAGGCGGGGAAGATTTCCAACTCGATGCCGGCAATGGTGGTTTTCAACGGCTGGTTTGCGGGCACCAGGTCGGTAGGGAGAAAGAAAGAAATCGGGCCGGCCCCAAAGGCAGGACCCAGTCCGAAGTGCACCGGCCCCTGTGGGCCGGGAGCGACGTAGCCCCCAGCGTAGGCCGTGCGCTGGGTCAGAATGTTGCCCACCACACCAACGTCACTGACCAGATTATCGATGAAATTCGTGGACGCGATCACCTTGACCTTGCCGGCGTCGATATCCGCCTGCGTGACGCCGAAGCCCGCTGCGCCGAAGGCATGGTCGATGTGTCGGTGCGTGTAGACTATGACGACCACGGGTAGCGCGCCGGCCTCGGGGCGCAGCCTCTTAAACGCATCAAACGAAGCCTTGGCACTGTCATCGTCCGAACCCGGGTCGACGACGATCAATCCTTGATCGCCAACCACGATAAGCGTCGAGGCCGCCTGAAAGCCGGAGACAAGGTAGATCTTGTCCTTCACCGGCTCCTGAATCTTCTTGGTCATCATCCGCGCGAATGCAGTCTGCGCCGGGTGCACGGTGGGGGCTTCGTCGGTGTAGGCGAGGTTGTCGCTTTCCCACGCGATTGGTGCCAGATGATCCAGCACTGCGCGGCTCTCGAACGCAGCAGGATTGGTGCTTCGTACGGGGCTGTTGAGCGGACCAAGTGCTGCCGCCGCGCCGGTGCGACCTGTATGTGGGGACGGAGTTTGCGCTAAGCCTTGCGACGGCGCCGCCACCATTGCGCCGAAGGCAGATGTTGCGATGGCCGCCGAGGCGCTCAACAGCACCTTGCGTCGACCAGTCTTTGAATCCTGCCTTTGCTCAGAGGGAGGCGCTTCCGCGAGTTCGTCACGAGATGTCATGGAAAGGCTCCCTTCTGGCACGACCGAGCCACGCCGGCCGCACCTACGGCTGCTGCGAGGCCTGTCGCGATGCCGGCCAGCACTCGGCGGTAAAATGCGGTCTCAAGCCCGGCCATAGTTCACTCCTCTTCTCGATAGCCATTCGCGGATCACGGGCGATGGCGAGACGTTCACCTTGTTCGTCCAACTTCGAAGAAGCACTGCGGCGTGCGCGGCAGCGGGTTGCTCAGACCAGAAAGCAGCTTACGAGTTTCGCCATCCAACTGTTCCGAACCGCTCCGCATCAGAATGCAGCCATCGGTTGATTTTCGAACTATACGTTCTAGGCATAATTTGAATACGGAATGGCTATGCTCGAGATCAGAGATTTACGCCTCATTGCTGACCTGGCGGCCCATGGCAGCATCGTGCGCGTCGCGCGGATGCAAGGTGTCACGCAGCCGACGCTTTCGCGCAACCTCGCCGCTATCGAATCACGGCTGGGTGCCCCGCTGTTCGACAGGAAGCGTCGTGGTCTCTGGCCGACGGATATCTGCCGCGCGATTCTCGCGAGCAGCACGGACATCCTGACGCGCCTGGCATCCCTGAATTCCACGATCGCCGAATTGCGGGGAGGGCAGGACAGTGCCCTGAGGGTCGCAGCTGCGCCCTATCCACTTGAGACAGTCTTAGTGCAGGCGGCGGCGGAGTTCACGGCGCAGCATCCAGAGACGCAACTCCAGATCGTCGCGTGCACGCCGATCGAGGCGCAGCGAATGCTGCACGAACGGCGCGTGGATCTCGCAATTGCCGACATCTCGGAACTCGACACGCCAGAGGCATTTGTCGCCACGCCATTGCTCCGGCACCCCATCTTGTTCTTCGCTCGTCCCGGGCACCCGCTTCTCACCCTGAAGCGCCGACCCGAGCTGGGTGAGATCCTTGCCCACCCGGTAATCGCTCCGAGCTACCTGACGACCCGCATATCGCTACCAGTGGCAAAGGCCCGGGAGGAGGCTCGGCGCGTTGGCGGCCACGCGGCGTTTCCGGCGGTTGTCCTTGAGCCCGTCGCGACTGCATTGGCCATGGCGATGCATGCCGATCTTCTGGCCGCAGCTACGGTGCCTCCTGCCGTCAAAGCCGTTGAAGCTGGCCATCTGCGGGCGGTGGCGTGGTTTGAACCCTGGTTTACTGTGAACTTCGGGATACTTGCTCTGCGCGGTAGGCGACAGTCCGCGGTCAGCCAAGCCTTGGTCCGGCTGCTTACGCAGGCCGACGAAGCGCTGTTCGACGAGTCCATCGAGCTTCAACCTAACGTGCTGGCCACCGCAGTGAAAAAGCCCGCGACCATCGGGAGGAGGCTTAATCCTGCGGTCGAGAAGCGATGAGCGCGCAGCACCTGTGGGCGTGCGGTGATGAAGCGCGCGCATATGTGACGCGATGGGAGCGAAGCCTCGGTGACCTGGCGCTGCGGCGTGCTGCGCCAGAGAATTTCAGTTCCCAGTTCCCACCGCTGCTCCAATCTTCTCTCTCACAACCTGTCTCTCTTGCACGGCGCATCGCGCTGAGGTGCAGGTTTGGCCGCGGTTTGCGGGCGAACCTTGATGGTTCAGCGGCGCAATCAGCGACAGATTCGCGCGGGAGAGAGCGGAGAGTCTCCGAACCTTGAGGGTAGGCCGATTTTACCCTCAAGCTTAAACCATTGAATTCTGATATTGTTTTTCCGCAGCTGTTCCCGAAGTTCAGTAATGCCATCGCTCCAGCAATCGTTCATTGCTGCGAATCGCTGATCGACCCCCAAGCTTCTCTGCGGCGCCCAAGTGCCGCCTTAGCCAGCCTTACTGGAAGTCCATGGAAGACAAGGATCGCGTCTTCGCCAACTTCAAGGACGATCGGACTGACGCTCCAGACCGGCGCGAAGTGCTGACCATCCCGCGACGCGTCGGCGAGCCCGGTCGCAGGACTGTCGAAGTCGTCCGGCTTCGAACCGGCGGCGCTGTCCGCGAACGGTCTCAGCGCATCGATCCGCATGTTCGAGCGGCGTCTTGGGAGGGAGGCTTTCCAACCAAGGCGCCCCTTGCCGTTCCCGCAGTTCTAGAGGTCGCTCCCGCAGCCGAGCGCCCAGTGCCTCCCACCGCGCATGTGATGCCCGCGTGGGAGCGTGCGGTAGTGCCCGCAGATCCAGAGCCAGTTGAAGCCTTGGTCGCGCCACCGAGGCGCGGTCGGGCACGGCCGAGGAATGTCCTGGTATCCGGGCCTGCGGGCGCCGAAGCCGGGACGGCTGGCCCTGATGCGCCCAACACCCCGCCGCACCCGATCGCTGGTCAACCGAGCGGGGCCGTGGCTAGGGCGACGGCCCGACGCGTCGCCGATCCGTTTGACGCCTCCGACGACGGCGCGAACTGCATGCGCTGCGGCTACGCGATTGAGACAGGTAGAGAGAAGCGCGGAATGGTGACCTGCGCGAAGTGTGGCTGAGGTCGCTCGGCCGTAGTCGCCGCTACTTGAGCTGGCTGTCCTTGCTGCCCCGGCGGTTGATCCCGAACGACACGGGACGCCGGTCGCGCTCAGTCTGACAAGGGACGCAAGTCCTGACGCCGCGCACGGCACGTCGGCGAGCCTCTGGAATCTCGTCGCCGCACTCGGCACAGTGGAAAGGGCTCTCGCCTGCAGGCATTGCCGCCCGCGCGCGGAGCACGCCATCCTTCACCGTGTCGTCGATCTGGGACTGCACAGCCCCGTCTGGAGCCCAGCCGGTTGCCATCGTCAACTCCGAGTTGCTCTCTCTCGAACAGTAGTTGGCCTCGCCCGCGCATCAACCAATATCGCGCCGCACCGTCCTTAATCATCATCTTCAACGCGCCGACGAGTGATACGGAGCCGCAGGGCGTACACGCCCTTGTAATGGCGTGAGGGACAAGCCCGCCGGCAACCATAGTAACCTCCATACGCTTCTCCGAGCAGCGAAGTTGCACAGGAGGATCGAATGGCTAGCTCCAGCAAGGCTGCGAAGGACGAAATCGTCCAACTAGAGACGGATTACTGGGAAGCGATGAAGGCGAAAGACGGGAAGCGAACTGCGAGCCTGTCGGGCACAAACAGCCTCGTGACCGGCGCGCGCGGCGTCGTGAGCATACCTCGGTCCAAGATGGGGAAAATGACCGAGGACGGGCACTGGACCCTGGAAGACTACGAGTTTGCGGATGTGCATGTTGTGCAGCCTGCTGAGAACGTCGCGATCATCGCATATTCCGTTCGGCAGACCGTGACGATGGACGGCAAACGGCAAGAATTAAAGGCCGCGGATAGCTCCACCTGGGTGCGCGATGCCGATGGGTGGCACTGCCACGCGCACAGCGAGACATTTCTAAAGTAGCAGGCGCGGGAGAACCGCGTCATCCGTCAGTTGAGGCATCCGACGATGGCGCGGACTGCATCCGCATCGGATCTGCGATCGAGGCAGCGCGGGACAAGCGTGAGCTGAGGTCGTGTCTCGCCTGCAGCTAGGGCGGAGGGGCCGGAACGTCTCATGCTGGCCGACAAGCGACCGTCCGTTTGCAGGGAGCTTGCGCGGAAGGCAGACATTCCAACCACCTTGACGCTGTGGGATCGAGATGGTCCCACTCCGATCATGGTGAGCATCAGCGAAATGCTCGGCCAGTGCTCTCACCGGCAGCGTGGACCGGCTGCACTCGGCTCATTAATGCAAGACAGCTTGGCATTTGAGGAGCCGCCCGAGAGCAACTGCGCTACGTAGACTTGGCTCAGAGTTTGCGCCCTCGATCCTGCCCCATGACGAACGTAGCAGACAAGGACCTGATGCGGCGCAATTATGGGTAGATACTTAATACGGCTTGTGCGAATCCGGGGCCGCGGGGAGTGGAAGGCGGACACACATGCCCAAGGCTGGCGGCCGGCATAGCGGTGACAAGCCCGTGCCCAGGGTCGAGAGCAGGACGCTGTTTGGTCTGCGTGCCGGGAAAATGAATACGGGGGGCGGCAATGGCAATTGAAGTTGGACTTCATCCGGGCGCCACCTGGCGACGGGCGGACTTCCAGTGCCACACCCCTCGTGATCGAAAGTGGTATGGAGCGGAGCTTCCCAGGTGCGCTCCAGGACGCGAAGCGGCCAGGCAAGTCTGGGCGTCCACCTTCGTCACGGCAGCGCTGGACAAAGGGCTCTCAATCGTCGCCGTGACCGACCACCACGACGTCGCCTTCCTGCCCTATGTGCTGGAAGCTTCCCGGGATGCCGAGGGCGTTCCGCGCCTCCTGGTCCTACCCGGGATAGAGATCACTTGTTCCGACTCGGTACAATGTCTAGCGATTTTTGATCCAACCACGACGACGGCCGAGTGGGCGCGCCTCCTACATAACTTGCGGAACGTTGTGCCTGCGGGCGACAAAGAGCCGCATACCTCTCAAACGGAGCATTGCGGGCTGACGCTTACAGAGCTCTTCGATGCGGTGGAGGTGGACACCGTTCTGCGTGATTGCGTGCTTCTGATCCCCCACTTCGGTCGGGAGACCGACCATAAGACCCTGAACTCCCCCGGGCATGCGCCGAGGGCGAAGGAACTCCCCTTCGACGGCGTGTACATCGAATGCCAATACTCCGAGCTGGACGTTGTTACCGTTGCCAAGATCCAAGGCCGCATAGAGGAGTGGGGAACCCGTAGGCGCGCCATCTTGGCCACGGGAGACAACCGGTTCGGAGACTGGCGCCGACTTGGTCTTCACGAGTGCTGGATCAAGCTTGGTGAGAACTCGGTAGAGGCGATCCGGCAAGCGTTTCTCGCCGATGAGGCGCGGATCGCTTACGGCCCGCCCGAGCGTCCGACCGAGCGGGTCGTCGAGATCGAGGTCAAGTCGAAGCTGACCGGCGACGTACCTGTGCGGATCAGCTTCAACGATGGCTACACGGCGCTCATCGGCGGGCGTGGTTCGGGTAAAAGCTCGATCCTCGAATATCTTCGTTTCGGGCTTGGGCGCGCTGAGCGCGACTTTATTGGTGAGGATGCGCCCGGGCGCCGGCCCCGCGACCGCGAGGTGAAGCTGATTGAGGACACGCTGAAGGGCGGCTGGGTCAAGGTGGTGCTCGAACGCGACACCGTCCTCGAGACCTGGACGCGGCACGGCGACAATCCCGAAGACATCAGTGTCGAGCAGGATGGGCGTGACCCGGAGCCTCTCAACATCCTGGCGGCCCGGGAGCGCTTCCGAGCGCGGGCGTTCCACCAGAAGGAGCTCTCGACGACGATGGTGGATCCAGTCGTGGCGGCGGACAACATCACCGGGATCGCCGCGGCCGAAGTGATCGAGGAGAAGCGACGTAACGAGCTCGGCATTGCGAATTCGAAGCGGTCGGTGACCACTGCACTCCAGGATGCCGCGGCCCACTGGCAGGCGGAGCTCGAACACCTACAAGCTCAGAGCAAGGTGGAGGATCTGCGGCTCCGCCGTGCCGCGCTCACGGAGCGGATGAGCCAGGGGGGTGTGACGCCGGAAGACGTCAAGACCCTGGCAGAGGCCCCGAAGTGGGACCGTGCGGTGAACTTCATCGACGCGGTGGAGCGGCAGGTCGCGGCGGATCGGGAGCGAGTGAAGTCACTTGTTGAGACGGCGCTTGGCGTCGAGGCCGGGCGTTTCGCCGAGGCCATGGAGTTTGCACATGTCCAAGAGCTGGCCGAGAAGGTAGCGGAGGCCCGTACGGCAGTTGGAGCGGCTCTGGAGCCGGTGCTGGACCTTCTCGGTCGACTGGATTCCGCGCGGTCAGAAATGAAAAGGAAGTTCGGTCTCGAACACGAAAGCTTCCTCGTGCTCTACGAACAAGCCAAGGCAAGGCAGGCCGACCATCGAGCCCTTATTGTCGAGAACGAGAAGCTCGGCACCCAGCTGCAGGTCGCCTCGGTCGAACAGGACAGGGCCGCTGCTGCCTATGCAGCGACCCTCCCCGCGTTGAATCGGTTCGCCACTGCCCGTGGAGAGCTCGTCCGCCTCGTCGGCGAACGCCATGCGCTGCTCAAGCGGGCGTCCGACCAGGTCGTGGAGAAATCAGGCGGCGTCCTCAAGGCGCGCCCCAAGCGCGACAGGAAACCTATCGACTGCGTGCAAGCACTCTGCGGCTTGCTCGAAGGGAGTCATTTCCGGAACCCCGAGGTCCATTGCGACGAATGGGTGGGCAAGGCCTATGAGGACGGGGCCATCGGTTGGACAGCGGTCTGCGACACGCTTGTCTCGATCTACAAGGGCAAGATCCTGGCCGGCAGCCCGGTCGAGCCCGGCGCAGAGGCCTCTGCCACGATCAAGGACGCCTTCTTCGGTGGGCGGGTAGAAATGACGCCTAACCAGATTAACCGGGCCTACGCGAAGCTCAGCGACCAGACGCTCGGTTTGGTTCTCGCGGCCACCCCGAAGGACACGATCAACCTGACATATGTCAGCAACGGTCAAGACATCCGCTTCGAGGAGGCTTCGCCGGGCCAACAAGCGTCGGCTCTTCTCAGGCTCCTTCTCCGACAGGAAGCAGGCACGCTGATCGTCGACCAGCCCGAGGATGACCTCGACAATCGAGTCATGATGGAGATTGTCGAGTTGATCCGGATATCGAAATCAAACCGGCAGCTGATCTTCGCCACCCACAACCCCAATCTGGTTGTGAACGGGGATGCGGACAAGGTCATAACCATGACCGCGACCGTGCCGGAAGATCGGGCCGGTTCGGATGTGCCGAAGGTTCGCGTCGAGGTCGACGGAGCCATAGAAACGCCGAGCATCAGGCAGGTGATCACACACATCATGGAAGGGGGCGCGAAGGCGTTCCAACTCCGGGCGCGCAAATATGGGCGCGAGACTATCATGGTCGGTTCGTGAAAGCGGAGGGTTGGTTGACCACTACTGGCGAAAGGTAGCCGCCCTCGGTGAGATCTGGACGGCGCTGGCCTGCGCGCATAGCGTTCGACATGTCCAGTTTCGGTAAACGCCAAGATCGGCCGACGTTACTGAGTTGGGCGCAAAGCTGACGAACGGCCGTCGGCGCTATGATACGAAAGCCTCTCGCTGATATTCCCAGATCTCGGGAAATGGTCGAAGCAGTTCCGGTAGTACCGCTTCAAGCCCAGCTCTTCCCTCCGTAAGTTCCCCCACTACGGCAGGCGCCAGCAGTGTGAGCCGCACCGGCGAGCCGACATACCCCCGTTCGATCCGCTCAGCCACCGCCATCTCGCTGATCGACGCGTACCGCCCCTCGTCGAGCAGTCGCTGATACCGGAACGCCTGCGCCCGCCCTAGTGCCGACGCTGGGTCAGCCGAGTCGAATGCTAACGTTCCCCGACCTGCCAATGCACAGGCATCGCCGCCGTTGTCCTCCCCCGCTCGCGCCACTTCTTCTGTGCGCGCCTGCAATGAGATCACCACAAGGCGCGCGAGTGATTGAAACGACGAACCGCCAACAGCGTTCCTGTTTTGGCCTCCAGTCCTCCCGACGATGTTCGTCGACGCAGACATCGCCGAGCGCCACATTTGGAAGGCACCCAACATGGCGGATAATACACCTCGTTCCCCGCAGCCCCCCGTCTCTGCCCGCGCGATCGGTTTTCCGTCACACTCTATCGCTGCGGCCGAAGTCCCCGGCGTCCGCGCCCTGCTCGCGGTAGTCGTGAGCATTGCCATCGTCGCCGCTCTGTATGTGGGAAGAGAGGTGCTGATCCCAATTACCCTCGCGGTGCTGCTATCTTTCATTTTGGCGCCGGTCACTGACCTGCTGCGGCGTCTGTACCTTGGACGCGTCCTGTCGGTCCTACTCGCGGCGCTGCTCGCGCTCGGGGCCGTAGCGATCGTGGGCGCTCTGATCGCCACACAGCTCGCGGGGCTGGCCGCCGACGCACCACGATACGTGTCGACGGTGGAGCGAAAGCTTGAGGTGGTGCAGGAGGCCACTGTCGGCCGGCTATCCGCTGTGCTGAACGATGTGGGTCGCCGGTTTGGTGGGGCTGACAGCGCGGCCACGCGAGAACGCCGCACCAGCCCGCCCACCACGGCGGAGGAGACGCCGCCCATCCAGGTTGAGGTTCGCCAGCCTGACGCTACACCTATTGAGATCGCCCGGCAGGTGTTGACGCCCGCAGTGCACCCACTGACCACAGCAGGCATCGTCTTCGTCGTCGCTATCTTCATTCTGCTGCAGCGGACGGATTTGCGTGACCGCTTAATCCGCTTGGTCGGCTCAACGGACCTGCACCGCACGACTGTTGCGTTGGACGAAGCTGCCCGGCGCCTTAGCCGCTTCTTCCTTGCCCAATTCGCAATGAATACCGCCTATGGGACGGCGACCTGGGCGGTGCTTTCCTTTATCGGCGTTCCCGGCGCCCTGCTGTGGGGCATCCTCGCGGGGCTGATGCGATTCGTACCCTACGTCGGTAGCATAATTGCCGCCGCGCCGCCGATCCTAATGGCTGCCGCCGTCGACCCAGCTTGGACCATGGCGCTCTCGACAGCGCTCTTCTTTCTTGTTGGCGAGGGCACGATGGGGCAGATCGTGGAACCAGTCGCCTTCGGAAAAAGTAGCGGTATCACACCTGTATCGGTGATTGTCGCGGCTATCTTCTGGAGTTGGATCTGGGGCCCAATTGGCCTAATCCTCTCCATGCCTCTCACTCTCTGCCTCGTCGTACTCGGGCGGCATGTCGAGCGCCTGGAATTCCTCGATGTGCTGCTTGGCGACCAGCCTGCGCTGACGCCGGCCGAGAGCTTTTATCAGCGCATGCTATCCGGCGACGCCGACGAGGCGTTGGATCAAGCGGAACTGTTCCTGAAGGATCACCTGCTCATTACTTATTACGACGACGTGTTGCTGAAAGGCCTACAATTCGCCGCCCGCGATGCCGCACGAGGCACACTGCCATCTCCACAGCTAGCAGCTGTTATCACATC
Organism: Neoroseomonas terrae; assembly: GCF_018129025.1. GTDB lineage: Bacteria > Pseudomonadota > Alphaproteobacteria > Acetobacterales > Acetobacteraceae > Neoroseomonas > Neoroseomonas terrae. The sequence continues at coordinate 195,939 of NZ_JAAEDI010000003.1, read as the reverse complement.
GGCTCACAACGTCATCGCAGACCTCGCCAGCCATACCGAGGCACAGCCGGAACCGCCCTCGGACGCTGCAGCGCCGGTGACACATTCGATGACCGAACAGTCCGTCCCGAACGCCTCAATCCCGAGCGTGCCGGAAAGCCCGCCCCCGGCTTGGCGGGCACCGCGCTCGGTGCTTTGCATCGGCGGCCGCGGCACCCTCGACGAGGTCGCCGCAGAAATGCTCGCCCAGCTACTCCGTCGGAGTGGACTTGGTGCGGAGACTCTGCCCAACACGGCCGTTTCCCGCGAAGAAGTGGCAAGGCTCGACGGGACAGGTGTGGCGATGGTTTGCGTTTCCTACTTCGAGGCTAGTGGCAGCCCAGCGCATTTGCGCTACCTGCTCCGCCGGCTACGCCAGCGCCTAGCGCCAGACACACCGATCCTGGTAGGCGGTTGGCCCGCCCGAGAGGCTGCGCTGAGCGATCCACAAGTCCGGACGTCGATCGGCGCCGACCACTATGTCGGCTCTCTGCACGAGGCCGTGCTAGCATGCCTTGATACCATGTCTCGCGCATCGCAGGGGTCCAGCTCACGAGGCGAGCATCAACCGGTCGACCCGACGCGGAGCGCATCCCGCTGATCTGTCCAGCACTCCGGAAACGCCCCCAGCAGAAACGGCAGATTTGCGCCTTCGGGCGCCCGCGCATCAATCATTGTCTGAATAATGTCTGGAGCAAGCAGCGTCAGCCGTAGCAGGGTCCCCAAGTATCCCCGCTCGACCCGCTCCGCCTCGGCCATCTCAGTGATCGAGGCATATCGACCGTCGTCGAGCAGCCGCTGATACCGGAACGCCCTGGCCAGCGCTTTCACCAGCGCCGGATCGGTGCGCGTTAGTACGGCGCCGCCCTCTCCGCCAATGGGAATCACAACTGTCTTCCGCCCCGGTCGCCGCCGGATCTTCAGCGGCACTCGGACCGTGATGCTGGTTGCGGCCGTCACGCCGCGGCATCCAGTACTGCGGGCGCGATGGCGCCGAGGTCTCTGACCAGCCCGGCCAGCCCCTCGACGCGCAGCCGGATGTCGGCGCCGGCAGGACCGACCACCACCCGCTCTACTAGAGCCCGCACGATCCGTGCTTGCTCCGCCGGAAAGAGTTCATCCCACAACGGGTCGAGGCGATGCAGCGCGTCCCGAACCTCACGTTCCGTCAAGTCGGGCGCTTCACGCCGCGCCGCGAGCCAGGTGCCGACCACGATCTCCGGCTGCCACAGCAGGGCGCGAACCTGGCTCATGACTGCGGCCTCGATCTGCGCTGCCGCGATCCGGCGGACGATGCTGCCGTCGTCGTCGGCATCACCCTTCATCACCCGCTGCGCCACGTAGTAGCGATACAGCCTACCGCGTTTCCTGGTGTGTGTCGGCGACAATGCCCTGCCGTCGATGCCGTACAAGATACCCTTGAGCAGCGCCGGGCTCTGCTGCCGGTTCTGCGCGGCACGGGTCCGCGGACTGACCTGCAGGATGGCATGAACCTCTTCCCACAGTTCCCGCGGCACGATCGCCTGGTGCTCGCCAGGATAGACCTGCCCCTTGTGCGCTACCTCGCCGACATAGGTCCGATTGTTCAGCAGCTTGTAGACGTCGCCCTTGTCCAGCGGCCGCCCTGCCTTGCTGGTGGCGTCCTCCGCCCGGAGGCGGGCCACCGTCTCGATGCCCGATCCAGTCTCGGCGAAGATCTCGAACACCCTGCGCACCCGCGGGGCCTCGGCCTCGTTGATCACCAGTTTCCTGGCTACGACATCGTAGCCGAGCGGCACCCTGCCCCCCATCCACATGCCGCGGGCGCGCGATGCGGCAAACTTGTCCCGAATGCGCTCCCCGATGACCTCGCGCTCGAACTGGGCAAAGCTGAGCAGGATGTTCAGCGTCAGCCGACCCATGCTGGTCGTGGTGTTGAACGACTGCGTGACGGAGACGAAGGTCACGCCATGCGCCTCCATCCGATCCATGAGCTTCACGAAGTCAGTCAGGGATCGCGACAGCCTGTCCAATTTGTAGGTGACGACGACATCCACCGAGCCGCGCTCGATGTCCGCCAGCAGCCGCTTCAGCGCAGGGCGCTCCAGCGTGCCGCCTGAGAACCCGCCATCGTCGTAGCGATCCTTGACCAGGGTCCAGCCTTCCGCCCGCTGGCTGGCGACATACGCCTCGCAGGCGTCGCGTTGCGCATCCAGGGTATTGAACTCCTTATCCAACCCCTCGTCAGTCGATTTCCGGGTATAGACCGCGCAGCGTAGCTTCTTCGTGGTCGCCGGCATGACCCCGCCTTCGGGCGCCTTCCGCCTCATGCGCCACCGCCCGGCTGCCGCAGCCCAAAGAACGCCCAGCCGTTCCACCGCGTCCCGGTGATATGCCGCGCAATGGCGGAGAGCGACCGATACGGCCGCCCCTCATACTCAAAGTCATCGGCCCGCACGGTGACGACGTGCTGGACGCCGTCATGCTCCCGCAGCAGCCGCGTCCCGGGCAACGGGCGGCTGTCGGCCCGGATCCGTCGAAGCACGATGTTCCCGCCATCCAGCTGTTCGCCGAGCGCCTCCAGCCGCGCCCGCGTCTCCGGCTTCAGGCCGCCATAGGCCAGTTCCTGCACCCGGTAGGCCAGGCGGCTCGTGATATAGCTGCGGCTGAACGGCGGCGGCTCCTTGGCGTAGAGGCGGCGCCATTCATCCTTCAACTCCGCGATGGGCGCGGTCCGGATCCAGGCAAGCCGGCCCAGGACCTGGTCCTTTGGGACGGCGGGGATGGTGCTGCGGGCGACGGGCTCAATGGCGTCGGAACTGCAGGTTCGGCGGGTCATGCGGAAGTCCTCTCCAAGGGGACCACATGCACGCTCTGGTGGCCGGGATAGTGTAGCGAACTCTCTCCGTGGGCCCCGAGGTCGCGGTCGATGTTGTGGACAGTGCGGCTTTGTGGCCGCAGCCTTGGCAAACAGGGGGTGATCGCGGAAACCGCTGCCCGGTGGGCACGCTGATGGGAAACCTGATCACCAATCCATTGGGAGACGCCCGACATGCTCAAAGGCGGATGCTTCTGCGGATACGTCCGGTACGAGGCCGGCGGCACGCCCTTCCATTCGACGGTCTGCCACTGCTCGATGTGCCGACGGGTGGCCGGCGCGCCGATGGTCGCATGGTTCAGCGTCCCTCGCGCCGAGTACCGGGTCGTGGCCGGCGAGCCGACCAGGTTCGCCTCGAGCCCGCAGGCGTTCAGGACCTTCTGTCCCAGGTGCGGCACGCCGCTGACATTCGAATCGGCGTACTCGCCGGATGAGATCGACATCACGACGGTGAGCCTCGATGACCCGGAGACGATGCCGCCGGCCGACCATACGCGGACCGCGACCCAGCTGAGTTGGGTTCACCTCGACGACGGGCTACCGACCTATCCCGAGTTACGGCCGGAGGACTGAACACCAGGGCGGTGTCACCGTCGTCCACCTCCGTCCCACGGTCGCTGCTGCGCAGCCGCAGCCGCAGCCGCAGCAGGCCGCGGGCGAGGATGTCGCAGACCTCCCGCAGGTGGGGCGGGAGGTTGGAGCTATGGGGCGCGCGGGCCATCATGCGGGCCGCACCGCGCACGCGGGTCGATTGGTGCTGACCCGCCTCATCGCTGACGCCCGCGGCGGCCCGGAGACGAAAGAACTTAACCTATGAGCGGAAACCAGATCTCCCTTCCTCTCCGCGAAGCGCTCCTTCAATGGTGCTTCCCGGAACGGGTGGAGGATGTGCAGGAGTTTGAGGTCTACTTTCTCTCTCAGGAGCTCGCGACGTTCGGTTGGCCGAACCTTGGGGGCGCCTCGAATCGAGGTCAGCCGGTTCCGCTCGAGCATATTTCTCGGGAGGAAGCCCAAACGCACCTCGACAACGCCTGGCGGGCCCTCCTGCTGAACTTTCGTCAGTTGCTCGAGCGGCGCAGAATTTATCTCTGGGGCGTCCAGAGCCGCCCCACCCGCGGACAGGAACCCGTCCACATAGCCGGCCACTGGGCGGCGGATTTCAACTTCGACGTCCTGGCGAACACGATAGAGATGGGCGACCAACGCTTCGTCAGTGTGAGAGCGACGGACGTTCTTCCCCCTACCTCCGATGCCCCGGTGTTGGTCGCGGCGACTCAAGCTGCGCCTACTCCAAATCCATTCACCGTCGGTATTGATGGACGAATTGTTCTGGCGACGGCCGACGTCGGCCTGCTTTCGTGCGAGGTGATAGCGGCACTGCTTGAGGAGCACGCACGGCGAGTAGTGGAAGAGCACGGGATCAAGCTGCTGGGCAGCGGCGTAGTTAGCCTCGCCCCGTTGGTACGGCGGAAATTTGAGCATCGCGTCGCCAATGGCGAAACGATGGACCGAGTCGGACACGAGGCCCAATGGCTCTCGGACTGGGCCAGAGAGGTTGCCCCGTCGTATCATCGGATCAGCCAGAGCACGGTGGAATCTGCCATTCGGGTCAGATACGCGGAGCTAAAGCCCCGATCCAACAGTCAGATCTGATTCGATTCTGACCTTTCACAAGCCCGATCTGACCGTTGGATCGGGCTTCGGTCGCGCTCCACCCTTGAAGCCGTCACCGCTTCGAGGAGCCCCGAGATGGCCGTGCGCCACCTTCAGCAAAAAGATCTCGCCGAACGCTGGCGGGTTTCCTTGCGCACTCTCGAGCGTTGGCGATGGCTCGGCATCGGGCCCGCCTACATCAAGATCGGCAGCCGCGTCGTCTACAGGTTGGAGGACATCGAGGCCTATGAGGCCGAGCAGCTGCGGGGTAGGGCGTAAATGGATGCCGCGAGCGCCGCCGCGATGTCCGACCCGGACCGGAATCCCAACTTTCGTCGTCGTTGGAACGACGATGTCGAGAGTGGAGCATCGCCCGCGTCTCGCGTTGCTGCAATCGGCACGTTGGGCGTCGCGCTAGAAGAGGAGATGCAGCGTCGCCGGCGCGCCGAGCAAGCCCAAGCGGTCGGCAGCAGCAAGGGCGAGCCGCCGCGATGAACGCCACCCCGCCCCGCGCGGCGGATCGCGATCAGATCGCGCGCTTTGTCGATGTGTTGTTCCGCTATGCGGAGGATGGCAGCTATGTCTCGCTCCGCGCCTTCTACGACGATGCAAACCAGGTCTTTGACATCAGGGCACACAGGCTCACGGCCGACCGTTCTAGCCTGATCGATGACGCCTGCAATCTCGTGACCAGGGCGGCACAGAGCAGCCGGCCCGTGGTGTTCGCTCCGCCTATCGCCACGCTCTCCAATGATCGCGGGGCTACGGAAGCGGATCTTCACAATGGGCTCTGCCTCAGCGTTGAGTGCGACAGCCAGCCCGACGTGGCGAGGCAGCGCCTGGAACATCTGCTCGGACCTGCCACCGTCGTCGTTGCCAGCGGTGGAGATTGGCCGGACCCGACTACCGGTGAGCTTCAGCCGAAGGTCCATCTTCATTGGCGTCTGACGGAACCGACCTCGGACCCCGCCAGCCACGCACAACTGAAGCGCTGCCGCGCGATGGCGAAGGACCTGGTGGGCGGCGATGCCACTAGCAATCCCATGGTGCACCCGATGCGCTGGCCGGGTTCGTGGCACAGGAAGTCATCGCCGCGGCTCTGCCGCATCGTCACCGAGGCCGAAAACGAACTCGATCTCGCCGATGCCGAGCAGCGGCTCCGCGAGGCCTGGGACATCTTCAACGCGTCTCGGCCACAGTCTCAGGGGGGGCAGGAGGAGGAACCGAAGAAGGGCGAGGCACGGGATAGTCGGGAACTCGTCAGGGCGATCACGACGGGGTCCGACTATCATGCGCCGATCGCCGCCCTGGCGATGCGGTATCTCAAGGGCGGCATGACCGACGCGCAGGTGGTGCTGACGCTGCAGGGTCTCATGCTCGCCGTGCCCGAGGCGGTTCGCGACGTCAAGGATGGCGTCGTGCATCCCCTGCGGTGGCTGTCGCGCTACAACGACATCCCGCGCGCCGTCAGCACTGCCCGGGCTGAGATCGAGGCGGACAAGGCGAAGGCAGCATCGGACGACATGTTCGGCTCCGCGCGGATCGGCGGGTTCCGTTTGGATGCCATGACCGCCGGAGCGCCTCCGGTTCAGGAGTTCCTGCTGGCGCCGCTGATGCCGCTTGGGAAGGTGGGGCTCATCTTTGGCGCAGGGGGCATTGGGAAGTCGCTCGTCGCGCTCGCCCTCTGCCTACTCGTGGCAATCCGCGGACGGTTCGGCGAGGTGGCCCTCGGCGGATTCTCGATCCTGGGGGGCCAGGTGCCGTTGGAGGCGGCGGGCGCGAGCGTCTTCCTGACACTGGAGGACGATACGGCAGAGATCCACCGCCGCGTCGCCGCCCTTGACCCGCAAGGACAACGCGAGGACGCGCCGTGTTTCGTCATACCCGCCGTCGACGTCTTGAGCCTCGACCCAGCGCTTGTCGTGCCGGACGGACGGGCGGCTAAGCTGACTGCGCTGGCCACCGATGGTCTGGACCGCCTGTTGTGCAACATCGAGCAGTTGTCGGGTCGGGAGGTCCGACTTCTGGTGTTGGATCCGGCCGGTGACTTCATGAATGCCGATGAGAACGACGCCACCTTCGTAAAGGTGCTGATGCGCCATCTGCGCGCTGTCGCTGCGCGCCATGGCTGCACCATCATCCTCGTTGGTCATGTCGCAAAGGGAATCGACGTGGACAATCCGACGATGCGTGGCAGCAGCGCCTGGATCGCCAACAGCAGGTTTGCTTATGCTCTATGGGCGCCCGCACCCGCTGAGGCTGAGCGGCTGGCGAAGCAGATCCAAGAGCCTGCCGAAGGCTTGGTCTGTGGCAAGCTGGTCAAGGCGAACCACGCGGGGGCCCCTATCGGCATCGCCAAACTCTTCCTGCGGCAGAAGCACACTGGTCACTTGGTCGACGTGAGCAATCGAACGCGGCAAGGAGCGGTAGACAACCAGGAGCTGTTGAAGCTGCTGGTCGACGCATGCGCGGAAAGTGCCGCAGCCGCGATGCCCTACTCGTATAGCGGCGTAGCAGGATTGTGGACGCACCGTGCCGATCTGCCGGAAGCGCTATCCTCGCTGACAAAGCGCCGCCTGGAGGAACTTGGGACCCTTGCGCTGGAAAGCGGCGCTCTCGTCAAAGCCCGAACGACGTGGAGCCAGGGTGCCCCCAAATACCTTGACGTGCCCGACGGTCCGCTTGCGAAGGGGGTCGGGGAAGAGATGTTTCAGGGTTCGCGCGCCGAGGCGATCGCGCAGTATCGGGCCCGGAAAGCCGGTTGATGCAGTCTCCTGGCGTTCCCGCTTCCCGCTTCCCGCTTCCCGCTGGGAATCGCTGATGCTGGGAATCGCTGTAGCCCAGCTCTTTCGCGGCTTTGGAGACATTCCCAGGCAATCGCTTCCCACGAGGCTGGGAACGCCAAAAAATGGCGGTTTTCTGCGACATTCCCGGATTCCCAAGATCTCCCCCTACGGGGGGAACCAGATCTGGGAATCTGGTTCACCCGGGTCCGCGATGAGGCGGTTGCCTCGTCCAGGCAGTGGGGACGGGTGAAAAGCAGAAAAATGCGCCAATCGCAGTCCAGCGTAGCGCCGCGCAATTGCGGTCGATTGTGCCGAGAACTTCCGATCCAGTATCTAATGGAGGTCGCGGCGATGGCCCGACGCCACTCCCATGACGGAGGGTTTCGAGATGCCTGTATCCGCCCCGCAGCCTGCAGACTTCCCCGCCTACAAAAGGGTCAGAACAGCAGACCTAATCCCCTACGCTCGGAACGCCCGCGCGCATTCTGACGACCAGGTCGCGCAGATCGCCGCGTCCATCCGCGAGTTCGGCTTCACCAACCCGGTGCTGACCGACGGGGCCAACGGCATCATCGCCGGCCACGGCCGCGTGCTGGCGGCGCGCAAGCTGGGTCTCGCCGAGGTGCCGGTGATCGAGCTGGCCCATCTCACCGCCGCCCAGCGTCGCGCCTATGTGCTGGCCGACAACAAGCTGGCGCTGAACGCTGGCTGGGACGAGGACCTGCTCCGTCTGGAACTCGCCGAGCTGCAGGACCTGGGCTTCGACCTCCAGCTAACGGGCTTCGACGCCGACGAAATCGCCGGGTTCCTCGCCGAGCCGACCACGGGCCTGACCGACCCCGATGACATCCCGCCGCTGCCCGAGATGCCGGTGACGCAGCCTGGCGACGTCTGGTTACTGGGTCGGCACCGCCTGACCTGCGGGGATTGCACCGATGCTGCCGTGGTGGCGACGGCACTGGGCGGCGTGCGGCCCCACCTGATGGTCACCGATCCGCCGTACGGCGTGGAGTATGACCCCGACTGGCGGAACCGCGCCGGCCTCAGCGCCACCCGCCGCACCGGCAAGGTCGAGAACGACCACCGTGCCGACTGGCGGGAAGCCTGGGCGCTGTTCCCCGGCGACGTGGCCTATGTCTGGCACGGCGCCCTGCACGCCACCACCGTGGCAGAGAGCCTCACTGCCTGCGGCTTCGACATCCGCGCGCAGATCATCTGGGCGAAGGATCGGCTGGTCCTCGGCCGCGGGCACTATCACTGGCAACATGAACCGGCATGGTATGCCGTGCGCGGCCAGAGCCATTGGTCGGGCGACCGCAAGCAGACAACCCTCTGGCAGATCGCCGGCCGAAGTGAGGACGCTCAGACCATCCACGGTACCCAGAAGCCCGTCGAATGCATGCGGCGGCCGATCGAGAACAACTCCTCCCTCGGCCAGGCGGTGTACGAGCCGTTCTCAGGATCCGGCACCACCATCATCGCGGCGGAGATGACGGGTAGGACCTGCCACGCCATCGAACTCTGCTCGGCCTATGTCGACGTCGCGGTGGCGCGGTGGGAGGCGTTCACGGGCCAGCAGGCGGTGCTGGAGGGCGGTGGGTCCAGCTTCGCGGCTATGGCGGCCCAGCGCGGCACCGAGGCCACCCCATGACCCAGGGTCTCCCCTACGTTCCCACCGACGACCAGCGCCGGACCGTCCGGGCCATGGCCGGCTTCGGGATCCCGCAAACCGACATCGCGACCTACCTGCGCGTGGACGCCAAGACCCTGCGCAAGCACTTCCGCGACGAGCTGGACCTCGGCTCGATCGAGGCCACCAGTAAGGTCGCGCAGTCCCTGTTCCGCATGGCCACCGAGGGCCAGAACGTCGCCGCCGCCATTTTCTGGATGAAGGCCCGGGCCGGCTGGCGCGAAAAGCACGAGCTGGTGCTGACGGCCAAGGAGCCCGGCGAGATGACCGACGAGGAGTTGATGGAGGAGATCGCGCGGGCGCGGACGGCGCGGCTCACGATCGATGGCGAATGACGCCGCCTGGGAGCTTGGCCAGCGGCGCAGCATCCGCCGCGAGTTTGGCCTGTGGTGCGAACACGCCCTCGCGCCGCAGGGCCTGGTCCCCGCCGCCCACCACCGCCTGTTGATCCGCGAACTGCAGGCCGTGGCCGACGGCGTGCATGACCGGCTCATGGTGTTCATGCCGCCGGGATCGGCGAAGAGCACCTACACCTCCGACCTGTTCCCCGCCTGGTTCCTCGCCCAGGGCCGCGACCGTCGGGTCATTGCCACCAGCAACACCGCCGACCTGGCAGGCACCTTCTCCCGCCGGGTGCGGGGCCGCATCCGCAGCCATGGCCCGATGCTCGGCTACCGGCTGGAGCGCGAGGCGGAGGACCTCTGGACCACCAGCAATGGAGGGGAATACCGCGCAGCGGGGATCGGCGGGGTCATCACGGGCCTACGGGCCGACCTGGCTCTGATCGACGACCCGGTGAAATCCCGCGAGGAAGCCGATAGCGAGGCGCGCCGGGCTCGCGTGTGGGAATGGTTCCAGGACGACCTCCGCACGCGCCTGCGGCCCGGTGCAGCCATCGTGGTTGTCCAGACCCGCTGGCATCAGGACGACCTCTCCGGAAGGCTGCTGGAGGCGCAGGGGGACCAGTGGCGGGTGGTGTCGCTACCGGCCGAGGCGGAGGTGGACGATCCACTGGGGCGTGCGCCCGGCGAGATGCTGTGGGGGGATGATGGTTACGGCTACGCCGCGTCACTCCACCGCGTGAAGGCCGAGGCCAGCACCCGCAGCTGGTCGGCACTGTATATGCAGCGCCCGGTGCCGGACACCGGCGACTACTTCCAGGCCGAATGGCTGCGCCACGTCGACGTCCTGCCGGATCGGACCACGATGCGCATCTATGGCGGTTCGGACTATGCCGTCACCGCCGATGGAGGCGATTTCACCGTGCACGCGGTGGTGGGGATGGATCCGGCAGGTCAGCTTTGGCTGCTGGACCTGTGGCGAGGGCAGACCGCGGCGGATGCGTGGATCGAGGCGTTCTGTGATTTGGTGACGCGGTGGCGGCCGATTGGCTGGGCCGAGGAAACGGGTCAAATCCGAGCCGGCATTGGGCCGTTCTTGCAGCGGCGCATGCGGGAGCGCCAAGCCTATGTGGCTCGCCACGCTTTCCCGACGCGTGGGGACAAGGCGGTGAGGGCGCAATCAATCCGCGGCCGTATGGCATTGGAGGGGCTGCACCTGCCGCGGCATGCGCCGTGGCGGCAGGCCTTGGAGGCGGAGCTGGTGACCTTCCCGGCGGGGAAGCACGACGATCAGGTGGATGCGCTGGGGCTGATCGGGCAGTTGCTCGACCAGATGGTCACGGGTCCTGCGGCGAGGCCAGAGCCAGCGCCGCCGAAGGACAGCTGGGCAAGGCTTTTCGACCGCCTGAACGACGGTGACGTGGAGGGCTGGAAGGTCGCCTGACAGCATCAATGCATCGCATCTGTTCAACACCGACCAACGACCGTTGATGGGTGGTGAACATGGAAGGTCTAGCCCTCGCTGATGTCTCGCACTCGCGCCTCGCCGAGCACGCGGCGCACCTCGGCAACATCCGCGTTCTCCACAGCAATGCTTATCTTTACAGCGCCCTCCAGTGGAGCGTCGTTGCGATTGTGACTACCGGGCTGAGCGTCGGCGCGGTCGGAGCCCGCCGTCCGGACGCCGACCGTATTCTTCTCTCCCTCGGCCGACGCCTGTATCGCCTCGCGGCGGACACCTGCCTGCTGAACCAGGTGCTCAATGGCGAGATCTGCTGCGCGCCGCGTCTCGAACCAACCAGTGACCTTTGTCATGTCGTGTTCCTCTTGGGATGGAAGTTAGCGACAACGTGCGGCGAGCACATGTGCGGCGGCGAAGATTGATCGGTGGACTCGCCGCCCATGGGTCAACCAGGCATCAAGATGGTTGGTGCGTTACCGCCCTCGGCCAGTCTTGGCCTGCAGTTCGTCAATTCGCCGCGACGCTTCCGCCTTTGTGAGCCCCGCGTCGAACTCGTCGCCCGCCTCTTCACACAGCGTCTTCAGATAGCTTGCCTGAGCGCCAGTCATCGCTTCGTCGCCGGTGGTCCAATCGTCAGGATCCTTGACGGTGTTCGAACCAGGATCCGGGTCCAGCTTCGGGTTGTCAGGGTGCTGACCATCATCGCGTCCGGCCATAGAACTACTCCCAACAGAGGGTTACCTGTTCGCCTAACGTTCTCTTAGGCGCTGAAGTTGCTGTCGAGGCTGATCGGCTGAATGAGCCGGAACTCCCTGGCAGGCAGCCGCGCTTCCTAGCGGGGCTCACGACTTAAGCTGAGATAGAGCGGATCGAACGAGGCAAATCTCGCGAGGGCGCGGAAATCGGCAATGTGGACCCGGGACCCTGTCCACGAGACCAACTGGGTCTGCCTCAACTTCTGCACGGTGCGGTTCATGTGAACCGGCGAGAGGCCCATCACCTCGGATAACTGCTGTTGGGTGATATCAAGATCGAACTGGTCGCCGTCGACCATCCCGGCCGCCTCGAGGCGCAGGTAGATCTCGCATACGAAGTGAGCGAGGTGCAGGAGTGAGGGCCTTCGGCTGTAGTTCGCGATCCATGTGCGTTGAATCGCCGCGTCGATCACGGTGGTTAGCCAAAACAGGCGCGTCAGATGGGGCGCTTGGTCAACTACCCGACGCAGGTCACGATGTGACGTAAACGCCGCCACACAGGGACTGAGCGCGACGACACTGTGATCCATAGTGCGCAATAGCAATGCGTGTAAGTCGACGAAATCGCCAGGGATATAGAGGCCAGTGACTTGTCGGGTACCGTCCTCAAAACTGTTCACTCGCGCGGTGAAGCCTTGTACGACGAGGCAACTCTGCTCTGGGCGGGAGCCTGCGGTAATGATCTCCTCTTCGCGCCGGTAGGTCCGGATCCCGAAGGGCAATTCCTCCAGGATCGTGCGGTCCTTTGCACTTATGCGGTCCCGCCTCGCCAGCGTATGAAGGAGGGGCGAGATCGGCGTCACCGGTTCATTCTTCGAGTTATCCGACATATCGTGCTTCCCCTTCGCGCGGTCGTAACGGGGAGCGGCCAGGATGGTTCGGCTGGCTGCTTCAGAATTGCGCGAGCGGGAAACGTTCTGACCTGCCGAGACGGAGGTGTTCAGCGCTGAAGATTGCGACCTTCAACATCAACAACGTCAATCGACGCATCGAAAACCTGGTGGCATGGCTGCGCCGGGCCAAGCCCGACGTTGTTTGTCTGCCGGAGCTGAAGGCGGATCAGCGCAGCTTTCCTCAGGCCACCTTACGAAGCGAGGGCTATGAAGCCGTTTGGGTGGGCCAGAGTAGCTGGAACGGCGTCGCCATTCTCGCGAGGGGCCGGGAGCCAGTGCTGACCCGCACCGCCCTGCCTGGCGATCCCAGCGATCACCAGGCTCGCTATGTTGAGGCAGCGGTCAACGGCGTCCTGATCGCCACTCTACCTGCCCAACGGCAATCCGCAGCCGGGGCCAAAGTTCGACTACAAGCTGGCGTGGTTCAAGCGCCTGTCTGCGCATGCCGCCACGCTCCTTGCCGGTGGCTTCCCGGCCGTCGTCGCTGGTGATTTCAACGTCGCGCCGACCGAGATCGACATCTACCCCACCACCTCATGGTCCAAGGATGCGCTCGTGCAGCCAGCGCCGCGCGCTGCCTATCAGCGCCTGCTCGACCAGGACTGGACCGATTCGATCAGGCACCTGTACCCACAGGAACGCATCTACACCTTCTGGGACTATAAGCGGCAGCGATGGCCGCGCGACGCGGGCCTCCGGCTGGACCACCTGCTGCTAAGTCCTGATCTCGCTCCGAGGCTGCGATCTGCCGGTGTCGACCGGGCGGTCCGCGGAGAGGAGGGAGCCAGCGATCATGCGCCGGTTTGGATCGAGCTCGGCGCACCTCGCAGGCGCTCCGGAGGAGCATCCCCTGTTCGAGCCAGGAGGCGGGCAACCGAGGTATGAGTCCAGCGTCCGCGGTCGCTCGCCGTCGGCACCCCGCGGTCGTTGAGCGCCCGGGCCAGGGCGGCATGGCCCTCCACGCCCTCGGCTCGCAGGCGGTCTAACTCCAGCCCGAGCCGATGGGCCGCGCGGTCCGCGCTCTCTCGCCGCGCCCGCGCCGCCGCAGTCGCATCTGGACCCGCTGCGGACCGGTAGCCCCTGTCCCCGCCCAGCACCGTACCCCTCGCCTTGGCTGCCGCCAGCGCCGCCTTGGTGCGTTCGCTGATCAGCTCGCGCTCCTTCTGCGCCATGGCGGCGTAGATCCGGAGCATCAGGTCGTCAGCATTGGGCATGTCGGCGGCGCGGATGGAGATCCCGTCCTCCAGCAGCTGCGACAGCGTGTGGGCACGTCGAGTTATGCGATCCAGCCGCGCGGCCACCAGCACGGCGCCCAACTGCCGGCAGCGAGCGAGGGCGGCCTGGAAGCCGGGTCGGCGATCGTCCTTGCCCGACGCGATGTCGGAATACTCGGCGACCAGGGTCCAGCCTTGCGCGGCGACGAAGGCGCGGATGCTGGCCTGCTGAGCCTCCAGGCCCAGGCCGCTGTTGCCCTGCTCGGCGGTCGACACCCGGATCAGCCCGACCGCCAGGCGAGGGTACTGTGCACCGGTGCGCATCAGCCTGCCTCCACCGGCGCGGCCGCAGTGATCCGATAGATGGAGTACGACCCCTTCGCGCCCTGCTTGTTCGGCCCGACCTGGCGGATCCGTTCCAGGACCTCGACGGTGATGCCCTTGCGCTTGAGGCCGGCGAGGAAGCCGCGGACCGTGTGCTGCTGCCAACTAGTCGCCTCGACGACCTGGGCGATGGTCGCACCGTCGTCGCGGCGTAGCAGCGCGAGCACCAATTCCTGCTTAGTGCCGCTGCGGGGCTGGCGCGCTACGCTCGGGTCGCGCGACGGGCGGCCTGGCTTCGCGGCGAGGACGGCGCGCAGGGCAGCAACGGCATCGTCCAGACCCTCGCGGTCCGGCGCCTCCCAGGCGGATATGATGGCGGACGCGGCCGTCCGCAGCGCCGCCACGCGACCGATACCCCCGTGCGGACTCACCGGCGGGCGCTGAGGGGCCTCCGCCTTATTGTCGCTGGCTGAGAGCGGGCCAGCGGTAGACGCCGCGTGTGAGTCTCCCTGGCCCGCCGCGGGCACGGCGGGCATGTCGGTCGCGGCGGGCGGGATCGGCGTCGCTTGAGGAGCATCGTCCGTGTCCGGCTCCACGCCGATGGCGCGCAGCCCCGCTTCGGTTATGCGCAGCAGGTGGAACTGGCCGTCGATCTGCCAAGCGTCCGCGTTCGCAGTGCCGGTCTGTTCGCCGCTGACTAGGCCCTGCTTCATCAGCGACCTCGCCACCGTCTGCCGCGCCGCGGCCGGCAGGCGCTCGGGTGGTAACGCGAACTGGTCGTCGCGCTGGCTGGCTTGGCTGAGGATGATGCGCTGGGTGTCGGAAAGCTTGGTCATGGTCGGGCTCCGGATCCGCACCCGATGATCCGGGTGTTACGAGCCTGAGCCCCGCCGTTCGAGCCTCAGCGGGGCAGCGCGGCTCTGTCCGCGCACGCGACCATTCGCTCCAAAGCAGCGCGAAGCCAAGCGAAGTTCGCGACCAGGATGTTGCCTTCCGACGCCGTCGCGCAGACGGGCTCGGCGGGCAGATCGAGGTCGAGGCGCTGAGGCTCTACGGGCTGCCGCGTCTCCGGCGGTCCCCGCGCTTTCGGGGCGGGGTCTCCGTCTGCAAAGACACGAGGAATTCCGCGACATCGCCGCACGGTATGACGAGTAAGCCAGTCAACTTCCTCGCGACGGCCAATGGTCAAAGCCTACGCAACGCTGGTCACATCCTGGAAATACCGTCGCGACCGTCTCGCCGATCGAAAACAGTAACGGCGTTGGCGAATGTGAAAGACCGCTCGATGATCCAAACGTCCTTCAGCAGGCAATCCGGCATGCACCCCTTTGCCGCCGTCAGCGGGGCGGCGTCCGCGGCCGCAAGGCCGCCCCCTGAATAAGCGACCTCACCTGATCTTCCAGCTCTCGCTTCGTGAAAGGTTTGGTCAAACGCGGTAGGGCCTGCAGGTTATCGGGCAGTGCCCAGTCACTGTATCCGCTAGCCAGCGCAAAGGGCACCCCACGGACAAGAAGTTGCTCAGCGACGGGGTACACGTTCCCGCCGCGGATCGTCACGTCCAGTACCGCCGCGTCCAGCGCTTCGTGTTGCGCCAGCCGCAAGGCCAGCTCCAGCTTGGCGACCGGGCCCACGACCTCGCAGCCGAGGGCTTGAAGATCGTTCTCGATCGATATGGCGATGATCGTCTCATCCTCCACCACCAGGATGCGCCGTCCGGCCAGGTCGTCGTCGGTCATGGAACTGCCCCTAGGCTATCGGCTCGCCCGCGGCCTCCCGATCTCGTCGGTCAACGCCAACCTGATGGTGCACAGTAGGCCGGATGCAAGGAACTGCCGGTTCACCTCGGCATCGAGCTCTGCTGTAAGTGCCCGCTCGATAAGCGTCGTCCCGAACCCGCGCCGGGACGGCGGCCGCACATGGGGACCCCCGGCTTCCGCCCAGATCAGCGTCAACATTTCATCCTCCGCTATCGTCCACTCGACGGCCAGATGGCCGGCCGGGGTCGAAAGCGCGCCGTACTTGGCGGCGTTGCTTGCGAGCTCGTGAATCGCCAGAGCCAGCGCCATGCCGGCCTTCGGTGTCAACGCAACGTCTCCTCCCTTGATGGAAAGGTTGCGGCCCTCCCGATCGTAAGGCGCCAGTTCCGTCTCGACAAGGATGCGCAGCGACATCTCGCCTCGCCCAGTCTGCGTCAGCAGACTGTGCGCCTTGGCAATGGCCTGGATCCGCCCCTCCACCTCGACGGCGAAGACCTCGGGCGAGGGCGTGGCCTTTAACGTCTGCGACACCACAGCGGACACAATCGCGAGAATGTTCTTCACGCGGTGGTCTAACTCGCCGAGGAGCAAGGCCGTCTTCAGTTCCGCCTCCCGGCGATGGGTGATGTCCCGCGCGACCACCGAGGCGCCGGTGATCCGCTCCTCGGCACCCTTGACCGGCGATATCGTGATGGCGACGTCGATCGAGAGCCCACCCTGGGCGACCCTGATGCTGTCGAATTGCGCGATGCGCTCGCCTTGCCGCAGCTTTTCCAAGACTTCTGGCCAATCGTCCAACGCAGGCGCGGCAAGCAGTATGGAGAGCGGCTTGCCGGCCGCCTCGGCTGCCGGGTAGCCGTAAAGTTGCTCGGCACCCATGTTCCAACTTGTGATGATTCCATCCAGGTCAGTGCTGATGATCGCGTCCTGTGACGAGTCCACAATCGCCGCGATCCTCGAACGCACTTCCTCGATCCGCTTGCGCTCGGAGATGTCTATGAAGGTGATGATAACGCCGTCCAGGACATTGTTCAGGTCGCGATACGGGCGGATCTGCATCACGTAGCTCGTATCGCTGTCTGTCAGCGTTACCTCGCGTGCGATCGGCGCTTGCGTACGCAGGACCTGCTGCACGTCCTCTTCTAGCCCATTGCTGCCCAGGCGAGTGACGATGTCGCTGATCGGACGACCCTCGTCCCCCTCGCGCACCTTAAAGATGTCCAGAAGCCGCGGCGTGAAGCGCCGGATTCGCATGTCACCGTCGAGAAACAAGATCGCGATGGGGGTGCTGTCCAACAGATTCACGAGGTCGCTGTTGGAGCGCACTAGGCTTTCGTTCCTGTTGCTCAGCTCCGCGTTGATCGTCTGCAGCTCCTCGTTGAGAGATTGCAGTTCCTCCCGGGAGGTCTCTAGTTCCTCATTCGCCGCATTCAGCTCCTCGTTAACGGACAGGTACTCCTCTTTGGCCGCTTCGAGCTCTTCCGTGAGATCGCGCAGCCGTTCTTGGGCTACCAGCAGCTCTTCGTTCAGCGCTTCCACGGCGCCACCCTGGTCCGACACGCCACGCTCCGCTGCTGCATCCTGCGGTACAAACCCTACCTCCCGGAAGGCAACGAGGAACAAGGGCTCGCCTGCCGGGCCGGAAAACGGCTCGACGGCCAGGCTGACAAACTCGCGATGCTCGCCCACATCCATGACGAGCCGCTCGCTCAGCACCCGCCTGCCCGTGTCGACTGCTTGCTTGAGGGCCCCGCGCACCACGTACTGCAGATCCGCATTCAGGAGGGCGAACAGATTGAGGCTCGCCTCGCCGGTGCTCGGCTCGATGTACTTCTTCAACTGGCCAGAAAAGCGCAGCACGTCATATCGGCGATCGACGATGACAAATGCCGGCGCGTAACGGGCGATGATGCGGGCCGTCTGCCGGTCCATGCCGGTCGCGATCGACGACTCGACTCGTGGTGCCGGCTGGCCGAGCGATCCGGACGCGGTGAACGAAGGAAGAGTTGCCGCTGCGTCTCGACGTTTGTAAATGCGATGCCGCTTGTCTAGCGGTGCGAACAGGCGCGTCTGACTGGAAACGCCCTCCGAGATCCCCAGAAACAAGGCCCGGTCAGGGCGCAAGCCGTAATGGAACGTAGCGAGCACGCGTTGCTGCAGCGTCGGCTTGAAATAGATCATCAGATTGCGACAGGTGATCAGGTCAAGCCGCGAGAATGGCGGGTCACTCACAATATCGTGCACGGAGAACAGGCACGCTTCGCGAAGATGCTTGCTCACTCGGAAGCAGCCGTCCTCCTTGACGAAGTTCTGTTCCAGGCGCTTGGCGGAGAGGTCCTCAGCGATCGTCAGCGGATAGAGCCCGGCTCTGGCGATGGCGATTGCCCGGTCATCCAGATCGGTTGCAAAGACCTGCACCGGGCGACGGCAGTGATGCCGGGCCAGACTTTCCCTGAGTAGAATCGCCATTGAATAGGCTTCTTCACCCGTGGCACACCC
The DNA here is from genome assembly GCF_018129025.1 of Neoroseomonas terrae. Taxonomy (GTDB): domain Bacteria; phylum Pseudomonadota; class Alphaproteobacteria; order Acetobacterales; family Acetobacteraceae; genus Neoroseomonas; species Neoroseomonas terrae. The sequence continues at coordinate 177,690 of NZ_JAAEDI010000003.1, read as the reverse complement.
GGCGACCCAGACCCGAATTGGCTCCGAGCCGTACGCATCCGTCATCAGTCCGGGCAGCACCTGGGCCGCGAGCGCCTCGAACGCGTCCGGGTCGCGAAAAAACTGGGTCACGCTGATAAGGAGTTCGCGAAACAGCAGCGCCGCCTCGTCAGGCTGCGACCGCAACTGCTCGATGTAGGCCGACACTTCATTGGTCCCGAGCACTTGCATCCGGCGCTGGATGCGACGCATCAGCGTGCCGGGCTTGTACTGGCTGAAGTCGCGACCCAGCGTGCTGTGCAGTACCGCGTAGACTGTCTCGAGATGGCGCGGAAGGTCTTGGCGGATACCATCCGGCCCTTTGATGACATCCGAGATTGCACGTCGCTGCCCGTAATCCAGCAGCGCCTTTGGCATGTCCTCCACCGCGAGAACGTGGTCAACGAAGCCGCCCGACGCGGCGCTCTGTGGCATGCCGGCTTTGGCGTGGTGATCGAAGTCGGCTTGGCTGAGGGTGAGGCCGCCGCGCTCCTTGATCGCGGCGATGCCGAGCGCGCCGTCGCTGCCGAATCCGGAGAGGATTATGCCCACTGCGTTCTCCCCTTGATCCTGGGCCAGCGAGGTGAGGAACGTGTTGACCGAGGTGCGGCGGGCGGCGGGTGACGCCGGGCGGGCCACGTCGAGAGTGCCGCCCTGGATTGTCAGGATGGCGTCGGGCGGGATGACGTGGATGTGGTTCGGGCGCACCGCGTCCCCGTTCGCGGCAACGCGTATCGGCATCGCCGTGTAGCCGCCGATGATAGCGGCCAAGGAACTCTCGTGATGGGGATCGAGGTGCTGGACGATGACGAACGCCATGCCTGTGTCGGTGGGCATGTTCGAGAAAAATACCTTGAATGCGTCGAGGCCGCCAGCCGACGCACCGATGCCGACGACAATCCCGGCGCCAGACCGTTCCGTTTGGACTGGCTTAGCCGCCACTATGCCGCATCCCGCACAAGGTCCTTACCCAGCAGATTCCGCCATAGAACGGCATCAATGCATCGATACGTAAAGTCGGGCCGCTCGTTTGGTTGCAGCGTAACAGCATTTGCTCGAACGGTCGCGCTCCAAGGCGTTTCTGAACCGCCGGGCTAACGCCAGTCGGCCGCGCACACGCGGGCGGGCACACGACTTGTTCATGCCTGCCGCTCGCCTGCGCCATGGGCGTCCTGCAGATGACGCTTCACGCCACGGCACAAGCCCCTGACCACTCTGGGCGCACTTATTGCTGTAGCGACTTGAGGCCAACGCATCGTCGCGCCCCGCCACTCACGCTTGAGCTGCACGGGTCGATCGTGACGACGCGATCCGGCGAGCGGCGTTGCCTGGTTCGTTTGGGTTTCCCCGTGATTTTACGCGCCGCCTCGCACATTCCGCATAAGCTGCGAAAGACGTTCTAAGGCAGCTATCATGATGCACCGCTTAAGGGGCGCCTTCGAATCACTCGGCGACTTGTTCTGGTTGAGGCCAGCCTGTATTGTGGCGGCAGGCATCATATTGAGCGCACTTGCCATTTGGGCCGAAGGGCGAGCAAATTTTGGCCCGCCCTGGTGGACCGGTTGGATTTACTCGGGAGGCGAGGCTGGCGCGCGTGCGCTCCTGGGGGCCGTCGCCTCCTCCACAATCGGGGTAGCAGGCACCGTCTTCTCCATCACTGTCGCCGCGCTTTCACTTGCGTCGGGTCAGATGGGTCCGCGCCTTCTGCGCAACTTTACGCGCGATGGCGGCAATCAGGTCGCACTCGGTATCTTCCTGGGCACGTTCGTTTATGCGCTTATGCTATTGCGGAGTGTCAGATCGGCTGATGAAGGCGCGTTCATTCCGCATCTTGGCGTCTCCGGCGCATTACTGCTTGCCCTGCTCTGCGTCGGCACCCTCATCTGGTTCGTTCATCACATCGCCAATGGCATCAACGTAAATATTGTCATTGATCTGGTACACCGCGATCTCTCTGACGCCATCCTCGCATTGACGTCGGAGAAACCCGCAATGTCGTCTCCGGCAGCTCCTCTGGCGGGTACTCCAATTGCAATTTCCAAGGCTGGCTACCTCAGGACGGTCGATGATGAGGCCCTGGCCGACTGGGCGGCCAAGCACCAAACCGCATTGACGCTGTTGGTACGCCCCGGCGACTACATCCTGCCCGGTTTGCCAATTGCAGAAGTCGCCGATCCCGGTGTTGCCAGTGCTGCACAGATCGAGATCGCTTCGGCCTGTTCAATCGGGTCGCGACCGGCCGCGGCCCAGGATCTCGAATTCGCCGTGCGCCAACTTGTCGAAGTGGCGGTACGTGCCCTGTCGCCGGGTATCAACGATCCCTTCACTGCCACGGCGGTTCTGGATCACCTCGGCGCCGCGTTGACCGAGGTGGCGCCGCGCAATTTGGCCGGCAACGTCCTGCTGCGGGATGGAACCGTAGCGTTGCACCGAAAAGTCACCGACTATGCCGGTTTGTGCGATGCGATGTTCCACATGATCCGACAGAACGCCGCGAGTTCCGCAGCTGTGCTGATACGTTTGATCGATGTTCTTCAAAAAGCTTTGCAGGTTGAGAAGCGACCGGAGCGCCAGGCGATCCTTGTGCGCCACGCGCAACTGGCTCTGGCAGTCGGCCGCACTAGTATCACCGACCCCGTGGGCTTGAGTGACCTGGAATCCCATTTCGCTGCTCTCACCGCGTCAGTGGCACGTCGGGATGATCAGCAAACCGCGCATCTTCCTCAACGCATGGCCGGAGAGTTGTGAGCATATGGCCGACGCAATCAACGCCCATCCGCCTTCACCGTGTGTCGCGCCACCAGCCCAAGTGTTGATCCCTGAACCACGATGGAGAAAACGACCACGCCATAGGTCGCGGCCAGCAGCACCGATTTCGCCTCGGTCTCAGGCAGCGACAACGCGAGTGCCACCGAAATGCCGCCGCGCACGCCCGCCCACGTGAGAAACGGCACGTTGCTGATGGAGCCCATCACTGCCCATCGACGGAGGAGAAGAGGTGCCGAAACAGCGGCCAGCCGTCCCACAAGCACGATCGGCACCGCTGCCAGCGCTAGCCAGACCACCCCAAGATCGAAGCTGAGCACCAGCACTTCCAGGCCGATCAGTAGGAACAGTATCGAGTTCAGCACTTCATCGATCAGGGTCCACAGGGCAGTTACATAGCCTTGGGTATGATCGCTCATGGCGTCTTGCGGCGCGCGGTGACCAACAAGTAGCCCGGCCGCCACTACCGCCAGCGGGCCGCTGGCACCCAACGCTTGCGTCAGCCCGTAGGTGCCCGCTACAAGAGCCAGTGTAATAAGCACCTCGACCGCGAAATCGTCAATCGATCTCAGGGCACGATAGGCCACGTAGCCCGTGGCCGCACCCAGCACCAACCCGCCGCCGACTTCCAAGAGAACATGCCACATAACCTCCGCAACACCAGGAGGAACCGCGGCGCTGCCACTCGAGGCGATACTCACCATCAGCGTGAAGACCACGACGCCGACGCCGTCATTGAACAGAGCCTCACCCTGCATTTCTGCCTGCAGAATATCCGGAACATCCACGTTCTTGAGCATGGTGAGCACTGCCACCGGATCGGTCGGGCTGATCAACGCGCCGAATACCATTGCCCAGCTCAGCGTCATCGGCATGCCGAGCCAGCCGGCCGCCAGCCAGAGGCATCCACCGACCAATGCAGTTGAGATGAGCGTGCCGATCAGCGCGAGGGAGGCAATGGGCCAGGCACGAGCGCGAATGGCGCGGAGATCGAGGTTGATTGCGCCGGCGAACAGTAGGAAGGCCAGCATGCCGTCCATGACGAGTGCAGTGAAATCGATCCGCCGCAGGGTGCGGGTCAGGTCGCCGTAGAGATGCTGCGCCGGGAAGGCGAGGTCCACGAGGATGAGTAGGACGGAGGCCATCAGGCCCATGACAAGCAGGCCTATGCTGTGCGGCATTCGCAGGTAACGGCGATTGAACCACCCGAACGTCGCCGACAGGGTCAGCAGCAGGGCGATCAGGTCAAAGTTAGAGATCACACCGCGTTGCCTTCATCGGTACGGATGCCAGGCACGATGTTGCTGGAGCGGCCCCCGAGCAGATGGAGGCTCAGCCGAGCAATCCCTCTAGCCACTTGAGTTTTCCGTGCGCAAATACGGTGCGCATCACGAAGATCGGGCCACTGATCGCAGTCATGGCTGGCCGCCGCGAGCAGTACTCTCCTCGGCGGCACGTCTTTCCTCCCGTTCAACGCGCCATCGGCCTCGAGGTACCGCTTGCCCCCCGGCTGGCCAACCCTCTCGCTGAAGGCCGCGATCACCGTCCGTCTCCTCGGTCTGGTCGTGGAACAGGATTTGTGTGGTGGGATAGGGTAGGTCCAGCCCGGCCTCGGTCAGTGCGAGCTTTACAGCCTCGATGGTGCTGTCCAACGCGTCCACCGCATCACGGCGGCGCGGCGGGTTGATCCAGAATCTCGCCACCATGTCCACACCGGCACTACCCAGTCCGGGTTACCAACGCTGCCGGTGTCGGCTCCGGAAGCACGCCATCAGCGCCGCGCAAGGCAGCTACCACGACGCTGCGCGCCTTGGCGATGTCGTCGCCGTTTCCGATGGTTAGCGCGAATTGCAACCGCCAGGTCTCATACGCGGTGATGACCTCTATCTTGTCGGTGAAGAGCGATGCATTGGGGATGAGGATGCGCCGATTATCGTAGGTCCGCAGCACCGTCGCACGGATCCAGATGTCTTCCACCGTGCCCTCTTGCCCGCCCTGGCTGATCTGATCGCCGATCCGGAACGGGCGCGTCAGCAGGATCAACACCCCTGCAAGCAGGTTCTGTAGGACATCGCGGAAAGCGAACCCGATAGCCACGCCGCCGATACCAAGGAGATTGAAGCGGTCAGCCGCGGAGACCGAAGGAAACGCGACCGATGCGGCGATAAGGAAAGCGATCAGCGTCGCGACGCCACCCGCGATTCGCCCGAAGACGGCAGCAGATCCCGCTGATGCGTCCCGCAACGATGCGGCTCTTGTCACGCCGGTACGCACACCGCGCACCACGAGAAGGCCGAGGCTGAAAATTAACAGGCCGAGCAACATGCTGGGCAGGATTGTCATCGCAGTATCGCCGAGGCTGCGGAGCCTCTCTATGGCTTGGTCGAACATGCTGCCTCCCGCCAGAGGAAGCGATCACATCGACTCGAATGCGAGGCGTGTCCGCCGGAGGTTACTCTATCATCCCGCATTGCTACGATCTCACTTTAGGTCCCGCGCATTCCGAGATGCCTTGGTGGTAGGCTTCACGCATGTCCGTCAGGACACCTCGTTCTCTAGCACTGCGTGCAAGTTCTGGCGCTGGTATTGGCCTGCGCATCTCCGCACATTCGGTGAGCAGCTTTGCACCGCGCTTTCAGCCGCTCGGCATCCCACGTTGGAGATGCATGCCAACCTCGCTTTCTCAGAGGCCCGCATATGCGCGAGGAGATTTGCGCCGGCATGGCGATGCTGAGAACCATCCGTTCCCGGACTGTGGTCAGCGGCCGTGTCCGCCAGTTCACGCACATCCGCGACGTGCCAGCGATCGTCGTCGATGAGCCTGGAGGAATAGCTGACTTGGAGCCGGCGCCCGAGCCGCTCGAGGTACTCCTGACGGCACTTGGGTCTGATCTCACGATAGCTATTCGGGCCAACGCCACTGCCCGTGGTATCGCGCTCGCGCATTTGGCGCTCGATCTCGAAGCAGACATCGCAGTCGCGCCGATGGACATGAGTGCGCCGCCCCCGCTCGGCCTTGCTGCGGTTCGCGTCGAGGTCCACATCGTATCCGACGCTCCGCGCCAAGTTCTGGAAGCGCTGATAGTTCGAGCAGCCTTGCGATCGCCAGTGGCGAATACGCTTCACGATGGCACTGAACTCAAGATTGCTCTGGCCGAGGGTCCGGGAATCTAGACTCGGGTTGCGTGTCGTCTTGAAGGTTAGGTGGATCCAATGGACTTGCCAGATCCCGGACGGCGGCCGCCACGGCATCAATCACCAGCCGCACTCTAGGTATTCTGCGATTGTCCTTATGTACAGCAAGCCAAACCTCAACCACCGCCGGTGCGACAGGTGGTCGCAGGCGTCGCAGCCCATGTCCCAACGCATCGCCTCTGAGCCGGGGAAGGCAGGCCATGCCCTGGCCGCACATGGTGGCCTGCAATTGGGCCTCCGGACTGTCGGTGCGCAATGCCGCCGTGGCGCGGGGAGCGACCTCAGCGAGCCACTTTGCGAGTTCCGGCACTTCGGTTCCGTCCAAGCCTGTCACTAGCCGGTGCCCTGGGCATCCAGCCGTGAAATCCGGTGGGCCGTGGCGCTCCAGATACGTGGGGCTGGCGTAGAGCCCATGCGACATGGTGCCGATTCTTCGGGCGACGAGGTCATGCTGCTCGAAGCGCGTGAGCCGCACCGCGATATCCGCCTCCCGCATTGCAAGGCTCATATGCCGTACGTTGGCCAGCAACTCGATGCTGATCTCAGGGCTGCCAAGTTGCAGTGCGCAGAAGGCCGGCGGCAGAACGTGGCTGGCCAGCGTTTCGACCGCCGTTACCCGCACTACCCCTTCGAGGAGCGAATCACGGCCGCCGACCGTCCGCTCCACCGCGCGTGCCTCAGCCTCAACACGTTCGGCCTGGGCGAGAATAGCCTCGCCTGCCAGCGTGAGAACGTAGCCTTCCGGGGTGCGATGAAGCAGACGGGCATTGAGACCACCTTCAAGTGATCCGAGGCGGCGGCCAACGGTAGATTGGGTGACGCGCAAGTCCCGGGCCGCGGCGGACAGGCTGCCAGTCCGCGCGACAGCTAAAAAAAAGCGAAGATCGTCCCAATCCAGCAACGCCGCGCCTGCGCTCCCTATGCTGCCGCAAATGTCGGCAGCGCATGAGCGTAACGCTCGAAGGCGTCACCGGGTTTGAAGGTCCGTTCGGCTCGGTCTTCTTTGCTCGTCAAATTGCAACGGCCGCGGCGTCAGGCGTCATGGCGACCAACGTTCCGGTCGGTTCCGAAGGAAAACGCTTGCGGCACCATATCCATTCGCGTGCCGTATGCGACCCACGTTCGGCCTGTGACTGGAGCGTTCTACCAAGTCCTACTGATGGGACCCTGATTGCGCCGTAGCGGCCGTGACCTCACGAATGAGGCCACGGCCGCATCGAGAGATCAGGCCGCGCGCCGAACCGTGCCTGACGTCGTCAGGGCAACTCGATCGCGGGTGCCGCGCCGCGCGCCGAGCACCGCTGCGGCGGCTCCAAGCAGCAGCGCGGCTACCGTGCCGAACGCGCCGATTGAAGCGGCTCGCGCCGTTGCATCGGCGGCTTGGCGAGCGAGTGCAGCGGCTTGGGCCGCGCTGCGCTGGGCCTCAGCCTCCATTGCCTGCACACGACGCGACGCCTCCTCAGGCGCGATGCCAAATTCTGCCGCGACCAACGTGTCGAGCCGGACACGTTCCTCACCAGCAAATGAGCCGCGGGCAATTCGGCGTCCCAACAGAGAAGTGATCTCAGCGCCGCGCTGCTCGGTCGTCATGGCTTGCGGCTCGCCGCCGACGCCGCGAAGCGTGTCCCGCGCGCGATCCACGAGGGCTGATGGCGATGTGTCCGGCATCGCCTGGCTTGCAACGCCCGAAACCGCTGACGCTGCGCCTCCGGCCACGTTGCTGACGGCGCTGGAGGCCGTCGAAACCAGGCCTGCGAGCAGATTGCCAACGAGCACCGCTGACACGAGAAATGCCAGGGCCCAAACGGCGAGGCCATGCAGGACACTGTCTGTATCGTCCGTTGTTCCAGAAAGACGAGCCGCGGTATAGCCACCAGCCGCGAGGGCTAGCGTGTTGGCGATGACGAGCCAAATCGCCGCGCCGATGCCCATCTGCGCCGCGCCTGGCGTGGCATGAGCAACGGCATCCACTGTGGTTGCACCGACCGCGAGACCGAGAATGTTCAGCGTGGCGGCGATCACCGCGGCGATGAGGCTGCCGGCAAGCACAGCGCCCCAGGAGATGCGAGACGGTAGCGCCGGCCCGCCTTCGGGCAGGAGCATGGTGGTCCGGACTGTGCCGGTCGTGTCGGAGGCCATCGGTGCGACTTTCATAAATGGCTTGATGAGCGACTCAACGCCGAAGGCGCTGAGAGGGGATCACCGCATTTCCGCATAGGGACTAACCGCATTCGCGGACTGCCCGCGCGACGGGCCGGCCACCACCTTGGCCAACTGATACCGCATTATGCGCCACCCCCTATGCATGCTGGTGCTGTTCCCTCCGCTGGTGTTCTTGATGCTCTACCGTCTGCCCTACGATGCGCCGCTCGGCTGGGGACGGGAGCACCGCAGCGTGCATCTGACCAATCTGTCCCTGATCGTCTTCTACGGTGGACTCTCGCTGCTGCTCGGCGTCTGGCCAGTGGTTGCCGGGGTGGTCGCTGTGATACTGCCGGCGAGCATCGTCGGCGTATGGCTCTTCTCCGTGCAGCATCGCTTCGAGGATGTGCACTGGGCGCGGCACGCCGCTTGGGATCGGGTGGCGGCCTCTCTCGCCGGGAGTTCTTACCTTCGGCTACCGGCGGTCCTGCGCTGGCTGACAGCGAGCATCGGCTTCCACCACATACACCATCTCGCGCCGCGCATTCCGAACTACTTGTTGGAGGCCTGCCACCAGGCCCATCCTGCCTTCGCCACGGCACGTGTCGTCACCCTGCGTGAAGCCTTCTCGGCACCCGACCACCTACTATGGGATGAGGAAGCTGACCGCATGGTCACTTTCGAGCAGGTCGATGGCGTTCGCGCGCCTCAGCCCCCACGAACGGCCTAAGCCTTAGGAGTTAGGCTGGGTTTCCGCCTCAGAGAACTTCATTCCCCGGTTGCCACCGCTGCTCCATTCTTCTCTCTCACAACCTGTCTCTCCTGGTCAGGGCACCGCGCTGAGGCGCAGGTTTGGCCGGGGTTTGCGCGTGGACCTTGATGGTTCGACGGCGCAACTACTGGCGTTTCTGGGCCGGAGAGAGCGGAGAGTCTCTGAACCTTGAGGGTAGGCCGATTTTACCCTCAAGCTTAAGCTGTTGAACTATGGGCTTGTTTTTCCGCGGCCGCTTCCGAAAATCAGTAATCCGATTGCCCCAGCAATCTTTCATTGCTGCCAACCGTTGATCCGTCCGCAAGCCTGATAGCGACATCGAGCGCCGCCTCGCCCGGCAATCCCGGACGCCCATAGGCGGCAATGATCGCGTCATCGGTCGCGTAGAAGGACGACAAACACGAAGCTCCCGACCGGCGCGAGCTTCTGACCATTCCGCGGCACTCTGGTTCGCCAGGCAGTAGGTTCGTCGAGGTCGTGAACGTCATGTCCGGCGGCGCCACGATGGACAGGCTGCAACGCGTCGATGCGCACGTTCGCGCGACATCCTGGGATGGCGGGTTGCCGCCAAAGCCGCCGGTCGTCGCTCCGATTCTTGCAGAGCCCACCACTGTGCCACACGCTGACCGCACGGGCGCAACTGGAAGTGCGGCGGGATCTCGCCGGGCGGCGTGCCCTGGATGCCGCTGCACCACCCCGAAAGCCTCCAGTCTCTGTGCTAGGATGATCCCACCGACCGGACACTCAGCCGGGCCTTGCTCGGTTCGCCATCTAGTTTCAAAGTACTAGTCTCTCGAAACCTACAAGTGATCCGATGTCGTCGCTTTCCAGCGTTATGCTGATGGCACAACCCCGCGAAAAGGCTGGCCCTCGGACCGGTGCGCGGTTCGCGTTCCAGGTGCACGCCTCGCTGGCGAAACTCCTCGAACTGCATCAGAACGGCGTCGATTACCGCGCCCTGTTCGATCACTTCGATGACTTGGCGATCCTAGTGGGATCGAACGAGCCCACCAGCATCGAGTTCATCCAGATAAAGGGGCGAGAGACAGGCCCATGGAAGACGGCCCCACTGTGCAAAGCAGAGGGCGCGAACCCGCGCACGACGATCGGCAAGATGTACCATCACACGATCGCCTTCGCCGACATGCTGGTAGCAACAGTGTTTCTGACGAACGCGTACTTTGAATTCGATTTGGCCACCGGCAAGCTATCATCGCCTGATCATGCAGTCCTTGCGTACCCGGATCTCGGACCGAAGGCAAAGAAGGCATTCGCGAAGGCTCTCGAGCAGGATTTCCCATCACCGCGTGCGCCCGACGAGAGCAGCATCGTCCGCTTCGAGCGCACGCGCGTTCCGCTGCCGGGCTACGATACCTACTTGCGCGGCCGGCTGGTCGAGTTCCTCGATGAAGGGGCCGCCGGCTCGGTGAACGCGGTCTACAAGACGCTGATCACGGAGGTGACGGCGAAGACAAACGACACCACCGAATGCGCGCAGCTCGTCGAGCTCTATGCGAACAAGAGCCTATGCCGCGATGACCTGGAGAAGGTGTTTTGTGAGGCGCAGACGCGCCGCAACATCCTGGACGATTGGGCCGTCATCGACAGCGAACTCCAGGCCGCCAGTCGATCTTCGTTGGATCGCATCCGCCTTAAGACGGCCGTCACGTTGTACCAGCGAAACCGCTCGAAGCGATTGCCGGCGATTGATGAGCTTCACTCGACACTACGGGCCGCGGCTGGCGTCGCTGCGTGCAGCCTGTCGAAGGTGCTGGACATGTTGGGTGCGGCAGCCGAGTTGTCGGCGCAGGTCGATCCGAGTTTTCGGGCGAAGTACGATGACTGGACGTGGGAGGCGGCGCTTCTCGTTGAGGCGTTCGATGCCGTGAATGGACAGTGAACGCGGCTATGGCTTGCGGCGGCTACTGCTGAGCCTGGGGGGACGGCGTCGTGCGTATGATGAAGTTTCGAAGGGTCTTCTTGCTCTCGCGCGACAGACGCCGCGCGTTCACGATGGAGTTCGGCCCGGGCGCGACGGTGATCCAGGCGGCGAACGGGTTCGGCAAATCCGCACTCCTGAAAAGCCTGTATGACACCTTCGGCGCGGAGCCACACCGCATCGATGGTCGATGGAAGTCCGAGCGGGTCGTTACTGCGGTCGAGTTCATCATCGACGGGGTGGTGCGGACGATCGTGAAGTCCGGCGGCGTGTACGCAATCTTCGACGAAGCGGGGAACTGGAAGTTCCAGACCAGCTCTGTGTCGTCCGAGCTCGGCCCACAGCTCGCTGAGATGCTCGACTTCCGCCTACTGATGACGGACCAGCGGAAGAATGTCGTCATGCCGCCTCCGGCCTACGCATTTGCGCCCTACTATGTCGATCAGGACCGGAGCTGGAGCATACCCTGGGCATCGTTCACGAATATGTACCTTCCCGATTCCGCGAGGACGCTCGCGGACTACCACTCAGGTCTGAAGCCCAACGAGTACTACGTCGCCCGCGCCGAGCGGGACCGGATGGCACGGGAGCTGAGCGAGGCCGAGCTTCGCCGCCGCGGCCTAGTCGATGCGGTTGCCCATCTGGAGGACACAGCGCCAGATCTGACCCTCCACCTGACGCTCTCGGACTTCGAGGACGAGGCGGCTCGTCTCGTCGAGGAGAGCCAGCGGCTACACGAGCATGAGGTCGCGCATCGGGAAAAGCTCGCCGAGTTGACCGAAGTCCGCGCCCTGTGGTCTGCGCAGCTCGCCGTCGCCCGCGGCGCGCTGAGTGAGCTCGACGAGGTATTTGCCAGCGCGACGCACCAGCCAGTCGACGTGGAATGCCCGACCTGTGGCGAGCACTACTCGAACGACATTGCGGCACGCTTCAAGATCGCGGCCGACGGCGACACCCTGACCGCTGTGGCTCAGCAGGCCCAAGAAGAGATCCGCAAGACCAGCGCCGAAATGGAGAAAGTTCGGTTGAATGTGTCGGCGGTGGCTGAGGCGATCGTGCGGGTGCAGGCAGTCCTCTCCGCTAGGCGGCGCGACATCAGCCTCGGCGACGTCGTCGCCGCCGAGGGCAGAAATGCGGCGACGCGCGCGCTGCGCCGCCGCATAGACGAAGCGGACACGGCAATCGGGCGCTTGACTGTGCTGATCAAGGAGCGTCAGGCCGAAATGCGCCGCTTACTCGAAAAAAAGCGGACGCAGTCCATCATGGACTACTTCGGTAAGCAGCTCCACAGGGTGGCGCAGTGGCTCGATGTGGGGCTGGAGGACGAGGGATCGATTGCGTCCCCGCCTCGTGCGCGGGGAAGCGAAGGGCCAAGGGGCCTGGCGGCTTACTATTACGCTTTCCTTCACGCCGTCAGGGAGTACGGGTCGGCGACCTTCTGCCCCATCGTGATCGACGCGCCCAACCAGCAGGGACAGGACCACGAGCATCTGCCGGCGATCATCAAGTTCCTGGTCTCCGACCGGCCTAAGGACAGTCAATTGATCGTCGCGGTGGAAGAGGCCGTCGGCGTATCCCCCGACCAGGCCGCCATCGTCCGTGTTGGACAGGGCAGGAATCAGCTCCTGAGCGAGGCGGCTTATGAGCCCGTCGCGGCGTACATCCAGCCGTTCCTGGCCCAGATGGTGAGACCGGGACCGTCGACATGAAAATTTGAAGGCCAACAGTTTTGTCGCAGTGTGGGCGCTACCCCGAGCAAGCGACGCTGGGTGCGCCTCAGAAAGGCGGTATTGGCCGGCGGCAGCCTGCCCGATTTCCAGCTCGATGAGCGACGATGCGGGGCGCAGGTATGAGCGACCGTAGTTCAGCTTCGTTCCGAATTCGCTTGGATTGCACATGCATCGAGGCAAGCACGATGCGGCAAGGCAGCATCGAAACGGAACTCGGTTTTGGCGTTACGCTCGCGGAAATCGAAGCTGCGATTGCCATCTCTGAGGGTGAGCAATGAACAGGAGGCGTCCCGAGGCATGATCGCGGGGTCCTAGGCAGGAGTGAAACGGTTGCGACGTAACAGTCCGATTGAGGGAGCGATCAGCATCCTGGCTAACACGATGCGCTTGTATGTCGAGGCTCACATGAGGTTCACGGAACTCTTTAAGGTTGATCGGGAGGAGGCCATCAACAATCTGGATCGCGCCTTCGAAGCGAAGCTGGAGGCATTCCACACCCTCTACGACGTAAGCAAGGCGCTCTTCCCTTACTTCGATCACGGTGATACCGCGCTGCTAATTGCCGTGCGGAACGCGATCCATCATCGTGACCATCCGTTGTTCCGCAGCCTCTATTCCCGCCTGTTTCTCGATGACGAACCCTTGCGGTGGATTGGCGCTTCGTTCCTGCTCGCAACCTATCCGACAGCCCAAGGCGCGCCCATTCGCATGAGTCACTATATCAGATTGACTGATCTCGACGCGCGACTTGATCCGAAGCTCGCGTCACCGCACCTCGATACGTTCCTGAGGCTCGACAAAGCAGAGCAACGGTTCATGCTAATCGAGAGCCAACTGAGGCTTGCGGCAATCCGCCAGAAAGGTCTGACCGAGCGCCATCCCGAAAGTCAGATCTATCTAGATCTGGTCCCCGTATTCACCTCCGCCGTCTGCCGAGTTTTCAAAGCGATGAAGGCAGCCGGCATCGAATTCAAGGGGTTCGACGCGGGCGCATATATGAGGCCCTTCACTTCGGAGATCGAAGTCGACCTTAGCAATCCGACGTACACGGTGTCGCGTATCAAGGGGTAAGGTGGGGTGCAGGCGCGCAGGTGCGAGTATGGCCAGGGCGACCAATCGCGCCCTTAATGCGAACGCAGTCACGCCACCCCTCACTGGCTCTTCCTCCCAGCAGCGGGTTGACGCCCATGGCGCCACTTTCTGCTCGTGGAGGCGGATTTCCTACCCCGAACGACTGGAATGGGTGGCGTGGAGCGGACGAGCGCGCTGCCGTCAACGTGGCATCAATTGCGCCTGCTGGTGTTCCCAGATTTCAGGAAATGGCTGGAGTAGTTCGGGAAGCGTCGCGGCGCATCTGGCCCTTGCGTCCATCATTTCCTCCACCAACGCGGGCGACAGCAGAGTCAGCCGTAGCAGTGTTCCCAGGTATCCGCGCTCGATCCGCTCCGCCGCCGCCATCTCGCTGATCGAGGCGTACCGCCCATCGTCGAGCAGTCGTTGGTAGCGGAACGCCCGCGCCAGCGCCTTCACCAGCGCCGGGTCCGCGCGCGTCGCGATGGCAGCATCACCGCCCTCTGCTGCCACCGGCGTCACCACCGTCCTCCGCCCCGGCCGACGCCGGATCTTCAGCGGCACCCGCACCGTGATGCTCGTTGCTGCAGTCATGCGGCAGCCCTCAGCGCTTCGGGCGCGATCGCCGTGAGGTCGCGGACCAGGCCGGCCAGCCCCTCAACGCGGAGCCGGATATCGGCGCCGGCGGGCCCGACCACCACCCGCTCCACCAGCGCCCGCACGATCCGCGCATGCTCCGCCGGGAACAACTCCTCCCATAGTGGGTCGAGCCGATGCAGCGCATCGCGAACCTCGCGCTCGGTCAGCTCCGGCGCCTCCTTCCTCGCCGCGAGCCAAGTGCCAACCACGATCTCCGGTTGGCGCAGCAGGGCGCGGACCTGGCTGATCACGGCGCCCTCGATCTGCGCCGCCGACACGCGCCGCACGATGCTGTCGTCCACGATCATGTCCGCCCTCAGCACCCGCTGTGCGACGTAGTAGCAGTAGCGCCGGCCATTCTTCACCGCATGCGTCGGCGACAGCGCCCGCCCATCGATGCCGTAGATCAGCCCTTTCAGCAGCGCGGGCGCGTGCTGCCGGTTCTGCGCGGCCCGAGTTCGTGGGCTCACCTGCAGAATGGCATGCGCCCGGTCCCACAGGTCCCGCGGCACGATGCCCTCGTGCTCGCCGCGGTAAACGTTGCCCTTGTGCGTCACCTCCCCGATGTAGGTCCGCAGGTTCAGCGCCTTGTAGACGTCCCCCTTGTCCAGCAGCTTCCCGGACTTGCTGGTGATGCCCTCGTCCTGCAGGCGGCGGACCGTCTCGACGCCTGAGCCCGTCTCGACGAAGAGTTCGAAGACGCGCCGGACGCGGGGCGCCTCCGCATCGTTGATGATCAGCTTCCGGTTGGCGACATCATACCCGAGCGGCACCTTTCCGCCCATCCACATGCCGCGCGCCTTCGACGCCGCCACCTTGTCTCGGATGCGCTCCCCGATCACCTCGCGTTCGAACTGGGCAAAGCTGAGCAGGATGTTCAGCGTCAGCCGCCCCATGCTGGTGGTGGTATTAAACGACTGCGTGACGGAAACGAACGTGACGCCGTGCGCCTCCATCGTCTCGACCAGCTTGGCGAAGTCCATCAGCGATCGGGACAGCCGGTCGATCTTGTAGACCACGATGACGTCGACCAGCCCTTGCTCGATGTCGGCCAGCAGGCGCCTCAGCGCCGGGCGTTCTAGGGTGCCGCCGGAGAACCCGCCATCGTCATAGCGGTCCCTGACTAAGGTCCAGCCCTCGGCGCGCTGGCTGGCGACATACGCCTCGCACGCCTCGCGCTGCGCATCGAGCGTGTTGAACTCCTTGTCGAGCCCCTCGTCCGTGCTCTTGCGCGTGTAGACCGCGCAGCGGAGCTTTCTTGTGGTCGCCGGCATCACGTCGCCGGCAGATGCCTTCCGCCTCATGCGCTACCGCCTGGCTGGCGCAGCCCGAAGAATGCCCAGCCGTTCCAGCGCGTGCCGGTGATGTGGCGCGCGATGGCAGAGAGCGAGCGATACGGCCGCCCCTCATACTCGAAGTCGTCCGCTCGGACGGTGACGACATGCTGCGCGCCGTCATGCTCGCGAAGCAGTCGCGTTCCCGGCAGCGGCCGGCTGTCGGCGCGGATACGCCGCAGCACGACATTGCCGCCGTCCAGTTGCTCTCCAAGCGCCTCGAGCCGGGCCCGCGTCTCCGGCTTCAGCCCGCCATAGGCGAGTTCCTGGATGCGATAGGCGAGCCGGCTGGTGATGTAGCTGCGGCTGAACGGCGGCGGCTCCTTCCCGAACAGTTCCCGCCATTGCTGCTTCAGCTGCGCGATCGGCGCCGACTTCAGGGCGGCCAGCCGCGGTAGCACCTGAGCGGGCGGCATCTTCGGAATGGAGGGCGCCGGCGACGCAGAATCCTGCTGCTTCGCCTTCGTGGTTGATCGTCTGGTCATGCGGCTCCCTTTCTCCTGGGATTCGCATGACGGCGCTGCCGGGCGGTGGAGTGTAGGCGAACGTCTCCGCGAGCCTCGACCTGCGCGGCATCACGGGCGAGATCCTCGGCAGCGCGGCTGCGCAGCCGCAGGATGCCGCGCGCAAGCAGGTCACAGACCTCACGAAGGTGGGGTGCAAGGTGATGATTGATCGGTGTGGGGGGCATGGCGATCCACAATCGTCCTGCCCCTTATCTACGGATCTGCGCGGCATCGTTCTCACGGCATCGCGCAGGACATGATGATCAAGCGGCGCGCTTCTTCGCTTCCGGTCCGAACATCGCCCACACATCGCGAAGGCGGCGCTTCAAGGTGCTGTCATCGGGCACCTTGAGCCCCTTGGACGCGAACCAGGTCTGCATGTGGCGGATCAGGGCTGCCTGGGACTCCGGCACCCCTTCGAAATAGAACAGCCGGCACGCTTCCAGCCTTGCGGCATCCCAATCATGGGTCGGTTGCACCCCTCGGCGAGAACGGGCAGGTGCATCCGCCTCCGCCTCGTGATCGCCGTCCTGCGCTTCGAGACGACGCCATTCTTCACGGCGCACCCCAAGCTCGTCGCGCGTTACCAGCAGGCCCTCCTGATCCGGATTGCCGGTTTCGATGCTCGTATACCCAGCACCTTCTGTCGGGAGCGCGTGCACAACACCGGTGCCGTTGCGCAAGATGGTCCATCCATCGACGGGGTAGAGATCGACGAGGCCATTCAGCATGCGATAGCCGGCCGGAATCCTGAACCCATGGCCATCACCGTCCTCCTCCCAGTCGCCGATTTCCACGCGCAGGCCAGCAACCGGGACACTGAGCCGTAGTTGCCCCTCGGCCGCCATGACCCCCATGTCGACGAGCGACAGACCGAAATGAGCGCCGACGTCGTCGATGCTGAAGAAGCGTTTGTGTTTGGGCCGCGTCGCCATGTCAGATTCCTCAGCCAGCGGCGAATGGGCGCATCCGCCGATAGGCGAGCACCACCTTGCCGATGTCCCGTCGCATATCGGGCGGCAGGCGCTGCGCCTCCACGAACAGGTCGTCGAGCTGGATCCCGAGGATCGCCGCGGCGCGCTGCACGAGTTCGTCGCTGGGTGGTTTCTCGATCTCCCGTTCAACGCGCGACCAGTAGCCGGGCGAGATGCCCATCCGCTCCGCCATGTCATTGAGCCCGATGCGCAACTCGGTGCGCCGGGCGCGAACCGCTGCCCCAAACGCCATCACACCTCTCCCTGGATAAGGCCGTAGCGCGCCAGGCGCACGGCAATGAACCGTTCTGACACGCCGAAATCCCCGGCAAGCGCCGCCATGACGCCGGCGACGGCGTCGGGTGCGTTGCCGGAGGCAAGGATGGGGCTGCCCGGCCGGCCCTGATGTGGTCCGCGCGCCAAACGCAGCCCCTCGCCACGGGCATGGGCCAGCAACCGCGTGTGCAGCGGCACCGGCGGCGCCAACAACGCCCCCATGAACGCATTCGCCCGCCCCTCAGCACCACGGCCTACGCGATCGAGCGCCTGCGGCGAGCTGGCAACGGCGCGATAGCGCCGCGGACCACCTTCTAGCGCGGCCGGCACGTCGAACAGCAGATGCCCAAGCTCATGCGCGGCGGTGCTAAGCGCGAGATCTGGCCGATGGACGGTCATCGGCCCATTGACCGCCAGAAAGGCCCAACCCGGCTCGTCAGGATCGGTGTCGCACAGGCCGAGCACCGGCCGGCCAATCTCGTCCTGCAGCGCGCCCGCAATGTCCCAGGACACCAGCAGCCGGCGCCCGTTCACGGCAACGTTTCGACTGGCATCCACCAACGCGGCGAGAGATAGCGCCAGCTCGCTCGGCTCGCGCGGGATCTGCTGGCGCACCTGCCCGGCGACCGCCCGGATGGCGGCCACGGTGAGCGAGCGTGGCGCCGCGCTCCCCGGTCGGCAGGCATAGTCGATCATCAGCGTCATAGGAGTGCGGTCCTCGGGAAGCCACGTTTCGGCAACGCGTGTGTTCACTTTACGTTCCTTACTCGGGTGACGTCCAGCAGTCGTTTGCCGGGGTGGTGCGCAAATCGGAATTCGGCACCTCGGGAGCGCCAGGAGGCGTCGGCGCGCACCTAAGTCATTGAAACAACGTTGGTGCGGAAATCGTTCGGGGGCATTTCCGCCCCATTCGGCACCTTTCCACCCTCGTCGCACCGGGGAACGCCGTGCTGGCTTGAGGTCGTCGCAGCCGCCTCATCCAAGGATCCGCACCGTGCCCGAGCAACAGTCCCGAGAGGCAGAGAATCCCCAGAACTGGGACAATGATCGTATCCGGGTGGCGCTGGCATCCGCCCGTCACCATGCCGGCCGCTTCTCCCGGCACCGGCGCTTGAGTCGGGTGGATCGGGAGGACCTGACCCAGGACATCCTGCTCGCCATCGTCGAGGCGTCCGACCGCTACGATGCGCGGCGGGCTTCCTGGTCGACCTTTGTCAGCCTGCTCGCCCAGCACGTGGTCATCGACCGTGCGCGGGCGCCGGCCTCGATCGACACCGTTCCGCTCGACGGCAACGACGGCCACGGCATCGCCAGCACGCTCCCGGCAGCCTGGTTCGATCCCGACCTGCCGATCGCGCTGCGCAGCGCCGCCATCGAACTGCCGGGGGCTTCGCGGACGCTGCTCGACCTGATCGTCGCGCATCGCGACGTGGTCGATGCGCGCGACGCGAGCGGCGTGTCGTCGGCGACCTTCTATCGCGCTCTTGCCGATCTCCGCTGCTGGCTCCGTGCGGCAGGCGCGCATCCCTCCGCCTTCACCGCGTCGAGGCCGTGAGAACGGATTCTCGCTGATCCGTATGAAACCAGATGACGACCTTGCGTGAGAGGGAGAGCCGACCGGTGCGCTTCACACCCCCAGAGATGCTGTCGACCGAGATCCTGCTGAACTTGGAGGATCTGCTCGACGTCGTGCTGACCGAGAACGGCCTGTGCGATCGCTTCGCCGACGCGGCGCCCGGCGATGCCATCGTCTATCACATCGGCCTGCTCGCCCGCGATCGCGACAGGATCACCTCAGACCTGCCGCCTGACCGGCGCGCTGATCTCGAAGCGGTTGCACGCCGCGTCTGGGCGATGGCGGAGACTGGCCTTGGGCACCTCGTGCAGCGCCGGATCGCTGAAGGTCGCTGCGCCTATCTGTTGATCGTCCGGCCGCGGCCGCTGAGTGCCCGCAGCGCCGCCGGATACGCGCTGGCCGACCTGCTCGGTCGGGAGGCGGCGTGATGGACGCCTCGCGCCGCAACCACCCGACGATCGACGACATGCGCCTGCTGCCCATCGGCCAGGTCATTGACCTACCGGCGGAGCATCTCGCCCTCCTGCAGGAGGAGGCGCGGTCTCGCCTCGACATCGCCAAGCGCGCACTCGACTGGATCGAGGGTGCCATTGCCATGCGCTACGAGCAGCGCGCCATCGGTGCCCGCGCCGCGGCCGGCAAGGACACCGGCACGGTGCGCTTCATGGACGGCACGGTCGAGATCGCCGCCGACCTTCCTAAGAAAGTCGAGTGGGATCAGCGTCGGCTCGCCGCGCTCACCGAGCAGATCCGTACCGGCGGCGAGGATCCCGGTGAGTATGTCGAGGTCAGCTTCAAGGTGGCAGAGCGCGCCTACGCCGCCTGGCCAGAGCGCATTCGCGCGGCCTTCGAGCCGGCGCGCACGGTCCGCACCGGCCGCGCCACCTATCGCTTGACCATCCTGTCTGAGACCGCGCTGCGCGACAGCCCGCACGCCGGCGGCGTCATCCCGATGCAGGGAGGCCGCTGATGGCACTCCGCATCGTCACGGCCGACGAGCGCCTGTCGAGCGCCGTCAACAAGACCACCCTGGCGCTGTTCGGGCCCAGCGGCGTGGGCAAGACCACGCAGGTCAAAACGATGCCCGCCGAGAAGGCCATCTGCATCGATCTCGAGGCCGGCCTCAAGTCGGTGCAGGACTGGCGCGGCGACAGCATCCCCGTCCGCTGCTTCGAAGATGCGATCGACATCGCCTGCTTGGTCGGCGGTGTGAATCCGGCAGCCGATCCGACCGGGTTCTTTTCCGAAGGCCACTATCAGCATCTCGCCGCGGCGCATCCCGACCTGGTGCGGCTGATCGCCAGCAAGTCCATCGTGTTCCTGGACAGCATCACCGACCTCACACGGCAGGCCATGGCCTGGGCCAAGACGCGGCCCGAAGCCTTCTCGGAAAAGACCGGCAAACCGGACACCCGTGGCGCCTATGGCTTGATGGCGCGCGAGGTGATCGGCCTGCTGAAGCACCTGCAGCACGCGCCAGGCAAGACCACGATCATGGTCGGCATCCTGGAGAAGGTGACCGACGAGTTCGGCAAGGTCACCTGGCAGCCGCAGATGGAAGGCGGCAAGGCCGCGCGGGAACTGCCGGGCATCGTCGATCAGGTCGTCACCATGGGGCTGTTCAGTCGCGAAGGCGACGCCTGGCGATACGACCCGGAGCGCGGAACCGAGCGTCGCCTTGTCTGCCGCGCCGGCAATAGCTTCGGCCTGCCCGCGCAGGACCGCTCCGGCCGTCTCGACGAGACCGAGCCTGCGGACCTCGCCGCCCTGCTTCGCAAGATCAACGCCACCAGCACCAACCAGGGATGATGACATGACTTATGACATGAACGATGCCGAACTGCCGCGCGGCTCCGACCTCATCCCGGACGGCAGCTTCGTGAAGGTCATCATGCATCTTCGCAAGGGAGGGCTGGATGGCCAGGGCGAGGCCGACCGCGGCCTGCTCAAGGCGACCAAAACGCAGGGCAGCGACGTGAAGATGCTGGACTGCGAGTTCACGGTGGTGGTCGGGCCGCACATCCGCCGGAAGTTCTGGCAGACCTTCACCGTCGTCGGCGGGAAGCTCGACGAGCAGGGCGTGTCGATCGGCTGGAAGATCTCGAAGGGCATCTTCCGAGCGATGATTGACAGCGCGCTCGGCCTCGATCCGCAGGATATGAGCGAGGCGGCGAAGGCCAAGCGCATGCTGCGCGGCCTGTCCGACCTGCACGGCATCACCTTCGCGGCCAAGGTGCGCGTCGAGCCCGCGAATGACCCGCGTTACGCCGACAGCAACCGGCTGGACCGTGTCGTGCTGCCGGGCGAGCCGGAATACGCCAAGGTCATGGCTGGCGAAGGCGTCGCCGCCGCGCCCAGCAACCGCCCGGCGCGTCCGCCCGCTGCCGCTGCGGCCACGCCGCCGGCCTGGTCGGGCCAGGCTGCCACCGCACCCGCGGCTCCGGCGCCCCGCATGTGGGAACGACCGGCCGGCACCAGCCCCACCCCCGCCGCGCTGCAGCCCCCGCCCGCCCCGGCGCCGGCGTCGGCGGCCGGCGGTCCGGCCTGGCTGAACGGGTGATGCACCGATGGTTCGTCGCCGCTGGACGCGGCCGACGCAGCCGCGTGCTGCGGCGCAGTCCCTGCCACCGCCGCGCGGCTGCTCGCCCGAGGATCAGGTCCGTCGCCTCACCTGCGCGCTCTGCGGCCGGGAGGCGAAGGGCTTCGGCTACGTCCATCAGCTTCGTTGGGGCGAATTCCCGCATCACCGCTTTTGCTCGATGCGGTGCTGCGAGGCCGGTGGCACGCTGGGCCGGAGGTCCAATGGCGTGATCGACAAAACTCAGATGGAGGAGCGCGCGGTGAAGGACGCGCGTCGTCCACTCGCCGAAGTGCTGGTGGAGCTGAACCTGATGGCGCCGTTCCACGACCGCAGCGCGGCGGAGATCGACCGCATCATCGAGGCCTGCATCGACGGCTTCCAGGCGTCCATGCAGCGCCAGGCCACCGAGCGGGATCCGCTCGACGACCCGATTCCATTTTAGGGGACCCATGCTCGTCGATCTCAATCACCAATCCGGTCTGGTCTATGGACGCGCCGCGCACGGTGTGGCCGACACCACGCCTCGCATCAATGCGCATGTCGATGCCGCACTGGTGGCGCGCAACCAGCGGCAGCGTCCGCGCGACTATCTCGGCGGCAGCCGCATCGGCGAGGCCTGCGCCCGAAAGCTGGTCTATGAGGTCATGCACGCACCGAAGGATCCGGAGCGCGACTTCGACGGCGGCATCCTGCGCATCTTCGACGCGGGCCATCAGTTCGAGGCGCTGTCGATCCGCTGGCTGAAGCAGGCAGGCTTCGAGCTATGGGATCGCGGCTCCGATGGCGAGCAGTTCGGCTTTGCTGCCGCGGGCGGGAAGCTGCGCGGCCACGCCGACGGCGTCATCGTCGCCGGGCCCGATATCGGCATTCGCTGGCCCAGCCTCTGGGAGCACAAGGCGCTCGGCCAAAAATCCTGGACCGACCTGGTCAAGCGCGGCCTGCGCCTGTCCAAGCCGATCTACTTCGCCCAGCTGCAGCTCTACATGGCCTATCTCGAGCTCGAGGTGGCGCTGCTCACCGCGCTGAACCGCGACACGCTCGCCCTGCACCACGAGGCGGTGCCCTTCGACGCAGCCGAGGCGCAGCGCCTGTCCGATCGGGCGGTCGACATCCTGCACGCGGCTGAGTCCGGCGAATTGCCGCCGCGGATCGCGGCTCACGCCGATTTCTATCTCTGCCGCTTCTGCCCGTACGCGGCCCGCTGCTGGGAGGCCAACCCATGAGGTCACCTTCGCCATTTCCGCCAGTGCCGCTGGCCTACGCGCTCAAGCGCCACATTCATCGTTACGCGAACCGCTTCTGGTGTCCCGTCGATGCATCCGGCGTCCTCAGCGCGCCGGTCTACCTCTTTCCCGACCAGACCAGCTTTGACTCGGACGAGGTCCAGCTGCTGTCGCAGACCATCATGGCCGGCCCGCTGCGGCTGCCTCACGAGCGTGTGCTGTTCGAGGTCACCGAACAGCTCCATCCCGGCGCATCTCTTGTTGCCTACGCGGTCGGGACCGAGCAGGGCGTCGATGCATTCCTCTTTCGCTTCGACACCCGTCGCAAGCTCTGGACCGACGTCTTGGCTCGGGCCAGCTTCCTGCCCGACGGCGTCGCGGACGTCGAAGCGCATCCGACCCTCGTCGATCCGGCAGAGCACACTCCATACTTTCAGGCGCTCACCGGCATGGTCTGGCGTGCGCTTGGCCTGCTGTCGGTCGGCACCCAGCTCCGGGAACACGTGGTGTCGCCGCTGCGGCGCGCTTCGCTCGCCAAGCACGGTGTCCGCGGATGGACCTACCGCATCGCCGAAATCGACACGACGAAGGTTGCGGCCGAAGTCGCGCTTCGCGGCGGAACACACGCTTCGCCGCGCTGGCACATTCGCCGTGGGCACTGGCGCACGCTCGCCGACGGGCGGCGCGTGTTCGTCCGCGAATGCGAGGTCGGCGATCAGTCGCGCGGGGCTGTCGTGAAGGACTACCGCATGGAACTGGGAAGTGCAGCATGAGCGGCGACATCACGCCCTCCGACACTCAGCACCGCGCCATCAGCGCGATCCGGGCGTGGTTCGAGCACGGCACCGAGCAGCAGCAGGTGTTCCGGCTGTTCGGCTTCGCCGGCACGGGCAAATCGACCGTGCTGAAGTTCGCACTGGGTGAGATCGGCCTCGAGCCGCATCGCGCCGGCGGTGATGGCGAGGGCTGCGTGCCCGGTGTCGTCACAGCCACCTTCACCGGCAAGGCTGCGCTGGTCCTGCGCCGCAAGGGCACGCCCGCACGCACCATCCACAGCCTGATCTACAGCGTCATCGAGGCGACCGAGGAGGAAGTCGAGGCGGCCGAAAAGAAGATCACCGAGGCGATGGCCAGCGCGCGGCAGCTCTCGGGCTTCGATCGCACCACCGCCGAGGCGACCATCGAGGCGATGCGCCAGGCCGTCTCTGAGATGAAGCGGCCCCGCTTCGCGCTGAACCCGAAAAGCGACGCGGCGCATGCGCGGCTCATCGTGCTGGATGAAGTGTCGATGGTCGGCGAGGACATGGCGCGCGACCTCATGAGCTTCGGCAAGCCGATCCTGGTCCTCGGCGATCCAGGTCAGTTGCCCCCCATCCAGGGCGAGGGCGCCTTCACCAAGGACGCGCCCAACATCATGCTCACCGAAATCCACCGCCAGGCCGCGGAGAGCGCCATCATCCGCCTCGCCACCATGGCCCGCGAGGGCATGGCGATCGGCTTCGGCCAATACGACACCCACGTCTGGAAGATGCGCAAATCCGACGTGACGCCGGAGCAGGCGCTGCGCGGTGGGCAGGTCATCTGCGGCATGAACGCGACGCGCCTGCAGCTGAACAACGCCATGCGCCAGGCCGCCGGCTTCGGGCCAGGCTGGCTGCCGACCGGCCCGGCCGAGAAGATCGTCTGCCTGAGGAACCAGAACGACCTCGGGCTGATCAACGGGATGTTCCTCTCGCTCGACGCCGTCGTCGATGAGGGGACCCACTACTTCTCGGCGGTGGTGACCGACGAGGACGGCAATCGCATCGGGCCGCCGCAGCAGGACGGCAGCCGCGGCCGGCTGCGCATCTACAAGGGGCACTTCGAGGACCACATCGCCTTCGACAAGCAGCGCCATGACCGCGACTGGAAGACCAAGCGTGCACTGACCGAAGCGACCTTCGGCTGGGCCATCACCGGCCATAAGAGCCAGGGGTCGCAGTGGGAGAACGTGGTGGTCTGGGACGATGGTCTCGGCCGCACGGAGCTGGA
The DNA here is from genome assembly GCF_018129025.1 of Neoroseomonas terrae. Lineage (GTDB taxonomy): Bacteria > Pseudomonadota > Alphaproteobacteria > Acetobacterales > Acetobacteraceae > Neoroseomonas > Neoroseomonas terrae. Next base: position 152,917 of record NZ_JAAEDI010000003.1, on the reverse strand, counting down.
TCGGCGCCGCTGGCTCTACACCACCATCACCCGCGCCGAGCAGGGGCTCGTGATCCTGGCATGAACGCCGAGCCGCATCCCACCATCACCGCATCCGCCCGCATCGACCTCAACGATGCCGGGCTCGTGCTACCGGTTCGGCACGACCTGGCCGAGGTGCGCCGCAGGCTGGCTGACACAGCGCGGGACTGGCTGCCTGCGCTGTTCCCGCAAGCGGTCCGCGCCCCCGACCGGAAGACGCTGCGCTGCGCCGACCTGTCCGGCCGCCGCCCCCGTGGCGAGGGATCCTGCGTTCTGCACCTCGACGGTCGCTTCGCGGGATGGGGCTTCGACCATGCCACCGGCGAGAGCGCCGGGCCGATCGATATGGTCTATCACGGGACGGGGCTGACGGAGGCGCGGCTCTTCGCGGAGGCCGCGCGGCTTGCCCAGATGGAGCAGCCGGCGCCCAATCCACGGCCGCAGGAGCCGAGGCCGGACCATAGCCGCGAGGTGGCGCGCCTGCTGGAGGGCTGCCAGCCACTCGCCGGCACGGTGGCCGAGACCTATCTGCGCGGCCGCGGGCTGGAGGTGCCGGACAGCCCCGACCTGCTGTTCCACCCGGACCTTGCTGACTTCGAGACGAAGCGTGGCTGGGCCGGGATCGTGGCAATCGTCCGCGATGGCGCCGGGGAGGCCACCGGCGGCATTCACCGCACCTACCTACTGGATGACGGCTCGGCGAAGGCGCCGCCGGGGAAGAAGATGCTCGGGCCCATAGCCGGCGGCGCGGTGCGCCTGGCGCCGCTCCCCGATGACGGCCGTATCGGCGTGGCCGAGGGCATCGAGACCGCCCTCGCAGCGCAGACCGTCTTCGGCGTGCCGACCATGGCGGCGCTCTCCGCGGATGGGCTGCGGCGCTGGCAGTGGCCCGCCGGCACCGCCCACGTCACGATCTTCGCCGACGCCGGACTTCCCGGCATGCAGGCCGCGGCCACGCTTGCGGACCAGCTGAACCTCGCCAACATCCCCTCCCGCATCATCGCGCCGCTGCATGGCGACGACTTCAACGACGACCTCCGGCATGGCGTGACCGCTGCGGACTATGCCGAGGCCCACGTGGCGGGCGAGCAGATCCCGCCACCTGCCACCGTCGAGGAGTTGCTGGCGGCCGCGGCCACGCTCACCAACCCGCCCGAGATGGGGCCGCTGTCGCAGCTGCTGGGGCGCCTCGTTACCCTGCGCCTCGAGCCACTGCCGGAGCGACAGGTCCTCGGCGCCATCAAATCCGCGACCGGTATCGCCGTCTCCATCCTGGAGAAACAGCTCGGGGAACTGCGGCGCCGCTTCAACACCACGGGCGATGTGAACCAGGCGCCCATCCGTCCCCGCTGGGCCTCCCTGCTGCGCCTCGACCCGGGCGGCACGCCGGAGCGAAACGAGGCCAACGTGATCACCGCGCTCTCTCTCGACGCAGCCTTCGCGGGTGCGCTGGTGTTCGACGAATTCGCGCAGGAGATCCTGGTCACTCGCGCCCTGCCATGGGAACCGGTCGGCAGCACCCTGCCGCGGGCCTGGGGTGATGCGGACGATGTCCGCTGCGCGGAATGGCTGCAGCGGCACGAGATCAACGTTCCCCCCGTCGTGGTCGGCCGCAGCGTCGTGGCCGTCGCCCGCAATATCCGCATCCACCCGGTACGGGACTATCTCACCGCGCTCGCATGGGACGGCACGCCGCGGCTCGACGCATGGGCCGTGACCTATCTCGGCGCCGCCGATACGACGCTGAACCGGGCCATGGCCTCACTGTGGATGATCTCTGCCGTCGCGCGCATCATGCGGCCCGGCGCGAAGGCCGACCACATGCTGATCCTGGAGGGGCCGCAGGGCATCCGGAAATCCACGGCGCTGAGGATGCTCGCCTCCGATGCCTGGTTCACGGACGAACTGGCGGAGATCGGCTCGAAGGACGCCGCGCAGCAGATGCGCGGCGTGTGGATCATCGAGATGGCCGAGCTCGATGCCATCGGCAGGGCCGAGGTGTCGCGCATCAAGGCCTTCCTCACCCGCACCGCCGATCGCTATCGACCACCCTACGAGCGTTACGTCGTCACCGTGCCGCGGCAATGCGTCTTCGCCGGCAGCGTCAATCCCGACACCTATCTGCGCGACGAGACCGGCAATCGACGCTTCTGGCCGCTCCGATGCGGGGAGATCGATCTCGACGGGCTGCGTCGTGGCCGCGACCAGCTGTGGGCCGAGGCCGTCGCCCGCTTCAATGCTGGGGCGCCGTGGTGGCTGGAGGATCGCGACCTCATCGTCTCCGCCACCGCCGAGCAGGAGGCGCGCTACGAGCCGGATGCATGGGACGCGCTGATCGAGCGCTGGCTGGTCTCCGAGCGGCGCAGCGTGAATGTCGGCTTCGGCAGCTATGACGACTGGCAGGACCGCCACGTCCCTCGCCCGAAGCCGTTGACCGATGTCTCCGTCGGCGAGGTGCTGGAGCAGGCGCTCAGCATCGAGCCCGCGAAGTGGACCCGGGCAGACCAGATGCGGGTTTCGAGCTTCCTGAAGGCCAGGAAGTGGGAGCGCTACAAGGCCAGCGTGCCCGATAAGGATGGCGGCACACGGGAGTGGCGATATCGGGCTCCTCGCCCGGGCGGCAGCGCGTGATGGCCACTGCCGCGCTCACGTCCCAACGCCCCCGCCACGTCCCAACCCATGCGCTGAGGTTGGGTCAGGCGAAATCGACTGCAACTCAGTCACTTGCTGACCGGTGTCCCAACGTCCCAACCGTCCCAACGGGTCTGAAACCTAGATGCGGAAGGTCCGGGTCGGGCCGGACATACATTCCCATTATAGGTTTAGGGGAGGTCGCCCCGGGTTGGGACGTTGGGACGTGCGCACCTAAAGCGCTGATTAGGCGCACAATTTGCCCCGTGGCGCCCTCCCTCCGTTGGACCAGGTCGGGCCACCGGATGGGACAGCGCCTCAGGTCAGCCTCCGCGAAAGGGTGTGGGCAGCGTCCGCCTGCCACCGGACCGCCCAGGCAGCAGCCGACTGAAAGCCGGGCAGCGACGGCGTGCTCCGCCAAGAACCGCGCCGTCGCCGCCCTCACCGCGATCATCCCCTCTCGGAGACCATCATGGCTCTTGCGACTCTCCCCATGCCCGGCGCGCATGCAAGCGGTCCGCCCATCGCGCTCCCGCCATCGATCAGCCTGGCGCACCATGCCGTGCTCGCCCTGGATCTCGGCACCACCACCGGCTGGGCGCTGCAGTCGCGCGACGGTGGCATCACCTCCGGCACCATCACCTTCAAGCCAACCCGCTTCGAGGGTGGGGGCATGCGCTTCCTGCGCTTCCGCGGATGGCTGGCTGAGGTCGCCGCCTTGTCCGGCGGTATGGCGCGGATCGTGTTCGAGGAAGTCCGTGCGCATGCAGGCACCGATGCGGCGCACATCTACGGCGGCTTCCTCGGCGTGCTGACCGCATGGTGCGAGGAGCACGGCGTCCCCTACGAGGGCGTTCCGGTCGGCACCATCAAGCGCTACGCCACCGGCAAGGGCAATGCCGACAAGGCGGCGATGATCGCGGCGATGAGGGCCCGCGGCTTCGCCCCGGCTGACGACAACGAGGCAGACGCGATCGCTCTGCTGCTCTGGGCGACCGAGCCCACGGGAGGCCGCGCATGAGCATGCACGGTGCACCGCTGGCGCCCCGCTCCTGCCTCAACCGCGGCACGCGCAGCCCGACCAGCGACACGGAGGTCAACGCCATGCGCGCCGCCGCGTGGCATCGGCACGGTGTGGCGGCCATTCCTGTGGACGACGTCCTGGATCCCTGGCTGCGCCAGGCGATCACGAACGAGGCCAACCGGCGCTGGGGCCGACGCAACGGGGAGAACCACCATGGCCGGTAAGCGCAGGACCAGAGCCGCGAAGCCGAAGGGCGAGGATCTGGCAATGCCCTCGAAGTGGCGGCTGCAGCACGGGCCGGTGGGGGAGCCGATGCGCGAGGCCGATCCCGAGACTGGCCTGCCGGTGGTGCACCGCCGCACGGTCGACACCCTCGGCCAGATGCTCGCCAACGGCACCATCACGCAGGAGATGCACGACGCCGGCACCGTGTTCCGGCGGCAGTTCCGTGTTGCGGCGCTCGACCAGCTGCGTGCGATGCCACTGATCCGCGTTCCCGGTGGCTCTGGCGATTCCCTCACCGATCGCCAGGTCGCGGCACGCGAGCAGGTCGCGCACGCCATCACGGCGCTGGGCGGCTTTGAGAGCGCGGCCGGCTCCTGTGCCTGGCACGTCATCGGCCTTGAGCGCTCCGTGCGCGAGTGGGCGCTGCGTCAGGGCTGGGGCGGGCGCAACGTTGGGCATGCCCAGGCGCAGGGCATGCTCGTCGCCGCGCTCGGCGTCTTAGCGTGGCACTATGGGCTTGACAAAGGGAGGGCGGGAGCGGCCAACCGCCCCAACGCAGATCCTGGGACCGAGAGAGGGAGGCATCCGTGACGTACGACGCGCGCGCGATAGCAAATGCCCTTCTCGACCTAGCGAGCGAGCGGGGCATCCCGCTCACCCACATGGCTGTCCATAAGATCATTTACTACGCGCACGGCTGGTACTTTGCCCGGCATGGAAAGCCGCTGGTGCGCCAGGAGTTCGAGGCGTGGAAGGACGGACCCGTGCTCCGACTCGTGTGGGAGTCCCTGCGGGAAGCCGGGGCCAAGCCGGTGACAGAGCGCGCGACTCGCCTCGACCCGATTTTTCAGGTTCGGGAGATCGTCAAGCCTAATCTGGACACCGATGACCAGCGCTTCCTCGGCGACATCCTGTCCGCCTACGGACACATACACGCATTCGAATTGTCGGAGATGACGCACGCCCCCGGTGGCCCATGGGACGCTGTCTGGAATGCGCCGAATCGCAAGGTTACGCTCGGCATGCGGATTCCCCACGATGCCATTCGGAAGCACTTCCAAAGGGTGGCCGCCTCCCATCAGAACGCTTGAAGCGAATCGCGCGTCAAGTGCATCTCCGTTCCACCTCGTTGGTATTTCGGGATGAACTTGCGCGACGGCGGCGGCTCTGTGCTAAGGCATGATACATGCAGCGATTCCCCGTCCCCCCAGCGCACGATTTGGTCCGGCTCCCCCGCACCTCGCCGACGGACATGGCTCGAAGCTACCGCCGTTGGCTTCTCGGCGGCCCTGCAGCGTTCTCCAACGACCCGGCTAGGGCGGCGGCCCGGTTCGCGCTCAGCCGCGAGATGCCACTCGACGTGCTGGTTCGGCAGTGCCGGGCCGCCAGTCGGCCGCTCGGCAGGGATGCCAACGCCGAGGTCGTCGAAGCCCTGTGGCACTTCGCCGAAGGTCGTTCGATTGCGACCCACGACGCTCCCACATGGCATTTCGACTTCCTCGCCGGCTTTGCGGTCAGGATCGCGGCCGACCTCCTAGTGGTCGAGAGTGGTCGCGCCAGCCTCGTATGGCTCCAGACGCGGCGCGGCGGTGCTCCCTCCGCCGCGCAGCTTGGCATGCTGCAGCGCCTCTTCCTGCTGAAGGCCAAGGACAGCGACTACGAGGACGTCGGACTGACCATCCTCGACCTCAGGGAAACGGCGGATGGTCGCCGCGTTGTCCGTCCCTATGAGATCGGTGATCTCAGCATTCCGGACGAAGCAGATGCAGAGGCGATGCTGCAGATTTTCGCCGACGCGCACGCACAGCTGGTTGCGGAGGGCTTCGCCAAGACACGGGCTGAGCATCGCGCGCGCAGGCGCAAGGAGCCGCCGGGACAAGGCACCATGTTCCCATAGCAGCGGATTCAGGATGTATGATGCGTTCCCGCACCGATTCGTGGGGACATGGCCTTGGCCAAAGTTGAAGTAGCCAGTTTCGAGACCGCAATCCGGAAGATCGATCGCGCCAAACATCGCCATCTGCTGCTTGGCAATGGCTTCAGCATCGCGCTGAAACCTGACATTTTCTCCTACGGCTCCCTCTACGAGAACGCTGACTTCAGCGCCGCGCCTCATGTGCCGGCCCTGTTTGAAGCACTGAGAACTCAGGACTTCGAGATCGTTATCCGCCACCTGCAGGACGCTGCGACCGTCGTGGATGTCTACCGACCAAAGCTGACCAAGCTGGCAGCGAGTCTGAGGCGTGATGCAGCCGCCATCAAGGATGCCCTGGTCGCGGCGGTGGCTCGACGCCATCCAGACCGACCCTACGACATAATGCCTGCGCAGTATGCCGCGTGCCGCAGATTCCTGGCGCGCTTCGAGCACATATTTACGCTGAACTACGACGTGCTTCTGTACTGGACCTTGATGCAGGACGAGGTCGACGAGCTCAAGCTGCGCCCGGACGACGGCTTCCGGCACCCCGAAGACGATCCCGACCAACCCTACGTCTCGTGGCAGCAAGCGAACTCACCGACCGTCCACTATCTGCACGGCGCGCTGCACTTGTTCGACAGGGGAACTGAGATCACGAAGTATACGTGGTCGAAGACGGACATCCCAATCGTCGATCAGATCCGAAAGGCTCTCGACGAAGACCGGTACCCGCTCTTTGTCGCGGAGGGCACCAGCGCCAGCAAGCGGGCCCGCATCCTACACAACGCCTACCTCCACAAAGCGCTCCGCAGCTTCGAGTCGTGCTGTAAGCCGGCCGGCAACGCGTTGGTGATCTTCGGTCATTCTCTCGCGGAGAACGACAACCATGTCCTCCGCAGCATCGCCAGCGGAGGATTGGAGCACGTCCTCGTCGGCCTCTACGGGGATCCGAAATCTCGAGCTAACCAGGAGGCGATTGCGAATGCGAACGCCTTGATACAACTCCGCAAAACAAGGCGCGGAAGCCGCTTTCCATTGTCGGTCACGTTCTACAACGCGGGGTCCGTGCGCCTCTGGGGTTAAACGCAGCCTGATAGAATCCGGGCTCAGGGGATCGCGCATGGGGGCGAGCAGATACTACGATCTTCTGTTACAATTCACCCGCTGGCGGAGCGGAATCCACATCTCGTAGACTCTCCCCACGATGACGAATTGCGGGTGCAGCCTTCTGCACCGCGGCTCGCCAGCCACAGCGTCGCTCAATCGAGACAGTGGCTCGCGAGCCGCAGGGTCCTTCCTGGGCCCGGCGTATGCGGGGGGCGGAAGCGCGCAAGGTTCCTAGCGCCAGGCCCGTTTTCCAGGTTGCCAGCGTCGCGCAGTTGCCAGCCGCGCCCGCCACCATTCCACGATCACGCAGGTGCAGATGCCCCAGGCGCCATGGTCTGCGAGCGCCGTCGAGGCGCGCGCGCTCGCCGCGCTGCTGCCCTATGCCGGCAATGCGCGCACGCATGCCGCCGAGCAGGTGGCGCAGATTGCCGCCAGCATCCTCGAGTTCGGCTTCGTCGCCCCGGTGCTGGTCGACGAGCGCGGCGAGGTCATCGCCGGCCACGGTCGGCTGCTGGCCGCGAAGTCCCTCGGCCTCGACACCGTGCCGACCATCGTCCGCGCCGGCCTGACCGACGCGCAGAAGGCCGCCTATCGGCTGGCCGACAATCGCATCGCGCTGAGTGCCGGCTGGGACGAAGCGCTGCTCGCCGCCGAGGTCGCGAAGCTTCAGGAGATGGGCAGCATCGACCTGGCGCTGACCGGCTTCGACGGCGCCGAGATCGAACGACTGCTGGCCGGGCTGGAAACCGAGGCCGGCAACCTGCCGGCGCCAGCGGTTGCCAGCGGTGCCGAACCCGCCTCTGGCAACCAGCCGAGCACGAATGCCGACGAGCCGGCGGAGGACCCCGCGGATGCGGAGCCGGAGCCACCGCGCCAGGCTGTGACCCGCCCTGGCGATCTCTGGTTGCTCGGCGAACATCGCCTGCTCTGCGGCGACAGCACCGACCGCTCCACCATGTCGCGCGTCATGGCGGAGGATCGCACGGCGCTGCTCTTCACCAGTCCGCCCTACGGAAATCAGCGCGACTACACGACCGGCGGCGGCACGAATTGGGATGCGCTGATGAAGGGCGTGTTCCAGCATCTCGACGCGACCATGCGGCCGGATGGTCAGGTGCTGGTGAACCTCGGTCTGATTCACCGAGACAACGAATGGCAGCCCTATTGGCAGGAATGGCTCGACTGGATGCGCGCCCGCGGCTGGCGGCGCTTCGGGCTCTACACCTGGGACCAGGGGCCCGGCTTGCCCGGTGACTGGAACGGCCGCCTCGCGCCCGCCTTCGAGTTCATCTTCCATTTCAACCGGCAAGCCCGGCAGGCGAACAAGATCGTCCCCTGCAAATGGGCCGGCACGCCGAACAAGGGCAGCGGGCTGCGCGCTGCTGACGGCACCATCTCGGAATACCAGCATGCCGGCCTGCCAGTGCAGGAGATGCGGATTCCGGACAGCGTGCTGCGCATCACCCGGCACAAGGGTCGGGGCATCGAGACGGAGCACCCGGCGGTGTTCCCGGTGGCGCTGCCCGATTTCCTGATGCGCGCTTACACGGACGAGGGCGACATCGTGTTCGAGCCCTTCGGCGGCTCCGGCACGACGATCCTGGCCGGCCAGCGCACCGCGCGGCGCGTCCGCGCGATCGAACTCGCGCCGGCCTATGTCGACCTGGCGGTCGCGCGCTGGCGCATGCTCCATCCCGACCTGCCCGTGACGTTGGCCGAGGACGGTCGCGGTTACGATGCTGTCGCCGTGGAACGCGCGGAGGGTCTGTCCGATGCTGCCTGACCTCCGCGTCGAGATGATGCCGGTGGCGTCGCTCGCGCCCTATGCCGCCAACGCCCGCTTGCATCCGACCGAGCAGGTGGCGCAGCTGGCCGCCTCCATCGGCGAGTTCGGCTTCAACGTGCCGGTGCTGGTGGATGATGCCGGCGTGCTCATCGCCGGCCATGGCCGCGTGCTCGCCGCGAAGGCGCTCGGCCTCGAGGAGGTCCCTGCCATCCGGCTCGGACACCTGACCGAGGCCCAGGCGCGGGCCTTTCGGCTGGCCGACAACCAGCTGGCATTGACCTCCACCTGGGACGAGACCCTGCTCGCGGCCGAGCTGCGCGCGCTGCGCACCGATGAATTCGACCTCGGGCTGATCGGCTTCGACGGCGGGACGCTCGATCGCCTGCTGGGCGAGGCGCCGTCAGATGCGCCGGCCGCACCCACCGGGGATCCGCACGCCCCGGTGCCGGCGCCGCCGGAAGCTCCTGTCACCCGGCCCGGCGACCTCTGGCTGCTCGGCCCGCACCGCCTCCTCTGTGGCGATGCCACCAGTGCCAGCGATGTGGCCCGGCTGCTGGACGGCATACGGCCGCACCTGATGATCACCGACCCGCCCTATGGCGTGAACTACGACCCCGAATGGCGGAACGAGGCGGGCGTGTCGGCCACGATGCGCACCGGCAAGGTGGCGAATGACGACCGCGCCGACTGGCGCGAGGCCTGGGCGCAGTTCCCAGGCGACGTTGCCTATGTCTGGCATGCCGGGGTGCATGCGCGCACAGTGATCGAGAGCCTCGATGCAGCGGGCTTCGTGGTCCGCAGCCAGATCGTCTGGGCGAAGTCGCGTTTCGTGCTCGGGCGCGGCGACTACCATTGGCAGCACGAGCCCTGCCTCTACGCCGTCCGCAAAGGCGCGACCGGACACTGGCAGGGCGCTCGGGACCAGGCGACGCTCTGGCCGATCAGCACGGGCGGCGACGAGGACGCGGCGACGGTGCACGGCACGCAGAAGCCGGTCGAGTGCATGCGCCGGCCGATCGTGAACAACAGTGCGCCGGGTGATGAGGTCTACGAGCCGTTCTCCGGCAGCGGCAGCACCATCATCGCCGCGGAGACGACAGGGCGCATCTGCTACGCGATGGAGCTTGATCCCCGCTATGTCGATGTCGCCGTGCGGCGCTGGCAGACCTTCACCGGCCGCGCAGCCGTGCTGGCGGGGGAGGAGCGGGTCTTCGACGACGTCGCCGCCACCCGCGGGGTGCGGGCGGCGGCGTGATTCGCGTGGCCGGCGCGCGTCAGGCCGGCAGGTGGTAGATGGTGAAGGAGCCCTTCGCGCCCTCCTTGTTCGGCCCGACCTGGCGCACCCGCTCCAGCACCTTCACCTCGATCCCCTGGCGCTTCTTGAGGCCCGCGAAGAATCCCCGCACCGTGTGACCCTGCCAGCCGGTCGCCTCGCAGATCTGCGCGATGGTCGCGCCCTCCTCCCGGCGGAGCATCGCCAGCACGGTCTCCTGCTTCGTGCCCTCGCGCGGCTTGCGCGGGGCGCCGGGCTCGCGCGGCGCGCGGGGCGGCTTGCCGGCGAGGCTGCTGCGCAGCATCTCGATCGCGCGGCTGATCGGGTTGTCGGTGGCGTCCTGCGCCGGGCTGGCGTCCCAGGCGGCCAGCACCGCCGCGGCGGCGTCGCGCAGGCTCGCGCGCGGGGCGGGTGTGGGTGCGCCCTGGACGGGTTCGGTTTCCTCCGCGGGGGCATCCCCCTCGGCGGCGGCGTCCTCGCCCTTCGGCGCCGTGTCGGCGGGCGCGTCGCCCTCATTCGGGTCGATGCCGATGGCGCGGAGCCCTTCGTCGGTGATGCGCGCCACGATCCAGGTCCCGTCGTCATCCTGGCGCCAGCCGAGACCGACATGCTCGCGCGGCGCGTTGATCTCGGTGAGCAGGTTGTTCTTGATCAGGCTGCGGAACACCGCGTTGCGGGCCGCGGCCGGCAGGGTCTTCGGCGCGCGGGCGAAGCCCATCTCGTGCTGTGCGGCGGCGCTCAGGATCACGCGCTGGGTGTCGGAAAGCTTGGTCATCATGGTGTTCTCCGGTTCCGGGCGCCGACCATCGGCCCCTACTGCCGGGAGCCCCGCCGGCGCTGCCGGTCGGGGCGGGTGCGGGAGCCAGCCGCTTCAGCAGGCGTATTCGCCGCGGTGGAAATGCTGATCCGCGATGTCCTTCAGCTTCGCGGTGGCGTCAGAAAGCCAGGCCGCCTCGGCCCAGAGCACCGTCTCGGGGTCCGCGCCGAAATGGTCCGCGCTGGCCTGCTGGAGCTCCGCGATGAGAGTGTCGAACTCGGCCTTCTTTGCGAGGAAGACGGCCAGGCTCTTCTGCTGGTTGCGGGCGGCGCGGGCTTCGCGGTCGGTCATCGTGCTCTCCGTCTGCTGCGCGATGCTCCGCGCGTGACGGACCATTCGCGCTGCGGCGGGGGCTGAGCCAAGCGCCATCGGCGCGACGGTGATTGCTATCTTCGAGGGATCTCGATCACATCATGATCGCCACCGCGCAGCCGGGCCGCGTGGCCTCGCAGCGCGAGGTGGCGCGCCGCCTTGGCATCTCCCACACGGCTCTGCAGAAGGCGCAGCGGGCCAGGCGCATCGCGCCGGAGGCCGACGGCGCCTGGGACGTCGAGAAGGTCCGCGCCGGTCTCGCCGAGAGCAGCGATCCCGTCCGGAAGACGGCCACGCTGGCGCCGGCACCGCCGGCAACACCGCGTCCTGCCGCGCCGGCGCCCATCGCCACGGTGCCGCCGGCCGCCGATCCGCTGCCGCGCGCGGCCCAGAACACCTTCCACGATGCGCGCACGGCGAACGAGGTGCTGAAAGCGCAGGAACGCCGGCTGCGGCTCGACGAGCGCAAGGGCAAGCTGGTCGACAAGGCGCGCGCGCTGCTGCTCGTGCACCGCCTCGCCAAGGAGGAACGTGACGCCATCCTCGCCTGGCCGGCCCGTGTGGCTGCCGAGATGGCGGCCGAGCTCGGCGTCGATGTGCATCAGCTGCAGACGATGATGGACACGCGGCTCCGCCAGCATCTGGCCGCGCGGCACGATGTCCGGGTGAGCGTCGGCTGATGGCGGGCGAGCATCTCCTGGAGGAACTCGGCCGCTTCGATGGCGATGCCGAGATCCTGCAAGCCTGGCGCGACGGCATGGCGCCGGAGCCCTCGCTGTTGGTCTCGGAATGGGCGGACCGTCACCGTATGCTCGGCAGCCGTGGCTCCGCTGAGCCCGGGCCCTGGCGCACGGCGCGCACGCCCTATCTGCGCGAGATCATGGATGCGCTGTCGCCGGCCCATCCGGCGCGCCGCGTCGTCTTCATGAAGGGTGCGCAGGTCGGTGGGACCGAGTGCGGCAACAACTGGATCGGCTACGTCATCCACCATGCGCCCGGGCCGATGCTCGCGGTGCAGCCGACCACCGAACTCGCAAAACGCTTCTCGGACCAGCGCATCGATCCGCTGATTGAGGAGACGCCAGCGATCCGGGAGCGGGTCGCGCCTGCGCGCAGCAGGGATTCGGGCAACCGCCAGCTCTCGAAGGAATTTCCTGGCGGCCAGCTGGTGATGACCGGGGCGAACAGCGCGGTCGGCCTGCGCTCCATGTCGGCGCGCTTCCTGTTCCTCGACGAGATCGACGCCTATCCCGGCGACGTCGAGGGCGAGGGCGACCCGATCGCGCTGGCCGAGGCCCGGGCACGGACCTTCGGCTGGCGGCGCAAAATGCTGCTGGTCAGCACGCCGACCATCGCCGGCCTGTCGCGGATCGAGCGCGAATACCTGGCGTCCGATCAGCGGCGCTATTTCGTGCCCTGTCCGCATTGCGGCCATCGCCAGCACCTGCGGTTCGAGCGGCTGGTCTGGGACGAGGGGCAACCCGACACGGCACGGTATCTCTGCGAGGCCTGCGATCGCGCGATCGGCGAGCAGCACAAGGCGGCGATGCTGGCCGCCGGAGAGTGGCGGGCCACCGCCACGCCGGCCGACCCGCACGCCATCGGCTTCCACATCTCGGCGCTCTACTCGCCGCCGGGCTGGATGCCCTGGTCCGAGATCGTCCGCCTCTGGCTGGCCGCGCAGGGCGACGACCGGGCGATCAAGACGTTCCGCAACACCGTGCTGGGCGAGACTTGGCAGGAGGCCGGCGAGGCGCCGGACTGGCAGCGGCTCTACGATCGCCGCGAGCACTGGCCCGCGGGCACGGTGCCGATGGGCGGGCTGCTGCTCACCGCCGGCGTCGACGTGCAGCGCGATCGGCTCGAGGCCAGCCTCTGGGCCTGGGGCCAGGACCGGCAGTCCTGGCTGGTCGAGCCCCGTGTGCTGGCGGGGAACCCGTTCGAGGCGGCGGTGTGGGAGGAGGCGCGGCAGCTGCTGGGTGAGACCTGGCGGCATGCCAGTGGCCATCGCCTGCCCATCGCCATGGCGGCGATCGACAGCGGCGACGGCATGACCACCGCGGAGGTTTATGCCTTCGTGCGGCGGGCCGGGGCCGGCCGCGCGATCGCCGTGAAGGGCCAGGACGGGCTGCGCGCTGCGATCGGCCAGCCGGCGGCGACGGAGGTGCGGCGGAACGGCCGAAAACTCGGCGGGCTGAAGGTCTGGCCGGTGGGCTCGTCCTTCCTGAAGGCCGAGACCTATGGCTGGCTGAAGCTCGATCGGCCGACGGAGGAGAGCGGCGATCCGTTCCCCGCCGGCTACGTGCACCTGCCGCTGCATGCCGCAGGCGAGGAGTTCTGCCGCCAGCTCACCGCCGAGCAGCTGGTCGCGCGCGCGGCCCGCAACGGCTTTCGCCGGCTCGAATGGGTGAAGACCCGCGAACGCAATGAGGCGCTCGACTGCCGGGTCTATGCGCGTGCCGCGGCTGCGGCGCTCGGTATGGATGGCTGGGGCGACGGACGCTGGGCGCGGATGGTGGATGCGCTGTCGCTGCCGGCAGCCGACGTTTCCGCCGCAGGGGATGTTGCTCCGCCATCTCCACAGGCCGCCCCCGACACCCGTCGCCCGCGCGGCTGGCTTGCGCCGCGAAGCAACTGGCTGCGCTGAACAGGGAGGACACGATGGACCCGACCGTCCTCGCCTGGGCACTGGCGCAGCCCGCCGGCAGCCGCGCCGCGGCGCTCGCCGCGGCCTTTACGGGCGGCACCACCCGCGTGACCTTCGATGGCCGAACCGTGGAGTACCGCAGCCTCGACGAACTCGGCCGGGCGCTTGCCGTGCTGCGCGGGGCAGAAGCCGCGACCACGCGCCGTCCCTCCGTTACCTTGGCCCGCTTTGGGCGAGACGGCACTCTTTGATGGGAAGTGTGATGTTCAGTCGATGGGCGCGATCAGCTGCACGGTCGGAAAATACGTGCGGTAGCGGCGGACATCGCGGGTCAGCAACGGCAGCTGCGCCACCGCCGCATGCGCACCAATGAAGAAATCCGGCAGCACGCCTGTGCGCGTTCCGCCGCCGGCCCGATAGCGTTGGAACACCTTGCCAGCCAGGAACAGCGCCTCGCGAGGAATCGGTGCGGCTTCCACCTGAGCCGCCGCGAGGAGGTCATTGACCTCCTCCATGCGGAGGAAGCCCACGGAGAGCTCGGCATAGACCACGTCGTTGATCACCACCGGCCCACGCACGGCGGCAGCTTCCAATTGTCGCTGTGACCAGTCAGCCCAGGTCGTGTTGTTGGTGACCAGGTCGAGCAGGATGTTGGTGTCGACGAGAGTCACCTCATTCCTCGCCGCGGGTCAGTGCCATGATCTCTTCAGTCGTCATGCCAGCGGTGGCAGTGCCGCGCAGCTTGGCAAAGCGGCTCGGGGGCCGTGCCGGTGGGCCGCGCCGTCCAGCCTTGTTGAGCACCACGCGGCCGTCCTCGGCCACCTCGAAGGTGACGGCACTGCCGGGCTTGATACCCAGCAGGTCGCGGACCTCCTTGGGGATGGTGACCTGACCCTTGGTCGTGACCGTCGTGGCCATGGGGCACTCCTGTAATACCGCCGTCTTCGCAGGTCTTACTTAAGGCCTCTCTGGGCCGGCTTCCAGTGGAGATCCCGGGATGTTCGACCGTCTCCGGACCGCCTGGCGAGCGGTACGCGGCTACGCGGCCGCGCAGGACCAGCGCGCTTCCGCCTGGGCGCCGTCTGGCGGCAGCGCCAATGTCGAGGTCGGTTTGGCTGCAGCGACGGTCGCTCGGCGTGCCCGCGATGCCGTCCGCAACGATCCCTATGCCAGCCGCATCGTCGATCTCTGGACCGGCAACGCGGTCGGCGCTGGCATCACCACCCGCTGGCCGGACCAGCGCCACGCCGATGCCTGGCGGCGTTGGGCCGAGAGCACCGCCTGCGACGCCGAGGGGCGGCTCGATCTCTACGGTCTCCAGGCGCTGGCGATGCGGGCGGTGGTCGAGAGCGGCGAATGCTTCGTCCGCTTCCTGATGGTCCCTCCGTCGCCGGCGAACCCGATCGGTCTGCGGCTGCAGGTGCTGGAGGCGGACCACCTCGACACCGCGCGCAACGGCATGGTGGAGGGCGCGCCGACCATCCAGGGCATCGCACTCGGCGAGGCCGGTGCGCCCATCGGCTACTGGCTGCACCGCCTGCATCCCGGCGCGGCGTGGCTGCTGCCCGGCGGGGGGCTGGCCAGCGACCGCGTTCCGGCCGGCGACGTGCTGCACCTCTACCGCAAGCGCCGGCCCGGCCAGCTGCGCGACATCTCTTGGCTCGCCCCGGTGCTGCTCCGCCTGCGTGATCTTGGCGACTACGAGGCCGCGCTGCTGATGAAAGCCAAGATCGAGGCCTGCCTGGCCGCCGTGGTCACCGAGGAGGGTGACGAGGCGCTGACGGGTGCGGCATCCGGCCTGCTCCGCGATGCCCAGGGCCGCGCCGTCGAGAGCTTCGAGCCGGGGATGATCCTCTATCGCCGCGGCATGGGCAGCGTGGAGGTGGTGAATCCCTCCGGCGGCGGATCGCACGCCGCCTTCGCCCGCCGGGCGCTGGAAGCGGCCGCCGTCGGCGCTGGCCTCACCTACGACCAGGTCTCCGGCGATCTGACCCAGGCTAACTACTCGTCCCTGCGCGCGGGAAAAATCGAGTTCCGCCGGCTCTGCGAGCAGGTGCAATACGGCATGCTGATCCCCATGCTGGTGCGGCCCATCGCGGACCGCTTCCACGCCCAGGGGGCGCTGCTCGGCCTGTGGGGTGCCGAGATGCCGGATGGCGTCAGCCATGTCCCGCCGGCCCACGAGATGATCGACCCGCTCAAGGACACCACCGCGCTGATCGCCCAGGTGCGCGCCGGCTTCGTGCCGCAGCCCGAGGCCGCCGGCGCCTTTGGCTACGACTTCCGCCAGGCCGTCGAGATGATCCGCGAGGCCAATGCCCTGCTCGACGAGGCCGGCATCTCGCTCGACACCGATCCGCGCCGGGTCGCGAAATCCGGCGCCGCCCAGGACGCCGCGCAGCTCGCCGCCATCGAAATCGCCGCCACCGGCGCCGCAGCGCCCCCGCGGCCCGAACCGGCACCGGCCACAGGAGCACAGCCATGACCGCCGGCGCCTACGACTGGACGGACGACATGCTCAAGATCAAGAGCATGCAGAAGAAGTTTCGGGACAGCTTCAACGGCACCGCGCTGAACGCGGCCCGCTGGGAGGTCATCGCCACCGGCAGCGGCATGGCGATGACCGTCGCCGACGGCACGCTGACGGTCTCCATCGGCACGGTGCTCGACGACGAGATCATCATCGCCACGCGGGCGAGCTTCACCGTGCCGGTGCGGGTCATGGTCGCGCTCAACCTGAGCCAGCGCATTGCCGGCCAATCCGTCTGGCTCGAGCTCGTCAGCGTCGATCCCGCCACCAACGAGCCGGATGGCCGCGGCATCGCCGCCTGGCGGCTCGACGGCACCAGCGCGACGCTCGCCAATTACGAGGTGGCCAGCGAGGGGGCGCCAAGGCTGGTCAGCGCCTCCGGCTCGACCATCCCGACCACCGCCTCGACCGGCTGGTCGGTGCTGGAGATCGAGCCGACCAATGACGAATGCTGGTTCCGCGGCCGGCTGATCGATAACACGGCGGCCCGGTCGAACTCCTATGTCCGCCACCAGCAGATCCCGGACCCCACCGCCGCCTATCGCCTGCGGATCCGGGTGCGCAACCGGCAGTTCCTCAACGGCATCTCAGCGGTGGCGAACAACGGCTCCGGCCTGGTGCGGATCACCCGGGCATCCCACGGCTTTGTCACCAATGATGTGGTGACGCTGGCCGATGTGGCGGGCGTGCCCGGCGCCAATGGCAGCTTCACCATAACGGTGATCGACACCAATAGCTTTGACCTGGTCGGCTCGGCCTTCACGGGGGCTTACGTCAACACCGGCTGGGCCACGGTCAGCCGCAACCTGGCCCCCGCCTCCAGCACCGATGTGAAGGTGCAGTTCGTCACCATCGCCGACTATGCCGAGCTGACAACGGAGATCACCGCCGGCCGCGGCCAATCCGTCGCCGGCCAGGGGCTGGGGGTGAACGTGCTAAGCTCGGTGGCGCCCAGCGTCACCGCGGTCGGTGGCCAGGCTCGCAACACCTCCGGCGCCGTGCCGGTGCTGGCGGCAACCGGCCTCTCGGCCAACCCGACCTCGGTCACCACCGGCCGCGGCGTCGATCTGATGGCGACCTTGATCGGCGCCCTGGTGAACAAGCCCTTCTCGATCCCCGAGGCGGATTGGCAATACGCGGCCGCCTCGGGCGGCATCTCCAGCACCACGGACGTGCCCATCAAAGCCGCGGCCGCTGCTGGCGTCCGAAACTACGTCACCTCCATCGACGTCCGGAACGCCCATGCCTCGGTCGCGACCGAGGTGGTGATCAAGGACGGCGCCACGGTGATCTGGCGGCAGCTGCTGCCGGCGGCGATGCCGGCGCCGGTCGAGATCACCTTCCCGACCCCGCTCAAGGGCACGGCGGCGACGGCGATGAACGTCGCCTGCATCACCACCGGGGCGCAAATCTACCTCAACGCCCAGGGCTACGCCGCGCCGTAGCGGCGCCGTCACAGGATCCAGCATGACCGAGACGACCGAACCGGGCGGGGCCGACCCCGCGCCGGACATCCCTGCTGTGCCCGTGTTGGCGCAGCGCGCGCTCGCCGCGCCCGCCACCGTCGACCGGGCTGCCCGCACCGTCGAGGTGGTGTGGTCCACCGGCGCCCGCGCCCGGAACTTCGTCCCCGCCCTCGGCCTGATCACCGAAGAGCTGGAGATGTCGCCCAACGCCGTGCGGATGGCCGCGCTCCGCTCCGGCAACGCCCCCGTGCTGGACACCCATCGCCGCGGCGGCGCGCGGGATGTGCTGGGCCGGGTCACCGCTGCTCGCCTGGAGCGCGGCCGCGGCTACGCGACCTTGCAATTCTCCACCGCGGCCGATGTCGAGCCGGTCTGGCAACGCATCGCCGACGGCACGCTGCGGGCGGTCAGCGTCGGCTACCGGGTGCACCGCTACGAGCCGCGACCGGATGCCGGCTCGGGCGAGACCGTCCACCGCGCGGTGGATTGGGAGCCCTTCGAGATTTCCGTCGTGCCGATCCCCGTGGATCGGGACGCCGCCGTGCGAGGCGAGGCGCCACAGGGCGCGCCCACCATCGCCATCGAACCTGCCCTGCCCATCGAGGAACCCACCATGCCCGAGACGACGCCGGCCGAGCCGGCTGCTGCCCCGTCGGCGCCGCCTGCCGCGTCGCCCACCGTCACCCCGCCCCAGGAGACCACCGTGCCCACCCCGCCCAGCGCCGCCGCGCCCGCGCTGACCCGTGCTTCGGCGCCCGACCTCGACACGGTCCGTGCCGAAGCCCAGCGGGCCGAGCGCGAGCGCATCATCGGCATCGACGCTGCGATCGAGACCGCCCGTGCCCTGCTGCCCCCCGAGCGGATCACGCCGATCCGCACCGAGGCGGTGGAGCGTGGCTGGAGCGCCGATCAGGTCCGCCGCGCCCTGTTCGATGCGCTGGTGGCAGGCAGCCCGCGGCCGACCGTTCCCGCGCGGCCGGAGACCGGTCCCGGTCACGAGGATCCCGCCATGCTGATTGACGCCATGGCCGAGGCGCTCGCTGCGCGATCCATGCCCGGCTACCTGCCGCCCCAGGGGGAGAATGGTCGGTCCGGCCGCCACGCCGAATTCATGGGCTGGCGCCCCTCCGACATGGTGGGCGAGCTCCTGCGCGCCCGCGGCGAGCGCAGCGTGCCGCGCAACCCGACGCTGCTCGCCGAACGCGCCTTCCAAACCACCTCCGACTTTCCGCTGCTGCTTTCCGCCGCGGCCAACAAGATGCTGCTGGCCGCCTACCAGCCGGCGCAGCCGACCTACCGGCAGATCTTCCTCCGCCGCGACTTCCGCGACTTCAAGCCGCACCGGCATCTGCGCGTCGGCGATTTCCCGACGCTGCTGCCGCTGCTGGAGAATGGCGAGATCCAGGCCGGGACGATGTCCGAGAGCCAGGAAATCGTCCTGCTCCAGACCTTCGCCCGCCGGATCCGTGTCACCCGGCCGATGCTGGTGAACGACGATCTCGGCGCCTTCACCGACTTCGCCGCGGCGATTGGTCGCCGCGTCGCGGACTTCGAGAATGCCACCGCCTATGGCCTGCTGAACCTCGGCAATGGCGATGGCCCGACGCTCACCACCGGTAACGCCACGGTATTCGGCACCGCCGCGGCGCGCGCCAACAAGGCCTCGTCCGGCTCGGTGCTGGACCTCGGAGGGCTGGCCGCTGGCCGCGCCGCCATCATGGAGCAAAAGACCCTCGACGGGCTGCCGATCGCGGTCGGCTCCTCGATGCGGCTGGTGGTCGGGCCGAACCAGGAGCTCGCGGCCCGGCAGCTGACCGTCAGCGTGGCCGCGACGCAGACCAGCAACGCCAATGTCTATGCGGGCTTCGTACAGCCGCTGGTCGAGCCGCTGATCCAGAACAATCGCTGGTACCTCTTCTCCGACCCGCTCAGCGCGCCGGTCTATGTCTATGGCTACCTGAACGGCGCGGAGGGGCCGCAGGTCACCACCGGGCCGGTCTCCGGCGTCGACGGCATCGAGGTCAGCGTGATCTTCGATTTCGGCGTCGGCGCCATCGATTGGCGTGGCGCCTGGTTCAACCCGGGCACCTGATCCCTTGCATCACCACAGCATGACGCGCGGGGCGGCCTTCGGGCCGCCCTTCGCGTTTCAGGAGATCCTTCATGCGGAACTTCATCCAGCCGGGCGACAGCCTGGCCGTTGCCGTCCCCTAGCACCGTGCAGCGGCTGATGAAGGTCGAACTGGAGCGCAACCGCCGCCAGCGCACCGTGGCCTTCCCCGCCAACCTCTCGGCGCTGCGCCTGCGGCCGTGGGAGGCGGCGACCGTCGCCCTCGACCGCCTCACGCCCTTCCCGGCGCGGGTCACCGCCTGGTCGTTGGCCGCCCAGGGCGGCGTTGATCTCACCCTGGAGGAGGAGGACGCCGCGGTGTGGGACTGGAACCCGGCGGTCGATGAGCGCGCCACCGGATCGAACCCCGCCGTGGTGCTGCCCAACCCGGGCGTCATCGCAGCACCCGCCAGCATCACGGTGGAGACGTCGACGACGACCGCCTTTGCCGTCCTCTCCCTGGCCTGGGCCGCGGTCGGCTCCTCGCACCTCGCCGGCTACCAGGTGGAGTTCCTGCCGGCCTCCGTCGCGGCCTGGCAGGGCTATGGTGGGTCTTTGGGTGCGACCGCCGCCGCTATCCCCACCGCCGAGCCGACCGGCTTCCGGGTGCGCGCCGTGGCGCGCAGCGGGGCGGTGTCGGGCTGGCGGCAGGCCCTCGTCCCGGCCGTGGTGACGGCGCCCACGGCGACGGGGATCGCCGGTGGGATCCGTCTGTCCGGCGGGTTCCCGGCCGATGCCGTGCGGCTGCAGGTGTTCGAGGCCAGCTCCAACAGCCTCGCCGCGGCGACCAAGCTGCCGGACGAACCGACCAGCCTCTTCTGGGACCGCACCGGCCTCAGCGCCGGCGACACCCGTTGGTACTGGCTGCGCGCCGTCTCGGCCGAGGGCAACGTCTCCGCCCTGGTCGGGCCGGTGACAGCGACGGCGCTCTGACCCGTAGGCGTTCGTCGGCCGCGGTGCCGGCACCCAGGCCCGACCTATCTCGCCGACCGTCAAGTTCAGGCAGCCAGCTGCATCGATCAGGGCTTCTCCCAGCGCCTCGCGTCACCATCTAGAACGATTATGGAGTTTGCGCCGCATGCGCGGAGATGGGCGCTATCGGCGGACATCAATGGCGCGCGGCAGAGAAGCGCAAAGCGTCGATCTCACCGATATGCCACCGCATGAGAATTCCCTCGTCGAGGTGCGACCAATGACGACCTTCATGGCGCGCCCGACCTTCGAGCGCCTCGCACAAGTCCGCAGGCAACTCGTCGATCAGGGATTTGCATCAGCGACTTCAGATCAGGCAGGCGTCGCGGGTCTCTTTCTCCCGTGGTCCGGCCATCAACTCGCCGTAAGGCGCGGCATCTATTGGATCGGCGCCGGGACCGACGGTCCCTACGGCGCGGACCGCGAGCAAACATACGAGGCCTGCCACGAGAGGGCTGCCCGGCTTTGCGATCGTGGGCCGCACGCAAGGGCGCATACGCCGGTGTGGCTGTTCCTGGACCGGCTGACGCGGGGGTTGCTCGGTGGCTCCTACGACACGACCGCCGACCGTTGGGGCTGGTCGAACCTCCTCAAGATCGGCTGGAGCACAGGCAGCCCGGAGACCTGGCCCGCCGAACTGGTGGAGCGCCAGCAGCATGCCTGCGCGGCGGCGCTGCGAGAGGAACTCGGACATCTCCGGGACAGCCTCGTCTATGTGGGCGCGCTCGACGATTTCGGCATCCTTGGCGAGGCACTCGATGGCGCGCCCGCCTGGCTCGGCGAACACGACAAGGCCACCAGCCTCTGGTGGTTCCGCGACGAGGCCTCCGGCAATCTCCTCGTGCATGGATGCCACCCGAACGCGGCTCGACAGGGTGAATTCTCCGAGGCCGCGCTCGATCGCACGATCCTGCTCGCGCGGAACCTGCTTCCGCGCTTCCTGTGATGGTTCCGCGACGTTCAGCGTCGCGGATCCCCGCCCCATGAGCGGAACCTGCGTCTATACCCGCGGTGAGCAGCTGGCCGATGGTGGCATCCACCTGGTCGGACTGTCCGCCGCGGTCGTCGCCTGCTCTGCGCTGGTGATGGCCGGGCATCAGTCGCGCAGCATCCTAGTCAGCGCGGTGGCGGGTCTCTACGGCATCGGGCTGCTCGCCATGCTCGGCAGCTCGGCACTCTACCATCTCGTGAAGGAGGGCCGCTGGAGGCCCCGGCTTCGGCGGCTCGACCATGCGGCGATCTTCGTGATGATCGCCGGGACCTACACTCCCGTGGTCGTGTTCGCCATCCCCGGTACATGGGGCTGGAGCCTCCTCACCGTCGTATGGGCGGGCGCCGTTGCGGGCGCCGCGGTGAAATTCCTGGCGCCGGGCCGCTTCGAGCGCCTGTCGGTGCTCGCCTACCTCGTTCTTGGCTGGGCCGGCATGGCGGCGATCGGACCACTGCTCGATGCGCTGCGGACGCCCGACATGGTTCTGCTCGCGGCGGGTGGCCTGCTCTACAGCTTCGGCGTTCTCATGCACCTGTCGACGCGGCTTCGCTACCACAATGCCCTCTGGCACCTGTTCGTGCTTGTCGCCGCAGGGTGCCACTTCGTCGCGGTCTATCGCTTGGTGCTCTCGCAGCAAGCCTAAGAGCCGAGGACTCCTCGATCGCGGCACTGGTCTGCGCGGTGCCGCCGGTCGCCAAGCAGACGATGTCGGACCCGATGAGAGCATCGCGTCTGCGCGGCCGCCACTTGCCAGCACCTCGCTCTGATCCGGAGCCCCCCCATGCCCGCCCGCATCGACGACCTGCTGGTGCTCGACACCGCGGTCAGCAAGACCGGCCTCGCCAAGTATCTGCGCGACCGCGAGACCGTGCTGCCGTCCGACTTCGGCGGCCTCGGTGACGGCGTCGCCGACGATCGCGCGGCCATCCAGGCGGCCTTCGATCGCGCGGCGGCGGACCAGAAACTCGCGGTCATCCCGCCCGGCACCTGGAACGTCTCTGCCGGTGTCACCCTCGGCGGCGGCGCCCGCGGGCTGATCATGCATGGCGTCATCCGGTACACCGGCATCGCCCCGGCGATCGTCCTGACCCTCGGCGACGGCGGCACCGTCCGCAATGGCGAGAAGCACTATGCCGGGCTGCAGGTCGTGCGCGCCACTCAGTCCGACTGGCTCGACGAGGCCGATATCGGCATCCTGGTGCGCAACATCGACGCCTCGGTGGTCGAGCTGCGCCTGGTCTCGGGCTTCACCATCGGCCTGCGAACGCTGGGCGACGGTCGCGGCGTCGAGGACAGCACCTTTCACCTCGGCCGCATCCTCAACAACCGCATCGGCCTCGACATCCACTGCGCCACCGCCACCGCCTGGAACACCTCCATCCGCTACTATGGCGGGCACTTCGCCATCGCGACGGGGATCAACCCCACCATCGATCGCTTCGGAATCCGGCTATCCAAGGCGGACGGCGCGTACAACAACCACAACCGGCATGTGTTCGACGCGCCGAATTTCGAGCTGCGGCAGCTCGATCCGAACGTCGCCATCCCCTTCCTCAACGAGACGAGCGGCTCGGCGATCATCGGCCGCGCCCTGCGCATGGAGGCCTGCTCGCCGATCGTCGCGCGCCACACCGCCGCGGCGCAGGACTGCGAGTACGAGGTGGCGTGGAGCAACACCTACCAGGTCGGCATCGACTACACGGCGACCGCCACCCGTTGCGGGAACACGGTGCTCAACCGGCACCGGGCGCCGGCGTCGCGGCATCTGCGGCTGCTCGGGTCCGTGCCAACTGTCCGTGCCAAGGCCTTCCGCCACAGCGCGACCGAGATCGGCGTCGAGGGGCTGGCGGTGGTCGCCACGTCCACCACCTCGGCCACCACGCTCACCGGCCTGTCCTTCAACGGGCTGGACGACATCACGCCGACCGGGCGCGGTCTACTGCTCGCCGCGCAGCGGGGGTTGGTCTTCGTGATGGAGTGCTCCCAGGCGAAGGAGTTCGCCCTGGCCCATTCCCTCGTTGGCGGCGCCGATGGCGGGCGCGTCTTTGTGCGCTGCTTCGATGCGGCGATGAATGTGCGGGAGAACCTCGTCGGCGACGCGCTGGCCTCGATCACTACGCTGCTGTGGAACGTCCCGTCCAAGGCCTGGACTGGTGGCGCGGCCATGGCCGACGCCTCGCTCAACAAGCGCATGACGGTGCGGCTCGGCGCCGGCGTGGCTTTCGCGCAGATCGGCATCGTCGGCTTCGACGGGCAGATCGAAATCGAGGCGCTGCGGCTCTACAGCCTGCCGGAGGCGGCACCAGCGCTGCTATGTGGCACGCCAGCGCTGCCGGTCGGGCAGCGAGAGTTCGCGGCCGAGGTGTCTTGGGACCTGCCGAGCCTGGCGCCCGGGGCGACCAGCTTGCTCGACGTCACCGTCGCGGGCGCACGGCAGGGGGACCTTGCCTATGCGGCGCTCGCCTCATCGACGCGATTCATCGAGTTCGACGCCGCCGCGTGGTCCACCAACACCGTGCGGGTGATGGCCAGGAACATCTCCGCTGCTACCTTCGACCTGGGCTCAGCAACACTGTCGGTACAGGTGGCGAAGCGGCGAATCCCGTGAGCTGGGCGGCGGGTGCGGCGCCGTCACCTCCGCACCCGCCTCCAACCATGCAGCCGGCCCTATGGCGGCCGACCTGGTGGGCACCAGCGGGTTCGCCGCCATCCCCACCACCGCCCTCGATCTGCCCCTCGTGCAGCGTCTCCGGCGGTCCCAGCGCTTTCGGGTCCGGGTCCCCATCTCAGTGGCCGGCCCCGCCCGGCCGCTCAGGCGTTATGCGACAGCCGTTTGGCCATCCACCAGCTTCCGAAACTCGGTCAGCATCTCCGGTTGGTGCTGCTGGAGCCAGCGCTCGACACGCACATTCGCGACGAGCTTCGTCAAATAGGTCCGCGCAAGCACCATCCGCAGATGGTCTGGACCATAGGGTTGCTCGGCGACCTTGATCTCCCGGTCGAGCTGCGCTGTCTCATGCTCCATCAGAACCACCTGCTCCCGCGTCAGCGCCTTTGGCGCCTTCGGCTTGCCGTCCTGCACCAGTTGGTCTTCTGGCGTTGCGACCAGCAGCGCCTGGACATAGCCCTTCGAGTAGCGGTTCATGCCCACCATCATCTCGGCAGCTTCCATCTGTCGCAGTGGCATCATACGTCGCAGGATGGAGAATACGCTGAGCGAAATCGGCTTGTCCTTCAGGACCTCGACAGCCTCCGGATAGATGCCTTGAAGAGCCCGCTTCTTCTGTCGCCGCGTGCTGATGTCGATGTTGAGCGCACGGGCCAAGCGTTATTCAGGAACGTTCCGATCGACCGCCTGCAAGATCATGCGGTGCTCCTGCACCGCGAGGCGGCTGTAGATAACCGCGATCGTGACGAAGATCACGGCGTGATCGAGGCAGCGCTGAACAAGCCAGCATCGCAAAGAGCCCTGCAGCGTAGAGACCCAGCGCGACGGCACTTCTGGGGGACGTCGGGCTTTCCCACTACGCTCAACATGATGCAGGCGCCCATCGCGGCGGAGACGCCAAGGATGTGTACTGCGAAATCCGTATTCTGCTCGGCGCGCGTATAGTAATGCCAACTCAGCGGCGTTGAGCCCATTTGGCCAGTCGGAGATGCCGTCATCCCAGGCTGAGCATTCGGAGTACGACAATGGCCGACACCAGAACCGCGACGGACTTCGCAAGCAGCGTCGCGGTGCCTGACCTCGCGCCTCCGGCGCAGCCGAGTAGGAGTCGGACGGACAGGGCTTTCATCGTGGCGATCGGACATCCTCACAGATCTGAATGGGAGCAAGCAGGGCTAGTCGCGCGTCCACTTGCGCAGGGCTATCTCGGCGCCAACTGCAGCAAAGCGTTGCGATAAAAAGCGGTGCAATGGATCGATCGGATGACTCGGCGCGCCACCGTTGAAGGCGCATCCGCGTTCGCATCGTCGGGAAGGGGCCTCGGACGTACATGGGCCTGCGCGCGACAAGCGCAATGCGTCGATCGGCAAGCCTGCCTGCTGGCGTTTCTCCATTCGGGCGCATGTGGGCGCCTTTATCGCCTGTGCCTGATCTAAACTCGGCGCCATAAAATTTCTTCTGAAGCCTCATTGTATTTCAGAAAATACTCACCAAATTCTGGAAACGGCTTATTTCCCCACATTCATACGAAATACCTCTTTCGTATTTGGGGGGTATGCGGGCTCCCTCCCCGCATGACATGGCCGCCAGGAGAACGTCCATGCCCACCGCCACGCCGAGCGCCTTCGCCCGCTTCCGCGCCGATGCCTCAGCGCGATGGGCTCGCGCCAAGCCCTTGCTCCTCGCGCTCTGCGCCGGCTTGGTCGCCGGCCCAATCATCTCCGGGATGGTCGGCTTTCAGATGCGCACCAGCACGGCCCGCACCCTGGCGCACAATGGCGTCGTCGAACAGCAGGCGATCTATTGCGCCGGCCGGGCCCGCGCGGACACGCCGGATACCGCTCGGCTTGACTGGACAGCCCGGAATGCGCTGGCACGTCGCTTCGCCACCTATCCTGCCGGCGGCACGAGCATCGATCCCGACGTCGCCACCGCATGCGCCGATCGTCTGACTCGATGAACCGCCATGGAATCCCGTTCAACGACGGAACTGGTCGAGTTCCGCTACCCGTTTTTGATCTCTGCCCGGCCTAACCCGCTGCCGGCGGGCCGCTATCGGGTGCATATCGAGGAGGAGATGCTGGACGGGCTCTCCTTTCCCGCCTGGCGGCGAACCAGCATGACGATCGCGCAGCAGGGTCTGTCTTCCGGCCGGCTATTGCAGGCGTATTCGACCACTCCGACCGAGCTGGCCGCGGTCTTGGCCGCCGATGGCGCGGTGCGGCCATGACGCGGGCCTCGCCGCGCTGGGACGGCCACCGCATGCTGTTCATGCTGTCGACCGAGGATGGCATGGAGGTGCGCTGCGCGATCTCCCGGCTGGCGCTGCTCGGCATCAGCGGGGACGCTCCGCTCCGCAGCACGGACCTGCCGGCCCTCTTCGCAGCAGCGCGCCTGCGCATCGAGGCGGCCGCGCTCACCAAACTGCGCGCACGTTCGAGCCTTCCCCTCGGCGTCCTGCATATCTGGGAAGAGGACATCCTCGATCCCGAACCCACCGAAACCGCCGCTTGTGCGTTGGGATCAGGGCGGAGGCGCGGCTGAACGACCGCTGCCGGCCGTCATGTTCATGGTGGTCATTAACCTGGCGGTCGCCTGCCGCGATTGTCCTTGGGCGCGCAATGGGTCGCTGCGTTGGTTAGGCGTCCTGCCTGGCGCCCAACCCTTGGGAGCCAAGCTCGGCGCCCGACCTGCCGCACGGGATTGAGGCCGCCGGTTCTGTGCCGCCGATGCGCGTCCAAAGGTGGCGGCCCGGTCAACGAAGGAGGCTTCGCACGCGTTGGATCCACATCATCCGCTAGACGGATCAGCACCAGGAATCGCGCCACAATGAGTCCCCCCGCCTCACCGCTCCACCGCGTCGCCTTCCTCGGAAATCATCCTCCCCGGATGTGTGGCCTCGCGACATTCACGGGCGATCTGCGGACCGCCGTTGCCGGAGCACTGCCCGACGCTGAATGCTTCGTGCTGGCCATGACGGAAACGGGCGCCGGTCATGCCTATCCGCCGGAGGTCTGGCTTCAGGTCCCGGAGAACGACACACGCGCCTATGGCCGGGCGGCGGAGTTCCTCGGCGAGGTGAACGCCGACATCCTCTGCGTCCAGCATGAGTACGGCATCTTCGGCGATCACGATGGGGAGCGGGTGCTGACCCTCCTCGAAGGCGCTGCGATGCCCGTGGTCGCGACCCTGCACACCGTGCTGGACCGGCCCACGCGCGGCCAGTTCCGTGTGATGGAGGAGATCGTTCGTCACGCCGGTCGCCTTGTAGTGATGACCGCGCGGTCGCAGCGCATCCTGGCCAGCGTCCACGATGTCCCGGCCGACCGCATCACGGTGATCCCGCACGGCATTCCCGAGGCCCCGTCGGAAAAGCCTTCCGCCTGTCACAAGGTCGAATTCGACGCCGTTGGGCGCACCGTGCTGCTGACCTTTGGGCTGCTGTCGCCCGGCAAGGGAATCGAACAGGCCATCCGCGCCATGCCCGCCATCGTCGCGCGCCGGCCGGACGCACTCTACCTGGTGCTCGGCGCCACCCATCCGAACATCCTGCGTCGCGAAGGTGAGGCGCATCGCGACTCCCTCAAGCGTCTGGCCGCGGAGCTCGGCGTCAGCGGGCATGTGCGGTTCCTCGACCGCTTCGTGGATCTGCCGACGCTGACCCGCGCCATCGCCGCGGCGGACATCTACCTCACCCCCTACCTGAACGAGGAGCAAAGCGTCTCGGGCACGCTCGCCTACAGCTTCGGCATGGGCAAGGCGGTGGTCTCGACACCCTACTGGCACGCTGCGGAACTGCTGGCGGAAGAGCGCGGGGTGCTGGTGCCCTTCACCGATCCGCCGGCCATCGCCGCCGCGGTGGTGGGTCTGCTCGCCGATCCCGACCGGCTGCGGGCGATGCGTGAGACGGCCTACACGCTCGGACACGAGATGCGGTGGCCGCGCATTGGCGAGCGCTATCGGGACGTCTTCGATCAGGTCAGGCTGGAAGCGTCGCATCGCGCAAGGCCGCGACTGTCGCCGGCTGCGGCCAGGATAGGGGGCGTCGTGGCCCCCCTGCGGCGGGGTTCCTCGCCGCAGGGCGACGTCGTTCCGCCGGTGAACCTCGCGCATCTCGAGCGTCTGTTGGACCCGACCGGCCTCGCGCAGCATGCGACGCTCGCAATCGTCGACCGCACGCATGGCTATTGCCTGGACGACAATGCACGAGGGTTGATCCTCGCCACGCAGTTGACCGCCGGTCGCACGACGCCACCGCCCGCGGGCGACCTGTTCGGCATCACATCAGCCTTCGTCCAGCACGCCTGGGATGCCGAGGCCGGGCGGTTCCGCAACTTCATGGCCTATGACCGGCGCTGGCTCGAGGCCGTCGGTTCCGACGACAGCCATGGGCGCGCCGTCTGGGCGATAGGAACCGTCGCGGCGCAGGCCGCCGACGCATCGCACCGCGCCTGGGCCTACCGGCTGCTTGAACTGGCCGCACCGCCGGTGCTGGCGCTGACCTCCCAGCGTGCCTGGGCCTTTGCGCTGCTGGGGATTGTCGAATCCCTGGCTGCGCGGCCGGAGGATCTGCGCCTGGTGCGGCTGCGGACGGCCCTTGCGGAACGGCTCTACGATCATCTGCGCGGCAATCGACGTCCGGGCTGGATCTGGTTCGAGGAGGTCGTCTCCTACGACAATGCCCGTCTTCCGCAGGCGCTGATTGCCGCCGGCCATCAGGCCGGACGGCCGGAATGGGTTGCACTCGGCATCGAGGCGCTGGATTGGCTCTGCCAGACCCAGACCGCCGAGGCCGGGCATTTCCGCCCGATCGGCTCCGAAGGCTTCTGGCGCCGCGACGGCGAACGCGCCGTCCATGACCAGCAGCCGCTGGAGGCCGCTGCGACCGTCGGCGCCTGCCTCGAAGCCTGGCGCGTCACCGGCGACGGCGTCTGGCTCACCGAAGCCCAGCGCGCCTTCGCCTGGTTCCTCGGGGACAACGACCTCGGACAGCCGCTGTACGATGCAAATAGCGGCGGATGCCGTGACGGGTTGCTGTGTGATCGCGTAAACGCAAACCAGGGCGCGGAATCGACGCTGGCCTTCCTGATGGCCGCGGCCGAGCTTCGTGCGGCACGCGCTGCGACATCGCCCGGCTTCATGCAGGTCGCCGAGTGACCGACGGCCTCGCTGGGTTGGTCAGGCTGCCGATCCTGATGGAACCCGACCCTACGCGGGTCATCCTGCGTCCGTTTCTCTCCGCCTTCGATCCGCGGGACCTGCACCGGTCGGACCTGCTGCGCGCGACACGCCTGACCGACCGGATCCTCGCGATGGATGTGGCGGCGGTCGAGGCGGAGCTCGCGACGACGCTGCATGACTTCGGCGCGCGCCACGCCGATCTCGCAACGATCTTCGCCGAGCGCTACGCGCAGATCCGCGACCTGCTGGGCCTGGAGGACGATGCGGTCGAGGCACGACGGCTACTGATCGGCGCCTTCTTCAGCAATGAGTACAGCTTCCAATCCACCGCGCTGTTCAATCCGTCGATCACCCCGCATCCGGACCAGAAAGGGCTCGCGGCGGATGAGCTGCGCTTCGTGATGAGCCTGCGCGCCACCGGCGAGGGTCACATCAGCTCGATCTGCTTCTGCTCCGGCGTCGTCGCCGGGGCCCGAGCGATCCGCCTCGATCCGCCAGGCCGCCTTGCCACGACGCCGCGGCGCAGCACGGCCGCGCGGCTGGCCGATGCCTATGATGTCACCTTCTCACCCGCCACCGAACTGGGCGAACGCGTCATCTTCCCGATCACGCAGCAGCAGCGCAACGGCATTGAGGATGCGCGGCTCGTCCGCTTCGTCGAGGATGATGGCCGCATCACCTACTTTGCCACCTACACCGCCTATTCCGGACGGGAGATCGCGCCGGAAATGCTGCGAACCGACGACTTCCGACGCTTCTCCTTCGTGCCGCTGCGCGGGGATGCGGTCAGCAACAAGGGCATGGCGTTGTTCCCGCGCCGCGTCGGCGGGCGGTACGCGATGCTGGCGCGCTCGGATGGCGAGACGCTGCAGCTGGTCACGTCCGACGATCTGCATGTCTGGAACGACGCGACGGAGATCCTCGCCGCGGCGGAACCTTGGGAGTTCGTGCAGATTGGCAATTGCGGCAGCCCGATCGAGTTGCCGCAGGGCTGGCTCGTCATCACGCATGGCGTCGGCCCGATGCGTCGCTACTGCATCGGCGCGGCGCTGCTGGACCTGGACGATCCCAGCCGGATGATCGCGCGGCTGCGCAAGCCCATGCTGACGGCGGTCGGGGCCGAGCGGAACGGCTATGTGCCGAACGTCGTCTACTCCTGCGGCTCGATCGTGCATGCCGGGCAGCTGATCCTGCCCTACGCGGCATCGGATACCGCGACACGCTTCGCGGTGATGCCTGTGGCGGCGCTGCTCGATGCGATGGTCTGACCGTTCAGGCCGCCGCCAGGCAGGGGCTCGGGCCCGGGCCACGATGCAGCACCGCGATGGCCGCGCCGCAGATACGGACAGCGTCGCCCGTGGCCGGTACCAACGCGGCCATGCCTCGCGCCAAGGCGCGGCCGTCCAGCGTGGCGCCGTCCGCAAGCGGCACAAGGATATGCTCGCGGCTGCCATCCGGCGCCAGCGCGACGCCGGCCGGCACCGCCAGCCGCTCCAGCACGAAGCGCGGCCCCGTCGTCAATGTCTGTCGCGCGGCGCCCGTCGCCGTCCCTATGACGACACGGGACACGCCGAGATCGGCGACCGACAGGGCTTCATCGGCCTGCAACGGGCGCGGTCGGCCGTAGTCGAAAAGACGGTATGTCACATCAATGGGATCCTGGACCTCCAGCAGCACCAGACCAGCGCCGATCGCATGAACCGTGCCGGCCGGGATCAGAAGGGTCTCGCCGATGCGGGCCACGTGCTGACGCATCAGCGAGAGCACCGTTCCATCCTTCGCCGCCGCACGCAGCGTGCCGGCCGTGACGGGTTGGCCGAACCCGATCCAGACCAGGGCCCCGGGTGCCGCCTCCAGCACGTGCCAGGCTTCATCCTTGCCGGAGGGAAGCGTCCCCGACGCAAGGGCTGCGACATCTGTGGGATGTACCTGCACCGACAGCGGTGCCGAGGTGAACAGCAGCTTGGCGAGCAGAGGCGGAGCCCTTCGGTCGGCTTGCCCGCGCGCCATGACGGCGCCCAGCGTCCCGCCGGTTTCGACCTCGCAGGCAATGTCGGTCAGCCAGGCTTCGCCGATTACCTTGCCTGCCGCGGGTTGGGCTGCGGGGGCCCAACCGTCGAGGTCCTCGCGCCCCCAGATTCTCTCGACCAGTCTGGGTATGATCCGCGACGTTGGCTTGCGCATGGGTATCGGCTTTCCTCTCGGGACCGAGCTGTACGGATATGGTGCGCCACGGCGTCAATCGGGGCATTCGGGCTGCGCGCCGATGCTGCATTCAATCGGGCGCGCTAACCTGATGCCTTCGAAAGGAAGAACCGAAGCATCTCCCGCGACGCGTCGGGACCGCGCGGGTCCGTGTAGGATCCCGCGCTGCTGCCGCCGGACCATGCGTGGCCCGCGCCGTGCACGACCCATTGCTCGAGGACGACCTGGCCCGCGGCGTCCGAGTGAAGGATGCGGCTATAGGCGTGGCCGCCGGAAACCTGGCCCTGCTGAACTTCGCTGCGCAGGCCCCCGGCTCCGCTCTGCGCGATGACCTGCTCGCCATTGCGCGGGTGCACCGTGCCGTCCTTGTCCCCGTGAAAGACGATGGTCGGAACCGGGCGCCCATTGCTCGCCGTGGCGGAACCGTCTCCGGGCTGATTCACCGCCGCCGCGCCCTGGCGCATGGCAGCGAAAGCGGACGGCGCGTCGCGCGCCGCGCCACACGCCAGGCCCGAATGCACACCGACGGCAGCATAGAGGTCGGGATAGGTCATGCCCATGATCGCCGCCGCGGCGCCACCGGCGGACAGGCCGGCGACATAGACGCGCCGCCGATCGACAGCGTGGTCGCGCATGACCTGCTCCGTGATGCCTGCGATCAGCGCGGGCTCGCCCAGATCGCGCCGCTGGTCGCCGGGACTGAACCAGTTCCAGCACTTCTGGGCGTTGGCGGCCTGCGTCTGCCCGGGATAGGCGATCAGGCAGCCATGCTCCTCGGCCAACATGTTCATCCGCGTGCCGGCGGCAAAGTCATCGGGGGACTGGGTGCAGCCATGCAGCATGACGACCAGCGGCATCGCTTCGCCGCGATACGTGCTGGGAATATAGAGCTTGTAGCCGCGGCTTCCGGCGTGGTTCTCGAAGGACCGGGTCACGAATTGCGCGCCCTGGGGCAATGGGTCGGTTGTCTGCGGCGATGCGCCGGGCGCGATCCGATCGAGCAGGCCACGCAGACCGCCCGCGATCGGCGGCGTCACCATCCTGCCCGGCCGACCGCCCGACCAAAGGTCGGCTCCGGTCCTAAACAATCCGGTGCCTGACGAGCACGGGTCGAGCACCTCGCCTGTTCGGGGATCGATGTCGAAGGTTCGCGACGGGCGTCCGCCAGCAGGCGGCGGGCCGGGAGCATCCCGCTTCGGCACCGGGGTGTCGGAGGGGTCTTCGCCGTGCAGCGCGCGCCGCAGCAACGCCGAGG
Source organism: Neoroseomonas terrae (assembly GCF_018129025.1). Taxonomy (GTDB): domain Bacteria; phylum Pseudomonadota; class Alphaproteobacteria; order Acetobacterales; family Acetobacteraceae; genus Neoroseomonas; species Neoroseomonas terrae. Next base: position 119,778 of record NZ_JAAEDI010000003.1, on the reverse strand, counting down.
CCTCCGCCAACTTGCCTTCGCGGGTCAGGCGAGTTGCCTCAAGCATGTGATTCGGAAGCGTGGTGTTCATGTCCGGCTTTCAATGGGCAAATGCAGGCATGCCTCCTCGCGACGAGGATTGCGCTGCGTCGTTCTGGCGGGATGCTATCGGGAGCGGTTGTTGCGGCCCGGAGTTCGGCGAATGGGATCGGGTGGCGGCTTCAGCGTGTTCTGTCGGCAAGCGCGGCCTTCACCGCGGCGCTGGCCTGGAGGGTTCCCAGGACGGAGATCGAGGCGATCGCAGCCTGCGCCAGCTCAGGCGTGACGTCGGCCGCAATGCTGGCGAGGCCGAGGACCCGGATGTCGAGCCGCTCGCCCGCAGCGCGGGCAGCCTCGAGGTCCTCGCGACTGAAGTGCCGCAATCCGAGATCCAGGCTTCTCCTGATGACGGATTGCTTGGTGGCGTCGGCATGCCGCTCGATCTGGTTGCGGATCGCCGTGCGGATGAAGTCGGTCCGGTTCGAGTAGAAGCCGTCCTGCACCAGCAGGTCGATATGCCCGAGATCGACATAGCCGAGGTTGATGGTGATCTTTTCGGTGTCGCCCCCGGGCTTCGGCCGGAGAAATCGTACGTTATCGGTCATCGCGCATTTCACCATCCAGGTGGATGGTATATGGCTGGCACCAGGCGCCATTCAAGGTCAGGCGGGGGCCGGGCGGCGCGAAGATCCCTGGCAGGTGTCTGTGACGGGCATGCTGCCCGTCAGGCCCCTATGCCTGAGGGGGCTGGCAACGCCCGCGTCGGAAGCCGCGAGTGATGGTAGATTTCGTCGCATGTTCGAGACGACCACACGCAAGCCGTCCTCGGTGATACTCGCGGAGCTGCTGGGCGAGGCGCCGGCACAGCAGGTGACGCTCGACTGGCTCATGAGCCGGCTCGGCGATCGGTCCTTCGGCATGATCCTGCTGATCGTCGCGCCGCTCGGCCTGCTTCCCGGCATTTCGATCTTCATCGGGGCCCTGCTGATCGTCCCGGCGTATCAGATGATGCTGGCGCGGGCCGGACCGGTCTTTCCGCGCAGGCTCGCCTTGCGGAAGATCGAGGTGCGCAGGCTGGACGCGCTTCTCCGCCGCGTCGTTCCGGTGCTTCGTTATCTGGAGCGATTCATCCGCCCGCGATGGGCAACGCCCTTCCAGTCGACGAAGCGCGTCGTGGGCGTCGTCGTGCTCCTGCTAAGCCTCGGCCTCTTCGTCCCCGTACCGATGAGCAACATTCCGCCGTCGTTGACCATCCTGCTCATCGCCTTCGCCTATCTGGAGGAGGACGGCATGCTGCTGTGCCTCGCCCTGTTCGCGGCGTTCGTGCTGCTGACGTTCGGCGCCGCGGTGGCGTGGCAGGCGCTCGGCTCGGCGGGATGGGCGCCGAGTCTTCTCTAATCCGGCGACTGTGCCGCGCGGAAACTCACCACCGGCGTCAGTCCGGAACCTCGTCGGTGAAGACGCTGAAACCGGACAGCGTGCAGGGGCCGAAGGTGGTCGCGATCGCGACATCGGTCGCGTCGCGCCCGCGCGCCATCAGGATGCGGCCGATACGCGGCGTGTTGTTGCGCGCATCGAAGGTGTGCCAGTGGTCGTCCAGATAGACCTCGAACCAGGCCGCGAAGTCCATGGGGCCATAGGGCGGCGGCATGCCGATGTCGCCGAGATAGCCGGTGCAGTACCGCGCCGGGATGTTGAGACAGCGGCAGAGCGTGACGGCGAGATGGGCGTAGTCGCGGCAGACGCCGCGCCTTTCCTCGAAGGCTTCGGACGCGGTGCGCGTCGCCCGGGCATGCTCGTATCCGAAGCGGATGCGCTCATGCACGAAGTCGCAGATGTTCTGCACCAGCGCCCAGCCCGCCGGCCCCTGGCCGAAGAGCGACCAGGCCGTTTCGGACAGTCGGTCCGTGTCGCAATAGCGGCTGCCGAGGAGATAGATCAGCATCTCGTCCGGCAGCTCCTCCACCCGGCGCTGCCAGGCGGCGGGCGCGTGGACGTCCGTCGTGCCGGGATCCGTCACCGTGAGCCGCGTCGAGATGGTCAACTGCCCGGGCGGCGCCACGATGCGCGAACAGCGGTTCCCGAAGCTGTCGGTGTAGCCGCGGACAGACGTGGGTGGGTCGAAGAACAGCTCTGCCGGACCGACGAGGTCGGGCTCGCGTGCTGGGTGCGGGCTGACCATCAGCAGCATGGGCGTGGGTTGGGGGCAGTCATAGGTGATCTGGCAGCCGGCGGTGATCCGCATGGGGGTTCCTTGAAGGGGCGGGCTGGCGACGCGGTCAGCCGGCAGCCGTGACATCGACCTCGACGGTCATGCCGAGGCTGTCGGAGGGGAAGCCGGTCCAGGTTCCGTGCAGCGGCAGGACATGCCGGTGGTCACGCGCGACGGCGACGCGGATCAGGTCGCGGTTACCGATGATGCCGTTGGTGGGATCGAGTTCGACCCAGCCCGCGCCTGGCAGGTAGACGCGCAGCCAGGCGTGCGTGGCGCCACCGCCGATGCGACCGCCGCGCTCGGGCACGTAGAGGTAGCCGGAGACGAAGCGCGCCGCGATGCCGAGAGCGCGCACCGCCTCGATCATCAGCACGGCGAAGTCGCGGCAGGTGCCGCTGTTCTTGGCGAGCGTCTGCACCGGCGGCTGCACGCCGCGCTCCGAGCGGGCGATATAGGTGAAGTGCCGGCGGATCGCGCTGGTCATGCCGGTCAGCAGGTCGCGCGTGCCGGTGGGGCCGTCGCGCCGCAGGAACTGCCGGCCCAACGATCCACCTCGCGGTCGGGGTCCTGGTACTGCCGCTCGATGGAGCGGGCTAGGTCGGCCATGTCGTCGACGTCGTAGGAGAAGGGATAGGTCTCCGCGTCGCGCTCCATGGGGTAGTCGAGGGCGTTGGTCGGCGTGTGGTCCAGCCGCACGACGCTGCTCACGCGCAACTCGCGCGCGCGGTCATCAAAGCAGGCGACGCCGACGCTGTTGCCGAACACATCATGCAGCCAGCGGATCTCCGATGGCGCGGGCTGGATGTCGAGCCGTGCCTCGATGATCCGTTGGTCATGGCCTTCGCGGGGGCGCAGCAGCATCCGATGCTCGCCGAAGGCGACCGGCTGCCGGTAGCGGTAGGTCGTCAGGTGGCGGATATCGAGGACGGGGATGACGGTATCTCCATGGGGCAGCCCGCTACGCCTGCGCGACGGGGCGCGCCCACCGTCCTGCCATCCATCCGGGCAGGACGATCGATCAGGACAATGTGCTGTTTGCCGCAGGAGCGGCGGGTTCTCCGACGATCTCGCTCTGCTGCACGACACGCTCGTGGCCGTCCACGAGGTGCTTCACGCGATACTCGCGATCAAGCCCATCGTTGGGGAGGAGTCGCAGTATCGCATAGGGCCCGCGCCTGGCCCCGGAAGCCGTGGTTGGAACGAGGTCAACCGTTTGGCCGACGCGAAAGCTGTGAGAGGGCATCTTCATCTTTCCGAGGCAGGCGCCTCAGGCTTCGATCTGCCCGACAGCCAAATTGATCCCGATGAACTCACCGGGCATTCGGCGCTGCATCTCCCCAGATGGGGACTCGGGTGCGTTTTTGCGAGCCGACGATGGGAAATAGCCACGCGGTCTAAGGATCGGGGCGGTGCGGCTGCTACTAGGCAGTACCTTGTCACAGTTCTTTGGTGGACCCGATCAACAAGAAGCCGCTGACGATCCGCGGTACACCCGAGCGGCCAACGATGGTTCGACGTTCATGCGGGTGGGCAATGTACGCCCTGATGCGGGCTGAGGAGCTCGGCGCTTCCCGCGCGGACACGGAGAAGATGGTATGGAGCATGAGGCTGACACCCGTCAGCTGCTCAGCGTCCCCGGTACGAATCGGACCTCGCAGCGCCGTAGGGTCGAACTATCCCCCTCCAGAGAATTTCGTTTCCCGGTTCCCACCGCTGCTCCATTCTTCTCTCTCACAACCTGTCTCTCTTGGTCAGGGCACCGCGCTAAGGCGCAGGTTTGGCCGGGGTTCGCGCGCGGACCTTGATGGTTCGACGGCGCAACTACCGGAGTTTTGCGGCCGGAGAGAGCGGATAGTCTCCGAACCTTGAGGGTAGGCCCATTTTACCCTCAAGCTTAAAACATTGAATTCTGGGCCTATTTTTTTGGCACGCATCGCCGAAGTTCGATGATGCAATTCCCTACCGGATGCTCGCGAGCGCTGAATATCTCTGGCGGCTCCGCGGTCAGGTACGAGCCTTCGCGCCGGACCCGCCGGCAATACCAATCCAGCCGGCATATCCCCGCTGCATACGTCACAAGCCGTACTCATCCCTGAGCGTCAGCGAGTCTGCCTCGAACTGCGCCGCCATGGACTGCGTGTAGATGCGGGTTTTGTCACCCTCGTTCCGGTACTCGATGATTTTCCTCAGGTTGGATTACCAGGCCGGTTATTCCGGGTTGCGCTCGGTGGCCACGAGGGATCGGGAAGATGTCGCGGTTCCGCTACGCTCCATCGCGAGGGAGGCATCGGCTGCGACGGCTACAATACCGCTGACTGCAATGAGCACGAGCGTCGGGTACGCCCACGCCCACCAAGCACGGGCGAGCACTGAAAAACCTTGAGCGATCATCTGGCCCCAGCTTGTTGCTGCTGGGTCGCCTAACCCGACGAAGGAGAGGGCCGCCTCCGCCAGCACCGCCCCGCCGAAAACGATGCCGGCGCTGGCCGAGATCGGCGCCATCAGATGCGGGAGGAGATGAAGGCGCGCCACATGCCACGGCGATCCGCCGAGCGCCCACGCTGCACACAGAAAATCCCGACCCAGCAGCGCCTGCGTCTCCGTGCGCACGATCCGCGCGATCAAAGGCCATCGCGTCAGGCCGAGCACCAGTGCGAGGTTCCACGTCGAGCCACCGAACAACGCAGCGACCAGCACAGCTAGCAGCAGGGCAGGCAGGCTGGAGACGATCTCCGCCGTCCGCATCATCAGCTCGTCAACGATTCCCGAGGCAAGCCCAGCCGCAACGCCGACGGCGAGGCCCAGGCTGAGCGCGAGGGCAGTAGCGGCAGCCGCGACGGTGAGCGAGGTTCGGCCGCCCTGTAGAAGCGCCTGAAGCATGTCACGGCCAAGGTCATCCGTGCCGAGTGGATGCGATAGGGATGGCCCCTCCAGCGCCGCATACACCGGCAATGAAGGCAGCGCCCCAGCCGGCGCCAACAACACGCAGGCAGCGTAAATCCCGATCAGAAGGAACAGCGCGAGCCGGTCAGGGGTCACGGCGCGGGCTGCCGAAGCCGTGGGTCCAGCATCGGCATAACGAGATCAACGATCAGGTTCGCCGTCCAGGCGACAGCGCAGGCCAGCACGACAGTCCCGATGACCACCGGATGATCGCGGGCGATCGCCGCCGTCACTGCGAGCCGGCCGAGGCCCGGCAGAGCGAAGGCAACCTCGATCACCAGCGCCCCGCCAATCAGGTTGCCAAACCGCACGCCGGTGAGCGTCAGCATCGGCAACAGAGCGTTGGGCAGGGCATGGTGCCACCGCGCGGCACCGAGCGAGCGCCCGCGCGCCATGGCAGCCGTCACATAGGGCAACGCCATCTGCGTCAGCACGCCGGATCGAACGAGCAGCGCCGTGAAGCAAAGTTGGTGCAGGGTCAGCGCCAGCACCGGCAGAACCAGATGGCGCAGGCGCTCCGCGAGCAGGGCGACGCCGCCTGCCGCGGGGGCGCGGGCGTCGGCTATTCCTTGCACCGGCAGCATCCCGAGCCAGAGGGCAAAGACGAGAACGAGGACCTGCGCGGCCACATAGCCCGGCACCGCATGGAGGGCGGAGAACAGCGCCAGGGGCCAGCGAGCCTGCCGAGCGGTGGCGACGCCGAGCACGGTGCCGACCAATCCCGCAAGCGTCGCCGCCCCGAGCGTCAGGCTCGCCGTCAGCGGTAGCCGTTCAAGCAGGAGTGCGGCGACTGGTTGCTGCTCCCGCCAAGATACGCCGAGGTCGCCCCGCAGCAGACGACCCATCCAGTCGAGCCATACCTCGATGCCGGGCCGGTCGAGGCCGAGGCGCGCGGTGACTTCCTCCAGGTAGCCCGGCGCGCCGTATTCACCGCCGAGCCCGACCGCGGGTCCACCGGGAGCATGCCAGGCGAGGACGAAGGCGATGCTCGCCGCAGCCAGCACCGCGAGAGCACCAAAGGCGACCCGCCGGATCAGGAAGGCGGCCAACGGCGCCGGCTAGCGACTGCGCCAGGCCCGCTCCGCCACTTGCCCCGTCCACGGCGCGAAATCGGCAAGGTTGTCGCGCCACGCTGCGGTGAAGTCGGTCTCGACCAGCCACCAGTAGGGAAGATCCCGCGCGACGATCGCCTGCGCCGCGCGATAGGCCTCACCGCGCGCGGCGTCGTCCTGCAAGGAGGCCGCCCGGTCGAACAGCGCATCCACCTCCGCATTGCGATAGCCGGCAGCGTTCGAGAAGGGGACGTTCCCCACGGCTGAGGAATGCACCATGCGGCGCACGCCGATCTCGGGATCGGTGCCGTTGCAGTAGGAGATCAGGGCGAGGTCGAAATCGCGTCGCGTGAAGACCGCCTGCGCAAAGGCCGCTGGGTCCATCGTGCGGACCCGCAGGGCGATGCCGAGCGGGGCGAGTTGCTGGCGCATGATCTCGGACCAGCGGGCGAAGGCCGGGAAGTGGGCGATGTCGAGCGTGGCGCGCAGGCCGTCCGCGCCGCGCGCGAGGCCAGCAGCGTCAAGCCGTCGGTTGGCTTCGGCGGCGTCGTGGTTCCACGCGGCCAGGGCACCCGTCTGATGCGCCCAGGCGATGCCCGAGGCGATCGGCGCATCGGCCACGCGCCCCTGGCCAAAGGCGACGCGGTCGAGCACCTGCTGGCGGTCGAGGCCCAGCGCGAAGGCCTGTCGTAGGGCGATGTTCCCAGGGACAGGCCGGTCGAGGTTGAAGGCAAGTGTCATGATGCAGTTGGCACCGCCCGCCGCGGCGCGCGTTTCCATCGAGGTCACGCCGCGGCCCCGCAGACGCGCGACGTCTGGCGGGGAGACGCGCGCGAGCATGTCCACTTCGCCGGCCGCCAGGGCATTCACCTGGGTGTTGGCGTCGGGAATGATCCTGAATACGACCCGGTCGAGCCGCGGCAGGCCGGGTTTGAAGTAGTGCGGATTGCGCGTGAGCACGACTTGGTCGTCGCGCCGATAGGAATCGAAGCGGAAGGGGCCGGTGCCGACGGGTCGCAGGTTGGCCGGGTTGGCGTTCGGATCGGTGCCGGCGAAGAGATGGGCCGGCACGATGGGCGCTTCGGTCACGTCGAGCTGGCGCAGCAGGGCGGGGTGTGGGCGGTGCAGGCGGAACACCACGGTGGCCGCGTCGGGCGTCTCGATGCCAGCAATGGCCGGCGCGAGGCCGGCGCGGGCGCGCGCGTGGAACCGCAGCAGCACCTGCTCGAAGCTGACCTTCACGTCCTCCGAGGTGAATGGCCGGCCGTCATGCCACTGCACGCCAGGGCGCAGACGGAACGTCACACTGAGGCCGTCCGGCGCGACGGTCCATGACTCTGCGAGGTCCGGTTGCGGCATGCCGGCCTCGTCGAGCGAGACCAGCCCGTTGAACAGCGATCCCGCGACGGCGTGGAGCGGGCCGGCGGTGGAGATGGCCGGGTTCAGATGGCCAGGGTCGCCGGATACCGCGATGACGGCCGTGCCGCCGGCTGTCTGGGCCGAGGAGACACCGGGCACCGCGAACAGTGCCGTCATAAGCACGAGGCGGAGGAGGGGCATCATTTGGTGGATCCGGCTACAAGGTTTAGGCCAACCTAGCGGGCGGTATGATGAAGGCCAATAATCTGCTTACACGAAACTCAATTGTCTCGGTGAGCGGGAGGGCGCGACCCAACAGCGCCCGGCGACGGCAGCTCGTCCGCTGTTCGATATTGTGCCGAGAGTTCGGTATGCGCGCGGAGCAGATATCCAGCGACCCGCCTCGTCAGGTCCGAACTACCTGCTCAGGCTAGCGTTCCCATAAGGCCGGAAATGGCTCGAGCAGCCGGGGTAGTGCGACGCTGCTGGGTACTCGTCCACCCAAAGATCGCTTCCACAATGCGCGGAGCGAGCGGCGCGAGCCGCTGGGCGACCCAGGTATCCTCACTCAATTCGCTCCGCGCCCGCCATCTCGCTGATCGACGCGTATCGCCCCTCGTCCAGCAGGCTGCTGGTAGGGGAACGCCCGCGCCAGCGCCATCGCCAGCGCTGGATCATGTCCAGCTTCAGCGCGCCACTTGCGTCGGCACTTTCTCAGGCATGTCTGGACCCAGGCCGAAGCGGTTCAGGAGCGAAAGCAGGTAGTACACGGCCTTGAAAGGACATCACCGGCAGCATCGCCCGGGGACTGCCGCGGAGATTGCCAGCGAGCATGTTGATGATGCCGTCCCGCATCCACAGGGTGTTCCGCGGCGCCATAAACAGTGACCGCAGGACCGGATCGTTGACGCGGTAGATCAGCCAACTGATCCGATCCATCGCATCCGCCAGTTCGCGATTCGTCGCGGCAGCCATCTTTAGGCCGCGCGCCGGATCGTCCAGCGCGACATCTGCCGTCCGTGCCCCCAGTTCGCCGGCCGTCATCGCCATCAGCACGCCCGTGGAGAACATTGGATCGACGAAGCCGTAGGCATCCCCGATCATCAGGAAGCCTTCGCCATGCCCCTGCCTCGCGCGATAGCTGTAGTTTGCAGTGCTGTAGATGTTCGAGATCATCTCAGCATGCCGGGTGCGGGCTGATACCATTGGGCTCGACGCGATGCGGGCGAGGAACAGTTCCTTTGGCGTGCCGCTGCGGCCCTTCCAGGCAGATTGGTTGCCCACGAAGCCCACACTCATGACCTCCCCTGGGAGCGGGATCAGCCAGAACCAGCCGTCCTCGGCTAGATGGATGCTGATGTAGCCGTCCAGCGCACCTTCCCGCCGTTCAACACCGCGAAAATGGGCGTAAATCGCAGCGGTGTTGTTGTACTTGTTCGACTCTTTCACCTTCATCCTGCCGGCCATGAAGGTGTCACGACCAGAGGCATCGAGCACGTATCGCGGATGCCATTCCATCGTATCGCCCTCGGGGCCTAGCGCGGTAACCGTCTTGCGCTCGCCTCTCCCGCCGAAGCGGATGTCGGTCACGCGGGTGCGCTGCCGCGCCTCAGCGCCGCACGTTACCGCATTCTCGAACAGCAGCCGGTCGAGTTCGGCACGCTTCACCTGCCAGGCGTGAGTCCGGTCTCGGTCCAGGGCGTTGGCGAACGGAAAGGCGCAACTGCGCCCCGTGCGGTCGGAGACGAATTCCGCACCCGGCTTGTGCACACCGATGCCACGAACCTGATCGAGCACGCCTAGCCGCTGGAAGATGTCCAGGTTCCTCGGCAGCAGGCTCTCGCCGATGTGGAAGCGCGGATGCTCATCTTTCTCCAGCAGCAGGACGCGGCGGCCGGCCTTCGCGAGGAACGCCGCAGCGGTCGATCCGGCAGGTCCGCCGCCGACGACGACAACATCCGGCTGAGCGATCTCCGACGAGACTTGCATGTGGTGATGCCCTCCGAGGCCTCGGCGGTGCGCTACCGCACGAAGGGCGACGCGACGATGAGCAGGGCGAAGCAACAGATCGCGACGGCGCCCACACGCGGCACGATCCGTTCCTGTCCATTGGCGCGCGCGACCCTGCCCATCGCTGCGCCCAGAATGATCCAGGAGAAGGCCACGATCGTAAGAAGAACCACAAACGCCAGGAGATAAATCCAAACATGCGGCGATCCTAACGGAACAACACCAAGCGCGAAAATGATCGCCTTGGGATTCAACAAGGTCGTCACGAAAACCTGGTGCGGACGAACTGTCGCTATCGGCCCATCCTCCAGCACGGTCCCACGGCGCCAAAGCTTGAGAGCGAGGGCCAAGAGATAGCTGCCGACCGCCAACCTTAGCGTCAGCGCAATGGCGGGTGACGCGGCCACGATTGGACCGAGAACCAGCCCCAGGAAAAGGATGGATACTAAGTAGCCAGCCGCCTCCGCCGGGAGCAGGATCAGCGAGCGACGCCAACCGACAGCCGCCCCCGACGTCGCGAGCAGCGTATTCGTGGGCCCTGGCGTGCCGAGGATGATGAGCACAGTCAGCAGGAACAGCGCGGTGTCTTCCATGCGCACCATACTACTAAGCGGCTAGTTATCTTGACCAGATGACGCCGTTCAGTCCCGGGCCCCGTCGCATCGTGATGATTCGTCCAGTAAAGCGGCGCGGTGTTGCGCCCAGTCGGTCGGCAGAGGCGCGAACAGGTCGGGCAATGAGGCATCGTATCTTGTTGTGCCTTCGAGAACCGCTTCAACGACATCGGGCGGGAGCAGCGTCAGCCGTAGCAGGCTGCCCAGGTATCCACGATCGATCCGCTCTGCCACCGCCATCTCGCTGATCGAGGCATACCGCCCTTCGTCGAGCAACCGCTGGTATCGGAACGCCCGCGCCAGCGCCTTCAGCAGCGCGGGGTCGGCGCGCGTGGCGATCGCGGTGTTGGCGCCAGCGGTCGGAACAGGCGTCACGACTGTCTTCCGCCCCGGCCGCCGTCGGATCTTCAGCGGCACCCGAACTGTGATGCTGGTGGCGCCGGTCATGCCGCGGCGCTCAGGGCGCTGGGCGCGACGACGCCGAGATCCCGAACCAGCCCCGCCAACCCCTCGACGCGCAGCCGGATGTCGGCGCCGGCAGGGCCCACCACCACCCTCTCCACCAGTGCGCGGACGATCCGCGCCTGCTCTGCAGGAAACAGCTCGTCCCACAGCGGATCAGGCCGATGCAGCGCATCCCAGACCTCCCGCTCGGTCAGGTCGGGCGCTTCCCGCTTCGCCGCGAGCAAGGTGCCGACCACGATCTCAGACTGGCGTAGCAGAGCGCGGACTTGGCTCACGACTGCGGCCTCGATCTGCGCTGCCGCGATCCGGCGGACGATGCTGCCGTCGTCGTCGGCATCGCCCTTCATTACCCGCTGCGCCACGTAGTAGCGATACAGCCTGCCGCGCTTCCTGGTGTGCGTCGGCGACAGTGCCCGCCCGTCGATGCCGTACAGGATGCCCTTCAGCAGCGCCGGGGCCTGCTGCCGGTTCTGCGCAGCGCGCGTCCGCGGACTGATTTGGAGGATGGCGTGGACCCGATCCCACAGGTCGCGCGACACGATGGCCTGGTGCTCGCCAGCATACACCTGCCCCTTGTGCGCGGCCTCGCCGACATAGGTGCGGTTGCTCAGCAGTTTGTAGACATCGCCCTTGTCCAGCGGCTTGCCAGACCTGCTGGTGACTCGGATGAGTCTCACCGCGAGGCGAGCCTGCGTGCCGCTGCGCATCAGCCGGCCTCTACCGGGGCGGCCGCAGCGATGCGGTAGATCGAGTACGAGCCCTTCGCGCCCTGTTTGTTCGGCCCGACCCGGCGAACGCGTTCCAGCACCTCGACGGTGATGTCCTTACGCTTGAGGCCGGCCAGGAAGCCGCGGACCATGTGCTGCTGCCAACCCGTTGCCTCTCATGACCTGCGCCACCGTAGCGCCGTGGTCGCGGCGCAGTAGGGTGAGCACTGCCTTCTGCTTGGTGCCGGTGCGCGGCTGGCGGAGGCAAAGGCATCACGCTGGACCCGCGGCGCCGTCGCCAACGCCTCGCGAAGGGCGTTGATGGCATCCTCCAGGCCCTGGTGCTCCGGCTCATCCCAGGCAACGACCACAGCAGCCGCGGCCATGCGCAGCGCCGCGGCGCGCCCGATAGCCCCGTGCGGACTCATCGCCGGGTGCTGAGGGGCCTCCGCCTCATCAGCGGTGGCTGAGGGCGGCACAGGTGTGGACGCCGACTGACCAGTCCCTGCTTGAGCAGCGCCTTCGCCACCGTCTGCCGCGCCGCGGCCGGCAAGCGCGCCGGCGGTATGGTCAGCCGGTCGTCCCGTTGGCTCGCCTGGCTGAGGATGATGCGCTGTGTGTCGGAAAGGTGGGCCATGGTCGGGGGCTCCGGTGCCGCACCCGGATGAGCCGGGTGCTACCAGCCCGAGCCCCTCGGCGGGGCAGCACGGTGCTCTCCCCGCCACCGACCATTCGCTCCAAAGCTGCGCGAAGCCAAGCGCAACAGAGGGTCATAAGCTTGCTTTCTCGGGGCCTACTGAGATCGTGGCGTGACCCTGCACCACCGTCATCACCGAGACGGTTGGCAGACCTTCGCGCAGTAGGCCCACCGCCGCTTCATGGCAGGCCATGGCTTCACTCTGGCTGTCGAAGAATGTCACGACTGCCGCTCCGTCAGCCTCCCGATCGCTCCGAGCCATCCAAACGGCGCGAAAGCCCGGGGAGCGCTCAATCAATGGAAGTGTTCGCTGCTCCACGAAAGCACGGGTGTCTTGCGTCGCTGGAACGCCAGTCAGCAGGCGGACGAGCACGTAGGGCCGACTTCCAGCGCGCGCCCCGCGCGGCGCTTCCTTCTGGACGAAGCATTCGCCGGAAAACTCCTCGCCGCGCGAAGGAAAGAAGTCAGTGTGGCTCGCCAGCCAGCGGCGCGCTGAGCTGGTAGAGTTGTGTGCTGCTTCCGCGTCCGCGAAGCTGCTGACGCTGACGCCGGCGCCGCCTTCGTCCCAGAGCGCATAGTATGCCGCAAAGCCCGCGTCAGCCTTCAGTAAGGGGAGAAGCTCTTTCTCCACAGCCTCCTCGATCGTGGCGCGGCTGACCCCAACGATCGGATAGCGACGCAGATTCATGTGCATGACGCATGCCCTCCCCGAGCGGTGCTTGCTCCTAAACGCTACAACTCAAGGCAGTGGGCTTGCATTGCTCAATTGGGCGTCTGGGGGCGGCCGCCTCTGAGATCATTAGATCAACGTCGTGGGCTTCGACGGGCAGATCGAGGTCGAGGCGCTGCGGCTCTACGGGCTGCCGGAGGCGGCACCGGCGCTGCTCTGCGGCGCCCCAGCGCTGCCGGCGGGGCAGCGGGAGTTCGCCGCCGAGGTGGCCTGGGATCTGCCCATTGTGCAGTATGTCAGCGCGTAGGCCGATTGCCATCAACTGCCCACCGCTCAGCACCAGCATACGGTCCGCGAAACGTGCAGCGGCGTTCAGGTCGTGCAGCGCAACAATAACCACCAACCCCGACGGCTGCGCGAGGTCCCGCACCAACCCCACGCGCCGCAATCCGCATCCCTTCGACGAAAGCCGATACGGCGCGCGTAACGTAGTGGAGCGCATGTTCTGTCGATTCAAGGAATTCTGCCGCATCGCCACCCGCTACGGCAAGCTCGCGCGGAACTTTGCCTCCGCTGTCGTCCTCATTGCCGCCATCATCTGGTGGACCTGATTGAGTCGCGACCCTGATGCAATCTCCTACTTAGCCATCAGGGACCCGGCTGCCTGGAGAAGGCAGTGACCTTCCGTCCGTCACTACTAACGCTAACGATCAAGCGTTCACGTCCGTCGCTGAAAACGAGTTCAAAAGCTCCGCCTTTCAATTCGAGCCTTTGCAGCTCAGGCGCCTGCGCTCGCTGCCCGGTCTGCCTTGCGACCATCTCTCTACCCATGGCGATCGCTGCTTCCACTTCAGTCGTAGATGGCGCGAAAATCCTCACAGCCGCAAATCCGACGAGGCACACTCCCGCAGCAATGAGGGCGGCGGTCACTACCTGAGCTTGTAAATTAATCCCAGCAGCGAAGTATTCCGGTTCCTTCGTTTCCGCTTTGGATTTGATCTTTGGAATCAAGCCTTCCTTAAGCGCGATACATTGGAGCAAGTTGGCGTAAGTTCCGAGCGCAAATGCGGACCATGCCACTATTATAAGAAGACATGTGCCCGCCCCAACCGAAAAGCTGAGCGCCAATCCGCCGGTTGGCACTCTGGTGCTATCCGTGAACAGCGCCGCCATACCAGCAAGTCCGGCGAGACCGAGCGTCAGGGCTTGTTTGAAGTACTCAAAGCGGCCGGAGTTGGCGTCGACAGCGTCCTTGAGCGGTTGCTTCGACTGAACCGGCTGCTCCCCCATCGGACCGCTCATGGCCAGCAAGGACAGTCAAAGAGCTGCGCCCAGATGCTCATGTTCTGTAGTACGAGGATTGCGCCGATCACTTCGGGACTGTCCCCGCCCGATCTCCGTTCGCGTTCGGCTCGGGCAACTTCGAATAGATGTCGCAGGAATTCGGGCAATGTCTCGATAGCCTTGGCCGAAGCGGAGCGTCGCTCTGCTGGCGTTGAGATATCGCCCATTCCGTACACATCCGAAGTTGTCGCCAGTGCTGCCTGCTGGATGACGATCATCGCGCCAGTGGATAGGCGCCACTGAGTTCTGGCTGAGAACTCCGCGATGACGTCGTCAATACGGCTCGTAAGGCTGCCCGACATCCGGTTCGCCCCCCTGACCCTGTCTCCGACAAACAGCTTACCCGATCGATGCTGTGCCAATCATTCCGATTTCACCACAGATTTCGGCGTGAACCTTCGAATTTTGGGAGGCGCGCTGTGTCGCAGGTGCTCCGTGAAGCTGCTCGGCAGTCTCGGTCGCCTATGGCGGGAGCGGAAATCCGTAACCTTCGCGCCGGGCGTCTGGGAGGCGCTGCGTCTGCCCGCAAAGTCCGGCGCAACGGTGAACGCCGCCTCGAGGAACGGATCCGGGTCGACCTGATGACGCGCGAGGAACGCCAGCGCCGGCTCGCCGAAACGCTCGTCAGCACGCCCGCCGCGGCACCGGTCCCCGCATGCTGTGGTTCCATGACCCCGGCAAGGCGATCGGCACCCGGTCCGGCTTCCGGGAGGACGAGCACGGGTTGTTCTGCGCCGGCCAGCTGGATCTCGACCAGCCCGGTAGCCGCATCCGCCCCGCGGGTCAGCAGTTATCCCGCATCCGCGATCGATGGCCGTGCGGGCCCGTGGAAGGAAACGACGCCTCGGTCTCGGAGCTGCGCACGACGTCGTCCTGTCGTGGCTCCGGGTAGCGCGGGCGACCGAGACCTGCCGAGCGGTCAAACGCCGGTAGGGCCGCGTCCTCGGCGAACCCCGTTGGTTGCCGCGCGTCTGAGGGCGCCACCCTCGCGGACCCGAGAACACCGCTACGGGTAAGGTTGCGTCAGAACTGCCACACGCTTTCCAAGCCCCTGCGGCCCCGCAGGCGGAATCCCATCTATGGGAGCTACCCAAGCAGAAATCCGCTCTCGGCTTACAATGACGTCTACATTCCACCGGCAGGTTTACGCGTGGGTTGCATCCCGTGGATCAGCCGGGGTCCCATAGCGGGCCGGCGCCGGGCCGGCAGCTGACGAGCGGGTTGCCAGAGGGCGTAATGACCGGGGATTGGGAGATTGCACGCCAGACGGTGCTGCGGCGTGACGGGCATCGGTGCGTTCAGTGCGGCGGCGACCTCAAGGCCGATGGCGCGCACGTGCACCACTTGCTGCCGCGGGCGTCTGGTGGCACCGACGAGCCGGCGAACGTGATCAGCCTATGCCCAATGTGCCATGCGGCGGTGCATCCGCATCTCGGTGTTGGGCTGGCCCGTCGCCTGCTCCAAAGAGCGGCTGTGCGCCTGGCGCATTGGCTCGACACCGAGGGAAGACTGGCGCGCGAGACCGGGCACCTCGGCCCCGCTTTGAGACTGTTCGGTTTGGACACCTTCCGGCCAGCGCAAATCGACGTCGTAGAAGCGGCACTGCGGGGCCGCTCCCTGCTACTGGTAAGTCCAACTGGATCCGGCAAAAGCCTCGCCTTCCAGGTGCCGGCCGTGCTGACACCAGGCCTCTGCCTCGTGGTCTCCCCCCCAAGGCACTGATGTCGGACCAGGTCTCGGGCCTCCTGCGGTATCGGATCCCAGCAACCTTCATGAACTCGGACCTCTCGTCCGAGGAGAAGCAGCTGCGCCTCGCCTGCTCACGAAGGGGTCCTTCAAGTTCCTCTACCTGGCGCCGGAGCGGTTCTTCGGAGCGAATGAGCGGGAGTTGGCGTTGCTCCGTACGCTGCGCCCTGCCTATCTCGTCGTGGACGAGGCGCACTGCATCGATCGTTGGGCCCGCGATTTCCGGCCTGAGTATGGGCGGCTGGGGGAAGTCCGCGAGCAACTGGGCAATCCGCCGGTCCTGGCCTTCACGGCGACGGCCGGTCGCGAGACGCAGGCGCGCATCCTCGCCTCGCTCGGTGCAGGGGACGGCGACGTGTTCGTGCATGGCGCCAATCGACCCAACATCACCTTCCTTCGGCGGCGGGTGCGCCAGGACGCACGACCGGCCTTCGTCGCCGAACTCCTGCGCCTCGCCGATGCGATCGGCGTCAAGTCGATGGTGTTCGTGCCAACCCGGAAGATCGGCGACGCCCTCCCCGCGGCCCTGGCAACGCAGGGCGTCGCCACGCCGTTCTTCCATGGCCAGCTCCGCACGCAGGAGAAGGAGGATCTGGTGCAGCGCTTCGGGGGCCATCTCGAGCCAAAGCTGTCGCGCATCATCTGCACCAATGCCTTCGGCATGGGAGTCGACATTCCTGACGTGCGCCTCGTGATCCACTGGCAGCACCCGGCCTCACCAAAGGACTACCTGCAAGAGTTCGGGCGCGCCGGCCGCAACGGCCAGAGAAGCGTTGCTATCCTTCTCACCGACCCCAAGCCAGACGGCCCAGCGCTCAGCTTGCTCGACTTCATGGCCGGACTGACCGTCGAGGACGCGAAAGTGACGGCGGGCGAGCACACTGCACTTCTGACTCAGAAACGGCGGCTGTCGCGGCAGATGCAGACCTTCGCATTTCACCGAAGCTGCTTCCGTGATGCACTGCTGTGTTACTTCGGTGAAGCTCGCACTCGACCACGCCGCCCATTGGCGCTGCGCATCATCGATTGGGTTTTCGCCAAGCATGGCGCGCGCGCCGAGTCGGGCATTTGCTGCGACGTTTGCCATGCTCGACGCTGCTCCCCGGAGGATCACGTTCGGTTCGTCTGCGAGGCTCTGACGATACCTCCACCGAGTGGTTGGCCGACCAGCCGTGCGGTTAAGTCAGGAAGACGACCGCGCGGTGGTAGGCCAGGTACATTCGCTGACCGCCGGTGAACGAGCCAACGTTGCGCGTCGCTTTAGCCCCGATGCCGAGGCGCTCCAAGTCAATTTGTCAATGTGCGGCGAGACCAGCAGCGTGCCATCGTCAGCGAATGAGATGAAGCCCTTGTCGAAGAGGTGGTCGGCGGTGGGTGTCAACATCAGGCCGTTCTCGCCGTCGAGGCGCTGCGCATGCGTCTCACAGGCCCGCCACGGTCGTATATGGCTCGCTCGGAGAAGGCGGATGTCGGATACGCCGGTCAGGCGGCACCTTGGCTCGACGGCCAGCACCACAGCGCGGAAGCGACCTTGTCCGCGCCGAGCAGCGATCACTGCCTCACGCTCGGTCGCAGAGAGTCCTGCGTCCGACTTCACGGCATCTTCGACCGCATCGTCTGAGTGGGCGAGCGCGTCTTTGTCTACGCCGCTCGCCAATGCAGCCGCGCGGAGCGAGTCTTCATCCACATAAAGCCGAGGCAGGAGAAGCTCTGCGAGCGCCTTCGAGTCGGCGGCCAGGTATACGTTCTGATTCCCGTCCCTTGTCGTCGGCTGCAGCGGAGAGTGACGCCGTGGCAGATGCGGTCGGATATCGTCGATGATCGCCTTCGGCTGAAGCGGCGACGGCACCGCCGACCTTCGGACCAGCACCATCCAGCCGTCGCGTGCCCAGTTCGCGCCAGCAGTCCCGAAATCGAGCGGCTTGAGGGCCGGTACGGCGGCCTGCGTGGCAACGCCGACATGCGCTATGCGCTGAGACGCATAGGCGAGCGCGAGGTCGCCCGCGCGAACACGTCCCATGTTGTGGTAGGTTTCGTTCCGCGCGCCATTCGTCTTGGTTCTTGGGGACCACAGATAGCCGCCTGCGATCTCCTGGCGGTTCGTCTGCTTGTTGTTCACCCACCAGTCGGCTGGCCCGCTGGCTCGCGTCTCGGTCTGCCTCGTCGACACCGCGGCAGATCCCAGCGGAGCCGCTTCGACGACGACTTCGAAGCCCTTTGCGCTGCACGGTCCTCTCGCCGCCGCCGAACTGTGTGTGCCGCAGCGCCGGCCTAGACGGATCCTCGTAGTGCCAAGCGACGCCGAGTAGCGCCTTTGACGGATATCGACGGCCATCGTCGTGGAGGCATTGGACCTGGTGGCGCCGAGATCGGGATGATGCCGTAAGGCTGCCGATTGCGCCGTCGGCGCCACGATGGCGAGCGACGATCATCGCCACGGACTGAACAATACCCCTTCTACCCACGCCAAATGAGCCCTTGATGGCTCGTCCGTTTGCCATATAGTTTTGTCCGACAATCTTGGCTTCAGCTACGCGGCCCGGCGTCGCTTGGATCTTGAAGCCGATGTGTGGGGAAAGCGGCGTCGGACGAACCGGCGCGCGAGGAAACGTTCGGGAAGGAAATTCATGCACGGCCAAATGGCTGCGCGCGCGTGGCTAGCCTCGCGCCCGGATGCATTCATCGATCGTCTCGCCGACCGGCTGCATCGCTGCGCGGGTCACGCGCGCGCCGCCGCCCGATGAACATCCTGACTGACGTCAATCGCAGCGATCGCGCCCCCAGGGCTGCCTGCACCTCTCCGGTCATCGAGGTGCGCAGGCTCCGGAAATGGTACCCCGTACGCCGAAGCATGCTCAGTTCGTTGCTGGGCGTGGGCGAGCAACGCTACCTGCGCGCGGTCGACGACGTCAGCTTCGCTGTTCATCCGGGCGAGGTCCTGGGCCTGGCCGGCGAGAGTGGCTGCGGCAAGTCCACGACGGGCATGACCGTCCTGAAGCTCCACGCGCCGTCCGGTGGCGAGATCCTGTTCGACGGCGCGGACCTGGCCACCCTCACCGGACGCGGGCCTCTGCGCGACTTCCGACGAAACGCGCAGATCGTTTTCCAGAATCCCTATGAAGCGCTGAACCCGCGCTTCACCGTACTCCGCAGCGTCCTGGAGCCAATCAGCATTCACTTTCCTGACCGCCGCACCGAGTATGAGGCGTTGGCCCGCCTGGCGATGGAGCGTGCCGGTCTCTTGCCGGCCGAGAACTTCATGCATCGCTACCCGCACGAGATGAGCGGCGGGCAGCTTCAGCGCGTCGCCATCGCGCGGGCCATCGCGGTCGAGCCACGCTTCCTCGTCGCGGACGAGCCGGTGTCCATGCTCGATGTGTCGATCCGGGCCGGCATCCTGAACCTGCTGAAATCCTTCGCCGAGACGCTGAACATGGGGATCCTCTTCATCTCCCATGACCTCTCGACGATGCGGCATATCTGCACGCGCATCGCGGTGATGTATCTCGGCCGCATCGTCGAGATCGGGCCGACCGACCAGATTCTCGATGACCCGCGGCATCCTTACTCGCAAGCCCTTGTTGCCGCGGCACCGGTCATGCGGCGCGGCACGCGCCGGCGCATCCATCTTGAAGGCGCCGTGCCGAACCCGGCGAACCTGCCGAGCGGATGCCGTTTCCATCCCCGCTGCCCCAAGGCCATCGACCGCTGCCGGACGGACGATCCGCAACTCCACGCCGCTGGCGAGCGCCGAGAGGCCGCCTGCCATCTCGTGGCCTGAGATCCTGGGAGGAACAATCATGACGATCGACACGACGCCGCCAGGCCTCGATCGCCGCACCGCATTGAAGATGGCCGCACTCATGGGCGGCGCCGCCACGCTCGGCGGCCGGCCCGTGCGCGCGCAGGATACGGCGCGCATTAGCTTCGTGGACCCCGCCTATCGCGACTTCTACAATGAACGGGAGAACTACTTCCTGCGCGACGCCGGCTGGGTCGAGGAGACCCTGCCGCGCATCACATGGCCACGCGACGGCGAGCGCATCCCCGAATTCAAGGTACTGCTCCAGACCTCGCGGCCCGACTGGATCGATGCCTGGCGCCGCTGGGTGGTGGATGCCGAGAAGGTCGGCATCAAGTACAACGTCCAGCAAGTGTCGCAGGCGCGCTACCTCGAAGCGATCCTGAGCCACCGGCACGGCGACGTCGAAGTCCACAATGCGGTGCCGCGTGTCGAACGGCTCGATCCGTCCGAATGGCTCGTCTCCCGCGCCTATGGCCTGGACCGCCGCAACTACGGCGAATGGGCCAACCGGCAATACGATGCCGAGATCGAGGCGCAGGCCCGCACGACATCGCGCGACGAACGCATGCAGCATGTGCACCGTGCACAGGCGATCCTCGCTGATGATCTCTACATCACGCAGTATGGCTGGGGACCGCAGATCATCCAGGCCTACAACAGCGCCGCCTGGTCGGACGTGGTCTCCGCGACCGGCTTCGGCATCGCCGACTTCAACATCTTCCATACCTATCTTCGCGCGACGCCGCGGACCAACCGCCGGCGTGCGGTCGTCGGCGTGACGTCGGTCGATCGATCGATCAACCTGATCAGCGCGGCGAACCGCTACCGCGCTATCGGGCGCATGATCTATGACCGCCTCGCCTTCCTCGACGAGAACCTCAACGTCATTCCCTGGGCGGCGGAATCCTGGACGCAGATCGATTCCAAGACCTGGGACCTGACACTGCGCGACGGAATGGAATTCCACGACGGCCGCCCGGTCACGGTCCACGACCTGAAGTTCACCTTCGACTTCCTCATGGCCTACGACCGTGGCTTCTTCTGGACCGCGAACAGCAACATCGAGAATGTGGCGATCCGCGATGAGGAGCGGCGCGTCGTCCGGATCTCCTTCAAGCAGCCCTATGCGGAGTTCGAGACCTACTTCCTGATTCTGAACGTGATCTTTCCGAAGCATGTCTGGGAACGGCTCGCCAGCGAGCAAGGACTGAAGGAAGGCGAGGACGCGCGACGCCTGGTGGTCGAGCCGCGCGACCAGATCGGCAGCGGCCCGTTCCGTTTCGGCCGCTACCGGCGCGACACGGAACTGCAGCTCATCGCCAACAAGAAGCATTTCGCGGCGCCGAAGCTGGACGAGATCGTCATGGTCGTCGTGCCGTCGGTCGATGGCTTGCTCGGACGCATGCAGTCCGGGCAGATCGATTTCATGGACGGGGTCTGGATGACACCGTCGCAGGCCCGTTCGCTCGAAGGCCAGCGGCACATCACCATGGCGCCGGCGCGTGACATCAACTGGGTGCATGGCGTCACCCGCGCCGCCTGGCTGCCCTGGCGCGACTACGAGTTCCGCCGCGCCTGGCACCACACCTTCGACCGCCGCTTCCTGGTCGATGTCGTCTGGGAAGGCGGCGGTCGCGTGCCGGCGGCCAACACTTTCCTGGTCGAGGGCCACCCCTGGCACAATCCCGGCCTGCCGCCGATCCCGGCCTTCGACTTGGATCAAGCGCGCCAGATCCTGCAGCAGGCGGGCTATCGCTGGGCGTCTGACGGTCGGCTCATGTACCCCGCACCGACCGATGAAGCCTGGCGGCAACGCGTGCGCGGCGTCGTCAAGCCCGGCGCCGGGTACGAATGGGCCGGCATCAAGATGATCGACGACGCCTGAACCGACCGGCGAAGGCGGAGGAACCCCATGCACGCCTGGCGCACATTCGTGCTGCGACGGCTCGCCCTGTTGCTGTTCGTCATCGTCTCGATCCTGACGATGATGTTCTTCCTGTTTAAACTCTTGCCCGGTGATCCGACCTCCGTATTCGTCGATAGCAATTTCCCCGACGATATGGTGCAGCGGCAGAAGGCGCTGTGGGGCCTCGATGCGCCGATCTGGGTCCAGTACCTGCGCTACATGGGCAACATGCTGACCTTCGACTTCGGCACATCGTTCTTCCAGATGATGCCGGTGCGCGACATCGTGGTCGAGAAACTGCTGCACACCGCATCGATGATCGTGCCGGCGGTGATCATCAGCGTCGCCCTGGGCGCCACGCTCGGGGCCTGGCTGGGCTGGCGCCGCGGCACGCGGCGGGAAGGTGCGGCGGTCGTCACCCTGCTGACTCTGCGATCGGTGCCATCCTTCTTCGCCGGGATCATGGTCCTCATGATCTTCTCCTACTGGCTCGGATGGTTTCCGCCCGGCGGCATGGTGTCGGTCGGCGGTGCCGGCGATTCCTTCTGGGAGACGGTACTCACGATCGACTTCCTGCATCACCTGGCGCTGCCATGCCTGGTGCTGGTGTCCCGCGAGATCACCAGCCCCGCCCTCCTCCTGCGCAGCACCATGCTGGAGGTGAAGGGCAGCGACTTCCTCGACGTGCTGCGCGCGAAGGGGCTGCCGGAACGCCGCATCGTCGTTCATGCCACACGCAACGCCCTGCTGCCGTTGGTGACGGACGTGGCGGTGATGATGGGCTTCCTGTTCCAGGGACAGGTCCTGCTCGAGATCATCTTCGCGTGGCCGGGGGTGGGTCGAGAGCTGGTGACGGCGCTGAACGACCTCGACTACCCGGTCGCGCAGGCGTGCTTCTTCGTGATGGCGCTGATCATCCTGATCACGAACTTCATCGCCGACATCCTCTACAGCGTGATCGACCCACGCGTGGCCTACGACTGAGCGGGAGCAGGACATGGCAGGAACACAGTCTCTCCGCAGCCCGGCCGTGGCCCCGTCGGCTGGCGTCGCGAGCGGCATCGGCGCCCTGTGGCGAGTGCTGCGCATCATCATGGGCTACCCGACCGGCGCCATCGGCCTTGTGCTCATCCTGCTCTTCGCGCTGATGGCGATCTTCGGCCCGATGCTGGCGCCGCAATCCCCCTTCG
Organism: Neoroseomonas terrae; assembly: GCF_018129025.1. Lineage (GTDB taxonomy): Bacteria > Pseudomonadota > Alphaproteobacteria > Acetobacterales > Acetobacteraceae > Neoroseomonas > Neoroseomonas terrae. Next base: position 97,037 of record NZ_JAAEDI010000003.1, on the reverse strand, counting down.
AGGTCTCCCGCACCGCTGCCGGCGGCGTCGTCCGCCTCTCACCGCCGAGCTGGGACAACTGGCTCGGCACGACCAACCAGGGGCTCGATGTCTTCAGCCAGCTTCTGTGGGGGGCGCGGGTGGCGCTCACCGTCGGCGTCATCTCCGCCATCGGCAGCATCGTCCTCGGCACGCTGATCGGTTTGATCGCCGGCTATTTCGGTGGCTGGACGGACGAGGTGCTGATGCGGATCACCGATGTTGCCTTCGGCATCCCGTTCCTGCCGACGGCGCTGGTGATCATCTCCATCACCGGACCCAGTCTCGCGCTCATCATCCTGCTCATCACGCTGTTCCTCTGGCGCACAACCGCGCGCGTCATCCGCGCCCAGGTCCTCACGCTGAAGACGCGCCCCTTCGTATGGGCGGCAAAGGCGGCCGGGGCCAGCGAGGCGAAGATCATCTTCGTCCACATCGCACCGAACGTCCTGCCCCTGAGCTTCCTCTACATGGCGATCGGCGTGCAGGGCGGCGTGATGCTGGAGGCAGCGCTGAGCTTCCTCGGCTTCGGTGACCCGCATGTGATGAGCTGGGGCTCCATGCTGAATGAAGCCTTCAAGGCCGGCGCCATGCGCACGGCCTGGTGGTGGGTGGCGCCGCCGGGCATTGCGCTATCGCTCTTCGTCGTGTCGGTCTTCATGGTGACCCGTGCCTATGAGGAGCTGCTGAATCCACGGCTGCGGGAGATCTGAGATGGCACTCCTCCAGATCCGCGACCTCTGCATCGACTACCGCACAACGGCGGGCACGGCACGCGCCGTGGACAAGCTCTCGCTCGACATCGAGGAAGGCGAGTATCTCGGCCTCGTTGGTGAATCCGGTTGCGGCAAGTCGACGATTGCCAAGGCGGTGCTTGGCATCCTGCCGCGCAATGGCGCTGTCGCCGAGGGCGATATCCTATTCCGCGGCCGTAGCCTGCCACACAGCAGCCTGCAGGAGCTGAACCGCCTCCGCTGGCGGGATATCGCCATGGTGCCGCAGAGCGCCATGAACGGCTTCGATCCCGTCTACACGATCGAGGCGCAGATCAACGAGGCGATCGACACCCATGTGAGCTGGAGCCGCGAACAGAAGCGCAAGCGCATCGACGAGCTCTTTGCCTTCGTCGGGCTTGAGCGCGGGCGCGCGCACGATTTTCCGCATCAGTTTTCCGGCGGCATGCGGCAGCGCGCGATGATCGCCATGGCCATGGCGCTGGACCCCGGCTTCATCGTCGCCGACGAGCCGACGACCGGCCTAGACGTGATCGTGCAGGACCAGATCCTCCACCGGATCAAGGAGATCCACACCCGCTTCGGCAAGACCATGCTGCTCATCACGCATGACATGGCGGTGGTTGCGGAGAACTGCGACCGGATCGCCGTCATGTACGCCGGGAAGCTGGTCGAGCATGGCGCCCATAATGTCTTCGAGACTCCGTTCCACCCCTACACGATGGGGCTGTGCAACGCCTTCCCTGATCTTGCCGATCGGGGACGGGAGCTGATCTCGATCCCGAAGGCGCCGCCGAACCTGCTCACGCCGCCGGTGGGCTGCCGCTTCGCGGATCGCTGCCCCTTTGCCGCCGCCCGCTGCCGGGCGGAGGCGCCGGCGCTCGTCGAGGTCGGGCCAGGTCACGTGGCCGCCTGCCACTTCATCGACCGCGCCGCGGAGTTCCGGATGAAGGCCCGCGACATCGGAACCTGGCAAGGGGCCGCAGCCGCCGCGTGACCTGACCGCAGATACGTCGAACCGCTACCAAGGAGGAGACTTCGCATGTCGCGTGCCAAGGCATTCCGGGACCAGATGGCGAAGGGGGGCATGATCGTCGCCCCCGGGGCCTATGACTGCATCACCGCCCGCGCGATCGAGCGCGCCGGCTTCGGCGCCGTCTACATGACCGGCGGCGGCACGGCGGCGAGCTACGGCTACCCCGACTACGGGCTGCTGACCATGTCGGAGATGGCGGAGAACGCCGGGCGCATCGCCACGGCCGTCTCGCTGCCCGTGATCGCCGACGCCGACACCGGCTACGGCAATGAGCTGAACATGGTCCGTACGGTGCGCGAGTACGAGAAGCGCGGCGTCGCGGGCATGCATATCGAGGATCAGGGCTTCCCCAAGAAGTGCGGCCACCTCGAGGACAAGGAGATCATCCCCCTCGAGGACTATGTGGCGAAGATCCGTGCTGCCGTCAGCGCGAAGCGCGACCCGAACTTCGTCGTCATCGCGCGCACGGATTCGCGCGCCGTGCTGGGCTTCGAGGAAGCGGTGCGCCGCGGCAAGGCGGCGCACGCCGCCGGCGCGGACATGGTGTTCATCGAGGCGCCGCAGAGCCTAGAGGAAGTCGAGGCGATCCCCAAGCTGATCTCGGCGCCGTGCATGCTGAACCTCGTTTGGCGCGGCAAGACGCCGGACGTGGCGCTGGCGGACGCCGAACGCATGGGCTTCCGCCTCACCATCCTGCCGGCGGTCGTGTCGCGTGCGGTGCTCGGCGCCGCGGATGCGGCGCTGGCGGAACTGAGCCGAGCTGGCCGTCACCCGAAGCCGCTTGCCGACATCACACCCGCACAGGGCTTCCGCCTGGCTGGGGCCGATGAGTGGGATGGATACCGGACGAAGTTCCGCGACCCGCTCCCGAACGCCGCGGAGTGACGGCACAGGCGCCCGGCGGCACGCCGCCGGGCGCCGCGCGAGCCTGTTGACGCAACGTTGGTTCCTGCCAAGCGGATCGGTCACGGCAGGTCAGGGGAGGATGGAGATGGCGCCGCGTACCTTGCTGCAGAAGATCTGGGACGACCACCAGATCCTTGAGGAGGACGGGCAGTCCCTGCTCATGGTCGGCTGCCACCTCGGCCATGACGGGTCGTATTACGGCTTCAGCGTGCTCGAGGAGCGCGGCCTGAAGCTGCGCCGTCCGGACCAGTTCTTCGCGACGCCGGACCATGGCGTTCCGACCCGCAGCCGCAGCCTCGACGACGTCACCGACGCCGCACAGCGGCGCGGGGTCGAGACGCTGGAGCGCAACCACGCCCGCCATGGCTTCACGCATTTCGGCCTCGGCGATGTCCGGCAGGGGATCGTCCATGTCGTCGGGCCGGAGCAGGGCATCACGCAGCCTGGCCTCCTGCTGGTCTGTGGCGACAGCCACACCTCGACCCATGGCGCGCTCGGGGCGCTGGCCTTCGGTATCGGCGCATCGGACGTCGCGCATGTCCTTGCCACTCAGACGGTCTGGCGAAAGCGCCCGAAGGCCATGCGCATCACCGTCGATGGCACTCGTCCGGCCGGCGTCACCGCCAAGGACGTGATCCTGGCGATCATCGCGCGCATCGGCGCCAACGGCGCCGCGCAGCACGTCATCGAGTACGCGGGATCCACGATCCGCGCGATGTCCGTCGAGGAACGCCTCACCGTCTGCAACATGTCCATCGAAGCTGGTGGACGCGCCGGCATGGTCGCGCCGGACGACACGACGATCGAGTATCTCAGAGGCCGGCCGTTTGCTCCGCAGGGCGCCGACTGGGATGCCGCCGTTGCTCACTGGCGCAACCTTCCGAGCGATCCGGACGCCGTCTTCGACACGGAGGTCGAACTCGACGCGACCGCGATGGAGCCGATGGTCACCTGGGGCAACAGCCCTGAGAATGCCGTTCCCGTCAGTGCGCGCATCCCGAGCCCGCAGGACGCTGCCTCGACCGTACAGCGCGACACGATGCGCGAGGCGCTCGACTACATGGGACTGGCAGCAGGCCAGGCGGTGCGCGATATCGCGATCGACCAGGTCTTCATCGGCTCCTGCACGAATGCCCGGCTGTCGGATCTGCGCGAAGCGGCGGCGATCGCACGGCAGGGACGGGCCATGGTGCCGGCGATGGTGTCCCCCGGGTCCAGCATGGTGAAGCAGCAGGCCGAGGCCGAGGGGCTCGACCGCATCTTCCGCGAGGCCGGCTTCGAGTGGCGCGAGTCCGGATGCTCCATGTGCGTCGGCATGAACGGGGATCTCGTTGCGGCGGGCAAACGCTGTGCCTCGACCTCGAACCGGAACTTCCGAGGACGCCAGGGCAAGGACAGCCGCACGCATCTGATGAGCCCGGCCATGGCGGCCGCGGCCGCGCTGCGCGGCCGGATCACCGATGTGCGCGAGTTCGCGCAGGGAGCCGCCTGACATGGAACCGTTCACGTTGCTGACCGGCATCGCCGCGCCGCTCGACCGCCCGAATGTCGATACGGACCAGATCGCGCCCGCGCGTTTCCTCCGCCGCCCGCGTAAGGAGGGATACAGGGACATCCTGTTTCACGACCTGCGCTTCTCGGCGCCTGGCGAGGAGTATCCTGACTTCGTTCTCAACCAACCGGCTTTCCGCCAGGCGAGCATCCTCGTCGCGGACCGCAATTTCGGCGGCGGCTCAAGCCGCGAGCAGGCCGTGTGGTCACTCGTGGATTACGGCATTCGTTGTGTCATCGCGGAGAGCTTCGGCGATATCTTCTGGGAGAATTCGGTGAAGGGCGGCCTGCTCCTGATCCGCCAGGACGAGGCAACTCTCGCCGGCTGGCGTGACCAGTTGCGCGCCGCGCCGGGTTCGACCATGTCCATCGACCTCGACGCGCAGACGATATCGCAGCCGGATGGCACATCCGTCGCCTTCGAGGTCGAGATCGCCAGGAAACGTCGGCTGCTGCTGGGGCTCGACGATATTGGCATCACGCTTCGGCACCAGGATGCGATCCTGACCGCCGAGACGGCCTATCGCGCGCGGCATCCTTGGTTGTTCGACCGGGCGGCGCCCGGTTGAGGCGGCGGATCCGCTACTCGCCGAACACCCGCGCCGGCAGCGACAGGATGGCTTCGCACTGCGTCCGCAGATGGGTGCTCATCGCTGCCTCCGCCGCGACCGCATCGCGATCGAGGATCGCCTCGACGATGCGGGCGTGATCCCGCTTCGAGTTGACCCAGAATGAGGCATGCAGGGACCGGCGCATCTCGACCATGACCGCCGGCAACCAGAGCGGGCGGATCATGGCACAGAGATGCGGGTTGCCGGACAAGTCGGCAATGACGCCATGCAGTTCGTAGTTGCGGTTCCGCTCCGTGCCCGTAGCGCCGGCATTTCCTGAAAGGGCATAGCGGCCAGCCGCTTCGAAGCGGGCGCGATTGTCGCCCTCGTCGAGGTGCTTCGTGGTCAGTGCGGCCGCCAGACCTTCGAGCTTCTCCCGTATGGCGAAACGGTCGGCCACTTCCTTCCGGCCGATCCGGCGGACGACGGCGCCCCGGTTCGCCACGATCTCGACGAGGCCGGTGGCCGACAATCGATTGAAGGCCTCGCGCAGAGAACTGCGACTGACGCCCAGCTCCCGAACCAGATCGGCTTCGACGAGGCGCTGGCCCAGCGCCAGCCGCCCGGAGTGAATGGCGTCCTCCGTATCCGCGACGATGTAATCCACCGTGCCGCCGCGACGCGGGGCGGGGGATACGCTCGCGGGGGAAGGTGACTTCGCGGAATTGCCGGGTTTCGGCGCCATCTGGACGCGTTTCTGGAGCTGATTCGCACACATACTGCGGGCAGCGGCTTGCCTTCAAGCACAACGATCCCCGCCAGCTGCCCAATGCGCCACTACGGAATCCGAGGCGGGGCGCCAGATCGCGAAAGCGGCGCGGCGGACATAGCCCTGTTGCTGCGGTCAGAGAGTTTCGTTCCCCGGTTCCCACCGCTGCTCCATTCCTCTCTCTCACAACCTGTCTCTCCTGATCAGGGCACCCCGCTGAGGCGCAGGTTTGGCCGGGGCTTGCGTGCGGACCTTGATGGTTCGACGGCGCAACCAGCGCGAATTTCGGACGGAGAGAGCGGAGAGTCTCCGAACCTTGAGGGTAGGCCGATTTTACCCTCAAGCTTAACACATTGAAATCAGGACTTGTTTTTCTGGGCTTCCGTCGAATGTTCAGTAACCTGATCGCCTGAGCAGTCCTTCGTTGCTGCGAATCTGTGATCGACCTCCAAGTTCATCACGCAGGCGATGCACAACTTCCCTTCAGGACTATCGATGGACGACAAGGATCGCGTTTTCGCCAACTTCAAAGACGACCGCACGGATGCCCCAAACAGGCGCGAAGTGCTGACCATTCCACGACGCGCTGGCGCGTCCGGCAGCCGGGCTGTCGAAGTCGTCCGTGTTAGATCCGGGGGTGCGGTCCGCGATCGGCCGCAGCGCGTTGACACGCATGTCCGTGCAGCATCGTGGGAAGAGGGCTTTCGAGCCAAGGCGCCCCTCGGCGCTCCTGCGCTCCTTGAGCCCGCTCCTACCGCCCAATCACCACTGCCACCCACCGCGCATCTTATGCCCGCATGGGAATCTTCAGCCCGAGTGGCCGATGCGGCGCCGCCCGCCTCCTTGCACGCCCCACCGCGCCGCGGCCCGGGGCGACCTCGCAAACATCCAGCTTCCGAGCCAGCAGGCGCCGGTGGCACCGCCGTCGCCCCAGATCAGCCCACTACTGAATCGCATTCCAGCGTTGCCCAGCGGCGCAATTTGCCGGCGATTGGCCCAATCAGGCGCGTCGCTGATCCGTTCGACGCATCCGACGACGGCGCGAACTGCATGCGCTGCGGGTATGCGATCGAGCCTGCGCGGGAGAAGCGTGGGCTGACGATCTGCTCAGAGTGCAGGTAGCCCGGAAAGGGCATCACGGAACGTCTGAAATTGGCCGAATGCTGAATGGCTGATTCCGGCATTGAATCGCCTTGAAGCGGACGTGCGAAGGCTTGACCGAGTTCGGCCTGGGAAGCGTTCAACGACCTGGAGGCGCGAGCCGCAGCCCACCCAATCGCCGCAGTCTAACCAACAGCTTTCGCATCCGCGTCGTATCATGATCGAATCTGCATGAAACTATGCAAAGATCGCGTCTTTATGCATGGTCGGCGTTTGCGCCAATGTCTGCGCAAGCAATGGAGGAAGCGATGACCAATCACTTGGCACCGCTGGTGGGCAGAAAGCTGGCACGGGCCGCGATCAGCAGGCGGACCCTCATCGCGGCGGCCGGCAGTCTCACGCCGCTGACGAGCCGGCCTGCCCATGCGGAATGGCCCGATCGCCCGATCCGCCTGATTGTCGCCTATCCACCCGGCGGCGGCACCGACATCATGGCCCGTGCGGTCGCACAGAAGCTCGGCGAGGTCCTCAAGCAATCGATCGTCGTCGAGAACCGTAGCGGCGCCAACGGCACGGTTGGCACGCTGGCGGTCGCGCAGTCGCGGCCCGACGGGTACACGCTGCTGTTCGCCAATGGCGGCGAGTTCGCACTGAAGCCGCTGATGGAACTCGGTTTGCCGTACGATACGAGCCGCGACTTCGACCTCGTCGCGATGTGCGGATCAACGCCTGTCGTGCTCGCCGTCAATGCGAGAGTCCCTGCCCAGACCTTAAACGAGTTCATCGAACTCGCGCGCCGTCAGCCCGGCCGTATCAACGTCTCCAACTCGGGCTCGCGCGGAACGATGCACCTGGCGGCGGCCTATCTCGCGCAGCGCGCCGCCGTTGAACTGACGCACGTGCCGTATCGCGGCGCGGCGCCGGCGGTCGCCGACACGGTCTCGGGCACCGTGCAGGCCGTGGCGATGGGCCTGCCGCCGGTACTGGCGCAGGCGCGCGATGGCCGCCTGCGCATCCTCGGCATCATGTCAGCCAGGCGGAACGTCAACATTCCCGATGTTCCGACCTTCGAGGAACTCGGCTTCCCCGGCTTCGACCTGAGCAACTCCGTCGGTATCGCCGGCCCTCGCGGCCTTCCGACCGATGTGGTCGTCCAGCTCAATGCGGCGGTGAACACAGCCATGCAGGACCCCGAGATCCGCCGCATCTTCATCGACAACGGCGCGGAGCCGGTCTCCATGTCGGTCGAGGACTACCGGAACTTCCTCCTCTCCGAGATGGCTCGGATGCGGGAGGTGGTGCGCATCGCGGGCGTACCGCCCGAATGACGTTGGGCGCCCACGCAACGACCGAGACGGCGAAGGGGTGCTGCGTACCATCGCGCATGACGGCCGCCATCGCGACGGCCGCGCCGTGTGCGGCCGCCATGCCGACATCGACGCGCCGTGACCATGTCGTGGACATCCCCGGTGGCGGGACAACGATCGGCACCGACGCCCCGGTGTTCCGCGATGACGGCGAGGGCCCGGCACGGCGCGTCACCCTTCGGGCGTTCCGCCTGGACGCCTGCGCCGTGACCAATGCGCGCTTCGCCGCCTTCGTGGCCGCAACGGACTACCGAACCGAAGCCGAACGCTTCGGGTGGTCCTTCGTGTTCCGCGACTTCCTGCTTCCGGGCCAAGTGGCGGAGAGCCCGGAGGCGACGCCGTGGTGGTGCAAGGTAGAGGGCGCCTTCTGGCATGCGCCTGAGGGCCCGGGCAGCAGCACCCTCGATCGCCCCGACCATCCGGTGGTCCATGTGTCGTGGACCGACGCCATGGCCTTCGCCGGCTGGGCCGGCGGCCGGCTACCGAGCGAGGCCGAATGGGAACACGCGGCGCGCGGCGGTGCGACCGCTGCCCGCTTCCCGTGGGGCGACGAGGAACCGACCGACGAGGCAGGCCATCTGTGCAATATCTGGCAGGGCGACTTCCCGCTGCGGAACACCCTTGCCGATGGCTTCGCCGGTACCGCGTCCGTGGGTCGCTATCCGCCCAACGGCTACGGTCTCTTCGACATGGCAGGCAATGTCTGGGAATGGACCAGCGATCCGTTCCGCGTGCGATCACTCGGAATGGCGGCAAAGGCCCGCAATCGTGCCGCTACGGCCGCGCGGGAGCGCGTGATGAAGGGCGGTTCCTACCTCTGCCACCGCAGCCACTGCTATCGCTATCGCATCGCTGCGCGGGTCGGGCACTCGCCTGACACCTCCGCGGGGCATACGGGCTTCCGCCTGGCCTATGATGCCTGACGAAGCACCATGAGCAGCCTGCCGCGCCTTGATTTGCGCCTGCTGCGCGCCGCCGTGGCGGTGCGTGACGCCGGTTCGGTCACGGTCGCGGCGCGGCGGCTCGGGACCAGCCAGCCAGCCCTGTCGCGCCTGATCGCGACGCTTGAGGGCGAGCTTGGCTTCGCGCTCTTCAGCCGGACGGGGCGGACACTGAAGCCGGCACCGGCGGCAGAGCTGTTCCTCAGCCAGGCCGCCGCGACGCTGGTCGGCACCGAGCGGCTGGGCCAGCTCGCGCTGACCATCCGCCAGGGCCGTCTCGCGAAGCTGAAGATCGCAGCGCCGACCAACCTGTTCCAGGAAGTGCTGCCCGATGCGCTGGCGCACTTCGCCGCGGCCCGGCCCGGCGTGGAGATCGAGGTGCAGATCCGGCGCCGCCACGAGATATTGCAGGGTCTCGAGCGTGGCGGGATCGACTTTGGCATTGCGGTGCTTCCGGTCGGCCAGCCGGGACTGACGGTGCGCCCCTTCGCCGAGACGGAAGCGGTGTGCCTCATCCCGTCGAACCATGCCCTGGCGCAGCGCGCCAGCATCGCACCGGCCGATCTCGCGGGGCTCGAGCAGATCGGCCTGCCCGACGGGTCGATCCTTCGCGGCTGGGTGGAAGACGCCTTTGCGTCGGCAGGTGTCGCGTATCGCCGACGCTTCACCGTGGACAGCAACCACTTGGCGTCGCGGCTGGTGGCCGCGGGGCTTGGCGTGGCGGTCATCCATCCGGTGGCGGCGCGCGATCTTCCCGCTGAGGTCGTGAGCCGGCCGTTCCGCCCGGCGCTGCCCTTCACCTACGCGCTGCTGGAGCGCGCCGACCTCAGCTACGGCGTGCTGGCGCAGGAATTGGAGCAGTCGTTGCGGCAGGCGTGGCCGGCGCATGACGACGGCCGGGCAAAACCATGACGGCAAAAGCTACGCGCTGCGGATGCCGCAGCTTTCCGGGATCCCAGGCATGACCACGTACATTCATCACCGCATCAGCTGCGCGCCGCGCCGCTGGCAGGCCGTCGCCGATCGGCTGGCGCAGCCGGTCACAGCCGCCGGGGGCTCCGTCTACGGCCTCTGGCGCAGCCAGATCGGACGGCCGCGCGACGAGGTGACGGCCATCACGCTTTGGCCGCGGGCCGTCGCGCCGGAGGAGGCGGAAGCCGCGCTCGCCGACGCCGAGATCCTCGCGATGTCGAGCCGCGCGATGACGCCAACGATCCGCCCGACCGGTACCGATGCCCCGACGCGACAGGGCAACTACGCCTTCCGCTGGTTCATCACCCCGGAAGCACATTGGCCTGAGTTCCTCGATCTGTGCGCGGCGGCCTGGCCCGGCTTCGAGGCGGCCTACGATTCCCAGGTGATCGGGCTGTGGCGATGCGCGGACATGGAGACCGGTGACACGGCCCTTGGCCTGGTGCCGACGGTTCCGCCCGGTAGCATTGTCAGCCTGCTTCTCACGCGCCGTCCGGACCTCGCGATGTGGGAACGTTCCAAGCTGCCCCAGGGCGCGGCGGAGACCGCCGTACGCGACGCGCTCAGCCGGCGGTACGACCTCTGCGACTGGACCGCCGTCTGCACCACCACTCTGTTGACGGCGACCGACAGCGCAGATCGCGCGCGTTGGGCCTGACGAATGCCACTGCTGAAGGAGCGAGTTCCATGACGCCTGCGAACATGCTGTTCATCATGTCGGACGAACACAACCCGCGCATGCTCGGCTGCCACGGGCATCCGATGGTGAAGACGCCGCATATGGACCGGCTCGCCGCCGGCGGCGTGCGCTTCAGCGATGCGTCGTGCAATTCGCCGATCTGCGTGCCGTCGCGCGCCAGCTTCGCGACGGGCCGCTACGTCCATCAGATCCGCTTCTGGGATAACGCCATCCCCTACGACGGAACGGTTCCGACCTGGCACCACCGGCTGCGCGAGAACGGTCACGAGGTCACGTCGATCGGCAAGCTGCACTTCCGCGCGACTGACGACGACAATGGGTTCGTCGAGGAAGTGCTGCCCATGCACGTGCTGAACGGCGTCGGCATGGTGTCGGGCCTGCTGCGCAAGGATGTCCGCCCCGGCAAGGCCACGCTGAAGCTGGCGACAGAGGCAGGGCCGGGCGATTCCTCCTATCAGCGCTACGATGATGCCATCACCGACGCGGCGGTCCAGTGGATCAAGGAACGCGCCGACAAGCGCGCCGGCAAGCCATGGGCGCTGTTCGTGTCGCTTGTCTGCCCGCACTTCCCGCTGATCGCGCGCGAGGAGTGGTTCAATCTGTACCCCGAGGACCAGGTGCCGCTGCCGCACCGGCATGAACGGCAGGAATGGCCGCGGCATCCGTTCCTGGACACGCTGCGCATCTTCCAGAACTACCACGAAGGCTTCGACAGCGAGCGCAAGATGCGCCGCGCGATCGCGGCGTATTTCGGCATGATCTCCTTCCTCGACCACAACATCGGGCGACTGATGACGGCGTTGGAGGAAGCCGGGCTAATGGACAGCACGCGTGTGGTCTACACCAGCGACCATGGCGACAACCTCGGCGCGCGCGGCTACTGGGGAAAGTCGAACATGTACCAGGACTCGGTCGCGGTTCCGATGATCATGGCCGGGCCGGGCATTCCGGCAGGGCAGGTATGCCACGAACCGGTGACGCTGGTGGACGGCTTCCCGACGATCCTCGACTGCGTAGGCGCGCCGCGGCATCCCGACGATGCGGATTTGCCTGGCAATTCACTGTTCGACATCGCCAATGGCCTGACGCATCCGCGCGACGTGTTCAGCGAGTACCATGCCTCTGGCGCAGTGACCGGAGCCTTCATGCTGCGACGTGGTTCGCTGAAATACATCCACTACACGGGCATGGAGCCGCAGTTGTTTGACCTTCGCACCGATCCTGGCGAGGAGCACGACCTCGCCCGCGATCCGGACTATGCCGGACCACGCCGGGAGTGTGAGCAGGCGCTGCGCGCCATCTTGGACCCGGATGCGATAGACGCGCTGGCCTTCCGCGACCAGGCCGCGCGCATCGAGGAAGTTGGCGGGCGAGAGAAGATCCTGGCAGGTGGAAACTACGGCTACACACCCCCCCCAGGGACGCAGCCGGTCTACAGCTGATGCAGCTTGGCGCGAGCTTCCGTGGCGCACCGGTGTACGGGCTTGAAGGCTCGCATCGATGGATGGGTGTGCCCGGAGGCTGCTGCTCCGCGGCCATTCTGCAACGCGTGCTCCTGCAGTTGCTTTGTGTCCGCCTGCGATGTCGAGCACGGGTGACCTGAGCGACTGAACCGGGCGCAAAGCGGACATCCGGCGGTCGGCTTCGTCAGGTCCGCCCCAAGTGCTCGCGTTGGCCCTCCCATAGATTAGGGAATGGTTCGACAAGTGCGGGCAGCGTGACGTCGCTTGCCAAGTGCCCGTTGAGGATCAGCACGCGCTGCGCCACGTAGTAGCAGTAGCGCCGACCGTTCTTCACCGCGTGTGTCGGTGACATGGCGCGGCCGCCGATGCCAAAGATCAGGCCCTTCAGCAGCGCTGGCGCGTGTTGGCGGTTTTGCGCGGCACGGCTGCGCGGGCTGACCTGCAGGATGGCGTGTGCGCGGTCCCACAGGTCGCGCGGCACGATCGCGTCGTGCTCGGCGGATGTGAACAGCAAGGTGGCGAAGGCGCTGTTCACCATGGCGACGCAGAAGAACAACGGCGCGGCGGCGTTCTTTTGGATGAAGGCGGGGGCGGGTTGGCGGGAGAAGCAGGAGATCGACATCAAGGCGGAGCAGCGGCAGCGCTACGTCATCCGCGTCCCACCGCGGCTGTCGGAGCAGGAATGGCTCGACCGCTACGCACCCAAGCCGCTGCCGTGAGCCACCATCGCATCTGTTCAACACCGACCAACGACCGTTGGTCCGTGGTGAACAGGCTTTGATCAATGTGCCTCGTGGAAGTGCTGCAGTCGTACCATCCGATCATGTCGAAGCCGGCGGCGCCTTGACCCCCGTCATGTCCAGCGATCACGCTGATGCGCTGCAAACCTGGGGAGCATCGACTAATGCCGACATCGATTGCCCGCCGCCGCATGATCAGAGGTGCCGCCGCAGGCGCCTCCGCACTGGCCTTGTGGCGACCAATGACCGCAGATGCTCAAGATGCCTATCCATCGAGGACAGTGCGTATCATCGTGCCTTTCGCCGCCGGTGGCGGTGCTGATGCCGTGGCCCGAGCCTTGGCCCAGAAGCTATCCGAGCGGCTCGGACAGCAGTTTGTCGTCGACAATCGGCCAGGCGGGGCCGGCAATATCGGGACCGAAACGGCCGCACGAAGCAGCCCCGACGGTTACACGGTGCTCCTTACGGGCCCCAGCCACATCATCAATGCACACCTCTTTCGACAACTACCCTTCGATCCGATGCGTGGCTTTGCGCCGATCTCGCTTCTAACCTCCGCGCCTTACGTGCTGGTCGCAAGCCGCTCGCTTCCATTCAGCAGCTTTCAGGAACTCATGGTGGCCGCCCGGACTTCGTCAGCGCCTCTCTCTTACGGATCAGCAGGGAATGGCACAGCAGGCCACCTCGCGATGGAGCTGATCAAGGCCGAGGCTGGGATAGAGCTTATCCACGTTCCCTATCGAGGGAGCCCAGCTTTGCTGACCGACCTTATCGCGGGCCGTATCGCCGTCGCCTTCGACAATGTGCTGTCGTCGAGCCCAGCAATCGAGGCCGGACAATTGCGCGCGTTGGCGGTGAGCGGCATCCGGCGGGCGCCCTCGCTGCCCAATGTGCCGACGATTGCCGAGGCCGGGATAGCCGGATTCAACGTCACGGTTTGGCAGGGTGCCCTCTTCCCAGCCGGCGTCCCCGAGGCATTCGCGGCAAAGCTGAGCGCCGAGATCGCAGCGGCCCTGCAGGAGCCGGATCTTCAGGCCCGCCTTTCTGTCCTCGGCGTCGATGCGATTGGCGGCGACCCCCAGACATTTGGCCAGTTCCTAGAGGATGACTACCGCCGGTGGGGTGAAGCGGTCCGACGGTCGGGGGCTCGCCTCGACTGACGATGCGCTAAAGATAGCACTATGCTGGATCGGATCGAACACTGTGGCGCCGATGCATCGGCTCGGAGCAACATGCTTAAGGGATCGATGCGGGCGCTCAAGTACGCGCTCGTCTTGTTCGTGTTAGGGTACTTGCTCCCGATCGGGATCTCCGCGGGGATGTACTACTTTGGTAGTGGCGGATCCGACTGGCAACGTGCCGATCGGTCCAGCATCGGTCACCTTCCGCCACCATCATCCTACCGTCCGGCAGTCGTGCGCGTCTTCGTGGCTCCGACCGTCCGTTGGCGCGGCATCTTCGCCGTGCACAGCTGGATTGTCGTCAAGCCTGAGGGAGCGGCGGTGTACACACGCTACGACTACACTGCGTGGGGAGATCCCATCCGCATCAATGGCTTCGAGCCGGACGGCCGATGGTTCGGTAGCGCGCCGGAGGTGATCTTTGCGGCCGATGGGGCGGCGGCTGCAGCATTGATCCCGCGCATGCAGGCTGCGGTTACGAGCTATGCCTGGCAGAACAGGGGCGACTACAACGTTTGGCCGGGCCCAAACTCGAACACCTTTGTCGCAGCTGTGATAGACGCAGCTCCCGAGGCCCGAATCATTCTTCCCCCGACGGCCATTGGAAAAGACTACCCGCATGACGGTCGGTGGCTGCGAGGCACCTCATCGGGCACCGGTTTCAGGCTAACCCTCGGGGGTTACGCCGGCCTAACGGTGGGGTGGGTTGAAGGTATAGAGCTCAATATCCTCGGAGCAGTAGCCGGGCTCGATGTGCGACGGCCGGCGCTCAAGATCCCGGGGCTTGGGCGATTTGGTTTGCCTGCTCACGTAATGTCTTAGAACGACGATACTGCCGATCGGTCGGTCTCGCATCGCTGTCCCTCGTTCAGCCGCCGCGTCGCTCAAGGCGATGCTCAACGAAACGGCGCAGCGCGCGTTGCGGTCAGAGTCCAGTGGCACGATGGCCATCTATGAAGATCGCGACCTTCAACATCAACAACGTCAATCGGCGGCTCGAGAACCTCGTCGCGTGGCTGCGAGACGCAGAGCCGGACGTGGTATGCCTGCAGGAGTTGAAAGCCGACCAGCGCAGCTTTCCTCAGGCCGTCTTACGAAGCGAGGGCTATGAAGCCGTCTGGGTCGGCCAGAGGACCTGGAACGGCGTCGCCATTCTTGCCAGAGGTCGGGAGCCGGTGCTGACCCGCACCGCCCTGCCTGGCGATCCCAGCGATCACCAGGCTCGCTACGTCGAGGCGGCCGTTAACGGCATCCTGGTCGCCTGCCTCTACCTACCCAACGGCAATCCGCAGCCGGGACCGAAGTTCGACTACAAGCTGGCTTGGTTCGATCGGCTGGCGGCGCATGCGGCCTCGCTGCTTGCCGGCGGCTATCCGATCGTGATCGCTGGCGACTTCAATGTCGCGCCGACGGAGATCGACATCTATCCCACGACCTCATGGTCGAAGGACGCGCTCGTACAGCCGGCGCCACGCGCAGCCTATCAGCGGTTGCTCGACCAGGGCTGGACCGACGCAGTCCGCCATCTGCATCCGCGCGAGCGCATCTACACCTTCTGGGACTACAAGCGGCAGCGATGGCCCCGCGATGCGGGCCTCAGGCTGGACCATCTCCTGTTGAGTCCTGATCTCGCTCCGAGGCTGCGATCGGCCAGTGTCGATCGGGCTGTCCGCGGGGAGGAGGGAGCGAGCGATCATGCTCCCGTATGGTTTGAGCTTGGCGCACCTCGCACCCACTCGCCCCTCAGCCTGCGACCCATCTAGAGCCGGCATCGCTGAGCCGTCCCGGTCCGAGGCCTCATTCGCGCCTTGGCGCGAGGTTCGTGCATGTCCTGGCGACTGGACACCGCGAAGTTTAAGGCGGCTCAGTACATGTCATTCAATGGTGAATGGATCATTGTTGGGGTCATCATTCCACATGTATTCCGCACCGTGGGCGATCCGTTCAGCCAGGGCACGACCGTAAAGCAATTCAACGAACCCAAGCGCCATGTCGGTCCCAGCCGAGATGCCCGATGAGGTGACGTACTTCCCATCGGTCACCCAGCGTGCACGCCCTTGCCAAAGTACTGACTGATCCTGGCTGGTTGCCCATGCCCAAGCCCGCTTATTTGTCGTCGCACGCCTTCCGGCAAGGATGCCTGCTTTCGCCAAAACGGCGGAGCCGGTGCATACAGAGGTTGTCCATTCTGCAGAACTGTCTTGCCGGCGCAGAAACTCGAGCATTGCGGGGTTGTTGACCTCCCTTCGCGTGCCGATGCCGCCCGGAACCATGAAGACGTCAAGAGGTGGCGCGTTTGCGAACGAGAAGTCGGCAACGGTCTCCGCGCCCTGCGACGACTTCACTGGGCCTGCATCTTCAGCGACCATAACTACTTCATGATCTGGAAGACGCCCCCACATTTGGACGGGCCCGTAGACATCTAACGCCTCGAAGCCGGCAAAGATCACCACGCCGATCTTCTTCGATCTCCGGGGCGCATCGGCTGCTGCAGGTTGCGACGCAGAGCCTGCCTGCCTACCTCCGCTCGCGGATTGCGCGCCCGGTTGCCTTGGAGAGGCTAGCATACCCGCAGCAGCAGTCGTGCCGACTAATGTTGAGCGCCGTCCGATCATTGATGCTACCTCCAGGTCTTCTTGTGCTAGGGATATGCTCGTCGGGCTTAAATAGAGGCCGTTCCAAGCGCCTTTACTGCCATGACTTGCATGTCCTTTTCGCTGGACGACCCGACATTACCGCGTCAGCATCTGGCCGGAATGCCAAATGCCCCTCGATCTTCGCCAACCGGCTGCCGCGCGGTCGAGATCCTCACGTTTCCCGCGGCGCAGTTGCTGGATGTCTGCGGCCCCCTTCAGGTCCTGGCGTCGGCCAATCAAATGGCGACGGAGCAAGGCAACGAGCCGACGTACTCGGCGCGGGTGGTCGCTCCATCAGGCGGAGTAGTCGCCACCTCCGCTGGACTAGGTCTTGTTGCAGCGCCGCTGCCATCGCCGCATCACCCTGTCGACACGCTTCTGGTCACCGGCGGACCCGGCGTTCATGCCGCTGCCGCCGATCCGGACCTTGTCGGATGGCTTCAAGCACGCGCACGCGACGCGCGCCGCGTTGCTTCGGTCTGCACGGGCGCCTTTCTCCTGGGAGCCGCGGGACTACTGGACGGACGGCGGGCTGCGACTCACTGGCGCTGGTGCACCGAGCTCGCGCAGCGATTCCCTGCAGTCCGGGTCGAAGCCGATCCCATCTTCGTGCGCGATGGTTCAGTCTGGAGCTCGGCGGGTGTCACGGCGGGTATCGACCTCGTCCTGGCCATGGTCGAGGAGGATCTCGGCCGCGCCACCGCTCTGGAGGTCGCGCGCCGCCTTGTCATGTTCCTTAAGCGACCTGGTGGCCAAGCGCAGTTCAGCGTGACGCTGTCCTTGCAGTCGGGCGACCGCTTCGACGCATTGCACCGCTGGATGGAGCAGAACCTCGGTAGCGATCTCTCGCTCGCCATCCTGTCGCGCGAGGCCGGCATGAGCCAACGCAGCTTCAGTCGCCACTACGCCGAGGCGACCGGCCTGACGCCCGCACGCGCCGTCGAACGCCTTCGTGTGGAGACCGCGTCACGGCTGCTCATCGAAACGGGCCTACCGACGAAACGCATCGCCCAACGCTGTGGTTTTGGCTCCGAAGAGACGATGCGGCGCAGCTTCTTTCGCCTTCTGACGACAACGCCCCAGGAGTATCGGGCGCGGTTCGGCGCTTGACCGAAGCGGGCCGGCGAGCGGTGCCCGCTATCGCGCGGGCTGGCTTGGCTGAGGATCACGCGCTGAGTGTCGGACAGCTTCATCATCGTCGGACTCCGGTTCCGCATCCGATAAGCCGGTTGCTACCAGCCGAGCCCCGAGTATTTCCGGGGCGGCCCGATGATCGCTGCGCGCTCCACCATTCGCTCCAAACAGGCGAGCAGCCAAGCGGACGCTGCCGGTCGACTTTCGGATCCCCGATAATGCGAGATCTGCGGTTCGTTGTCTCCCGCGCCTAAGGCGTAGACCCCTCGCTCGCCTTCACTGGCGGCCCCAGGAACTCGACCTTCCAGGCCTTACTGAAGGCGTTAAGCGCTGCCGTGTCTGGCACGCCGTCGCGCATGATCTGCGCGAGCCCCGTGAAAAAGCCGACAGCATCCAAGGCCGGCGCAATGAGGATGTATTGCCGTGCAGGCCGGTTGGTAACATTGACGAAGCCGTGCGCCGCGCCACCTGGAATGCTGACCACGTCGCCCACGTCCGCATAAAAGCGTCGGCCATCGACTTCATAAAGGTAGCGGCCCTCGATAACGCGGAAGATCTCGGCTTCGACGTGCCGGTGCCGCGGCGGACCCGCGCCGGGTGCGTTTAATGTCTCGATGATGCTAAAGGCGCCACCACTCGCCTCGGGCGGCATGCGGACCTGGAGATCGAGTCCGATTGCGGGGATCGCGATAGCAGCTTCTGTGCCCTTCGAGTGCAGGAAGGCAATGCTCATAGTGGCTTAGCTCCAATCCCCGGGGCGTCACGGCTAATAGTGCGGCTCGCATGTACCTAATGGTCAAGCCCAGGGTCGGCCTTGCATTCCGCCGTCCCTGGCTGATGATCGGCTTGTCGGTCGGCTTCGCGAGACCGGCGAGCGCGCCGCGCGCTGCATGGTACGCACGCTTCGCGGCGAGATCCGCCCCGTCACAGCCATCGTCAGGCCAGGGGTGATGGTGCCCAGCATCGCCAGCGCGACGTCCCTGCGGCCGCTTGCCGATCTCGTCGCGTTGGCCGCCGCGGCCGGGAGCGAGGGGGGGCCTGTGCTCGACGTGCCGCTCTTCGCCGGCTTCTCCTACGCCGACGTGCCGAATTGTGGCTTCTCGGTCGTTGCCGTCGCCGATGGGGATCGGGCGGCGGCCGAGGCTGCGGCCCGCTCCCTATCGGACCGGGTCTTTCCTGCGCGAAACGACCTGATGCCCCGGGGGATGGTCACGAGCCTAGAGCACGGCGTCACTGAGGCGATAGCGCTGGCGGAGCGGGCATCCCGCCCCGTGGTGCTGCTGGAACACGCGGACCGCGCCAACGACAGCACCTATGCACTGGGCGCCCTGCTGGAGCGCGGTGCCACGCGAACCGCGGTTCCGTTCCTCTGGGACTCGCAGGCCGCCGCCGAGGCCGCAGCGGCTGGCGTCGGCGCCACGGTCACGGTGATGGCCGGCGGCAAGTCCTCTTCCCGGGCAGGCGGGCCGGTGGAACTGACGGGTAAGGTCCTGTTCGCGGGCGAGAAGGAGTTCCGTGTTTCCGGTCCCTACTCACATGGCAAGCTCGTGCGCCTGGGGACCACAGCGTTGCTGCAAGTGGGTGGGATCACCGGCAGCCTGGTCAGCGAGCCCGCGTTCGGCGTGGACGAGGACCCCTTCATCCAGTTCGGCCTGGACGCGCGCGACTTCGGTATCGTGGTGCTTCGCTCGAAGACGCATTTCCGCGCCGTGTGGGAACGCCTTGCCGAGCACATCATCATCGTGGACACGCCCGATTGGGGGCCGGCCGACCTGACAACGCTGCCCTACCGTCACGTGCCGATCGACCGGACCTTTCCGTTCGTCACGGGTTAGCGGCTATCAAGGCGCGCGCCCAGCCACTGACGCCGGCTACCTGCGAATTTGGAGATTCTGTGATGGCCCCGACCACGCGACCCGTCGCACCCGCCGACCTCCAAGCGGCTGTTCTGCAGCAGACCGGCTACGCGGCCTCGCTCTTCGACGAGTTGCGGGCCGGAAGTCAGGCCGAAGCGGGAGTCACGCGCGCAGCCTATGGCGAGGGTGAAGAGTTCGCGCACACGCTCGTTGCCCGACGGGCCGAGGCCCTTGGCCTCGAGGTGACACGGGACTACGCCGCGAACACCTATATGCGCTGGCCCGGGCGCGACCCGTCCGCACCCGCTGTGATCATCGGCTCGCACCTGGACTCGGTCCCGCAGGGCGGAAACTACGACGGTGCGGCTGGTGTAGCCGCCGGGCTCGTCGCCATCGCCGCCCTGAAGCAACTCGGTATGACACCACGTTGCGACCTGATTGTCATGGGCGTGCGGGCGGAGGAGAGCATCTGGTTCCGGGTGTCCTATATCGGCAGCCGATCGGCGCTGGGAAGCCTCCCTGCCGGCGCCCTTGAGGCGCGTCGGGTCGATAGCCAACGAAGCCTGGGCGAGCACATCGCCGACCTCGGGGGGAACCCGGCCGCCATTCGCGCCGGGGCCCGGCACCTCAATCCCGCACAGGTCAGAGCTTTTCTCGAGCTGCACATCGAGCAAGCACCGAGCTTGGTCGCGGAGGGCCGTCCCGTAGCAATCTGCACGGGCATTCCGGGCAACTTCCGGTTTCCGGAAGCGCGCATTACGGGCGTTCAGGGCCATGTCGGACAGCCGCGCCGGTTCCGTCGTGACGCAGCGATAGCTGCCAGCGACTTCGCGGTGGCACTGGATGCCGTTTGGGAGGAGCACGAGGCGGCCGGAACGCCGATGGCATTTACTCTTGGCCAGTTCGGGACCGACCCGGCACAGCATGGGCTGACCATTGTTCCCGGCCGCTTCGATTTCAGCTTGGATGTCCGTGCCTACGACGACGCCGTGCTCGAGGGGCTGGAGCGGAAGATCGCGTCGATCATCACCCAGATCGAGCAGCGCCGCGGTGTGACTTTCGATCTGGGCCGGCGGACAGCGGCCGAGGTCGGGCGTATGGACCCGCAGCTACAGGTAGCCCTGAAAGAAGGAGCGGATGAGCTCGGCATTCCGTGGATGCCACTTGGCAGCCCGGCATCCCACGACGCCGCGGCGTTCGCGGCCGCTGATGTCCCCTCTGCCATGATCTTCGTCCGCAACAGGAACGGCAGTCATAACCCCGACGAGGCAATGGAGATCAGCGATTTCCTGGCCGGGGCCGCGGTCTTGACCAGCTGGCTCGCATCGAACGCCTGCATGCGAGAGGAGCCTCGTGACTGATTTCGCTCGTAGTTCGGGGCCATCCCGTTGCGGACAGTCCCGAGAATACGCTGTGAATAGGACTGGGCTTCCGGCCCGCGTCATGAACCCGCGCGAGTTGGAAGGCGCGACACATCAGCTGCGACACGGATCGTGCCACCGATCAGAGCATTGGCCATTCTGGGCGGTTAATCTCTCAACGCGTGGCCTGTGGATCCGCTTCCATCCACCGGTCTCCCGCCCACCAGAGAATTTCCGTTCCCAGTACCCACCGCTGCTCCATTCGTCTCTCTCACAACCTGCCTCTCCTGATCAGGGCACCCCGCTGAGGCGCAGGTTTGGCCGGGGTTTGCGTGCGGGCCTTGATGGTTCGACGGCGCAACCAGCGCGAATTTCGGCCGGAGAGAGCAAAGAGTCTCCGAACCTTGAGGGTGGGCCGATTTTACCCTCAAGCTTAACACATTGAAATCAGGACTTGTTTTTCTGGGCTTCCGTCGAATGTTCAGTAACCTGATCGCCTGAGCAGTCCTTCGTTGCTGCGAATCTGTGATCGACCTCCAAGTTCATCACGCAGGCGATGCACAACTTCCCTTCAGGACTATCGATGGACGACAAGGATCGCGTTTTCGCCAACTTCAAAGACGACCGCACGGATGCCCCAAACAGGCGCGAAGTGCTGACCATTCCACGACGCGCTGGCGCGTCCGGCAGCCGGGCTGTCGAAGTCGTCCGTGTTAGATCCGGGGGTGCGGTCCGCGATCGGCCGCAGCGCGTTGACACGCATGTCCGTGCAGCATCGTGGGAAGAGGGCTTTCGAGCCAAGGCGCCCCTCGGCGCTCCTGCGCTCCTTGAGCCCGCTCCTACCGCCCAATCACCACTGCCACCCACCGCGCATCTTATGCCCGCATGGGAATCTTCAGCCCGAGTGGCCGATGCGGCGCCGCCCGCCTCCTTGCACGCCCCACCGCGCCGCGGCCCGGGGCGACCTCGCAAACATCCAGCTTCCGAGCCAGCAGGTTCTGGTGGCGCCGCCTTCGCCCCAGCTACTGAATCGCATTCCAGCGTTGCCCAGCGGCGCAATCTGGCGGCGATTGGCCCAATCAGGCGCGTCGCTGATCCGTTCGACGCATCCGACGACGGCGCGAACTGCATGCGCTGCGGCTATACGATCGAGCCTGCGCGAGAGAAACGCGGCCTGGTGACGTGCCTCGCCTGCGGGTAGGCCGGGCGCACCGCATTGCTGTGTCGGATGTTGGCCGAAAGGGGCCCGGCAGCTCCAAGGCCCAGCTTCTGAGAAGCGGATCTTAGGAAGGGCCGCTTCCTGCGCTCGTCATCCTGACGTGGCCGGCTGCCTTCCAGCTGCGCTGCTGCACACATCGGTGAACTGGATCACGCCCTTTAGGCGCGCAGGGATCGCCACCCCTTGCCGGCGCGACGCCTGGCATCGACCACCTCGACGGTATCGGTCGCATTGATCGTATGGCAGCACATCAGTCCCGGCAGCCAGTCGGGCGTGATGCGGTCAATGACGCGCTCTTCGTACGCCGTGGGGGACAGGGCGCGGATCTCGCACAGGTTGATCGCGTAGCCATAGCGGACCGAGCAATCCTGGGACGGGCGAATCAGCACTCCGCCGCGCCGGAAGATCCGCCCCGCGGGCCGGGCCGATCGGACATCGGACTTGATCGGGTTCATCGGGTGCGGCCGCCAGGGACCGAGCGGCGTCTCGGCGTGGAACAGGAACAGTTCGTCGTCGAGCGGCCCGCCATCCTCGCTCGCATTGGCGAATAGATACCAGCGGCCTTCGTGCTCGAACAAGGTCGCATCCACCACGGCTACGCCAGAGAGCAGGTCGCACACATGCTCCCAACCGTCAGGGAAGCGCGTCGCGCGGTATAGCGAGACTGTGCGCGCCTCCGCGGATTCCGGGACCATGTACGCCGCCCCCTCCCATTCGAAGACGAAGGGACTGGACAGGTGGTGGCTCAGCGACAGGACCGGCCGCATCGACCCTGGCCTGCCGGCGGCGTCGAAGGCGAAGGTCCAGATGTCGCCGCGTCCGGCCTGGCGGTCGTAGCGCTCGAAGAACACGTGATCAGTGCCCTCGTGCTTCAGGACGAAGGGGTCGGCCCAGAATTCATGTGCGGGCGGCCGCATGGGCACGAAGCCCGACATGTCCACGCGCGCGGTATTGGTGACGAACTTTTCCCGTTCATGCCGATAGGCGAGGAACCACTCCTCCTGGCCGAGGCGGTTCGCTATCCGGCTCCGCAGCGAACGGAGCGCCGCCCGCGCCAGGAACGGAGCCATCTGCGCGTTGGTCGGCTTGCGGTAGAGGCGGCCCTTGGCCCCCGGCGCCTCCACCGGCAACGGCTCGCCGCCCCGCTGGTAGAGTTGGCGCAGGCAGCGGATCACGAAGGGCGAGGCCTTGCGGTACAGCGGCTCGCGGCTCGCGGACATCCACATGGATCGCCCCGTCGCGCCCCAACTGCGGTAGATCACCTCACCGCCATCGAGTTCATCCGTAAGCACCTGCAGGATGGTGCCGGTGACGGGATTGCGCTCGGCGATTTCCCAGAACATCGCCGGCCCGCCGCGATAGGCGCTGTTGTCCCCGTGGTGAAACGACCACACTCCATGCCGCGCTGCATGCAGGATTCCGCCGCGCAGGACGTTGAAACCGAAACGCAGCAGGACGTCGAGATCGTGCTCCTGGATCGCCGCCAGATCCTCATCGGCGAAGCGATGCACGAAGCCCTTACGCGCGGGCCTGACCTGCAGGCGCGGCACCTCCGCGAGAAGGTCCGCCACATCCGTGTGCGTCAGGACACTGCCATTGCGTTGGTTGCGCTGGTCGCGCTTGGCGTACTGCCAGAACATCTGCCCTTCGAGATGCGCCGCCCACATGCCGGCGCCGGAGCGGCGCGGTGGCGGGGCAGATGCCTCATCATTCAGGACGACCAGCGCGATCTGCGTGAAGGGCGCCTCCTGTATATCGGTAAGGATGGAGCGAACCCAGCGCTCCGCCTTCGGCGCGTCCAGCAGGATGCCGACCCGAAGTTGCGGCGCCACAAGCTGAACCGGCTCGTAGAGGCAATCGCGCGGGCCGCTCATGGGCGTGCTCCGGTTTTGGGATGCAGCCCGTGCAGGAGATCACAGCACCGCCCAGGGGAAAAGTCTTCTGTTCAGCGCCGTGAACAGGAAATCTGTCCGTAGTCCGATCAGCCAGATCATCATGATTTCCGACGATCATCTGCCCGGTGCCGATCAATCACTGGCTGTCCTTGACCATGTGGTCGATTCCACCGGTTGTGCCGGTCAGCTTCGCCACAATCCCGCAAGTCCCGGCCCAGCCGAGCATGAGGCAACGTCTCCATCACTTGCGGCGCGGCCGAGGGATGATCACTCAGCGACGCGCACGGGACGCGAAAAATTGGTGGTTTTCTACCGCATTCCGGCATTCCCGGAGTTGCTCCCCTAAGGGGAGGAGCCGGACCCGGGAATCCGGCTCGCTCCTTGGGGAGAGCGAGGCGAGATCGTGTCCTCGATCGCTGTCGTAGTTCAGGGCAGAGCACGAAAAGAAAATAGCGCCGATCGCAATTTGCGCGTGGAGCATCGCAATTGCGGTCGATTGTGCCGAGGAATCTCGATCCGGTATCTAATTGTGGTCGCGACGCGCTGCCAAACGACGCTCCAACACGAAGGGATGCCGGTGTACGCCCCGCCGCCCGCAGACTTCCCCGCCTACAAAAGGGTTAGAACAGCAGACCTAATTCCATACGCTCCGAACGCGCGCACGCACTCCGACGACCAGGTCGCGCAGATCGCCTCCAGCGTCCGCGAGTCGGCTTCACTACCCGGTGCTGACCGACGGCGCTAACGGCATCATCGCCGGCCACGGGCGCGTGCTCGCCGCGCGCACGCTGGATCTCGCCGAGGTGCCGGTGATCGAACTGGCGCAGAATTAGCTCCGCGCGACTTCGTTCAGATTGCCACGGTCGAGCCTACCGCGCGCATGAAGATCGAGGCGCCGCGCCGTCACGCGCCCCGTAAGTCACCACGCCACAGATCAAGGTTGACAGGCCGGCAGCTGCGGCGTTGCGGCCAAAGCCAAGCTCGAAACGCCTCAAGCACATTCGATATCGTTCGTAGGCCTGCTCGACGATCGCATTCCGCGCCAGATCCCGTCGAACTCGCAACGTTTGTTTCAGTCCACCCGCATCCCTGCCTCACGCACCACTGGCGCCCACATCGCGATCTGCTGCCGAACGAAGGTCGCTGCGAACTCCGGCGAGGTGTTCTCGGGCGGGATCAGATTCAGCTCGGCATAGCGGGCGCGCAACGCCGGCACCTCCATCGCCTGGCCGACCCAGCCGGCGAGGCGATTGACGATCGGCATGGGCATGCCCTTGGGCCCGGCCAGAACGTTCCACGAATCCACGACGAAACCAGGCACGAGGCTGCCGATGGTCGGCGCATCGACGCCGGGCATCGGCTGGCGCGACGACACGCCCAGGATGCGCGCCCGGCCGGACTGCGCGTGCGGCACCGCCGTCGCCACATTGTCCACGATCAGGTCGATGCGCCCGCCCAGCAGGTCCGCCCAGGCGCCGCTGCTGCCACGATACGGGACATGGATCATCCTCACGCCCGCCCGCTGGCGCAGCAGCTCGCCCGCCGCGTGGCCGCTGAGCCCGTTCCCGGCGCTGCCGAAGGTCAGCTCGCGCGCGGAGGGGCCGGTGTTGCGCAGCAGATCGCCGAGAGTGCGGATCGGCGAATTGGCATTCACCGCGATCACGACCGGCTGCAGGTTCAGCTGCGAGATCATCGTGAAGTCGTTGACCGGATCGAACGGCAGGTTCGGATACAGCGTGGGATTCACACCATGCGTCGCGATGGTGATGACGCCGATCGTGTAGCCGTCGGGCGGCGAGTCCGCGAGCGCCTTGACGCCGATGTTGCCGCCGGCGCCAGGCCGGTTCTCGATGACGAACTGCGGCCCGCCCGGCAGCCCGGACATGGTGGCCGTGACCAGGCGGCTGACGATGTCGGAGCCGCCCCCCGGCGTGTAGGGCACGATGTACTTGATCGGCCGCGACGGCCAGGCGGCCTCCTGCGCGCGCGCGGCGAAGGGCGTCGCGGTCAGCACGGCGGCGCCGGCCAGCAGGCGGCGGCGGTCGATGCGGATCATGGTTCGTTTCCTGTCATGGTTCGTGATTGATCGGCCACCGGCGCCACGGGCGCGAAGCCGTAGAGAGCGATGGGATTGTCCACCAGCACGCGATGCAACGTCGCGCTGGAGGGCGCCCAGTCCGCAAGGAGGTCGAGCAGCCGCGCATCGTCCGGCAACGGCTTCTCGCCGGCGGTCGCCGCCGGGTGCGGCCAGTCGGTGCCCCAGACGACGCGTTCCGGCGCGGCGGTCAGCCAGGCTCGGGTCAGCGCGCCCGTATCCGCGTAGTCCGGCGCACCTGCGGCGCTGTCGTGATAGGCGCCGGAGACCTTTACCCAGCACTTCCCGGCATCGACCAGCCGCCTCAGGACTGACCAGGCGGGATGAGCCGTGGCATCAGGCTGCGGGAAGCGGCCGAGATGGTCGATGACCACCGGCACGGGCAGCGCGGCAAGCGACGACGCCAGATCCGCGATCGTGCCTGCCGGCGCATGGATCTGCACATGCCAGCCAAGCGGTTCGATCCGCTTGGCCAGCACCTCCAGCAATTGCGGCGTTGCACCGGCCGGCCGCGCAAGGTTGAAGCGGATGCCGCGAACACCGGCTGTATGCATCTCCTGCAAGGCGCCGTTGCTGGCTGCCTCGTCGATCACCGCGACGCCACGCGCCGCATCGCCAAGCTGCCGCAGCGCGTCGAGAAGGCAGCCATTGTCGGTGCCATAGGTCGATGGCTGTACGACGACGCTGCGCGACAGTCCCAGATGATCGCGAAGGCTCCGGTACATCGCCGCGGTCGCAGCGTCCGGCCGCAGCACGGCGCGCGCGTCCGGAGCGAAGCGGTCGTCGTAGATGTGATGGTGGCAGTCCGCGGCACCCGGCGGCGCGCGGAATGCGGGCGCCGCATCACCGGCGGTGAACGGGATGCGCGCCGTCATGCCGCGACCGACCAGCTCTCGACGAGCCAGGGCGACAATTGCTCGGCGCGCAGGTCGAAGCCCGCCCCGGGACCCTCGGGCAACCGCACCATCCCATCGGCATCGAGCGGCACCTCCCCGAGCATCGTCAGCAGCGGGTTGCCCGAAACATCGCACTCCAAGAAGGGATAGGGCATGGCGGCACCGCCACGCCGGGACGGCGTCAGCGCCGCCGCCTGCAACGACGCATGGAAGTTCACCAGCGTGCCAAAGACGTGCGGCATGACCGGCAGGTCCCAGGCAGCACATAACGCCGCAACGCGCGCATAGCCGGAGTAGCCGCCGCAGACGGACAGATCCGGCTGCACGACCGAGACGGCGCCGGTCTCGAGAAGCTCGCGGAACGCGGCCAGGCTGCCCAGCGCCTCACCGCCCGCAATGCCGATCGGCGAGGTCTGCGCGACCATGCGATAGCCGGGAAGGTCCTCGGGGACGGTGGGTTCCTCGATCCAGAGCAGGCCGGCCGGCGCCATGAGCTGCGCCGAGGCCAGACCCGCGCGCGCCGTAACACCGCGGTTGAAATCCACCATCAGCGCGACGTCCGGCCCGACCTGGCGCCGAAGCGCCTCCGCCATCGCGCCATCCGCCGCGGGCCCGGCACCGGCGCGCGGCTTGATGGCACGGAAGCCGCGCCGCAGATACGCATCGATGTCGCGCGGGAAGCCCGCATAGGGATCCGGCCCCTCCAGCATGAACGGGCCACTGGCATAAGCCGGCACGCGGTTGCGCAGCGCGCCGCCGCGCAGGGCCGCGACGCTGACGCCCTGCCGCCGCGCCGCGACGTCGTGCAACGCCATGTCGATGGCCGAGATCGCCATCATCGATACGCCGCGTTGGTCATAGCCACGCTGGGCGAGCAGTGCCTCGAAGATGCGGCCATGCGCGGCCGCGGGCTGGCCGATCACCTGTCGCGCAAAGCCGTGGCGGATCAGCGCGGCCGCCGCCCAGGGCGAAGCACCGACCTCGCCCCAGCCGATCGTCCCGTCATCGGCTTCGATCTCCAGCAGTAGGAAGTCGCGCCGGCGGATGAAACCCGCCGCGTTGCCGAGCGCCGTCGCCGGCGCGAAGCCGACATGGTGGCCACGGATAGCCGCGATGGTGCCCATGGCAGTCAGGCAGCGAGCCATTCCGGCGCGTCGCTGCCGAAAGCCGGCGTCGGCCGCGCCCAATGCGGGGAGGTCTCCGACATGCGCAGCACGGGACCGATCGTCTTCAGCCGTCCGTAGGACGTGTCAGAGGTGACGTGCATGGCGTCGATCTGTGCGCGCGTCAGCCGTTCCGGCGCGTTCTCGAATCCGCCGACCGTGCCCTGACGCAGCAGGAACATGGCTGACTGGCATAGCGAGACGTTGACGTGATAGCTGCCGCCTTCGCGCATCCGGCGCCCCAGCGCGAGCAGCGCGCCATACCCGGCCATGTAGCCCGTGAGGTAGTCGCAGACCGGCGCGAAGACGAGCTTCGGCGTCCCGTCGCCGATCGCTGCGCCATGGACCTGCGCGACACCGGTGACGACCTGCGCGACCTGTTCCCAGCCGCTGCGATCCGCGAAGGGACCGCCCGATCCGAAGCAGGAGATCGTCATGTAGATGCGCCCGGGCTTCTCCGCCGCGATCTCGGGTCCCAGCCCATTGGCGGCGAGCCGGCCAGGACGGTAGCCGCCGATGACGATATCCGCCTCGCGCGCCAGCTGCTGCGCCCGCGCGGCCTGCGATGCGTCGCGCAGGTCGAGGAAGCAGCTGCGCTTGCCGTGGCTCGTGTCGCGCACATGTTCGGGCGTCTGCGGGAGGTGCCCGGCGCCGACCATCAGCACCTCCGCGCCATGCTCGGCCAGGGTTCGGCCGCCGATCGGGCCGGCCAGGATGCGCGTGAAGTCAAGAACGCGCACACCCGAGGCCGGCCGATCGCCAGCGCGCAGCGGCACCGGCGGACCTTCGGCGACCTTCGTGATCTCGACCACCGGCCGCGCGGCGAGATAGCGGCCCTGCGGATGCGCGAGCCATTCCTCGGGGCTCCGAACGCGGCCGCCGCAGCCATTCGCGGCGGCGATCGCTTCCTCCAGCGCATCGGCGTCCCAGCGGCCGACGGCCTCCTTCACGGCTGGCGGCGTGAATTCCGCGCCGAGCACGCCGAGCACGCGGTCCTTCAGATGCGGCAGGTTGAGATGCGGCAGGACCCAGGCGCCATCCTTGGTCGGCCAGGGCTGAGTGGCGGCGATCATGTCCTTCATCCCCTGGGGGATGGGGATGTGCTCGAAGCTGCCGTCGGGCTTCTGGCCTTCCGTGTAGTCCACGGTGCGGGTTGTCGCCGCGGCCTGGGTGACGTCCACTGAGACCTGCTGGCGGCGGCCAGTGCGCGCCTCCCACAGATCGTTCGAGGCGACGCCGATGGCGCCGAGCACGGCAGCCGCGGCTTCGCCGACGCGCAGCGGCGTGCGGAAGAACGGGTCGCTGCCGGCAATCCCGACCTCGGCGTCGGCTGCATTGCCAAGGCCGCGGACCTCCATCAGTTCGGCGAAGGCGCTGGCAGCGCCGGGCGCGCTGCGTTCGGATACGGACATGGCTTCCTCCACCGCTGGCCCTTCGGTGGCCGCGTCTGGGGCGATTTGCTCAGGCTTCCTTCATGCGCTCAAATACGAATTCCGACAGAGATCATGGTCTGATGTTATGATCCTCAGCCTCCGGGAAATGGAGGTGTTCCGCCAGGTGATGGAACGCGGCACCGTCACCGCCGCGGCGGAGGCGTTGCGCATCTCCCAGCCCGCCGTCAGCAAGATGCTCCAGCAGGCGGAGGACCGGCTGGGCTTCAAGCTGTTCGTGCGGGTGAAGAAGCGGCTGCTGCCGACGACCGAGGCGCATTCGCTGTTCCCCGAGGCGCTCAACGCCTTCGCCGCGATCGACGTCGTGCAGCGGATGGCAAGCGATCTCCGTGCAGGCCGATCAGGGTTGCTGCGGCTGGCCGTGACGCCGACGCTGGCCCACAGCATCGTGCCCGCCGCCATCCGCGCGTTCCGGGCGGAACGCCCCGACGTCACCGTCAACATGCGCATCATGACGATGCTGGAGGCTGCATCCCTGGTCGCGGATCATCGCGTCGACATCGGCATGGTGATCGGCCATGTCGGCGACGCCCGCGTGTCGGCAAGGGACCTATCCGTACTGCCGCTCGGCTGCGTCCTGCCGCGCGGACACCCGCTCTGCGCGCGCGACACGCTGACGCCAGCCGACCTTGCCGACGAGGCCATAATCGCCGTGGCGCGGCACCTGCCGGCAGGACAGTTGGTTGCTCGTGCCTTCGAGGACGCCGATGTTGAGCTGCGGATCGGGGTCGAGGTGAATCAATCCTCGGTGGCGTGCGCGCTGGCACACGGCGGAGCGGGGGTGACGGTGCTTGATGGGTTCGCCGTGCTGGCGGCGCGCGAGCAGGGGATGGAGACCCGGCCATTCCTGCCATCGGTGCCGCTTCCGGCGCGGATACTCACGTCGCGCCAGCGGCCGCTGCCGAACCTTGCCGCCCGCTTCGTGGAGGCACTGGACCTCGTGGCTCCGAAGGCCGGATGATCTATGGCGAATGCATCTGCTGGCCCCCGCGTGCGCAAGGGAAAGGGACCTGCATACCGCTCTCACAGCGTTCGAAGTTGAAGGGCTGGATGCGAAACCCCTGGGACCTCCGCGGAGCGTGCATGCACCGTAGAAAGCTCAATCGCAGCTTCATTTCCTTGATATTTTCCATCAAGGCGCGCCCGGCTCGCTGGGTCAGGCTTCGCATGTCATGCCGGCGGTAGCCTTCCTGCGGCTTGGCGGCATAGTTGCAACCTAGTGGCGGCGTCGTCCTCCACGCCTTTTGCCGCGAGGTCGCCATCCTGTCGCCGCGAACTTCCCGCGATCGCGTGCGTTGCTCGCGTCATTAGCCATGTGGCTAGAGGACGTGAACCCATGCGTAATCTCCCGCGAACAACACGACGCATCCTGCCGCTGCTTCTTTATGTCGTCAGTGGAGCCACCCCTGCTCATGCGCAGGGCAGTCAGTATCGGGCAGAACAGGAGCGGCAGCGTGCGGAGCGTCACCGCGAAGGCATGGAGCGCGAGCGTGAGGCGCGAGAGCGAGACCGCGAGGCTCGGGAGCGCCAGCGCCAAGCCGAGGAGGAATGGCGGCGACGCACCGATGAGCGGCACCGTCACGCGATGGAACAGCGCCGCCGAGCGGAGGACCGGCGCCGCGCCGAGCATGAACAGCGGCGGGAGGAGGAGCAACGACGCCGAGCAGAGGCGTCTCGGCGGGAAGCGGAGGAGCATCGTCGCTACGCTGAGGAGCGGCGCCGCCACGCGGACGAGATGCGCCGGCATATGGAAGAACAGCAACGGCAGGCAGCAGAGCGCCAACGCCAACGGTGGAATTGACCACGTGGGCTCGGTGCGCGTGGCTTAAGGGGAAGGCGCCAGGGCGAGGTGATGGAGCGGCAAAGCACCGGCAACCGCAACGCAGCAGCAGCCACTCCTCCTTCCCCCCGCGTTGCGGGACTTAAGGACCACGAACGCTCTGCGGCGCAGATGCCCACCCGGTGCGTGCCGATCGTGTCGGTATCTACTGTGCTATCGTACCGGTCCTGAAGCGCCATTATCGCGCATATTATGCTAGCCCTGCTCTACCTTGATGACATGTCCATCGTGATCCTGATGCACGACCAGTCGTCGTGACATGCGCCACGCCGCAAGCGCCTCGGCTGACACGTCAAAGTCCGCCGCCATGGTAGCGAGATCCGGCTGCGGCACCGAACGACGCCGATCTTCGCCGGCGAACCAACGGCGGTGCTGCGAAACCCGCCAGCGCACCGCAGCGCACAGCCCACCCGCAATCGCTGTACACAGCGCGGCCCTCGTCAGCATATCCTGGACGCTCGACGGCGCATCGACCGGTAGCAGCCGGTGTACGAAAGGGGGCACCCACAGCGTGCCTACGGCGGCAACCAGCAGATATAGCCAGCCTGTCCAAAGCAATGCCGTGACAACCACATCGCCGATCCTTGCGAGGGCTGGACGCGATGTCGCGCGCAGAATCAGCGGCGGCGTGAAACCCTCCATCACCGGAATCCCCGATCCGGGCTGACCCAGCGCGCGCGCCGGCCGCTGCGCCGGAAAAGCGCCTTCGGGAAGCCGGCAACGGTCGATGCTGCCGAGATCACCCAGAACGCCGCAGGGTACCAGATCACCCAGATCAGCGGGCGATACGCTTCGCCAGTCCCGCGTTCATGCCGGCGATCGATCCAGAGCGCCACAGCAAACTGAAGCAAACACGCCACCGACAGGATCATGCCCCAGATCGCCAGTGGGGTGGCTGGCGGCTCAAGCCACGGCGGCAGGACACCCAGAACGGCGAGTGCGGTCAGCACGAGTGTCAGGATCATGGCGTAGCACCACAGGACTGATACGGCGTACTCGGCGAGCACGCCCCACATTCGCCTGTCGCGCCAATCCAGGAAATCGCGCGTGTAGCGCAGGAACGTCTGCGCGCCGCCCTCCGCCCAGCGCAGCCGCTGCTTCCATAACCCGCGGATCGTCTCCGGCATCAGGATGTAGGAGAGCGCATTGGGTTCGAAATGCACGGCCCACCGGCGACGTTGCAGCTTCCAGGTGACGTCCACGTCCTCTGTGAGGTTGTCCGGCGTCCACCAGCCCACGTCGCGCAGCGCGCTTGCCCGGAACGCGACGACGACGCCCGAGACCGTGAAGACGCGTCCGACCAGGCGCTGCGTCCGCTTGATCAACCCGATCGTGGCCGAGAACTCGCCCACCTGCAGCAGGCCCAGCAGCGACGACCGGTTGCGGATGCGCGGATTGCCCGTGACGGCGCCGAGGCGCGGGCGCTCGCGGAACCGCCGCACCAACCAGCCGACGCAATGCGGATGCAGGATAGCATCGCCGTCGATGCAGACGAAGACCTCGCCATTCGCCATCAGTGCGCCGGTCCGCAGCGCAACCGCCTTGCCCTGGTTCTGCGCGAGATGCACGACGCGCAGGCGCGGTATCTCTGCGGCGAGCGCATCCAGCACCTCGGCGGTGCGGTCGCGCGAACCGTCATTGACGGCGACGATCTCGAAATGCGGATAGAGCTGCGCGGCACAGGCCCGCAGGGTCTCCTCGGCGTTGTCTTCCTCGTTGAAGCAAGGGACGAGAATGGTGACGAAGGGCCCGTCGGGCGCGACAGGGGGCACGTCGGATTGCCGGCTGCCGCGCTCATGCAGGTGGTAGAAGGTGAGGCCACCCATCACCCAGATCAGCATCATGAACAGCGGCCAGTAGCCGACGAAGGCGAACAGGGCAGCCAGCAGCGCGGCGGCAGGATCCATGGCGGCCTACCGCCGAAACGGGAAAGTGCGGGACGATATGACGTCCTGCACGATCCTGGCGTCCGGCAGGCCCCGGATGAAGTCGTCGGGATACCAACCCATGTGATGTGCGCCGAGGCGCTGCAGCAGGCGGAGTTGGGTGCGCAAGGTCTGTGCCGGGACCGAGCGCGCCGGCTGACGCCGCCAATCCGCCGCCTGCAGTTCGAACACCGTCTTCGCGATGCCACCTGGTGTGGCGGCGACGCGCGTGTACAGGTCCCGCAGGAAGCGATCGGGATTCCGCGCCTGTTCCATGTAGGGCATGGCCATCAGCGCGGCCCGGTCATAGTTCGCGAGGAAATCCGGCAGCGATTGCGCGAACCATTCCTGCGCGTTGGGGTTCAGCACCGGCTGCGCATAAAGGTTCCGCGCCGTCCGGAGCGGCGCGCGCCACCGACGCGCACGTTCCGTCAGTTCCAGGGTGAAGGCCGTCAGCGTCCGCGTCTTGAGCGCCGTCCACCGCGCCATCGCCGCGCGATCGGCGCGGATGGCGGCGATGTCACCGGGCAGCCCCTCGGTGCGGTAGGCCGCCAGCGCCGCCGGGTTCGCATCCTCGAAATCCGTCAGGAACGCATCGTCGTGGAACAGCAGGCCGGCGAAGGGGGCGTATTTCGCCAGATCCTCATAGATCTCGCCGATCCAGCCACGCGCACGGGCGCTGAACGGGGACAGGCGCCGATACTGCTCGCGATCCGGAGCCGCTGATCCGTCACGGACGGACAGCACCAGATCCTCCGGGCCGCCGAGCTTGAAGGCAAGCACCGGCATCCAGGCGAAGACCTGGACGCCCGCGCGGGTGGAGAGTTGCCAGGCCACACGGTTGAACAGGTCCGCCCGCATCGGCAGGTGCCGATTCGGAAAATACAGCGCGTCGGCCACGCCATCACCATCCGGGTCGGCATAGGCCTGGAGGTAGACATGCGACGGACCCAGGAACGCCACGCGCTCGATCAGCGCATCGAGGTTGCGGGCACTCTGCGCCGGATCGCTGTCGTAGACGTGATCGAGATCCACATGCAGCACGCGGTCGCGCACGATGGGATCGAAGCGGAGCTGCCGGGAGATATCGGGTACGCGCGGGTCGCCCATCGTCAGGATGCGGCCGACCGTGCCCAGCCGATCCACGCGGCCCGGCTCCGGATCCAGCGTCATCGCGACCGGCATGCCGAGCCGCCGCGCGATACCGACCAGTTCCATGTTGTACCGGCCATACGGCCAGACCATCACGCGCGGCCTGCGACCCAATTCGCGCGCCATGACCGCGCTCGCGCGCCCCAGATCCTGCTCGACCCGTCGCGTCCAGGCGGCGTCGCTCTCGTATTGCGCCGTCGCCGGATCCCAGATGCGCGTGATCGCCGCCGGCTGCACATTGCCCTGCGGGTTGGCGAGCACGCCATGATGCAGGTCGTGCGTATGGGAGGCGAACTCGCACAATCCGCTGCGCTGCATCTCGCGCGCCTGCGCCCAGGTCAGCAGCGCGCTGCGCGGCGTCGGCGTGCCGCCATAGTCGAAGGTGCCGGACGGCGGCGTCTCCATCCAGCCGGTGACGAGGGCAAAGACCGCCGGCGCCCGGAACGCCTGCATCAGCGGCAGCACGCGCGTGTAGTAGTCGTTATAGCCATCGTCGAAGCTCAGCAGCACGGCCTTGTCCGGCAACGGCCGGCGGCCGTCGCGTGCCGCGAGCAGCGCATCGACATCGACGAAGTGCCAGCCATCCTGCCGCAGGAAGGACAGGTGCTGGACCAGCTCGCTCTCGGAAATCGAGTAGTGGCGCGTCGGCCCATCATCGCCGACCTCATGGTAGGCGAGAGCGGCGAAGCGGCCTGGGCCGGGCTGCGCCGCAGTGCCGCGCGGCAGGGCCAGCGCCGCGGGCAGCGCGAGGAATCCCCGCCGGCAGAGAGGCATCAGGCGCATCAGAATCTCCAGCGCAGCGCGGCGGTGACGGAGGCGCTGTCCTCGCTCAGCCCATCGTAGTCACGCCGCACCCAGCCGGCGCCGTAGGACAGGGCGATGGTGTCGGTCAGGTTGTGCTGGTTCTCCCACCGCAGGGCGACCACCGGCGACCAGCCGTAATTCTCCTGCCAGTAGGCACCGCCGGTGGCGATGAAACGCACCCGCAGGTCGCGTTCATACCGCCGCCAGGCGATCCAGGTTAGTGCGCCGGTCGTGGCCACCTCCAGGTCCCGCTCGGGGTTGTAGTAGGGCGCGTTGTCCCGCGTGTTGCTGGTGGCGTAGGCGTAGGGCTGGAGGTCAAGCTTCCAGTCGGGCAGGTTCATCACGCGTTCCTGCCAGCGCGCGAAGCCGATCAGCCGCGTATTGTCGTCGGAGAACTCCATCACGCGGAAGGATGCGGCGGCCTCGCGCAGATCCGATTGCCGCCAGGTGATGCCGACGCCCGCGGCATCGGCATGGATGCCGGCCCGCAGCGCCGCCAGTGGCGTATCGGCCGCCGTGATCTCGCCGGTGCCGTCCAGCGTCCATTGGTCATTCAGCCGGATGGTCGCGTTGAGGAAGGCGCCGCCGCGATCCACGCCTTCCATGTCGAACGTCACGCCGCCGGTGACGATCGCTTCCGGCACGCGCCACTGCGCGCCGGCCGCGGCGCGATAGGTGGTGAGGTAGCCGTTGACGGTGTTGCCGGTGCGCAGGTTGAAGCCGCCGAAGACCCGCCAATCCTCCGCGATCGGCGCCGACCACAGCCGCGTCCGGACATCGAGTTCGGGGTCCTGGTTGCCGCGCTGCAGGCCGCCGGTCACCTCGGCCTCGAACAGCCGCATGTCGTGGATCTCGAGCCGCCGGACAAGGCGCCGCACCGCGGCGTTTGCCGGGTACTCGCGGCCCAGCGTCTCGATCTCGGCCCGCGCATCGGCCCAGCGGCGCCGCTCCAGAAGCGCCTCCGTCCGGCCGAGACGCAGGTCGAGCGCGTTCGGGTCGTTGGTGAGCGCCGTCTCGTATTCCTCCAGCGCCTGCTCCGTCCAGCCGCGCATCCGCCAGATGTCGCCGCGCAGCGCCCGCAGGGAACTGTTCATCGGCGCGGCAGCGGCCAGTGGATCAGCTTCCGCCTCCGCGCCGGCGAGGTCGTCGCCCCACATGCGCCACAGGATGCCGGCACGGACGGCATCGACGCGGGCCCATTCCTCGGCCGGCGGTTCCGGGCCGCGAAGGGTCCGGAACGCCGGCGTTTCGCGTTCCAGCCGGTCCGCGATCTCGCGCGCCTCCTGCCACTGGCGGAGTTCGGCAAGCGCGTAGAACAGGCCGAGTGACGGGTTCAGCGCGGCGGGATCCGCTGCGACGACGGCGCGGTACTCCTCCAACGCCTCCTCGGGGCGGCGCTCGGCCATCAGCGCGTCGCCCACCGCTTCGCGGACATAGGGCGGCAGGGCGCCGCCCTCGCGCAACGCATCGGCCTCGACCAGCGCCTCCGCCATCCGGTCGCGGTCGCGCAACGCCACGACGCGATCGAGCCGCGCATTGCGAACGGCACCGGCGGCCTCGGCACCCAGGGGCGTCCAGGCGGCAATGGCCGCGTCGATCGCCGCCAGCGCCGCGTCCGTTCGGGCGTAGCGGGACGCCGGGTCGCGGGGGTCGGGGGCGGCGATCTGTGCACCCCACCGCACCAGGAAGGCATTGGCGGCGTTGCGGATGCGCCGGTCCTCGGCGACATCCAACACGCCCTGGCCCCGCATCAGCGCGAGCTCTGGTGCTCCTACGGACGCCAGCGCCAGGGCTTCGCGACGTCGCAGCGCGCGATCGTCGCGATTGGCGCGTAGAGCGCCTTCAAGCACGATGAGGGCATCGAATGGGCGACCCAGCTCCATCAGCGTGTCCGACAACATGGCTATGGTGGCCGGAGAGGCCCCAGGGGACGCGCTGATGGCATCCGCGGTCGCGCGCTCAACGCCCAACGTGCGGGCCGATGAGCGGAGCCGGTTAGCCACCGCGGCCGGGTCAGGTTGAAGCGTGCGGTCGACGGCCTGCGCAACCTCCCGGACACGCGGGTTGCCGGGCGCGATGGCCTCAGCCGCATCCACAGCCGCGCGCGCGGCCGCGGCGTCACCACGCGCGGCCTCGGCGAGCGCAAGACCGAGACGCGTCTCGAGGCTGTCGTCACCACGGCGCATGGCGAGGCGATAGAGGCGCACCGCACGACTAGTCTGGCCGCTGCGGCGGGCGGACACGGCGGCGGCAGCGAGCGCATAGGCTGGGGCGTTGGCTTCACCCAGCGTCGCGAAGCGAGCGAGTGCCTCGCGGTCACGGCCGGCCCAGGATAGGACGACGGTCAGATCGGCAAGGATTTCACGGTCGGCAGGGGCAAGCGAGCGGGCGCGCTCAAGCAAACCCACAGCCTCGGCTGTCCGCCCTGCACGCGCCGCGGCAACGCCCTCGGCGCGCAGATCCGACGGATCCGAGGCGGAAGCCGGCGAAGCTGACAACAACCAAGCGAAAGCCAGAGCTAGTCCGAAATTTCGTTTCATGGCCTCTTTTTTATACAATCGACTGGCCGAGCGACTGTCTAGGGCAATCACCTGGTCTTCGCAATCATCGGCGTCGCGTCTCGAACGCGAAATACGCGCATCGGACTTCGCATAATAATCAGTGGTACCGGCCGTGCTTTCGACTTTCGCGAGCACCCGAGAACAGGCGACGCGTATCTTTGCATCGGCATGTCCGCCAAATACTGCTTCGCCCGCCCCTCAACACTCGGCCAACCGGCTTCCACCGACCGTTGGTGCAGGTGAACAGGCGCGCATTGAACCCATCGCCCCGAGCATCCACATACCTTCCACCCGGATGGTAAGGACGCATATGCAATGACCGACAATGTGCATGAACTTCGGCCAAGGGCCGGGGGGGACACCGAGAAGGTCACGATCAATCTCGGCTATGTCGATCTTGGCCACATCGATCTGCTGGTGCAGGACGGCTTCTACTCCAATCGCACCGACTTCATCCGAACCGCCATCCGCAATCAAATCGAACGACACGCGGACGCAGCAAAGCACTCTGTTGCCCGCCGAAGCCTGGATCTGGGCCTTCGGCGCTACACCCGAGCGGATCTGGAGGCAGCCCAGGCCGCGGGGCAGCGTCTCGACATCCGCGTGTTGGGTCTTGCCAGCATAGCTGATGACGTTTCGCCCGAACTCGCCCGGACAGCGATCGCGTCGATCTCCGTCCTGGGTGCCTTGCAGGCGAGTAGTGCGGTCAAGGCCGCGCTTGCAGACCGCATGCGGTGATCACGACCGCGGGAGTCCGCGGACCTGACCTCCACACCCTCATTCATAGGCAGCGGGCACGCCCCTCCAGCAAAGGGTGCGCGGTCGACGCTGGCCTACGGAGCTTAAACGAGATGAACGCATTTCTTTCAGACCAAATGCGCGAGGCCACCCGTCTCACCCGAGCAGGCCGGCTGACTGAAGCATCTGAGTTAATGCAGCGCGCCCTTCGTGGCGCCGCGCCGGTGGATGCAAAGGTGGACACGCAGCAGGACCAAAGCGGAGCGCGCGCAGCTAATGACCCGCATGTCGTCGACATTGATCCCGAGACAGGAGAAATCATACCGCCAAACAAGGCAGGGATGGATGCCCGCCGCGAAAGCCTCGACCGGTCGCGAAGGATCCCATTCGGCGTTCGTGCTGCATCTCACCTACGTGCTGCCCTCGGAGGATTGAGACCAGGCTTCGCCAGCCACGTAGGCCCGCCCGCAACTAGACCGAGCGCGCCCGTGCCCGACGGTGCGCGGTTTGAACGCCTGACGTTCCGCGGCCCCTCCGGCAATCGCGACTACAAGCTGTACATTCCGAGTCACTACAACGGAGATCGCGTTCCGCTGATTGTAATGCTGCACGGGTGCACACAGTCAGCCGACGACTTCGCCGCGGGGACGCGGATGAATGACGTTGCTGAGGAGATGAGGTTCCTGGTGCTGTATCCCGAACAGAGCAAAGCGGCGAACGCCCATAAGTGCTGGAATTGGTTCAACCCCGGTGATCAGCGCCGCGACCAAGGCGAACCGGCGATGATCGCTGGCATGGTCCGGCAGATCGGCAGCGATTACTCCGTCGACCACGACCGGATCTATGTGGCGGGCTTGTCCGCCGGTGGCGCCGCCGCCGCCATTATGGCTCAAACGTATCCTGACCTTTTTGCTGCGGTCGGTGTTCATTCCGGGCTTCCCTGCGGCGCTGCGCGCGACGTGCCGACCGCCTTTGCGGCCATGCGAGATGGAGCGCGGGCGTCGCAGCACGCCCTTACCGTTCCAACGATCGCTTTTCATGCGGACAACGACACCACGGTACACCCCCGCAACGCTGATTTGGTCATCGCCCGGAACAGCGGCCTGGGCGCCGAGACCATCGAGACTCACAGCGGCCAGGTACCCGGCGGACGTGAGTACACTCGCACGGTTCACCTCACATCGACGGGCAACAGCGTGCTCGAGCAGTGGCGTGTTCACGGAGGTGGCCATGCATGGTCAGGTGGTAGCTCTCTCGGGTCCTACACCGATCCGCTTGGGCCTGACGCCTCGCGCGAGATAGTTCGCTTTTTTCTGCAGCACCCGAGGCGCAACTGAAGCTACGCCGGCCGTTGGCAGACCCGCGCGCGGCTTTGACAGACCGGGCGAAGGGGTCTGCCGAAGCTGAGGCGACCGAAGTTCGACTACAAGCTGGCTTGGTTCGATCGGCTGGCGGCGCTTGCTGCCTCGCTGCTTGCCGGCGGCTATGCGATCGAGCCGGCGCGGGAGAAGCGCGGGCCCATTACTTCTTC
Source organism: Neoroseomonas terrae (assembly GCF_018129025.1). Taxonomy (GTDB): domain Bacteria; phylum Pseudomonadota; class Alphaproteobacteria; order Acetobacterales; family Acetobacteraceae; genus Neoroseomonas; species Neoroseomonas terrae. The sequence continues at coordinate 56,750 of NZ_JAAEDI010000003.1, read as the reverse complement.
GGAATGCGGGAAGTAGGCGACGCAGTCTGGCGTCAGTCGAGCTTCGGCCGCCACAATCGAACTGCGATCAGCGCCGGGCGCGGCGCCCTGCTTTTTTCTTCCCGGGTGCTTTTGACTTCTTTGCCTTTTTGCCGCTGTGGATCGGCTCCGCTGCGGGGATGCCGTCCGTCCCGACGTAACGCTGGAGCGTCGCGCTGGCCGCGAGATGGGGATAGGTGCTCGGGCCCTTCGGCCAGGTCCTCGCGAATGCGGCGACTTCGGCGTGATCGTGTCTGCGTATGGTCTGGATGAGGACGTGCGCCGCCTGTGCCGGACACAATCGCCGTTCGCGCAGCAGATGGACGTGCCATTCCCGGGCACGCAGAGGGCACCAATCCACGAGTGCTTCCTGGAGGGCCAGGCGCACCTCGACGGGGAGTTTCTCGTACGCCCGGTAGGGATCGCCCTTCAGCTTGCTGTGGGGCGTAGTCGCCATGCTGTTATCCATTCCGCGCTTCTAACCCAGTGACGAGGCGCGGGATATTGTGGCGCCAACTGCCCAGTGCACGGCACCTATGCGGCTCGTTGGCCTAGCCCAGTTTCGCCCTCGAGGCTGGTGGTCGCCGATAGCAGGCGAGCCGCTCACAGTCGCGGGCGACGGTAGACAGACGTTTCCAGGATCGAGAATTGAATATTGCGGGAAGCGGTTGCACGCCCGCCAAAAGATCGCTTCCCTCGCATGACGTTCCGGTGCCAAGCTTCCGAAACGTCGCCTACCACTTCCTCAGTGACGATGGCTTCCTAGAAGGTCCCATTGCGAGGTGGTCGCGTGTGATGGGCACAGAGCGGGTTAGCAGCGAAGCGGTATCAGCGATCCGGTCGCGGCGCTGGCGTGAACTGCTGACCTTCATGATCCTCGCCGTTGTAATCTGGCCGTTCATTGCGGTCACCGTTGTCGGCGGCTGGGGCTTCATCGTGTGGATGTATCACGTCGTCAACGGCCCTCCGGGCCCTGGCTGACCCACATGTACAGCGAGTCACACATTTCGAGCCTCGTGGTGCATTGCCGGCCCGAGGCAGCAGAGTCAGCCGCGACCGATATCTCGACCATGTCGGGCATGCACGTCCATGGCGGCATCGAGGCCGGGAAACTCATCGTCACCCTTGAGTGCGAGACTGAGTCCGAGATTGTGGCTCACCTCGATGCGATTCAGCGCCTCAACGGCGTGCTCGCCACCACCCTTGTCTTTCATCATGTCGAGCCGAACAGGCTGGACAATAGGACTGCGGGGGAAATGCAACCATGGAAGTCTCACGCCGCCAGGTCCTGAGAGCGCACGCCGCGGCGGTTGCGGCCGCGGCGGCGAACGTCGTCCTGCCCGCTTCTGCACAAACCACTTTGGGCGCCGATGACCTGCAACTGAAGTGGGACAAGGCGCCCTGCCGATTCTGCGGCACGGGGTGCGGCGTCATGGTCGCCGTGAAGGAAGGGCGCGTCGTGGCCACACACGGCGATATGAGGGCCGAGGTCAATCGGGGCCTCAACTGCGTAAAGGGCTACTTCCTCTCGAAGATCATGTATGGCGCCGACCGGCTGACGCAGCCCCTCATGCGCATGCGCGGCGGTCGGTTCGCGAAGGACGGAAACCTGCTGCCCGTCACCTGGGATCAGGCTTTCGACACAATGGCCGAGCACTGGAAGCGCGTACTGCGGGAAAAGGGGCCGGAAGCCATCGGCATGTTCGGCTCGGGTCAATGGACCATTTGGGAAGGATACGCGGCATCGAAACTCATGCGTGCCGGCTTTCGAACCAACAACCTCGATCCTAATGCTCGCCACTGCATGGCCTCGGCCGCGACGACATTCATCCGCGCCTTCGGCATGGATGAGCCCATGGGCTGCTATGACGATTTCGAACATGCCGACGCCTTTGTGCTCTGGGGCTCGAACATGGCCGAGATGCATCCGATCTTGTGGACCCGCGTGACGGATCGCCGGCTCAGCGCACGCCATGTCCGGATTCACACGCTTTCGACCTACGAGCATCGGACTACCGACTTCTCCGACCAAGCGATCATCTTCAAGCCCGGCTCTGATCTCGCGATCCTCAACTATATCGCCAACCACATCGTTCAAAGCGGTGCCGTGAAGCGCGACTTCGTCGCACGTCATGTGAACTTCCGCATGGCCAATACCGACATCGGCTATGGCCTCCGGCCCGACAATCCGATCGAGATGCGAGCGCAGCACGCGCAGGACGCGGGCGCCTCATCACCCGCCGACTTCGATGCGTATGCTCGCCAGTTGGCAGACTACACGCTGGACCGGGCGCACGAGCTGTCCGGTGTGCCGAAGTCGCAGCTCGAAGGGCTCGCGCGACTCTATGCGGACCCGGGAACGAAGGTGATGTCGCTTTGGACGATGGGCTTCAACCAGCATGTCCGTGGCGTCTGGGCGAACCAAATGGTCTACAATATCCATTTGCTGACCGGTAAGATCGCAGAGCCGGGAAACAGCCCATTCTCCCTGACCGGACAGCCGTCAGCGTGCGGAACCGCCCGCGAGGTCGGGACATTTGCGCACCGACTTCCTGCTGATCTTGTGGTCACCAATCCGCAACACCGGAAGACGGCCGAGGGCATCTGGAAGCTGCCCGAAGGATTGCTGCCCGGTGAGATCGGCTATCACGCCGTGCAGCAGGATCGGATGCTGAAGGACGGCAAGCTCAATGCCTACTGGATCATGTGCAATAACAACCTCCAGACGGCACCAAACACCGCTCACGAAACGTACCCCGGGTATCGAAACCCTGAGAACCTGATTGTCTGCTCGGACGCATATCCAACTGTGACAGCGATGGCGGCGGACATTGTACTTCCCGCAGCGATGTGGGTGGAGAAGGAAGGTTCGTATGGCAACGCGGAACGGCGAACCCATTTCTGGCATCAGCTCGTGGAAGCGCCGGGTGAGGCGCGCTCGGACCTTTGGCAGCTCATGGAGTTTTCGAAGCGGTTCACCACGGATGAGGTCTGGCCGGCGGATGTGCTGACGCGTGCGCCGGAGTACCGAGGAAAGACGCTGTTCGAGGTCCTCTTCGCCAATGGAAGTGCCAACCGCTTTCCGTCATCCGACATCGAACAGGGCTACGACAACTTTGAGGCGAAGCAGTTCGGGTTCTATGTGCAAAAGGGGCTCTTCGAAGAATACGCGAGCTTCGGGCGCGGACATGGCCACGACCTCGCACCTTTCGATGCCTACCATGAGGCTCGCGGCCTTCGCTGGCCGGTTGTAGACGGGAAGGAGACGCGCTGGCGGTATCGCGAGGGCCACGATCCCTTCGTTGAAGTCGGCACCAGCGTGCAGTTCTACGGCAACGCTGACAAGCGGGCGAATATCATCGGTGCGCCGTACGAGCCGCCCGCTGAAGTGCCGGACGACGAGTTTGACCTCTGGCTGGTCACGGGCCGTGTGCTCGAACACTGGCATTCCGGCTCAATGACTCTCCGAGTTCCCGAACTCTACAGCGCGTTCCCAGGGGCGCTGCTCTTCATGCACCCCGAAGATGCGCGACAGCGGGGCCTTCGCCGCGGGCAGGAGGCGCGGATCGTCTCACGTCGCGGGGAGATCCGAAGCCGCGTAGAGATTCGCGGGCGCAACCGCGTGCCGCGCGGTTTGGTCTTCGTGCCGTTTTTCGATGCCAGCCAGCTCATCAACAAGGTGACGCTCGACGCAACCGATCCGATCTCCAAGCAGACAGACTACAAGAAGTGCGCCGTGAAGGTTCTGGTCGCATCCGCGACTTCACGAGGTACGCCATGAGGAAGCGCCTCCTCCCCGCCGCTGTAGTCCTGGCGCCACTTGCTCTGGCGGGGGCGCTAATGGCCCAGGATGCGCCCCGCTTGCGTGGGCCCGAACCATTCACTGAAGAGCAAGATGCGCCGCCGATGGCGCGGCCCATCACCAATGATGTGCGCGTGCGGCGGAACTACCCAGATCAGCCGCCGATAATCCCTCACTCCATCGACGGGTACGCGCTGGATCTCAATGCCAACAAGTGCATGTCCTGCCACGCTCGACGGTTCACCGAACAGAGCCAGGCACCAATGATCTCGGTGACGCATTACCAGGATCGTGAGGGCAATACGCTCGGCGGGCTGGCTGCGAGGCGATACGTCTGTACGACATGCCACGTTACGCAGACTGAGGCGCGGCCCCTTGTCCCAAATCGCTTTCGCGACATGGATGAGCTAACCGAACCAGAGCGTCAGCCGGGCGGCAGGAACAACCGATAATGTCCGGGGACGAGACACCGGCGCCCATGCCGGACATAGCCAACGCAAAGCCCGGGTTCATCAGGCGTCGTTGGAATTGGTTCCGGAAGCTGCCGGTCGTCCGAACGGCGCTCGCGCCGGCAACCACGCTGAGTCTTGGATTCCTGACGCTCGGTGGCTTCTTCGCAGGCGTGATTTTCTGGGGCGGCTTCAACACCGCCTTGGAGGCCACCAACCAACCGTCCTTCTGCATCAGCTGCCACGAGATGCGCAGCAACGTCTACGAGGAACTACAGGGCACGATTCACCAGTCGAACCGGTCGGGTGTGCGCGCCGGCTGCCCCGACTGCCATGTGCCGCATGAATGGACGAGCAAGATTGGACGGAAGATGCAGGCGTCGATGGAGGTGTGGGGGCACATTTTCGGTAGGATCAGCACTCGCGAGTTGTTCTTGACGCACCGCCGAGAGATGGCTGAGCGCGAGTGGCGGCGCATGGAAGCGAACAATAGCCTCGAATGCCGTAACTGCCATTCGCCAGAAGGAATGGACCTGTCACGGCAGAACCCGCGCGCGGCCGCTGCCCATGAGCGATACCTCTTCACCGGCGAGATGAGCTGTATTCAATGCCACCGTGGGATTGCACACCATCTTCCCGATATGACAGGCGTGCCAGGATGGCAGCAGCGGTAGCGGCAGTTCGCCAGGCCCCTGGCGGACTGAAGCACGTCAGATATGGAGACACCCGATCCTCAAGCGTCGCAGTCAGTTCGGGAGGTCGCTAGACGGCGGACACGGCCGGACTTCAGCTCCGCGATGGGCGCGGTCTTTATCCAGGCCAGCCTGCCCAGGACCTGGTCCTTGGGCACGGTGGCGCTGGTGCAGCGCGCCACCGGTGCGACGCCACCGGAGCTGCTGATCGGGCGGGTCATGCGGAGGTCCTCTTCAAGAGGACCGCACGCGCGCTCTGCTGGCCGGAATAGTGTAGCGAACTCTTTCCGCCGGCCTCGAGGTCGCGGTGCGGCTTTGTGGCCGCAGCGCCCGCAAACAGGGGGTGGCCGCGGAAACTGCTGCCCGGTGGGCGCGCTGATCGGATACCTGATCACTGGCCCTCTGGGAGACGCCCAGCATGCTCAAAGGCGGATGCTTCTGCGGATACGTCCGGTACGAAGCCGGCGGCGCACCGTTCCATTCGACCGTCTGCCACTGCTCGATGTGCCGGCGGGTGGCCGGCGCGCCGATGGTCGCATGGTTCAGCGTGCCTCGAGCGGAGTATCGGGTCGTTGCCGGTGAATCGACAAGGTTCGCCTCGAGTCCGCAGGCCTTCCGGACCTTCTGCCCCCGCTGCGGCACGCCGCTGACGTTCGAGGCGGCGTATTCGCCGGATGAAATCGACATCACGACGGTGAGCCTCGATGACCCGGAGGCGATGCCACCGGCTGACCATACGCGGACTGCAACCCAGCTGAGTTGGGTTCACCTCGACGACGGGCTACCGGCGTATCCCGAACTACGGACGGAAGGCTGAGTCCCAGCGCAGCGTCTGGCTCCTCGACCACTGGCCCATCATCGTCGCTTCGCGCGCGAAGCAGCCCGCGGGGGAGGATATCGCATACCACCCGCCGATGAGGCGGGAGGTGGGGGAGCGGACCGGCGGGCTCAGCGCTGGACTTGCCCACTACCGGGCAACCCCTCGTCGGCATCAACGACCGCGCTATCGTTGCGGGCGCGCGCCGCGCTGAAGGTGTCCCGGGCGATCCCGGAATGGATCGGACCCTCCCTGTTGGACGCGATACGCGCCGCGGGGGCGGTGGTTTTGCTCCTGCAGACTTCCAGCACTGCGGCCGCGTTCCCATCACGACAAATCAACGACCGTCGAGTACGCCCGCGGCGAGGCAGCACGATGTCGCCAATGCAGTGCGCTCGACTCCCATTCCGTGGTCGAACGACAGTGTGCGCGTGATGGCGCGGAACGTCAGCGCGTCGACAGTGGCCCCTGCTGAATCGCCATTCCCGTTTGAGGTCGTAAAGCGCCGAGTGGGATGACACGGTTCAAATACAGACCAAGTTCAGCACGACCACCACATGCCGACCCTTGGCAGTCTCGTCGCCAACATCGGCGCGCGTGCGGGCGCCATGGGGACCGATAGGATCAATCACTAACCTTTTCGTCGTCTCCGCAGCATCCGGTGCGGGTTATGCCTCGCCGTGGGAGACCCTGGGGCGACGCGCTGCAACGCCTGCCGCGGTCAGCAAGACTTCCGCCGCGTCTCTCGCGGCACGAGCGATGCTCGCGTCGCCCTGCACCAGCATGGTGGCAACGGCGCCGTCAACAAGCAGCATCATCTGCGTAGCCAAGCGCTCAGGGTCGGGAACGCCCAGCTCCGCGAGGCAGCTCGCGAACCACCGTCGACGAGCCTTCTTGAAGTCGATGGCAAGCCTCGTGAGCTCATCAGCAGGCTCGGCGGCCTCGGCAACAGCATTGATGAATGGGCAGCCGCGATAGCTCGGCTGGGAGAAGGTTCGCTCCAGCCGATCGAACTCCGCCAGGATGCGCTCTGCCGGCGGCAGTTCTGTCGAAGCCGGCGGCTGGCTCCATCGCTCGAGGTAGGCGCGGATCAGGTCTGCCTTCGAGGGGAAGTGGTTGTAGAGCGTGCGCTTGCTGATCCCCACATCGGCCGCGATGGTATCGACGCCGATTGCCTGTATGCCGTGCGCGTAGAACAGGCGATCGGCCGACCGCAGGATCCGCTCTTGCATCAACGATTTTGCCTCAGCGCGCAGCATCATTGCACCGACCTGTATACTTTTCCCTTGACCGCCCAGTCCGAAGCGTTAGGTAAACAGGTCGGTAAAGTCAAACTGACCTTTCGCCCCGGCCGATGGGTCTGAGCATCAAGGACGGCCCAATGCACGCATCGGACTGGCTGCCACGCGCCTTTGCACGGCGGGGCATCCACTATGGTTGGGCGGTGATCGGCGTGATCTTCCTGACCATGCTGGCCACATCGGCCGTCATGGGCATGACCGCCGTCCTGATCCTGCCGCTGAAGAATGAGTTCGGGTGGGATCTCGGCGCCATCTCCGGGGCCTTGGGCCTGCGATTCCTGGTCTACGGGGCCGTCGCGCCGTTCACCGCCGCGATCCTGATGCGCTATGGCGTGCGAACCGTCGTCGCGTCCGCCCTGGCGTCGATCGTGCTTTGCTTGGCCGTGACGTCTCAGATGACCACTCTCTGGCAGCTCTGGGTCATCTGGGGCCTGCTGGTCGGCCTGGCGACCGGGGTCACTGCCAACGTCCTGGGGGCGACCATTGCGACGCGATGGTTCTCGACGCGGCGTGGCCTGGTCGTCGGCATCCTGAGCGCGAGCAGCGCGACGGGGCAGTTGCTCTTCCTTCCACTGGCGGCGTGGCTCTCCGACATGGCGGGTTGGCGCTATGCAATGCTGCCAGGCGCAATCGTCTGCGTGGCCTGCTTCATCCTTGTGATGCTGTTCGTTCGAAACAATCCGGTTGATGTCGACCTGCCCCCTTATGGCGAGGCGAAGCTCGTGCATCCGCAGCCGCGTCACGCGCAGCCGAACGCCCTGGCCGTCAGTTTTTCCGCTCTCTCGGAAGTGCTCACCAATCGCACCTTCCTGGTCCTGGCGGGCACCTTCTTCGTGTGCGGGCTGTCCACGGCCGGTCTGGTGCAGAACCACTTCGTGCCGCTCTGCGGCGACTTCGGCGTGGCCGCGATGACCTCATCGACCATCCTGGCGCTGATGGGGGGCTTCAACTTCGTCGGAACCATTGCCTCGGGCTGGCTGTCCGATCGGTACGACAACCGCTGGCTCCTGTTTTGGTACTATGGGCTGCGCGGCCTGAGCCTGCTCGCGCTGCCATTCACTGATTTCTCGATCTATGGCCTGACGATCTTCGCAATCTTCTATGGTCTCGATTGGATCGCCACGGTTCCGCCCACGGTGAAGATGGCGAACGACGCGTTCGGCCGCGAGAAGGGCCCCGTGCTGTTCGGATGGATCTTCTTCTCGCACCAGATCGGCTCCGCCATCGCCGCCTATGGGGCCGGCGCATCGCGAGACGTCCTGCTGAGCTATCTTCCGGCCTTCTTCATGGCTGGCCTCGTTTGCCTGGTGGCGGCCGTCGCGATCCTCACCGTGCGCCGGAAGGCCCGGCCGGTCCCGGCGTAACGGCGGACGCCGCGAGCGCCAGGTGACAATAGGGAAGCATTGCTGTCCTTCGAGGCGCCCATTATGGGTCCGCAAACCCACTCTCTGTTCCTGGCGACCGCCCTCGTGGTGGTGCTCTCCCCGGGGCCAGACGCAGTGCCCATTCTGCCGCGCAACGAGCGCGGGTCTGATGACGCTGTTTGGCACGCAAGCGGGCAATCTTGTGCATGCGCTGCTGGCGGGCCTGGACGTGTCCAGCATCATCCGTCGGACCTGACGGACGAGGAGCGGATCCGCCGGCGCCGCCCGGTCCGCGACTACGAGAAGCGCCTCAACGTGTCCGAGGCCATGATGATCCGCCGCGTCGCCCTCCGTTGATTTCCACACCGACTCTTGGAAGTTTCTTTCCAGGGTGGTTGAACCCGCTACCGCCCAGGCGGTTGGAGGTGCGGGCCTAACAGGCCCCGCTGCCGCTCGTCTCTCTGCTGCGGGCCGCGCAGCTTATCTCCGGCTGCGGCCTCCTGGGTCCCCCGGCGAAGACCTCAGGAGGCCAGCGCCCGGGTCATGGGGGCGTTCACCTGGCGCCAAAATAGCGAACCGGCCGCGCTGAATGCCATCGCTGGACAACGCGCAGGGTGGAGGGCTGGATGCCTGCTCGCGCGCATAGCACATGGACGCTCGACAAAGAGCACGCGGCCCGCATCGGCACCGCCACCGTTGCGGCGTCCTGCCGTCGAGCTGTGCAGGAGCTCGTGAACGGTTGCGGGTGACGTGCGCGAACCAAGAAGGGTTTGCACGGTTGATGGAAGCGGTGACTGCATCGCCGGCGGCGGCCTCCTGCGCCATCCGCGCGCCGAGCATCAGCGCCGCGCCTCAAAGAACTCGTGCGGGAAGGTATTGCCTGCTGCTCGTGAACCTGCGGGCGCGTAAGCGGTTGACAGACGTGCCGCTCTCCGTCCCAGCAACGAGGCAATCATGTTTCAACGCATCGATAAGCTGCAGACCGACATCCCCGCGCCGAAGCGCGCGGATCCCAACGCCGCGGCAGCCCTCCAGGAACTGCTCGGCGGCAAGTACGGTGAGATGTCGACGCTCGGCAACTACATGTTCCAGAGCTTCAACTTCCGCAGCAAGAGCAAGCTCCGCCCATTCTACAGCCTCGTCGCCAGCATCACGGCCGAGGAACTCGGCCATGTCGAACTGGTGTCCAATGGCGTGGCAATGCTGGCGAATGGCCCCGACCCGGATGTTCCGGACATCGACGGCGGCGACATATCGGGCGCGCCCTTTGCGGCCATGAAGGACGTTCGGCTTGCTACGGCCTTCCTGTCGCATGCTGGCGGCGCAACGCCAGTCAACGGCAACGGCGCCTCCTGGAACAACGACTTCGTCACGACCACGGGCAACGTCGTGCTGGACCTGCTGCACAACTTTCACCTGGAATGCGGCGCGCGGCTGCACAAGCTGCGCGTCTACGAAACACTGTCGGATCCTACCGGGCGCGAGGTGTGCGGGTACCTGCTCGTCCGAGGTTCGGTCCATGCACATTCCTATGCCCTAGCACTGAAGAAGATCACGGGCGTGGACATCGAGAAGATGCTCCCGGTGCCGAATATTCCGCTCGGCAGTATCCCGGAATGCCAAAAGTACCTCGCTGAAGGATCGCATCGCCGCCTCTACACCTTCAGCCCCACCGATTATGCCGAGATGGCCGGCATCTGGGGCAATGGCGAGGGCGCTTTGCCGGGCGACCCGGAAGGCGAGTTGGAGGTGGTTCCGGGCCTTCCCGAGGGAGGCAAGATCCACCAGCTCGAAGGCGTGCCGTCGGCCTTCACGCCGAACTACGCGCCGGAGGAGATGTTCGAAGTCGCGACCAAACTCTATCAGGCCTCGCGCTAAGCGCTTGGGCAAGGGGGAACGCCATGTCTGAGAGTCAGCTTCAATCGTCCTATGGTTCAACGGACGTGGTTGTGGACGATGCCACGAAACTCCGAAGCCGGACTTCACTAAGCAGCATCATCGTTGGCACGCTTGTCGCGATCAGCGCAGGTGTTCTGCTGCATCTGCTTGGCGCTGCCGTGGGCTTGATGACGATTGATGCGGTGGATCGCGATTCACCGTCCGCGACGAGCATGGCGCTGATGGCGGGGGGCTGGAGCCTCCTGACCGCCGTCCTGTCGCTCGGACTGGGCGGCTACGTGGCTGCGCGGCTGTCCGGCAACACCGATCGCTGGGACAGTGCTCTGCAAGGTCTTGGCGTTTGGGGTGTTGCTGTTGCCCTCTCCGCGGCGCTAGCGGGCATGGTGGCGGCAGGCTCGGCTACTGTCGCCACCAACGCCGCCGGCAGTATCCTCGCCGGCGCAATGCGCGGCGCGGGAACGGCGGCCGGGGCAGCTACCGACCAGGTCGATCTCAACGCCTTGGCGCAGCGCGTTCGGTCCGCCCTCTCGGCGCCCAATGACGTGGCAGCCATGACAACCGAGCAGCGTGGTGTCGAGATCACGGCCATCATCGGGCGCCGGGTGGCCGATGGCTCATTCGCACCTGGTCAGCGGGAACGTCTCTCCGCGCTGACGGCTGCGGAGGCCGGGATCTCGCCAGCTGAGGCGGACCAGCGCATCGCAGCGTATGAGCAGCAGGCGCGAGAAGCGGCGGCGCGTGCGGAACAGCGGGCGCGAGAGGCCGCGGATGCCGCGGCAACGGCCGCCGCCATTTCCGCCTTCTGGATGTTTGCCACGCTGCTTATCGGCGCAGGAGCAGCGGTGCTTGGCGCTGTGCAGGGCGCGAGGGACATGATTGCCGTGCGAGTTACCTCGCCTCGGACGAGGGCTTACTGATGAAGGCCCTCACTTGGCACGGCCGTGGCGATATCCGCTGCGAGACCGTCCCCGACCCCGAGATCAAGGATGGCCGCGATGCGATCATCCGAGTGACCTCCTGCGCCATCTGCGGCTCGGACCTCCACTTGTACGGCGGCTTCGTCCCGCGGATGGAGAGTGGCGATATCCTTGGCCACGAGTGCATGGGCGAGGTCGGCGAGGTCGGCCGCGACAACAAGAAGCTCAAACCCGGCGATCGGGTGATTGTGCCCTTCACCATCTGCTGCGGTGCGTGTCGGTACTGCCAAGCGGGACAGTGGTCGTTGTGCGAAACGACAAACCCGAACGCCGGCGAGCAGTCGCAGTCGTTGGGATACCCGACGGCGGGTCTGTTCGGCTACAGCCACCTGACAGGCGGCTACAGCGGTGGCCAGGCCGAGTATCTTCGCGTGCCGTTCGCCGATGTCGGGCCACTGCAGGTGCCGGCAGGGGTGCCCGACGAGCAGCTGCTATTTCTCTCCGACATCCCACGGGTTACATGGCGGCCGAAAATTGCGACATCCAACCGGGTAACACCATCGTCGTCTTTGGCTGCGGCCCCGTCGGTCTATTCGCCATCATGTCGGCGTTCCTACTCGGGGCCAAGCGCGTTATCGCGATCGACGCCGTGCCGGAACGCCTGGCGCTCGCCCGTCGGTTGGCGACGGAGACGATCGACGATGGCGAGGAGGATGTGCAGGAGCGCATCCTCCAGCTGACCCGCGGCCTGGGCCCTGATGCCGTCATCGAGGCCGTTGGGATGGAGAGTCATGGCCAACAGACCGTGATGCAGAAGGCGGCCTCGTTCGTCGCCTCGCATACGGCGTCGGTTGAGCGTCCGTTCGCACTGAATGCGGCGATCCTTGCCTGTCGACCGGGAACCGTCCTGTCGGTGCCCGGAGTTTACATGGGCTCGGTTCCGGTCGCGATCGGCGCCCTGATGAACAAGGGGCTGGTCCTCCGCACCGGACAAACGCACATGCTGCGCTACATGAAGCCCCTGCTGGACCGCATCGAGAAGGGCGAGATCGATCCATCCGTGATCATTACACACCGCCAGGATTCCCTCGATGCGGGACCGGAGATGTACGACACCTTCCGGGACAAGAAGGACGGGTGCATCAAGGTTGTGATGAGATCGCACGGTTAGGCTGTGCAGTTGGCCTCGGCGATCCGGGTGGTCCGTGCCCGAAAGTCTGGTGACGGTCTGACGAGCCAGCCGGTAGCCGGACCGGCTGGAGCATCAGTGTGGGCGGTCGAGACGAATCTCGGTAGGGCCCGCAAGGCCCTTTGGTTCCTCCTCGCGGGTCGGTGCGAGAACAGACAGATGGAGCATGGATACCGCCAACAATCGCATTGCTCGAAGTGGAGGCACGACCGATGCTCCGTTCAGCAAGGGCGAGCGCCTGATCGGGATTAATGTCAGCCCGGGTTTCCCGGTTCGAATGGGCCGCGACTCCGCCCGGCGCAATACAGGCTTGGTCGCCGAGCCTGAGGGCAGCAGATGCGATCGATACGGCTTGTGCAGCGCTCGCCCTGCCGCACTGCAGTCCCGACCTAAACGCCTTCGCTAAGGCCAAGGCGATGCTGCGCAACGCTGTGCGCAAACCGTCGAAGGACTCTCGTTCTCCATCGGAAGACTGGTCGAGACCCTCGGCTCAACCAAGTGCACCAGCTTCTTGATCGGAGAACGCGGCTACGCAAAGTCGTCCAGCGGATGCCTGTAGTCGCTGCGAATACACTAAAACACCAACTTATGCGGCGCAGTCGAAATTCTTACTTGAGCGAGCGAGCGAGCGGATCGACCCTTGCGAGCGACAAGGGGCTGAATCGATGCCGAGGTGCGTAACCGCTTTTCGCGGGAGCGACTGCGCCCATCTCCTGGATGACGGCTGCGACAAGCGTGCCTCCATTGCCAGGTTAGTGCGAGAACGTCTGAGACGAAGTTCACTACCCCACGCATGATCTCGGCCCCCAATGCGTTCTGGCCATACGCGCGTACAGACGGCGCGCCACACGACGCGTAGCGCGCACGGCGTCAACGACTGCCCCGACATGATGGAGAGTGACATGACGCAGGAACATTGGTCCTGCTGCAATCCGATGCGCGCCAGCCCCGCGGGCCTCTGCATGATCGCAGACGGCGCCAAGTCGCAGGAAAGCGCCGATGGCCGCATGACGCTTCGCCAGTTGCTGCACCGATGGCTGTGCCGCTGGACCGAGCGGCGCGAGCTGGAATCGCTGCCAGACGCTGCCCTCAAGGACATGGGCATCACCCGGTACGACGCATTTCACGAAGCGCGCAAACCCTTTTGGCGTGGATAACGCCTGATATCGGAATCATGCCATGTCCCTAGAGATTTGGATGGGGCTTGTTGGCTACGCCTTGGTGACGACCGGAACTCCGGGCCCTTCCAACCTGATGCTCATGAGCATCGGCCTCAGCCACGGCCTGCGGGAGGCCGTCCCGGCCATAGGCGGATTCGTCGCGGGCTTCACGCTCCTGCTGCTCCTGATGGGGCTCGGCCTTGGTGCCATCCATACGGCTTACCCGCATCTGCACAGCGCAGTGAAATTCGGGGGCGCGGCCTATATGATATGGCTCGCCGCAGGGCTCGCACGCGACACATCGCGGATTGCTCCGACCGAGCGACCTCCTATCGGGCTTATCGGCGCAGCGCTCTTGCAGTGGGCCAATCCCAAGGCGTGGGTGACGGCAGCGGGTGCTGTGACCATCTATGTTCCGCCCGTGCCATATGCACAGAACCTCATGATCGCCATTGCGACGGTCGTCGCGGTCGGGCTGCCGTGCAACGCCGTCTGGGCCGTCGGTGGCGAGGCCATGCAACGCGCCCTGACCAACCCCTGGCGGCGACGTTGCGCAAACCGGATCATGGCGGTGCTGCTAGTGCTGTCCATCATCCCGATCCTTCGTTGAGACGGCAGCTCGTGACGCGTGCGGCGATCGCAGTTTCTCGAGTTCATCGAGAAGGACCCGCAAGGCCCGGTCCCGTGTCTTTTCCTTTCGTAGGACGATGGCCAACTGCCGTTCAAGGGCAGGCCTGAGTGGCTGGCATTGGGTGCCGGGCACCTGCTCCCTGAGCGCAAATCCTGGGAGCACGGAAGCACCGAGCCCGATCGAGACCAGCGATTTGATTGCCTCGATGTTGTCGAGCTCCATAGCGACCAGGACTTCAGTGCGTGATCGGGCGAGCCAATCGTCGACGAGCCGCCGCATGGTGCCTCCTGGTTCGTAGAGGATCAGAGGCAGACGGCTGAGCGACGCCGGGCTTACAGGACCGCGGGCCTGCGCGAGCGCATCCGGAATCAGAGCGAGGAAGCGTTCTGTGACCAAGGGCGTAAACTGAAGGCTTCTGCGTCGGGGAACCGGCAAGGTGACCACGGCGATGTCGAGAAGACCTTCGTCTACGCGTTGTACGATCTCCGGTGTGTTGCCCGTCTCCACGATCACTTCGACGCCGGGGACGCGGCGACGCAATCCCGCCAATGCTGGTGGCAGAAGATGGATGCACGCCGTCGCACCGGTCCCGAGCCGAATGCGGCCGGTTGCGCCCTCGCGATGCGCAGCCACCACTTCCTCCGCGTCCGAAGCCGCAGCGAGTGCACGCTTGGCGGCGGGGACCAGGGCGGCACCCGCTGCCGTCGGAATGGAACGGCCCGCGGCACGCTCCAGAAGCCGAACACCAAGACGACGTTCCATCTCCCTGAGCTGCTGGCTGGCGGCAGGCTGTGTCAGGCCGAGCGCTCGAGCGGTGGCGGAGACGCTTCCCATCTCGACAACGGTCAGGAAGGTTCGCAGCTGACGCAGCGTGAGTGCAGGCAGACTCATAGGCAAAACTTATTCGAATGCGACGCATTGAAAAGATATTCTTTTTGCGTCGGATAGCTGCCGCCACAATGCCCAGATGACTCGGAGGTCATTGTGGCTCGTCTGGTGATGACATCGCAATCGCGTCAAGCGTCCGTTGAGATCGCAACGCCATGAATTCGACCTCGCCGAGTGGCGACACATCTGCACGCAACCTGTCCTGGCACGTGCCGGCGACCTTGGGACTGACACAGATCGTTCAGTGGGGCACGCTTTTCTACAGCTTCTCCCTTCTGATGCCAGCGATCGTTCGCGACACCGGGTGGGGATCCGGGATTGTCGTCGGCGCTTTCTCTGCCGCCCTTCTCGCAGAAGCCTGCACCGCCATGGTGATCGGTTTGCTGCTCGATCGCGTAGGCGCCAGGTGGATTATGACCGCTGGTTCGGTGGTGTCCGCACTGGGCCTTTGGCTGGCGGGGCAGGTCGAGACGATTTGGGAGTTCTATGCCGTCTGGATTCTCATTGGAGCAACGATGCCCGCTGCCTTATATCAGGCAGCATTTGCCGCAGTGGCTGCATCGTCCGCGCCCAATTCCGCCCGACGCGGCATGACGGTGGTGTCGTTCGCCGGCGGGCTCGCAAGCACAGTGTTCTGGCCTGCAACCGCCTTCCTCGTCGACAGCCTAGGGTGGCGCGGCGCTTGCGCCACACTCGCCGCGCTGAATCTCGCCTGCGCCTTGCCTCACCTCCTCATGCCAGGTCCGGCGGCAAAGCGAATGAAGGCACGGGGACAGCAACGTGCCGACCAGTCCCCGCCACGCGTTGCCTTCGTCTTGCTCCTGGTCGCTTATGCTACGATGGGCCTCGCGAGCGGCATTGTGGCCGTGCATCTGGTTCCAATGCTGAGTGAGAAGGGTCTCGGCGCCTCCGCGGTCATACTGGCATCGATGGTGGGGGTCGCTCAGGTCCTTGGCCGTATCGTCGAGTTTGCCGTCGGGTCGCGCGCTTCGCTGCGCACAGTTACCGCGGTCTCGCTGATGCTGCTCGGCATATCCTTCGTGGGGCTGGCCGTCGGCCACTCCGTTGCCGTGCTCGGAAGTGCCTTGCTTCTGTTCGGCGCCGCCAATGGGGTGCTGACGATCATGCGCGGCGCGCTGCCCGCTCAGCTCTTTAGCGTGGCGATCTATGGTTCAGTCTCGGGTGTCCTCTCAGCCGCGCATGCGGTCGCGCGCGCCGCCGGTCCGCTCGCGCTCGCATGGAGCAGGGAACACGCGGCGAGCTACTCGCCTGGCATGCTGACGGTCGCTCTTCTGTGCTTCGGCTCAGTCCTGCTGATGCAATCTGCGGTGCCGCGCACCGGGCCTGCCGGGTCTGGTGCGCTGAGGCAAGGGGCCGAGTGATGGTACGAAGTCGAGGTTCATCATGATCCTGATCGGCCAATGCGATTCGCCGATCGTGCGCCGGGTCGCGGTCGCCTGCGCCATCCGGTTCCTGCACGAATCGCAGCCGCGCATGTGGCCATGGGTCTTTACCCGTGTCTCACATCGCAGGCCATGATCTGCGGGGAGCTGGAGGCGTTCAACCTTTCAACCCATCGAAAATGAGGGTCAGACGAACCATGGTCTTGGACGGAGGCTCGCAGCCGCCTCGCCTTGTTGTCGTCACCGGCGGCAGTCGCGGAATCGGTTTGGCTGTGACGCGGCGCCTTGCTGAGGACGGCTATCGAATTGTTGTCGGATGCCGGCATGAGGAGGAGACTTCGAAGGTGTTGGCCGGCGTCCGGGACGGGAACGGCACGGCGGCCGCAATCAGGCTCGACGTTGCGGATCAACGGTCGATCGACGAGTTCTTTTCCGCTGTTCAAGACCGCTTCGGCCCGATCCACGCCCTGGTCAACAATGCCGGAATCACCGGTCCGCTCGGGCGCTTCGTCGAGGCCGATCTGAGCTGGGTCCGGCGCGTCGCCGAGGTCAACATGCTCGGCACGATGGGATGCGCGAAAGCAGCATTGCTCCACTTCGCGGCGACGCCCGGGTCCGGGCGCAGCATTGTCAACATCTCCTCCGTAGCGGCGCAGACCGGCAGTCCGGGCGAGTACGTTCACTACGCAGCTACGAAGGCTGCCATCGAGGCCTTTACAATCGGCCTCGCGCGGGAGGTGGCGAAGGAGGGCATTCGGATCAATGCCGTTGCGCCTGGCACCATAGCTACCGGCATTCATGCCATGGCCGGCGATCCTGACCGCCCCCAACGGGTGGCGCAGCGCGTACCAATGGGGCGGGTGGGACGACCTGAGGAGATCGCCAATGCGGTCGCCTGGCTGATCTCGCCGGCATCCAGCTACGTTACCGGCGCAGTCCTGCGCGTGACCGGCGGTCTCTAGAATGCATCCGACTTCTGGCCCTCGGTAGTTCCCGCATGATCCCCCAGTTCCGGAATGCCGGCCGAGATGAGTGAGAAGCTGGCAGTCGCTATCGAATGTGCCGATAGGCTGAAGATCAACGGGCATGTTTGGTACACGACGAAACGGCCACGGGGCTGCGTTGTCATCAACCCTGCGACCGGCGTCCTGGCTCGCTACTATCACCGCTACGCCCGCTTTCTCGCCGGCCACGGCTTCGTCGTCCCTACCTACGACTATCGGGGAATTGGCGACTCGCGTCCGCCCCGCTTGCGAGGCTGCGGCTACAGATGGCGTGATTGGGGCATGCTCGACTTCGATGCCATGCTTCGCTTCGCTCGCGCGAAGTGGCCCGATCTACCACTGCTCGTGGTTGGTCACAGTATCGGCGGCTTCCTGCCAGGCTATGCGCAGATGGCTTCGGCAATCACGCGGATCCTGTCGGTCGGCGCTCAGTACGCGTACTGGCGCGACTATGAGGCGCGTCGGCGGCTGACGCTACTGGCCAAGTGGCATGTCGTAATGCCCGTGGTGACAGCCGCGTGGGGCTACTTCCCAGGTCGGCGTCTTGGATGGCTGGAAGATTTGCCAAGTGGCGTCGCGATGGAATGGAGCTTTCGACGCTCCAGGTTCGAGGAGCGCTACGCCAGCACCGATCAGCGAACTGTCCTCGATCGCTTCGCCAGCGTGACAGCACCAATCCTGGCCGTAGCGGCCGAGGACGATGAATTCGCGACGCCCGCGGCTGTTGAACGGGGCCTAGCCTATTATTGTAACGCACCGAAGATGCGAGCCGTCCTTCGCCCAAGGGATCTCGGCGTGACAGCAATAGGTCACTTCGACCTCTTCCATGCGCGCCACGAAGCGACGTTCTGGCGTTCCACGCTTCGCTGGCTCCGAGATGGCGTCAATCCCTGGCAATCATGCCCCTATCCATCCGCGACCTGACGCGATCGGTCGCACGGATAGTGGCCTTGCCACCGGCACAGCAACCACGCCGCGATGTGACGAGACCCTTGAGGCCGATTATCACCGCCGGGAGGCAAGACGACTCAGGCGGTTGGCTCGTATCCACGTAGCAGCGGTGTTCATGAAGATGCCATCGCGCGGATGACCGGGCTCTTCCGCCAGATCGCTGGTCGATTTCGGTGAACTACGGCGCCAAGCTGTCGTTCGGGCGGTTGCCGGCGGGTCCGTCGGGACGAGAGCTCCACGTGCTTATTCGAAGCCTCCGACTTTCCCGAAAAAGCGAGTATCGGCGAAGGTTGGTAGTGCAGCAATCCTGGTGAACGAGCGAGTACGCAGCGAGGCAGTGCGGTCGCCCTTCCTCAATTTAGTCTGACGAATTCCCAATGTGTCGCGCGGGGTGGGCGCCGTCCTGGATCGCCAGCAGTGCTCAGCGCCCAACGCCTGCGGCGGTCGCGATGACCGGCAGGATGATTTCGCCTCGACCGGTTCGACGGATGGCGAGCAGTTGTTACGATACGCGGCCACGCGCCGTCGCTGGTCAGTTTGGCCACTTTCAGTCTGGCGCATGCTTCGAAATCGTGTAGCACTTGTGGTTGAGCCGCAGCTTGCTTGAGGAGGTCGCGCGTGCACTTCACCCCCCGGGAAATCGACAAGCTGTTGATCTATATGCTGGCCCAGATCGCGCAGAAGCGTAAGGATCAGGGGCTGAAGTTGAACCATCCGGAAACCGTTTCCCTGATCACCGTCGCCGCGCTGGACGGCGCGCGTGCCGGCAAGACGGTCGAGCAAGTCATGTCCGAGGCCGCGAAGGTCATCACGCGGGACGACGTGATGGAAGGGGTGGTCGAGATGATCCCCTATGTGCAGGTCGAGGCGGTCTTCACCGACGGCAGCCGCCTCGTCACTGTCCACAACCCCATCACCTGACGCGCGAGGAACTGGGCCATGGCTGACGAAGCGAAGACCGCGCCGGTCGGTGGGCTGGTGCTCGCCGCCGGTGACATCGAGATCAATGCGGGCTACCCGACCACGACGCTGAAGGTCCGCAATACGGGCGACCGGCCGATCCAGGTCGGATCGCACTACCACTTCTTCGAGGTCAATTCCTTTCTCGAATTCGATCGCGAGAAGAGCTTCGGCAAGCGCCTCGACATCCCCGCCTCGACCGCGATCCGCTTCGAGCCCGGCGATGAGAAGGAGGTCACGCTGGTGCCCTATCAGGGCAAGCAGCGCGTCATCGGCTTCAACAACCTGGTGGATGGTTGGGTCGGCGAGGAAGCCTATGACAGCTATCGCCCCCGCCTGGTGGATGCCATGGAGCGGGCCGCCCGCTACGGCTTCAAGTCCAAGTCCTGACGCTGAGAGAACGGGAATCCTGACATGGCGACGATCTCGCGGCGGCAATATGCGGATCTCTACGGACCGACGACGGGCGACAAGATCCGCCTCGCGGATTCCGGTCTCTACATCGAGATCGAGAAGGACCTGCGCGTCTACGGCGAGGAAGCCGTCTATGGCGGCGGCAAGAGCCTGCGCGACGGCATGGGCTATGACAGTGAACTGACCAGCGCGGCCGGCGCGCCGGACCTCGTCATCACCAACGTCACCATCGTCGATGCGGTGCTCGGCATCATCAAGGCCGATGTCGGCATCAAGAACGGCCTGATCTGCGGCATCGGCAAGGCGGGCAACCCGTCGCTGATGAATGGCGTGACGCCCGGCCTCGCGATCGGTCCCGCGACCGACGCGATCTCGGGCGCGCATCTGATCCTGACCGCCGGCGGCATCGACGCCCACGTCCATTTCATCGCCCCTCAGCAGGCCGAGGCCGCGCTGAGCAACGGCGTGACAACCCTGTTCGGCGGCGGCGTCGGCCCGACGGACGGCACCAACGGCACCACCATCACCTCCGGCACCTGGAACATCGAGATGATGCTCCGGGCCTTCGATGGCTGGCCGGTCAATGCCGGCGTGCTCGGCAAGGGCAATAGCACCGGCACGGTGCCGATCGAGGAACAGATCTGCGCCGGGGCGATGGGCCTCAAGATCCATGAGGATTGGGGCAGCACGCCGGCGGCAATTCGCAGTTCGCTGACCGTCGCGGATGCGATGGACGTGCAGGTCTGCATCCACACCGATACGCTGAACGAGGCCGGCTTCGTCGAGAACACGATCGCCGCCTTCGAAGGCCGAACCATCCACACCTACCACACGGAAGGTGCGGGCGGCGGGCACGCGCCGGACATCATCCGCGTCGCCGCCCTGTCCAACGTCATCCCGAGTTCGACCAACCCGACCCTGCCCTACGGGATCAATTCCCAGGCCGAGTTGTTCGACATGACGATGATCTGCCATCATCTCAGCCCGAAGATCCCGACCGACGTGGCCTTCGCCGAAAGCCGCGTGCGTGCCGAGACCATCGCCGCGGAGAATGTGCTGCACGACCTCGGCGCCATCTCCATCATGTCGAGCGACAGCCAGGCGATGGGCCGGGTGGGCGAGAACTGGGTGCGCACCATCCAGACCGCCGACCTGATGAAGCAGCGGGTCGGCGCCTATGCCGGAGACACCTCCGGCAATGACAACCAGCGCGTGCTGCGCTTCGTCGCGAAGGTGACCATCAACCCGGCCATCGCGCAGGGGGTCGGCCACGTCATCGGCTCGGTCGAGGTCGGCAAGATGGCCGATCTGGTGCTGTGGGAACCGGCCTTCTTCGGCGTTAAGCCGAAGCTGGTGATCAAGGGCGGCATGATCTCCTGGGCGCTGATGGGCGACCCGAACGCCTCCCTGCCGACGCCGCAGCCGGTGATGTACCGGCCGATGTTCGGCGCCTTTGGCTCCGCGTTGACCAAGACACGCGTGACCTTCACCTCGCTGGCGGCCGTCGAGGACGGCATCGTCGATCGCTATGAGCTGAAGTCCAAGGTGATGCCGGTCTATGGTACGCGCACCATCACCAAGAGCTCGATGGTCCGCAACGACGCCATGCCGACCATCGAGGTAAATCCGGAGACTTTCGCGGTGACGGTCGATGGCAAGCACGCCACGATCGAGCCGGCGAAGAGTATTCCGTTGAATCAGCTCTACTTCTTCAGCTGACGCAAACATCGCCGGGGGGGGCACTTACCCTCCACGGCGATGCCAGATGGCGGCAGGTATCATGCGCGGGATTGATTTCCTCTGGGTCGGGCTGGGCGGCGGCCTCGGGTCACTGTTGCGATGGCAGGCGGGCAAGCTCGTCGGGCGGCGCTTCAGCCTGCCGTCTTGGGCGGCGACGCTGGTCATCAACGTCACGGGCGCCTTCGTCATCGCCTATATCTCGGCGCTGCTGGCGATGGGCTGGGAAGAGCGGTACGGGAGTTTCGTCGCCTCCTTCGTCCTCACAGGGATCATCGGCGGCTACACCACCTTCAGTACGATGCAGCTTGATGCCTTGGAGATGGCCGGCGGCCGTCCTTCGATCCTGCCCGCGGCCTATCTTTTGGGTTCGGCCGCCGCCGGCCTGGCGGCGGCTGCGGCCGGCGTCGCCTTGGCGCGGTGGTAAGGGCGCGGATCGTGGCTCTGCAGATGGTCCTGGTTTTCCTCGGTGGCGGCCTCGGCGCGATGGCTCGCGAAGCCTTCATGATGCTGCTGGCGCGCGACAGTACCGCCTTTCCGGTCGACATCTTCGCGGCGAATCTGCTTGCCTCGCTGCTCCTCGGTCTCGTCACCGGGTTGAAGCGTTCCGACCGCGCTTCGGCCCGCGCCGTTCTCCTGATCGGCACTGGCTTCACGGGTGGCATGTCCACCTTCTCCACCTTCATCTTTGGTGCCTATTCAGGGATGATGGAGCCAAGCGACTTCGTGTTGTCTATCGTCTATCTATTCTCCAGCCTCGTCTTGGGCTTCATTGCGATGTGGGTCGGTCTGCGCGTCGCCATGCGGCCGCGCACCGCCTGACGCGGTGGCCTGCCAGGAGCGCCATATGATCCTTGTCGAGAGCACGCTCGGAAATCTCCGGGATCCAGTCTGGGCAGAGCGTGCCCGGACGGGGCATGTCGATCACCTCGCGCTTGAACAGTGGGAAGCGCCCAAGAACCGGCTGCGCAAGGCGAGCGAGGGGGGCATTGAACTGGCAATCTCCCTGCCGCGGTCCGAGCATCTGCATGACGGGGACGTTCTGCACTACGATGAGGCGACGGCCGTCATCGTCGTCGCGCGGATCGCGCTGAAGGAAGTGCTGGTGATCGAGCTGGAGGGGCTGGAGAGCCTGTCCCCCGCCGAGATCCTTCGCAACTGCTTCGAACTCGGCCACGGCCTCGGCAACCAGCATTGGCCGGCGGTCATCAAGGGCACGACGGTCTATGTGCCGCTGTCGGTGGACCGGAAGGTCATGACCTCCGTCATGCGGACCCACGCCTTCAAGCATGTGAAAACGAGTTTCGCGCCCGGTGAGGAGATCGCGGCCCTGCTTGACGCGAAGGAGGTCCGGCTGCTCTTCGCGGGTGCCGACGCGACGCCGCACCATCATCACAGTGGCCACGCGCATGACCATGACGACCATCAGGATCATCATGGTCATTCGCACGACCACAAGCACCATTCGTGACGCGAATGCCGCGGGACGACGCAGGACCCTCGCCCGGTTGCCATGACATGGTGCGTCTCGCGCGGCTGTTGCAGTTTTCGGATTCGACGCTGCCGGTCGGCTCCTTCGCCTTCTCCAATGGACTGGAATCCGCCACACAGACCGGCGTCGTCTCCGACGCCGAAAGCCTGCTGCGCTATGTCGAGGTGATCCTCAGCCAGGCCGCGCGGGCCGATGGCGTTGCCCTGCTGCACGCCCATCGCGCGGCGCTGGCCGGCAACTATGACGGCATCCTCGATGCGGATGCCGAGTTGCTGTGCCGCCGGGTGGGCGAGGAACAGCAGCTCATGCTGACCCGCATCGGGCGGAAATTCGCGGAGCTGGTCCTTAAGATCGAACCGGTGCCGATGCTCGAGCGCTGGCTCACCGACATCAAGGCAGGGGCGACGCCCGGCTGCTACCCAGTCGGCCAGGCGATGGCGCTGGCGCATCTGGGTGCCGACGAGGTCGAGGCCTTCGTCATGCACCAATACGGCATCGCCTCGATGCTGCTCAGCGCCGCGCTGCGGCTGATGCGCATCGACCACCTCGACACCCAGCGCATTCTGTTCATCGCGCAGCAGCGCGTGCAGGACGACTACGCCGCGGTGCGCGACCTGTCCCTGGACGAGATCGCCTCCTTCGCACCGGTCTTCGACGTGCTGGTGGCGCACCACACGACGACGCACCTCCGCCTGTTCATGAATTAGGACCCGGCCATGAAGAAGATCACCCGCATCGGCATCGGCGGCCCCGTCGGATCGGGTAAGACGGCGGTCATCGAGGTCATCACCCCACGCCTGATCGACATGGGGATCAAGCCGCTCATCATCACCAACGACGTGGTGACGACCGAGGATGCAAAGCAGGTCCGGCGCACGCTGAACGGCATCCTGATCGAGGAGAAGATCGTCGGCGTCGAGACGGGTGCCTGCCCGCATACGGCGGTGCGGGAGGATCCGTCGATGAACATCGCCGCGGTCGAGGAGCTGGAGGAAAAGTATCCCGACAGCGACGTGATCCTCATCGAATCCGGTGGCGACAACCTGACGCTGACCTTCAGCCCGGCGCTCGCGGATTTCTACATCTACGTCATCGACGTCGCCGGCGGTGACAAGATCCCGCGCAAGAACGGCGCCGGCGTTTGCCAGTCCGACATCCTGGTCATCAACAAGAAGGACCTGGCCCCCTATGTCGGCGCGAGCCTCGAGGTGATGGACCGCGATTCGAAACTGATGCGCGGCAAGAAGCCTTTCGTCTTCACCAATTGCAAGACGGGCGAAGGCGTGGATGAGCTCATCCGCCTCATCCTCGACATGGCGCTGTTCGACGTGAAGGTGACGACGCCGACCGCTACCGCCGCGGAATGAAGCCGTGACGCTCCACGACCAGCTCGCCCGGCTCGACGCTGCGCGGGAGCTCCGGGGCTTCCAGACGCAGCCCGCGCAGATGCGCGCCGCCGGCCCGGGAAAAGTCGGGGAGTTGCGTCTGGGCTTCTCCATGCGACACGGCCGATCGGTCCTGCACGACCTATACCGGGTCGCGCCGCTGCTGGTGCAGCAGGCGCTGTACTGGGACGAGGCGATGCCGGAGCTTCCGATCTGCGCCATCATCTCGGTGGGCGGTGGAGTGCTTCAGGGCGACCGCTACCACATCGCCATCTCGGTCGAGGAAGGTGCCTGCGCGCAGGTGACGTCGCAGAGCGCCAATCGCATCCACTGGATGGATGCGAACTATGCCTCCCAGCATCAGGTGGTCACGGTCGGTCCCGGTGCCTATCTCGAGTACCTGCCGGACTTCACCATCCCCTATCGCGGATCGCGCTTCATCAACCGCACCGAGATCACCGTCGCCCCGGATGCGACGCTGCTCTATGGCGAGATGGTCCTGGCCGGCCGCAAGCACCACCATGCGGAAGAACGCTTCGGTCTCGACCTGCTATCCATGGCCGTGTCCGTGCGCCGCCCGGACGGGCGGAAAATCTTCGCGGAGAAGCTGCTGATCGAGAAGGGTGTGGGCATGATCGACCATCCGGCGGTCATGCGCGGCTTCGACGCCTTCGCCAACATCCTCTGCGTGACGCCGCCGGAGATCGCCGCGCGCATCAAGGAACGGTTCGGGACGAACTTCGAGACCGGCGCTCCGCGAGCGATCTCTGGCGTATCGCGGCTACCGAACGGCGCTGGGCTCATGCTGCGTGCGGCGGGGACCGAATCCTATGACGTGCGGCAGGAGGTTCGCCGCTTCTGGCGCATCGTGCGCGAGGAAGCCCGCGGCCGGACCCTGCCCCCCGAGTTCCTCACACGGTGATGGCCGCATGACGACGCCGAAGACAAACTTCCTGACGATGTGCCTGCGTGGCACCAGCCAGGTCTTCTTCATGGAGAACGCGCTGACCGGCGCGCTCTTCTTCGTCGCCATGGCTTTTGCGTCCCATGTCTCCGGCGTCTGGGCGACGACGATGGGCGCGGCCGTCGGCATCGTCGTCTCCACGGCCACAGCCTGTCTGCTCGACCTCGACGACGAGTCGATCGGGCAGGGGCTCTACGGCTTCAACGGCATTCTCGTCGGCGCGGCGCTGCCGACCTTCATCGCGGCGTCCCCGCAGCTCTGGGGCTACGTGGTCGTGGGCGCGGCGGCCAGCACCGTCTTTACCGCAGCCTTCAGCGCGGTATTGACCAAAAGCTGGGGCATTCCGGGCTCGACCGGCCCCTTCGTCCTGACCGGCTGGCTGATGGTGGCGGGCGCCTATTCCTTCGGCGGACTTGATGTCACGGGTGATTCGCCGCGCCTGCCGACGCTGACGCAGGCGCACGCCACGGACATTCCGCACGCCATCGACCTGTTGCACATCTTCTTCCGCAACATCGGGCAGGTCTATCTGCTGGGATCGTGGGTCAGCGGGGCGATCATCCTGCTCGGCATCTTCATCGCGTCGGTCCGTGCCGGGGTCGCCGTGGTGGCGGGTTCGGCGATCGCCACCGCCGTGTCGATCGCCATGGGTGCCAGCCCCGCCGCGATCCATGCCGGCCTCTACGGCTACAGCGCCGTGCTCACCGCGCTGGCGCTCGGCGTGATCTTCCTGCGGCCGTCGGTGCGGGTCGCGATCTACGCCGCACTTGGGACGGTGATGACAGTCTTCGTGCAGGGCGCTCTCGACATCATGGTCGCCCCCGTCGGCGTGCCGTCCTTCACCGCCCCCTATGTGCTGACGATGTACCTCTTCATCGCGCCGAGGCGCCTGATCGCGCCGCATCCGCACCAGCCCGTCGCCGACCATGCCATCGCCGATGGCAAGGCGACCGGCCGATGATCCCGCAACGCTCCCGACCTGCCCGAAAGGCCCCCCGATGCAAGGAATAAGCGCTGGCGATACCGCCTTCATCCTGCTCTGCACGGCACTGGTGTGCATGATGACGCCGGCGCTCGCCCTGTTCTACGGCGGCCTCGTCAAGCAGCGCGACATGCTGTCGATCATGATCCAGAACTTCGTCTGCATGGGCGTGATCGGCCTGATCTGGGTGTTCGGTGGCTTCAGCCTGGTGTTCGGCCCCACCATCAACGGCCTGATCGGCGATATCCGACCCTTCTTCGGCATGTACCATGTGGGCGTCCAGCCCAACCCGACCTACGGGCCGACCATCCCCTTCATCATGGTCTTCGCCTACCAGATGATGTTCGCCATCATCACCCCGGCGCTGATGACGGGCGCCTTCGTCGGCCGCTTCCGCTTCGGTGCCTACCTGGCCTTCATCGCGTTCTGGACGATCCTGGTCTATCTGCCGGCGGCGCACTGGGTCTGGGGTGGCGGTTTCCTTGCTCAGCTCGGCGCGGTGGATTTCGCGGGCGGTATCGTCATCCACACGGCGGCAGGCTTCTCGGCACTCGTCACCGCGGCCTATCTCGGGAAGCGGCGGCTGCCGCCTGGCGTGAGGGAGGATGAGCCGTCGAACCTGCCGCTGGTTGCCCTTGGCGCCGGCCTGCTTTGGTTCGGATGGTTCGGCTTCAATGCCGGCGGCGCCTATGCAGCGAATGCGCTGGCGGCCTATGCGTTCAACAACACCATGCTCGCCGGTTCCATTGCCATGCTGGTGTGGATGATGTGGGAGTGGCGCGAGACCGGTCGCGCCAGCTTCTCGGGCTGCCTCGTCGGCGCCGTTGCGGGCCTCGCGACCATCACGCCGGCGTCGGGCTATGTCGAGCCGATGGCTGCGTTGCTGATCGGCGCAGTCGGTGCCAGCGTCTGCTACAATGCGAAGCACGTTCAGCGCGCGCTCGGCATCGACGACACCCTGGAGGTGTGGCGCGCCCACGGTGTCGGTGGTCTGACCGGGTCGCTGCTGATCGGCGTGACCGCGAGCTCGGCGATCAACCAGGTGGAGGCGAGCCTTCATCAGCTCGGCGTCCAGGCAATCGCCGTCGCCGTGATCGCTGTTTACGCCTCGATTGTGACAGTGATTCTGCTCAAGATCCTCGACGCCGTGGGTACGTTGCGCGTGCCGGAAGACATCCAGGAACGCGGCCTCGACGATTCGCTGATCGGTGAGCACGCCTACAATCTCTGGAACATGGACCGGAAGCTCTCGAAGTAGCCCTCCGGCTCGGGAGGGGACGACGCCCACGTCGCCCCCTCCCGCGATACGCGGCCACGCTCCGCGGGCAAGCGGCGACCGGCAAACGGGACGGCCATGGACCTGACGCTCGCGATCTTCTTCTTCGTTTACCTCGCCATGGGCGTCGGTCACCTGCCTGGCCTGCGCGTGGACAGGACGGGTGCGGCGCTGATCGGGGCGATGCTGCTCGTCGCCCTCGGCCGGATCTCGCCGGACGCTGCCTGGGACGCGGTGGACTACCGCACCATCGGCCTGCTGTTCGGCCTGATGGTCATCTCCGCCGCGCTCGTGGTGGCGGGTTTCTACGCTTGGGTCGCGCGGAAGGTGAGCGACCTGCAGGTCGGCCCGAAAGCGCTGCTCGCCATCATCATCCTCGTCGCGACAGGCATGTCGTCCCTACTGACCAAGGACATCGTCGCGGTCGCGATGACGCCGGTCTTCTGCTCCATCTGCGTGTCGCGGCGGCTGAACCCCGTGCCCTTCCTGCTCGGCTTCTGCTTCGCGACGAATGTCGGCTCGGTCGGCACGCTCACCGGCAGCCCGCAGAACATGATCGTGGCGGAAACGCTGCATCTGTCCTTCACCGACTTCGTTCGTGCCGCGGCCCTGCCGTCGCTGCTCGGCCTGCCGGTCATCTGGGCCGCACTCGTCCTGCGCTATCGCGGCAAGTGGCATCTGCCGGCCGCCTCGGGAAGCGTGGCGGATCAGCCTTCGGTACCGGACGTTGCGCTGGATACCATTGGATCGATCAAGGCCATCCTGATCCTGGTCGCCGTCATCGCGGCCTTCATCCTGTCGGACTGGCCGCACATGCTCATCGCGCTGCTCGGCGCGAGTGCTCTGCTGGCGAGCCGCCGGGTCTCGTCCACCACCGTGCTGGCGCATGTGAACGGCAACCTTCTGGTGCTGCTCTTTGGCCTGTTCATCCTGAACGCCGCTTTCAGTGCCACAGGCGTCCCGGCACAGCTTCTCGCCGCGATGCGCGGCATTGGCGTCGACCTGCATGATCCGATGTCGATGCTCGCCGTCATGGCGGTGCTGAGCAACATCGTCGGCAACAATCCCGCCGTGATGCTGGCGATCCCCTTCATCGACGGCGCGCCGGACCCCGAGGCGCTGGGCGCGGCCATTGCTCTCGGCACCGGGTTCTCGTCCAATGCCGTGCTGTTCGGCAGCCTGGCCGGCATCATCGTCGCCGAAGAAGGCCGGAAGCGCGGCGTGTCGATCACGTTCATGGAGTTCGCTAAGGCGGGCGTGCCGATCGCTGTGCTTACGCTAATCGGCGCCGGAGCCTGGGTCGCCTATCTAACCTCGTAACATTCAACTCGATTATGCAGGCGCCGAACCGTGGCCCCCCGATGGCATTGCACCCCACTGAGGCGGTTCGTTTTGGCCCGGTGGGACAATGGCTGTGGACATCCCTTGATGTCGTTAAAGGACCCTCGTTGCCCGGTTCTTGGAGCCCACCAGGGAAGTTCTGATTGCGAGGAAGCGGTGGAGCATGGTCCGGATCGACCGGATGCCGCGCCCGGCAGCAAACGCCGGACTCGTTCCGCCTGGTTGCTGAGCGGGGCCGTCAACCTCGCGCCCCCCCGCTACGTCGCAGAAACTCAATCATACGCAGCGCATTCCGAGACAGGGGCCTGGCCTTGCGAGTTAGCAGCAGCACCGGTGCCAGTATCTTCGGCCGCAGCGGCCGCACGAGAAGGTCCGGGAACATCATCGGAGCGCGGGTACCGAGATGCCCGACGAGCGCGATGCCCGCACCAGCACTTGCGAGATGGAACCCGGTGAGCGCGTCGTTGACGATGACGCCGTCCCGGATCTCGATGCCTGCCGCGGCGAAGGCCGCCCGGATCGGCCGGCCAATGGGAGCAGCCGGTCCATAGGTGATGACAGGTTCGCCCCGAAGGTCGCCGACCTGGATCGAAGGCTTGCGGGCAAGGGGGTGATCGGTCCGCAACCCGCAAACGACGGCGATCTCGGCAAGGCGCTCGACCTCGAGATTCTCCTCCGGCAGGTCCTGATGCGCCAGCCCGAGCTCCGCTTCGCCACGTTCGATCTGGTCGATGATCTGTTGCGTGGACATGCGCCTCAGGATGATGCGGACGTCCGGGTAGCGTTTCTTGTACTGCCCTATCGCCGAGGCAAGGTTGCTGTTCACGATCGTCGCGGTGCTGAGGATCGAAAGCGACCCACCGCGACTCTCGAGCAGATCGTGCAGGCGTCTGTTCACGGCCGTGACCCGCACCAGCAGATCCTCGATGTCCGGAAACATCTCGAGCGCCTCTGCGGTCGGGGTGAGCCGACCCTTCGAACGATGGAAGATCGGCGCGCCGAGCCTGTCCTCGTAGTGGCGCAAGGCGATGCTGACAGCGGGCTGAGAGAGGTTCAGCGCGCGCGCGGCCTCGGTCACGGAACCGGTACGGAGAACGGCGTGGAGGATCTCGAGCTGACGCAGATTCATGCGCGACGTCTCGCATAAGCATTGCTTATGGGCCAGCACGATATTGCAATTTGTCAAGAAGCGGCCGGGTCTTACAGCATCAGCGCCAACGAGTGCGGCGTCAGCCGCCGCGGGACGCGCGCGCGGCAACCTGGGAAAGATCGGTTCGTGTTGTTTGAGACTGACTGCCGGCGGCGCTGCGCCCGCCAATTCGCCTCGTGAGCATCAATGTTACCGGCCTGCGCAAGGCCTTCGGCGGCGCCACGGCGGTGGCCGGCGTCGACATCGCGCTGCCCAACGGGCAGATGCTGGTGCTGCTCGGGCCGTCCGGCTGCGGCAAGACGACAACCATGCGCTGCATCGCCGGCCTCGAGATGCCGGATGCGGGCATCATCTCGATCGACGGGGTAACCGTCTTCGATCGCGCGGCCTCCGTCGTCGTGCCGGTGCACAAGCGCAATGTTGGCATGGTGTTCCAGTCCTACGCGATTTGGCCGCACCTGACGGTGTTCCAGAACGTCGCCTTTCCGCTGGAAATGCAGAAGATTCCATCCGCCGACCTGAAGACGCGCGTGATGGAAATGCTGGAGAAGGTCGGGCTCGCCGACTTCGCGAGCCGGTCATCCAGCGCGCTCAGCGGTGGGCAGATGCAGCGTGTCGCCCTGGCGCGCAGCCTGGTCATGCGCCCCTCGGTCCTGTTGTTCGACGAGCCGCTCTCCAACCTCGACGCGCGGCTGCGCGACCGCCTGCGCGTCCAGCTTCGCGAGCTACAGGCCGAACTGAAGATCACCGGGATCTACGTCACGCATGACCAGCAGGAGGCGCTCGCGCTTGCCGACCGCATCATGGTCATGGACCACGGGCTGGTGCGGCAATCCGGCACGCCGGTCGAACTTTATGCATCCCCCGCCACCAGCGCCATCGCCGCCTTCCTCGGCTACTCGAATATCTTTCCTGCCGAGGAATGGAGCGCGACCGACGGTGGCTTCACCGCCAGGCTGGCCTCCGGTCGCGTCTTGGCGGGCTCCGGGGAGACGCCCGCGGCGGGAGCCGCGGCTGCGGTTTGCGTCCGGCCCGAGGATCTCGCACTGCGCCTCGCATCGCCGGACGATACGGGACTCGTCGGGGAGATCACGCTGGCGAGCTTCATGGGTGCATTCACGCTGTATCGCGTGCGCCTGCCGGAAGGCGAGATCTGGGAAGTCATCAGCCATGATGTGCTGAGCGGACTCGTCGTCGGGTCGCGCGTCGTGATCGAGGCGCGCCCGGCGGCGATGAAGCTGCTGGCGACGCAATGATGCTCCGTCCTGCCCGTCTCGCCGTGATGGCGCTGCTGCTCGGCGTCTGCGCCGTGCTGGTGCTGTCGCCGCTGCTGATGACCGTGATGGCGTCCTTCTCGACCACGGTCCCCTTCTCCGGTGGCGACGCGCCTCGCTTCACGTTCGGCAACTACACCGCCCTGTTCACGCCGGACCTTGCCGCGGCCACCTGGAACACGCTGGTCGTGTCGGTGCTCGGCACGATCATAGCGGTGACGATCGGCGCGATCCTCGCCTGGCTCGCGGCGCGGACCGACATTCCCTGCAAGCCGCTCGTGCACCTCGTCGGGCTGATGCCGCTGTTCGTGTCCCTGGTCGTCGCCTCGGTCACCTGGTCGGTGCTCGGGTCGGGGCGCAGCGGCTATCTCAACATCATCCTCCGCAGCCTGGACATTCCGCTGCAGCTCGAAGTGCGCTCCCTCGCCGGGATCACACTCGTCCACGGGCTGTACTATGTGCCCTACGCCTACATCATGCTGTTCGGCGCATTGTCGCTGGTGCATCCGGAATTGGAGCAGGCGGCGAGCGTGCACGGGGCGCGCATGTCGAAGGTGCTCCTGCGCATCACCTTTCCACTGGTACGCCCGGCGCTGCTCGGCGCGTCGCTCCTCACCTTCGTCGCGATGGCCGAGGAGTTCCCAGTCCCCGCCATCCTCGGCGGCCCGGTCGGCATCGAGACCCTGTCGACCCGCATCTTCAACCTGATGACGCGCGTGCCCGGTGAGCCCAACCAGGCCGCCGCGGTCGGGATTCTCCTTACGGCCATCGTCTCCGTGCTGGTTTGGCTGCAGCGGCGCCTGCTGAAGGGACGCGATTTCCGGACGGTGACCGGCAAGGGCATGCGACCGCAACTGCTGCCGCTCGGCAGCTTCCGCTGGCTCGCGCTCGGCTTCGTGCTGCTCTACGCCTTCATCGCCCTCGGCCTGCCGATTATGGCGCTGGTCATCGGCGCGCTGCGGCAGGGCATGTTCATCCGCGACGCGGCGGCACTGTTCGACCCTGCCTTCTTCAGCCTGAACGCCCTGCGCAGCGTCGTGACCGACCCGCACGTCCAGCAGGCGGTAGTGAACACCCTCCTCACCGGCACGGCCGCGGCAGTGATCGGTACGACACTGTATTTCATCATCGCCTACGTCATTGCGCGGACGGACCTGCCAGGCCGGCAGATACTGGAATACATGGCGATGGTGCCGCTCGCCCTGCCCGCGCTCGTCATGGGCATCGGCGTACTCTGGACCTGGCTCGCCATCCCCCTGCCGATCTACGGCACGCTACTGGTGCTGATCATCGCCTACACCGGACGCCTGATGCCGCAGGGCGTTCGTGCGATCAGCGCGAGCATCGCGCAGATCCACGATGACCTGGAACATGCGGCGCAGGTTTCGGGCGCCACGCGCCCGCGTGCCATCCGGCGGATCACCCTGCCGCTGATGCGCGGCGCGGTCGTATCCTCCGCCTTCCTCACGCTGATCCTTGCGACGCGGGAGCTCACCTCCTCGCTGCTGCTCTACACCACCAACACGCGCGTCCTGTCCGTGGTGATCTACGAAGCCTACGAGCAAGGGCTCTGGAGCTTCGTCGCTTCGATCAGCCTGATCTACACCGTGCTGCTGCTGGTACTCACGCTGATCGGGCGCCGCTGGATGCGCACCGCGTTCTGACCCTGGAGGCCGCTGCCATGACCGACCATGCTGGATCCCGCCTCGGCCGCCGTGCCGCCCTCGGCCTGCTTGCCGCCCCGGCGCTGGTGCGCCACGCCAACGCCCAGGCGCTGACGATCGGCGGCGAGACCATCGCCGACGCCGAACTGCTCGCCAAGGCGAAGCAGGAAGGAACCATCAGCATCTACGGCTCCCTCCCGACCCGGAACTGGAGCCCGGCCGGCGAGGCGTTCCAGCGTGAGACCGGCATCAGGGTGGATTACATCAACCTGATCTCGCCACGCATCTACGCCCGTGCCAATGCCGAGTTCGCCGCCGGCCGCCTCGCCGCCGACTGGGTCGACACGACCGAGGTGCTGATGGCGAAGGACTGGATGGAACGCGGCTTGCTGCGCCAGCCGTATAAGGTACCGAACTTCGACAGCCTCGACCCGGTGCTGCGCGATCCGGACGGCCACTGGTATTCGATCTTCCGCACGCCCTACCTCATCGCGGTGAACACCGGCGTGGTGGACGAGCGCGATAATCCGGCGAGCTGGATGGATCTGCTGGACCCGAAGTGGCGCGGCGGCCGCATCGGACTGCCGAGCATCGATGGCGGCGGCGCCTTCTTCAACGCCTATGCCTTCCTGCGCGAGAAGCTCGGCATCGACTACCTGCGTCGCCTCGCGGCGCAGCGGCCGCGCATCTATCCGAGTTCCACGCCACTGCTCACCGACCTGGTGCGCGGTGAGGTCGGCGTGACGATCATGGCGCCGGCCTCCATCCGCAACCAGATGGATCAGGGTGCGCCGCTCAAGGGCATCCTGCCGCGGGAGGGCGTCAGCGCCTATGCGACGACCGGCGGCATCACCACGAGCGCGCCGCATCCCAATGCGATTCGCCTCTATCTGAACTGGATGGCGAGCCTGCATGGCAGCAACAGCGTCGCCGCCTCGGGCATCTATGGGCTGAACCCCCGCGCCAACACGCCGGCTGTCCCGGATCTCGCCATCCCGCCTGTCGCGGATGTCTGGACCATGTCGCTCGACCGCTGGGCCGCGCAACGGGACGCCTACATCGCCGACTGGCGTAGCATCTTCGGCACGCGCTGAGAGAGCAGCCATGGCCAAACGTCAATTGCGGCTCGGCGCCTTCTTCTCGCTTCCGGGCAATCATCTGGGCGGCTGGCGGCACCCGGACGCGTCCCCCGACGCGAACACGAACTTCAACCGCTACCTTGAGCTTGCCCGAATCGCAGAACGAGGCCTCTACGATACCATCTTCTTCCGTGACACGGCCGCGGTCGCTGGCGCCGATGCCATGTTCGCCGGTGATCGCAGCCGATCCCGCCTTGCGCGCATCGTCATGCTCGAACCCGTCATGGCGCTGGCCGGCATGGCGAGTGTCACGAAGAACATCGGCCTGATCGCAACGGCGACCACGACCTACAACGAGCCCTATCATGTCGCCCGCCGCTTCGCGACGCTCGACCACATGAGCGACGGGCGCGCCGGCTGGAACCTTGTGACCTCGCAGTTCGAGGATGAGGCGGCCAATTTCGGCCTCGACAAGCACCCCGACCACGCCGACCGCTATGCCCGGGCCGGCGAGTTCTTCGATGTGGTGGCCGGCTTGTGGGACAGTTGGGAGGAAGACGCCTTCCTCTACGACAAGGCGGCCGGCGAGTATTTCGACTTCGACAAGATGCACTTCCTGAATCACAAGGGACCGCACTTCTCGGTACGCGGGCCGTTGAACCTGCCGCGAACGCCGCAAGGCAGGCCGATCGTGGCTCAGGCCGGATCCTCGGGCCCCGGCATGGACCTCGCCGCGCGCACGGCAGATCTCGTCTTCACCGCGCAGATCGAGATTCCGGAAGCACAGGCCTTCTATCGCGATCTGAAGGCGCGCCTCCACCGCTTTGGGCGCGGGCCGGGCGATCTCCTGGTGCTGCCGGGCCTCACGCCCGTCGTCGCGCCGACGATGGCCGAGGCGCGCGAGAAGCACGAGCAGTTGCAGGAGCTCATGCCCGACGAGGTTGCGTTGTCGTCCCTTGCGCGCCTTTCCGGCGGCCTCGATCTCACGCAGTTTCCCCTCGACGGCCCGCTCCCGCCGCTGCCACCGACGAACTCCGGCAAGAGCCGCCAGCAACTTGCAATCGATCTGGCCAGGAAGCACAGCATGACGCTGCGCCAGATTGCGCGGCACGTCGCCTCGGCCGCCGGTCATCGCGTCATCGTCGGGACGCCGACCAGCATCGCCGACGAGATGCAGGCCTGGCTCGAGGCCGATGCCGCCGACGGCTTCAATGTCATCTGCAATCACTACCCGGTGCCATTCGTGGAGTTCACCGAGATGGTGATCCCGGAACTCCAGCGTCGCGGCATCTTCCGGACCGCCTATGAGGGCACGACCCTACGCGAGAATCTCGGTCTCGCCACGCCGCGCAACCGCTACGCCGCCTGAAGGGCGCCACATGACGACAGCACCGAGGCAGCTTCGGCTTGCCGCATTCTTCACGCCCCCAGGGTCACACTATGCCGGGTGGCGAATGCCCGACGCCCGCTCGGCCGACATGGAGATCGACGATTACGTCGCCATGGCGCAGCTTGCCGAGCGCGGCAAGCTCGACATGCTGTTCTTCCAGGACAGCGCCGCGGTCGCCTCTGCCGCCGTCAACCGAACCGACGACCCCGAAGTACAGACGGGTGCCGCCCGCGTTGTACGGATCGAGCCGCTGACGCTGCTCGCCTCGCTCGCGATGGTGACGAAGCATCTCGGCCTCGTCGCCACGGCCACCACCACCTACAATGAGCCCTATCACATCGCCCGCCGCTTCGCCTCGGTCGACGCCATCAGCCGGGGGCGGGCAGGATGGAACCTGGTGACGTCCCAGTTCGAGGACGAGGCCTTCAACTTCGGCGCCGACCACCATATGGAACACGGCCTTCGCTACGAACGTGCCGCCGAGTTCTTCGAGGTCGTCGCCGGCTTGTGGCGGAGCTGGGACCCGGATGCGATCCTGCGCGACAAGGACAGCGGCCGCTACTTCGATCCCGCCGGGATGCATGTGCTCCGGCATGAAGGTCGATTCTTCAAGGTACGTGGTCCGCTGAACGTCGCGGCATCGCCACAGGGTCGCCCAATCGTCGCGCAGGCCGGCACGTCAGGGCCTGGCCGGGACCTCGCCGCCCGCATCGCCGATCTGACCTTCACTGCTCAGACCGAGATCCCGGCAGCCCGCGCGCATCGGGAGGAGATGCGCGAGCGCGCTCGCGGCCACGGCCGTTCGCCTGACGCGATCAAGGTCATGCCAGGCCTCAACTTCATCGTTGCCGAAACGGAAAGCGAAGCGCGCGCGCAGCACGAACACCTCATGTCCATGATGGTGGACCGCATCGTGCTGCCGACTCTCGCGCGGCTGACCGGCGGCGTCGATCTGACGCAGTACCCGCTGGACGGTCCGCTACCGCCGCTGCCGCAAAGCAATTCGGCGCATGGTCGGCAGGACATGCTGGTGGCCATGGCGCGCGAGAAGAACCTCTCCATTCGGCAGCTCGCGCGTCACTTCGCGACCGCCAACGGCCATCAGGTCTTCGTCGGCACGCCCAAGGCGATGGCAGAGATGATGGAGACCTGGCTGATGGAGCGTGCCGCAGACGGCTTCATGCTGCTGCAGCCCTGGTTCCCGACACCACTTGAGAACTTTGTGAAGCTCGTCGTGCCGGAGTTGCAGAAGCGCGGCGTGTTCCGTCGCGAGTACGAAG
Organism: Neoroseomonas terrae; assembly: GCF_018129025.1. Taxonomy (GTDB): domain Bacteria; phylum Pseudomonadota; class Alphaproteobacteria; order Acetobacterales; family Acetobacteraceae; genus Neoroseomonas; species Neoroseomonas terrae. The sequence continues at coordinate 19,877 of NZ_JAAEDI010000003.1, read as the reverse complement.
GTACAACACTGAGGGAAAATCTCGGTCTCCCGATGCCGGAGTAGTCCTGCCTAGCACATCTCCCTCTGCTCCGGCCTCGATGAGCAGAGGGGGACCCCGAAGCGGGCCTCCTGCGGGAAGGCGCCGAAGGCTTCGGCGGCAGGCCTCCTCCGATATGTCTAGGACCATCGGTACGACGGCCTGCACCAAGGGCGTGCGGCTGCGGCACGAGCCATCCATTCCTGATTCGATGGAAGACAGGTGACGCACGCCGTGCTGCCTCGGCTACGGGCCGGGCAACACGTCATGTCGGCAGCAGACGCCCGCCCAAGGGGAGGCGAGGGATCTTCGTCGTAACTACGGTGCCGGGCGCAACTGCATGGCATAGGTCCGGGCCTCTGCATGCGGCTGATAGGTCATCCGGCGCTGCGTGATCCAGACATTGACCGGGAACATGACCGGAATCAGGCCCACGTCGCGGATGCCGACTTCATGTGCCTGGACAAGCGTTCTTTCACGTGCGGCGTCATCCATCGTCGTCACCGCGCGCCGCAGCAGGTCATCGAGCTCCGGATTGCTGTATCGCCCGCGATTGGTGCTGCCGGCGCCCGATGCGCGATCCCAGGTCGCGAGCAGCGCGTTCAGCAGCCCGCTCGCTTCGCCTGTGAAGTTCGCCGCGCCGAGATAGACGACGCTGTATTCGAGGTTGGCACTGCGCGGGAACAGCACGGTCGAGGGCATGGTCTCGAGCCGCGTGGTGATGCCGGCGCGGGTGAACATCTGGGCGATCGCCTGCAGCATCCGGTCGACGTTCGGATAGCGGTCGTTCGGCCCGTGCATGGTCATGATGAAGCCGTCGGGATACCCGGCCTCGGCCAACAGGCGCTTCGCCCCTTCCGGATCGTAGCGCTCGACGCCGATATCCGGGCTGGTGCCGAAGAAGCCCGAGGATTGGAGCTGCGCGGCAGGTTCGCCGAGGCCGCCCATGATGCGCGAGACGAGCGCTTCGCGGTTCAGCGCCATGCTCATCGCGCGGCGGACCCGCACATCGTTCAGCGGGTTGGTCGGCAGCGGCTGGCCCGCATTGTCCGTGAAGAACGGGCTGACCGCGCGATGGCGGTCGAGATGGATGTAGTAGACGGAGGAGGCCGGCGCGCGCGCGACGCGGAAGCGCGCATCGCGCGACAGCCGTTCCACATCGACGGGCGGCGGGTTGCTGATCAGGTCCACATCGTCGGCGAGCAACGCGGCCAGCCGTGCGGAATCATTCGCGATGACGCGGAAGTTCACGCGCGCCCAGGGTTCGACCGGCCCCCAGTAGTCAGAGTTGCGCACCATGGTGATGCGCTCATTCGGGACATAGGCCTCGAAGCGATAGGGCCCGGTGCCGATCATCGCGCGGCCCGCATTGTAGTCCGAGGTCTGCGCCCCCTCCCCGTGCCTTCGCGAGACGATGCCGAAGACCGAGAGATAGGTCGGCAGCAGGGGAAAGGGCTCGGCGGTGTGGAAGCGGATGCGGCGATCATCCACCACCTCGACCCGCGTGATCGGGCGCACGTAATGCGCGAAGGATGCCGGGCTGCGCGGCACCTCCGGCAGGCGCGCGACACTGAACGCGACATCGGTGGTGGTGAGCGGCGTGCCGTCATGGAAGGTCACGCCCTCCCGCAGCACGAACTCCCACACGGTCGGCTCCACGGCCCGCCAGGATTCGGCGAGCGCCGGCACCGGCCGCTGATGCGCGTCCGTACCCACCAGCGGGTCGAAGAAGTGGAAGGCCATCGCGTTGTTCTCGCCCGCATTGTGGAAATGCGGATCGAGGGAGGTCAGCCGCGCCGCGACGCCGATGCGGGCTTCCTGCGCCACGGCCGTGGCGCAGGAGAGGAATGCGGCCGCTGCCGCGAGGACCAGGCGCCGCATCAGCCGACCTGGAGGCCGGCGGCGCTGACGCCGAGATTGCCGTAGATGCGGCCGAAGCGCATGACCTTGGGCTGGTCAAAGTCGCGCAGATCCTCGGTCACCAACCAGAGGCGCAGCATGCGCCGCTTCTCGGCGAACTCCTCATGGTCCTCGTAGTCGTTGCGCGCATGCAGGACGGTGTAGTTGTTGAGGAACTGGATATCGCCTTCCTGCAAGGTCGTGGTGAAGCGCAGCTCGGGCCGCGCCAGCACGGCATCCATGGCGTCTAGGGCCTGCTTCTCCTCGGCCGGCGCTTCCACGCCGCGGCGGCGATAGGCGGCGTCGATATGGGCGCGGGCGAAGCGGCAGCTCACGGTGTTGCCCGTGACGTCGAAAGCGGGAACGCGCGGCCCGATCGGTGAATCGCCCGGGCCCTGCTCGCCGCGCCGGTCGTATTCGAAGCCCCGGCGCAGCACGGGCATCAGCTCGGGGCTCTCGCGGCCGATGATGTCGTGCAGCGCCATCGCGCTGACCAGCGTGCTCTCGCCGCCGCGCTTGGCCTTGCGGTAGCAGAACAGGCCGACGATGTCGGTGCGGTCGTTGTGGAAATCCATCGCGCCGCGCCCGGCGTAGCCGCGGCGGTCGAGCTCACCCTTGGCGACGCCCTTGTCGACGACATGGCAGACCAGGTCGCCCGCCGCATTCTGGCTGACCGGCAGGCCGAGATGCTGGCCGAGCAGCCAGACGATCACCTCCGATTCCTCGAGCGTCACGGCCCGCGCATCGATGCCGCGCACCACGGCGAAGCCGATGCCCGCGCGGATCTGGTCGAGCGCGCGCGCGGCGAGCGGCGCGATGCCGTCGAAGTCGAAATCGGCGAGGGTCGCGTCGGAATAACCCCTGCCGGCGGCCAACCATGCGCGGGCGAAGGCGGCGAGCCGCGCGGCATGATCGGGCTCCAGATGCAGCAGCCCGGCATCGGCGGGCAGATCAGTGCCGCGCCACAGCGCGGGGTCGGTCTGAGAGGTGGACATGGCACGTTCCTCCAGTGGTGAGCACAGGGCGCATCGATGCGTCCTGCCGACCGCGGTGGTTGGTCCCGGCGCGGCCACCCGGGGAGCCCCGCACCGCCTGGGTGCGAAGGGATTCCGTGGATGCTGTGCTGGTGCCGGCGTGCCTCTTGCACGAACCGTTCCACGGCCGCCGGGGCGGGAGAAGTGAGCTCGCGGGATTAAAGTGTTGCCGACTCGGCAACACCGCGCGAGGAAGGCCCATGGAAACCCGTGATGCGCCCGGCCGGGCCGTGACGCCGCGCGACGCGCTGGGCCGCCGCATGCTGGGCATGCTGGACCGCCGGCTGGGCTACCTGTTCGAGGCCGGGCGCGCCGGGTCGATCCGCAGCGCGGCGCAGTTCCTGCGCCTTAACCCCTCGGCGCTGAGCCGCCAGATCGCGCATCTGGAGGAGGAGATCGGCGCCGCGCTGATGGAACGCCATGGCCGCGGCATTTGCCTGACGGCGATCGGCACGCTGCTTACCGAATATTACCTGCAGCAGCGTGAAACGCTGGACCACGTCGCCGGCCGCATCAGCGACATCAAGGGGCTGCGGTCCGGCGAGGTGATCATCTCGACGGGCGAGGGCTTCACGGAATCCCTCATCCGCGACGCCATGGTCAGCTTCGTGGGCGAGAACGACGCCATCCGCTTCGAGATCTACATCGGCTCGGTCGAGGAGATCCTGAGCGATGTACGCGGGGACCGCTCGCACTTCGGGCTCCTGTACAACCTGCCGGCGGATCCGGCGGTGATATCCCACGCCGCCAAACACCATGCCGTCAGCGCGCTGGTGAAGCCCGGACACCCGCTGGCCGCGCTCGGTCGGCCGGTCACCATCGCGGAGGTCGGGCGCTACGAAGTAGTGATGACACCCTCCACATCCGGTGTGCGCCAGGCCTTGATCGCGGCCGAGTTGCAGGCGCGGATGCAGTTGGCGCCACGGCTGGTATGCAACTCCATCGCCTCGATGCTGAAGTTCGTCGAGCACATGGACGGGGTCGCCTTCGGCGTCGCCTATTCAGTGCAGCGGGAGATCGACGAGGGGCGGATCGTCGCCGTTGAGCTGGACGGAATGTTCTCCGAGGGCGTGTCGGCTCACCTCATTACACGACGGGGCCGACGGCTGCCGGCTCCGGCTGCGGCGTTCATGCGGTTGTTGCTGGGGCGGTTGGCCATGCTTCGCGATGACAGGCGCCGCACTGGCTGAAGCGGAACCGCTTCGCTGGCATCGGAGCCTCAAAGGAGGCCGGAACTCCCCTCGACACACGCGACCCGTGCCTGAGATCACTGCCTGATGCCGCCTCCGCGTAACTTGCCGGATGCGATCCATGCCGGGAACGGCCGCGGCGGGTTCCCCCTTCTCAGACCGCTCCTTCACTCGCTGAGATGAATAGTTGTTTCCGACAATCACCGAAGAGAGGCCGGTGCCCGCCCATCGATCCTGCGCGAGCAACGCAAGCAGTTCCCGCGAGCGTGCCTCCCCGGCGCGTCATGGGTCGTCCCCACACCCGATCGGGCAGATCGGCACCACCAGCGGGACGCCTTCGTTCGAACGCCCGATCTCTGCCCGGATGCCATAGACGTTGGCGAGCATCGTCTCCGTCAGCACCTCTCCTCCAGGACCGTCGGCAACTAGCCTGCCGTTGCACAGGACAAGCATGCGATCGGCGAAGCGCGCTGCCGCGTTGAGGTCATGGAGCACGACAATGACGAGGAGGCCGCAGCCGCGCGCGAGACCGCGCAGCAAGGAGAGCAACGATAGCTGGTTGCGCAGGTCCAGGGCGCTCGTCGGCTCATCGAGCAGGAGGATGGCCGGCTCGGACGCCAGCATCTGGGCCAGGAACACCAGCTGCCGCTGCCCGCCCGACAACTCCGGTACCAGCCGCATCGCCAGGTCCGCGATACCGAGCCGGTCCAAGGTCGAGACCGCGTGCGCGACCTCGGTTTCCGGCACCCGCATGCCCAGTGCGCGGATACGCCCCAGCAGTACCGTCTCCATCACCGTCAGTGCGGCGCGCGCGCCATTGTCCTGCGGCAGGAAGGCGATGCGCCCGTCGCAACGGACCTGGCCGCCACAGCGCAGTAGCCCTGCCGCCGCGCGCAGCAGCGAGGACTTGCCGGAGCCGTTCGGCCCCACCAGCGCCACCACGTCGCCGGCACGTGCCGTGAAGGAGACGCCGTCGACCGCAAGCCGATCGCCATAGCGCACCGTGACGCTGTCGACCGCGATGCGGCCCATGGTGGATACAGTGCCGTACGGGCCGAGCGACAGAGACGGCGACGCATGTCGGGATGCGATCATGGACGTCATCCCCCTCACCAATGGGACCGGCGGGAAATGATGATCAGCCAGGCGAAGAACGGCACGCCGATCAGCGCCGTGACGATGCCGATAGGAAACAGCGCACCCGGCGAGATGGTCTTGCTCGCGACCGAGGCGACCGACAGCAGCGCCGCCCCGGTCAGCGCCGCGCCTGGCAGCATGAGGCGCTGATCCTCACCGATCAGCATGCGCGCAACATGCGGCGCCACCAGCCCAACGAAGCCGATGGTGCCGACAAAGGCAACCGCGACGCCCGTCGCGACCGAGACGAAGACAAAGCCGCGAAAGCGCACCCCCCGCACGCCGATCCCGAGGGCGGCGGCACGATCGTCCCCGAAGCGCAGCGCCGTCAGGGACCAGGCGTCACGCATCAGCATCGGTACCGCCACGACCAGGACCGCTGCGACGATGCCGAGCTTCGACCATGTCGCGCGCTGCAGGCTGCCGAACAGCCAGAAGACGATCTGCTGCAACGCCTCCGGCGAGGCGAGGAACTGCAATGTCGCCAGCGCTGCCTGGAACAGGAACATCAGCGCGATGCCGGCGAGCACGAGCGTCTCCGGCGTCGCGCCGCGCAGCCCGCCCAGAAGCCAGACGGCCGCACAGGCCAGCGCTGCAAACAGGAAGGCCGAGAGCGGGATGGCCTGCGCCTCGGGCAGCGGCAGCGCCGTGCCGACCACGATCACCAATGCCGCACCGAACCCGGCACCGGCCGACACGCCGAGCGTGTAGCTCGACGCCAGCGGGTTGTTCAGGATGGTCTGCATGACCGCCCCTGTCAGCCCCAGCGCGGCGCCGACCAGCACCGCCATCAGCGCGACCGGCAGGCGGATCGACCATACGATGGCGTTGACCATCGGGTCGTCGCCGAGACCGAGAACCGATCTGGCCACGACGGCCGGCGGCAGCATGGCGGGGCCGGTCGCCGCATCGAGCACGACGCAAACGGCAAGGAATGCGACGCCGCCTGCGAGCATCGCTGCCCTGCGGGCGGCGAGGCGGCGCCAGCCATCGCGGGCGGCAGCCCCGGCCGCGCTCAGCGCCGCCATGGGAGCATCCAGGTGCCGGAGAAGGAAACGGGCAGGAAGCGCGCATGGTAGTCGGCCAGCGACGCGACCGGGTCATCGGCCTCGAAGGCGCCGGGGTAGAAGCGCTTGGCCATGTAGAGCAGTGCGGTGTCATCGAACAGCGTGCGGGCGAGGCCGTGTTCCAGCGCATGGAGCTCGCCGGCGCGAATGGCGCTCAGACCAGGCCAGCCCGGCCGCTGCGCATAGGGTGCGAGGTTTGCTCGCGTCGACTCCGGGGCGACGTCGTAGCCGGTGCGGACGGCCTTCGGCCGGTTCACCCAGGAGGAAGCGCCGATGAAGATGAATTGCGGATCGAAGCCCAGCACCGCCTCGGCCGCGATCGGGCCATAGCCGCCCTGGATGCGCCCGGCCGCCGCGTTCTGTGCGCCGAGAAGCTCGAAGAAGCGCCCCCACATGTTGTTCGGCGGATAGGAGTTGCCGATCACCTCCGCCCCGCCCTGGCCGAGCTCGACATAGGCACGCGGCCTCGATGGTCCGGCCGCCCGCGCGGCCCTGTCGCGGATGCTTTCGACGTTGCGGCGGTAGCGGTCGATCAGTGCGTCGGTACGCGGCACCGTCCCCATCGCCAGGCCGATTGCGCGCGTCGAGGCCATGTGCGCGTCGAGAGTCTGGGCGTTGTAGTCGAAGACGAGCACGGGGATGCCGGCAGCGGCGATCTGGTCATGCGCTGTCCGGGCCGCGCGCCACAGCCAGGCCGGGACCATCAGCAGGTCGGGGCGCAGGCTGATCACCTTCTCGGCGGAGAAGGTGCCCTCATCGGTGTTGCCGATGTCGGGCAGCGTCGCGAGGTTCGGGATCAGCGGCAGGTACTTCGAGAAGATCGCGGGACGCCAGCCTTCCCACACCACGCGATTCATGCCGACCAGGCGCTGCCAGCCCTCGACGCCGGCGATGGCTGTGAACTCCTCGTAGTTGAAGGCCATGATGGCGCGGCGGGCGACTGCGGCGAGCGGCACCTCGCGGCCGACGGCATCGATGATGCGTGGTGCCTGGGCCAAGGCGGGAAGCGGCAGTACCGCAAGGGCGCTGCACAGCGCGCTGCGGCGCGTGGATGACGGAACACGACGTTCCATGACGGAACACTCCTGAGGGTGCGGTGGCAGGAGCGGGCGCGGCACGATGCCGGACGCGTTGCGGCCGTCGTCGTGCGCTCCGCACAGGCCGCATGGCCGCGTCATCGTGACGCGGGCGACCTGGACCTCAGGCGTAGGGTGGGGGACCTCGTGGCGCGTAGGGCGGCGCGCGACCCGGCGGGGGCAGGCTTGCCGCGGCAGCGGTATGCCAGGCAAGGCCGACGGGCTGAGGGCTGGGCTCCGACAGGAGCAACGGTTCGGGCAATGTTGCGCGCGCGGTATCGGCGCAAACGAAACAGGCGGCGCCGTCCGTCCCGGGCTGTTCCCGCCCATCTGCATCCAGTTGGACGACACGCATGCCGTCCGGCGAGCAGATGACTGCCGTGAAGCCATCTGCCGAGCGCGCCATGGCAAGGCAATGCAGCGGCGCCAGCACGACCTGCAGAAGCAGGAGGAGGCTGAGGAAAGGCCCGACGGCGTGAAGCGCTCGTTTCACGGTCGCTTTGTCTAATGGCCGCCGGGATAGGTCGCAAGTATCACCGTCGAGCATGGTGATCCGGACGATCGCGCGAAGCGGATCGCGACGAAGCTCCGAGTACGGCAGATACAGGAGCGCTGCCGTCAGACCCTGTTCTTATGCCAGGCTCGCCTGCTGCCAACCCGACACGGCGGTCCGGGCGGGGCCGCAGGCCTGCGCATCGTGGGCGGCCCTCGGCCGATCTTCGTTCCCTGGCGGGTAAGGCCAGCCAGCACACTTTTCGCTGGTTGCATTCCTGTCTAGCATGCACAACCGGCGCCAATAGCGAGGATATCAGGACGGTTGCTGGACGTTCAGGCCAAATTCGCGGTGCCTCTGGTGGATCTCGGCGCACGCGACCGGCGGTATGCAGGGATCTACACGCCGGAACCGGAACTGGATGCCGCCCGCGAAGGGATCACTGCCCAGTTTCTGGAGGACTCAGCCGCCTATCACGAGCGCTACGCCGCATCCGCGCATTGGCAAACGATGTTCGAGCGAGTCTTCGCGCATGTCGGTATGCCGAGGCGCGTCGATCCCGACATCCTGGACATCGGCACCGGCTCCGGCGTCAATACGGTTGTGCCGCTGTTGGCGCTACTGCCGCACGCCCGGATCGTCGGCACCGATCTTTCGCCGCAGCTTCTGGCGATGCTCCGGGGATACGTGCTGACCCACGACCTCGCCGACCGCGTGGCCTGCATCTGCACCGACGCTACCCGCGACTTCTTCCGGCCTGAGAGTGTCGACTTCGCGACCGGCGGCTCGATCCTCCATCACCTGATCGACCCGATCCGGGCGCTGAAGGCTGTGCGCCGCACCCTCCGGCCCGGCGGAATGGCCGTGTTCTTCGAGCCTTTCGAGGGGTACGGCGTGATCCGCGCGGCCTTCACGCTGATCCTCAACCGCTCCGCGGCGGGTGAGCCCGGCCTCGCGCCCTCAACCGCGGCGTTTCTGCGCGCGATGGTGCGGGACCATGAAGTCCGCGCGGGGCGCGACAAGAGCGATCCGCTGTATCTGCATCTCGACGACAAGTGGCTCTTTACCCGGACCTATATTGCAGAGGCCGCGAAGGAGGCCGGGTTCCGCTCTGTCGAGGTCATTCCGATGTATGCGCCCGCCGGACAATATCGACAGGGCGTGGCCAACCTTCTCGCGATGGGCGGGCCGTATGAAGGCCCGGCCCTCCCTGGATGGGCCTGGGACATCGTCGATACCTTCGACGCCTGCTTCTCGGACGATATGAAGGGGGAAGCGACGCTGGAAAGCGGCATCGCCTTCCTCACCTGAGGCTGGACCTCTCCTTGCTGTCGCAAACCCCTCTCCGCACCCTCGCTGCTGCCTTCGGACGCCCGGAATCGGACCCAAAATGAGTCTAAGCCGCAACCGCGCAACCGTCCTGCCGACCCCCATCCACCCCGACTCCGGGGATCACGGATTACCGACCCTCATCGAGACCCGTTACGGCTTCCTCGATGTCCCGCGTCCCGAAGGCGATTTGATCGGCCGCTTCCTGGCCGAGACCGGCGAGTGGGCGTTGGACGAGGCGCGCTTCGTCGCCAGCCTGCTCACTGACGGCGCCCGCGTGCTGGACGGCGGCGCCTTCCTGGGGACCTTCGGCCTGGGCCTCGCACAGTTCCGCAAGCTGGACCTGCTGTGCTGCGTGGAGGCCAATCCGCGCATCCTCCCGCTCCTCGAAGCCAATCTGCGCCGCAACGCGACGGGACCATCCGTCGCCCTCGGCGCGCTCCTCGGCGTCCGTGATGGGGAGGAGCGTCTCGGCCATGGTGAGCCCAGCAACCTCGGCGCCACCTCCTTCGCCGAGGGTGCCGTCGGTGACCGCGTCGTCACGTTACAGAAGCCCGGCATCACCCTGCGGACCCTGCGCGCCCGTCACGGCGATTTCGACCTGGTGAAGCTGGATATCGAAGGGATGGAGCGCGAGGTGCTCGAGGCCGACGCCTCCCATCTCGCCCGCGGTTCGACCACTCTCTGGATCGAGTGCAACGAAGGCCCCGCCGCCCCCGCCATTGCAGAGCTCCTACTCTCCTGGGGTCTGGATGTCTGGTACTTCGCCTTCCCGTCGCACAACCCCGACAACTTCCGCGGGCGCCGTGAGCCGCTCTTCCGCTGGGCTTACGAAGCCGGGCTTCTGGCTGCTCCACGTCGGACGCCGGTGTTGGATTCCACGCTGGCCTCGCATCGCTGCATTCTGCGCCCGATCGGTTCGCTGGATGATCTGGCCGAGGCGATGTGGCGGACGCCCCGATGGCTTCCGCCCGAACTCGACGACGCCGATGAACTGACGCTCGCGGGCGTCGCAAGTCATGCCCTTCAGGGTCTCTCACGCGAAGACTTCCTGAGCCGCGATCGCACCGTGGGCAGAGGGCGGCAGGCTGACCCGTCAGAACCTGCAGCACAGGATCTCGCGGAATCGCGTCTCGCCGAGCTGGAAGCCATGAAGCAGCTCCGAGAGCGGACGCAGGAGGCCCTGGAGCACGCCCAAGGCCTCGTCGCCTCCCAAAGCACGGAGATCGCCACGCTGCGGCAGGAGACGCAGGCGCTAGCGGAATCGAGCCTCGCGGAACTGAGCGCCGCGGGACAGCTCCAGGAACGGACGCAAAAGGCCCTGCAGGAGACGAAGGAACTCGCTGAATCGCGCCGTGCCGAACTGGAAGCCGTGAAGCGCCTCCGGGAGCAGACGCAGAATGGGCTGGAGCAGGCGCAGGACATCGCCATCTCTCATCTCGCGGAGCTCGACCACGAGCGCCGTATGCGTCGGGCTGCTGAGGCCCGCCTCGCTCAGGCCAGCGCCGTGGCGCTCGACCGGCTCGCCGAAGTGGGGGCACTGGCAGAGCAGATCGCCGAAGCCGAACGGCTCTGCGCCGCGGCCGAAGCCACGCGCCTGGCTACGGAGGCAGGCCTCGCCCAGGCGCAGGCCCTCGCGCTCGACCGGCTCGCCGAAGTGGAGACGATGCAGGAGCAGATCGCCGAAGCCGAGCGGATCCGCCTCGCGGCCCACGACCTCGAGGACCGGCTTCGCGCCATCCAACTGACCCCCGCCTGGCGAGCCGCCAACCGCGTCCATCGCTTCATCAGCCGGCATGGACGTCTCCACCGGGTGCTGCGCAGCCTTCGTGCTGCCATCGGCACCGCCCTGGGTCGCAGGCAGTGAGCGAACCGGACGAGTTTGCGCTTCGCTCCATCGCGCCGCACTTCGATCGCTTCCACTATCTCGCGGCGAACCCGGATGTGGGTGCGGCCGGCGTAGATCCCATGGCGCACTTTCTTCACCAGGGCTGGCGCGAGGGGCGTGACCCGAGCGCGGACTTTGACGTGCGCTATTATTTGCGCGCCAATCCGGACGTCGCGGCGTGCGGCATCAATCCTTTCCTGCACTATGTGCTCGCCGGCCGGAGCGAGGGCCGCCTGCCGCGCCGCCCGCAGCATGCGGAGCGTGGCATAATCGAGCGGGCGCGCACGCCGGCCGAGCGGGCACGCGAGTGGCAGAACGCGAATGTCGGCCTGCCCGCCCTGGATCGAGCCGCGCTCGGCCTCGCCCTCGATGCCGATCTGCCCAATGCGCCCTGTCTCGTGGTCTCGATCAGCCACGACGACTACACGTGTCACTGGGGCGGCGTGCAGAACCTGATTCGTGAGGAAGCAGGTTCCTTCGCGGCGATGAACGCAATCTACCTCCATCTGTCGCCGGTGCAGCCGCTGCCGATGCTCGCGCCACGCGGCAATCCCGAGGAGTTGCTTTTCCGGCTGCGGCTCCAGGGGCGGCAACTCGGCCAGATGCGGACCGCGGACCTCGCCGCCGCGCTCGCATCGGCGGCACGCGCGACCGGAACGCCGCTCCTGCTGGTCGTGCATCATTTGCTCGGAAGTGCGACGGAAGCGCTTTCGCTCCTCGCCACAACCTCCGGCTTTCCTCCGATCGTATGGACGCACGACTACTTTACGGTCTGCCCGAGCGTGCAGCTGTTGCGCAACGACGTGCGTTTCTGCGGTGCTCCACCCGTCGGCTCGACCGCTTGCGAGGTCTGCATCTATGGCGAAGAGAGAGCCGCCTCGCGTGAACGTATCCAATCCTTCTTTCAGGCTCACCGCCCCTTTGTCATCGCGCCGTCGGAGACGGCGGCACGGGTCTGGCGCAGGGCTGGCCTGCCGCACCGTTCCCTCGATATTCAGCCGCTGGTCCGCCTCGCCCTGCATGAGGCCACGCCGCGCAACACGACGGGACGGCCAATTCGCATCGCGCATCTCGGGGCGCGGTATCACGCCAAGGGATGGCCAGTCTTTGAGCAGCTGGCGCGGCGGTTTCGCAACGACCCGCGCTATGCCTTCTTCCAGCTTGGCATGGCGACGCTGAGCGGCTCGGTGTCCGACGGCATCCGGCCGATCCCCGTGAAGGTAACCGCGGATGCGCCCGATGCGATGATCGAGGCGGTCGCGCGGCACGGCATCGACGTCGTGGTCAATTGGGCTTCCTGGCCCGAAACCTTCTGCTACGCCGCGCTGGAGGCCCTGGCCGGAGGCGCCTTTCTCCTGACTCGAGCCGATACCGGGAATGTCGCAGCGGCTGCCGAGGCGCACCCTGCCTCGGCGCGCGTGATCCCCACGGAGGAGGCGTTGCACGCCTTGCTGGAGGGCGAGGGCCTCGCTGCCGCGCTGGCGGCGGCGCCACCGCAGCGAGGAAGCCTGCTTCCCCAGGGCGGCACCGCGGCTTGGCTAATCCGGAGCACGGAGGGACGCGCGGTTTCACGCGCAGTGCTGCGACAGCAGATCCAGGCTCTGGAGGCAGCCTGAGCATGTCCGAGGTCCATTGCTTCACGAGCGCCTCCTTCGCTTATCTCGACCGGGTGCGGGTCCTGGCCGAGACGTTGCGGCGCCATCAGCCGGGATGGCGGCTCTGGCTCTGCCTGGTCGACCAGGAGCCGCACGGCTTCACCTTCGATCCGAAGCAGGAGGGACTCGCTGGGGTGGTGCGCGTCTCAGAGCTCGGACTGCCCGACCTCCGACGGCAGCTCTTCACCCATGACGTGGTCGAGATGTGCACCGCCGTAAAGGGCGCGATGCTGGAACGGCTGCTCCAGGAAGGACGGGAGAAGGTCGTCTATCTCGACCCCGACATCGCGGTGCTCGGAAGCCTCGCTGGAGTGGAGCGCCTGCTCGATGAGCATGACGTCCTGCTCACGCCGCACCAGGTCGAGCCCGACGACGAACCCGGCGCAATCCGGGACAATGAGATGGGATCCCTCAAATACGGGATCTACAATCTCGGCTTCCTCGCCGTGTCGGGCCGTCCCGGCGGCCGCCGTTTTGCCCGTTGGTGGCGGCAGCGGCTTCAGGACCATTGCTACGACGACGTGCCGAACGGAATCTTCACCGACCAACGCTGGTGCGACCTGGCACCAGCCCTCTTCGCTGGCGTACATGTTCTGCGGGACCCCGGCTACAACGTCGCGAGCTGGAACCTGAGCCGGCGTCCCATCTCGATCGGGGTGGACGGCACGATCCGCGCGGCGGGAAGCGAGCTGCGATTCTTCCACTTCACCAAGGTCGGATGGGTCGGGGAGGTCATGCTCGAACGTTATGCCAGCGGAGGAATCGAGGTTTTCGAACTGCTGGAATGGTATCGGCGCCGGCTTGCGGCGCACCGCGTGCCGGGGCTGCCGGAGACATGGTGGGCCTTCGCGAACTTCGCCGACGGCACGCCGATCTCGCGAGCCCAACGACGTCTGTACCGGGATCGGCCCGATCTGCAGCATTCCTTCCCCGATCCCTTCGCCGCCGGCACCGACGCCTTCCCGACCTAAGGGACCGCACGACGAAGCCTCGGTCAGGTCGTCGCCGGTTCCAGTGGTCGAGCCCTGACCTGCCACCGGCGGCCCAATGCCGCCATCGGCTTCTCGAGAACATGCCAGCTCATCGCGGCCAGACCCATGGTGACGGAAAGTGTGAGCAGGCATGTGAACAGAGGCGAAAGCCCGCGATCCTTCAGCAGGAGCAGTACGGGCAAATGCCACAGGTACAGGCCGTAGCTTATGGTGCCCAAGTAGCGAAGCGGTGTCGTTGCCCGGATCATCCACGGCGCACGGATGAGACAGGCGACCAGGACCAGACCGCCGAAGCTCGCCGCTATGAGCGTCTTGTGGAAGACGAAGGCCATCTCCTGCGAGGGCCAGACATTCAAGCCGGGAAAGACGAACGCATATCCGAGCGCCAGTGCCATCGCACTGCATGCGGGGAAGAAAAGAGGCGAGGCGGCGATCTTGCGGAAGGCGGAAAGTCGCAGAAGTAGCGCAAGGGCGATCCCGGCCGCGAAGACGTCCAGCCGGCCCGGCAGCTGCACAGAGAGCGTGAAGAGCTTGAAGAAGTAGAGCGGGTCGGCCTGATCGGTGACGGTGTGGAAGGCATGCCAGCGCCAGCCCCATGCGATCACGACGAAGGCCAGCAGGACCGGCCACCCGCCCGACCTGATCAACAAGGGCAGGATGAGCGCCACGAGCAGATAGAACTGCATCTCGATGGCGATCGTCCAATTCACGCCGTTGATAGAAGAAAACCAGTACAAATCGAACGTGTGGAACATAAACAGGTGGGAGACGATATGCATCGCTCCTCCCGGCGCCGATAGCAGATCACGGTGTACCAGGAACAGCGCAGCGACCAGCGTGAGCAGGTAAAGCGGATAGATTCGTGCAAGACGCCGGACGGAAAACGTCGCGAGGAATCGCAGGTAGCCTTCTTGCGCCAGCAGCGGGATCGCACTGTGCACGATGGCGAAGCCGCTGATCACGAAGAACAGATCCACGCCCAGATCGCCCGCACGGAACCACGATAAGGGGCCGGTCGTCGGAAAAGCGGTCCAGTTGGTGTGGTGTATGACATGCAGAACGATAACGGAGACGGCCGCGAAGCCGCGCAGGACATCGACAAGCGGATAGTAGGCCGAGACGGCTTCACCGCTGCGGCTGCCCTTACCGGGGGCCTCCTGGGATCGCACGCGTCTAAGCCGGACGGCGGGTGGCGAAGATGTTCACCGCGGGAAGTCCGGAGTAGCCATCGTCGATCATGCGCAGGACACGGTAACCGAGACCTTCGAGCACGGCCAAAAGGTCCGGGCGCGAGAGCCAATTGGCGTAGGCGCGAACCCCCCCGGCGAATTTCCGGTCCTGAACCAGCTCTGCGTCATAGTAACGGCGGTGGCAGGTGATGGCGCGGCCGAAGATGTGCACGGTCTCGTCGTCCTGCGGAACAAAGAGGCGGGTTTCGTATTCATGCGCCCGGATGGCCTCCTCATCGTGGACGAAGGTCCAGAGGAACAGATCCGGCGAAACCTCACCGCAGCGTCGCAGGAAGGCGACGGGGTCGGTCAGGTGGTACAGGACGCCCGAGGCGTAGATCAGGTCGGGCGCTTCGATATCCGCATGGAGGTATTTGAGGAAATCCCCGAGGAGGAATTTTGCCTTCAGGCCGAAAACATTCTTCAGGATGAGGCAGCGCTGGAACGCGTCTACATTGCTTTCGATGGACAGGATGTTCGACGCGCCGTGGAACTCCAGCCCCGCGGTGTTGTAGCCGTCGCTCGGCCCCAACTCGAGAACGCGGTAGTCGCTATCTGCGAAATTCGGAAAGAACATGGAGCAGAAAAGCGGCCTTCCATCCGAAGCGATGCTTTCTCGGATTTCAGCTTCGCTCTTCGTCTCGTAGGAGAACTTCCAACCGCCACGCTGCAGCGCAATCGCATTGGCGTCCCGGGGAAGGTCCAGGACATAGCGGTCTGGGAACTTGTCCGAAATGACATCGTAGCCTGACAACTGCATCCCCCGCCGCATCGCGCCCTGCCATCGTATCTCAGTCGACCCGCGGTGCCCATGACAGCAGCCTTCGTATCCATGCGAAACGCGTTACTGGATGGCTGGCCGTGCCGATGCGAAGTCGGTGACGGTGTGGATGCGGCCAATCTCCGCGAGGAGGCTGTTCCAGGTGGAGCCGCAGGCGTCTGGGTGCCGAACAGCCGTCCTACAGGTGGCCGTTTCCCAAGTACTGCCAATACTTTCTCGACGGCGTGGAAGTCGGGCGCGCAGGACGGCAGTGGATCGGGCTCTCCTTCGTTGGGGACAGGCGTCATGCATGACCACGATGACCGCCGCCGAGGCCGCGCCCCGGACCCCCAAGCAGACCTTCAGGTCAGAGTGGCCAGCCAGTCTCGCGGTCAGCACCGAGACAGGGGTGCGGTCCCTATGCCAGCACGCGCCGCGCTGCGCGGCGGAGGAGCCAGCCGGATGGACCGCGCCCCTCCATGATCGCCCGTTGAAGGGCTCGCAACTCACCCTCGGCCCTGTTCCGGGCGAGCGACGCATCGAATGCCTGACCGCGCGCGATCTGTGCAGCCTCCAACAGGGATTCAATCTTTCGCGCCGAGTAGACGTCGGTGCCCTTCTCCTCGATCTCGCGCAGTCTCGCTTGCGCTTCGGCCAGCTCTCGCCTCAGGCGCGCGATCTCGGCGTCATTCTCACCCGTCAGGACAGCGGGCACGTCCATCAACTTCAGCTTGCGCGCACTTCCGGCGCCATGCTGAGGACGCGAACGCCGCTTCCTGCCCGCCTTGCATGTGGCTCTGCTCATCAGCGCCTCCCGATTCGAGGACTCAGCACCACGCTGAATCTCTGAGCACCGGGTGGCCAGTACCTTCTTCGTGAGCGGCGCCGCACACCGCGGCCACCCGCCGCGGCGGCCACACTGGCGCGCAACATCCGCCCCGCGCCCGCTCGCCTGGTCGTGCAGCGGCCGGGTCGGCATCACCCGCCCGGCTGGCCGGCTCCGGCAGCCGGCGGAGCGCCTCCAGACGCCGCCAGGCGGCGTCGTAGCGAGCGGAGCTCCTCGAAGCGCGCGGTCACGTCGCGCAGGATCGCGGCCATGGCCGTCGTGGCGCCGTTCGCGTCATGGACCGGCGCGATGGTGAACTCGACCGAGATGCG
Organism: Neoroseomonas terrae; assembly: GCF_018129025.1. GTDB lineage: Bacteria > Pseudomonadota > Alphaproteobacteria > Acetobacterales > Acetobacteraceae > Neoroseomonas > Neoroseomonas terrae. Next base: position 2,952 of record NZ_JAAEDI010000003.1, on the reverse strand, counting down.
CCGCCCATCACGATGCAGCGCCGGCACCGCAAGCAGTTCGCCCTCGCCGAAGCGGGAGTGCCCGCCCGCCATCACCCTGTCGAATCCGACCCAATGCCGCGCCCGCTGCGGCTCCGGGATGATGATGTCGAGGGACTGGCCCACTGCCTCCTCGGCGGTGAAGCCGAAGATGCGCTCTGCGCCCGGGCTCCAAAACCGGATCACGCCATCGCCGGCGCACATCACGATCGCATCGGCTGTCGAGGCGAGAAGCGCCTCGCAGACGGCGCTGCGGTCCTCGGGGGTCATGCGATTGCCTCCCTCACGCCATGCTCGGTCACGATGAGGTCCATCGGGATGTCGTGCGGCTGCGGATGAATGGATGGCAGGCGCAGGCTCTCGAAGCCGATGCCGATGGCGCGCGGCCGCTGCGGCATCGCCGCCAGGGTGCGGTCGTAGTACCCCCCGCCATGGCCGAGCCGGTAGCCACGCGCATCGAAGCCGACCAGCGGCACCAGCAGCATGTCGGGGCTCACGGGGCGCCCCTCTGCCGGCACCGGGATGTCCCAGATGCCTTTCATCATGCGGACGCCCGGCCACCAGGGCCGGAACAGCATCGGCTGCGCTCGCTCCACCACCACCGGCAGCGCCAGACGGGCGCCTGCCTGGTGCAGGGCGCGCACCAGCGGTCGCGGGTCATACTCCCCCTTGAACGGCCAGTAGAAGCCAATGTGGCGGCCTGCGAGATCCGGCAGCGCCGCGCGCAGGTGCCCGGTGATGAGGAGGTCCCGGGCCCGCCGCTCGGCCAGCGGCACGGCGGCGCGGCAGGCGATCAGCCGCCGGCGCTCGGCCCGGCGCCAGGCGCGCACTTCCTCCCACCCGACCGGGCCGATGCAGTACGGATCGAGTTCATGCATGAAGCAGGGCGGAGAAGCGCAGAGGATCCCCACATTCGGGTCCTCCTCCGGCGGGGCGATGGGCGTTCGGCCGGGCATGATGCAGCTCCTTCCGGGCGTGAGCAGCCTGCGCCGCTGCACGATCGCACGAAACTGCCCTGCCCTATGAGCAGGAGTTGCCGCTACCGCTCAGGCCACGCCGGCCGGTCGCGCAGCGCGTTAGCGCGCCGCCTCGACCTGCGCGGCACGTCCCGATGGCCCCGGCCCCACCAGTGCAAAGGCGCCCCACAGCGCCGGATGCCCACCACCCGGCACATTCCGCGCCAGGTCGAGCTGCGCGCCCCTTAACGCTTCTGCCATGCCCTGGCCCTGCTGCAGGTTGCGCAGGGAATACGCGATGATGCGCGTGGCAGCGGCGTCATTCAGGTACCAATGCGTGACCATCAGCGACCGCGCCCCCGCATAGAAGATCGACCGCGCCAGGCTCGACAGGCTCTCGCCCGCACTGCCGCCGCCGGAATTGCAGGCCGACAGCACCACGACATCCGCATCCAGTTCGAGGTCGAGAACGATGCCCGCGGTCAGCAGCGCATTCGCCGCATTCGGCGCACCCGGCGACGGGGATGCGATGATCGTCGCTTCCTGCAGGCACGACAGCTCCCCGGGCATCAGCCCATGCGTCGCGAAATGCAGCACGCGGAAATCCCGCAGCGCGGTGCGCCGCACCGCATCGGCGGTGAAGGCGGACCCGGTCCGGATATCGCGCGCCGATGCCCGCATGAGCTGCCCGGATGCCTGAAGCTCCAGCCCCGCCGTCGCCAGCGGCGGCAGGCTAGCGAGCAGCCGCCCGCATTGCGCCGAGGCCGGGAAGGTCCGCAGCGCCTGGGCGAGCGGCACCGGCGTCGGCGCCCCGAAGCCGAACCACGGCTGGGACGCGCGGGACGGTCCCGCCCGCCGCAGGGCGACGAAGCTGGAGGGCGCCGGGACGTGAGCGATCGGCATGCGCGCCAGCAGGAAGGACACGTTCTCATACCCGGTCGGCGCGGGCGGCGGCGCATCCACCAGCACGCCGAAGGGCACCGATAGCAACTGCCCCGAGGGCACCACCACCAGCCGCCGCGCCTCGCCGACCGGCCCCGCCACGCCGGCGAACAGCGCGCGGTAGATCTCGTGTGCCGTGCCGGCGGCGAAGGGCTTCTCGCCATTGCCGTCCTCCAGCGTGGCACGCAGCTGCTCGACCAGCGCATCCATCTGCGTGCCGGTCACGCCGATCCGCCCGGCGCCGATCCGCCCGTCGCGCAGCACAAAGGTCCAGCCATGGCCTTCCGGCGGCAGGAAGATCGAGGTCAGCGCCTCCCCGGGCTCCAGCCGCTCGAACACCTCATTGGCCGAGGAAACGGATTGCAGCAGCTGCGCGAAGCCCGGCGCCGCGCTCTGCGCCGCCTGGTCGGCGTCCGTCAGGGCGTCCTGCGCCTCGGCGATGCGGCCGTCGATCTCCTGCACCGAGGGGCCGCCCCCGCGCCCGGCCGCGGCCGAGGCCTCGTCACGGGCCTGATACAGCCCGGCCAGCCGGCGCCCGGCCTCGTCGCGCTGGCGGATCGCCTCGGCCGCGGCGGGGTTGCGCGCGCTCTCGCTCAGCCGCGCCGCGGCGCGGGCGATCTGCGTCGTCGTCACGCTGCCCTGGGCCAGCTGCGCGGCCTCGAATGCCTCCGCAAGCAGCGCCTGGCCATCGCCGCCGGCGCTGCGCGCGAAGGCATCGACGCAGGGCGCCATGGCACGGGCACTGGTGCCTTCGCGCAGGTCCCGCAGCACGCTCACCGCCCGCCGGCAGGGGTCGAGGACCGATCCCGCGCTGGCGCCTGCATCCGTCGCCGCTGCCGCCTGCAGCAGCAGCGTGTCGGCATAGGGTCGCGACCGCGGCACCCCCCGCGCGAAGCGCGCCGCGGACCGCGCGAAATAGCCGCTGGCCTGGCCGGGCGAACCGGCGCTGTCGGCAACCGCGCCGCTGGTCCGCGCCACGCGCGCGGCCACCACATCCGCACTCGGCAGGCCGGGCGCAACCGCCGCGAGCTGCGCC
>NZ_JAAEDI010000002.1 GCF_018129025.1 Neoroseomonas terrae | reverse complement strand
CCCCCCGCGCCCGCGGCGCCGCCCGCCACCGCGCCCGAGACCCCGGCGCCGACTGACACGGCGCGGCGCGTCATCCCCGACATCGCCCTGCCGCTCGATGGCCTGGCCGCGTGGCAGGGCCGCGTCGAGCTGCGCGCTGCCCTCGCCCGCATCGGCGGCGCCGACTGGCGCGACCTCCAGGCGACGATCGCCCAGGACGCCCAGGTGCTGCACGTCGCGCCCTTCGCCGTCACCACCCCCGGCGGCCCCTTGCGCGGCGAGGCGCGCATCGACCGCAACCCGAGCCCGCCGACCGTCGCGCTGGCGCTGCGCAGCGAAGGAAGCGGCATCGACCTCGCCGCGCTGCGCCACGCCCGCGGCGAGGATGTCGGCATCGAGGGGCACGCCCAGATCGCCGTCGACGCCACCGCCCGGGGCGCGACCACCCGCGCCCTCGCCGCCACTTTGACCGGCGAAGCCGGCCTCGCGCTGGTCGATGGCCGGATCGACCCGGCCGGATTGCGGCGGCTCGGGTCGGACCTGCTGGCGCTGCTGATGCCGGGCGCGCCGCGCGATGGGGTGGCGCTGCGCTGCCTTGCGCTGCGCGTCACGGCCGACGACGGCGTCGCCACCACCAGCGCCCTGCTTGCCGAGACCTCGGTCGGCCGCATCACCGGTCGGGCCGCGGTCAATCTGCGGAATGAGACGGTGGCCGCGCGGCTGCTGCCGGATGTGCAGATCTTCGGCGTCGCGGTGCGCGCGCCGGTCGGCATCGGCGGCACACTGGCCGCGCCACGCATCGGCGTCGATCCCGGCCGCGCCCTGGCGCAGGTGATCGGCGATACGGTGGCGAACCGGCTGTGGCGCGATCCGTCCGTGGAATGGCTGCGCGGGCAGCCCGGCGGCCAGCCGGCCGCGGATTGCGCGGAGCAGCTTCGCCTCGCCCGCATGGGCGCGGATGGTCCGGCCCCGCCGGCGGCGGCGGCCATGCCCGCGACACCGGCGGTGCCGGGCATCCCGCGGGAGCTCCAGGGGCCTGCCCAAGACATCCTGCGCGGCCTGTTCGGCGGGCGTCCGCGATAGCGGGCCGTGGCGACGCGCTGCACCTGCGCTACATAGCGCTCCGATGAAGCGTTTCTGGTCCCATGCCGTCGCCGTCCCACGGCCCGAGGGCGGTCATGCGGTGCTGCTGGATGGCAGGCCGCTGCGCCTGCCGGGCGGCGCTGCCCTTGCCACCGATCGCGCCGTGCTGGCCGAGGCCATCGCCGCCGAGTGGCAGGCCGCCGGCGGCGAGAAGGGCGGCGAGATGACGCTGGAGGCGGTGCCGCTGACGCGGCTGCTGGGCACCGCGCAGGACCGTATCGCCGCCGATCCGTCGGCGATGGTCGCGGGCCTCGCCAAGTATGCCGAGACGGACCTCCTCTGCTATCGCGCCGAGGATGCGCAGCTCGCCGCAGAGCAGGCGCGGGAATGGCAACCCCTTCTCGACTGGGCGGCCGAGACCCATGGGGCGGCGCTGACCGTCACCGCCGGCCTGATGCCTGTCGCGCAGCCCGCGGCGAGCGTCGACGCCCTGCGCGGCGCCGTCGCCGCCCATGCGAGCGATGAGCTGGCGGCGCTCGGCCTCGCCGTGCCGGCACTCGGCAGCCTGGTGCTGGCCCTTGCCCTCTCGGCGGGCCGGCTGGATGCGGCGGAGGCCCATCGCCTCGCGACGCTGGACGAGATCCTCCAGGAACAGCGCTGGGGCACGGATTGGGAGGCCGAGCAGCGCCGCGCCCGCGCCGCCGCAGATATCGGCCTCGCCGAGCGCTTCCTCGCCCTGGTGCGGGCATGAGGGCGCGCCGCGTCATCATCGCCGGCGCGGTCCAGGGCGTCGGCTACCGCGACTGGATGCTGGCGGAGGCGACGCGCCTCGGCGTGCATGGCTGGGTGCGCAACCGCCGCGACCGCACGGTAGAGGCCCTGGTGGCCGGCGAGGAAGCCGCGGTGCAGGCGCTGCTGTCCGCCTGCCGCCGCGGCCCGATCATGGCCCGCGTCACCGAGATCACCGAGGAATTCGCGGATCCGCCCGACGAGCCGGGATTCCGGCGGCTCCCCACGGCCTGATCGGCCCCCGGCGCCCCCGTTTCATCCTGGAATCGCTCCCTCCGCGGTTGACGGGCGGCAAGCCTGCTCCCTATACCTCCGCGCCTCGCCGGGGCGCCCCATGGAAGGGGACCGCCGGCGTGTCCTGCTGGCGGCGGTCCTCCCGTCCGCCGGCACCGAGTTTCAGGAGACTTCGTCGTGAAGCGTACCTATCAGCCCTCGAAGCTTGTCCGGAAGCGCCGGCACGGGTTCCGTGCGCGCCTCGCCACCGTGGGCGGCCGCAAGGTGCTTGCCAACCGCCGCGCCAAGGGCCGCAAGCGCCTGTCGGCCTGACCGGCCCCGCCGCGGAGCAACCCATGTCGGGCAGCGCCGACCCGGCCCCGCCCCAGACGGGTGCTCCCGCCGGCCGGATCAAGAAGCGCCGGGATTTCCTGCGCGCGGCCCAGCGCGGCAAGCGCGCGGCGCGGCCGGGCCTGGTGCTTCAGGCCCTGGCGACCGAGCCCGGCTCCCTGCGCCTCGGCTTCACCGTGACGAAGAAGGTCGGCAACGCCGTGGTGCGCAACCGCGCGCGGCGGCGAATGAAGGAGGCCGCGCGCCTGGCGCTGCCCGGCCTCGGCCTGTCCGGATGGGACCTCGTGCTGATCGGGCGCGACGCCACCGGCAAGCGGCCGTTCGGCCAGCTCATCGGCGACCTGCGCGGCGCCCTGAAGCAGACTGGAGTCCTGCCGTGAGCGCCGCCGGCATGGCGCTCAAGGGCTGCGTCCACGCCTATCGCTACACGTTGCGCGGCGTCATCGGCAGTAACTGCCGCTTCTATCCCACCTGCAGCGACTACGCCCTCGACGCGATATCCACGCATGGCGCCGCGCGCGGTGCCGTGATGAGCGCGAAGCGCATCCTGCGCTGCAATCCCTGGAACCCGGGCGGCTACGACCCCGTGCCCCTTCCGCCGAAAGGCTGAGATTTCTCCCGATGGACCAGAAGCGCCTCTTCGCCGCAATCGCGCTCTCGATCGGCATCATGCTGCTGTTCGACGTGTACAACCGCGCCAACCGGCCGCCCGCGCCCCTGCCGCCGACCCCGGCCGCGCAACAGCAGGCCGTTCCGGCCGTGCCGGCCCCGACCGCAGGCGTCCCCACGCCCGGCGTGACGGCGCCATCGCAGGGCGAGGCTGCGGCGACCACGCCGCGCGCCCCCGCCGCGCGCGTCCAGATCGAATCCCCTCGCGTTGCCGGCAGCATCAACCTGCGCGGCGCCCGCGTGGATGACCTGGTCTTCACGACCTACCGCGAGACCCTCGCCCCGAACTCCCCGCTCGTGCGCCTGTTCGACCAGCGCAACAGCGCCAACCCCTATTTCGCGCAATGGGGCTGGACGGCGGCGAGCCCGGGCGTCCGTGTGCCCGACAGCGAGACCGACTGGACCGCGACGGGCGGCCCGCTCGCCCCGAACCACCCGGTCACGCTGAGCTGGGACAACGGCCAGGGCCAAGTCTTCCAGATCGTCCTGTCCATCGACGACCAGTACATGATCACTGCCGACCAGCGCGTGCAGAACAACGGCGCCGAACCGGTCAGCGTGCTGCCCTGGACCCGCATCCGGCGCGAGCACACGCCGACCACCGCCGGCTTCTACATCCTGCACGAGGGGTTCACGGGCGTGCTCAATGGCCGCCTGCATGAAGTCACCTACAGCGGCGCCAAGTCCGAGGCCGAGCGCCGCGCCGGCGTGGCGCTCGAGCAGGAGACGACCGGCGGCTGGGCCGGCTTCACCGACAAGTACTGGCTCTCCGCCATCATGCCGGCGTCGCCCGACCAGACGCTGCGCGCGACCTACCGGGCCGCCAACGAGGGCGGCGGGACGGCCGGCGAACGCTGGCAGGTCGACATGGCGACGCCGCAGCCGCTCACCATCGCGCCGGGCGCCACCGGCCAGATGGAGACGCGCCTTTTCGCCGGCGCCAAGGAAGTGCACCTGCTGGACTCCTACATGGAGCGCCTGCGCATCGCCGACTTCGACAAGGCGATCGATTTCGGCTGGTTCTACTTCCTGGTGAAGCCGTTCTTCCTGGCGCTCGACTGGATCTTCCGCCTGACCGGGAACTTCGGCGTCGCCATCCTGATCTTCACCGTGCTGATCAAGGCCGCCTTCTTCCCGCTGGCGAACAAGGCCTACCACTCGATGGCGCGGATGAAGGCCCTCGCGCCCAAGATGACCGAGATCCGCGAGCGCTATAAGGACGACCCCCAGAAGGCGCAGCAGGAGATGATGGCGCTGTACCGGTCGGAGAAGGTGAATCCCGCCTCCGGCTGTCTGCCCATCCTCATCCAGATCCCGGTGTTCTTCGCACTGTACAAGGCGCTGTTCGTCACCATCGAGATGCGGCACCAGCCCTTCTTCGGCTGGATCCACGACCTGTCCGCGCCCGATCCGACGAACCTGTTCAACCTGTTCGGCCTGCTGCCCTTCGACCCGGCGGTCTGGAGCCACTGGCTGCACATGCCGGCCTGGGCGGTCATCATGGGCATCACCATGTGGGTCCAGCAGAAGCTGAATCCGGCGCCGCCCGACCCCATCCAGGCCAAGATCTTCCAGTGGATGCCGATCCTGTTCACCTTCATGCTGGCGTCGTTCCCGGCCGGTCTGATCATCTACTGGGCATGGAACAATACGCTGTCGGTGGCGCAGCAGTACTACATCATGCGGCACGACCGGGCGGCGGCGCGGATCGCGAAGACCGTCGGGAAGGCGAAGTGAAGGGCGGGGGAGTGAACTCCCCCGCACCCCCTCCTTTTTCTATCTGACACCAAGGGGCATCAGCGCGACAGGCACGGCCCATTCGGCGAGAGGAACAACAATGACTGGGCTTGCCGAAGCAAGGGACGATGCCGAGCGCGAGGCGCTGATCGAGGCAGGGCGGCTGCTGTTCGCACGGCCCTGCAACTTCTTCTACGCCGCGCAGAAGTCGGACCAGTTGCCGGAGCCCGGGCTGCCCGAGGTCGCCTTTTGCGGGCGGTCCAATGTGGGCAAGTCGTCACTGGTGAACGCGCTGACGGGGCAGAAGGCGCTGGCGCGCGTCTCTCAGATGCCAGGGCGCACGCGCCAGCTCAATTTCTTCAACCTGGCCGAGCGGCTCGTGCTCGTGGACCTGCCGGGCTACGGCTACGCCCGCGCGTCCAAGGACATGCAGCAGGACTGGCAGGGCGTGATGTTCGACTACCTGCGCGGTCGCCCGAACCTGATGCGCGTCATGCTGCTGCTCGACGCGCGGATCGAGACGAAATCGTCCGACCGCGCAGCGATGGAACTGATGAACGTCGCCGCGGTCGCCTTCCAGATCGTGCTGACGAAGTCGGACGACATCGGGCCGACCAAGCTCGCCGCGCGCATCAAGGAAGCCGAGGCGCTGGCCCGCAGCCACACGGCTGCGCACCCGCTCGTCCTGGTGACGAGCAGCAACACGGGTCAGGGAATTCCGGAGCTGCGGGCGGAGATCACGTCTCTCGCGGCCTGAACGCCTGCCGGGGACGTGCCGGCCTTCCGCAATCAGTTCAGACCGGGCAACCGTTCATAGCGAAGCCCGAACGGCTTTGGGACGGCGGATCAGGGGCAGTCGCAGCCGTCGGTCGGCCCGTTGTCCTCGCGGACGATATGATGGTCGATCCACTCGGCCACGAGCCGACGTGCCTCGTTCACCGACGCTTCCGGGTGATGGATGCGGTACAGCGCCGTGCACGCGCCGAAGGCGCTGAAGTCGGCCGAACCCTGCTCCCGCAGCTCGCGATAGGCAGTCACAACCGCCCGCTCGCAGCGCCGCGCGATGTGGCTGAAATCAGCGCCCATGACCAGGTACCTCAGCGTCAATTGAGAGTCATTCGCAATTGCAGATGAGAATCGTTCTCAAATGCTGCTACAGAGTAGCGTCAGCATCGTTGCCGTTCAAGCCGCAGGGCGCATCACGACATTCATGTGACGCGCCCCGGGGGTTTTCAGCCTTTCGCGACGGCCTCGGCGATCGCCTTGCCGACATCGACCGTGCCGGCCTGCCCGCCCATGTCGCGCGTGCGCGGCCCGCCTTCGGCCAGCAGCTTCTCGATGGTCTGCACGATGCAGTCCGCCGCCGCCTTCTCACCCAGATGCTCGAGCATCATGGCCCCGGACCAGATCTGCCCGATCGGGTTCGCGATGAACTTGCCGGCGATATCCGGCGCCGACCCGTGCACCGGCTCGAACATCGACGGGAAGGTCTTCTCGGGGTTGATGTTCGCCGAAGCGGCGATGCCGATCGACCCCGCCACGGCCGGCCCCAGGTCGGACAGGATGTCCCCGAACAGGTTCGACCCCACCACCACGTCGAACCAATCCGGATGCTGCACGAAATGCGCGCAGAGGATGTCGATGTGGAACTGGTCCGTCGTCACCTCCGGATAGTTCTTCGCCATCGCGTCGAAGCGCTCATCCCAGTACGGCATGGTGAAGGTGATGCCGTTCGACTTCGTCGCACTCGTCACCTTCTTCCGCTTGCGGGTCATCGCAAGCTCGAAGGCGTACTTCATGATGCGGTCGCAGCCGATGCGCGTCAGCACCGTCTGCTGGGAGACGAACTCGCGGTCCGTGCCGGGGAACATCTTGCCGCCGATCGAGGAATACTCGCCCTCGGTGTTCTCGCGCACCACGTAGAAATCGATATCCTCCGGCCCACGGCCCGCGAGCGGCGACTTCGACCCCGGCAGCAGCTTGCAGGGCCGCAGGCTGACATACTGGTCGAACTGCCGGCGGATCGGGATCAGCAGGCCCCACAGGGAGACGTGGTCCGGCACGCCCGGCCAGCCCACCGCGCCGAGGAAGATCGAATCGCTGTCCTTCAGCCGATCCATCCCGTCATCCGGCATCATCTTGCCGGTCTGGACATAGGTCTCGCAGGACCAGTCGTACTCCTTCAGCTCCAGTTCGAAGCCGAAGCGCCGCGCCGCGGCGTCGAGCACGCGCAGGCCCTCGGGTGTCGTTTCCTTGCCGATGCCGTCGCCGGGAATGACGGCGATGCGATGCTTGCGCTGGGCCATGGGCGCCTCCTCACTTCCGCGCGCACCGTAAGGGCGCGCGGGGAGAGCGCAAGGTCACGGCGCGCGATCGCGGCCGCCGTGGTAGCTTCCGGCGAATCCCATCATCCGGCCGAAGGACAAACCCGCCATGCACCTCCGCCGCGTCGCGCTCCTGCTGCTCGCCCTCGGCCTCGTCGCCTGCGAGGAGGACTTCACCGAGACCCGCCCGCCCGAGCATGACGGCACGCGGGCACTGAGCAAGGTCGAGCTGCGCTGGTGCATGTTCAACGACATTCGCATCGAGGCCGCGCGCCCCGACATGCGCGCGGCGAAGCAGGGCCAGGTCCAGGCCTTCAACGCGGCGATCGCGGAGTGGAACGCATCCTGCCGCCGATACCGCTACAGCCGCTCGGATCGCGATTCCATCCAGGGCCAGGTCGATGCGCGTCGCGCGCAGCTGGAAAGCGAGGGCAAGGCGCGCTTCGCCGTCCAGGAAGCAGGCTGAGGGCGCTTTACGGCGGCAGGTAGCTCCAGACCGCCACCGCCCCGACCCAGATGCGATCCGCCCCGGGCCGGCACGGCGCGACGGCATGGCCCCAGCTGCCATAAGCCGTCACGACCTCGCCGACGAAATCGAAGCGATGCAGCTGGGGATTCTCGATCGTCCGACCGGACTGGTCCTGGCTCTGGACCAGGCGCTGCATCCAGAGCCACGACATCGAGATTCGCGACGGCGCATCCGCCGGCGTGCCGCCGGGGCGCGAGACCTCGACGCGGACGAAGGGCGACACGGCGCGCCGCATGCTCTCGCCAGCCCCGGTGTAGCCGGTGACGTAGACCGTGCTCAGCTGCGCCGTCGATGAATGTTCGCCGCCCGCGTCGAGGCGCAGGACATGATCGTAGAAGCCACGCAGCCCTTCCGACAGGTGATACGGAGGCGACGTCGCCAGCGACAGTTTGCGCGATTCCTCCGCCAGATGCTCGCTGCGCGCGGCGCATTGCTCGGCGCTCTTGGCCTCGACGGTGACCGCGGTGATGTCGAGGAGGTCCCCGACGGCCTCCGCGCGGGCGGCGCCGCCCATCGACAGCGCGAGCAGCGCCGACATCGCCGCTGGCGACATCCGGCCCGGTAATGACGTGGTCGATTGCATGATGCAGCAGTCTTGCACGCGCGGCGCGGAACGTCGCGCCCAGCCTCAGGTGCCGGCGCGCATCCGGCCCGGGTTGAGGATGCCGGCGGGATCGAGGGCGGCCTTCACGCGCTGCGCGATGGCCGCGAGGGGCAGCGGCTCGGGCGGCAGCACCTCCACCGACAGGCGCAGCGCCTCCGGCGCCCGGAACAGCGTGCAGGTTCCGCCGGACGGCGCCGCCGCGGCGACCAGCGCCCCATGCGCCGCGGCCGTCGCCGGCGCGGCCACCCATACCAGACCACCGCCCCAATCGAGCAGCGCGCGCCCGCCCAGCGCCTCCGCCACCCGAGCCACGGCGGGCCCGGCCGAGGGCCGGACGGAGACGCGCCACACCGCCTCCTCCGCGCGCGCCGCGAGCGGTGCGGCATCGCGGACCTCGCGCCAGAACGCGCGGCTAGCCTCGCCTTCCAGCAGGGTGACGGCGCCGAACGCGACGAGCGCCTCGCGAAGACGCTCCGATCGGTAGGCGACAGACGCAGCGAAATCCTCGAGCCGCATCGCCGCGAGGATGGGCACGCCCGGCAGCACCGCCGCGCCGGACACTCCGAACGGGCTGCCGAGACCGGCCGAGACCGCCCGCACTCCCGCGGCAACGTCCGGCACCTGGACGAGCAGCGTCGCCGTGGCCTCGGGCGCCGGCAGCACTTTCAACGTGATCTCCGTCATCACCCCGAGCGTGCCGTACGACCCTGCCAGGAGCTTGCACAGGTCGAGCCCGGTGACGTTCTTCAGCACGCGGCCACCGGAGCGCAGCACCTCCCCTGCCCCGTTCACGAATCGGATTCCGAGCAGGTGGTCGCGCATCGAGCCCCAGGAGATGCGCCGGGGGCCCGACAGATTCGCCGCGACGATGCCGCCGAGCGTTGCTGGCTCCGCCGCGCCGAAGATGCCGCGCGTGTCGGGCGGCTCCGCGATCAGGTGCTGACCCTTCTCGGCGAGCGCGGCCTCGATCTCGGGAACCGGCGTGCCTGCGCGGGCCGAAAGCACGAGTTCGGAGGGGCGATAGAGGGTAATGCCGGTCAGGTTGCGCGTGGAGAGCGTGCGCGCCGCCTGCACGGGCCGCAGAAGCCCGCGCTTGGTGCCGCGGCCCTCGATCGCCAGCGGCTCGCGCCCCGCATGGGCGGCGCCGATGCCGGCGGCGAGCGCGGCCTCGTCCGCGGGGGCCAGCAGGTCGTTCATTCGGCCGCCGCCTGGAGCGGGAAGACCTTGGAGGGGTTCAGCAGCCACTGCGGATCGAAGGCCGATTTGATGGCGCGTTGCTGGTCGAGCTCGCGCGCGGTGAACTGCACCGTCATCAGGTCCCGCTTCTCGACGCCGACACCGTGCTCGCCCGTCAGGCAGCCGCCGACTTCCACGCACAGCGTCAGGATCTCGGCGCCGAAGGCTTCGGCCCGGCGGAAGCTGTCAGCGTCGTTGGCGTCGAACATGATCAGCGGATGGAGGTTGCCGTCGCCCGCGTGGAAGACATTGGCGACGCCGAGGCGATACTGCTCGCTCATCTCCCCGATGCGCTTCAGCACGAAGGGCAGTTCGGAGGTCGGTATCGTGCCGTCCATGCAGAGATAATCGGGGCTGATGCGGCCGACCGCGCCGAAGGCACCCTTGCGGCCCTTCCAGATCGCCAGCGACTGCTCGGGGGATTCGGCGACCTTCAGGCTGATCGGGTCGAAGCGTTCGCAGATCGCCTTGATGCGGTTCAGCAGGTCGTCCTGCTCGGCGGTGCTGCCCTCGACCTCGATGATCAGCATGGCCTCGGCGTCCAGCGGGTAGCCGGCATGGGCGAAGGCCTCGCAGGCATGGATGCAGGGCTTGTCCATGAACTCCAGCGCGACCGGGATGATGCCGGACGCGATGATGGCATCCACGGCAGCGCCCGCGATCTCGGTGCCTTTGAAGGCGGCGAGCATGGCGCGCGCGCCTTCCGGCCCGCGCAGGATGCGGACGGTGACTTCGGTGACGAGGCCGAGCTGGCCTTCCGAACCCGTGATCAGGCCGAGCCAATCATAGCCGGCGGCATCGAGGTGGGCGCCGCCGATGGTGACGATCTCGCCCTCGATGGTGACGAATTTCAGACCGAGCAGGTTGTTCGCCGTGACGCCGTACTTCAGGCAATGCGCGCCGCCGGAATTCATCATCACATTGCCGCCAATCATGCAGGCGAGTTGCGACGACGGATCGGGCGCATAGAAGAATCCGTCCCCGGCCACGGCGTTGGTGATGCCGATATTGGTCACGCCGGCCTCCACCACCGCGAGCCGATCGTCGAGATCGATCTCCAGGATGCGGTTCATGCGCATCAGGCCGATGACGACGGCGTCCTCCATCGGCAGCGCGCCGCCGGACAGCGAGGTGCCGGCACCGCGCGGAACGATGCGGACAGCGTTCTGGTGGCAGTAGCGGAGGATGGCGGCGACCTGTTCGGTCGTACGCGGCAGCACCACCGCAAGCGGCATCTGGCGATAGGCGGCGAGGCCATCCGTCTCATATGGCTTGAGGCGGACGGCATCGCTGATCACGCCGTCGCCGGGAACGATGGCCGAGAGGGCAGCCACAATCTCGGCCCGGCGGGCGAGGGTCTGCTGATTGGGCGGCGGCAGCGAGATCACGGCGGCGGTCCTCCGAGCATGGAAGATGCGCATCGCGGCCGGGCGCGTAAAGCGCACCGACGGAAGTGGCAGCAAGATGCCTGCGCCAGCCGGCAGCCATGCCGGAAACAGATAAAGGGGGCGCGAGCCCCCTTTTCATCCACAACCTGAGGCGCCGGAACGAGCCGGCGCGCCGCATTCAGCCCTGGCGGGCCTTCAGGCGGGGATTCTTCTTGTTGATCACATAGACCCGGCCACGGCGGCGGACGAGCACGCAGTTCTTGTCGCGGGTCTTGGCGGTCTTCAGGGAATTGCGGATCTTCATGGCTTACCTCGTGAGGGGGCGCTTCTAGGGGGGTGCGGGGCGCGCGTCAACCTCGGAGGCGTGCGTGCGGCAGTCGGATATAGAGGCCGGTTGGATGAGGCCGGAAGCCGCCCCGTGCCCTCGGCGGGAGCGTCCTCCGTCTCGTCCGGTCAGTCAGCACATTCGGCTGACAACGCCCCGAGGCTCGCCGCCTCGGTAAAGCACCACGACGCCGCAGCGTCGCGCCAAACGATCCGTCGCCCCTGGCCCGCTGATCAGCACGAGCCGGGATTGGCAGACGGGTACGTCCTATTCTCCCCTGCGGATCAGCCCCGCGCGGCCGGAACCGGCGCCGGCGGCGGCGCAGCCTGGACCGGCGCAGGCGGGGGCGGCGGCGGCTGCTGGGCGCAGGCCGCGAGCGCCGCCGGAATCACGACGGCCACCACCGCCACCTTGCGGAACAGTCGCGGGCAAGTCATCAGCTTGGAAACGAGGGCCATCTCTTTCTCCTTCGCCATAGTTGCATGGCTCTTGGACAGCGCATGATTGAATGGCAATTCTTCGCAAAGAGTCAAACAAGCAGTTGTGCCGGCCGGGAAAGGATTGAGGAGTGACATCACTGCGCGCGTCGCGGCCCACGATCAGGCCCGGCTGTGACGAAGAAGACAGCGCTGCCGTGGTATCGCGGCGCCGCACCCTCCGGGGTGGCGCGATGGCTCTCGCCACGGCATGCGGCCTTTCCGCATGCGGCACGGTGCCCGATCGACCGGTGACGTCCAGGCCGGCGCCACGTACCGACCCCAGCATCGGCAACCTGAACGATGGCGCGCCCGAGCTGATGGTGGCCGGTGAACCGCTGAATGCCGGGCTCCTGCAGCGCTTCTACGCGCGTCGTGACTTCCAGCCCGTCTGGGAAACGCGCCAGTCGCAGGCAGACGCATTGGTGGAAGCGGTACTCACTGCCGACGATCACGGGCTGGACCCCGAGCTGTTCCATGCCAGCCTGCTGCGGCGTCGTACGACATTTCCGCCGCTTCGCCGCGAATTGCTGCTGTCGAGCGCCTTCCTTTCCTATGCCGACGCGCTGGCCGGCGGCGCCGTGCCGGTCGATCGCCGGCGAGACAGCGAGGCGCTGTCGCCGGAGCCGGTCGACGTGGCTGCCGCGCTTCATGCCGGGATCCGCAGCGGGGATGCGGCGGGGGCGATCGAGGCGCTGGCCCCAAAGACCCCGACCTATGAGGCCCTGCGCGGGGCCTTGCAGAGCTATCGCGCCAACGGAGCCGGCGGCATCGTCGCGGCGAACCGCCTGCGTGCGGCCGAGGTGAACCTCGAACGTCAGCGCTGGCTGCCGCGGCGACTGCCGGCCGACCGGGTCTGGGTCAACGTGGCCGATCAGAGTCTGGTGCTGTATCGCGCCGGCCAGCCGGTGTTCACGACGCGGGTCGTGGTCGGGGACGATGCCACGCGCAACCAGAGCCCCGAATTCCGCGCCATGATCGAGGCGAGCTTCTTCAACCCGCCCTGGGTCATCCCGAAGGACATCGTGGATGCGGAGATCCTGCCCAGGATCGCCCGCGACCCGAACTACCTCGCGCGGAACAACATGGTCATGCGCCCCAATGGCGAGGTGGAGCAACTGGCCGGACCCGAGGCCGGGCTCGGCGTGATCATGTTCGACATGCCGAACCGGTTCGACGTGTATCTGCACGACACGCCGGACAGGACCGTCTTCAACCGCGACAACCGTCGCCTGAGCCATGGATGCATCCGGGTCCAGAACCCGCGTGAGTTCGCTGCCCTGCTGATGCAACGGCCGGTCGACGCAATCAATGAAGGGATCGCCGCGGGCGGCACCACCCGGCACGTCCTGCCGACGCCCGTGCCGGTTTTCGTCATCTACCAGACGGCGTTCGTGGATGCCGGCGGCGCGCTGCAGTCCCGCCCGGACTTCTACAATCGGGACGCCGAGGTGTGGCGGCACCTGCAGCGGCGCTCCCTGCCGCAAGCTCCCGTGGCGCGGGTGAATAACCGGCCGGCGCCCCGCCGGCGCGCATGATGCGATGACGCGCGGGGCGGGGGCGCGGCCTCTCCCCGCCCTCACCCGCTGCTACGGCGACCTACTCTGCCGCCGCGCGCTCCGCCTTCTCCGCCAGGCGCACGAACCCGCCCCTCGTCTGCGGCAGCTTCCGTCCCAGGATCTGTTCCGCCACCTGAGTCCGCAGCACCTGCGCCGTGCCACCGGCGATCGCGAACATCCGCGCATCACGGACGTAGCGTTCCATCGGGTTCTCCCGCGAATACCCGGCCGCGCCCCACACCTGCAGCGCGTTGTTGGTCACGCGGATCGCCATGTCGGCCGCCATCACCTTCGCCTGCGCCGCCGCCAACCGGTCGGGGAAGCCGTTCGGCCCGGCCGAGCGCGCCGCGCGCCACACCAGCGCGCGGGAGGCTTCGAGCTCGATCGACATGTCCGCCAGCATCCAGGCCAGGCCCTGGAACTCCGCGATCGGCCGGCCGAACTGCTCGCGCGCCTGGGCGCGGACCAGGGCGTGGTCGTAAGCGCCGGCCGCAAGGCCGAGCGCGACGGTCGCAGCCCCCACACGCTGCCCGTTATAGGCATCCATCAGCCGCCCGAAGCCCCGCGCCCAGCCACCGGGCGGGCGCAGCACCATGGAATCCGGCACCACCAGCCCGCGCATCGCGATGTTGGCCTCCGGCATGCCGCGCAGGCCCATGGACGGGATGCGCTCGGCGGTCATGCCGTCGGGCATGCCTTCCCCGGTGCGGGCGACGATGAAGCCGCCGATGCCCTTCTCCTCACCATCCTCGACGGCGCGGGCGAAGATCAGATGCAGGCGGGACACGCCGCCGCCGGTGATCCAGGTCTTGTCGCCGTCGATCACCCAGGAATCGCCGCGCCTCACGGCGCGGGTGCGCATGTCGGTGGCGGCGGAACCCGCCTCCGGCTCGGTGATCAGGATGGCGGGCTTGTCGCCGGCCAGCACCAGTTCCGCGGCGATCTTCTTCTGCGCGGCCGAGCCATAGGCCATGATGGCGCCGACCGCGCCCATGTTGGCTTCCACGGCGATGCGGCCACACACGGCGCAGGCCTTGGAGAATTCCTCGATCACCAGCACCGCGTCGAAATAGGACAGCCCCGGCCCGCCCATCTCCTTCGGGATGGTCAGGCCCATGAAGCCCGCCTGCTGCATGCGCGCGACCATGGGCCAGGGGTACTGTTCCGACCTGTCGGCAGCAGCGGCCTGGGCGGCGGCCTCTCGGGCGAGTTCGCGGGCGCGGTCGCGCAGGCGGCTCTCGGCGTCGGTCAATTCGGTCATGGTCGTTACCTTCCCCTGATGCGGCTCTCGATCGCGTCGGTGGCGGCGCGATCGAGCCGCAGCGCCTTGGCGAAGTCGTCGAGCCAGGCGCGTTCGGCGCCCTCGATGGTGGCCGCGCCGGCAACGGCGGCGGCATAGAGCTGGGCGGCGAGCATAGGGTCCGATGCCTCGCGCGCCAGGGCCTGTGCAGTGGCATCCTGGCCGAACTCGGCGAGGACGGCGTCGCGAGCGGCGGGCGACAGGCCGGCAGCCTCGAGCTGATCGGCGATGCGGGCGCGCTCGTCGGCATCGACCTGGCCATCCGCCTTGGCCGCCGCGATCATGGCGCGAAGCATCAGCAGCCCCTCGCGGTCCTCGGCGGCGATGGGCGGGGGCGGTGGCGCGCCCGGCACGGGCGACCACGGATCGTTCGCGGTGGGGGCGGGCTTCGCGGATGGCGTGCCACGGCCCCAGGGACCGCCGGCCGACGGAACGCTGCCGCGCATCGGCGCCGGCTTGCGGGCGGGCTGGCCGGCGGGAACGGGCTGGTCCCATCCTGCGGGGGCGGGCCTGCGCGCGCCGCTGCGCGGGGGGACCTCGGGTGCCGGGGCGGACGCCTGCTGCGCCTTGGCCATGGCCTCGATGGCGGCGCCGGCCAGCACCGCGATGGCGCGGCCGAGCTGCTGCTGGCCACCGCTGCGGCCCCTCGTGCGGCCACCGCCGCCGAGCACCGCGCCGAGAATGCCGCCGAGGTCGAACTGTGCCATCGCCCGGTCCCTTCCCTCTCCCTCACCCGTTGCTACAGGCCGCGCATGGCCTCCGCAATGGGCGCGGCGAGGGCGCGGAATTCCTCGGCGCGCGGGCTGCGCGCCCGCCAGGCGAGCGCGATGCGGCGGCCGAAGGCGCCGACCAGCGGCCGCACCACGACATCGGCCCCCGCGCTGACGCCACCGGCGACGGCGAGCGCCGGCAGCAGCGTCAGACCGAGCCCCCCGCCGACCATCTGCACCAGCGTGTGCAGCGACGTGGCGGCGAATTCCTCGGAGGCCGCGGCCCCGGGCAGGCCGCAGGCGGACAGCGCGTGATCGCGAAGGCAATGGCCGTCCTCGAGCAGCATGAGGCGCTCCCCGGCCAGTGCCTCGGGATGGATCTCCGCATGCGCCGCGAGGTGATGGGCGGGCGGCATGGCGACGTGGAAGGGATCGTCGGCGATGGTGACCGACTCCACCTCTCCGCAATCGCAGGGCAGCGCGAGCAGCAGCAGGTCGAGCTTGCCGCCCTCCAGGCCGTCGACGAGGCGTTCGGTGATGTCCTCCCGCAGCCAGAGCCGCAGCCGTGGGAAGGCTTCCCGCAGGCGCGGCATCAGCCGCGGCAGCAGGAACGGGCCGATGGTCGGAATGGTGCCGAGGCGCAGCGGACCGGTCAGCGGGTCGCGTGCCGTCTCGACCGTCTCGACCAGCGCGGTCAGGGCGGCGAGCGCGGTACGGGCACGGCCGACCAGTTCCCGCCCGAGCGGCGTGAAGACCGGCCGCATGCCGCCCGTGCGTTCGAGCAAGGCGGCGTCGAGCTGGCGCTCGAGGGCGAAGATGCCGGAGGAAAGCGTCGATTGCGTCACCGCACAGGCGGTGGCGGCGCGGCCGAAATGGCTGTGCTCGGCAAGGGCGACGAGGTAGCGGAGCTGCTGGGGACTCGGAAGGGCGATCATCGGCGGGAAAGATTACGTCGAACGCGAATTCCACCAGGGGGCGGAATGCGGGGCCGCCATGCGGTGCGCGGTCACGCGCCGGGCCGGTCGCCGCTGCCGAGGCCGATCAGCGCGGCCCGGTCGACCAGTTCCAGCCCGTTATGGCCATGCAGCCGGATCCAGCCGCGCCTGCGGAAGGCGGAGATGGCACGGCTGACCGTCTCCAGCGTCAGGCCGAGGAACTCGCCGATGTCGGCGCGCGTCGCCGGCAGGTCGAAGACGGGGCCGGCATGGTTTCGGCGTTCCTGCGCCTCGGCCAGCGAGACGAGGAAGGCCGCAACGCGTTCCTCTGCGCTGAACCGGCCGAGGGCGAGGATATGGTCCTGGCTCGCCGCCAGTTCGCGGACGCAAAGGTCCAGGAAGCGACGCTCCAGCAGCGGATATCGGCGGAACAGCGTATCCAGCCGCCGCCGCTCGATCCGGCAGATGGTGCCGCGGGTCAGCATCTCGGCGCCGAAGGCATGCTCGGTCGCCGGGGTGAACCCCAGCGTGTCGCCGGCGAAGCGGAAGCCGATCACGGCCTGCCGGCCATCCGGCAGCACGCGCGTCAGCCGCGCCATGCCTTCGGTGAGGGTGTAGACGAAGCGGGCCGTGTCGCCCTGGTGGAAGATCGCATCCCGCGCGTCGAGCGCGTGGCGCTCGCTGTCCCCGGCCATGTCGTCCAGCATCCCGGCGTCGAGCGGCGCACAGAGACCGATGGACCGCGAGCCGCACCGCAGGCAGATGTCGGCCCCGGATCCGGTTCCTTCCATCAGCGCCCGTGTGGTGTCGAGAGGATGCATGACGTCCGTTCAAGCGCCCTGGCGGATTGTCGGCGCGACCGGCCGGTAAGCGCGGCAATCGCCGTTGAGCTGCATCAAGAGCCGGCGCCTGTATGGCACAGCGATGCCCTGCGCGCCACGCGCGAGCGCGGGCATCGGACCCGCGCTTGCGCCATGGCGCGGGGTGGGGAGACTGGGGGCGAGGAACCGTACCGGCAGGAGCTCAGGCCCATGACCCGCGCCATCGCCTTCCGTCATCGACCCGCGCCGGCTGCCTGCGGCACGGCGGCGGCGTAGCGGCCATGCCCGTCACAGTCCGCGCCTGCGGCGCCGCCCAGACCGTCACCGGCCTGTCCCTGCTGTTCGAGACGGGTCGCGCCCGCTTCCTCGTCGATTGCGGCATGTTCCAGGGGCCGAAGACGCTGAAGGCGCTGAACTGGGAGCCCTTCCCCTACGACCCGCGAGAGATCGACGCGGTGCTGCTGACGCACGCCCACATCGACCATTCCGGCCTGCTGCCGAAGCTGGTGAAGCAGGGCTTCCGCGGCCTTATCCACGCGACCGCGCCGACGGTCGACCTGTGCAGCGTCATGCTGCCGGATTCCGGCCATGTGCAGGAGATGGAGGTCGAGAACCTCAACCGCCGCAGCCGCCGACGCGGACACGGCATGGTCGAGCCGATCTACACCGCCGCCGATGCGGCGAATGCCGTCCGTTCCTTCCGCGCCGTGCCGATGGATCGCTGGCTGGACTTCGCCGAACTGCCGGGCGTGCGCGCCCGCTGGTGGAATGCCGGGCACATGCTGGGCTCTGCCTCGATCGAACTGGAATTCGCCGAGCGCGACGGCCCCCCGGTGCGCGTGCTGGTCTCGGGCGACCTCGGCCCCGACTGCGCGGTGTTCTACCGCGACCCGGAAGGGCCGCAGGGGGTCGACCACGTCTTCCTCGAATCCACCTATGGCGACGAGGACAAGCCCTGTGTCAGCCATGCCGAGCGGCGGGACCGGCTCGAGCGCATCGTGAAGGATGCGGTGCGTCCCGACGGCGCGCTGCTGATCCCCGCCTTTGCGGTGGAACGCACCCAGGAAATCTGCTGGGACCTGGTCACGCTGATGCAGGCCGGTCGCATCCCGCAGGCGCCGGTCTTCGTCGACAGCCCGCTGGCCATCCGTGCGACCGAGGCATTCCTCGACAATATCGGCGCCCTGGAGGAGGGTGATTCCGTCCGGCGCGCCTTGCGCTCGCCGCTGCTGCACCCGACCGAGACCGGCGCGCAGTCCCGCGCCATTGCGGCCGTCGAGGGCTTCCACATCATCGTCGCCGGTTCGGGGATGTGCGATGCGGGGCGCATCCGCCACCACCTGAAGCAATGGCTGTGGTCGCCGGAAGCCACGGTGCTGCTGACGGGATACCAGGCCGAAGGGACCCTCGGCAGGCTCCTGCTGGACGGGCGCAAGGAAGTCCGCATCCAGGGCGAGTCGATCCGTGTCGCCGCGACCATCCGGCAGATCCGCGACTATTCCGGCCATGCCGACGCGCCTGAGCTTGCGAACTGGTTGAAGGCGCGCGGACCGGTCACAGGCGGGGTCTTCCTGGTTCATGGCGAGCCGCCGGCAATGGAGGCGCTGGCGACGCGGGTTGCCGCCGACAGAACGGTCAGGACCGGGCAGGTGCTGATGCCGACCCTCGATGAACGCTTCCTGCTGCCGAAAGGCGGAGCACCGGTCCGGCAGGAGGCGCCGCGGCGCCGCACCGATCCAGCCGCGGCTGGCCGCCTTGACTGGCACAACGAGCGTGCGGCGCTGCTGCTCGCGGTCGAGGACGCGATCGACCGCGCACCGGACGCGACGGCGCGGGAAATGCTGATGGGGGCCTTGCGCGCGGCACTCGACAAGCATCGGTGGCGGTAGCCGCAACGGGGTGTCCGCCATGACCGGCTGGCGCGTGGCGCTGCTCGGGATTGCCGCTGCCGCCTGCGCGGAGGCGCCGTCACTCAACGACGGCGACATCCATATCCGCTACGTCGCGACCGGCCGAATGCAGGAAGACGTCACGCTTCGCCACGCCGGCGACGCCACCCATCACTGCGCCCTGCCCCGCCGCGCGCGGCTACCGAGCGCCGGTCGACCCGCACCGGTGCCTGACCAGCCGCCGAGCCATGTCTTTGGCTATGGCGTGGTGTTCGGGCCGGACTTCCCGGCCGACAGCCAGGGCCTGAGCGCAGAATGGCGTGGCTACGGCCCACAGGCGCGCTTCTCGCTCGACGTGTTCCCGGCGCCGGGCACGCTCGAGGCCGATGGGCCGGTCCGCCTCGGCCGCGCCTTCCGCATCACCGTCGGCAATGCCCAGGGCTTGTGGGAACGCAGCGTCGCCGAGGGCGCCGCGACGGATGCCGTCGTGACCATCGCGCCCGATGGCAGGTCCGGCCGCTTCCGCGTCGCCGGCCTGGTCAGGCAGGTCCCGCACAACCGTTTACCCGAGAGCGAGGCGATCACCGTCACCGGAAGCTGGCACTGCCCCTGACCTTGCGCGGCCTGCGCCCGCCTCGCATCCTTCGCCGTACAGAACACCTGGAGGAAGCCGCGTGACGCTGACCGTGCTCGAGCCCGAGGGGCTCTACGCCGACACTGCACTCGAGCAGCGGGTCATGGGCCCCTCCGTCCGGGTGCTGCAGGGCGCCTGCAAATCGTCGCTGGCCGAATTGCCGGACGAGCTGTGCCAGCAGGCCGATGCGCTGATGACGCTGCGCATGGCGGTGCCGGCCGACCAGATCGCGCGTTTCCCGAAGCTGAAGATGATCGTGCGCATGGGCGTCGGCTATGACCGCGTCGACCGCGTGGCCGCCGCGGCGCGCGGCATCAAGGTGTGCAACGTGCCCGACTACGGCACGCAGGAAGTGGCGGAATTCGCGGTGCTGATGGCGCTCGCGCTGCGCCGCGGGCTGACGATGTATCACGACACGCAGCGCGGTCCGAACCCCGCGCCCTGGGGCGTGATGCGCAGCCCGGCGGTGCGGCGGCAGGAAGTGCAGACCTTCGGCGTGCTCGGCCTGGGCCGTATCGGCACCGCGGCGGCGCTGCGGGCGAAGGCGCTCGGCTATCGCGTCGTGTTCTACGATCCGGCGCTGCCGAACGGCGCGGACCGTGCGATCGGCGTCACGCGCTGCCGCACGATGGACGAGATGCTGGCCCAGGCCGATGTGCTGTCCATCCACTGCCCGCTGACGCGCGACACGCGCGGGCTGGTCGGCGAGCGCGAGCTGCGCCTGCTGCCGAAGAACGCCGTCGTCATCAACACCGCGCGCGGGCCGATCCTCGACATCGACGCGCTGGAGCGCGTGCTGCGGGATGGCCACGTCGCGGCGGCCGGGCTCGACGTAATTCCCGTGGAGCCGCCGGGCAACGACGTCCCTTCCCTGCTGCGCGCCTATCGCGACCGGGAGGACTGGCTCACCGGCCGCCTCATCATCTGCCCGCACATCGCCTTCCACACGCCGGAGGCGTGGGACGACATCCGGCTGAAGAGTGCGGAGACGGTTCGCGACGTCCTGGTGGATGGGCTCGAGACGAATGTGATCCCGCCGGAGAGCGATTGAGGCACCCGGCGCCGGGGATGCGCCTGAAAGCGCGTTCCCGGCGCCGAAGCCGCCCGCCTCTCACCGAATGCCGTTTCCTTGACTTCGGCACCGGCGGCTCCGCTAGATGGGAACCGTATCGCCGGAGAAACTATCCATGACACCGAAGGAGATCGCCGACAGCCGGCTCGCGCGCGGCGAGATCACCCTCGAGGAACACAAGCGGATCGTCGAGCAGCTTGCGCCCGACAGCACGATGAACCGGAAGTTCACGGCGCAAGCCACCAGCATGGACCAGCCCGCGACGGTCGCGCCCCGACGCGCATTCTCCTCGACGCCCCTGTTCAAGGTTGCGACCTATGCGGGGACGTTCGTGCTGCTGATGGGGCTGGCCACGCTGTTCCTCAGGAACCAGGACGCCAACGAGTTCAGACGGCGCTGCGACACCACGCTCGTCGCCGTCGGTGTGAACTGCGATTGTTTTGAAAGCCGCATGCGAAGCCAGTTGTCCTTCGCCTGGTACATCCCGCTCCTTCGCGGCATGATCCGCCCGTCGAACGCGGAAATCGAGATGATGATGGCGCGGTCCATCGCTCAGTGCCGGCGGTGACGATGCCGGCCTAGACTGGCGCATGATTCGAAGCCCCATACGGCAGGCCGAACGCCTCCGCGCTGCTCGCACCCTGGTCGACGACATCCTGATCCCCGCCGAGGCGGGCATGGATGCCGAGGATCGCATGCCCGACCACGCGCGCGCCGCGCTGCGCGATCACGGCCTGTTCGGCATCTCCATCCCCGAAGCGCAGGGCGGGCTTGGCCTGACGATGGAGGAGGAGGCCGGGCTGATGCTCGTCCTCGGCCGGACGGCGCCGGCCTATCGCGCCGTCTACGCGCTGAACAGCGGTGGGGCCGCGCAGATCCTGCTGCGCGCAGGGACGGAGGCGCAGAAGGCTCGCTGGCTACCCGGTCTCGCGCGGGGCGACCTGATCGCCTGCTTCTGCCTCTCGGAAGCCGAAGCCGGGTCGGATGCGGCATCGTTGCGGACCATCGCGCGGCGGGATGGCGACGGCTGGCGCATCAGCGGCCGGAAACGCTGGGTGACGAATGCGCCGGAAGCCGGGATGCTGATGGTGATGGCGCGCAGCGGGGGCGATGGCGCCCGCGGCATCTCCGCATTCGCGATCGATCCGGCGTCGCCGGGCATCGCGGTGCAGCTCACGCAACAGAAGATGGGCATGCGCGGCGCGCAGGTGGCCGACATCGTCTTCGACAACGTCGCGGTGCCGGGCGAAGCCCTCGTCGGCGCGGAGGGCGAGGGCCTGAAGCTCGCGCTCGGCGGCCTGGATAAGGTCCGGCTGCATCTCGCCGCGCTGTCAGCCGGGCTGATGGAACGGCTGATCGACGAAGGGCGGCGGCATGCCCTCGCACGGCGGCAGTTCGGCAAGCCGCTCGCCGAGCAGCCGGCGGTTGCCGCGCTGCTCGCGGATTGCGTGGCGGAGGCGCTCGCGGCGCGTTGCATGGCGCTCGAACTCGCCCGCGCGCGGGATGACGGCACGCTGCGACCCGCCGATGCGGCCGCGGCGAAGCTGTTTGCCACCGAGGCGCTCGGCCGTGTCGCGGACCGCGTGCTGCAGGTCCATGGCGGCGAAGGCTACATGGTCGGCAGCGCCGTCGAGCGGCTGTACCGCGATGTGCGGCTGCTGCGCATCCTCGACGGCACGTCGGAAATCCAGCGCATGGTGGTGGCGCGCGGCCTGATGGGCTGACGCCGGGCGCCGCGCGTCGACGGCGCCGCCTTCATCAAACGATCAAGCGTGAGCGGTAGGCGATCGCGCGCCCTCGGTGCGTCCATGCGGCGCGTATCGATGCGACAGGTGCCCAAGGCCGACCGCCCGGCATCGCCCGGCATCACGGGTGCGTGGATGCGTAAGATTGGGGATTGCGTTTCATACCAACCGGTCGGTATGGTCCAGGCCATGAACGATCCTCTTCCCCGCCGCGGCGAGACGCGGACCCGCCTGCTGGATGCGGCCCTCGCCGTCATCCGCACGCGCGGCTATGCGGGCACGACCGTCGACGACCTCTGCGCCGCCGCGGGCGTCACCAAGGGCGCGTTCTTCCATCACTTCCGTAGCAAGGAGGACCTGGCCGTCGCCGCCGCCGGTCACTTCGGTGCGATGGCGGAAACCTTGTTCGCCGGGGCCCCGTTCAGGGCCGAGCCCGACCCGCTCGATCGCTTCCTGGCCTACATCGACTTCCGCACCACGATCCTCGCCGGCCCCATGGCCGACATCACCTGCCTGCTCGGCACCATGGTGCAGGAATCCTACGAGACGCATCCGGCCATCCGCGCGGCCTGCGAGGCCGGCATCCGCGGTCACGCCGCCACGCTCGAGGCCGACATCGCCGCGGCCATGGCAACCTACGGCGTCACCGGCACCACGCCGGAGAGTCTCGCCCTGCACACCCAGGCGGTGATCCAGGGCGCGTTCATCCTCGCCAAGGCGACGGGGTCCACGGATGTGGCCGCGGAAAGCCTCCGGCATCTGCGCCGCTACGTCGAACTCCTCTTCGCGGCGCCCGCGCATCGGGAAGGAAAGGCAGCAGCATGACGCAGATCGCGACCAGCCTCTGGTTCGCCACCGAGGCCGAGGAGGCAGCGCGCTTCTACTGCGCCACCATCCCCGGTGCCGTCATGGGCGACATCATCCGGCTGCCGCCCGGCGGGCCCGGCCCGGCCGGCTCCGTGCTACTGGTGGAGTTCTCGATCGGGGGTGCGCCGATGCTCGCCATGAACGGCAATCCGGGCGAGGGCTTCACGAACGCGGTGTCGCTCTCCGCCCTCTGCGCCGACCAGCCGGAGCTCGACCGCGTGTGGGATGCGCTGCTGGATGGCGGGCAGGCGCAGGCCTGCGGCTGGCTGAAGGACCGCTACGGCGTCGCCTGGCAGCTCGTGCCGGAAGCCCTGCCGCGCCTGATGAAGGCCGGCGACGAGGCGCAGCGCGGCCGGGTCATGGCCGCGCTGATGCAGATGGTGAAGATCGACGCCGCCGCGCTCGAAGCGGCATTCAACGCATCGTAGCGGACGCACATCGCTCGGCATCGGTTGTTCGACCGAGCATCTCATCCGGCCGGATGGTCCGGCCCGATCAGGACTGGCTTTAACCGGGAGAAGGAAACAGCCCATGTATGTCGATGGTTTCGTGGCCGCCGTGCCGAACGACAAGAAGGACGCGTACCTCGAGCACGCGACGAAGGCCTCCGTGGTCTTCAAGGAGTATGGCGCGCTCTCCGTCGTGGAGGCCTGGGGCGATGACGTGCCGGAAGGCAAGCTCACCTCCTTCCGCATGGCGGTGAAGCAGGAGGAGAACGAGACGGTGATCTTCTCTTGGATCACCTGGCCCTCCAAGCAGGCCCGCGACGATGGCTGGAAGAAGCTGATGGAGGATCCGCGCATGAAGATGGAGGGCTCCGAGATGCCCTTCGACGGCAAGCGCATGATCTATGGCGGCTTCAACGCTATCCTCGAAGCCTGATCGGCGGGACGCAACCATGCCGATCACGCCGTATCTGTTCTACGAGGGCCGTGCCGAGGAGGCGATCGCCTTCTACGGCACGGCCCTCGGCGCCGAGACGATCATGCTGATGCGCAACAGCGATGCGCCCGATCAGCCGCCGCCCGGCATGCTGCCGCCCGGCAGCGAGAACAAGATCCTGCATGCCGAGATCCGCATCGGCGCGGATGCGCTGATGATCTCGGACGGGTTCTGCGCCGGCGCCGCGAAGTTCGACGGCTTCGGCGTCTCGCTGCCCGCCAGCGATGCCGAGCAGGCGGGCCGCTTCTTCAATGCCCTCGCCGATGGCGGCGAGGTCCGCATGCCGCTTGGCAAGACCTTCTTCAGCCCGGCCTTCGGCATGGTCGTCGACCGCTTCGGCGTGCTGTGGATGGTCGCAGTCCCCCAGGAGAACGCACAGTGACCGACGCCGCCACCGCCACCTTCGACCCGACGCGCGACCTGGTGTTCGAACGCCGGATCGCCGCCACGCCGAAGCAGCTCTGGGCGTGCTGGACTCAGCCGGCGTTGCTCGAGCAATGGTTCTGCCCGAAGCCGTGGCGCGCGACGGATGCCGAGATCGACGCGCGCCCCGGCGGCCGGTTCAACTGCATCATCCGCGGCCCCGACGGCGAGGAAATGCCGAACCGCGGCTGCTTCCTGGAGGTGGTGCCGGAACGCCGCATGGTCTGGACCGATGCCATGGAGGAAGGCTTCCGCCCGCGCGCGGAACCCTTCATGTCGGGCGTCATCACCTTCGAGCCGGATGGCGACGGCACGCTGTATCGCGCCGTTGTCTTCCACGCGAATGCCGAAACGAAGGCGAAGCATGAGGCGATGGGGTTCCAGGACGGCTGGGGCGCCGCGGCCAGCCAACTCGAAGAACTGGCGAAGACGGTCTGAGAAACGCGCCGCCGGATTGGCGCGACGGTAGTCGGAGAGGGGCTCTGCCCCTCTCCGGACCTCACCCCGCCAGGCCATGGATGGCCTGGACCGCCATTACCGGCGCTGGGCACGGCGGTCACAGACCCCTGCTGCGCGCCGGAGGGTGTCGCAAACAGAGTCCGAACTGTCGCGATCGGCGCCAAGTGGAGGTTAGCAAAGGCCCTTCGGCCGGTGCGGCCCCCTTCACATGGCCATGGCAATGTGAAGGGGTCGGAAGGGGGAGGACCCCTTCCTGATCCACTCATCGTCGCGCCCCGGCGCCGATGCAGCGATCAATCCCGCGGCAGCGTCGCCACCGCCCGCTCGTATTCTCCGCTGTCGAACCCCACCACCAGCCGATCCCCCAGCGCCAGCACCGGCCGCTTGATCATCGAAGGCTGTTCTTCCATCAGCGCCAGCGCCTGCGCTTCCGTGATGCCTTCCTTCTGCGCGTCTGGCAGTTTGCGGAAGGTCGTGCCGCTGCGGTTCAGCAGCTTCTCCCACCCGACTTTTCCTGCCCACGCTTTCAACGTCGCACCATCGATGCCCTTGGCCTTGTAGTCGTGGAAGTCGTGCGCGATGCCGTGCGCCTCCAGCCAGGCGCGGGCCTTCTTCATCGTGTCGCAGTTCTTGATGCCATGGATGGTGATGGGCACCGGGCGCCTCCTTGGTTCGTCGCGGCAGGTTACGCCGATTTGTCGCGCATCGCCTCATAGGCCGCGGTCAGCTTGCCGAGCACGTTGGTCCCCGGATCGGCCGCGCCGAGATGGCGGTGGCGGAGCTCGTTCATGAATTCCTCCCACAGCGCAGGGCCACCTTCCTCCAGCAGCTGCGCGCGGATGGACAGGTCGGGCGAGGATCGCGTGTGCCGCCGGCCCCAGGCGCCCATCTGCGCCAGCAGCGGCAGCAACTGAATCGCCGGCTCGGTCAGGCTGTAGATCGCCTTCTGGCGATGCGTCGGGTCGTCCCGCCGCGTCAGCAGCCCGGCCGCCACCAGCCGCTTCAGCCGGTCGGCGAGGATGTTCGACGCGATGCCTTCCTTCGACCGCTGCAGCAATTCGCGGAAGTGCCGGACATTCCCGAAGATCACGTCCCGGATGACGATCAGGCTCCAGCGATCGCCCAGCACCTCGAGGGTGAGGTTGATGGGACAGCCGGAGCGATGCGGCGTATCGATTGGTTCTGACAACATATCGGTTGCATTCTAGGATCAGTTCGGGCAAGACGCTACCGATTGCTGATTGCAACTGGTTTCGAGCGCGTCGAAGGAAACAATCCCATGGCAGATCTCGTCTTCACCGTCTTCACCAGTCTTGACAGCTATATCGAGAAGCCCGGCGGTGTCTTCGCGCCGCCCCCATGGTCGGACGAGGTCGGGGAGGCCTGGTCCAACGCCGCCCTCGCCCGCGCCCAGCACCTGATCTATGGCCGCGTGAACTTCGAGTTCAACAAGGGCTTCTGGAGCGCGGCGGAGACCGACCCGAACAGCATCGCGGC
Source organism: Neoroseomonas terrae (assembly GCF_018129025.1). Classification (GTDB taxonomy): domain Bacteria; phylum Pseudomonadota; class Alphaproteobacteria; order Acetobacterales; family Acetobacteraceae; genus Neoroseomonas; species Neoroseomonas terrae. Next base: position 238,275 of record NZ_JAAEDI010000002.1, on the reverse strand, counting down.
GGGCATCGACTACGCCCCGAAGATGAACGCGCTGCCGAAGACGGTGATGTCCCGCACGCTGACCGGCGATCCCGGCTGGAACGGCCGCATCGCCGGTCCCGACATCGCAGCCGAGGTGGCGAGGCTGAAGCGCGATGTCACCGGCGGCGACATCTTCGCCTTCAGCGGCGCCGGCGCGGCCGAGACGCTGTTCGGCGCCGACCTCGTCGACGAGTTCTGGCTGATGATCACGCCGCAGCTGTTCGGCGACGGAAAGCCGCTGTTCCGTGAGGGCCGGCCGGAATCGACCATGCGGCTGGTGGAGTGCCGCCCGCTCGACGTCGGCTCGGTGATCTTGCGGTATCGCCGCGCGTCGGAAGGCTGACGTCCATGACGTTGACGCTCCACGCTCATCCCTTCGCGGCCTTCTGCCAGAAGGCGCTGGTGGCGCTGCACGAGAACGCGACACCCTTCGCCCTTCGTCACATCGACCTGCGGAAGGAGGAAGACCGCGCAGCGCTCATCGCCCTGTGGCCCTTCCGCAAATTCCCCGTGCTGGTCGATGGTGATCGCGTCATCGCGGAGGCCACGCTCGTCATCGACCATCTCGACCGGCATCACCCCGGCCCCACGCGCTTCACGCCGCAGGATGACGATGCGGCGGCGGAGGTGCGGCTGATCGACCGCGTGATCGACAACTACGTGCTGGTACCGATGCAGAAGATCGCCACTGATCCGCTACGCGCGGAGGGCGAGCGCGATCCGGTTGGCGTGGAGCAGGCGCGGGCGACGATGCAAACGGCCTATGCCTGGCTCGACAAGCGTCTCGCCGGCCGGCGCTGGCTCGCGGGCGAGGACTTCACCCTCGCCGATTGCGGCGCCGCGCCGGGGCTACTGTACGGCGATTGGTCAGAGCCGATTCCGGCGACGTGCCCTGCCCTGCGCCAATACCGTGCGCGGCTGCTGACGCGGCCGTCGGTCGTGACGGTCGTCGAGGCGGCGCGGCCGTATCGGCACCTGTTTCCGCTCGGCGATCCGGGGCGCGATTGACAGGCACGGCCTCAAACCGCGAGTGGAAAGCGGCGAAGAATTCGATACTCCTCGCCGCTCAGGATGAGGGCGACCTCCTGCACAGCGATCCGAACTGGGTCGATGGCTTGGACCGTCAGGGCGGTTGCACCGCGCCCCAACGTGATGTGCGGCGCGAAGTCGGGCCGCGCCTTGCGTCCTTGCCGTATCAAGCCCCCCATCAGCTCCTGGTGCAGCGGCGCGAGAGCCTCGCTCTCCGCTCGCAGAATCAGCCGGAATGGGTCCGGCGCCGCGCTCGGCGTGCGGATGCAGGCTGCCTCGCCGCACGACATTTCGAAGGCCGGCGTGCGTATCTGACCCGCGGCCCGCTCCACCGCATGGATAAGCCGCTCCGGCGGTCGCGCGCCGTGCCGCAGGAAATGGAGCGACAGATGATGCGAGCCGACCCGCGTGCAGTTCCAGCCGACGGCGTGGCGCGTCATGGTTCCGGCGAGGTCGCCTAACCGACGACCCACCGCTGATTCCATGACCAGGCCCAGGTAGAGCCTCGGCGCTTTATTCGGCGGCGGCGGGAGAAAATCGAAGACCTGTTGCACGGGGCATCGTCCTGCGCTGCCGTTCTCCCCCGGTCCCCCAACCCGCCTCAGAACTAGAACATAAAGAGAACTACCGCAAGGTCGTCATAGGCCAGCGATCACGCGACCAGCGGTGCCACGATTGCCTTGAGCACCGCCACCGCGTCCTGCGGGCCGAGCCGAACCTGCAACCCGCGCTGCCCGCCATTCATGTAGACGAGCTCATGCGCCATCGCCTGCGCCTCGATGGCTGTCCTCACCGGCCGCATCTGCCCGAAGGGGCTGATGCCGCCGACCTTGTAGCCGGTGACGCGCTCGGCCTCGGCCGGCTTCATCATCTGTGCGGACTTGCCGCCGAACGCCGCGGCCAGGCGCTTCATCGACACCTCATGGTCGGATGGCACGATGACGCAGGCGGGCTTGCCGTCCACCAGCGCCATCAGCGTCTTCAGCACGCGCGACGGTGCCTCCCCCAGCGCCTCGGCGGCCTGCAACCCGATGCTGTCGGCATCCGGGTCGTAGTCGTAGCTGTGCAGGGTGAAGGCGATGCCGGCCCTGGTCAGCATCGTCGTGGCGCGCGTGGCTTTGGACATGATGCCGCACCACAGGGCCGGCCGCACCGGCCCGTCAACAGGAACGGTACGAAAGGCGCGGCGGATCCGACCGGCCTCGGCAGCGGCGAACTCCCTCAGCTCCGCCGCACGCTCCAGAACGTGGCGAAGCCTTCCTGGATCCCCGTCAGGTTGCTGCGGAACGCGGTCGGCTGGAGGTACTGCCCGGTAGGGTAGTACGGCACCTCCCGCATCGCCTCGATCTGGATGTCGCGGCAGATCGCCTGCTGGGCCGCGAGGTCCGGGGCGCGGAACCAGGCGCCGCGCAGCTCCTCGATGCGCGGCATCGTTGCCCAGCCGGCGTAGCCCGCCTCGCCATTGCCGCGCAGCGCGATGTGCCCGGCGGGGTTCAGCCAGTCGGTGCCGGCCCAGTTGGTGATGAAGGCGGACCAGCCGCCGTCGCTCACCGGCCCCTTGCGGTTGCGGCGCTGGAGCATGGCGTTGAACTCGACCGAATAGATCTCGACGTTCAGCCCGGCACGGCGGAACTGATCCTCCACCACCGCGCCCATCGCCGCGTTCGGCGCGGAGGTCGATGGGATCATGAAGACCACTTTCTCGTCGCGGTATCCGGCCGCCCGCAGCGCCTGCTTCACGCGATCATAGTTCCGCGGGCCCTTCAGCGGCTCGAGCCCCGCATCCGACGCCATCGGCGTGCCGGGCCCGAAGAAGCCCAGCGGCACATGGTACAGGCTGGGATCGTCGCCCACCAACGCCTGCATGCAGGCCGTCTGGTCGATCGCCCCCCACAGCGCGCGCCGGATCTCCGGATTGTCGAAGGGCGCCTGCAGGTGGTTCACCCGCACCATGCCGACGAAGCCCGACGTGTCGAGCACCCGCACCGTCACGCCCCGCGCGCGGCGAAGCTGCGGCAGCAGGTCGTGATAGGCGTATTCCTGCCAATCCTGCTCACCCTGGACCAGCGCGTTGGTCGCCGTCGCCTGGTCGGGCATCACCTTCCATTCGACGCGGTCGAAATGCACGACCTTGGGGCCGGAGGTCCAACCGCCCACCCCATCCCGGCGCGGCACGTAGCGGTCGAACTTCGCATAGACGATCTGCGATCCCGGGACGCGCTCATTGTCCACGAAGCGGAAGGGACCGCTGCCGATCAGCTCCGGCACCTGCCGGAACGGGTCGGTGTTGGCGAGACGCTCCGGCATCATCGCGCAGACCGGCACCGACGCCTTGCCCAGCGCGATCGGCAGCAGCGGGAAGGGATGCTTCAGGCGGAAGCGGATGGTGCGGTCGTCGGGCGCCGATAGTTCCTCGGTCGCCTCCAGCAGCGTCGCGCCGAACGGGTCGCGGCGCGCCCAGCGGCGGATCGAGGCGACGCAATCCCGCGCCAGCACGCGCTCGCCATCGTGGAACAGCAGCCCGTCCCGGAGCGTCAGGTTCCACAGCTTCCCGTCATTCTCGATGGTGTGGCCATCGACCATCTGCGGCGTCGCCTGATAGGCCGCATCCATGCCGTAGAGCGTGTCGAAGACCATGTAGCCATGGTTCCGCGAGACATAGGCGGTGGTGGTGACGGGATCGAGCGTCACCAGGTCCTGCTGCGGGGTGAAGCGCAGCGTGGTCGCCGATTGCGCGCGCAGCAGGCGCGGGCCGGCCAGGCTCGCGGCAAGCCCACCGCCGGCGGCACGGATCAGGGTACGTCGCTGCATCGTCATCGGGGGTTCCTCTCGCGGGATTCGGTCACATGGCGCATCGGGTCGTGACGGGGCTCCGGCAAGCGTCCGTGACGGGAGCCTGCGCCGGCGATGCCATGCGCCTCAAGCATCGTGTCACGCCCCGCATCGGCACCTGCCCGTCGTTGCGGCAGGCACTGCCGGACGGCCAGGCATGCCCCGGCGGGAATACGGGATGGCGGGCGCGACACGATGGCTCCAAGGCGTGACCCGGTCCGCCCAGCAAGGTCGGGGCCAGTGGGCTTGTGATGACAGGCCCATGACGCGCCGCCGCCTCGGCCCCACATCATGACGGATGCATGAGCCCGCGCTGATCTGGTTCCGCCAGGACCTTCGCCTTGCCGACAATCCGGCGCTGGCCGCGGTGCAGGACCGCCCCGTCCTGCCCGTCTATGTCATCGAGGACGGTCCATGGTCGCCCGGCGCTGCCTCGCGCTGGTGGCTGCACCACAGCCTCGTCTCGCTCGGCCAGGCGCTGGCCGGGCTTGGCACGCCGCTATTCGTCTGCCGCGGCGATGCGCGGCGGATCATCCCCGATCTCGCCGCAAGCATCGGGGCAACCGAGGTGCACGCCGGTGGGCAGACGGAGCCCGCCGCCCGCGATCGCGACGCCGAGACGCAGACGGCGCTGCAGGCGGCCGGGGCGCGCCTCATCCTGCACCGCAGCGCGCTGATGCATGACCCGACGCGGGTGCGGACCGCGGCGGGCAAGCCATTCTCCGTCTACACGCCGTTCTCGCGTGCTGCCGCGATGGGGTTCGACGTCCTGCCGCCGCCAATCCCCGCCCCTCGGCGGCTGATCGGCGCGGCGGCCGCCCCCACCGGCCTTCGCCCCGGGCAGTTCGGCCTGCTGCCCCGGCCGGACTGGGCCGGCGAGTTCGCCGACTGGTGGACGCCCGGCGAGGCCGGCGCCATGGCGCGGCTCGACAGCTTCCTGGAGGACGGGCTGGCCGACTACGCCCAGGGCCGGGACCAGCCGGCCATGGAGGACGGCACCTCCCGCCTCTCCCCCCATCTGCATTTCGGCGAGGTCTCGCCGGCCACGTTCTGGCACGCCACGCAGGGCCGGCGGGGCACCGGCCGCGACATCTTCCGCAAGGAGTTGCTGTGGCGGGAATTCTCCCACCACCTGCTCTGGCACCGGCCGGAGATGCCGGAACGGGCGTTGCGGCCCGCATTCGATGCCTTCCCCTGGCGCAGCGATGCCGCGATGCTGCGCGCCTGGCAGCGCGGCCGGACCGGGATTCCGATCGTCGACGCCGGGATGCGACAGCTCTGGCGCATCGGCTGGATGCACAACCGGGTCCGGATGATCACCGCCTCCTTCCTGATCAAGCACCTGTTGCAGCCCTGGCAGGACGGTGAGGCCTGGTTCTGGGACACGCTGGTGGACGCCGACCTCGGCAACAACGCGGCCTCCTGGCAGTGGGTCGCCGGATGCGGCGCCGATGCCGCGCCCTTCTTCCGGATCTTCAACCCGGTGCTGCAGGGGCAGAAATTCGACGCCGGCGGCGCCTATGTCCGCCGCTGGTGTCCCGAGCTGGCCGGCCTGCCGGACCGCTTCATCCACCGCCCGCATGAAGCGCCGGCCGACGTGCTACGCGAAGCCGGCATCGCCATCGGTCGCGACTACCCTGCCCCGGTCGTCGATCTGGCCGAAGGTCGGTCCCGGGCGCTGGCGGCCTTCGCGGCCGTGAAGGGCGCGGACGCGGCGTGATTCCAACACCCGACAGCCTCCGGTCGGCCGGATTCGCCGGGGTGCGCGTTGTCGGTGACACGCATGGCGATGCCCGTGGCTTCGCCGCCGCCCTCGCGGGCGCGGAAGCGGCCGGGCTGTTCGTGATCCAGCTCGGCGACCTGACCGACCACGGACCCGACAACCCCGCCGTGCTACGCGCGATGTTCGCCGCCATGGATGCCGGGCGCGGCCTGTTCATGCTCGGCAACCACGACCACAAGCTGCGCCGGGCGCTGCTCGGGCAGTCGGTGCGGATCGAGCGGGACGGCCTCGGCCGGACGCTCGAGCAGATTGCCGCCGCGCCGGACGGCGCAACGCTGAAGGCCCGCGACATCGAGGAGATCGGCCGCGCGCCGGCCTGGCTGCCGCTCGGCCGGCTGTTCTGTGTCCACGCCGCCTTCCATGACGGTATGCTGCAGCACGCCCCGCCACCCGATGCCGGGCAGACGCCGCCCGAGGGCCTCGTCGGCCGCGCCATCTTCGGCCAGGTGACGGGTCGCCGCGGTGCGGACGGCTTCCCCGTCCGCCTGACGGCCTGGGTCGACCGCATCCCCGCCTGGCTGACCGTGCTGGTCGGCCACGACAACCGGTCACGCGACGGACGGCCGGTGATCATGGTGGGGGAGCGCGGGGGGCGCGCGATCTTCCTCGACACCGGCGCCGGCAAGGGGGGTGCGCTCGCCTGGCAGGATTTCAGCCTCGCCGAGGTGATGGCCGAGCGCCCCGTCTCGGCAGCCGTCCGTTGAACCGCCGCCGGCGCGTCGCGTCGGCGGAACAACATACTGGTGATGCGCCACGCCGCGTCGCGCCGGTAGGCTGACGACCTCATGCGATTCTCCGACAGGACACCCCTCCCCGTCCGCGCCGGACGCCCCGACACCGAGGCCGAGCGCCGGCTCGACGCCGCCATCCTGGGTGGCGGGCTGGCCGCGGCGATCATCGGCTGCACCACCATCGCCGCGACGCTGCCGGCGCAGGCGCGGCCGGGACCCATCGCGGCGCTCGCCTTCTACGGCATCGGGCTGATCGCGATGCTGGGCTTCGCGCTGTCCTACAACCTGGCCCGCGGCGACCGGGCGCGGGGCATCCTGCGGCGGCTGGACCATGCCGGGATATTCCTGATGATCGCCGGCACCTACACGCCCTTCGCCCTAGTCGCGATCGGCGGCGCCTGGGGCTGGACGCTGATCGCCTTCGTCTGGTCCGGCGCGCTTGCCGGCGTGGTGATCAAACTCGGGTGGCCGCATCGCTTCGAGCGCGCGTCGATCGTCGCCTATCTGGCGCTCGGCTGGGCGTTGCTCGGCGCGGTACCGCCGATGATCGAACACCTGCCGGCCGAAGCGCTGGTCCTGCTGGGGGCGGGCGGCGTGCTCTACAGCGGCGGGGTGGGGTTCCATCTCCTGCGGCGCATGCCGTTCCAGAACGAGGCGTGGCATCTGTGCGTGGTGGCCGCCGCCGCCTGCCATTTCGCCGCGGTGGTGGTGGCGGTGGTGCCGGTAGCGTGATGCCCGTCCCGGCCCGCTTCATGGGTCGGCGCCGGCTCTGTTCCGCGTCGGAGCACTGATGCCGTCACCCCGCGGCCGGCTTGCGCGCGATGCGTCGGCGCGCGGTGCGCAGCGGATCGTTCGGGCAGCCTCCGGCACTTCGATCGGCGGCACCGTCGATGCAGCCCGTCACCCCGCCGCTGCGATGGCCTCAAGACGATCGATCAGAAGCAGCAGCCGCGGCGCCAGCAGCAGGCTGAGGCCCAGCGCGTGCCGAGCGGCGCCGTCCTCCGGTTTGGCGGCGGGCAGCAACGCGACGACATCCGGGGCCGCCACCGGCTCCCGCCCCGCCAGCAGCGCAAGCACCGCGGCGCCGCCATCGTCGGCCGTCATCGGACCGTCGCCACGCCGCGCCGCCCCCAGGCGCATCGGTCCCGGTTGCCAGGCCGCCACTGGCGGACCATCCGCGATCGGGGCTGCGGCGAAGGCCATCCGAGCCTCCGCCGCCGAGACCAACCCGCAGGGCGGCGCGATCGCCTCGGTGACGATCGCCGATTGCTGCAGCAGGGCACCGCGCCGCGCCGCGCGCGCCGGCACCACGATGTCGAGCGCGCGCGCCATCGCGGCGTTGGAGGCAGCGTCGAGGTGATCCTCGAGGAACCAGCCGATCGTCGGGCCCGCGAAACCGGCGGCACGCAGGGCCGGCACCCAGTCCATGCCGTCATGGGCGCCGAGCAGGCGCAACACCATGTCGGCCTCGACGCCCGCCGCGGGCGCGCGCGGCCGCACCTCCAGCGCGACGCGCCGGGCGGCGAGGGCATCACGCGCCTCGGCGATCGCCATGCGCGACATTGTCTCGGCGCCACGCGGGTCGATCAGCAGCAGCCGTGCCGGGCGGCCCGACGGACGCAAAGCCGGTCGCAGCCGGGCCGCGATCTCCGCGCGGCGCGAGGAAGGCGGTGCGGGCGCGGCGAAGCGGTCGCGCACGGCGACCTGCTCGGCCGCCAGCGCCGCGCGCAGCCCGCTCCGCTGCGCCGCATGAACGCGATAGAAGGCGACCGGCCAGGGCACCTGCGCGATGCGCGCGCCCGCCCGCGCCGCACGGAGCCACAGTTCGTAGTCGAACACCGCCGAAAGCCCGGTATCGAGCCGGCCGCCGAGTTGCTCCCAGAAGCGCCGTGCCACCAGAACCTCGGGCTGGAGGAAGAAGCGGCCTTCCCCCCAGCGGCCGAAGATGTCGGCAAGGCCCTCCACGGTGAAGTCCTCTGGCCCGTCCGCCAGCGGCTGCTGGATGCCGGTGATCCGGCGCGCCCGATGCGCCACCGACCAGCCGTGCACGAGATCGGCGTTCCCGGCCGCCGCATAGGCTGCGCCCAGCCTGTGCAGAGCCCCCGGCGCCAGCAGGTCGTCGGCATTGATCCAGCCGAGCAGGTCGGCGTCGCTGCCGGCGAAGCCCTTCGCAATGGCTTCGGCCGGGCCGCCGTCGCGCCCGACGATCACCGCGTGCAGCCGGTCGCGGTGCCGCGCCAGCACCGCCGCCGTGCCATCCGTTGAGCCGCCATCCACCACGACATGCTCGACCGCCGGATAGCCCTGCGCCGCGACGGACAGGATCGTCTCCTCCAGCCACGGCCCTGGGTTCAGGCAGGGCGTGACGAGCCGGATGCGCGGCCATCGCGCACCTGGCGGCAGCAGCGATTCCAAGCCGCGCCGCGCCGCGTCGGGCGGCGCGGCGAAGGGCCAGGGCAACTCGCCGAAGCGCGGCCAGGCGGCGCCGGCAAGCAGCCGCGTCCCCGTTGCCGGCAGGCCGCCGAGCAGGTCCCGCGCGCCCTGCGCATCCCCGGCGGCGAGCGCCGCATACCCGGCATTGAAGCGCGCCGAGGGATCGACCGGCAGGCCGGCCTGCGCCGCCGCGAAGGCGATCCCGGCCCGGGCGCCACCCTGCGTCGCGAGCAAAGCGAGGCCCGGCAGGCTTTGGACGACCGCGAGGCCGGGCCGCGTCAGCCGCTCGGCCAGCGCGCGATGCCCCTGCGCGAGGATGGCGGCACCGAGCGCGGCCAGCAGGTCGTCGCGCCCGGCGTCCTCGAGAAGCCGCGCCAGTTCGACGATGTCGCCCTCGGGCGCAGCGGCCGGATCCATGCCGGCGGCCGCGGCAAGTTCCTCCAGCAGGTGCGTGTCGGCGCCATCCTGCAGGCCACGCCGATAGCTCGGCAGGCCGGCGGCGAGGAACAGGCCGATGGTCGCGCGCGCCGGACAGCCGCGCCAGCAGCGCAGCAGGAGTGCCGTGGCCGCCTTCCCCGCGCCGGTGACGTGCAGATGGCCAGCAACACGCACACCGGCCGCCGCATCACCGCCCGCTGCCAGCGGCGGGCCGGCAAGCGCGACGGCGGAGGCCGCGCGTCCCAGCGTCGCGTGCAGCAGTGCAGCACGCAGCCACAGCGCGGGCTCGAGGATGGCGGGGTCGATGGCCTCCGCGGCCAGGGCGACCGCGCCTTCCGCATTCCCGGCTGCGGCGGCGGCCTCGGCGGCGGCGAGCCGTGCCTCGGCCTCCGTCACCCTACTCCGCCGCCTGCGCCGTCATTGGCAGCACCGCTGCCAACGAGGTCCGCACCACGATCGCCGCGGGCCCCGGCGCGGCCAGCGCCGCGGCCAGCGCTGGGAAGTCGGCCGTGCTGTCCACCCGCGTGACCGGCACGCCGAAGGCGGCGCACCAGGCGACGAAATCCGGGTTCGCCAGGCTGGTGCCGGAGACGCGGCCCGGATGCGCCCGTTCCTGGTGGATGCGGATCGAGGCATAGGCCCCGTTGTCCGACAGCAGCAGCTTGAGCGGCACGCCGCGCGCCACCGCCACGGCGAATTCACCGGCGGTCATCAGCGCGCCGCCATCGCCGACCGCGGCGATCACCTGGCGGTCCGGATAGCGCAGCGAGGCGGCGACGCCGGCCGGCACGCCGAAGCCCATCGCACCCGAGACCGGCGCCAGCAGCCGCTGCGGCGGCACCCACGGCACCTTGCGATAGAAAGGCGCGCCGAAGGTGCCGGCATCGAGGGTGACGATGGCGCCGGCCGTGGCGACCTCACCCACCAGCCGCGCCACTTCCGCGAAGGCGACGCCGTCATTGTGCTGGCCGGGGCGCACGCCGGTATCGGCAAGGTGGATCGCGCGCAGCCGCGCCGTCCAGCCCGCGCGTGAGGCGGGCGCCGCCGGTGCCTCGGCCCCGAGCGCGGCGATCAGCGCCAGCGCATCCACCGGCAGCGCCAGCTCGGCCGGGAACAGCCAGCCGAGGAAGCGCGGTTCGGCACAGACATGCACGAGACGCTGGCCGGCGGCGGGCCAGGTCCAGCCCTGCGTCGTGATGTCGGTCAGCCGCGTCCCCAGCGCCAGCACCAGGTCGGATTCCGCGAAGGCCGCGCGCTGCGCGGGCGGATTGCTCAGACCCAGATCGCCCGCATAGAGCGCATGCCCGTTGTCGAACAGGTCCTGCCGGCGGAAGGACACGGCGACGGGGAGGTTCCAGGCCTCGGCGAAGGCGCGCAGCGCCTCGCGCCCGCCCGGCCGGTCGAAGGCGTGGCCGGCGAGCAGGATCGGGCGTTCGGCCCCGCGCAGCATCGCGGCGAGCCGCGCGATATCGGCCGGGGCCGGAATGGCCGGGGCGGGCAGCGTGGCCGCCGGCACCGGGGCGGCGCAGGGTTCGGCAAGGACATCCTCGGGCAGGGACAGCACGACCGGGCCGGGCACCCCCTGCATCGCCATCGCGTAGGCGCGGGCGATCAGTTCCGGCACCTGGTTCGGCTCGGTCGCCTCGCCCACCCACTTCGCGATGCCGCCGAACATCCGGCCGTAGTCGATCTCCTGGAACGCATTGCGGCGCAGGTCGCGCTTCTCGACCTGGCCGACCAGCAGGATCAGCGGCACCGCATCCTGCTCGGCCGTGTGCACGGCGATCGAGGCGTTGCAGGCACCCGGGCCACGACTGACCAGCACCACGCCCGGGCGGCCGGTCATCTTCGCGTCGGCCACGGCCATGAAGCCCGCCCCGCCCTCGCTGCGGCAGGTGACAAGATCGACGGCCGGGTTCGCATGCAGCGCATCGAGCAGCGCGATGTAGGATTCGCCCGGCACGCAGAAGGCGCGGTCGATGCCCTGGGCGGCGAGGAAGTCGATCAGTCGTTCGGCGGCAGTCGGCATCGGGCAGCGTTTCCCTGGATGATTGCCGATGGGATAGCGCGGTCCGGTCCGGCGATCCATGGCACCCGGTGGCGTCCCTCACGGTTCACGCTATGGTTCGTTGCAAGACCCGCACTGAAGCGCCGGGCCGAATGAACGTCATAGGGAAAGGTCCACCATGATCCGCCGCCGCCAAACCCTCGCCCTTGCCCTCGCCACCACGGCGGCACCGAGCCTCGTGCGTGCCCAGGGCAGCGCCGCCTGGCGCCCGACGCGCCCGATCCGGCTGATCGTGCCCTTCGCGCCGGGCGGGTCGAACGACATCGTCGGGCGCATCGTCGGAGACGCCGCCGGGCAGATCCTCGGCCAGTCCATCGTGATCGAGAGCCGCGCCGGCGCCGGCAGCGTCATCGGCACCGAAGTCGCTGCCCGCGCCCCGGCCGACGGCTATACGCTGCTGATCAACAGCGCCCACGCCACCGTGCCGGCGATCGTCGCGCGCGTGCCCTATGACGCGATCAACGACTTCGTCGGTATCGCCATCGCCGGCTTCTCCCCGCATGTGCTGGTGGCGAGCCCGCAGCTTCCGATCACCACCGCGCAGGAGCTGGTCGCGCTGCTGAAGGCCAATCCGGGCCGCTACAACCTCGCCACCGCCGGCATCGGCAGCGGCGTGCACGTCGCCGCCGAGCTGTTCCGCAGCGTCGCCGGCATCCAGGCGGAGCTGGTGCACTATCGCGGCGGCGGGCCGTCGGTGGCCGCCCTGATGGCGAACGAATCCCAGTTCGGCACGCCGACCATGGCCTCCTCGCTCGGGCAGATCCGCGGCGGCTCGATCCGCGCCCTCGCCGTGGCGTCCGCCGAGCGGAGCCCCGCGCTGCCCAACGTCCCGAGCGCACCGGAAGCCGGCCTGCCGCGCTTCATCTTCGAGGAGTTCTTCCCGATCCTCGCGCCGAAGGGAACGCCGCCCGAGGTGGTGGCCGCCCTCAGCACCGCCTTTCAGACCGCCATCAACCAGTCCGCCGACAAGATGAACGAGATGGCGGGCGTGCGGCCCCGCGCAGGCTACGAGACCCCCGCCAAGGTGATGGACCTCGTGCGCGAGGGCGTGGAGCAATACACCGCCATCCTGCGGGCGGCCGGCGTGCAGCCGGAATAACCTGCGGCGCGATCGTCCTGGCGGCCTGACCGATGTGATGTAGCCTGTTCCGGTCAGGACAGGCCGCAGCAAGAGCCCGTCCGGCCCAAGGAGGAAAAGCGCCCATGATCCATCGCCGCATCCTGCTCGCCGCCGCGGGTGGCCTGCCGCTCGCCGCCCCTGCCCTCGGGCAATCGCCTTGGCCCAACAGGCCGGTGCGGGTGATCGTCGGCTTCCCGCCCGGCGGCTCGCTGGACGTGATGACACGCCTCGCCTGCGAGCAGATGCAGGGCCGCTTCGGCCAGCCCTTCGTGGTCGAGACGCGCTCCGGCGCCTCGGGCAACATCGGCGCCGAGGCGATCGCACGGGCAACACCGGACGGCTACACCATCGGCACGGTCAGCATGCACAACCTGCTGATCAACCCGCTGCTGTTCAGGCGCCTGCCCTACGACGCGGCGAAGGATTTCGCCTGGATCAGCGCGATGTGGGACCTGCCCAACGTGGCGGTGGTGCCTACGCAGCACGTTCCGGCGCGAACGCTCGCGGAGTTCGTCCCCTGGGCCAAGGCGCGGCCGAACGGCGTGAGCTACGGGTCCTCGGGCGTCGGCACCACCATCCACCTGTCCGGTGCCTACCTGATGGCGCAGGCCGGCATCCGCGGCGAGCACGTCACCTTCCGCGGCGCCGCGCAGACCATCCCGGCGATGCTGTCGGGCGACATCCAGATCGCCGTGGACAACCTCGCCTCCTACGTTCCGATCATCCAGGAAGGGCAGATGAAGGCGCTGGCGGTGACCACGCGCGACCGCTGGCCCGGCCTGCCCGACGTGCCCACCATGGCCGAGGCAGGGTTCGCGGGCCTGTCCTACGGCCCCTGGCACCTCTGGGCCGGGCCGGCCGGCACGCCGCGCCCCGTGGTCGACCGACTGTCGCAGGAGATCCGCACCGCCTTCGCCGACCCGGCACTGCAGCAGCGCGCGATCGGCATGGGCGCAAGGCTGCTCGGCACCACGCCGGAGGAATTGGCCGCAAGGCTGGACCGCGAACGGCCCATCTGGGGGGAGATGGTGCGGATATCGGGGGCGCAGCCGGACTGAGCGCGGGGCGCCGCGCCCCTCCAGATCCCGGGTGCGCCAAAGTCCAGGAAGCCATCCTGCTTCTGCCTTCGCCATTGGAGGGGCTTTGCCCCTCCAAGCCACCCCAGCAAAGGCCGAAAGGCCTTTGCAAACCTCCACCTGGTGCCGTGCGCCGCTGACAGGATCAGTGCCGAAACCTGCCCTTGCGCACGGAAGGCGCCTGGAGGGCCGCAACACGCTGCTATGCGCGGCACCCACAGATTGCGGTCCAGGGGGTCCAACCCCCTGGCGGGGTGGTTCGGAGGGGCCGCGCCCCTCCGATCTTCGGCGCTGTCAGCACCGCGCGTCGGTCACGGCTCCCCCGCCGCGGTCTCCCATCCCAGCCCGACCATCGCCACCGCGCGTCGCCCCGCGCGTTCGGCCTTCAGCACGATGGCGCCGCGTTCCTCCAACCAGCCGAGCAGCCGCCGCGCGCGACCGAGCGACCGGCTGCCATAGGCGCGGGCGATCGCCTCATCCGACGGGCAGGGCGCGCCTTCCAGCGCGGTCCGGGCGAGCAGCAGGAAGACGCCCTGCGCATCCTCCGGCAACGCCTCGGCCCGTTCGACCGCCAGCGGCCAGTCGCTGCCCTCCATCGCCGCCTCGTCGATGCCCGCGATGGCGGCGGCGAGCATGCGCCGAAAAGCTGGAAGCTCCAGCGGTGGCCCGGCGATCTCCTGGATGCGGCAGCGGACGGCAAAGTCCTGGTAGAGCAGCGCCGCGGGCCGGAACGGCGCCTCGGGATCCTCCATGATCTGGTGGAGGATTGCGGCGAGGCGGCGCTCGCGCTCGGCGCGCTCCTCGTCGCTTGGCGGCGCCGGCGGTTCGGCCGCGGGCTCGGGTCGGTACTGCGACAATTGCTGCAGGATGTCCGGTGCCGGCGGGCGCGGCGCGCGGCGCGGGCGCACGGGCAGCGCCGCCTCCGGCTCCGGCGCGTTCAGGATGAGCTCGCGCGCCTGCTCCACCGCGGCAGTGTCGGGCGGCGGAACCAGCTTCGGGCCGGCGCTGCGTGTCGCCGTCTCGACCACACCGATGCGCACCGGCAGCGGCCGGCGCGACAAGGCCGGCCCGAGCGCCACGAAGTTCCCGCGCGGCAGGTCGCGGAACATCTCGGCCTGACGGCGTTCCATGCCCAGCAGGTCCGCCGCGCGCGCCATGTCGATATCGAGGAAGGTGCGGCCCATCATGAAGTTCGACGCCTCGGCCGCGACATTCTTGGCGAGCTTCGCCAGGCGCTGCGTCGCGATGACGCCGGCCAGGCCGCGCTTACGCCCGCGGCACATCAGGTTGGTCATCGCGCCGAGGGCAAGGCGGCGCGCATCGTCCGATACCTCCGACGCCGCGGCAGGGGCGAAGAGCTGCGCCTCATCCACCACCACCATCACCGGGGACCACAGGTCGCGTTCGGCATCGAACAGGCCGTTCAGGAAAGCGCCGGCCCGGCGGAGCTGGTCGTCCACCTCCACCGATTCCAGGTTCAGCACGACGGACACGCGATGGCGGCGGACGACATCGGCATTGCGCGCGAGCGCTGCCTCGGAATGATCGGCGGCATCCAGGACAAGGTGCCCGAACCGGTCGGCCAGGGTTACGAAATCGCCTTCCGGGTCGATCACGACCTGCTGCACCCAGGGGGCACTCTGTTCGAGCAGCCGGCGCAGCAGATGCGACTTTCCGGATCCGGAATTTCCCTGGACGAGAAGGCGGGTGGAGAGCAGCTCCTCAAGGTCGAGCAGCGCCGCCTCGCCCGAGGCAGCCTGCCCCATCTCGATCCCGATCGTCATTCCACCTTCCCGGTTCTGCCGCGGCGGCGGGAATCGCCCAGGCCACGGCGGCCCGCCGTCCTACCGAAGAACGGCAGGGGCCGAAACCCGGGCAGGCTTCGAAGCGAAGAAGGGCGACGCGCCCCTATGCGCGAATATGCCCCGCGGATGACTGCGAAGGGCTTTGAGCCATTCCCGACCACATCCCGGCAAAGCCGGGAGGGCCGCTGCAACCCCCCTCGTGCCGAGCAATACCGTTCGTCCGGAGTGGCGAGGCTGTAGGGAACACGTCCTGGCGACGGACGCGAAGGGCGCCGGCCCTTCCGGCCCCAACGCCAAATCAAGGTTTCCAAAGGCCCTTCGGCCTTTGGCGGGGTGAGGCCTGGAGAGGGGCAGAGCCCCTCTCCACCGCCACCGCGGACAGCGAAACCCCTTACCCGGCGCTCAGCCCCAGTTCCTGGATCAGCGCCGTCTCCTGCTGCACCATCTCCCGCAGCAGCGCCGCGTAGTCCGCGCTGTTGCGGTATTCCGGCAGCATCTCGTAGCGGTCGCGCATCTCGATGAAGCCCGGGTCCTGCATCGCCGCGTGGAAGGCTTCATGCAGCCGCGCCGTGATCGGCGCCGGCAGCCCGGCCGGAGCCATCAGCCCGAAGGGCGTCGTGACCACCTTGTTGTAGCCGAGGTCGATCAGCGTCGGCGTGTCCGGGAAGCGACGCAGGCGCTGCGGCGTCCAGGCCTGGACGAAGACCGCCTGGCCGCCCTCGACGAGGCCGGCCATGCTGGTCGAGCCCGCCATCAGGTCGATATGCCCGCCGATCATCGCCTGGGACCCGTCGGCATCGCCGCGGAAGGGCACATGCGTCACGTCCAGCCCCTCGCGCTTGCACAACTCGGCAAGGTGGACATGCGGCGTGCCGTTCGCGCCCGTGCTGCCGAAGGTCAGCTTGCCCGGGTTGGCGCGGGCTTCCTCGACGAAGCTGCGCCAACCATTGGCGAAGCGCCCGGTCTTGGCGGCCACGACGAAGGGATAGCCCACGACGCAGATGACCGGTGTGAAGTCCCGCAACGTGTCATAGGGCAGCCGCTGGAGGATCTGCACGCGGATCGCCGAGGCCGGGAACTGCGTCAGGGTGTAGCCATCCGGCCGGGCGCGGGCGACCTGCGCGGCGCCGAGCGTGTTCGCCGCGCCGGGCTTGTTCTCGATGACGATGGGCTGGCCGAGCAGCTTCGCCGCCGCCTCGGCAAGCGCACGCATCGAGATGTCGGTGGTCCCGCCCGGCGGAAAGGGCACGATCAGCGTGATCGGCCTCGTCGGGAAGGCGCCTTGGGCCTGGGCGATGCCGGGTGCCGCCAACGCGCCGAGCATCAGCGCGCGACGACGCAGGGTGGGGGTGATCGTCATGTCGTTCCTCCGGCAGGTGTCGGCCGGAAGCTAGGGATGGCGCGCAGTGGCCGCAATGCCGAGTTCGCGATCTTCGCTGCGGGCAGTCCGGGATGCGAGCGGCGACTGGTTGCCGGAGACCGGCCGAGCCGCACCTCTGGCCGATCGACGAGAGCAGGTTACTGTCTGGGTAGAGCGAAGGCCCGTGTCAGTCGAACGCGGAGTTCATCAACCCACGCCGCACGGACAGGGGTCCACACTCGCCCCAACATGCGCTCTCCGGCCTCCCGATCACCGGCATGCTGCGCCAGAGGCACGATCAGCGGCATGAGCTGGCCCGCGATGCTCGGATACTCGAGACTTTGTTCAGCGAGTGCCAAGGCGTCTGCATGGCGACCCATCATAGCGAGGCCGCGCACCATCCAATACTGGCCAATCGGTCTTCCCGACTTCCCAGTACGGCATAGTTCCTCCGCCAGCTCGTGGAGCTTCTCGCCGTTGTGACACCTGGAGGCGCAGATGCACGCGACCTCCAGCAAGGTCCGCCGTTCGTGCCCCAGCACGGCGGTGGCGTGCTTCACAATCGTATTCGAACGCCATGGCGTCGTCGCGCGACCGGCGAGATTCCGCAAAAAGGCTCGTGTGTCTCGACGCCGCCGCACGGACCGCCGCCACGCAGAAGCATTCCATGAGCCAGCGACGAACTCGTCGAAAACCGGGCCAAGCAGTGCCATGCGTTGCAAGTGCTCCGGCACCGCATGGCCAACAAAAGGTATGCGGAGAAATGTCGCAGCGTTCCCGAGACGGTCGGCGTGCTTAGCGTCAAGCCGCTCGTGCGGATCAAAGGTGACCAGCGCGCGACTCGCCCGATCCACCCCATGCTTCCCGTCGCGGAAAGCGCCGTCCCAATTCTGCCGGCGCCCCTGCGGAAATCTGGATTCCCATGGCACGATGCGGGTGTCCAACGTCGTTTGGGGATTGTGCGCGACGATGATGGCGCCGGGTGCCGCCGCCGCGAATGCGCATGCCCCGTAGCCCCCCATCGAACTGCCATAGAAGATGTGGCGATCATGAGCGGCGAGTAGAGTTCGAAAGGCTGCGCTTTTGAAATACGCATGAAGCGCCTCGCCTCGGTACCAGTCGTTCTCAAGCGGAACGATGCCAAGAACGCTGAAGTTCCGTTTTAGCAGAAAGGAGCGTCCCCAGACGTCCCGCTCGCCCGTCACCGCCAAGGGCTTCATCGGCGAGAAGGTGATAGCCAGCGAAGCCCCGCCCCGCGTGTAGGACAGCACGTACCCGCTCAACTCGAGCCTGAACGCGTCCATCACCGGGTGATTCTATACCGCCCGGAAGGAAATTGGCTTCGCCCCATCCCACAACACCGATCGCCCGACGACCGCGAGGCGATCGATCCCCTCGCGGATCGTCAGCACATGGTTGCCGGCAAGCTGCCCGGCCTTGGAGGCGAAACAGGTCGGGCCGTAGGCGACCAGGATCTCGGTCTCGCTGACCCCGCCGGGATAGACGATGACCTGACCGGGCGCAGGGTAGGAGGTCGCATTCTCGAAGCCGAGGCCGAGGTCGAAATCGCCCATCGGGATCCAGCACGCCTCGCCCGACCAGCGGACATGGATGATCCGGTTGGAATAGGGGACGAAGTCGCGGAAGCGGGCAACGGTCCTGGGCGCGTCCTTGGCCTCGTAGAAAGCCTCGAAGACCTCGCCGCCGATGTCGATGATCACGTCCGCCACGCCGGTCGCTCCTGCTGGTGTGGCGCCACGATGCAGCGGTTCGCGGCGCGGGGGAATATCCTCCCCCCGCGCGCGCCGCCCCCCTTACGAATTGGGGCCGCGTTCCATCGAATAGGGCTGCCAACGGCGCAGGGAGGACTTCTCCAGCACCGTCGGGTTGACGCAGGACATCGGCCACTTGCCCTGCAGCGTCAGCGCCAGTTCCTGCCCCACGCGCCGCTTGCGCGCCGGGTCGAAGCGGGAGGAGGCGGAGGCGTTGTGCGGCGACAGGATGATGTGCGGCATCTTGTGCAGGGGGTTGTCCTGGCGGGTCGGCTCGATCTCGAACACGTCGAGCCCGGCGCCGGCGATCCACTTCTCCTCCAGCGCCTTGATCAGCGCAGCCTCGTTCACCGTCGGGCCACGGCCCGTCGTGACGAAGATCGCGGTCTTCTTCATCTGGCGGAAGTGCTTCTCCTTCAGGAAGCCGCGGCTCTCCGGCGTGTCCGGCAGGTGCATGGAAACGAAGTCGGCGGTGGACAGCACGTCCGACAGCGATGCCGGCTCGACGCCGAGCGCGGAGAGGGTCAGCTCCTCGACATACGGGTCGTACGCCTTCATGTGCAGGCCGAAAGCCTTGGCGCGGCGGGCGGTCGCGCGGGCCACGCGGCCGAAGCCGATGAAGCCGAGCGTCTGGCCCATCAGGCGCGGCACCGTCAGAAGCTGTGGCCGGCCCTCGGCCCAGCGGCCTTCGCGCACCATGCGGTCCTGCTCGATGCAGCGGCGATGCGCCGCGAGCAGCAGCATCATCGCGTGGTCGGCGACTTCCTCGATGAAGGTGTCCGGGCAGTTGGTGACGGGAATGCCCTTCGCCGTCGCCGCCGCGACATCGACATAGTCCACGCCCACCGTCCCGAGCGCGATGTGCCGGCACTTGGCCAGCGCATTGATCATCGGCGCCGTGAACTTCATGCCCTTGGCATAGACGGCGTCCGCCTTGGGCGCCGCCGCGATGAAGCCTTCCTCAGTCGCCGGACACTCGACGATCTCGGCATCGAGGCCTTCCAGCGCCTCCAGCTCATAGTCATAGCCACCGCCGGCCGTCGTGAATGAAGCGCCGGCCGGCGTCAGGATCGTGTACTTCGCCAAGGGTGTTCTCCTGTGTGGGGCGTCACTCCTTCACCGCGCCGGTGAGGGAGGAGACGTAGTAGTCGACGAAGAAGGAATAGAAGATCGCGACCGGCAGCGAACCCAGCAGCGCGCCTGCCATCAGCGCCCCCCACTGGTACACGTCCCCGGTGACGAGCTCGGTCAGGATGGCGACCGGCACCGTCTTGTTCTCGCTGCTCTGGATGAAGGCGAGCGCGTAGATGAACTCATTCCAGGACAGGGTGAAGGAGAAGATGCCCGCGCTGATCAGGCCGGGGATCGCGAGCGGCAGGGTGATCTGTCGCAGAATCTGCAGCCGCGTCGCCCCGTCGATCAGCGCGCATTCCTCAAGTTCGTAGGGGATCGACTTGAAGTAGCCGATCAGCAGCCAGGTGCAGAAGGGCACGAGAAAGGTCGGATAGACCAGGATCAGCGCGATCGGACTGTCGAACAGGCCGAACTGCACGATGGTCGTCGCCAGCGGGATGAACAGGATGGACGGCGGGACGAGATAGGCGAGGTAGATCGCCAGCCCGACATACTGGCTGCCACGAAAGCGCAGGCGCTGGATCGCATAGGCCGCGAGCGTGCTCGACAGCAGCGACAGGAAGGTCGCGCCGATCGCGACCGACATGGTGGTGAACAGCCAGGACGGATACGCCGTCTCGAACAGCAGCTTGTAGATGTGGTCGAGCGTCGGGGAGGTGATCCAGAACGGGTTGTGCCGGCCGAAATCATACAGCTCCGCGTTCGGTTTGAAGGCCGTGACGGTCATCCAATAGAACGGGAACAGCAGGATCAGCAGGAAGCAGCAGAGCGGCAGCCACAGGACCACCATCCGGCGCGCGCCGCTGTCCCACGACAGGCGCTCGGGTGGAGCGGTCTTGGTGCTCTCGGCGTGATTCTCGGCGAGGGTTGCGTCAGTCATTGGACTCTCCCTGCTGCCACTTCCGCCGCGCGAGCGCGAAGTAGGAGAACAGCGTCGCGAAGACGAGGAAGGGGATCATCGACACGGCGATCGCAGCACCCTCCCCCAACTGTCCGCCCGGAATGCCGCGCTGGAAGGCGAGCGTCGCGAGGAGGTGGGTGGAGTTCACCGGCCCGCCGCGAGTGATGGCGTAGACGAGTTGGAAGTCGGTGAAGGTGAAGATGATGCTGAAGGTCATGACGATCGCGAGGATCGGCAGCAGCATCGGGAAGGTGACGTAGCGGAATCGTTGCCAGGCGCTGGCGCCGTCAAGCATCGCCGCCTCGTACAACGAGGGCGAGATGGTCTGCAGCCCGGCGAGCAGCGAGATCGCCACGAAGGGAATGCCGCGCCAGATATTGGCCGCGATCAGCGACCAGCGCGCCGGCCAGGCGGTGTTGATGAAGTCGACATTCGTCTCGCGGATGCCGGTCTCGATCAGCACCCAGGAGATGATCGAGAACTGCGGATCGTAGATCCACCAGAAGGCGATGGCGGAAAGCACCGTCGGCACGATCCAGGGCAGCAGGATGATCGCGCGCAGCAGGGACTTCATCGGCAGGTGGTTGTTCAGAAGCAGCGCCAGCCACAGGCCGAGGGCGAATTTCCCGACCGTCGCGACCGATGTGTAGAAGACGCTGTAGAACACCGCATTCCAGAAGATCGGGTCCTCGAACAGGAACTCGAAATTCTCCAGCCCGACGAAGACGCCACGGCGGCCGATGGTGGTGTCCGTGAAGGCCAGCCAGACGCCGAGGCCGAGCGGGTAGGTGAGGAAGACGCCAAGAAGCCCAATCGCGGGCAGCAGACAGGCAATGATCAGGAAAGCCTTGTTGTCGAACAGGCGCACCAGCGCAGATTGCTGCTTGGCGGGCCGTATCCAGCGCTCAGCGGCGGTAACGGACATGGGGTTCTCCCCGCGCCGTGCCGGCGGCCCCCGAGGGACCGCCGGCGGCGCGACCGGTCAGCGGCGGAAGAAGCGGCGGGCGCGGCGCTCGGCCTCGCGCACCGCCTGTTCGGGCGTGGCCTGGCCGGACGCGACCGAGGCGCACATCTGGACCATGATGTAATCCGCATTCGCGGCGGCCGAGGCCTCGCTGATGGGACCCTTGTAGCCGATCCAGAAGTTGCTCCGCATCGTGTCCTTGAAGATGCGGACCTTCGGATCGCTGTCCCACACCGCGCTCGCCGCATAGGCCTCCAGCGGCTGCGCCCAGTAGCCGAGATTGGCCTGTAGCCACGGGTCGTATTGCGGCGTCTCGAGCAGGAAGCTGAGCAGCGCCTTCGACGCGTTAGGGAAGCGGCTGTGCTTGAACACCATGGCATTCAGCGTCAGCCCCGCCATCGGTGAGGTATCGAGCTTGCCCTTCGGCAGCAGCGTATGCTCGGTGTCGTCGGCGATCGCGCGCGTCGCCGGATCGTTCTTCAGCGCGAAGTACAGCGACACGCCGTTCGCCGTCAGCCAGCATTCCTGCGCGGCATAGGCGCGGTTGTTGCTGATGTCGCCCCAGGCGATCGTGCCCGGCACGAAGGTAGCGTAGAGTTCCTTGAGGTAGTTCAGCGCCTCGATCGACTGCGGGCTGTTGATCGCGACCTTGCCTTCCTCATCGACCAGATAGCCGCCATGCGACCAGATCAGCCAGTTGGCAAAGCCGTTGCCGTCGCCGACGGCGTTGCCCAGGGCGAAGCCCGGCGGCTTGTTCGCGGCCTTCAGCTTCTTGCAGAGGTCGAGATACTGCGCGAGGTCATCCGGCGGCGCCTGGAATCCGACCTGGTTGAGCGCCGATTTCCGCCACACCAGCGGACCGCCCGACGCACCGAAGGGCAGGCCGATCCAGTTGTTGGTGCCATGCCGCTTGCCATATTTCTGCGCCAGCGGCAGCCAGCCGCCGTACTTCGTCCCGATGTATTCGGCGACGTCGTTCAGCTCGACCAGCTTGTCGACATAGATGTGCGGGGCCTCGTTGAAGCCGATGATCACGTCCGGGCCGGCACCGGTATTGGCCGTGACGGCGGTCTGCTGGGTAATGTCCTCCCATCCCACGAAGTCGACGCGAACCTGCACGCCGGTCTGCTGGGTGAAGCGGGCGCAGTTCGCGCGGAACACTTCCTCATCCGGCTGAACGAAACGGACCGGGCGCAGCATGCGCAGCGTCGCGCCGTTCTCGATCGGCAGGTTCGGCGCCGTCGCCGGCTGCGTCTGGATCGCCGATTGGGCGAAGGCGCTGCCGCCCGCCGCGATCGCGGCGCTGGCGCCGAGGATGCTCCGGCGTGTGATGATGTAGGACATTTCTTTTCTCTCCCTTCGACTTCTTCGTTGTCGTTATCTAGATGCGTTGCCCCGTCTTCTTGTCGAACAGGTGCACGAGCCCGGGGTCGGGGCTGACCGGCAGGACGTCCCCCGGCCGGGCCGAGACGCGCTCGCGGAAGGCGCCGCTCACATTGGCCTCGCCGATGCGCAGCAGGACCTGGGTTTCCGATCCGGTCGGCTCCACCAGCTGCACGGTGGCGGGAATGCCATCGGGATCGAGGCGCAGATGCTCGGGCCGGATGCCATAGATGACCTCGCCCGCCGGCGGCGCATGGCCGTTCGCGGGCAGCGGCCAGGCGGCCCCACCGGGGCCTGCGAAATGCCCGTCCGCGATGCGTCCCTCCATCATGTTCATCGCCGGGGATCCGATGAAGCCCGCGACGAACAGGTTGGCCGGCCGGTCATAGAGTTCGAGCGGCGCGCCGGCCTGCTCGATGCGGCCATGGTTCATCACCACGATCAGGTCGGCCATGGTCATGGCCTCGATCTGGTCATGGGTGACGTAGACGGTCGTGACCTTCAGCCGCTGGTGCAGTTCCTTGATCTCGGAGCGCATCTGCACGCGCAGCTTGGCGTCCAGGTTCGACAGTGGCTCGTCGAACAGGAAGACCTGGGGGTTGCGCACGATGGCGCGGCCCATCGCCACGCGCTGCCGCTGCCCGCCCGAGAGCTGGCGGGGGAACCGGTGCAGCAGCTGTTCCAGGCCGAGGATCTTCGCGGCCTTCTGCACCTCCCTCTCCATGACCTCCTTCGGCGCGCCGGCGAGCTTCATGGAGAAGGCCATGTTCTGGAACACGGTCATGTGCGGATACAAAGCGTAGTTCTGGAACACCATCGCGATGTCCCGGTCCTTGGGCGGGACGTTGTTCACCACCCGCCCGCCGATCGCGATCTCGCCGCCCGTGATGTTCTCCAGCCCCGCGAGCATGCGCAGCAGCGTGGATTTCCCGCAGCCCGACGGGCCGACGAGGACGACGAACTGCCCGTCCTCGATCCCGACGCTGACCCCATGCAGGATCTGCGTCGTCCCGAACGCCTTCCGCACCTCGCGGATATCGACCGTCGCCATTCATCCTCCCTTGTGGCCGGGCGGGTTTCTCCCGCCTCGTGGCCGATGGTGTCGCCTACAGACGGGACACGGCGGTTTCCTTGGACGTGATGAACTCAAGCAGGGCCGGCGTCCCGTTCCGCGTCTGCTCGATGCCGCGCTTGATGGCCGGCACGATGTCCGCAATCTTCGTCACACGCTCGCCATAGCCGCCGAAGGCGCGGGCCATCGCGGCATAATCGCCCGAAATATCGGTCGAGCGATACTTCTCCGTGCTGACCGGCATGACTTTCAGCTCGATCGCCATGGAGAAGTTGTTCAGCAGGATGGACAGGATGGGGATGCGCTCGCGCACCGCCGTCTCGAAATCCATGCCGGTGAAGCCGATCGCCGCATCGCCCCACACGTTGATGCAGAGCTTGTCCGGTGCCGCGAGCTTCGCCCCCATCGCGAGCCCCAGCCCGTAGCCGAGCTGCGTCGTCTTGCCCCAGCCGAGATAGGAGAGCGGCGTGCGGCTTACCCAGAACGGGGAAAGCTGGTCGCGCGGGCTGCCGGCGTCGTGGGTAATGATCGTGTTGTCCACATCGACGGTGCGCCAGAGGTCGCGCAGCACGCGGTACGGGTTCAGCGGCTCCGCATCGCTGTCCGTCTTGGCCGCCCAGGCAGCGAGCCATTCGGTACGGTGTTCCTGGATCTCCTTCGCCACCGGCCCGTGATCGCGCTTCTGCTTTACGCGGCCGGCGAGTTCCGCGACCAG
The DNA here is from genome assembly GCF_018129025.1 of Neoroseomonas terrae. GTDB lineage: Bacteria > Pseudomonadota > Alphaproteobacteria > Acetobacterales > Acetobacteraceae > Neoroseomonas > Neoroseomonas terrae. The sequence continues at coordinate 213,638 of NZ_JAAEDI010000002.1, read as the reverse complement.
AGCATCCAGCGTCAGCGCCGCATCGCCGATCAGCCCGATGTCGCAGGCGACATCCTTGTTGAGATGATCGGGGTCCAGCGTGGCGTGGATGATCTTCTTTCCCGCCGGCATCTTCACGCCGAAATTCGTCTCGGTGAAGGAGCAGCCGATGCCGAAGATCAGGTCGGCATTGTCGAGGAAATGCCGCACCGGCTTCGGGATGGCGAGGCCGCCCGAACCCAGCGCCAGCGGATGATCCTCGGGGAAGGACGACTTGCCGCCGAGGCTCGTCGTCACCGGCGCGGCCAACAGTTCCGCCAGCGCCTTGAGCTGCGGCCAGGCCTTCGCCCAATGCACGCCGGTCCCGGCGTAGATCACCGGCCGCTTCGCCGCCGCCAGCGCATCCGCCGCGCGCGCCACGTCGGCCGGGTCCGGCCCGTAGCGCGTCGCGATCACCGGCGTATAGACCAGCGGCTCCGGCACCTCGTCGTTCCACATGTCGGTCGGGATCTCGACCAGCACGGGGCCGCCACGGCCGTTCCTCAGCCGCGTGAAGGCGCGCCGCAGGATGTTCGGCACCTCCGCCGCCGAGGTGATCGGCTCCGCGGACTTCGTGATGCCGCGCATCTGCACGGAGGAATTGAAGTTCGGATCGACATGCGCGAGCCGGCGCGCATAGCCCATCGGCAGCACCAGCACCGGGATGCTCTCGCCATAACACTGCGCGACGCCGCCATAGGCGTTTTCAGACCCCGGCCCGTGCTGCATGCAGAAGGCGCCGATGGTGCGGCCGGAGGTGACGCGGCTGATCGCATCGGCCATATGCGCCGCGATGCGCTCCTGGCGGACCATCACCGGGCGGATGTCGATCTCCGCCGCGTATTCGATCAGGTGATTGACGGGATAGCCGGTGAGGATCTCGATGCCCTCACGCTTCATGATCTCGGCGATGGCGGCGCCCAGCTTCATCGTATCGTTTCCTCTTGGCCGGCGCTAACGTTGCCCGACTGCTATGGCAGCCTACCCACCGCCTTGTGTTGCCGGCAACCCCCTGCCTCGCCTGCCCAAAGCGAAGGCATAGCTTACGCCGCTTAACATGCGCTCGGCGCTGGCGCGGCCTCGCAACGATCGTCTAGCCTTCCCCCAAGCACGGCGAAGCCGCGCAGGGGAGGCGTGACAAGATGCATCTGTCGGACCGGGTGACGGGCGGCTTCCTCGTGCTGCTCGGCGCCTTCGCCTTCTGGGCCGGATCGCGCCTCCCCGCCGTGCCGGGCCAGGATGTCGGACCGGCGGTCTTCCCCATGGTGATCGGCGGCGGCCTCATGCTGTGCGGGGCGCTGATCGTCCTCGGCGTCGGGCGCAGCTTCGAGGAGCCGGATCCCGAGCCGACCGAGGCGCATGCGGGCCTCGCCCGCTGGCTGGGGAAACGCCGCGTGCTCGCCGCCCTGGTGCCGCCGGCGCTGCTGCTGTTCTACGTGCTGGCCGCGGACACGCTCGGCTTCCTGCTGACCGGCTTCGCGATGGTCCTCATCGCGGCGCTGTCGCTGGGGGCGACGCTGCGGCTGGCGGTCGCCATGGCGATCGCCGCGCCGCCCGTGATCCATCTCGTCTTCTACAAGCTCCTCCGGGTGCCGTTGCCTGAAGGTCTGCTCGCGGCGCCCTGGGCCTGACGCGATGGGCACCCTTCTCGACGCCCTCGCTATGGTCGCGGCAGCGGATGTGCTGATCGCGATCATGGCCTCCGCGGTCTATGGCCTCGTCGTCGGCTCGCTGCCCGGGCTGTCGGCCACCATGGCGACGGCGCTGCTCGTACCCGTGACCTTCTACCTCTCGCCGATCGCGGCGGTCGCGACGATCATCACCGCCTCGGCCATGGCGATCTTCTCGGGCGACATTCCCGGCGCGCTGATGCGCATCCCCGGTACGCCCGCCTCTGCCGCCTACACCGACGAAGCCTACGCCATGACCCGCAAGGGCCAGGCCGAGCTCGCCCTCGGCGCCGGGCTGTGGTTCAGCGCCATCGGCGGCATCGTCGGCACGCTCTCGCTGGTGCTCATGGCGCCGCTGCTCGCCGAGATGGCGCTGTCCTTCTCGACCTACGAGTATTTCTGGCTCGCCCTGCTCGGCCTGATGTGCGCGACACTGGTCGCCCGGTCCTCGCCCATCAAGGCGATCGCCTCGATGCTGCTGGGCCTGCTGTTCGCCTGTGTCGGCATCGAGAATCCGGGTGGCGTGCCGCGCTTCACCTTCGGCAGCACCGACCTGCTCGGCGGCATCGAGGTCATCCCCGCCCTCGTCGGCGTCTTCGCGGTCTCCGAGGTCATGCGCGCCATGACCACGCCGGAACCGCCCCCGCTCCCGCGCCGGCGCTTCGGTTCCATCCTCGCCGGCCAGTGGGGGCTGACGAAGAAGTACCAGTGGCCGATGTGGCGGGGGAACGTCATCGGTATCATCATCGGCGTGCTGCCCGGCGCCGGGGCGGACATGGCGGCCTGGGTGTCCTACGCCATGTCGAAAAGGTTCTCGAAGGAGCCTGAGAAGTTCGGCACCGGCCATCCGGAGGGCCTGGTCGAGGCCGGCGCCTCCAACAACGCCTCCCTCGCCTCCGGCTGGGTGCCGGCGCTGCTGTTCGGCATCCCGGGCGACACCATCACGGCGATCGCCATCGGCGTGCTCTACATGAAGGGCCTGAACCCCGGGCCGACGCTGTTCACCGAACGCGCGTCGAGCATGTACGCGCTCTACATCATCTTCGTGCTCGCCAACATCATCATGATCCCGCTCGGCATCGCGATGATCCGGCTGGCCTCGCTGGTGCTGCGCGCGCCGCGCGCCGCGGTCATGCCGGTGATCGTGCTGATCTGCGCGGTCGGCTCCTTCGCCACCGGCAACAACCTGTTCTCGGTCATGCTGGTCGGGCTGTTCGGCATCATCGGCTTCGTCATGGACCGCAACGGCTACCCCGTCGCGGCCATGGTCCTCGGCATCGTCATGGGCACGATGGTCGAGCAGAGCTTCGTCACATCCCTCATCAAATCCGACGGCGACATCCTGCCCTTCTTCGAACGGCCGGTCTCCGCCGTGCTGGCCGCCATGGCGATCGCCGCCCTGCTCTGGCCCGTCCTTGTCTGGGCGATGCGCCGCTTGCGGCACGCCGAACCGGCTTGATAGCGTCGTTCCACTATCGGGAGGAAATCAGGACATGATCAAGCTCACCCGACGCGGCGCGCTCGCCGCCGGCGCCCTTGCCGGGCTCGCGCGGCCCGTCCTCGCGCAGCCTCGCTATCCGGCCCGCCCCGTCCAGGTCATCGTGCCCTGGGGCGCGGGCGGCGGCACCGATGCGACGGCCCGCATCGTCGCCTCCCTGCTCGAGAAGGAGATGGGCCAGCCCTTCAACGTCGTGAACCGCACCGGCGGCTCCGGCGTCGTGGGCCATGCCGCGATCGCCCAGGCGGCACCGGACGGCTACACGATCGGCATGATCACGGTCGAGATCTGCATGATGCACTGGCAGGGTCTCACCGAACTCAAGCGGACCTCCTACACGCCGCTGGCGCTGATGAACGAGGACCCGCCGGGGGTGCAGGTGAACGCCGGTTCGCCCTACCAGGACGTGAAGGCGCTGTCCGAGGCGATCAAGGCCAGCCGGCCGGGCCAGTTGAAGGCCTCGGGCACCGGCCAGGGCGGCATCTGGCACCTCGCCCTCGCCGGCTGGCTCGGCGCCATAGGGCTGCGCGCGGACCATGTCCGCTGGGTGCCGTCGAACGGCGCGGCGCCGGCGATGCAGGACCTCGCGGCCGGCGGGCTCGACCTCGTCACCTGTTCGGTGCCCGAGGCACGGGCGATCATCGAGGCAGGGCGCGCGCGTTCCCTCGCGATCATGGCGGCACAGCGCAACCCGCAATTCCCCAACGTGCCGACGCTGAACGAGTCGCTCGGCATCACCTACAGCGTCGGCGCCTGGCGCGGCCTGGCCGCGCCGCTGAACCTGCCGGCGCCGATCGCGCAGCAGCTCACCGCCGCACTGCAGAAGGTCTACAACGGCCAGGAGTTCAAGGACTTCATGAACGCCCGTGGCTTCGCAATGACCTGGGGCGACGCCGGGCAGTTCGAGCGACACATGGAGCAGTCCGACGCGACGCTGGGGGCCGCGATGCGGGAGGCGGGGCTGGTGCGAGGGTAGGAAGCGCGCGCTTCCCGGAGAGGGGCTTTGCCCCTCTCCGGACCTCACCCCACCAAAGGCCGAAGGGCCTTTGGAAACCTCGACCTGGCGCCGGGCACGGCTCAGTGTAGAGCAGGGGACGATCGCTCCGGGCCCGTTGCAAGGAGTCTTCTCGGGCACCGGTGCGGCGCGTGCCCTCCACCCCCGTCCGCGCGATGCCGGACCTATAGGGCCGGCCCATTCACGGCCTGACCCACATCCAGGCACGCCCCCCTGCCAGGGCGGTTCAAGGTATCCAAAGGCCCTTCGGCCTTTGGCGGGTGGGGCCCGGGGAGCGCAGAGCCCTCCCCGGTCCTCTCCTCACCCCCGGCGTCGCGCGACCCAAAGCGCCAGCACACCCAGCGCCAGCCCGTAGATCACGTTCATCCCCGCCATCGACAGCGGCACCCCCGGGATCAGATACGTCGCCGCGTCGCAAGGCTTGTTCGGCGCGGCCGCGAGGCTGCGCATCATGTCGTCGATGCTGGCAGCCGCACCGGCTGTCGGTGCTGCGCAGCCCGGCAGCGGCGACGGCCACCACCCCTGCTCGACCCCCACATGCAGCACCCCGGTCCCGGCCGAGACCAGAGCGGCCAGCCCGGCCAGGCCGATCAGCACCGCGCGCCCACGCCCCGGAACCACGGCGCCGAGCAACGCCAGCGCCGCCGCCGCCCAATAGGGCCAGCGCTGCCACAGGCACAGCTCGCAGGGGGCCAGCCCCCACCAGCTTTCGCTGCCGATGGCGAAAAGGGGCGCAGCGGCGGCGAGCACCGCGATCAGGAGGGCGTAGGCCATGGCGCGCATGTTGCGCGGCGGGACGGACAGCGCAACTGGACCGTCGCCCGTCCGGCGCCTAGCCTCCCGCCCGAACCGCGGGAGGATGCGATGCAGAAGCTCTGGGGCCGGACCAGTTCCAGCAATGTCATGAAGGTGCTGTGGACCCTCGAGGAACTCGGCCTCGACTACGAACGCATCGACGCCGGCGGCGCCTTCGGCCGCACGCGGGAACCGGAATACCGGGCGATGAACCCGATGGGGCTGGTGCCGACCTGGCAGGAGGATGACGGCTGGTCGGTGTGGGAAAGCAACACCATCGCCCGCTACCTCTGCAACGCCCATGCGCCGGACGGCACGCTTTACCCGTCCGGCCCCCGGCCGCGCGCCGAGGTCGAGACCTGGATGGACTGGATCCTCGGCCATCTGGTCAATCCGATGGTCGTGATCTTCTTCACCCACGTCCGGCTGAAGGAGAACGAGCGCGACTGGAATGCGGAGAAGAAGGCGCGCGAGGATTGCGCCCGGCTATGGAAGATCGTCGATGCGCGGGTCGCGAACCAGCCCTTCATGTGCGGCCAGGCGGTGACGCTGGCCGACGTCGCCCTGGGCTGCTGGGTGCATCGCTGGTTCAGCCTGCCGATCGAACGGCCGGACCTGCCGAACCTCGCGCGCTACTATGAGACGCTGAAGACCCGGCCGGGCTTCGTGAAGCACGTCGCCCTGCCGCTGGAGTAACCCATCAACGGGAGGAAACGATGGCACGGACCACGACCAGCCACGCCGAGGGTGCCGAGTTCGAGCGGGGGCTGCGCGCCTTCTTCGAATACCGCGACCTCGGCATCAAGGACGCGACGGCGGGCGCCTTCGGCGCCCATGTGATCCGCGCCATCCCGGGCGAGCACGCGACCGGCCAATGGCACACCCACGACCTGCCCTTCCAGATGTTCTTCGTGCTCAAGGGCTGGGTGAAGTTCGAGTACGAGGACATCGGAGAGCGCACCTTCAAGGCCGGGGATTGCTGCTACCAGCCGCGGCTGGTGCGGCATCGCGAGATCGCGCATTCCGACGACGTCGAGATCCTGGAGATCACCGGCCCGGCCGAGTTCGAGACGAAGACCGTCGAGGCCCCGGCGCGACCCGCGGCGGCGGAGTAACCACGGGCCGCCGTCACGGGGGCTGTGGCAGAGAGGCGGAAGACGCTCTATAGGTCCGACGCCGCGCCTCCCCCGCCGGGAGGGGGCGATCGGCTGCGCCGTGCGGGCGTGGCGGAATGGTAGACGCAGCGGACTCAAAATCCGCCGTCCTCACGGACATGTCGGTTCGAGTCCGACCGCCCGCACCAGGTTTCTGCGCGTCATGCAGCCAAGGCGGGCCGTGTGGCGTTCCGCCTGCGGAGCCGGCGCCCGGTGCGCCGTTCCCGTCAGGAGGACGCGATGGCGCGACTGCCCCGCAGGACCGACTTCCCCGTCTCGGAAATCCGCCGATATCTGGAGCCCGGGCCGATCGTGCTCGTCTCCTCCCGGCACGGCGATGCCACGAACATCATGACCCTCGGATGGCACACGGTGCTGGAGTTCGTGCCCTCGCTCATCGGGCTGATGATCTCCGCCGGCAACCACAGTCATGCGATGATCCGCGACAGCGGGGAGTGCGTGGTCAACCTGCCGACCTCGGTGCTGACCGACACGGTGGTGGGCATCGGCAACACCACCGGTGCGGAGATCGACAAATTCGCCCATTTCGGCCTGACCGCCGTGAAGGCCCACAAGGTCAAGGCGCCTCTGATCGGCGAATGCCACGCCAGCTTCGAGTGCCGGCTGCACGACGATGCCCTGGTGAAGGGCTACAACTTCTTCGTCCTCCGCGTCGTGAAAGCGCATGTCGCCCCACGGCCCGCCCATCCTGAGACCCTGCACTACATGGGCGATGGCCGCTTCATGCTGGCGGGCCGGACCATCAGCCGCCGATCACGCTTCCGGCCCGAGATGCTCGGCTGAAGCGCTTCATCCGCGCGGCGCGCCGGCGCCAGCAAGATGGTCGCAGGCCCGCGCCGTTCCACTCGCCAGCGCGACGCCAATCAGCATCGGCACGGCAAAGTCGTGATCCGCGCCCGTGAATTCGAAGCCAAGCATGATCGCCGTGATCGGCATGCGCTGCGACACCGCGAGGAAGGCGACCGCCCCCACCAGCGCGAAGGCGGCCTGCCCTGGCGCCGATGGCCACCACAGGCTCCACGCCGCGCCGAGCAGTACCCCCGCCAGCGCGCCGATCGACATCCCCGGAGTCAGCAGCCCGCCCGCCGCCCCGGCCCGCAGGGCCGCCAGCGTGGCGAGCACCTTCAGCACGAGCAGCATGGCCGCGAGGCGCAGCCCCAGATCACCTTCGAGCCCGAGTTGGATGGGTCCCTTGCCGTTGCCCGGCAGTTGCGGGAAGGCCATGGCCAGCACGCCGATGGCGGCGAAGACCAGGAGGCAGAACGGGATGATCCGCGCATCCTCGGGCGCGGCTGCCCGCGCACGCTCGGCCAGCCGCGCGAACACCCAGGCGCCGGCGCCGAGGGCCGGCCCGGCCGCCACCGCCCAGGCCACCAGCGACGCGCTGATGCCGATCCGCTGCAGGTCGTACTGATAGACGTCGCCAAGCCCGACCCAGGCGACGCAGGCGCCGATCACCGAAGCCGCCATCGCCGGCACCGCGACGACCGGGGCAAAGCTGCGGAGCAGCACCTCCATGATGAAGACCGTGCCGCCGAGAGGGACGTTGTACACGGCGGCGAGCCCCGCCCCCGCGCCGCAGGCGACCAGGATGCGGAGTTCCTCACCCGTTATGCCCAGCCGCCGCGCGACGCCCGCGGCCAATAGCGCCCCGAGTTCGCGCGGCGCCACCTCCCGTCCCAGTGGGGAACCGAGCGCCACGGTGGCGATCTGCAGCAGCACATGGGCCAGGGTCGCGCCCGCCGGCATGCGGGCGGACGGATCGGCGACCACGTCCCGGATCGGCACAAGCTTCCGCCCGAATCGATACACCGCCCACCAGCCGAGCCCCGCGACCAGCCCGCATGCGGCAAGTACCGCCAGGCGGCGCTCCGGCGCCGCGCCGGTGACACCGTCCAGGAAACTCTCGCCGCCGACCAGCGCATCGAGGCTGTAGCCGTAGGCGAGATGCTGGATCCCGTGCAGCAGCAGGGCGAGCGACAAGCCGGCCAGCCCGCCGGCCAGGCCGGTGAGCACGACAGCAAAGGGGTAGGCGACAAGTGACCGCCGCCGTGCCGCCTGCGGTGGTCGTGCCGCAGAATCAACGGTGGCGCCGTCCTCCGCGGTCGTTTCGGGGGTGAGTGCCACGGGCTGTCGCTGCGCCTCCCCGCCGCAGGATGCTGCGGCGGCGCCGGAGCCTCGGGGCCCGGACGCCCGGGGTCAACCACCGGCCGTCAGGCCCGCGGCGCGTGGGAATCGCCCCGCTGCCCAGTACCCGGGTGCCGACGCAGGCCGTCAGCCGGTCGCGACGCGGGCGGCCAAACCTTGCCTTCCGCGTCCATTCGCGCCAAAGACGCCCCCCAATCCCTTTTCCTCACCCCGGATTCCCACGGAGGGCCAGCCATGGCCACGTCCTTCGACCGCATTGCGGACATCATCGCCGAAAACAGCGAAGTCCCGCGCGAGAAGATCCTGCCCGACAGCCACGTCATCAACGACCTCGGCATCGACAGCCTCGACTTCCTCGACATCGTCTTCGCCATCGACAAGGCGTTCGGCATCAAGGTGCCGGTCGAGGCCTGGACGCAGGAAGTCAACGCCGGCACCGCGCCGGCCGAGCAGTACTTCGTCATGAAGAACCTCGCCGCCCGCATCGACGAGCTGGTCGCCGCCAAGGGGGGCTGACCTCCCTTCCCGCGCAAGGAGCACCCGCGTGCGGCTCGAATACTTCCAGATGATCGACCGCGTCGCCGCGCTGGAAGGCGAGGCGATCACGGTCGAGAGCACCATCCCCGATGCCTCCCCGGTCTTCGAGGGGCACTTCCCCGGCTACCCGCTGATGCCCGGGGTGCTGCTGGTGGAGACCATGGCCCAGGCCTCGGGCTGGCTGCTGCTCAAGCTGATGAATTTCGAGCGCATGCCCTTCCTGATGGGGGTGAAGGAGGCCAAGTTCCGCTCCTTCGTCGGGCCCGCCACGCCCGTGACGGTGCATGCGCAGCGGCTGCATGACGGGTCCGGCTATGCCGTGACCAAGGCGCGCATCGAAGCCGGCGGCAAGCGCATCTGCGACGCGGAGCTGACCTTGCGCATCATGGATTTCCCCGCCCCCGAGCTGGCCGCCGCCATGCGGCAGCGCGGGCAGGAGCTTGGCCTCGCATGAAGAAGCAGGACGTCGTCATCACCGGCATCGGGCTGGTCTCCTCCCTCGGCGAGGGCGCTGACCTCCATTGGGAAACGCTGTCCCGCCCCGGCGCGAAGCCTGTCCTGGACGAAGCCGGCTTCGCCCCCTTCCCCGTGCATCCGCTGCCGGCGCTGTCGCTCGACAAGCAGATCCCGAAGAAGGGCGACCAGCGACAGATGGAGCCCTGGCAGCGGCTCGGCACCTATGCCGCCGGCCTCGCCATCGACCAGGCCGGCGCGCGCGATCTCGTCTCCGACATGCACCTGATCGTCGCCGCCGGCGGCGGGGAGCGCGACGTGGCGGTGGACGAGGCGGTGGCGACCGCGTTCTGCACGACGCCGCCCGATGAAGCCGGCCCGCTGCTGAACGAGAAGCTGGGGACCGAGCTGCGCCCGACGCTGTTCCTCGCGCAGTTGTCGAACCTGCTCGCCGGCAACATCTCGATCGTGCACGGCGTCACCGGCTCCTCCCGCACCTTCATGGGTGAGGAATCCGCCGCCGCCGACGCGGTCCGCATCGCCGCCGCACGGCTCGCGGAAGGCCGCGGCGGCATCGCGCTCGTGGGCGGCGCCTATGCGTCCCAGCGCTGGGATCTGGAACTGCTCTACGGCTCGGGCGGCGCGCTGTGGCGCGGCGCCTTCGCGCCGGTCTCGGCGCGCGGCGAAGCAGGCGGCTTCGTCGGCGGCGCGCTCGGCGCCTTCCTGGTGCTGGAGACGGCGGAGCATGCGGCCCAGCGCGGCGCAACGGCCCTCGCGAAGCTGTCCGGTGTCGCAACCGACACCGCCCATATGCGGCCGGACGCTTCGGCCGCCGCAGCGGCCGCGTTGTGGCAGAAGCTCGGTGCGCCCTCCGACAGCCTCGGCGTGCTGTCCGGCATGACCGGCGTGGCAGAGGCCCGCGCCGCGGAGGACGCCTTCCTTGCGGGGCTTGGCGCGGCGGCGGTGCGCCGCACCGGCTCGCTGATCGGGCATGGCATCGAGGCCACCTTCCCTGCCAACGTCGCCCTCGGCGCGCTCGCCCTGTCGCGTGGCGGCTTCTACCCCGCCATGGACCCGGCGGACACCGGGGAAGGCGCGGTGGACCGCATCCTCGTCACCGGCTTCGGCCAGTGGCGCGGCGAAGCCCTGGCCCTGTTGGAGCGCGTGGCATGAAGGACCATCTCGGTCGGCCCCTCGTCGCCGTCACCGGCATCGGCATCGTCACCCCCCTCGGCTGGGGACGGGAGGAGAGCTGGGCCGCGCTGAAGGCCGGCACCTCCGGCATCAGTCGCATCCGCCGCTTCCCGGTGGACAAGCTGCGCACCACCATCGCCGGCACGGTCGAACTGCCCGAGGAAGCCGCCGGCGGGCCGGTGGTCTCGGCCGCCGCGCGCGTGGAGCGCATGGCCGAAGCCGCGGTGACCGAGGCGCTGGCCCAGGCGAAGCTCGGCGACGACGGCGCCTTCCCCGGCCCGCTCATGCTCGGCATGCCGCCGGTCGAGATGGAATGGCCGCAGCGCTTCGAACTCGCCCGCCAGGCGAACGGCTCCGGCGCCTATCCCGCCATCACCGAGCGCGCGCTCGGCCGGCGCGACATCTACGAGACCTTCCTGTTCGGCGGCGTCGGCGAACGCCTGGCCGCGCGCTTCGGCACCACCGGCGCGCCGATCGCGCTGACCACCGCCTGCGCCACCGGCGCTTCCGCCATCCAGATGGCGGTGGAAGCGATCCAGCGCGGCGAATCGGACGCGGCGATCGCCCTGGGCACCGACGGCTCGGTGCAGCCGGAAGCGGTGATCCGCTTCTCGCTGCTCTCGGCGCTGACCGCCCGCAACGCCGATCCCGAGAAGGCATCCCGCCCCTTCGAGAAGGCGCGGGACGGTTTCGTCATGAGTGAAGGCGCGGCCGCGCTGATCCTCGAAAGCCTGGAACACGCGACGGCCCGCGGTGCCGAGGTGCTCGGCATCATCGCCGGCTGCGGCGAACGCGCGGACAGCTTCCACCGCACGCGCTCGAATCCCGATGGCTCCGCCATCATCGGCGCCATGCGCAACGCCATCGCCGATGCCGGGCTGAGCCCCGAGGACATCGGCTACGTCAACGCGCACGGCACCTCGACGCCCGAGAACGACAAGATGGAGACGCTCGGCATGCGCGCCGTGTTCGGCGAGGCGCCGCCGCCTATCTCGTCCAACAAGTCGATGATCGGCCATACCCTCTCCGCCGCCGGCGCGCTGGAAGCGGCCTTCAGCCTGCTAACCATCCGCGACCAGGTCCTGCCGCCGACCATCAACCACGACGAGCCGGACCCGACCATCGCGCTGGACGTGGTGCCCAACGTGGCGCGGCCGGTGGAAGGGCTTCGCCACGTGCTGTCGAACTCGTTCGGGTTCGGGGGGCAGAATGTGTGCCTGGTGGTGAGCGCGGCGCCTGGCGCGTAGAGCCGAGGAGGGGCTTTGCCCCTCCCCCTACCCCACTCCACCAAAGGCCGAAGGGCCTTTGGAAACCTCAATTTGGCGCTGCATTTCGCGGTTTGGCCTGCCGGTGCGGGTCGGACTCTGTTCCGGTGCTGGGCACACGGCGGCCCTGCGCCTATAGGAAGACCCCCACTGCCCGGCACCAGCTTGAGGTGTCCAGAGGCCTTCGGCCTTTGGCGGGGTGGTTTGGAGGGGCAGCGCCCCTCCAATTCTGACTGACGGGAAGCCATGCGCGCACTTCGCCTCCACGCCGACCGCGACCTCCGCCTGGAAGACGTCGCCGACCCGCCGCCCCCCGCCCCGGGCGAGGTCACGCTGCGCATCAAGGCGGTCGCGCTCAACCACATCGATGTCTGGGGCTTTCGCGGCATGGCCTTCGCCAAGCGCGAGATGCCGCTGATCGTTGGCGCCGAGGCAGTGGGCGAGGTCATCGCGGTCGGTGACGGCGTCACCGACTGGAAGGTCGGCGACCGTGCCGCGCCCTATGGCGCGCTCACCTGCGGCAAGTGCCGCCGCTGCCTGGCCGGCCAGGACAACCTCTGCGAGGACGTCCGCGGCGTGAAGGGATTTCATGTCGGCGGCTTCGCCTGCGAGAAGGTGAACCAGGAAGCGCGTCTGCTGGTGCGCGTGCCCGATGGCATCTCCTGGGACGACGCCGCCTGCGGGACCATCACCTTCTCCACCGTCGAGCACATGCTGTTCGACAATGCGAAGCTGGAACCGGGCGAGACGATCCTGGTGCACGCAGCCGGGTCCGGCATCGGCACGGTGGCGGTACGCATCGCGAAGGACATGGGCTGCACCGTGATCGCCACCGCCGGCGATGACGAGAAATGCGCGAAGGCCAAGGCGCTCGGTGCCGACGTCGTGGTGAACTACTCCACGCAGAACTTCCCGACCGTGGCCCGTCGCGCGACGAACAAGGTCGGCGTCGATGTGGTGTTCGAGCATGTCGGCGCCTCGACCTGGTCGGGCAGCCTGCTGTCGCTGCGCATGGGCGGACGGCTGGTGACGTGCGGTTCGACCTCCGGCGTCAGCGCCGAGACGAACCTGATGATGATCTTCCAGCGGCAGCTGCGGATCTTCGGGTCCTTCGGCGCGTCGATGCGCAACATCGCCGATGGCTACGCCAAGATGGCGCGCGGCATCCTGCCGGTGCTCGATACCGTCCTGCCGGTGGAACGCTTCACGGAAGGGCTCGACCGGCTGGAAAGCCGCCGCGTCTTCGGCAAGATCGTTGTTACGCTTTAAGTACAGGCTCTGGCTCGTCGCGGACCGCCTGTTCGGACTGCTGGTCCGGGCGGTCTTCGCGCTGCTGCGCCTGCTCGGGCCCGATAGCGGGCCGCGCATCGGGGCCTGGATCACGCGCAACCTCGGGCCCCTGACGAGTGCGAACCGCATCGCGCGCGACAACATCGCCGCCGCCTTCCCCGAGAAGACGCAGGCGGAACGCGACGCGATCCTGACGGAGGCCTGGGACAATCTTGGCCGCGTCGCCTGCGAATACGTCCATATGGATCGCATCTGGGATTTCGACCCGGAACGGCCCGATGCGGGACGGATCACGGCCAGCACCGGGACCATTGAGCTGTATGAACGCCTGCGGGATGACGGCAAGCCCGCCATCGTATTCTCGGCGCATCTCGCGAACTGGGAGCTGCCGGCGATCGCCGCGGCGCGGCACGGCATCGACAGCGCGGTGCTCTACCGCACGCCAAACAGCCCTGCCGTCGCGAAGGAGATCCTGCGCCTGCGGCAGGACAGCATGGGCACGCTGGTGGCAGCCGGCATGTCCGCCCCCTTCAAGCTGGCCCGCGCCCTGGAACGCGGCCGGCATGTCGGGATGCTGGTGGACCAGCGGTTCGGCCGCGGGCCGCGCGTGATGTTCCTCGGCCGCCCCGCCCATGCGAACCCGCTGCTGGCGCAGCTCGCGCGCCGTTTCGACTGCCCGGTGCATGGCGCGCGCGCCATCCGCCTGCCGGATGGCCGGTTCCGCCTGGACCTGACGGAGGAAATCGCCCTGCCGCGCGATGCCGAAGGCCAGATCGACGTCGAGGCGGCAACGCAGGTCATGAACGACGTCATCGCCGGCTGGATCCGCGAATACCCGGGCCAATGGCTGTGGATGCACCGCCGCTGGCGATAGCGTTGCGCAGCCGGCCCTGACCGCCGCACCCTGCCGCCTCGCCTTGAACGGGAGAGACGGCCTTGCCCCACATCATGGTCACCGCCGGCGCGCTCGACGTCGGCGTGGAGCTGCATGGGCCGGAGGACGGCACGCCCGTCATCCTGCTGCACGGCTTCCCCGACGACGTCCGCACCTATGACGGCGTCGCGCCACCGCTTGCCTCCGCCGGGTTTCGCGTGGTGGTGCCCTACCTGCGCGGCTATGGCCCGACGCGCTACCGGAACCCGTCCACGCCGCGATCCGGGCAGCAGGCCGCCCTAGGCGCCGACCTGCTCGCGCTGATGGATGCCCTCGGCATCGGGCGCGCCCTGCTGGCTGGCTATGACTGGGGCGGGCGGGCCGCCTGCATCGTCTCGGCCCTGTGGCCGGAACGGGTGATCGGGCTGGTCTCCGCCACCGGCTACAACATCCAGGACATTGCCCGGTCGGCCGAGCCGCGCGATCCGGAGGCCGAACTCCGCTACTGGTACCAATGGTATCTGCACACCGAGCGCGGCATCGCGGGGCTGACCGCGAACCGCGCCGCCTTCTGCCGGAAGCTGTGGGAGCTGTGGTCCCCCACCTATCCGCTGACCGACGCGGAATATGCCGTGACGGCGGCGAGCTTCGACAATCCGGACTTCGTCGCGACCGTGGTGCAGTCATACCGCCATCGGCACAAGGCGGCACCGGGCGATCCGGCACTGGAGGACATCGAGACGCGGTTGGCGGCGCAGCCACCCATCACCGTGCCCACCGTTGTGCTGCACGGCGCAGAGGACGGCGTGGACCCGCCAGCCAACAGCGAAGGAGCGTCCCGGCGTTTCCGCGGGCCCTACCAGCGCATCGTCGTGCCTGGCGCTGGTCATTTCCTGCCGCGCGAGGCGCCACAACCTTGGATTGCATGCCTGCAGGAGCTGGCGGCCCGATAATGGCCTGACCATTCGCAAATTCGGTTCAGACTTCCGAAAAAATGCTCACAGAATCTTTTTTCATACGAACAGAAGGTGAAAATCTGCTTGAGAATGCTATCATAGGTGGTATTCTACGCCTGTAAGGTGAGAGGACACCAAAATGCGCGTCTTATTAGTTGAGGACGATCTCACAACAGCTCGCGGCATCACGATGATGCTCCGCCAGTCCGGCATGATCGTCGACAGCGTGGACACGGGTGAGGAAGCGGTCGACCTCGCCCGCCTCTACGACTACGACATCATGATCCTCGACCTGATCCTGCCCGACATCGACGGCTCGGAAGTCGTGCGCCGGCTGCGCGCCGCGCGGATCGAAACGCCGGTGCTGATCCTCTCGGGCGTCAGCCGCCCGCAGACCAAGGTGAAGGTCTTCGGCATGGGCGCCGATGATTTCATCACCAAGCCCTTCGACCAGCAGGAGCTGGTGGCGCGCATCCAGGCCATCGTCCGCCGCGCCAAAGGCTTCAGCCAGCCGATGCTTGCGGTCGGCCCGCTGAACTTGAATCTCGGCTCGCGGGAAGTGACCGTGGAAGGCCGCGCCGTCCACCTGACCGGCAAGGAATACGCGATCCTGGAACTGCTCGCCCTGCGCAAGGGCGTGGTGATGACCAAGGAAGCCTTCCTCAACCACCTCTATGGCGGCATCGACGAACCCGAGGTGAAGATCATCGACGTCTTCATCTGCAAGCTGCGGAAGAAGCTGTCGCAGGCGGGCGCGGCGGACCTGATCGGCACGGTCTGGGGCCGCGGCTATGTCCTGCGCGACCCTGCCGCCATGCGCGCGGCGGGCTGGTCGTCGCAAGCCGGCACCACGCCCACCCCCGCCGTGGACATGCGCGCGGCCTGATGCCTCCGGCCACGGCCCGCAGCCGCCGGGCCGGCCCCGGACGGGCCAGGCCCATTCAGCCTGCGCGGGCAGTGGCGCGCGCCGGCTCATAGACGCCCCGCTCCCCTGCCGCCGGCGTCAGCCGGTCGGTCAGTCCAAGCACCGTCTCCGCCCCGCCCAGATAAACGACGCCGTCAGTTGCCACGCGCCCGGCCAGCGCGGCCAGCACGCGCGACTTGGTCGGCGCGTCGAAATAGATCAGCACGTTGCGGCAGAAGACGATGTCGAAGCGGCCGAGCGCGCGCGCATCGTCCAGCAGGTTGAAGCCCTGCCAGCGCACCATGGCGCGCAGTTCCGGCGCGATGCGCCAGCGCGTCCCCTCCTGCCGGAAATGCTTCACCAGCATCGTCACCGGCAGGCCGCGCTGCACCTCGAACTGCGTGAAGACTCCGTCCTGCGCGCGGTCCAGCATCTCCCTCGAGATGTCGGTGCCAAGGATGTCCACACGTCGGCCGCCAAGCTGCGTCGCCAGTTCCACGGCGACCATGGCGACTGAATAGGCCTCCTGCCCGGAGGAACAGGCCGCCGACCAGATGCGGATCGCCTGGCCCGGCGGCCGCGCGGCAGCGAGGCGCGGCAACAGCTTCCGCAGATGCTCGAACGGCCTGCCGTCGCGGAAGAAGGAACTCTCGTTCGTGGTCAGCGCCTCGACCACCTCGGCCGCAAGCGCGTGGGCCATCGGCCCGCGCAGGCGCATCGCCAGCGCGTCCAGCCCCGGGATGTTCTCTCGCCGCAGCAGCGCGCCCAGCCGGGTCTCCAGCATGTAGCCCTTGTCGGCAGTCAGCACGATGCCCGATCGCGCCTTCACCAGGCCGGCCAGGAAATTGAAGCTGTCCGGCGTCATGCGACGATCCTCTCCGCAGCGATGACGGCAATGCGGTCGGCGAGCGATTCTGGCGGTGCAACCCACCCCGGAAGCCCGGCGCGAACGACGGCACCGGGCATGCCCCAGACCACCGAACTCGCTTCGTCCTGCGCCAGCACCTGGCCGCCGGCGGCAATGACCGCCCGGCACCCGTCCAACCCGTCATGGCCCATGCCGGTCAGGATGGTGGCGAGCACGCGACCCTTCACGGCCTGCGCCGCACTGCGCAGCATCGGGTCCACGGCGGGGCGACAGAAATTCTCCGGCGGGTCGGTCGTCACCCGCGCCAGCAGCCCGGCGCGCGATGCCTCGACCAGAAGGTGCCGGTCGCCGGGCGCGAGATACACCCGTCCCGCCAGCAGCGCCTCCCCATCCTTCGCCTCAGCGCAGCGCATCGCGCCGCTGCGGTCGAGATGCTCCGCCAGCATCGCGGTGAAGCCCGCCGGCATGTGCTGCACGACGACAACCGGCACCGGCAGCGGCGGCAGACGCTTCAGCAATACGCCCAACGCCTGCGGCCCACCGGTCGAACAGCCGATCGCGAGGATCGCCGGCCGCGCGGTCGCCACCGGCCGGGTGGGCCGCACCGCCGGGGGCGCTGCCGCCACGCCCGCTCCTTCGCGCCGCTTCATCCGGGCCCAGCCGCGCACCTTGGTGACCAGCTCGGTCCGGAAGCCCGGATCGGTCGCGCCGCCCGCCGCACCCTGCGGCTTCGGGATGTAGTCCACCGCCCCGGCGGCAAGCGCCGCGATCGCCGCCTTCGCCCCGCGCTGGGTGAGCGCCGACGCCACGATCACGGCCACCTTCGGCGCCACCTTCAGGATCAGCGGCAGCGCCGTCATGCCGTCCATCACCGGCATTTCGAGGTCGAGCAGCACGACATCCGGACGTGCCTCAGCCAGCGCCGCGAGCGCCGCCTGGCCATCCGCCGCGCGATGCACGACACGGATACCCGGCTCGGATTCCAGCAGCCGGGCAAGGATGGCGCGCGCCGTCGCGCTGTCGTCACACAGCATCACCCGGATCTCCGCCGCGGGCGGCGAAGCCGTCACGCGACCTGCTCCATCAGCCCGGCCTGGGTGAACTTGTCGCGGATGATCTCCGCGTCGAAGGGCTTCATCACGTATTCCTGGGCGCCGGCCTCCAGCGCCTCGAGGATGCGGGCCAGCTCCGCCTCGGTCGTGCACAGCACGATGCGCGGTCGCTCCGGGCCGAACTCCGCCCGCGCGGCGCGAGGAAGGCGATGCCGTCCATCACCGGCATGTTCCAATCGAGCAGCACGCCGTCCGGCAGCGATTCGCGACAGGCGTCGAGCGCCTCCTGCCCATCCTTCGCCTCCCGGACCGTGAACCCCAGGCCCTCCACGATGCGGCGCGCCGCCTTGCGCACCACAAGGCTGTCGTCCACCACCAGGCAGCTCCGCTGCGTCATCGCCGCCCCTCCTCAGCCGATCGCCAGCACGCGCGCGACGTCGAGCACGATGACGAGGTGCCCTTCCCGCCGCTGCACGCCGCGCGACACCTCCCGCCACAGCACGTCGAGCGTCGGCGGGTTGGTGGTCAGCCCGCCGGCGGGCAGCGGCACCACCTCCCCCACCTGGTCGACGAGCAGGGCGTAGAGTTCGCCCGACTGCTCGACGACGACGCTCATCGCCGGCGCCGCCGCGGCCTCGCGCGGCGGCAGGCCGAGCCGCTGTCGCAGGTCGAGCGCGGTGACAATCCGCCCACGCAGGTTCAGGCTGCCCGCGACCTCCCCAGGCGCGAGGGGAATCCGCGTGATGGCGTGCGCACCCAGCACGTCGCGCACGGCGAGCACCGGCACCGCGCAGGCCTGCTCCGCGACGGTCAGCGTCAGGAAGACGTCCGCCTCCCCAGCTCCCGCGGCAATCACGGGCGGCGGCGCAGCGGACGTTGCGACGGCACTTTGCATCCCGGTCATCCTTTCAGGCCGCTAGCGGCGCCGAGAGACAGTCGGCGAGCGACTGCAACAGCGCCTCGCGATCGTATTTCGCGACGTAGTCGGTGAAGCCGGCCTCCCGCCCGCGCGCGACATCGGCAGGCTCAGCGCGGGAGGACAGCGCGATCAGCGGCGCCTCGGACCATGTGCCCCCGGCGCGCAGCGCCTGCGCGAAGGCGATGCCGTCCATGTCGGGCATCTCGATGTCGGAGACGATGGCGTCGAAGGGCACGCCTTCCTCGCGCAGCCGCAGCGCGGCGACCGGACCGTCCACCGCTGTCACCTCGTACCCGCCGGCCGAGAGTGCCGGCACGACGAGATGGCGGAAGAAGGCACTGTCCTCGACCAGCAGCAGGCGTGGCCGGACAGCATCCCGCCGCGCGGCCACGCCGCCGCGGAACCAGTCGTCACCGGCCCGCGCGAGCCAGTAGGCTGTGTCGATCACCTCCGTGACCCGCCCGGCGATCACCGCGCTGCCGATGAAGCCGGGCCGGCCCGTACCGGGCTGAATCTCGAGCGCCTCATCCAGCACGTCGAGGATCTCCTCGACCGCGAGGCCCATGGCGCGGTCGTTCTCGGTGAAGACGAGCACCGGCTGCCGCGCCTCGCCGTCCGGCGCGACCCAACCAGCCGAGACCGGTACGATCGGCATCAGCGCGCCGCGGTACTGCACCACCGGCGTCAGGCCGGACATCTCGATGCGGTCCCCGGGAATGTCCTCCAGCCGCGCCACGAGACCGAGCGGCACCGCCTTCGGCCCCCCGTCACCGGCCCGGAACAGCAGCAACGCGGTCTGCGCGTTCGATCGCATGCCGATCGCCGCTGGCGCCCGCCGCTCCTCCTCCACCGCGGTATCGAGCCCGACGCCCGCCGCGCGCGCGATGCCATTCGGGTCGAGGATCATGATCACCGACCCGTCACCGAGGATGGTGTTGCCGCTGAACATGGTGATGTGGCGCAGGATGGGCGCGACCGGCTTCACCACGATCTCCTCGGTGTCGAAGACGCGGTCGAGGATGATGCCGAAGACCTGCCCGCCGACCTGCATCACCGCGACGAAGCCGGCATCCTCGGCGGCGGGCGGCAGGCGCAGCAGCCCGGCGAGCGACACCAGCGGCAGCAGGCGGTCGCGCAGCCGCAGCACGGGCGCGTCCTTGATGCGCTCGATGCGCGGTGCGCCGTCCTGCGCGGCACCCACGCGAACGAGCTCGACCACGCCGATCTGCGGCAGGGCGAAGCGCTCGCCGCCCGCCTCGACGATCAGCGCCGAGGCGATGGCGAGCGTCAGCGGGATCTTGATGGTGAAGGTCGTCCCGCGTCCCTCGCGCGACGTCAGCTCGACCGTGCCGCCGATCTTCTCGATGTTGGTCTTCACCACGTCCATGCCGACGCCGCGGCCCGACACGGCGGTGACCTGCTGCGCGGTGGAGAAGCCCGGCGCGAAGATGAAGCGCAGGATCTCCCGCTCGCTCATCTGCGCCAGATCGGCCTCCGTCGTCAGCCCGTTGCCGAGCGCCTTGGCGCGGATGCGGTCCACCGGCAGCCCGCGCCCGTCGTCGCCGACCTCGATGATGATGTGCCCGCCTTCATGATAGGCATTGAGGACGATCCGCCCGGTCTCCGGCTTGCCCGCCGCACGGCGGTCGGCCGGCGCTTCCAGCCCGTGGTCGCCGGAATTGCGCACCATGTGCGTCAGCGGGTCGCGGATCAGTTCCAGCACCTGCCGGTCGAGTTCCGTCTGCGCGCCGCGCATGTCGAGTTCGATCTTCTTGCCCAGTTCATGGGCGAGGTCGCGCACCAGCCGCGGCAGCTTGGCCCAGGCGTTGCCGATGGGCTGCATGCGCGTCTTCATCACCCCCTCCTGCAGGTCGGAGGTGATGTGCGACAGCCGCTGCAACGGGACCGCGAAGGCATCGGACTGATGCGCGCGGGCAAGCTGGAGCAGCTGGTTGCGCGTCAGCACAAGCTCGCTGACGAGGGTCATGAGGTTTTCCAGCACGTCGACGGAGACGCGGATCGTCTGCGGCGCCGCGCCGCCGGCCAAATCGGTTGTCGCCATTTCCGCGGACGGCGCCTCGACCGGCGCGGGATCGGGGCGTGCGACGTCGATGGCGCCCGCCTCGGTTGCCGGCGGTGAATCGAGCGCGTGCCGGATGTCGGCGGGCGGCGGCTCCACGGCCTGCCCTTCGGCGGCTGCGTCCAGCGCCCCGATAAGCGCGGCATCGTCGCCCGCCGGCTCCGTCCCGCTCGCCTCGATGCCCGCGACGATCGCCTTCACCCGGTCCAGCGCCGACAGGATCAGCGTGATGCCGCCCGCCGTTACCGCCAGCGTGCCGTCGCGATACCGGCCGAGCACGTTCTCCGCCGCATGCGCCACCGCCTCCAGCCGCGGCAGGCCGAGGAAGCCGCAGGTCCCCTTGATGGTGTGGACCAGGCGGAACACCTCGGACAGCGTCGGCTGGTCGTCCGGCGCGCGTTCCAGCCGCACCAGCGCAGAATCGAGGGCGACCAGCCCCTCATGCGTCTCGGTGAGGAAATCCGCCAATAGATCGTCCATCGCAGCCCTCGCACATCGAGGGCCGCAGACTCACCCGCCGCAGCCGAATATTCCGTAAAGCCGACCCCCAGGACATCCGGATCGCCGCCAGGCTGCCATCCGCGGGCGCGCAGCGCGACCCACGCTCAGGCCGTCCGCGGCCGCCGATTCGGCAGTGCATGGCGCGAAGGCGGGCCGGACGGACGGATCAGCCAACACTCACCATCAACGGCCCGATCTCCTGCCCGGGCGGCATGGCGATGGACAGCCGTACCCCGGCCGTGGCGGCGACCGTGCACAGCCAGACCACCGTCACCTCCCGCCCCATCGGATCGGGCGGCATCTCGCCGGCGAGTGCCCGCACCAGCGATGCCGGCCAGGCCGCGCGCTGCCCGTCGGGCCAGATCGCGAGTTCCTGCGCAGGGTCGCCGGCGAGCCGTACCAGGCCCCCGCGCGGCAGGGCCTCGCCGCCCATCAGCATCGCGGCCAGGACCACCGGCACGATCGGTTCGGCCAGGCGCTGCGCGGGGTCCAGCGTCCCAAGGTCGGCCTCAGCCCGGCCGCCAGCCAATTGGCCCTTCAGCAGTGCGACCGTGTCGCGCAGGGTGGCTTCCCCCTGCCCGCCCAGCATGGCGCGCCACAGCACCAGCCGGCACCGCAGCACCTCCGCGGCATCCTGGGCCAGAGTCGCCGCCTCCCCGCCCGCGCCGGGCATCATGTCGAGCGCATTGCCGATGGTGCCGACCACGCCCCCGAGGTCATGGCACAGGCGTAGCCCGACGATCCGCGCCAGGGCGATGTCGGCGGTCGGCGGGATGGTCATCGTCCGGGGGTCCCTTGCATCATGGCCGCGAACGGTATCCTCTGCGGTCCTTGACGCCACCTTAGCGCCGGACCCGTGAGCGCGACCATCGAACCAGGCATGCGTGTCCGCCTCCCGGCGCATCCCGAATGGGGAATCGGGCAGGTGCAGTCCGTGGCGGGCCATCGCATCACGGTCAACTTCGAGCATGCCGGCAAGGTCCTGATCAACGCCGCCGTGGTGGAACTCGTCATCGAGGAGGATGATCGGCGTTGAACAGCCTGTCCGAGGCCGCCTGGACGGTCTTCGCCGACTGGCGGCTGCTGGCCGCCGTCCTCGCGACCGCCGTGGCCGGGGTGATGCGCGGCTATTCCGGCTTCGGCACGGCCGTGATCCTCGCGCCGATCTACTCGCTGCTCTGGGGGCCGCGCGCCGGCGTCCCGGTCATGCTGCTCATGGAACTGCTGGTCTCGGTCCAGCTCCTGCCCTCCGCGCTGAAGGAGGCCGACCGGCGCGTGGTGCTGCCGCTGGGCGGCGCGGCGGCCATCGCCACGCCGATCGGCGCCTGGATCCTGTTCACCGTGGATGGGGAGGCGCTTCGGCGCTTCATCGGCGGCTTCGTGCTGGTCTTCGGCCTGCTGCTGATGTCCGGCTGGCGGTACCACGGCACCCGGCCCCTATCGCTCAACATCATGGTCGGCACGCTGGCGGGGTTGCTGAAGGGCTCGACAGGCATGAGCGGCCCGCCGGTCATCCTCTACCTGCTTGCAGGGCTCGAGGAAGCCAGGCGTCACCGGGCCAACCTGATCATGTTCTTCGCGACCATCGCGATCGTCTCGGTGATCGTGCCGATCCTCGGCGGGCTGGTCGATATTCCCGCGCTTCTGCGCCTCGCCGTGCTGCTGCCGGTCATGGCGCTGGCGGTGCCCATCGGGGCGCGGCTGTTCCTCGTGGTCCCGGATCGGCTCTACCGGCCCTTCGCCATGGCGGTGCTGCTGGTGGCGGGTGGCATGGCGCTGTTCGGATAAGTGGCGGAAGGGGCTTGCGGCGGCCCGCCGTCCGGCCCCAAATCCCGGCAATGCGCGATCGTGACCCAACTGCCGCCGCCGGCCTGGTCGATCCGTTCGGGCGCGCCATCACTTACCTGCGCGTTTCCGTGACGGACCGGTGCGACCTTCGCTGCGTCTACTGCATGGCGGAAGACATGACCTTCCTGCCCAAGAAGGACATCCTGACGCTCGAGGAACTGGACCGGCTCTGCGGCGCTTTCGTCGCCCTCGGCACGGACAAGATCCGGTTGACCGGCGGGGAGCCGCTGGTGCGCAAGGGTGTGATGACCCTTGTGCGCAGCCTGGGCGCGCGGATCGGCCCCGGCGGGCTGCGGGAACTGACCGTCACCACCAACGGCACCCAGCTCGCCAGGATGGCCGGCGACCTCCATGCCGCCGGCGTCCGGCGCGTCAACGTGTCCATGGATACGCTCGATCCGGCCGTCTTCGCCGCCGTCACCCGCTGGGGCAAGCTGGAACAGACGCTCGACGGCGTCTTCGCCGCCAAGGCGGCCGGCCTCGCCGTGAAGATCAACGCCGTCGCGCTGAAGGGCGTGAACGAGAATGAGTTCGACCGCATGGTCGCCTGGTGCGGCGAACACGGCTTCGATCTCTGCCTGATCGAAACCATGCCGATGGGTGACATCACCGGCGACCGCACCGACCAGTACCTGCCGCTGTCCCTCGTCCGGTCGCGCCTCCGCCAGACCTGGACGCTCGAGGATACCGACTACGCGACAGGCGGCCCCGCCCGCTACGTCACGGTCAAGGAAACCGGGCGGCGGATCGGCTTCATCACGCCGATGACCCATAATTTCTGCGAATCCTGCAACCGCGTGCGGCTCACCTGCACGGGCACGCTGTTCATGTGCCTCGGCCAGGACGATGCCGCCGAGTTCCGAGACCTGCTGCGCGACCCCGGCGTCGACGAGGCCGCCCTGGCCGATGCCATCCGCGACGCCATCACCCGGAAGCCCAAAGGCCATGACTTCGTGATCGACCGCCGCCACAAGCGCCCCGCCGTGGCGCGCCACATGTCCATGACGGGCGGCTGAGATGCTGCAGGGCCTCGTCGAGAAGCTGACCATCCCCGGCCTGCCCTCCTGGGTGGGCCTCGTGCTGCTGGCGGCGATCGCGGTATCGATCCTCGCTTTCCTCGCCATGCCCTTCGCCGTCTTCGGGGTGAAGTCGCGGCTGGAGGCGATCGAGGCCGAGCTGGCCGACCTGCGCATGGAAATCCGCGCCATGGCACTGCAGGCGACGGGCGGCCCCGCCGCGGCGCGCCCGCCCGTGGAAATGGACTACGTCCCCCCGCCCGCACATGGCGGCCGCCGGGCGCCGGAGATTCAGCCGCGCGTCGCGGCGCCGGTGCCGCCGCCACCCGCCCGGCCATCCCGCAGCGGCCGCGCGGAACCACGGCTGGATTGGCCGAGGACGGACCGGAGCGCGTGAGCGCGCCTCCAGCCAGAGATGTCCACTCCGAGCGCCCCGATGCCCCGGATCGGGTGACGGACGCTAAGCGCGACCGCGCCCAGGCCACGATGTCATGGCACGAAGCCGAGCGGCCCGGACGGGCGGCGCCCACCGTCTGAGGAACCAAGCACCGTGCGCGTCTCCGTCATCCAGATGAACCAGGGCAGCGACAAGGCTGCCAATCTCGACCAGGCCCGCCGCCTGATCGAGGCGGCGATCGACGCCGATCGCCCCGGACTCGTCACCCTGCCCGAGACCTGGACGAATCTCGGCGGCGGCCGCGAGAGCCGGCGTGCGGCGGCCGAGGTGCTGCCTGAGCCCGGCAAACAGGGCGGCGCCGCCTATGAGATGCTGCGCGGCCTCGCCCGCACCCACGGCATCACCGTCCATGGCGGCTCCATCATCGAGGATGGCGGCGAGAAGCTGTTCAACACGACGCTGGTCTTCGGCCCGGATGGCACCGAGATCGCCCGCTACCGAAAGATCCACCTGTTCGACATCACGGCGCCGGACGGCACGGGATACAAGGAAAGCGCGCTGTACGGCGGCGGTTCCGACCTGGCGTTCTTCGAGGCCGGCGGCATCCGCTTCGCCTGCACCATCTGCTACGACATCCGCTTCCCGGAACTGTACCTGACGCTGCGGCGCATGGGCGCCGAGGCCATCCTGGTCCCGTCCAACTTCACCCTGCAGACGGGCAAGGATCATTGGGAAGCGCTGCTGCGCGCCCGCGCGATCGACACGCAATGCTGGATGATCGCCGCCGCGTCCTACGGCACGTATGAGGAGCGTGGCGCGGCGCGCAGCGTCTACGGCCATTCGCTGATCACCGATCCCTGGGGACACGTGGTCGCGAAGTGCAGCGACGGCACCGGCTGGGCCACCGCCCGCATCGACCCGAAGCTGACGGCCCGCGTGCGCGCCGGCATGCCCCTCGAGGAACATCGCGATGCCGCCCGTGCCTGGCATACCCGGGCGGGGTCGTGAAGCTCGCCATCCTCGCCGCTCAGAACGAGGCTGCGCGCGTCGCGCAGGAGGCGCTGGCCGCGCGCTACGGCGCCGCGCCGCCCGACCAGGCCGATATTGTCGTCGCCCTCGGCGGCGATGGCTTCATGTTGGAAACGCTGCACCGCTTCCTCGGCCGTGGCACCCCAGTCTACGGCATGAATCGCGGCTCGGTCGGCTTTCTGATGAACGACTATGCCGAGGAGGATCTGCCGGCCCGGATCGCCGCCGCGCAGGCCTCCACGCTGCACCCGCTGCGCATGCGCGCCATCTCCAACGGCAGCGAACCGGTCGAAGCGCTGGCGATCAATGAGGTCTCCCTGCTGCGCGAAAGCCGCCAGGTGGCGAAGATCCGCATCCTGATCGACGGCCGCGAACGCCTGCCGGAGCTGATGTGCGACGGCGTCCTGGTCAGCACACCGGCGGGCAGCACGGCCTACAACCTGTCGGCCCACGGGCCGATCGTGCCGCTGAACGCGAACCTGCTGCCCCTGACGCCGATCTCGGCCTTCCGCCCGCGGCGCTGGCGCGGCGCGCTGCTGCCCTCCGACGTCGAGGTGGTCTTCGAGATCCTGGAACGCGACAAGCGGCCCGTTGCGGCGGTCGCGGACTACACGGAGGCGCGGGACGTGTCCCGTGTCGAGGTCCGGGAGGCACGGGACGTGTCGCTGACGCTGCTGTTCGACCCCGACCACGGGCTGTCGGAACGGATCATCGCGGAACAGTTCACCGTGTGAGGACGCGCGTGGCGCGCCGGAGAAGGGCGCTGCCCCTCCGTAACCCCCCCGTCCCCAAAGGCACCCGGGCCTTTGAAGGGCGATACGTTGAGCGGGCCGTGGCGGGCGCGGAACCGCGCTGCCGGTGCCCGTCCTGCTCAACGCGCCACCTGCCAAGCCGAGCACCGAACTGCGGTTCCGAAAGGCCCGCTGGCCGATCACAGTGCCGTGGCAACGTTGCAGGGCACCCGCCGCGGCGTCGGATCCGGCGGGAGGCAACCCACGCTTCCGGCGCGCCTTCCCCATCATGCTGACCCCGCCCGGCATCCCCGATCGCACCCTGATCTGGGGCACCGCGATCACGCAGTTCATCGGCTGGGGCACGCTCTACTTCTGCTTCCCGCTGCTGGTCGCACCAATGGAAGCCGAACTCGGCTGGTCGCGGGTGCTGATCAATGGCGCCCTCACCGGCGGTCTGCTCGTCGCCGGCCTGCTCGCCGTGCCGGCCGGGCGTTGGCTAGATACGCGCGGCGCGCGCGGCATGATGACCCTCGGCGCCCTCGCCGGCGCCCTGCTGCTGGTGGCCTGGAGCGTGGTCGATCACCCCGTCGCGTACGTCGTCGTGTGGCTGGCGATCGGCGTGGTGCATGCGACCGCCCTGTGGGGCCCCGCCATGGCGGTCGTGGTGGCGGAGGCGCGCGATCCGATGCGCATCATCACCGCCATCACCTTCATCACGGGCTTCACCGCGACGGTGTTCCTGCCGCTGACGGAACTGCTCGTGCAGGCCCTCGGCTGGCGCGGCGCGCTGCAGGCGCTGGCCGCGATGCAACTCGTCTCGGCCTGGCTGACCTGGCGCATGCTGCGGGACGCGCGGCCGCCCGCGGGGGACGCCCGCAGCGGCCCGCCGGCCGGCCTGATGCGACGGCTGCGGGATCCGGCCTTCCTTGGCCTGGCACTGTGCATCGCCGCCCACGCCTTCATCGCGACGGCCCTCGCCGCGCATCTCATCCCGCTGCTGCGCGAACGCGGCTGGCCGGAAGCGACGGTGCTGCTGATCGCCGCCGCCCAGGGCCCGGCACAGGTCGCCGCCCGCGCGCTGCTGTATGCCGCGCGGCAGGGGCTGACGATGCGCCGCGTCGGCGTGTTCGCGACGGCGCTCGTGCCGCTCGCCATGATCGCCCTGGCGCTCGGCGGCGCGAACATCGCCATGGCCGCATTGTTCATGCTGCTGTGGTCGGTCGGCGACGGGCTGATGGGCATCGTGCGCGCCGCGGGCACGGCGGACATCCTCGGGCGCGAGGATTACGGCGCGATCAGCGGAGCGCTGACGGCGGTGTCCACCCTGCCGCGCACCTCGGCGCCGCTGATCGTCGCCCTGGTCTGGGAGGGCGCCGGCAGCTACGGGCCGGTGCCGTGGCTGCTGGCAGCGGTGGGCGCGTTGTCGGTCGCGGGCTTCATCGTCGCGGCGCGCCGCTGATCAGCGCCCGCCCGCGGCGGCACCGATGCCGCCGCCGACATAGGCGCCCCGCGAACCATGGCCCTCGCACGCCGCCACCAGTACCAGGACGGCAAGCAGGGCAAGCGCCCGCGTCACGCCATGTCGTTCAGATGGCACGCGCTGCGCTGGCCGGGCGCCACAGTCTTCAGCTCCGGCTTCTCCACCTTGCACCGTTCCATCGCATGCGGGCAGCGAGGATGGAAATGGCATCCGGGCGGTGGGTTGAGCGGCGACGGGATCTCCCCCTTCACCACCGAGAACGCGCGCTTGCGGCTTTCGATGCGCGGCACAGAGGCGAGCAACGACTGTGTATAGGGATGGTTCGGACTGGCGAAGACCGTCTCGGACGACGCTTCCTCGACCACCCGGCCGAGATACATGATCACCACGCGGTCGGAGATGTGCTCCACCACGCCGAGATCGTGGCTGATGAACAGGTAGGTCAGGTCGAGTTCCGAGCGCAGCCGGATGAACAGGTTCAGGATCTGCGCCTGGATCGAGACGTCGAGCGCGGCGACGGCTTCGTCGCAGACGATGAAGTCCGGCTTCACCGCGAGCGCGCGGGCGATGCCGATGCGCTGCCGCTGCCCGCCCGAGAACTGGTGCGGGTAGCGCCGCTTGAAGGCGGGATCGAGTCCGGCCCGGCGCATCTGTTCGTCGACGTAGGCATCGAAGCCCGAGCGGCTGGTGATGCCGTGGACCAGCGGTGCCTCGCCGACGATGTCGACGACGCGCATGCGAGGATTCAGGGACGCATAGGGGTCCTGGAAAATCATCTGCGTGCGCAGCTTGAGTTCACGCGCCGCGGCGGAATCGCGGTCGAGCAGTTCCGTCCCATCGCGCAGGATGCTGCCGTCCGAGGGTGGCAGGATGCCAGCGACCATGCGGCCGAGGGTGGACTTGCCGCAGCCGGATTCGCCGACAAGGCCGACCACCTCACCCTTGCGGATCGTCAGATCGACATTGTCGACGGCGTGTACCGTTTCTTCGCGGACGCCGGCGCCAAGGCGCTTCGCCAGCCGCCCGGCGAAATCGAGCTTCTTCTCGAACCGGCGGGAAATGCCCCGCAGTTCCACCATCGGGGCGCCGTCACCCAGGGCGCGGCGCGCAGCGGCCATGCTCTCGCTCATGCCGCCTGCTCCGCCGCTTCGTTCATCGGTCGGAAGCAGCGTGCTTCGCGCCCGGGTGCGAGTTCGCGGATCTCGGGTTCGGCCATGCAGACCTCGGCGGCGCGCGGGCATCGGGTGCGGAAGGCGCAGCCCGGCGGCAGGTTGAGAAGCGAGGGGGTCATGCCCGGAATCTGGCGCAGCGGCTCGCCGCGCTTGTTGCGCGACGGCACGGAACCGATCAGGCCGAAGGTGTAGGGATGCAGCGGCGCGTCCAGTACGTCGGACACCGCGCCCTTCTCGACGATGCGGCCGGCATACATGACCGCCACCTCGTCGGCGAGGCCGGCGACGACGGACAGGTCATGGGTGATCCAGATCAGCGAGGTGCCGGTCGTCGTGGCGAGCTTCTGCACCTCCGCCAGAATCTGCCCCTGGATGGTGACGTCGAGCGCCGTGGTCGGCTCGTCCGCCACGATCAGATCCGGTTCGTGCAGCAGCGCGATGGCGATCGCCACGCGCTGGCGCATGCCGCCGGAGAACTGATGCGGGTACGACTTCAGCCGCTCATCCGGGGACGGTATGCCCACCATGCCGAGCGTGTCCCGCGCGCGCTGGCGGGCTTCCTCACGGCTGACCTTCTTATGGGCCAGCACGGTCTCGATCATCTGGGTGTCGACGCGCAGGACCGGATTCAGCGTCATCATCGGGTCCTGGAAGATCATCGCGACGCGGTTGCCGCGCAGGTCGCGCATCTCCGCCTCGGACATCTTCGTGAGATCCCGGCCCTGGAACAGGATCTCACCACCGACGATCCGCCCCGGCGGATCGACCAGGCCGAGCACGGAAAAGCCCGTGACCGTCTTGCCGGAGCCGGATTCCCCCACCAGGCCGAGGACCTTGCCCCGGCCGATGGAGAAGGAGACGTCGTCCACCGCCTTCACCACGCCGGCGCGGGTGAAGAAGTGGGTCCGGAGGTTGCGGACCTCGAGGGTCGGAGCGGCGGCGGGGCTGGCGGGTGTGCTGGCGACCGTCATGTCCTGCTTTACTTCTTCAGTCGGGGATTCAACACGTCGCGCAGCTGGTCGCCGACGAGGTTGATCGAGACGATGGTGATGAGCAGCGCGATGCCCGGGTAGAAGCTGATCCAGTACTTGCCGGAGAGCATGTACTCGTAGCCGTTGGCGATCAGCAGGCCGAGCGAGGGCTCGGTGATCGGCACGCCGAGGCCGAGGAAGGACAGGGTCGCTTCCAGCGCGATGGCGCGCGCCACCTGCATCGTCGCGATGACGATCAGCGGCGGCAGGCAGTTCGGCAGCAGGTGCCGGAACATGATGCGATGCGTCGGCAGGGCGAGGCACTGCGCCGCCTCGATGTACTCGCGCCGGCGTTCCACCAGCGCCGTGCCGCGCACGGTGCGTGCGTAGTACGCCCATTCCACGATGACGAGCGCGATGACGACGTTCATCACGCCCTTGCCCAGGAAGGCAAGGATCATCAGCGCGACGAGGATCGACGGGAAGGACAGCTGCAGGTCCACCAGGCGCATGATCGCGGAATCGGTCCGCCCGCCGGCATAGGCCGCGAGCAGCCCGAGCGACGCCCCGACCAGGCAGGCGATCAGCGCAGAGCCGGCACCGACAGTCAGCGAGATGCGGAGCCCGTACATGATGCCCGAGAGCATGTCGCGCCCCTGGTCATCCGTGCCGAGCCAGTAGGTGAAGCCCGCACCTCCCACAGTGCCCGGCTCCATCCGCCCGTCCATGATGTCGAGCTGAGCGAGGTCGTACGGGTTCTGCGGCGCGATCCAGGGTGCGAGGATCGCGATCAGGGCGATGATCGAGAAGACGATCAGCCCGAACATCGCCACTTTGGATTCGGCGAATTCGGACACGAAGCGCCGGAACGGCGTCTCCACCTTGTCCTTGCGCGGGGCAGCCGGGGTGGCAGCCCCGCCGATGGCGGCCTGGCTCATGCCTTGCTCTCCAGCCTGACGCGGGGATCGAGCATCGAATAGGTGAGGTCGACCACGAGGTTGATGGTGATGAACAGCAGCACGATGATCATCAGGTAGGCGACGATCACGGGCCGGTCGAGCACGTTGATGCTGTCGATGATCAGCTTGCCCATGCCCGGCCAGGCGAAGACGCTTTCCGTCACCACCGAGAAGGCGATGGTCGAACCGAGCTCAAGCCCGACGACAGTGACGACCGGGATCAGGATGTTCTTGAAGACGTGCACGAAGGTAACGCGGGACGGCGAAAGCCCCTTGGCCCGCGCGAACTTCACGTAGTCCATCAGCATCGTCTCGCGCACGCCCGCGCGGGTCAGGCGGATGACGAGGCTGATCTTGAACAGCGCGAGGTTCAGGGCCGGCATCGCCATGTGCGACAGGCCGTTCAGCGTCAGGAACGACCATTGCGTGCCGGAGCTGCACGAGGTCAGCCCGACGAAGCCAAGGACCGAGCATGTCTCCCCGCGGCCCGTGGAGGGTAGCCAGCCGAGCTGCACGGCGAACACCATGATCAGCATCAGCCCGACCCAGAAGGTCGGCAGCGAGAAGCCGAGGATCGACCCCGCCATGATCGTCTTGGACGCAGGCGAGTTCGGCCGCAGGCCCGCATACAGTCCCAGCGGCAGGCCGATGATGATCGACAGGAACATCGCGCCAAAGGCGAGTTCCAGCGTCGCCGGCATGCGCTGCAGGATCAGCTTCAGCGCCGGTTCGTTGAACACGAAGGACCGACCGAGATCGCCCTGCACCGCATTGGTCAGGAAGACCAGGTATTGCTGCCACAGCGGCAGGTCGAGGCCGAGCGCCCGCACGGCGCGCTCGCGCTCGATCTGGTCGGCATCCGGGCTGATCAGGATCTCGACGGGGTCGCCGATGGCATAGACCCCGACGAAGACGATCACCGACATCGCCAGGACGACGAACAGAGCCTGTATCAGGCGCCGCACAAGGTAAACGGTCATGGGCGGCGCCCTCTCTAATCAGGTCAGCGTGCGGCCGGACGCAGGTCCTGCGCCCGCGTCAGCTCGTCGTTGCGGGCAGTGAACTCGAAGCCGCGGCGCACCGCCCAGATGTTGGTCTGGATGTGCAGCGGGATGACGCCGACATCGGTCATGGCGATCCGCATGCCTTCGATCACCTGCTGCTCGCGCTTCGCCTCGTCCATCTCGCCCAGCGATTGCAGCAGCAGCGCATCCACCTGCGGGTTGGAGTAGCGCCCGCGGTTGGAGGAGCCCCAGCCGCGATCGCGGTTCACGGTGGCGAGGATGTTGCGCAGCGGGTGCGATCCGTCCGGGTTCGACCCCCAGCCGATCAGGAAGGCCGAGTATTCCTGGCGGCCGGCGCGGCCGACGAAGGTCGCCCAGGGTTGCGCCTCGACCGTCGTGCGGACGCCGATGCGCGTCCACATCTGGCCGATCGCCTGGATGATGCGCGAATCGTTGATGTAGCGGTCGTTCGGCCCATTCAGCTGGATGCGGAAGCCATTTGGATACCCGGCCTCGGCGAGCAGCCGCTTCGCGCCGTCCGGATCGTAGCTCGCCGCCGCCAGGTTGGCGACGTAGCCGAACACGCCCTCCGGCAGGAACTGGTTGGCCGGCACCGCCGCGCCTTCCATGATGCGCTCGACGATGGCGCGGCGGTCGATCGCCATGGACAACGCCCGGCGCACCCGCACGTCCTGCAGCGGATTCCGTCCGAGCGGCTTGCCGTCATTGTCGGTGACGAAGGGCGAGTTCTCATTCCCCGGCCGCAGGAAGTCGAGGCCGAGGAAGACCAGCCGCAGACCCACCGTCTCGGACAGACGCACGTTGTTGTTGCGGCGCAGATTGGCCAGGTCCGAGGTCGGCACCTGGTCGATCAGGTCCACATCGCCGGCCAGCAGCGCCGCGGTGCGTGCCGCGTCATTGGTGATCATGCGGTAGTTCACGCGCTGGAACGGCGCGCGCTCGCCCCAGTATTCGTTGAAGCGCTCGAATTCGATGCGATCGCCATTGCGATGGACAACGGCGCGATAGGAACCGGTGCCGACCGCCGCGCGCAGCGCGTTGAAGTCGTCGGTCGTCGCGTGCTCGGCCGTTTCCTTGTCGATGATGCGGACATTGGTCATGTCCAGCGGCAGCAGCGGATACGGCTCCGGCGTATGGAAACGGATGGTCAGCGGATCGACGATCTCGACGCGCGAGATCGGGCGGGAATACGCCGCGAAGGAGGACGGGCTGTTCGGCACATTCGGCAGGCGGGCCAGGGTGAAGGCCACATCCTCCGCCGTGAAGGCGTTGCCGTTGTGGAACCGCACATTCGGCCGCAGCTTGAACTCCCACACGGTCGGCTCGACGACGCGCCATTCCGTGGCGAGGCCCGGCACCATCCGCGCGCGCTCATCGGTATTCACCAGACGCTCGAAGATCGTGTCCGCGACCGCGTTGTTCGGCGACAGCTGATGGTAATGCGGGTCGAGCGACGTGACCGGCGCGCCGACGGCCATCGTCGCCGTCTGGGCCGACGCATGGCTGGCCAGCAGCGCGAAGGCTGCGGCGACGGTCGTGGTGACGGCCACACCCCGCCCCGAATTATGCCTCATTTTGTTTCCCCACATTTCGTCCCAGACGCCGTCTTGTAGCAGCCCGTTCAAGTCGCCGCTAGGCTACGGCCCGTAACGAACCACTGCCGGAGCAACCGACCATGATCCGCCCCACCCTGCGGCGCGCCGCCTTCGCGGCAGCCGTCACCCTCGTTGCCGCCGCGCCCGCTGCCGCGCAGCCGCTGACGATCGGCATCGGCGGGTCCCCCACCTCGCTCGATCCGCATTTCTACAACGCCTCGCCCAACATCAGCCTGACCCAGCATCTGTTCGACCGGCTGGTGGAACAGGATGCGCAGGCGCGCCTGCGCCCGATGCTCGCGGAATCCTGGCGCGCGGTGGAGCCGACCGTATGGGAGTTCAAGCTGCGCCCCGGCGTGAAGTGGCATGACGGACGCGACTTCACCGCTGACGACGTCGCCTTCACCATCGGGCGCGTGCCCACGGTGCGCAACAGCCCCGGCACCTTCGCCGGGCTGATCCGCGCCATCACCCGGGTGGAGGTGGTCGATCCGACGACGGTCCGCTTCCACACCGCGTCCCCCCACCCGCTGCTGCCGACCGAACTGGCCTCGATCCAGATCATCTCCCGCCACGCCGGCACGGACGCGGAGACCGAACAGTACAATTCCGGCCAGGCCGCGATCGGCACCGGGCCGTACCGCCTGGTCTCCTATCGGTCCGGCGACCGCACCGAGTTCGTGCGCAACGACGGCTACTGGGCCGGCCCGCAACCCTGGGCGCGCGTCTCCTACCGCTTCATCGCCAACGACACCTCCCGCACCGCGGCGCTGCTGGCGGGCGATGTGGACCTCATCGACCAGGTGCCGTCCTCGGACATTGCCCGGCTGCGGCGTGAGCCGCGCGTCAGCCTGTTCGATATCCAGGGCCTGCGGCTGATCTACCTGATCCCCGACTATTCCCGGACCGAGAACCCGCTGTGGGTGACCGACAACAACGGCCAGCCGCTGGCGCGCAACCCGTTCCACGATGTCCGGGTCCGCCGCGCCATGTCGATCGCGATCGACCGCGCCGGCCTCGCGGAGCGCGTGATGGAGGGCACGGCGCGCCCGACCGGCCAATGGCTGCCGGAAGGCGCCTTCGGCTTCAATTCGGACGTGCCCGTGCCGCCGCACGACCCGGAAGGCGCGCGGCGCCTGCTGGCCGAGGCCGGCTTCCCGCAGGGCTTCCGCATGACACTGTCCTGCCCCAACGACCGCTATCCCAACGACGCGCGGACCTGCCAGGCTGTCGCGCAGATGTGGGCGCGCATCGGCGTGCGCACGGAAGTGCAGGCGCTGCCTTGGTCCACCTTCTCCGCCCGCACCTCGCGGCAGGAGTTCAACATGCGCATGGGCGGGTGGGGCAGCGTGACCGGCGAGGCATCCTACATGCTGGTCAACATCTTCGGCACCTATGACCGCGAACGCCGGCGCGGCGCCTCGAACTCGTCCCGCTGGTCCAGCGCCGCGCTCGATTCGCTGACCGAGCGCGCGGCCGCGACGCTCGACGACACGCAGCGCGAGGCCATGCTGCGCGAGGCGGTGCGCATGGTCACCGTGGACGACCAGGCGATGATGCCGTTGTTCCAGCTCGTGAACTTCTGGGCCGCGCGGCGCGGCGTGGCCTATGAGGCGCGGATGGACGAACGCACCACGGCGATGTCGGCCAAGCCGGCGAACTGAGGCGCCGACCTCCGCGCGTGATGGAGAGGGGCCGAGCCCCTCTCCGATGCCCCCTCACGCCGACAGCTTCAGCCCGACGATCCCCGCCAGGATCAGCCCGACGCAGGCAAGCCGCATCGCCGTCGCGGCTTCCCCGAACAGCACGATGCCCAGCACCACCGTGCCCACCGTCCCGATCCCGGTCCAGATCGCGTAGGCGGTGCCCAGCGGCAGCGTGCGCAGCGCGAGCCCGAGCAGGAACAGGCTCACGATCATGCTCACGACGGTCAGTATGGTCGGCAACGGGCGCGTGAAGCCTTCCGTGTACTTCAGCCCGACCGCCCAGCCGATCTCCGACAATCCGGCGGCCAACAGATACAACCAACCCATCACAGGTCCCCTTTCGGTCCTGTGGCGGGGTCGTCCCCACCTGTTGAATGACGCGCCGGGGTCGTCCCCGGCGCCATTCGTCAGCCCTGTCGGGTCGCGACGAAGCGCTCCAGCCAGTGGATGGTGTATTCCCCGGACTGGAATTCCGGATCGTCCATCACCGCCTGGTGCAGCGGCAATGTAGTGCGGATTCCCGCGACGACCATCTCGTTCAGCGCGCGCCGCATCCGCGCGATGGCCTCGGGCCGCGACGGCGCATGCACCACCAGCTTGGCAACCAGGCTGTCGTAGTGCGGCGGCACCGTATAGCCCGAATACAGCGCGCTATCGACGCGGACGCCGAGCCCGCCCGGCGCGTGATAGGTGTTCACCCGGCCGGGGCTGGGCGCGAAGGTCTCGGGATCCTCGGCGGTGATGCGGCATTCGATCGCATGGCCGGCGAAGGCGACGTCCTTCTGGCCGTAGCCGAGCGGTTCGCCCGCGGCGATGCGGATCTGTTCCTTCACCAGGTCGATGCCGCAGACCATCTCGGTCACCGGATGTTCGACCTGCAGGCGGGTGTTCATCTCGATGAAGGCGAACTGCCCGTCCTGCCACAGGAATTCCAGCGTCCCGGCATTGCGGTAGCCCAGCTTCGCCAGCCCCGCCGTGACGCGGGCGCCGAGTGCCTCGCGATCCGCGGCGGAAAGGACCGGGCTGCCCGCTTCTTCCACCAGCTTCTGGTGCCGGCGCTGCAGGGAACAGTCGCGTTCCCCGAAATGCACGACATTGCCGTGGGTGTCGGCCAGCACCTGCAGCTCGATATGCCGCGGCCGGTCGAGATACTTCTCCATATAGACGCTGTCGTCGCCGAAGGCGGCCTTGGCCTCCGCGCGCGCGACGCGCCAGGCCTCCTCCAGCTCATCCGCGCTGCGCGCCACCTTCATCCCGCGCCCGCCACCGCCGGCGGCGGCCTTGATCAGCACGGGGTACTTGATCTGGTCTGCGACCGCGCGCGCTTCCTCCAGCGATTCCAGCGCGCCGGGCGAACCGGGGACCAGCGGCACGTCCAGCCGCCGCATGGCATCCTTCGCCGCGATCTTGTCGCCCATCATGCGGATGTGGTCGGGCGTCGGGCCGATGAACTTCAGCCCGTGCGCCTCGACCATTTCCGCAAAGCGCGCGTTCTCGGAAAGGAAGCCGTAGCCGGGATGCACCGCATCCGCGCCGGTAATCGTCGCGGCCGACAGGATGGCCGCGACGTTCAGATAGGAATCGCGCGCCGCAGGCGGCCCGATGCAGACACTCTCATCCGCAAGGCGCACATGCATCGCCGTCGCATCCGCCGTGGAATGCACGGCGACGGTGCGGATGCCCATCTCCTGACAGGCGCGGTGGACCCGCAGCGCAATCTCGCCGCGGTTCGCGATCAGAACTTTCCCGAACATGGCGGGACTATTCGATGATGATCAGCGGCTCGCCGTACTCGACCGGCATGCCGCTCTCGACCAGGATGCGCGTCACGGTGCCCGCGCGCGGCGCCTTGATCTGGTTGAAGGTCTTCATCGCCTCGATCAGCAGCAGCGTCTGGCCCTGCGAGACCTTGGCCCCGACCGTGACGAACTGCGCAGCACCCGGTTCCGGCGCCAAGTAGACGACGCCCACCATGGGGCTGACGACCGCGCCCGGATGGTCGGCATCGGCTGCCACGACCGGCGCGGGCCCCGCCGCGACGACCGGCGCGACCACCGGCGCCGCCCCGGCAACCGGCGCCACCACGGATGCGGCCACCAGCGCCTGCCGCACCACCCGCAGCCGGGCCTCGCCGTCCACCAGCTCGATCTCGGTCAGGTCCGTCTCACGCAGGATCTGCGCCAGTTCGCGAATCGCCGCCGCGTCGAATTCGATGAAGTTGCCCATCATTCCTCGTCCTGCTCGACCAGATCGGCCATGGCGCGCATGGCGAGCGCATAGCCCGCCACCCCCAGCCCGCAGATGACCCCGGTCGCCGCCTTGGAGATAAAGCTGTGATGCCGGAATTCCTCCCGGCGGTGGATATTCGTGATGTGCACCTCGATGACCGGCACGTCGACAGTCAGCAGCGCGTCCATCACGGCGATCGAGGTGGTGGTGTACCCGGCAGGATTGATGATGATCCCGGCTGCCCGGCCCCGGCATTCCTGCACCCAGGTCACCAGTTCCCCTTCGGAATTCGTCTGGCGGAAATCGATCGCCAGGCCGAACGCATCGGCCGTCTCGGCGCACAGCGCCTCGACGTCGTCCAGCGTGGCGGTGCCGTATTTCTCCGGCTCGCGCACGCCGAGCATGTTGAGGTTCGGGCCGTTCAGCACGACGATCAGGGGGGGTGTCACGGGCGATTCCGGCGGAAAACAGGGCGTGGTGGGCTAGCACGGGCGGTTTGGGGGGGGCAAGCGGCGGGGCACCCCTGCCATGCGGGCCACCCGGCTTGCCGCCGCCCCAACCCTTCGCCACATTCCGCCCCATCATGTCCAAGACGATTGCCATCACCGTAAACGGAGAGGCGCGGGAGATCGCCCCCGGCGAGTCCCTCGCCGCCCTGCTCCGCGCCATCGGCCTCGACACGCGCAAGGTCGCGGTCGAACGGAACGAGGAAATCGTGCCGCGCTCGACCTATCCCACGGTCGCGCTCGCCGCCGGCGATCGTCTGGAAATCGTGCACTTCATCGGCGGAGGCTGAGACCATGGACGGAACCCCCGCAGCGATGGGCGACGACAGCTGGGAGGTCGCAGGCCGCCGCTTCCGCTCCCGCCTCATCGTCGGCACCGGCCGCTACAAGTCGCTTGAGGAAACAGCCGCGGCGATCGCCGCCTCGGGCGCCGAGATCGTCACCGTGGCCGTGCGCCGGGTGAACCTCTCCGACCCCAACGCGCCGATGCTGCAGGATTTCGTCTCGCCCAAGGACTACACCTACCTGCCCAACACCGCCGGCTGTCACACGGCGAACGAGGCCGTGCGCACCCTGCGCCTGGCGCGCGAAGCCGGCGGCTGGAACCTCGTGAAGCTCGAGGTCCTCGGCCCGCCGCCGTATCTGTACCCCGACATGGAAGGCACCCTCGAAGCCGCCAAGGCTCTGATCTCCGATGGCTTCGAGGTGATGGTCTACTGCGCGGATGACCCGGTCGCAGCGAAGAAGCTCGAAGATCTCGGCTGCGTCGCCATCATGCCGCTCGGCGCGCCGATCGGGTCGGGGCTCGGGCTGACCAACCCCTTCATGATCCGCTCCATCAAGCAGAACGCGAAGGTGCCGGTGCTGGTGGATGCGGGCATCGGCACGGCGTCGGATGCGGCGAAGGCGATGGAACTGGGCTGCGACGCGGTGCTGCTGAACTCCGCCATCGCGCACGCGAAGGACCCGGTGCGGATGGCGGTCGCGATGAAGG
This sequence comes from Neoroseomonas terrae, assembly GCF_018129025.1. GTDB lineage: Bacteria > Pseudomonadota > Alphaproteobacteria > Acetobacterales > Acetobacteraceae > Neoroseomonas > Neoroseomonas terrae. Next base: position 174,765 of record NZ_JAAEDI010000002.1, on the reverse strand, counting down.
CTGCGGTCGAGGCCGGTCGAGACGCGTTCCTCGCGGGCCGGATGCCGTGGAATTACCAGGCGGATGCGTCGAGCCCGATGACCGGGCTTATCCGCTAGAAGCTCAAGGTCGGGGGAGAGAACTCCCCCGAACCCCCTCCTTTTTCTGTCTGTTGGACGGGCGCGTGGCGTGGCGGGCGTGCACGATCGCCGCAGTATTGCTCGCGGAGCGGCGGCCTCTTAAAACGAAATCGCAACAAGTAGGGCGAGCCCAACATGCTGCGGCATTTCGACCATCTGACGATCGTCGTCCGGGATCTCCCGAAGGCGAAGGCCTTCTTCGTCGCGCTGGGCTTCAGCGAGGCCCAGGCCGTCGTCATCGAAGGCGAGCCCTTCGGCTCCTACATGGGTGTCCCCGGCATTAAGGCTGATCATGTAACGCTGGTGCTGGACGACGCCTCCCCGCGGACCGAGATTCAGCTCCTGCACTATTGGCACCCTGATCGCCTGCCCGACCCGCATATCCGCGACCTGAACAAGCTCGGCATGAACCACATCTGCTTCGCAGTGGACGACGTCGAGGCCGAAGTGGCCAAGCTCAAAGCGCTCGGCTTCCACACCCGCAACGAGATCATGGATTTCCATTCCAGGAAGCTGGTCTTCCTCGACGGACCAGAAGGCGTGACTGTCGAATTGGCCGAGTGGCACTAGGGGGCCGGAGCGGAAAGCCTCGCTCCGACTCAGCCTAGCAGCCCCCGCAGCTTCTCCGGATTCCGCACCACATACACGGCCCGGATCGCCCCAGCCTCAATCTCCAACGCCATCGTCTGCATCGACCCGTCCTCGAACCGCGTCACATAGCCGGGCAGGCCGTTAATCCACGCCATCTCGTGGTGGTGCCCGAGACGCCCCTTCCGCGCGAGGCCGGCAAAGAACCGGGCGATGCGGCTGGCCCCAAGCAACGGCCTGGTCGCCGCCCGCGCGACACCGCCGCCATCAGCTCGAAGCACGGCATCCTCAGCCAGCAGCCGCTGCAGCGCCTCGCCGTTTCCGGTCTCCATCGCCGATCGGAACGCGCCCGCGATGCGCCGCCCCTCCTCCGGCGTCACCGGGAAGCGCGGCCGCGCCTCCTGCACATGCGCCCGCGCCCGGGCCGCGAGCTGCCGCACCGCCGCCGGCGTCCGCCCCAGCGTCGTCGCCACCTCCTCGGACTTCCCGCCGAACACGTCGTGCAGCAGGAAGGCGGCGCGTTCCAGCGGCGACAGCCGTTCCAGCGCGAGCATCAGCGCGACCGACACCTCTTCCGCCGCCGCCTGGCCGGCGAGCGGATCGGTCTCCACCACCGGCTCCGGCAGCCACGGCCCGACATAGGTCTCGCGCCTGCGACGGGCGGATTTCAGCTCGTCCAGGCACAGCCGGGCGACGATGCGGCGCAGATAGCCCTCCGCATCGCCGACGCTCTCCCGGTCCGCCTCCGCCCAGCGCAGCCAGGCGGCCTGCACCACATCCTCGGCATCCGCCATGGAACCGAGGAAGCGGTACGCCAGCGCCCGCAGCCGCGGCCGGGCGGCGAGGAAGGCTTCCGCCCCAGCCGCGGCGCCCGACATCAGGCTGCCACCTTGCCGCCGCGCGCCGGCTCCGCCCGGAAGCCGACAGCGAAGCGGTTCCAGCCATTGATCGTCACGATCGCCAGCGTCAGCGCCACCTGCTCCTCCGCGCTGAACTCGGCCGCCATCGCCTCGAAGGCCGCATCCGGCGCGCCCGTCTCGGCGAGGCGCGTCAGAGCATCGACCCAGGCCAGCGCGGCACGCTCGCGCGGCGTGTAGCAGGTCGCTTCCTCCCAGGCGGCGAGCATGATCAGCCGCTCCTCAGTCTCGCCCGCCGCCCGCGCCTCGCGCGTGTGCATGTCCAGGCAGAAGGCGCAGCGGTTGATGATCGAGGCGCGGGTCTTCACCAGTTCCAGCAGGCTGTGCTCCAGGCCGTTGCTGCGGCTCGCCTTCTCGAGCGCCATCATGGCCTGCATCACCTTCGGCGCGGCGGTCCAATGGTTCAGTCGGGTGGTCATCGGTGCTTCTCCTGCATCCGGTTGGCTTCCGAAGACAGGACGAGGTAGCGCCCGCCGCTGTGACACGCCCCGGCGACTATTCCTGCGCGCCATCCCGCAGGGCACGGATCTCCGCCGCCACGACCTCGTCCGCCAGCGTCGCCACCCAGCGCGCCGGAACCTCGAGGGCCGCCGCCAGACGCGCCTTGTACTCCGCCTTGGGGATCTCGACCGTGCCGAAGCGCGCCAGATGCGCCGTCAGGAACTGCGTGTCGCAGAGCACGAAGCCGCACAGCCGCAGCCGCGCCACAAGATGCACCAGCGCGACCTTCGAGGCGTCCGTCACGCGGGAGAACATGCTTTCCCCGAAGAACGCCCCACCAAGCGCCACCCCGTACAGCCCGCCGACCAGCCGCCCGTCCAGCCAGGTCTCCACCGAATGGGCGAAGCCGCGCCGATGCAGTTCCACGAACAGCCGCTCGATCTCGTCGCTGATCCAGGTATCGCTCCGCCCCGGCGCCGGTTCGGCGCAGCCGCGGATCGCCCCGGCGAAGTCCTTGTCCGCCGTGACGGTGAAGCGGTCCGACAACGCCGTGCGCCGCAGCCGCCGCGACAGATGGAATCCGCCATCGAGCGGCAGCACCCCCCGCAGCGCCGGGTCCAGCCAATACATCCGGTCCGAGCCGCGGCTTTCCGCCATCGGGAATACGCCGGCGGCATAGGCGCGGATCACCAGGTCGGGCGTCACTTCAAGCTGCCGGCGGCTCATGGGCAAAGCCTGCACCAGCCGGCCGGCACCCGTCACGCCTCGTCGTCATCCGGCGGTGCGACAGGCACCATCGCGGTCTCCTTGGCCGTCAGCAGCGCGATGACGGTCTCCGTCCGCTCCACGCCGGCGCAGCGCCGGACCTCCTGCGCGACGAAGTCCTCCAGTTCCCGCAGCCCCGGCGCGCGCAGCTTCAGCATGTAGGACCACGGCCCGCTCACCGCGTGGCATTCCAGCACCTGCTCCAGCGGCAGGATCGATTCGCGGAACTTCTGGTCCAGCGCCCCCGCCCGCAGGGCGACGAACACCCAGGCCAGCAGCGGGCAGCCCACCGCCGCCGGATCAAGATCCGCCCGCCAGCCACGGATCGTGCCGCGTTCCTCCAGCCGTTTGACGCGTTCCGCCGTAGCGGAGACCGACAACCCCGCGACCTTCGCGAGCTCCGCCAGCCCCGCCGCACCATCGTGCTGCAGCGCGACCAAGATGTTCCGGTCTATGCTGTCCATGACCGCAGCCTATCCGGCGCCTGGACAAAACGGAACGAGGAATCGGGCGTCAGAGATGGAAAGCGCCTCCCCCTCATTCCAGACCACGCCCCACCGAAGGCCGGAGGGCCTTTGGAAACATCGCTTTGGCGAGGGGCCGGACGCAGGGAGGAAAGCGCCCTTGGGGCATCAGCCAGCGGGCGCGGCGCGACATGGTCACGGCCAGGCACCCAGGGCGAGCAACGCCCGGTACCGGGCTTCGAAGGCCCTTCGGCCTTCGGTGGGGCAGGCCCGGAGGGGGCAATGCCCCTCCGGCCACCGCCTCAGTTCGGCATTTCGAGGTCTTCGGACAGCACCACGATCTGCACGGCGTAGGACACCTCACCATCCTCGGCATCCCGATGGATGGTGCCGATGAACTCGTCGCCCACGCGCAGCTCCACGCTTGCGCCCTTGCGCTCCGGCGCCATCACGGCGATCCGGTTGTTGCCGAACAGGCGGCGGAGATGAGCTTGCACGGCAGCGCGTTCGGCCGGGGTCATGGCGGGGCCCTCATGTTGGAATGGCCGGCTGATAGACCCCGTGCGCCGCGGGTGCAAACCCCGTAGCATGTCCGCCCTTCATGGCCCTCCCTCCTGCCTTCCTTGACGAGCTTCGCGCCCGCACCCCCCTGCCTGGGCTGATCGGGCGCAAGACGCGGCTGGCGAAGTCCGGGCGGAACTGGAAGGGCTGCTGCCCCTTCCATGGGGAGAAGACGCCCTCATTCTACGTCTACGACGACCACTTCCACTGCTTCGGCTGCGGCGCGCATGGCGACGCCATCACCTTCATCATGCGCGCGGACGGTGCCTCATTCCCCGAAGCGGTCGAGCGGCTGGCGTCCGAGGCCGGGATGGACGTCCCCAAGCCCTCCGCTCAGGACGCGGCGCGGGACCGCCGCGTGCGGGACCTGCATGCGGTCATGGCCGTCGCCGCGGACGCCTATCACCGCCGCCTGTTCCTGCCGGAAGGCCGGCCGGCGCTGGATTACCTCCTGCGACGCGGGCTGACCGAGCGCACGATCCGCGACTTCGCCCTGGGCTGGGCGCCCGGCGGGCGCGGTGCGCTGGCCGCGGATCTGCGCGCCGAGGACATCACCGAGGCGCAGATGATCGAAGCCGGGCTGCTGCGCCGCGGCGAGGGTGGCGACCCGCCGCGCGACTTCTTCTTCGCCCGCGTGATGTTCCCGATCCGCGACCGCCGCGGCCGCGTCATCGCCTTCGGCGGCCGCATCCTGGGCGATGGCCAGCCGAAGTATGTGAACAGCCCGGAGACTCCGCTTTTCCGCAAGCGGATGGGACTCTACGGCCTGGATCTGGCGCGGGAGGGTGCGTTCCGCGGCGCCCCGGTCGTCGCCGTCGAGGGCTACATGGATGTCATCGCGCTGCACCAGGCGGGCTTCACCGGGGCGGTCGCGCCGCTCGGCACGGCGCTGACGGCCGAGCAGCTTGAGGAGCTGTGGCGCCTCAACCCCGAGCCCGTGCTCTGCTTCGACGGCGACGCCGCCGGTGCACGGGCGGCCGCACGCGCCGCCGAAGTGGCGCTGCCGCTCATCAGCAGCGAACGCAGCCTGCGCTTCGCGACCCTGCCCGCCGGGGATGACCCCGACACCCTTACGGCGAAGCGCGGCTCCGGCGCCTTCCAGGCCGTGCTGGACGCCGCACGCCCAATGGCCGAGGCACTGTACGGCCTGGTCGCGGAAGGCCGTCCCGCCGTGACGCCGGAACAGCGCGCCGCGCTGCGCCATCGCCTGACCGGCGCCGCCGGGGCCATCGCGGACAAGGCGCTGTCGGCCGAGTATCGCCGGGTGCTGCTGGATCGCTTCTTCGCGGCATCGCGCCGCCCGCAATCCGGCGGCCGCCCCCCGTCGCGCACCCTACCCCGCCCGGCCATCGCCGCCGGCCCCGTGCAGGCCGAACGGGCCCGCATGATGTTCGCCGTCATCCTCCGCCACCCCTGGCTTTTGCCTCAGGTGGAGGAGGCTGTGGGTCTGCTCGACCTGCCTCCAGGCCCCGCGACGCAACTGAGGGACGCGCTTCTCGCATCAACTGTTGCCGCGGAACCGCTTGACTCTGAGGGTCTGATCGCCCAACTCGCCCGATACGGCGTTGAAGATGCGGTGTCCTGGGCCCTTGCGCCCATCGGCCTGCCCCTTGCGGCGAGGGCCGAGGCCCTGCCCGGGGAGGTCGAGGAAGGCTTCTGGCACTTCTTCCTGCGCCTGCGCGGCGAGGCGGAATTGATCGAGGACCAGCAGGACGCCTTGAAGGCACTGGCCGAGACGAACGACCCCTCGGCGCAGCGGCGGCTCATCCTGGTGTCGGAGGCGCTCGATGCGCTCCGCCGCGGGGAAGGTGCCTCCGGGGCGTCCGGCGACGCCGCATAGGTTAGGGACTGAAATTTCTTCGGGCATCCGGCCCCCCGGATGCCCGAAACCGTTGGACGGAGCGGAACACGCATGGCGAGCAAGGCGGCGGCAGGGGCTGAGACGACCGAGACGCGTGACGAGCAGGTCGAGGGACTGCTGCTCGACACCCAGTCGGCGGCCGTGAAGAAGCTGATCGCCCGGGGCAAGGAGCGCGGCTACGTCACGGTGGACGAGCTCAATGCCGCCCTGCCCTCCGAACAGGTCTCCTCCGAGATGATCGAGGACACCATGGCGATGCTGAGCGAAGCCGGCATCAACGTGGTCGAGGCCGAGGAGAACGAGGACGGCGAGACGGTCGCCAAGCCCGCCGAGAAGAAGGACGGCGACGAGGAGGAGGAATCCGGCGGCAACGTCGATGAGGAATCCCTCGGCCGCACCGACGACCCCGTGCGCATGTACCTGCGCGAGATGGGCAGCGTCGAGTTGCTCTCCCGCGAGGGCGAGATCGCGATCGCGAAGCGCATCGAAGCCGGCCGCGACATGATGATCGGGGGCCTGTGCGAGAGCCCCCTCACCTTCCAGGCGATCCTGCGCTGGCATGAAGCGGTGAAGGCGACCCCGCCCCGCATGCTGCTGCGCGACGTCATCGACCTTGAAGCCACGCAATCCGCGGGCAACCCCGATGGCGGCCCCTCCGACGCCGCCAATGAGGAGGAGTTCGAGGAAGGCGAGGAAGGCGAGGGCATGGGCCTGTCCCTCTCCGCCCTGGAAGAGAAGCTGAAGCCCGAGGTCCTGGCGAATTTCGCCGAGATCGAGAGCCTTTACGGCAAGCTTCAGAAGCTGACCTCGAAGCGCATGGATGCCTACCATGCCGGTGAGGAGCTCGCCGGGCGTGGCGAGAAGAACTACGAGAAGCAGCGCCGCGACCTGATTACGCTGGTGGAGAAGGTGCATCTCCACAACAACCGCATCGAGGAACTGGTCGACCAGCTCAAGGGCCTGAACCGCAAGCTGACGGTGCTCGAAGGCCAGGTGCTCCGCCTTGCCGAGGCGCAGAAGGTGAAGCGCGAGGACTTCCTCCAGCATTGGCGCGGCGCCGAGCTGGATCCGGCCTGGCTGGAGCGCGTCGGCGCCCTGCCTGGCAAGGGCTGGAAGCTCTTCGTCGCCAAGTCGAGCGAGGAGGTGGAGGCCATCCGCGCCCGCATCGCCGAGGTCGCCAACCTGACCGGCATGCCGGTCAATGAATTCAAGCGCGTCTACGCCACGGTCAGCCGCGGCGAGCGCGACATGACCCAGGCGAAGAAGGAGATGATCGAGGCCAATCTCCGCCTCGTGATCTCCATCGCCAAGAAGTACACGAACCGCGGCCTGCAGTTCCTGGACCTGATCCAGGAGGGCAACATCGGCCTGATGAAGGCCGTGGATAAGTTCGAATACCGCCGCGGCTACAAGTTCAGCACCTACGCGACCTGGTGGATCCGCCAGGCGATCACGCGGTCCATCGCCGACCAGGCGCGGACCATCCGCATCCCGGTCCACATGATCGAGACGATCAACAAGCTGGTCCGCACCAGCCGGCAGATGCTGCACGAGATCGGCCGCGAGCCGCAGCCCGAGGAACTGGCCGAGAAGCTCGGCATGCCGCTCGAGAAGGTCCGCAAGGTCCTGAAGATCGCCAAGGAGCCGATCTCCCTCGAGACGCCGATCGGCGACGAGGAAGACAGCCACCTGGGCGACTTCATCGAGGACAAGGCCGCGGTCATCCCCCTGGATGCCGCGATCCAGTCCAATCTGCGCGAGGCGACCACCCGCGTCCTTGCCTCCCTCACCCCCCGCGAGGAACGCGTTCTCCGCATGCGCTTCGGCATCGGCATGAACACCGACCACACGCTGGAAGAGGTCGGCCAGCAGTTCAACGTGACGCGCGAGCGTATCCGCCAGATCGAGGCCAAGGCCCTGCGCAAGCTCAAGCACCCGTCCCGGTCGCGGAAGCTGCGGTCCTTCCTCGATAATTGAATACGGTCCGGGGCTTTCGCCCCGTTGACCGGCGCCGGTCCATTCCGCGAGATTTCGCGCCATACGAGGGGTGCGCGGCCATGGCGGCAACGATGAACGCGGTGCAGGAGGTGATGATCGACGTCACCTTCCTGCGCATGGAAGACCCGCCGTCCGATCCGCCACGTCCCTTGCCGCCGGACGTCCGGGTCGAACATGTGCGACACTGCTCGGTTCCCTATTACCGCTATCTTTACGACACGGTCGGGGAGCCCTGGCTGTGGTGGATGCGGCGCACGGCTTCCGACGCCGACCTCGCCGCCCTGCTGTCGCTGCCGGCGGTATCGATCCACGTGCTGATGAAGGATGGCGAGCCGGCCGGGTTCTACGAACTCGACCGGCGACACCCGCAGGCCGTCAACCTCGCCTATTTCGGGCTGATGCCCTGGGCGATCGGCACGGGCCTCGGCCGCGCCTTCCTGCGCCATGCGGTGGATACGGCGTGGGCCGGGGGAAAGCCGATGGTGACGGTCAACACCTGCACGGCAGACCATCCGCGCGCGCTGCCGTCCTACCTGGCCGTCGGCTTCCAGCGGCTGCGCACGGTGCGCGAGCTGTGGCCGGTCCCGACGCGCCTCGGGCTGAAGGTGCCGGCGCATCTGGCGCGGTAGCGGCGGTGTGACGCCCGCGCGCGATGGGTGACCGGAAAGGGGCGTCGCCCCTCTCCGGACCTCTCCCCAGCAAAGGCCGAAAGGCCTTTGCAAACCTCCACTTGGTGCCGGGCGTGACGGGCAGGAACGGCGCCGAAACCCACTTCTGTGCCTGAAACGCGCGTGGTTGTTGTGGCGTGTCCGGGCGTGGCGCCAACAAGTTCGGTCCAGGAGCTTCAAGCACCGGGGCACGCCATTGGCGTTGCAGACTTGGAGAGGGGCCGAGGCCCTCTCCAATTCCCCCTACGCTCCCACGTACTTGATCACGCACCCATAGGGCGGCGTGCTCGCGCGCGTCACCGCCCGTCCCTCCGCCACTTCGACGAAGGCGTTGCGGAAGAAGGGCTCGGCCGTCGCGACGTCGGCCGGGCGGGTCGAGCGGATCGAGTCGATCCCGCCCATGTAGCGCAGCATCCCATCCGCCGAGATGACGAACATGTGCGGGGTTACGGAGGCGCGATAGGCCCGTGCCGCCACCGAGGAATGGTCCAGCAGCACGGCGGCCGGTGCCGCATTGCGGCTGGCCGTCAGTTCCTTCGCCTGGGCGCCGGTGACGTAGCCCTGCTCCCCGGCGGGTGAGGAGGCGATGGTCAGCCACACGCCGCCGCGTTCGGCGACCAGCCGCTGCAGCCCCTGCATGTTGTTGCTGCCGTAGTGCTTCCGCACATAGGGGCATTCGTGGTTGGTCCATTCCAGGACCACCACCTTGCCGCGGAAATCCGACAGGCGACGGGTGTCGCCATCCTGGTCAGGCAGGCTGAAATCGGGCGCCGCGGCGCCGATCACTGGGTTGGCCGACGCCGCTCCCGGCGCAAGGGCGAGAAGACCGGCGGCGCCAAGCGCGCCGCGGCGGGTGATCATCGAGATCGTCATCAGCTGCTTCCCGTTGCGTTGATGGTTTCGCGGATGATCCCTTCAGTCAGGATCTGCGGCAGGATTCGCGGCGCACCGCCGCCCGCCGGGTAGAACAGGTACAGCGGCACGCCGTCCCGCTGGTGGGCGCGCAACACGGCGGTGATCGCCGGATCGCCGCGCGTCCAGTCGCCGGTCAGCAGGGCGATATTGCGGTCGGCGAAGATCTGCCGCGTGCCCTCGGTCGCGAGCGCCACGCGCTCATTGACCTTGCAGGTGATGCACCAGGCGGCGGTCATGTTGACGAAGACGGGGCGGCCCTCGGCGCGCAGCGCAGCGAGCCGTGCTTCGGACCATGGCTCCCCAGCTTCGACGGCAGCCTGGGCGGGCCGGGGCGCGGCGCTGAGCCCCGGCAGCAACGCCAGCGCGGCAACCACCGCCGCAGCCCCGGCAATGCGCCCGACGCGCCCGCCCGAACTCTGCGCGACGCCGATGGCCCAGGCCGCGAAGCCGATCAGCACGGCGCCGGCCAGCGCCGCCAGCACCGCCGGGGAGCCGGCCTGCTCGGACAGCACCCAGACCAGCCAGGCCGCGGCCCCGTACATCGGGAAGGCCAGGCCTTGCTTCAGCCTGTCCATCCATAGTCCCGGCCGGGGCAGCAGCCTCGCCAATCCGGGAGCGACGCCCAACGCCGCATAGGGCAGCGCCATGCCGAGCCCCATCGCCGCGAAAACCGCCAGCGCCTCGATTGCGCCCATGCCAAGCGCGGCGCCGATCGCCGCCGCCATGAAGGGCGCCGTGCAGGGCGTGGCGACCAGTACCGCGAGCATGCCGGTGAAGAAGGACCCCGCATGCCCGCCCTTGCCCGCCAGCGACCCGCCCGCCGACACAGGCCCACCGACGGCATAGACCCCCGACAGATTCAGCCCGACGGCCAGCATCAGCCAGGCCATGGCAGCGACGAAGACCGGCGAGGTGAACTGGAATCCCCACCCTGCAACCCCGCCCGCCGCCCGCAGCCCGACCAGCAGCCCGCCAAGCGCCAGGAACGAGAGCACCACGCCGGCCGTGTAGCTTGCCGCATGTGCCCGCACCCCGCCGCGCGCCGCCCCCGACAGCTTCGCCAGCGACACCGCCTTCATGGCGAGGATCGGGAAGACGCAGGGCATCAGGTTCAGGATGAGCCCGCCCAGCGCCGCGAAGGCCAGCGCCTGCCATAGCGGCAACCCTCTGGGCGCGGCGCCCGCCACAGGCACCGCCCCCGGCGCGGCCGCGACCAGATAGGCCCCGCGTACGCCCGCCGCGTCGGTGATGGCGATGACGCCGTCCACCTGGGCCGGCAGCGCCTCCGCTTGGCCGCGCGTCAGGCCGAGGCGCAAGGCGCCGTCCGTCACCGTCATCGGCTGCGGCGCGGCGTTGTCGATCACGCCCCAGGGCAGCGGAAAGAAGAAGGCGTCGCGCACAGAGCCAGGCGCGATGCCGGGACCGGCGACCTCGATCGCGCCGGCCTGACCTTCGAAGCCGAGCCGAGCGGTGAAGGGCGCGGCACGCGGCGCGGCCGCCTCGGCCGCCGCGAACAAAGCGCGCGTTTCGGGCGCCGCCGGCACCGCCGTTCCGGCCACCGGGATGTCCAGCCGGAACACGCCCTCCTCGGGGATGCAGACACGCTCGCAGACCAGCCAGTCGGCCTGCGCCTCGATCGGGAAGCTGCTGCCGGGGGCGGCATCGGCCGGCACATTGACCGGAATGGTGAAGACCGCCTCGCCCTCGTAACCGAAATTCATCAGCGGCCCAAAGGGGATGCGCTCCGGCGCCGGAAACTGCATCGCGCCGGCCGAGGCGCCCTCCGGCAGGGTCAGGCGCATCTCGGGTGGCTGCCCGGCGTCGCCCGGGTTGGTCCAGTAGGTATGCCAGCCTGGCGCCAGCCGCTGGCGCAGCGCGATGCGGAAGGACTGGCCCGGAGCGACGGCGTCATGGTCCGCAATGACCGTCACCGTCGCCCGGGGCGAGGTAACGGCGGGCGTTTCCAGCGCCCCCGCGGCAGGCGCCAGGGCCAAAGCGACGAGGAGGATCGTGAGCGCGCGCAACATGGACACAAAGAAAGGTAGCAGGCCGCAGTCCGCAAGCCTCGAATCCATGAATTGGCGGTGGCGCTACTCGATTGAGTTGCTTTCCCAGGCCGCGTCCCGAATGGCGGGGTAGCGGCGCAGTTCGTGCAGCACCGCATCCATCTCCCGCGGCGCCACCGAGGTACTCACCAGTTCGGCGACGATCTCGACCGCCTCCTCCCCGCGTTCGGTCACGTTGATGTCCGCGACCGGGAAGCGGGCCGCCTGCAGCCGCTCGATGACATGGCGACGGACGGTAGCCAGGTGGGCGGCGTCGGTCGTCACGCGGATCTCGTTCTGCGCCTCGGTCACCACCCGGTCGAGCGGCCGCCGTTCCACCCAGGTCACCACGGGCAGCAGCAGCGTGTTGCCCGCCAGGACGAAGACGGTGATCAGCACCGCCTCCACCACCAGGTCGGAGCCCGCAGCCGCGCCGATCGCCGCCGAGCACCACAGCGTCGCCGCCGTGTTCAGGCCGCGGACATTCATCCCCTCCTTCATGATGACGCCGGCGCCGAGGAAACCGATGCCCGAGACGACATAGGAGATGACGCGCACGGCTTCCGCGTCACCAGCCAGGCGTTGGGCGATGTCGACAAAGGCCGCGGCCCCTACCGCGACCAGCGTGTTCGTCCGCAGCCCGGCACTACGCTGACGGATCTGGCGTTCGACGCCGACCAACGTGCCGAGCACGAACGCGACGAACAGGCTGAAGGCGCTATCGAGCAGCGCCATCGGTTGGATGGTGGCGAGGAAGTGCAAGGGCGGCGACTCGGGAGGATGCGTGGGAGCCCGGATGCTAGAGCATGCGGCGTTCGCTTGCGCTCCCGCCACCTGTTCCGGCCTTCCGTTTGGCGAACATCGTCATGCGCCCGGATGATGCCATCTGAATGCGACGCGCCCTAGCAGGGCCGCGCTAACGCGGGCCGCTGTCCAAAAAGAATCACGAAGGCCGCGCTGAACGGCTTCACGGCACTGTCGCGACGACGGCCAGGCGTCATGAACGTTCCGTTATCCTCATGCTACTCGACAGCCGCGAGGCCGGCATCCGGCCCGTCGCGGATGCAGGCAGCCAGGATCCCAGCCACCTCGCCCGCTTCCCCGAGAAGGAGAGGAACGCGAATGCGTGGAATGATGTCCCGAACGGCGGCGATGGCCGCCATCGTCCTGCTGGCGGCAGCCTGCGGCGGAGACGAGGCGCCCTCAGGCGAGTACGGCCGCACCGAAGCCGGCCAGTGGTTCACCATCCTGAACTTCCGCTCTGGCAACCAGGTGACGCTGACGATGATCGGCAGCTCGGACGCCATCAACGGCACCTTTCGGCACGAGGGCGATACCGTGGCGGTGACTGCCGCCGGCGACAGCCGGACGCTCCGCATCGACGGCAATGGCTGCCTGGACGGCGGGCCGGGGAACGCCCTCTTCTCCGGCGTGATCTGCAAGAAACGCTGAGGCGTGCAGGCGGAGAGGGGCAAACAGCCCCTCTCCCACGCGCGCTGTACTTTCAGCTATGCGCCAGCATCGCCAGCAGCAGCAGGGCGACGATGTTGGTGATCTTGATCATCGGGTTCACCGCCGGCCCGGCGGTGTCCTTGTACGGGTCGCCCACCGTATCGCCGGTGACCGCCGCCTTGTGGGCGTCCGATCCCTTGCCGCCATGGTGGCCGTCCTCGATGTACTTCTTGGCGTTGTCCCAGGCGCCGCCGCCGGTGGTCATCGAGACCGCGACGAAGAAGCCGTTGACGATGACGCCGAGCAGCATCGCGCCGAGTGCCGCGAAGGCCTGCGCCTTCCCGGCGATCGCCTGGATGCCGAAGTAGATCACCAGCGGCGAGAGCACCGGCAGCAGCGAGGGGATGATCATCTCCTTGATCGCCGCCTTGGTCAGCATGTCCACCGCGCGGCCGTAATCCGGCTTCTCGGTGCCCTGCATGATGCCCGGCTTCTCACGGAATTGGCGCCGCACCTCCTCGACCACCGACATCGCCGCTCGGCCGACCGCCGTCATCGCCATGCCGCCGAACAGGTACGGCAGCAGGCCACCGAACAGCAGCCCGACGACGACGTAGGGATTGGCCAGCGAGAAGTCGATCGCCGTGATGCCCGCGAAATACGGGTACTGCGTCGAATTCCCGATGAAGTAGGCCAGGTCCTGCGTATAGGCCGCGAACAGCACCACCGCGCCGAGCGCGGCCGAGCCGATCGCGTACCCCTTCGTCACCGCCTTGGTGGTGTTGCCCACCGCGTCGAGCGCGTCGGTGGTCTGGCGGATTTCCTTCGGCAGCCCGGCCATTTCCGCGATGCCGCCGGCATTGTCGGTGACGGGGCCGAAGGCATCGAGCGCAACCACCATGCCGGCCAGGGCCAGCATCGTCGTGACCGCGATGGCGATGCCATAGAGGCCGGCAAGCCCATAGGCCACCAGGATGCCGAAGATGATCACCAGCGCCGGCAGCGCGGTGGATTCCATCGAGACGGCCAAGCCGCGGATGACATTGGTGCCGTGGCCGGTCACCGAGCTTTCCGCGATCGCCTTCACGGGCCGGAAGTTGGTGCCCGTGTAGTACTCGGTGATCCAGATGATGAGCCCCGTCACTGCCAGGCCGACGACCCCGCACAGGAACAGGTCCATGGCGCCGAAGGTGGCGCCGGCCGCCGTCATCATACCGGAACCGAAGACCAGGTAGGTCAGCGGCAGCAGCGCGATCAGCGAGAGCACGCCGGTCACCGCGAAGCCGCGATACATCGCCCCCATGATCGAGTTGTTCGACGGCAACTTCACGAAGTAGGTGCCGGCGATCGAGGTGACGACGCAGACCGCGCCGATCGCGAGCGGATAGACCATGCCGGCACGCAGGAACTCCGACCCGGCGAAGGCGATGGCTGCCAGGACCATGGTCGCAACCATGGTCACGGCATAGGTCTCGAACAGGTCGGCCGCCATGCCGGCGCAGTCGCCGACATTGTCGCCGACATTGTCTGCGATGGTCGCCGGGTTGCGGGGGTCGTCCTCGGGGATGCCGGCCTCGACCTTGCCGACCATGTCGCCGCCGACATCCGCACCCTTGGTGAAGATGCCGCCGCCCAGCCGCGCGAAGATGGAGATCAACGAGGCGCCGAAGCCAAGGGCCACCAGCGCATCGATCACCAGTCGCGAATTCGGGGCATTGCCGCCGATGCTCACCAGCAGGAAGAAGTAGACGGCGACGCCCAGCAGCGCGAGGCCAGCCACGAGCATCCCGGTGATCGCGCCCGACTTGAAAGCGACATCGAGGCCACCGGCGAGCGAGCCAATCGCCGCCTGCGCCGTGCGAAGATTGGCCCGCACCGAGACGTTCATGCCGATGAAGCCGGCCACGCCCGACAGCACCGCGCCCAGCAGGAAGCCGATCGCGACGGTAATGCCGAGCCGCCAGGCGACCAGCACGAACAGCACGACGCCCACGATGGCGATGGTGGTGTATTGCCGCTTCAGATACGCGCTAGCGCCTTCCTGGATCGCCTTCGCGATCTCCTGCATGCGCTCATTGCCCGGGTCGCGGGACAGGACATCCTTCGCGGTGATCATGCCATAGGCGATGGACAACGCCCCGAGCGCGATCACGAGGATCAGCCAAACGGTCAACAAATTGCGGACTCCCCCTGGTCATTGCGCGGCCGGCAGCCGCTCCGGGCCCGTCTTATGCAGGCCGGAACGAAGGCTAGAGGGGGAATGGGAGACGGCGCAACGGCGCGCGATTATGCTGGCGCACCGCCGTCTCACCGCGCTATAGGAAAATTATCAAGAGCCAGAATAGGGCCCGAAGGCAAAGGCGCCACGGGTAGCGTGCCTCCCGCCTCGGCAAGCCCCCTCGCTCCTTCGGCCCGTATCAGGTGCCAAGCGTCCCGGCGTCACCTTGAAACGGCTTAGGCAATCCAAAGCCGAATGGCCTGCGCAAACCCCAATCTTCTACTGCCCCGTTCTACGGTAGCCGCACCTCCCGCAGAGGGCTGACCCTTGGCCCGGCGCCAAAAGATTGCGGTCCAGGATGCCCAGCATCCTGGCGGGGTGGTTCGGAGGGGCGGCGCCCCTCCGATACAACCGCCGACGTGCAGACCCGCGCGCGCCTTCCTCACCGACGGACCACCCCCATCCTGGCGCCGAAAGTTGCGGTTCCTGGTGCCGGCGAGCCGACCCGGAGGGCGGCGCCGCCCCTCGCGACGGTAGCGGCGGCGACCCGCCGCAAAATAAGGGGATAAAAGCCTAAAAACTTAAAGCGACCACAACCGTAGGGTGTGTCACGACCGCCACCTACTTCTTCGCGCGTTCGATCGCTTCCACGATCAGCCGCTTCGCCTCCTCCGCGCCGCCCCAGCCCAGCACCTTCACCCACTTGCCGGGTTCCAGGTCCTTGTAGTGCTCGAAGAAGTGCTGGATCTGCTCGAGCGTGATGCGCGGCAGGTCGGTATGCGTCTCCACATGGGCATAGCGCTGCGTCAGCTTCGGGGACGGCACGGCGATGATCTTCTCGTCCCCACCGCCGTCATCCTCCATGCGCAGCACGCCCACGGGCCGGACGTTGATGACCGCGCCGGGAATGATCGGGCGGGTGTTGGCCACCAGCACGTCGATCGGGTCGCCGTCCTCGGACAGCGTATGCGGGACGAAGCCGTAATTCCCCGGATAGCGCATCGGCGTGTAGAGGAAGCGGTCGACGAACAACGTCCCGGCCTCCTTGTCCATCTCGTACTTGATGGGTTCGCCGCCGACCGGCACCTCGATGATGACGTTGACGTCGTCAGGGGGGTTCTTTCCGATCGAAATGGCGTCGATACGCATGGAATGATTCTCCGGGACAGTCGCGGCGGGCTGGTAGCAGACCCGGGCGGCGCGGCCAATCGCAGTGCAACATGACCTTGCACGACAGGGCGGTGGCGGCGAGGCTGGATTCATGACCGAACGCAACGACTTCGCCACCGAAGCCGCCGCCCGCGCGCCGGAGGTGGTGGCCATCGCCCGCCGCCTGATGGCCGTCCCCTCAGCCAATCCGCCCGGCGACGTGAGGGCATGCGCCGAGGAAGCGGCCGCCCTCGTTCAGGAACTCGCCCCGGAAGCCGAGGTCACGCTGCACGCCACCTCGGCCGAGGTAACGAACCTGGTCGCCCGCATCGCCGGCGCCGAACCGGGACGGCTGCTGGCCTTCAACGGCCACCTCGACACCTACCCGGTGAATGAGGCGCTGCCCTGGAC
Organism: Neoroseomonas terrae; assembly: GCF_018129025.1. Classification (GTDB taxonomy): domain Bacteria; phylum Pseudomonadota; class Alphaproteobacteria; order Acetobacterales; family Acetobacteraceae; genus Neoroseomonas; species Neoroseomonas terrae. The sequence goes on along the minus strand of NZ_JAAEDI010000002.1, from coordinate 158,193 downwards.
GGTGGACCCGCTGCACGGGGAGGTGCGCGACGGCCGCCTCTACGGCCGCGGCGCGGCGGACATGAAAGGCGGCATCGCGGCCTCGATCCTCGCCTTCGCCCTGCTGGCGCGGCATCGCCACGCCTGGCGGGGGGAGGTCGTGCTGACACTGGCCGGCGACGAGGAAAGCATGGGCCCGCTCGGCACCAAATGGCTGCTCGACAACGTGCCTGGGCTCGCGGCTGCCGGGGCGGTGATCATCGGCGACGCCGGCAGCCCCCGCGTGCTGCGCTTCGGGGAGAAGGGCTTCCTCTGGATCGAAGTCGAGGCCGTCGGCACCGCCGCCCATGGCGCGCATGTCCATCTGGGCGAGAATGCGGTGGACCGGCTGCGCGTGGCGCTCGACGCCGTGGTGCGCCTGCGCGACCTGCCGGTGGACGCGCCAGCCGGGGTCACCGCGGCGATCGCGGCGGCGAAGCCGGTCAGCGAACCGCTCGCCGGCGTGGGGGAAGCCTACGTCCTCGGCAACGTCACGGTGAATGTCGGGCAGGTGGTGGGCGGCACGGCGCCGAACCTAGTCCCGGCCTCGGCCCAGGCGGCCTGCGACATCCGCCTGCCGGTCGGCATCACCTGCGCGGATGCCGAGGCGGCGCTCGCCCGCGGCCTGGACGAGCTGCCCGGTATCGCCTGGCGGGTGCTGCGCCGCTTCGAGCCGAACCACACCGACCCCGCCGCCGCCATCGTCCGCGTCACCCACGCGGCGGCCGAGGAAGTGCTCGGCGCGGAGGTCGCGGTGAACATGCGGGTGGGCGGGTCGGATGCACGGTGGTTCCGCATGGCCGGGTTGCCGACCGTCGTCTACGGACCGACGCCGCACAACATGGGCGGCGCCGACGAGTGGGCCGACGTCGCCGAGCTCGAGGCGGTCGCGCGCGTTCACGCCCTGGCGGCCTTCGACTTCCTGTCCGGCTGAGGTCAATCCCGTCCCGCGCCGACCACCCTCCCTCGGGATGACCGGTGCATTCCGGCTGAAGCTGTGCAGCCTGCCGAGGGATGCGTGCTCGCGCAGGTCTTGCCGCCAGCCATCGTCCGCGGTTTGGCAATCGGTTCATCGACGGCCTTTCGGCTTCGCGACACGCAGCGCGATCATCGGGCCGTGCCGGCGCGACCGCCATGCTTGCGACAGGGGTTTGATTTCCCACGCCGCTGCGGGCAATCAGGGGGCATCGTGGGCCTGTAGCTCAATGGTCAGAGCGGACCGCTCATAACGGTTTGGTTGCAGGTTCGAGTCCTGCCGGGCCCATGAATTCCACCCGCCAAGGCAGGTGAAAGTCATCCGCCGGACGCAAGGCGACAAAGCCGGCAGGGAGGCGCCCTCCCCGCGGGCGTACCGCGCGAGCGAGGGAAATTCCGGCGCACCTTCCCTCCGGCACCCTCCCCAGCCCCGCGCCGCTGGGCTAGACCACGCCGCGTGACCCCGACACGCTTCTTCCTCGTCCGCCATGCGCTGGTGGAGCCCTCCGCCCGCGCCGTGCTCTACGGTTCGATGGACGTCGCGCTGTGCGACCTCGCGCTGCAGCAGGAGGCAGCGTCGTATCGCTGGCTCGCGCATCGCCTGCCGCAGCCGGCACGGTGGTTCGTCACAACGCTTTCCCGCACCCGCTTCACCGCCGCGGCGATCTTCGCAGCCGGCTACCCGGAAGCGGAACTGGAGGCGGAGCCCGACCTGGTCGAGCAGCATCTCGGCGACTGGCAAGGCATTCCGCATGAGGCATTGCCCGCCCTGCTGACCCACCCGGCGCATCCGTTCTGGCCGCATGGCGGGGAGGAACACCCCCCCGGCGGCGAATCATTCCGCGAGGTGCAGGCGCGCGTCGCCGCCGTGATGGAGCGCATGGCGACGTTGCTCGAAGGGCAGGATGTGGTGATCGTCGCCCATGGCGGGTCGATCCGCGCTGCGCTGGCCCACGCCATGGGGCTGACGCCGGACCAGGCATTTGTCTTCAGCATCAAGAACCTGTCGCTCACCCGGATCGAGAAGCACGGCCCGGCATGGCGCGTCGCCGCGGTCAACGAGGAACCCTGGACGCCGCCTGCGCAGGGCAGCTAGCGGCGCCATCACGCCTGCGACATCGCGAAACCTTTGTCTTGCCCCCAAAGGCGCGTTAGAACAGCGTCGCATCAAGGACTTGGGGGGTCTGCTTCATGCGCTGTCTTGCGATCATCGCCGTCACGGCGCTGAGCCTCATGGCCAGTGGACGGGACGCGCGCGCGCAGGCCGAACAGCAGTCGCTGGTCGATCGCGCCACCCTTTCGCTGCAGGAAATCCTCGATATCGGCGACATGTCCGCCGATGCGCGGTCGATGCTCGGCCGCTCGAGGGCCGCCATGATCTGCCCGCGCGTCTTCCGCGCCGGCTTCATCATCGGCGGCCAAGGCGGCGACTGCGTGCTGGTGGCACGCGACGGCAACGGGTCCTGGTCCTCGCCGTCCTTCTTCACCATGGGCGGCGGGTCGATCGGCTTCCAGATCGGCGTGCAGGACGCGCAGGTCCTGATGCTGATCATGAATGAGAAGGCACTCGACGCGGTACTGAACCACAACTTCAAGTTCGGTGCGGATGCGGGGGTCGCGCTCGGCACGCTCGGGCGCGGCATCTCGGGTTCCACGACCACGGCAGTCGGCGGGGACATCGTGACCATCGCCCGGGCACGCGGGCTGTTCGCGGGGGTCTCGCTGGACGGCGCGTATCTGGATCCCCGCACCGAATGGAACCGTGCCTATTTCGGCCGCGATGCCACGGCACGGCAGGTCGTGGTGGAAATGGCGGCGCACAACCCTGGCAGCGACCCGCTGCGAGCGGCGCTGATGCGGCTGTCGGAAGCACCGGCAGCGGGTGGCGCGCCGATGCAGGCAGCGGCTCCGCAGGGGGCGGCCCCGCAGGGGGCAGCCCTGCCGCGGGAAGTAATCACGCCCGCGCCGGGCAATACCGCGACGCCGCGGGTGCAGTCGGAGAACCTGCCGATGCCGCCGAGCGGGACTAGGTAAGCGCGTTGAAGAGGCGTCACCCGGCCTGGGGCCGAGAGGTCCTGCTGGTGACCTGCCTGATACGCCATTGAAGAAACGCGCCTGGCGGGTCAACAAGCCCGCCATGCCCGGCGCCAACGGATTGCGGTCCAGGGGTCCACCCCCTGGCGGGGTGGTTCGGAGGGGCAGAGCCCCTCCGATCTCCGGTGGCGGACGTCTGAGGGTAACCGGGCCGGCCTTATCGACGTTTGCTGAGGGCAACGCCCACTGGGACGCCCAACGCCGCCCTCCAATCTCCCCACAGCGGCGCGTCTGGTCTATGCTGCTGTCGTGTCCCCGACCCCTCCCTTCTGGCGTGAAAAGCCGCTCAGCGCGATGTCGCGGGCGGAGTGGGAGAGCCTGTGCGACGGCTGCGGCCGCTGCTGCCTGCACAAGCTGCGGGACGAGGATACGGATCGGCTCGCCTACACCAACGTCGCGTGCCGGCTGCTCGATGGCGATACGTGCCAGTGCAAGGACTACGCGAACCGCAAGGCGCGCGTGCCGGATTGCGTCAAGCTCACGCCAAAACGCGTCGCCGCGATCGACTGGCTGCCGCCGACCTGTGCCTATCGCCTGGTGGCCGAGGGCAAGGATCTGCCGTGGTGGCATCCGCTGGTTTCCGGCCGCGCGGAAACGGTGCATGAAGCCGGCGTCTCGGTGCGGGGCCTGACGGTACCGGAGCGCGAGGCCGAGGATTTCGAAGACCACGTCGTCACCTGGCCCGGTCGCTGGCCGCCGGGGGCGCGGAACCGGAGGAGAGCCGGATGAAGGACGCTATCTATGGCGGCGTGAATGCCGCGGTGCTGACGGCGATGGGCCCGGACCTGACGCCGGACCTCGACCGCATGGCGGCGCATGCGAAGTGGCTGCTGGCGACCGGCTGCAACGGGCTGGGCGTCCTCGGCACGACGGGCGAGGCCAATTCCTTCGGCCTGCACGAGCGCAAGGCGATCCTGGAAGGCTTGATCGCGCGCGGCATCCCGGCGGCGAAGATGATGCCCGGCACGGGCTGCGCGTCGCTGACCGATTCCGTCGAACTGACGAAGCATGCGCGCGACGCCGGCTGCCCCGGCGTGTTGATGCTGCCGCCCTTCTACTACAAGGCGCCGTCGGATGACGGGCTGTTCGCCTACTTCTCGGAAGTGGTGAACCGCGTCGGCGGCGGGGTGAAGATCTACCTGTACAACTTCCCGCAGCAATCGGCGGTGCCGTTCACGCTCGACCTGCTCGGCCGGCTGATCAAGGCCTTCCCGGGCACGATCAAGGGCGTGAAGGATTCCTCGGGCGACTACGCCAACATGCAGGCGATGGTGAAGGCCTTCGCCGCCGAGGGCTTCGAGGTCTATTCCGGCAGCGACGAATTCCTGCAGCAGATCCTGGCGGAGGGCGGCGCGGGCTGCATCACGGCGGCGTCGAATGCGAACAGCCATTGGGGCGGCATCGTCTATGCGAAGCGCACGGGGTCGGAAGCCGACGCGGCGCAGGCCGTGCTGACGGCGACGCGCCGGGCCGCGACCTCGGTGCCGCTGATCTCGGGGCTACGCGAGATCATCGCGCGCAGCACCGGCGATGCCGGCTGGCGCGTGATCCGCCCGCCCCACCTGCCGCTGACGCAGGAACAGGCCGACAAGGTCTGGGCCGCGTGGAGCGCAGCCGGGGCCATCCCGCTGCCGGGGCTGTCGCCGGCGAAAGCCGCGGCGGAATGAACGAGCCCCTGCGCTGCCGCGCCCCCGCCATCCCCACCGTGCAGGTGGATGACGAGAACGTCCGCGTGACCCGGTGGGACTTCCCACCGGGGTCCGAAACCGGCTGGCACCGGCACGGCATGGCCTATGTCGTCGTGCCGGTGAACGATGCCTCGATGCTGATCGAACTGCCCGAGGGCAAGACGATGCGCGCCGAGATCCGGACCGGCGTAGGCTATGCGCGGCTCGCCGGCATCGAGCACAACGTAGTCAATGACGGGGACACGCCGTTCTCCTTCGTCGAGACCGAGATCAAGCACCTGATCGGTTGACGCGCCGGCCGGGCAGCGTGACGAGCGCGAGCCCGGCAAAGATCAGCATCGCGGCCGGGATCGTCAGCGGACCCGGCCGCTCCCCGAACAGCAGCCATCCCCAGGCCATGCCCGTCAGGGTGATGATGTAGCCGGTCTGCGACGTGACAACGCTGCCGTAGGTCACGATCGAGCGGAACCACAGCAGGAAGGCGCTCGCCATCACCGTGACCTGCAGGGCGGAGATCGGCAGGCCTTCGGGCGGCGGCATGCGGAACTGCCCGATCAGCAAAGCGAAGATCGCCACCTGCACCGCGCCGACGGCAAGCGTGCCCGTTGCCAGCGCAGGCGGCGGGGTACCTTGCGGCGCAAGGCGCGCCGCGAACAGATTCGACATCGCGTAGCAGACTGGCGTCAGCGCCGCGAGCATCGCCCAGCCCAGCACCGACCGGTCGGGCAACGCCGCGCCCGGGCTCATCGCCACCATCACGCCGGCCAGGCCGAGAGCCGTGCCCAGCACGCGCCGCGGCGTCACGCGCTCCGCACCGATCAGCGCGGCACCGAGTACCGTGATGATCGGCGAGAGCGGTACCAGCATCGCGAAGAAGCCTGCGGGAATGTGCTGCAGGCTGGTGAAGCCCACCAGGTTGGCGAGTGCCATGCCGAACAGGCCGTTGACCGCGTAGTAGCGAAGGTGCCGCGCATCGAGCGGGACGGCGATGCGGCGCACCCGGCAGAGCGTGAACAGGATCGCCGAACTCCCCGTCGCGCCGAACACCGCGATCATCAGCGGGGGCCAGCCGATGCTGCCCAGATGCTTCACGAACACCGGCGTCACGCCCCACAGCGTGCCCAGGAGGAATAGCGGCGGCAGCATGCGGAGCGCGTCGTGCATGGATGACGAGCGTCGCGCGTCGCCGTCGCCTGTCAAGCGGTTGAACCTTTCATCGCCGATGAGCCATCTTGGCCCCATGCAATCCACCGAGTCGGAAACCGTGCTGTTGCGTCCTGGCATGCTCGCTGCGCCCGTGGGCTGCCCGGTGCGCTGGTGCCGCTCGACACGCGCACGCCGGGTCAGCCTGCGCATCGATCCGCGCGCCGGTGAGGTCATCGTCACGCTGCCGATGCGCGAGGCACGCCGCGCCGGCATGGCGCTGCTGACGACGCATGCCGCCTGGGTGATGCAGCGGCTGGCCGCCCTCGCCCCTGCCGTCTCGCTGGCGCCGGGGGCGGAGGTGCTGTTGGGCGGCCGGCCGCACGTTATCTGCCACGACCCGTCGGCGCGCGGCGGCGCCTTCCTGGAGGGCGCGACAATCACGGTGACGGGCCAACTGGAATTCCTCGCGCGGCGCGTGAAGGATTTCCTGCGCGCGGAGGCGAAGCGCCGCATTGCCGTGCTGGCGGACGGCCACGCCGCAACGCTCGGCGTGAAGATCCGCGCCATCCGGCTGAAGGATACGCGCAGCCGCTGGGGGTCCTGCGCGCCGGACGGCACGCTGGCCTTCTCCTGGCGGCTGGTGATGGCCCCCGACTGGGTGCTCGACTACGTCGTGGCGCATGAGGTCGCGCATCTGCGCGAACTCAATCACTCCCCGCGCTTCTGGGCGCATGTCGAGACGCTGGCACCGGATCGGGAGGCCGCGCAGGACTGGCTTCGTGACAACGGGCCGGCGCTGCTGCGCGTGGGCTGAATTCGGCCTATATCCTCCGCAACCAGGCGGAGGATGCGATGAAGGCGATCGGTTTCACGGCGTGCCATCCGGTGGATCATCCGGAGGCGTTGCTCGACCTCGACATCCCCGCACCGGGTGAACCTGCGGGACACGACATGCTGGTCGAGGTGCGGGCGATGTCGGTGAACCCGGTCGATACCAAGCGTCGGCGCAGCGAGGAGCCCAAGGACGCGCCGCGCATCCTGGGCTTCGACGCCGCGGGGGTGGTGCGCGCGGTGGGGCCGCTCTGCACCCTGTTCCGGCCTGGCGATGAGGTGTTCTACGCCGGCGTCGTGAACCGCCCGGGCAGCAATGCCGAGTTCCAACTGGTCGACGAACGGATCGTCGGCCGCAAGCCGAAGACGTTGAGCTTCGCCGAGGCGGCTTCGATGCCGCTGACGACGATCACGGCCTGGGAAGGGCTGCACGACCGGCTGGGCCTGCACGAGGGTGTGGGGGAGGGTCAGGCGCTGCTCGTGATCGGCGGCGCCGGCGGCGTCGGTTCCATGGTCATCCAGATCGCGCGCCAGCGCACGGCGCTGACGGTGGTCGCGACCGCGTCGCGGCCCGAGACGGCGCAGTGGTGCCGCGACCTCGGCGCCCATCACGTGGTGGACCATCGCGAGGACATCGCGGCGCAGCTCCAGACTATCGGGGTAAGGCCGCGGTATGTGTTCTCGACCAACACCACGGCGCGCAACTGGGACCAGATCGTCGCGTCGGTGGGGCCGCAGGGTGCGATCGTGCTGATCGAGTCCCAGGCGCCGATCGACGCGCGGCAGCTCATGCCCAAATCCGTCTCCCTGCACTGGGAACTGATGTTCACGCGGCCGATGTTCGGCACCCCCGACATGGTCGAGCAGCACCACCTGCTGAACGCGGTATCGGAGATGGTGGATCATGGCCGCATCCGGCACACCATGACGCGCAATCTCGGCCCCGCCACCGCGGCGCGGCTGCGGGAGGCGCATGCGCTGGTGGAAAGCGGCACCATGATCGGCAAGGTGGTGCTGGAAGGGGTCTGAGCGGAAGCGCGTCGGCCGTCCGCTCGCTTCGGCCGTTCATCGCGTGGCGCCCTTCAGGCCGCCACGCGTTTACAAGGCTGATCAGTCTACAGCGGCGCCCGCGGCTCGGGCCTTGTCCACCATGTAGCCGCGGGCCGCCTGCATATCGTCCAGCGTGCCGAAGGCATTGGTGTAGGCGCCGCGATAGCCCTTGCCTTCCAGCAGGGCGAACATCGCGCCGAAGTCGAAATCGCCCTTGCCCGGGATCAGGTGTTCCTCGAACCCGTTGCGCCAGCAATCGGCGAGGCGGACCTCCTTCACGCGATCGAGCGGAATCTCCGCGACGAAGCCATCCACGCCCGGCGGCAGCAGATGCGCGTGGTTGGCGGTGAAGGACAGCGCGAAGGCCGGCGAATGGATGGCGTCGAAGTAGTAGCGCCATTCCTCCATCGTATGGGCCAGATAGTGGACCTCGGCGTTGTCCGGCTCCCGGTTCAGGTTCTCGAGCAGCAGCAATGCGCCGTGCTGCTCCGCATGCTTCACCATCCGCTGCAGGCGATCACGGCCGGCTTCCATGCGCATCGGCACGTCGGCAGTGAAGTGATAGCCGGCATGGACGACGATCCATTCCGCTTCCAGCTTCGGCGCGACCTCGATGTAGGCGCGCATGTAGGCGTCCACGGCGTCCGACAGGAAGGGCGAGTACTCGGCCACATTGACCGCCGAGAGTGTGTGCAGTGCGATATGCACGCCATTCGCCTTGGCGCTCTGCCTGATCGTGCGGCAACGTGCCTCATCGAAAAGCGTCACGGCATTGGCGCCGGTGTCGAGCTGGATGTCGATATGGCGGACCTCGTTGCGGGCCGCCCACTCGATGGCGTCCTCCAGCCGCAGCTTGCGGCCGACATCCACGCCGATGCGGTCAATCAGGGACATGTCTTTCCTCCGTTACGTTGCTGCCCGTTTACAGCGCCGGGCATGGGTGGCAACCTTCCCTGGTCCAAGAAACAGCGCAAGGCGATGAGACCGCGAAGGCGGCCGCGCAGGCGCTTCCGTGCGGGAGGAAGGCCAATGTTCCTGTTAGGCAGGAGACAGGCCCTGGCGCTGGCGGCGTGGTCCGCGACAAGCAGCCAGGCCTGGGCGAATGCGCCACTGACACCGCGCGAGCAGGAGCTGTACGAGGCCGCCAAGCGCGAAGGCGAGATCACTTGGTATTCCGGGCAGTACAGCGCCGATTCGTCGGAAGCCGCCGGTCGTGCGTTCAATGCGCGCTATCCGGGCGTGCGCTGCAATGTGGTGCGCTCTACGTCGCAGGTCGCCTTCCAGCGGCTGTCGCAGGATGCCCGCGCCGGCGTTGGGCAATGCGACGTGTTGTCCTCGACCAACAGCGGCCACCTCCTGCAGCTCAAGCGGCAGAATCGGCTGACGCAATATCGGCCGGTCAATGCCGACGGCATGCTGCCCGCCATCCGGGTGTCGGATCCGGACAACTACTTCCAGACGACCTTCCTTGGCATCTTCGTGATGGCGCACAACACGAATTTGGTGCCGGAGGCGGATGCGCCGCGATCCTGGACGGACATCCTTGAGCCCAAGTGGAAGGACAAGCTGGCCGTCGGCCATCCCGGCTACAGCGGCGCCATCGGCATCTGGGCGCTGCAGATGCGCAACATGTACGGCCCCGACTATCTGCGTCGGTTCGAGGCCAACAAGCCGCAGGTCGGGCGTTCCTCGGTCGATCCGGTGACCATGCTGAATTCCGGCGAACGCGCCATCGCCGTGGCGACGGCGACGGGCACCATCCTGCTGTCCGCATCGCGCGGCAATCCGCTTAAGCCGATCTACCCGAGCGAAGGCGTGCTGGCGGCCATCTCGCCGTCCGGCATCATCCGCAACGCGCCGCATCCGAACGCCGCGAAGCTGTTCATGGAATTTCAGACGGGGCCGGCGATGTCGATGGCGGTGCGCGAATTGTTCGCCGACAGCCTGCGTCCGGACGTGCCGCCGCCCCAGGGCTCGCGCCCGCTCGACCAGGTCACGCTGCTCTCCCCCAGCATGGAGGAGGCGGAACGGGGCGTGCCCGAGATCCGCGAGCAGTGGCGCGAGATCTTCGGCATCTGAACAAGCAAAAAGCAGGTCAAGGGAGGAATGGTCCGATGGTTCTGATCGACAGGCGGCAGCTGCTGGCCCTTGCCACATGGGCGGCCGCGTCCAGCAAGGCATGGGCGCAGCAGGCACCCATGAACGAGCAGGAGCGCACGCTATACGAAGCGGCGAAGCGCGAAGGCGAGGTCACCTGGTACACGGGGCAGTACAGCGCGGATGCGTCGGAAGCCGCGGGGCGCGCCTTCAATGAGCGCTACCCCGGCGTGCGCTGCAACGTCGTGCGCAGCACCTCGCAGGTCGCGTTCCAGCGCCTGTCGCAGGATTTCCGCGCGGGCGTCGGGCAATGCGACGTCTTCTCCTCGACCAATGGCGGACACTACGTCCAGTTGAAGCGGCAGAATCGGCTGGTGAAGTTCCGCCCGCTGAACGCGGACGGGCTGCTGCCAATCCTGCGCCGGCCGGACCCGGACGACTATTTCCAGTCGTCCTTCCTCGGCATCTACCTGATGGGCCACAACACCACCCAGGTGTCGGAGGCTGATGCGCCGAAATCCTGGACCGACGTGCTCGACCCGAAGTGGAAGGACAAGCTCGCCGTCGGCCATCCGGGCTTCAGCGGCGCCATCGGCCTGTGGGCGCTGCAGATGCGCACGATGTTCGGGCCGGACTACCTCCGTCGCTTCGAACGCAACAAGCCGCAGGTCGGGCGGTCCTCGATCGACCCGGTGACGATGATGACGGCCGGTGAGCGTGCGGTCGGCGTGGCGGTGCCGTCGGCCTCCACGCTGTTCGCGGCATCGCGCGGCAATCCGCTGAAGCTGATCTATCCGACCGAAGGCGTGATCGCGGCGATGTCGCCCTCCGCGATCCCGACCAATGCGCCGCATCCCAATGCGGCGAAGCTGTTCCAGGAATTCCAGACCGGGCCGGCGCTCTCGGCCGCCGTCCGCCTGCTGTTCAACGAGAGCATCCGACCCGACGTGCCGCCGCCGGAGGGGTCCCGCCCGCTCGACCAGGTGACCATGCTGGCGCCGAGCCTGGAGGAAGCGGAGCGCGGCGTGCCCGAGGTCCGGGAGCAGTGGCGCGAGATCTTCGGCGTCTGAGTCCTGACGCCGTCGTTGCGGATGCGCGCCCCGCGCGCGCATCCGATCTGCCTAGCCGGAGGATGGTGAGTGTTTCTGATTAACAGGCGCGAGATGCTGGCGCTCGCTGCGTGGTCCGTGGCGGCGAGCCGGGCCTGGGCCGATGCGCCCATGCATGCGCAGGAGCGAGAGCTCTACGAGGCAGCCAAGCGCGAAGGCGAGATCACCTGGTACTCCGGCCAGTACAATGCCGATTCCGCCGAAGCGGCCGGGCGCGCCTTCAATGCGCGGTATCCCGGCGTGCGCTGCAACGTGGTGCGCAGCACGTCCCAGGTGGCGTTCCAGCGGCTCTCACAGGATCAACGCGCCGGCGTGGCGCAGTGTGACGTCTTCTCCTCGACCAACGGTGGGCACTACATCCAGTTGAAGCGGCAGAACCGGCTGACGCAGTTCCGCCCCGTCAACGCCGACGGCCTGCTGCCGATCCTGCGCATCGCCGATCCCGACAACTACTTCCAGTCGTCCTTCCTCGGCGTCTTCCTGATCGGCCACAACACGACGATGGTGTCGGAAGCCGACGCGCCGCGGTCCTGGGCGGACATCCTCGATCCGAAGTGGCGGAACAAGCTGGCCGTCGGGCATCCGGGCTTCAGCGGCGCCATCGGTGTCTGGGCGCTGCAGATGCGCACCATGCTCGGTCCCGATTTCCTTCGCCGGCTCGAGGCGAACAAGCCGCAGGTCGGCCGTTCGTCGATCGACCCGGTAACCATGATGAATGCGGGGGAACGGCCCATCGGCGTGGCCGTCTCGGCCAATTCCACGCTGCTGGCGGCGTCGCGCGGCAATCCGCTAAGGCTGATCTATCCCTCGGAAGGCGTGGTCGCGGCGATCTCGCCCTCGGCCATCCTCGCGAATGCGCCGCACCCGAATGCCGCAAAGTTGTTCATGGAGTTCCAGACCGGCCCTGGGCTCTCGGCGGCAGTCCGGGAAATCTTCAACGAGAGCATCCGTCCGGACGTCCCGCCACCGGTCGGTTCACGGCCGCTGAGCGAAACCACCATGCTGGCGCCGAGCCTGGAGGAGGCCGAGCGCGGCGTCCCTGAGGTGCGCGAGCAGTGGCGCGACATTTTCGGAATCTGAGCCGCCCCATGTGTCCGGGCTGGAGGTTGACGGCGTGGTTTTGATCGATCGACGGCAGATGCTGGCGCTATCTGCCTGGGCCGCGGCATCGAGCCGGGCATGGGCCCAGGCGCCGATGGAGCCCCATGAGCGGGACCTATACGAAGCGGCGCGGCGCGAGGGTCAGGTCACGTGGTACTCGGCCCAGTATTCAGCCGATACCTCGGAAGCGATCGGCCGCGCTTTCACCGAACGGTATCCCGGCGTGCGTTGCAGCGTGGTCCGCAGCACCTCGCAGGTCGCCTTCCAGCGCCTGTCGCAGGACCAGCGCGCGGGCGTCGCGCAGTGCGATGTCTTCGCATCCAGCAACGGCGGACACTACATCCAGCTGAAGCGGCAGAACCGGCTGACGCAGTTCCGTCCGGTGAATGCCGACGGGATGCTGCCCATGCTGCGCACTGCCGATCCCGACAATTACTTCCAGTATTCCTCGCTCGGCATCTACCTGCTGGGTCACAACACCAACATGGTGTCGGACGCCGAGGCGCCGAAGTCCTGGGCAGACGTGCTGGATCCGAAGTGGAAGGACAAGCTCGCTGTCGGCCATCCGGGCTTCAGCGGCGCCATCGGCATCTGGGCGCTCCAGATGCGCTCGATGTTCGGCCCCGATTTCCTCCGCCGGTTCGAGCGTAACAAGCCGCAGGTCGGCCGGTCCTCGATCGATCCGGTCACCATGATGACGGCCGGCGAGCGTGCCGTCGGCGTGGCCGTGCCCTCTGCCTCCACATTGTTCGCGGCGTCGCGCGGCAATCCGCTGAAGCTGATCTATCCGACCGAGGGCGTGGTCGCCGTGCCGGCGCCGTCCGCCATCATGAGCAATGCGCCGAACCCCAACGCCGCGAAGCTGTTCATGGAATTCAACACCGGACCGGCGCTGTCCCGCATCACGCGGACGATGTTCAGCGAAAGCCTGCGTCCGGACGTGCCGCCGCCGGAGGGATGCCGGCCGCTCGACCAGGTGACACTGCTGTCTCCGAGCCTCGAGGACGCCGATCGCGGCGTGCCAGAGCTCCGCGAACAGTGGCGCGATATCTTCGGCGTCTGAGGGATAGCAGGATGAGTGCCAGTACAGACACCGCGACCCTGGCGGGGAGCCAGCGCCCCAGCCGCCTCCGCCTTCTGGAGCCGATCACCATCCTATGGGTCGCACTGATCGCGGCGCTGTTGGTCCTGGTCGCCCTGCCGCTGCTGAAGATGTTCGTCATCTCCTTCGAGGAGCAGGACACGGGCGTCTTCACGATCCAGAACTACCTCACCGCCTATGGGCGGCAGCGCTACCTCGACGCGGTGCGGAACTCGCTGCTGCTCGGTACCCTGTCGGCCGCGATCTCGGTCGTGCTCGCCGTGCCGATGGCCTGGGCGGTCTCGCGCACCGACATGCCGGGCAAGGGCTTCACCTGGGCCATCGTGCTGGCGGCCTTCATCATGCCGCCCTATCTCGGCGCGATCGGCTGGGTGCTGCTGGCAGGGCCGAACTCGGGCTGGATCAACGTCGTCTGGCGCAGCCTGACCGGGGCGACCGACCCGCTGGTGAACGTCTACACCTTCACCGGCATGGCCTTCGTCATCGCGCTGCATTCGTTCCCCTTGGTCTTCATCTTCGTGAAGTCGGCGCTCGACCTCATCTCCTCGGAGATGGAGGACGCCGCCAACATCCTCGGCGGCGGCACCTGGGTGACGATGCGCAAGGTGACGCTGCCGCTGGTTTGGCCGTCCATCCTCGGCGGCTTCATCCTGATCTTCCTCGAGACCATCGCGTTGTTCGGCACGCCGGCGATCATCGGCATCCCGGCGCGCATCAACGTCGTCACCACGCAGCTATGGCAGTTCTTCGAGGACCCGGTCCGCGTCGAGGTCGCCTCGGCCTTCGCCATGCCGCTGCTGCTCGTCACCATCGGGCTGATCGCGGTGCAGAAGCTCCTGCTGGCGCGCAAGGGCTTCGTTTCCCAGACCGGCAAGGGTGGTGAGCGGCGCCAAGTGAAGCTGGGCCCCTGGCGCTGGGTGCTGTTCGGCTGGTGCGTGCTGGTGGCGCTGCTGTCCGTGGTGAAGCCGCTGATGGTGCTGCTGCAGGCGTCCTTCGCGAAGGCCTGGGGGCGCGGCTTCTCCTTCGACAACCTGACGCTGCGCAACTACCAGTTCCTGCTGTTCGAACACGACATGGCGCCGCAGGCGGTGTGGAACACGGTGTGGTTCTCGGCCACGTCCGCGACCATCGCGGTGGTGCTGGCGCTGCTCGTCGCCTACATCGTGGTACGGCGGCTGATCCGCTTCGCGGATGCGCTGGGTTTCCTCGCCATGGCGCCCTTCGTCATCCCCGGCATCGTGATGGCCATCGGCTTCTATGCCGCCTATGCCGGGCCGCCGCTGTCGCTCTACGGCTCGGCACTGCTGATCATCCTGGCCTTCGCCTCGCGCTTCCTGCCGATCGCCTATGCCTCCTCGCAGGCCGCGATCCGCGCGGTGCATCCGGAGATGGAGGAGGCCGCGCGGATCCTCGGCTCCGGGCGGCTGCACGCCATCCGCAAAGTGACGGCGCCACTGCTGAAGACGTCGCTGCTCGGCGGCTGGCTGGTGGTGTTCATCGTCGCCTCGCGCGAACTCTCGGCTGCGATCTTCCTGGTCGGGCCGCGCACGCGGACCATGTCCGTGCTGCTTTACGACCTGACGGAGCAGGGCAATTTCGAGGTCGTGTCCGCGTTCGGCGGCATCCTGCTCGTCATCACCATGGCCATCGTCGGCATCGGCATGAAGCTGGTCGGCCGAGACTTCATGCTCCGGAGGGAATAGCGTGCCCCGTTTGACGCTCACCGGCCTGACCAAGGCCTATGGTAAACTCACCGTCGTCGACAAGGTGAACCTGACGCTGGAGGAAGGCGAGTTCGTCTCCCTCCTCGGCCCCTCAGGCTGCGGCAAGACGACGACGCTGCGCATGATCGCGGGCTTCGTCGACCCGACCGGGGGCAGCATCTCGGTGGACGGGAAGGTGCTGTCGGCGCCCGGCGCGGTCGTCCCGCCGGAACGCCGCGGCATGTCGATGATCTTCCAGTCCTACGCCATCTGGCCGAACATGACGGTGGAGCAGAATGTCGCCTTCGGCCTGAACCTTCGAAAGCTGCCTGCCGCCGAGGTGAAACAGCGCGTCGGCGAGATCCTCGAGGTCGTGAAGCTCAATACCCTCGCGCACCGCTATCCGGCCGAACTCTCCGGTGGGCAGCAGCAGCGGGTGGCGCTGGCGCGCGCCATCGTGGTGAAGCCGTCCGTGCTGCTGCTCGATGAACCGCTGTCGAACCTCGATGCCAATCTCCGGGAGGAGATGCGCTTCGAGATACGACGCCTGCACGACGAGTTCCGCATCACGACCGTCTACGTCACCCACGACCAGGGGGAGGCGATGGCGACGTCGGACCGGATCGCGGTGATGAACGCCGGACGGATCGAGCAGGTCGACGCGCCGCACCTGCTCTACACGCGGCCGCGCACGCGCTTCGTCGCGGGCTTCGTCGGACGGACCAACCTACTTGATGCGGCGGTCGAGGGCGGGCAGCTCGTGCTGGGCGGCATCAGCCTCGGCCCCGCCGCCAGCGCGGGCGTTGCGGAAGGAACGGCGGGGAACGTGCTCATCTCTCTCCGTCCGCAGGCCATGACGGTGCTGACCGCCCCGCCGCCGGCAGGCGATGGCGGATTGGTCCTGCCGGCAGCGGTGAAGGAACGCACCTATCTCGGCGAAGCCTGGGACTACGTGGTCGAACCGCAGGGCACGAACCTTCGCCTGCGCGCCGCCGCGCCGCCGCTTGAGGCGTACGACGTCGGCACGCCGGTCTGGCTGCGTGTCGACCCGCGGCAGGTGGCAGTGGTGGCGTAGCGCCCACTGCCCCCGGCGGGCCAATCGCGCCTATGCTGCCGGCGGGGAGTGACCGCCGCAGCATGACCACCGACATCCTGCTCGCCCTGGACCAGGGTACGACCAGCACGCGCGCCATCGCCTTCGATGCCGCGCTGCACCCGATCGCCTCCGCCCAGCAGGAGTTCCGACAGCACTTCCCGGCCCCTGGCTGGGTCGAGCATGAGCCGGAGGACATCTGGCGCACCAGCCTGGCGACGTTGCGCGAGGCGCTGGGCGGCGCAGGCGTCGACCCGCGCCGCGTCGCCGGGATCGGCATCACCAACCAGCGCGAGACCACGCTGCTGTGGGACCGCGCCACCGGGCGCTGCCTGCATCGCGCCATCGTCTGGCAGGACCGCCGCACCGCGGAGCATTGCGCGCGGTTACGATCCGAGGGCGCCGAGCTGCTGCTGAACGAACGCACCGGGCTGCTGGCCGATCCGTACTTCTCCGCGACCAAGCTCGCTTGGCTGCTCGACCACGTGCCCGGTGCGCGGGCGGCGGCGGAACGCGGCGGCCTCGCCTTCGGCACGGTGGATTGCTTCCTGATCTGGCGCCTCACCGGCGGGCGGCTGCACACGACGGATGCGACCAACGCCGCCCGGACCATGCTGTTCGACATCCGCCGCGGTGATTGGGACGACGAGTTGCTGCGCCTGTTCCGCATTCCGCGCGGCGTGCTGCCCACGGTGCGCGATTGCGCGGCCGATTTCGGGCTGACGGATGCCGTGCATCTCGGTGCCGCCGTGCCGATCCGCGGCGTTGCCGGGGACCAACAGGCGGCGACCGTCGGCCAGGGCTGCTTTCAGCCCGGCATGCTCAAATCCACCTACGGCACCGGCTGCTTCGCGCTGCTGAACACCGGGGAGACGCCGGTGGCCTCCCGCACGCGGCTGCTGACCACGATCGCCTATCAGATCGAGGGGGTCCGCACCTATGCGCTGGAAGGGGCGATCTTCGTTGCGGGTGCGGCCGTGCAGTGGCTGCGCGATGGGCTCGGCATCATCGCGACCGCCGCCGAGGCCGGCGACCTGGCGGCCAAGGCCGATGCCGCTCAGTCCGTGGTGTTGGTGCCGGCCTTCACCGGCCTCGGCGCGCCGCATTGGGACGCCGAGGCGCGCGCGGCCATCTTCGGTCTGACCCGCGGTGCCGGCCGGGCCGAGCTGTGCCGCGCAGCGCTGGAAGCTGTCGCCTTCCAGACGCGCGACCTGACCGACGCCATGCGTGCCGACTGGCCCGATACACACGCAATGGTGCTGCGCGTCGATGGCGGCATGGCCGCCTCCGACTGGACGATGAAGTTCCTCGCGGACATCCTCGGGGCGCCCGTCGACCGGCCTGTGGTGCGGGAGACGACGGCGCTCGGCGCGGCCTATCTCGCCGGGCTGCAGGCGGGCCTGTGTCCCGCGCCAGGCGCGTCGGGCGCCACGCATTGGCGGCTCGAACGCCGCTTCATGCCCACCATGTCGCGGGAGGAGGCTTCGCGGCGGCACGGCATCTGGCAAGATGCGGTGCGCCGGACACTGACGCATTGAAGGAACTATTGTGGCCGAAGCCTGGCTGATTCTGGAACTGGCGGGATACGCCGCCCTGCTCCTGTGGGGCCTGCACATGGTGCAGAGTGGCGTGATGCGTGCCTACGGCACCCGGTTGCGCCAGTATCTCGGCGTCGGGCTGGCCACGCGGGCGCGCGGCTTCGCCGCCGGGATGGCCGTGACGGCAGTGCTGCAGAGCAGCACGGCCACAGCCTTCATGGTCGCCTCCTTCTGCGCCGGCGGCGCGGTGGCGCTTGTGCCAGGGTTGGCGGCGATGCTCGGCGCCAATGTCGGCACGGCGCTGATCGTGCAGGTCATGTCGTTCGACGTCTCGGCAGTCGCGCCGGCGCTGATCCTCCTCGGCGTCCTCGCCTTCCGCAGCACGGGCCACGCGCGGCGGCGCGACCTGGGCCGCGCGGGCATCGGGCTCGGCCTGATGCTGCTGGCACTGCACATGATGTCGGTGGTGATGGCGCCGATCGAGTCCTCGCCCGCGCTGCGCGCGGTGCTCAGCGCGGTCGCCGACCAGCCACTGCCGAATCTGCTGATCGCCGCCTTCCTCGCCTGGGCGATGCACGCCTCGGTCGCGGCAGTGCTGTTCGTCGCCTCCCTTCACGCGGTCGGCGTGATCGGGCCGGAGGCGGCGATCGTCATGGTCGTCGGTGCGAATATCGGCAGCGCGCTGAACCCGGTGCTGGAAGGGGATCGCAGCGAATGGGCGCGGATGCGTGTGCCACTGGGCAATCTTGCCAACCGGTTGGCCGGCGGCTTGGTGGTGCTGGCGGCACTGCCCTGGGCGACCGAGGCGATGCTGCGGCTCGACCCGACGCCGGCGCGCCTCGTCGCCAATGCGCATCTCGCCTTCAATCTCGTCTTCGCCATCGTATCGCTGCCGCTTCTGCCTGCGGCCGGCCGGCTGCTGAAGCGCCTGCTGCCGGATGCCGACCCAGCCGGCGACCCGGCTGCGCCCCGGTACCTGGACGCCGCGGCACTGCAATCGCCGCCTGTGGCACTCGCGAATGCCGAGCGCGAGGCTTTGCGCCAGGCCGATGCGCTGGAGGAGATGCTGCGCGCCATCTCTACGGGCTTCCGCAAGGAGGATCGCGATCTCGCCAAGGGCGTTGCCCGGCTGAACGAGGTCGTGGACCGTCTGAACCGGGCCGTGCAGCTCTACCTCGCCGGGTTGAACCCCGAACTGCTGGGGCAGGAGGAGCAGCGCCGCGTCGCCGAGATCCGCACCTTCGTCCTGAATCTCGAGAGCGCCGGTGACGTTCTGGAACGCAGCCTCGCCCGCGTCGCGGCCAAATGGGCCAAGGAGGGCGCACGCCTGGACGACGCGATGCTGGACGCCATCCAGGCGCTCCACGGCCGCGCGCTCGAACAGCTTCAGCTCGCCGTCGCGGCTTTCATGCGCGAGGACGTTACCGCCGCACGCCGTCTTATCGAGGAGAAGGAGCGGATGCGGGTCGAGGAGGATGAGGCGGCGCAGTCCTTCTCCCTCGCGACCGATCCGTCTGCCATCGCCGCGCAGGGCTTGCTGCTGGAAGTCGTGCGCGACCTCAAGCGCGTCGGTGGGCACCTGGCGGCAACGGCACATCCCCTGCTGGAGCGTATGGGCGCGCTGCGACCGAGCCGCCTGACCGAAGCCGAGGACGGCCTCGCGACGACATGACGAAGGTGTGCTGCGCATGAGCGAACTGTTCCTGGTGGGCAATGCCTCCGGCTTCTCCGGCGACCGGATCGATGCGGCGCCGCCCGTCGTCCGTGCGCTGGTCCGTTCCGGCAAGCCCGCAGCGCTGTTCTTCGAATGCCTTGCGGAGCGCACCATTGCGCTGGCGCAGATCGAGAAGCGGCGCGACCCGGAGGCGGGCTACGAACCGATGCTGGAGCGGCTGCTGGAACCGATCCTGGCGGACTGCGCGCGGGCGGGGATCCCGATCCTCGGTAATTTCGGCGCGGCCAATCCGGTGGCGGCGGCGCGCTGCGTCGCGCGGCTGGCGCGACGGCTCGGCATCGAGGATCTGCGCATCGGCGTCGTCACCGGCGATGACGTGTCGGGCAGCGTCGATCTCGGCAATCTCGCGGCGCATGAGACCGATGCGGGCTTCGACATGTCGTCCTGGACCATGATCTCGGCCAACGCCTATATCGGCGCCGCGCCGCTCGCCGAGGCGCTGTCGCGCGGCGCGCAGGTGGTGGTGGCGGGACGGACCTCCGATCCGTCGCTCGCCATCGCGCCGCTGATGCATCACTACGGCTGGGCGGAGGACGACTGGCAGGCGCTCGCCGCCGGCGCGGCCTGCGGGCATCTGCTGGAATGCGGGTCCCAGGTGACGGGCGGCGTGTTCTGGGACCCTGGCTTCAAGGACATTCCCGACCCCGCGAATATCGGCTTCCCGATCGCCGAGGTGTCGCCGGACGGCTCGATGGTGATCACCAAGCCTTGGGATACCGGCGGGCTCGTCGACCTGCGCAGCGTGAAGGAGCAGCTTCTGTACGAGCTGCACGACCCCGCCGCCTATCTGACGCCCGACGTGGTCATGGACATCACCGGCGTGACGATGGAACAGCTCGGGCGCGACCGCGTCGCGCTGCGCGGGGTACGCGGTCATCCTCGCCCCGACCGGCTGAAGGTGACCGCCTGCTACGAAGGATCATGGTTGGGCGAAGGCGAGGTGTCGGTGGCCGGGCCGAATACGCTGGCCCGGGCGCGGGCGACAGCCGACGTCCTGTTGCAGCGCGTGCAGCAGCGGGGCCTGGCGCGGCGGGCGCGGGCCGACCTGATCGGCGTCTCGGCCGTGCATGACTCCGACGATGGAGCGCTTTGGCGGTCCTATGACGGGCCGGAACCGCCCGATATCCGCATCCGCCTGGCCGTCGAGACCAGCACGCGCGACGACGCCGACCAGGCGGCGCGCGAGGTGCTGGCGATGCTGTGCTGCGGCACGGCCGGGACCTCCGGCGCGCGCTGGCGCGTTACGCCGCGGTTGCTGACGCGATCCTTCCTGGTGCCGCGCGAGATGGTGCCCATCGAGGTGCGCGTGCTGGAGGCAAGGGCATGGAATTGAAGGAAGTGCCACTGCACGCCGTCGCGCATGCCCGGGCGGGGGACAAGGGCAATCGCGGCAATATCTCGCTCATGCCCTACGACCCGGCACTGTATCCGGTGCTGGCGGAGCAGGTGACGGAAGCCCGGGTGCTGGCGCTGTTCGCGCATCGCGGGGCCACGCGCTGCGTGCGGTACGACCTGCCGCTGATCCACGCCTTCAACTTCGTCATCGACGACGTGCTGGAAGGCGGCGTGAACGGCTCGCTCAACCTGGACGGGCACGGCAAAAGCCTGTCGTTCAGGCTGCTGTCGCTGACCGTGCGGATCCCCGACGCGGGCTGACAGCCGCGCATCCTTCGCCCCCCCGCTGCGTTTCACGCGGTGGAGGTCGAGCATGACGCCAGCCGAACGCGCCGCCGCGCTCGCCGCGTTGCAGCAGGAGATCCGAGAGGACTGCGCCTCACCGCTCGCCGCGGCGGCGACACAGGCGGTGCCGGGCGAAGGGCCGCTCGATCCGTTGCTCATGCTGGTCGGCGAGCAGCCCGGCGATGAGGAAGACCGCGCCGGCCGCCCCTTCGTCGGCCCGGCTGGGCGGCTGCTGGACCGGGCGCTCGCGGAAGCGGGGATCGAGCGCGGCGCGCTCTATGTCACCAACGCGGTGAAGCACTTCAAATTCGTCCAAACCGGCCGCAGGCGCCTGCATCAACGCCCGGATGCGGGCGACATTGCACATTACCGGCCGTTCTTGGTTCGGGAGATTGCGCTGGTGAACCCGCACCGCGTGCTGGCGCTCGGCGCGACGGCCGCGCAGGCGATCCTTCGGAGCCGCGCATCCATCGCCTCGCTCCGCGGGGGAGAGCAACAGGTGGACGGCCGGCCGGTCCGCGTGACCATCCACCCATCCTACCTGCTGCGGCTGCGCGGCGAGCCCGCAACGCGCGAGGCGGAGTTCGCCCGCTTCGTGCGCGACCTCGAACGGGCCGCGCGCTGAGGTCAGCAGCCTTGCGTGTTGACGTAGCAGGCGTA
This sequence comes from Neoroseomonas terrae, assembly GCF_018129025.1. Classification (GTDB taxonomy): domain Bacteria; phylum Pseudomonadota; class Alphaproteobacteria; order Acetobacterales; family Acetobacteraceae; genus Neoroseomonas; species Neoroseomonas terrae. Next base: position 136,573 of record NZ_JAAEDI010000002.1, on the reverse strand, counting down.
GAGCGACTGTGCCGCCGCCATGAACAGCCGGTTGCGATGCCGGCCACCGAAGGCAACATTGGCGCAGCGTTCCGGCAGGTGGATGTGCCCGATCGGCGTTCCGGCGTTATTGAACACGCGCACGCCGTCGAATTCGGCGGTCATGCCCCAGCCGCACCACAGATTGCCGTCCACATCGACGCGGAAGCCGTCGGGCGTCTCGCCCGGCTTGCAGGTGATGAAGGTGCGGCCGTTGCGCAGCGTGGCGCCGGCGACGTCATAGGCGAGGATGCGGCGTGGCTCCGCGCGGCTCTCGACGATGTAGAGGATGCTTTCATCCGGGCTGAAGGCGAGGCCGTTCGGATGGTCGATATCGTCCGCGACCAGAGTGATTTCCCCGGTCTGGCCGTCCACGCGATAGACGTTGGTGTGCGGCAGTTCCGGGTCGTGGCGCTCACCCTCGTAGAAGGCATAGATGCCGAAGGGCGGGTCGGTGAACCAGATCGACCCGTCGGACTTCACCACCACGTCGTTGGGGCTGTTCAGCCGCTTGCCCTGGAAGCTGTCGGCGATGACGGTGATCGAGCCGTCATACTCGAAGCGCACGACGCGGCGGCCGAGATGCTCGCAGGCGATGATGCGGCCCTGGCGATCGCGGGTGTGGCCGTTGGCGTTGTTGGATGGCTTGCGCCAGGCGGAGACGGCGCCGGTTTCCTCATCCCATTTCAGCACGCGGTTGTTCGGGATGTCGGACCACAGCAGGCAGCGCGCATCGCCGAGCCAGACCGGCCCCTCCCCCCAGCGGGTGCCGCGATACAGGCATTCGACCGCCGACAGCACCAGGTGATAGCGCTTGAAGGACGGGTCCAGCGCGACGATGGACGGGTCCGGGTAACGCTCGCTCGGCTGCCAGCGCGACGCATCGGTCATGATTGGTTTCCCCCTGTGGCTTGCGGCGGGCCAAGCATGGCCCGCCGCAGCCGCACGCTCAACCGCCGGCGACGCCCTGGGTATTGACGTAAAGGCTGTAAAGCGAATGCGACGCCGTCATGAACAGGCGGTTGCGGTGCCGGCCGCCGAAGGCAAGGTTGGCGCAGCGCTCCGGCAGCCGGATGTGACCGATCGAGGCGCCGGCGGCGTTGATGACGCGCACGCCGTCGAGTTCCTCCGTCCCCATGCCCCAGCCACACCACAGATTGCCGTCCACATCGACGCGGAAGCCATCCGGCGTCTCGCCGTCCCGGCATTGGTAGAAGACGCGGTTGTTCGCCAGCCGCGTCTGCGCACCATCGCCGGACACGTCGAAGGCACGGATCACGCGCGGCGTGGCGGCAGCCTCGACGACGTAGAGGATGCGTTCGTCCGGGCTGAAGGCGAGGCCGTTCGGCCGACCGACATCGCCGGACATCACCTGGATGGCGCCGGTCTGGCCATCGATGCGGTAGATGTTGGTGGGCAGCTCGGGCTGCGCCATCTCCCCTTCGTAGAAGCCGAGGACGCCGAAGGGCGGGTCGGTGAACCAGATCGACCCGTCGCGCTTCACGACAACATCGTTCGGGCTGTTGAGCGGCTTGTTGTCGAAGCGGTCCGCAAGGACGGTGATCGCGCCGTCCGGCTCGGTGCGGGTGACGCGGCGCGTCAGGTGCTCGCAGGTGACGAGCCTGCCCTGGCGGTCCCGGGTGTTGCCGTTGCTGTTGTTCGCCGGCCCACGGAAGACGTCGGTGCGGCCGGTCGTCTCGTGCCAGCGCAGCATCCGATTGTTGGGGATGTCCGACCAGATGAGGCAACGCTGATCGCCGAACCACGCTGGGCCCTCCGACCAACGCGCGCCGGTGTAGAGCCGCTCCACGCTGGCGAGCACCAGGCGATAGCGGTTGAAGGACGGGTCGAGCACCAGCACGGCCGGATCGGGATAGCGCTCGCTGGGCCGCCACTGAGCGAAGGCAGGCGATGCGGCGAGCGCAACAGCGCCGCCGGCGGCGCCCAGCAGGGCGCGGCGTTGCATGTGCATGATGGGCATTTCCTTCCTGGCTCGGCCCTCTGGCGGGGCCGCGGACAGGCTAGGGCAGATGGTGCGCCGGTGGAATCGCCGTGTTGCTCAGCCCGGCGGCCAGGCGGCCTTCGGCATGCGGTCCATCGAGGCGGTATCGGGTTCGATCGCGGCGCCAAGGCCGATGGCATCGGCGACGCCGCCCAGCTCCAGCACGCCTTCGCGGATCGCCAGGCGCGGACCGCGCGGGGTGTCGGCGTAAAGGTCCGGACAAGCCTCCATGAAGCGGATGCCCTCGGCCTTCGGTCGGCCGGCGAAGCCGTCGACGAAATGGTGGCCGTTGCGCTCGACATGGGTCAGGCCCATGGCGCTGACCAGGGCAAGGTCCTGCTGCACGCAGACGCCCGCGAGCGTCGTCAGGTCCTCGGCACTCATGAAATAGCGCGGCTCGGGCGCCGCCGCGTTCCAGGCACGGCAGCGCGCCAGGTTGATGAGCGACCGCCACACGCCCTTGCAGGCCTTGGAGGAGATGCCCGTATACCCGAGCGCCTTCGCCTGCACGAAGGCGTCGAGCGGGCCGTCGCTCTCATCCACGATCACTGGTCGTTCAGCGGCGAGCGCGCCCATCGCGCCGTCCAGCGCCTTGGCACGCTTCACCGGCTGCTCGATGAAGGCGATGGACGCGTTGAGCCGCGCCAGCCGCGGTTCCGCCTGCATGGCACGCCATAGGGCAAGAACACCGTCGGCATCCTCGTACTGCTCATTGCCGTCGAGCGAGACGTGATAGCCATGCAGCCGGTCGAGCACCGAGGCAATGCGGCACAACCGATCCACATCCGCCGCGACATTCCCGCCGACCTTCAGCTTCCACCATGTGTGCCGGTAGGTGGCGACGACCTCCTCCACCGTCTCGGGCAGGCCGTCGTCGACGCGCTCGGCCTGGTCGGCGGCGGTGATCGGATCGACCAAGCCGACCGTGTGCCGAGCGTGCATCCGCCGCGCCGGGGTCAGCGAGGCGAGCATCGCGCCGAAATCCACGCCGACGAGATCCGGGATCGCCGCATGCGGCGCCATGCCGCCGATGTTGGCGTGCAAACCGGCGGCGAAGGACAGCCCCTTCGCCTTCAACAGCGCATCGAGCATGGCGCGGTCGACCAGCGCACGGCCATAGGCGGCGACCAGCGGGTTCAGCCCTTCCGCACCGCAGGCGGCGACATGCGCGGCATAGGCATCGGCGTAGTGGCCGAAGGCGGTGTTGGCGCCGGCGGCGAGGGTCGCCTCGCTCGCGATCTCCAGCGCGCGGCGGAGCTGATGCTCGTTCTGCGCGTCCGACCAGCGCGGGTCCTTGTCGAACCACTTGGCCGCCAGCGTTTCGGCGGCCACGCCCCAATGCTCGCTGCCGTCCTCCAGCGCGATGCGCGCGCGCAGCACGGCTTGACGGCCGTGCGTGACGGTGATGACGCCGAAGCGGAACGGCATGCGCAGCTTGAACGGCCATTCGAAGCGCTCGACCTCGAGCAGGCGGAAGCGGGGTGCCGTCATGCGAGGGTCTCCTCGAGCGCGCGAAGGTAGCCGATGGCGCGCGCGGCGCTGGTCGGCCCATCAGGGACGTAGTCGAAGGGTTCGACCGCGGCGAAGCCGGCGTAGCCGCTGCGCTTCAGCGCGGCGAACACCGGCCCGAAGCGATCGGTCCCCTGCCCCGGCCCGCGCTTGTTGCGGTCGTTGAAATGCACATGGGCGATGGCACCGGTCGGAACGAAGCGCTCGAGCAGCGCGACGACGCTTTCCGTTTCGCCATTCCCGGCCGAGCAGGTGTCGAGCATGGTCCGCAGCGCGGGATTGCCGATGCGTTCCACGATCGCTGCACCCTCGGCGACGGAGGTGCACCAGTTGGTCTGACCGGGATCGAGCGGTTCGACGCAGTAGGTCACGCCATGCTGCGCAGCCAACTCGCCGGCCCTCGCCATCGCGTCCTCGGCGCGGGCGGCGTCGCCGTCAGCCTCGACGCGCCGCTGGCCCGGCGAGCCATGCACCAGGATCGTCGCTCCGAGATCGGCCGCGAGCCCAACCAGGCGTTCCATCACGTCCAGCGTGCGCGTGCGCAGCGCGGGATCCGCGCTCGTGATCGACAGGCCGGTCGGCGCAAGCAGCAGCCAATGCAGGGACGTGATGGCCGTGCCGGCATCGGCCGCGGCGCGGCGCAGCTCGACGCGGCGAGAGGTCGGCAGCAGATGCGGCGCCTCGGCATCCAAGGTGAACGGCGCGACTTCCAGACCGTCGTAGCCGAGTTCGGCCGCCAGCGTGCATTGCGCCGCGAAGGGCAGGTCCCGCACGACCTCGTTGCACAGACTGATGCGCATCAGGCGATTTCCTCCAGCGCGACGACACGCGCTTCCTGCGCGGAGCGCCGCGCAGCGTCCAGGATGCGCGCCGGGGCGACGGCGCCGGCACGCAGGTCCGCGTCCGGTTCACGGCGCGTTCGTATCGTATCGATGAAGGCGGCGAGTTCAGCCGCGACGACCTCCACAGGGTCGGCGGCCGGAATCGGCAACTCCTCGCGCGCGCCGTGCTGCGGCAGCCAGGCGCCATGCGCGGCGGGCGCGTGGCTGCCGCGGCGCAACGCGAAGGTCTCGGCAGCGAAATCCACCTCGGCCAGCGCGTTCCGCCCGGCGATGACGACTTCCTTGCGCGTCTCCGCACCGGCCACCACCGCATCGGGCCAGCGGCCGGGGAGCACGCAGCCGGCCTCGATCAGAGCCGTCGCGCCAGAGGGGAACATCATCTGGATGACCGCAACGTCCTCCCGCCCCCGACAAAGAGGGTCGGCCATGGTCGCGAAGACACGCGTGGGGGCCTCGCCGGCGATCCAGGGCAACAGGTCGGCGAAGTGCACGGCATCGTTCAGCAGCGCGCCGGAATCGCCACGCGCCCGCTTCAGGCCGGAGAAGCGGGCGGCGAGGTAGTGGACCGCGCCAAACGTACCATCCGCCACCATGCGGCGAAGCGCGATCGCCTTCGGGTGGAAGCGGAAATACAGCCCGACCTGCGCGATACGGCCCGCCTGCCTGGCGAGCGCCGCCAGCGCCATGGCTTCCGCGGCCGTCTCCGTCGCCGGCTTCTCGAGGAACAGGTCGCGTCCGGCATTGAGGACGGCGGTCGCCACCGCCACATGCGTCGGCACCGGCGTGACAACGATCGCGGCCTCGCAGGATGCGAGCCCCGCCCCGATGCTCTCGGCAACCGGCAACCCCGTCGCGGCTGCCAGGGACATATCGGCGTCGTGGACCATCACCGCCGCGCCAATCCGCCGCAGCGCCGCGAGATGCACGCGTCCGAAGGCGCCGCAGCCGATCAGCAGCAGCCGGGGTCTGTCCATGCCGCCGAGTGGGCCGTCAACGCGAAGGCCCGTCAAGCGGCTTGACGGGAGCGCGCCTGCATCGTGGCATCCCACGATGCAGGCGCATCCGATGACCGAGGCGGCGGTGCAGCGTGCCGCCGCGCTCTCTTTCCTGATCGGCTGGAACCAGACGCCGCGCGACTGGTCGCTGTTCTTGCGGGATGGCGCGGTGCGGGCGATCGACGACGGGCAGGAGGCGCTTGCCGCCACCGCGGCCTACATCCGGTATGGCGGTGACCTCGCCTGGATATCCATGGTGCTGGTACGACCGGACCAGCGCCGGCGCGGCCACGCGACGGCGCTGATGCGCTGGGCGGTCAAGGCGTTGGGCGGTACACGCTGCGCGGCGCTCGACGCGACGCCAGCGGGTCGGGAGGTTTACCGACAACTGGGGTTCCGCGACCTGTGGGGCTTCGCCCGCTGGTCCGTGCCGCAGCGCCTGCCCGCCGCGCCCGGCATTCGCCCGCTGGCCGATGCGGACTGGCCGACGCTACTGGCGCTGGACACCGCTGCCTTTGGTGCGCCGCGGCCAACCCTTCTGCGCGACTTCGCCGCGCGCCTACCCCAGGCGGCCTTCATCGCTGAGGACGGCAGCGGCTTCGCCCTGGCGCGCGACGGGGCGCGAGGACCGCAGATCGGCCCCATCGTGGCGGCGGACGACGCCACGGCACGCGCGCTGATCGCCGCCGCGCGCAACACGCTGCCCGGCCCGGCCGTGATCGATCTGCCGGATGCGCAACGCGGCCTCGCCGGGTGGCTGACGCAGCACGGAGCCGCCGCGCTGCGCCCCTTCACGCGTATGGCGCTCGGTGCCGACGTGCCGGGTGACCCCAAGCTGTTCGCTGCCGTGGCAGGTCCGGAATTCGGCTGACCGCCGCTTGACGCGACCGTATCGACCACCGCACCATCTCTGGTAACTGGCAGGTTACTCCATCGGACACCGCGAGCAACGCGGCGCCATCAGGGAAAGGTCGAAGATATGCTGTTGCGCAGGCATGTGCTCGTCGCTGCCGCCGCCGGACTGGCCGCCCCCGCCACGCTGCGCGCCCAGGGCGCCTGGCGGCCGGATCGCCCGGTCACGATCATCGTTCCCTGGGCCGCCGGCGGGTCGACCGACCAGATGGCCCGCCTGGTCGCGGCCGAGTTGGAAGCGCCGCTCGGCCAACGCGTCGTCGTGGTGAACCAGCCGGGCGCCTCGGGGTCCATCGGCACGCGCAACGCGCTGGAAGCGCCGAAGGACGGGATGACCTGGGCGGCCGGCGCCGCCGTCGATGTGGGCTGCTACAAGGTGCTCGGCCTGCTCGACACGCAGTTGTCGGATTGGAACCTATTCTTCGCGGTGGCCAATGTGAATGTGCTGGTCGCCAACCCCCAATCGGGCTTCCGCGACTTCGCCCAGGCCTTCGAGGCGCTGAAGACCCGCGGGCAGAGCATCGGCGTCGCCACGGCGGGTGTCTCCTCCGCCGGCCACAACATGATGGAGGCGCTGCGCGCCGCGACGCCTGGGCTCCAGTACCGTCACGCCACCTATGACGGCGGCAACCCGGCGATGATCGCCACCGTTTCGGGCGAAACGCAGCTCGGCGCCATGCTGCTGGTCGAGGCTGCGGAGATGATCCGCGCTCGCCGCCTGATCCCGCTCGCCGTGCAGTCGGACGACCCGGTGACGCTGGCCGCGCAGGGCAGCAGCCCGGCGATCGAGATCCCCTCCGTCCGCCGCTGGGTGCCGAACATGCCTGCGCCGCTCAACTATTTCGGCATCTGGGCGGCGAAGGGGGTGCCGGAGAATGTGGTGGCGACAATGACCGAGATCTGGCGCACGACCATCGCGAATTCCCAACGGCTGAAGGATTACGCGACCTCCCGCGCCGCGCTGTTCACGCCGCTCTATGGGCAGCAGGCCTATGACGAGGCGTGGAAGATGGTCCGCCAGACCGCCTGGCTCTATTTCGACGGCGGCAAGGCGCGGGTGAGCCCGGACACCGTCGGCATCGCGCGTCTCTGATGCGGCTGCTGCCGGTCCCTGCTCGCGACGGGCGCGCATGAGCGAGCCCGACGCAGCCTCCCCGTTCGAGGGCGAGAAGGCACCGGCCTCGCCGCGCGCCGATCTTGTCACCGCCGCGGTGCTGTGCGTCTTCGGCATCGCCGTCGTGACGCAGGCCTGGCAGATGCCCCGCTTCGTGGAGCAATCCGGCACCGGCCTGACGGCACCAGGCATCGTGCCCGGCTTCTATGGCGTCGTGATCGCGCTGCTGTCGATCGTTCTTGGCATGCGGGCGATCCGGCGCGGCGGCTGGGCCGTGCGCGGCGCCGCGCAGGGCAGCGCCGCCGACCGTCGGCAGCTCGCGACCGCAGCGGTGCTCGGCGTGGTCTATGCCGGCGGGATGGTCGGCCGCGTGCCGTTCTGGCTTGCCTCGGCGCTGTTCGTCTTCGCCTTCACAACGGCTTTCGAATGGGAGCTCGGGCCGCAGGGCCGGTTGCGACGCGTCATCGAGGCGGCGCTGATCGGCATCGGCACGGGCATCGGCGTGATGCTGGTCTTCGAGAAGCTCTTCCTGCTGCGGTTGCCCTGATGGACGCTCTGAACAACCTGGCGGGCGGCTTCGCCCATGTGCTCGGCGGCGGCGCCATCTTTCACGCGCTGTGGGCGACGCTGATCGGCATCATCATCGGTGCGCTGCCCGGCCTGACCGCGACGATGGGCGTCGCGCTGCTGACGACGCTGACCTTCGGCATGGGGCCGGACAAGGCGATGCTCGTGCTGGTCTGCGTCTATGTCGGCGCGATCTATGGCGGATCGCGCAGCGCCATCCTGCTGAACATTCCGGGCACGCCGGCCTCGGCGGCCTCGACGCTGGACGGGTTTCCGCTGGCGCGGCAGGGCCTCGCCGGCCGGGCGATGGGCATTTCCACCAGCGGCTCGTGGCTCGGCACGCTGTTCGGCACGATGATCCTTGCGCTCTTCGCGCCGTCCTTCGGCGAGTTCGCCCTGCAATTCGGCTCCTACGAGATGTTCTGGGTGGCGCTGTTCGGCATCGTCATCGCCGGGTCGCTGTCCGGCGGCGATCCGCTGAAGGGCTACATCGCGGGCTTCCTCGGCCTGTTCGTCGCGACCATCGGGCAGGAGACGAACCACGCCTATGCCCGCTTCGCCTATGGGAACGGCGATCTCGCCGGTGGGCTCGGGCTGCTGCCGGTGCTGGTCGGCGTGTTTGGCGTGGCGGAGGTGCTGTCAGCGATGCGCGGCCCGGCCGTGATGGCCGTGTCCTCCAAGATCGACAGCGTCATCCCACGCATCCGCGACGTGACGCAGCATTGGAAGACGATCCTGCGCTCGGGCGCGCTCGGCACCTTCATCGGCGCGATGCCCGGTCTGGGTGAGGACATCGCCGCCTGGACTTCCTACGCCGCGGCGAAGCGGGCCAGCGCCGAGCGCGAGAAGTTCGGCAAGGGAAGTATCGAGGGCCTGATGGCCGCCGAAACCGGCGAGAGCGCCTGCGTGCCGGGCGCGATCATCCCCGTGCTGACACTGGCCGTTCCCGGTTCCGCGCCGGCCGCCGTGCTCATGGCGGCGATGATGATCCATGGGCTGAACCCCGGGCCGATGCTCGCGATCACCACGCCGGAATTCATCTACCAGATCGTGGCGATGCTGATCATCGCGGATATGGTGAAAATCTTCTATGGGCTGGCGTTGGTGAGACCGCTGCTGTGGATCCTGCTGATCCCGCGGGCGCGATTGATGCCGGTCGTGTTCGTGCTGTGCACGGTTGGCGCCTTCGCCATCACGTCGCGATTGTTCGATATCTGGGTGATGCTCGGCGCGGGGGTTGTAGGCTTCATCCTTCGCGAGCTGCGTTTTCCGATGGCGCCGCTGGTGCTCGGCATCGTGCTGGGGGAACTGCTCGACAAGAACCTGTTGCGTGGGCTGGTGCTGTCGGGTGGCGACATCTCGCCCTTCTTCACGCGGCCGATCAGCGTGGGGCTGTGCGCGCTGACGCTGGTGGCGGCGGCATGGTCGATTCCGGGTCTGGGATCCCTCTTTCGGCGGAAGCGCGCCATCGCGTAGGGAACACTGGACAGGCCATGCTTCGCCGGCGTCGCAATGTGGGCGGCGCGCCGATTGATCAGGCCGCCGCCTCAAGGATCGCGACCACTTCCTCCGGCCGCGTGATCCGGACCGGATTCGTGTGCAGCCACGGGTCGCGCATCGTGTTGGTGGCGAGCAGCGGAAACTGCTCCGCCGTCACGCCCACCTCCGACAGCCGCGAGGGTAGGCCGAGTGAGGCGACCAGTTCGGCCACCGCATCCGCCGCCGGCACGCCCGGCCGGCCGAGCGCCTCCGCCACCAGCGCTTGGCGATCCGCGTTCGCCGCCGCGTTGTGGCGCAGCACATGCGGCAACATGATGCAGGAGGTGTAGCCGTGCGGCACGCCCGCGGTACCCCCGAGCACATGGCCGATCGCGTGGCTTGCCCCCATCTGCACCCCACCCCAGCGCCCGACGACGGACAGCCACACGGCAAGCTGGCATTCCTGCCGCGCCGCAAGATCGCCCGGATCGGCCTTCACCCGCGGCAACGCGCGCGACAGCAGGCGAAGTGCCTGCAGTGCGCTCGCATCGCTCACAGGATTGTTGAGCGGCGAGCACAGCCCTTCCGTCGCGTGGTCCACCGCCCGGATGCCGCTCGCCAGCCACACCCACATCGGCGTGCCGACCGTCGGCGCAGGGTCGAGGATGGTGACGCGCGGCACATGCAGCGCGTGGCGGAAGCTCTGCTTCACTTTCTTTAGCGGGTTGGTGCAGCCGGCCTGGGAGTTGTACTCGCCGCCGGACAGCGTCGTCGGGATGGCGATCTGCCGCACCACCGGGCCGTCATACTCCGGCAAGTGCCGCGTGCCGTCCGGGTTGGTCACCATCCGGAAGGGCTCAAGCTGCTCCATGGCCGTGATGCCGTGACGCAGGCAGAGTTGCATCACCTTGCCCGCATCCGTGACGGAACCGCCGCCGAAGGTGGCGAGAAGGTCGGCATCGACAGCGCGTGCCGCCGCCGCCGCCGCGACCACCACATCCATCGGCGTATGCGGGGGGATGCCCTCATGCAGCCCGGCGAAGCGTGCGCCCAGCGCGTCGCGGAGCGCCGCGACATGCCCCGTCTCGCGATTCATGGTGCGGCTGACGACCAGGAACACGCGCCGCGCATCGAGCCGCTCGGCCTCGGCCAGCAGCGCCTCCGCCGCGGGGATGCCGCTCTGGACCCGTTCGATCGCCGGAAGGGCGATGGTGCCACGCCACATGAGAGACGACTCCGCTGCTGCTCCGCGTCTGACCTTATCGGCGCCACCGGGCGTGACCAGACGGGATGCGCCGCATCTCCGATAACGGGCCGCGACCGGAAGCCGCTTCGCCATCCCGCATCATCGCGGCAAGGATCTTGCTCCGCCTCGAATTCGTCTCGCCGACCTCTGCCGCGCGACGCAGGATGCGCGCCGGACGCGACGCAAGGAGCATGCAGCCGATGATCCCTTCCGCGACATTCCTTCGACGACGTCATCTCGTCGCGCTGCCGCTCGCCGCGCTGACGGTGCCATTGGCGAGGCCGGCACTGGCGGCCTTCCCCGACCGCCCGGTCATCATCGTCGTGCCGTTTCCCCCCGGCGGCGGCGTCGACGCCGCGGCGCGCGCGATCGCAGATGGGATGGCCGCCGATCTCGGTGCCGCCGTGCAGGTGGACAACCGTCCCGGCGGGACGAGCTCAATCGGTGCTGGCTTCGTCGCGCGCTCGGCACCGGACGGGCATACGCTGCTGATCGGCACCACGTCGCTGTCCATCAATCCGGTAATGCAGCCAAGCCTGCCCCCCGGCGACCCGCGCACCGCCTTCGCGCCGGTCGGCCAGGTGCTGGAGGTGCCCTATATGCTGACCGCCGGGCCGACGGCGCCCCCGGGCGACCTGGCGGCGCTGATCGCCTGGTCACGGGCCAATCCCGGGCGGCTCGACTTCGCCAATGGCGGCAGCGGCAGTGGCCAGCGCATGGCGGCATCGCTGCTCGCCCATCGTGCCGGGATCGAGGTCAACCACGTGCCCTATCGCGGCACTGCGCCGGCGGTGATCGATCTGGCGGCGGGCCGCGTGCAGACGATCTTCGCCCAGCCCATCGAGGTCGCCCCGGTCCTGCAGGCCGGCACGGCGCGGGCGGTTGCGGTCAGCACGGCAACCCGATCACCGGCCTTCCCCGACATACCCGCGGTCGCCGAGATGCTGCCCGGCTTCAACGTTGGAAGTTGGAGCGGCCTCTTCGCCCCGGCCGCGACCCCCGACGCCGTGCTCGACCGGCTCAACGCCGCGCTGAACGCGGCCATCCGCAACGAGGCCATGCGTGCCCGATTCCGCGCGGAGGGCGCGGAATTCGTCGGTGGCACGCGCGCCGCCTTCGCGGAACTTCTTGATCGCGAGATACGCGGCTGGATGGAATTGCAGCGGGCGACCGGGCTAACGATCGACTGAGCCTCAAGGGACGGGGATGCCGATACGCGACAGCCGGTGGGCGGCCGCGGCGTTCACCGCATTGTCGGGTATCTCACCGCGCGCCAGGGCGGCGACCTGCCGCACGGTGTCCATCGCCTGATGCTCCATCGCCTCCGGCGTCATGCCGGCGATGTGCGGGGCCGCCAGCACGTCGGGCCGTCGCGCCAGGAAGGCGGAGGGCCGCTGATCCGGCGCGCGCCCGACATCCATCGCGGCGCCAGCGAGCTGCCCACTGTCGAGCGCGGCCTCCAGCGCATGCTCATCCACCAGCTCGCCGCGGGACAGGTTGATGAAGCGCGTGCCGCGCTTCATCCGCGCGAAGGCGTCGGCGTTGAACAGGTCGCGCGTCTCGGGAACGGAGATGGCAAGGCAGACGACGATGTCCGCCTCCGCCAGTACGGCGTCGAAACTCACCTGGGTGATACGCGGGTCTTCCACAGTCGCGTGCGGGTCCGACACCAGCACGCGCATGCCGAGCGCGAGCGCCACTTCCGCCAGCCGCCGCCCGATCCGCCCATAGCCGACGATGCCGAGGGTCGCCGCCGAGAGCTGCAGACCCATCCGGCCCACCGGCTCCTCCCCCGCGCGATAGGCGCGGGAATAACCGGACAGGTCGCGCGCGAGATCCACCATGAAGCCCAGGCCGACCTCCGTGACACTGTCGACGAAGCCCGGCGTCGCGCGCGTCACCAGCACGCCCGCCGTGCTCGCAGCCGGTACGTCGATGGTGCTGATGTCGACGGCGACGCGGAGGAAGGCGACGAGATCGGGGGCAGCGGCGAAGGTTTCCGGTGTGCCGGGCGTCGAGCGGTCGGCGACGATCGCCTGGCAGCCGCGCGCGGCCTCGGCAAGGGCGGCGCCGGTCAGCACCGTGCTGACGGGGTTTCGCACCACTTCGGCATGCTCGCGCAGCGCGGCCAGCGCGCGATCCCCGTAGTAGCCGACGAACATCTCCGGCGTATGCGTCAGGAACACGCGCAGCATCGGCTTCCTCCCACCCGTTGGCTGGCATGATGGCGCCGCACCGTCAGCGGGTCGAGGGCGCTCCCTGCATCTGCCACTCGCGAACGGCATCGAGCGGCCAGACCAGCATCACCACGTTGAGGGCGAGATTGTCGCGGATCATCCAGCCGGCCAGCGCCTCCATGCCGATCACGATGACGACCGACAGCACCACCGGCAGCCGAGCCGCCAGGAAGAACCCGACCAGCATCGCCACGCCGTCGCCGAAGGAATTGACGATGCTGTCGCCATAATAGTCGAGCGAGGCCGTCACCTCGCGGTAGCGGTCGATGATGAGCGGCGTGTTCTCCACGACCTCCCAGCCGCCTTCGATCAGCATCGCCGCCACGGCGCGCCACGCCACGGACCAGCCGGGTCGAAGCCAGCGCAGCAGGGCATAGAAGATGAACCCGTGCGCCAGGTGCGACAGCGTGTACCAGTCGGTCAGGTGCTGCGAATTGCCCGAGGACCAGACATCGCCGTGCCACAGCCTGACATAGCCGCAGGTGCAGATGGGCACGCGCCCCATCGCGTACTGGATCGCAGCGACGGCCGCGAGGATGCCGGCGATCGCCGCCCAGGGCCACCAGCGCCGGTTCATTCGCGCCACCGCGCCAGGATCATCATCATGCCCCCCGCCAGAAGCCCCCAGAACGCCCCGCCGATGCCGAGGAAGGCGACGCCGGAGGCCGTGACGACGAAGCAGACCAGCGCCGCCTCCCGCCCCTGCGGCGCCTGGACGGCGCCCAGCATCGCCCCGCCGAACGGCCCGAGCAGCGCAAGCCCCGCCACCGCCTGGATCAGCACCGGAGGTGCCGAGGCGACGAAGGCCGTCACCGCGCCGGCCAGCAGGCCGAACACGATGTAGGTCGCGCCGGCCACCACCGCGGCAACCCAGCGTCGCGCCGGGTCCGGCCCCGCGCCTTCACCCGCGCACAGCGCGGCGGTGATGGCCGCCAGGTTGACCGCATGGCCGCCGAAGGGCGCGCCAGCCAGGCTGAACAGCCCGGTGGTGGTGAACAGCGGCCCGGCCTCCGGCCGGTAGCCATTCGCCGACAGCACCGCGAGACCGGGGATGTTCTGCGATGCCATGGTCACGATGAACAGCGGCAGCGCGATGCCGGTCAGCGCGGCCAGCGAGAAATCCGGCACTACGAAAACCGGCTGTGGCATCCAGCCGGTCATCGGCAGCGGCGCGGAACTTGCGATTACCCCGACCGCGACCAGTACCGCCGCCGGCACGGCCAGCACGCGGTTGATCCGCGCCACCACCGCCCAGGCCAGCACGATGCCGAGGCCGGCCAGCGGCTGTTCCGCCACCGCCCGCACCGGGGCGAGGCAGAGCGTGAACAGAATGCCGGCCAGCATGGCATTGGCGAGCGGCGCCGGAATCGCCGCGACCGCCCGCCCCAGCGGCTTCCATAGCCCCGCCACGGTCAGCAGCACGCCGCAGACGAGGAAGGCGCCGACCGCCTCCGCAAAGCCGCCGCCGGGCACGGCGGTCGCCGCCAGCAGCGCCGCGCCCGGCGTCGACCACGCGACGCTGATCGGCAGGCGCAGCCTGAGCGACAGCACGATGCCGGCGAGCCCCATCGCGACCGACAGCGCCATGAGGCCCGAGGCGGCCTGGGCCGGGTTCGCCCCCACCGCCACCAGCCCCTGCAGCACCACGGCGAAGGAGGAGGCGAAGCCCACGAACCCCGCGAGCAGGCCGGCCGAGACCGCCTGCATCAGCGCCGCGCCTTCGGCAGCGTGTCCAGCACCGCGGCGAGGCGCGCCGCGGCATCCGGTGTTACCTGGCGGATCTCCCGCGCCAGCCGGTTCGCGAGGTCTGTCACCGCGGGGTCGAGGCCGGCGGTGTCGAGCACCACGCGCGGGTGCGATTGCCGCGCGAGGCGCGCGAGATCCTCGGCATCATCCCAGATCAGTCCGAAATACTCGTTCACCTGATGCACCAGACCCGCCGAGGGCTTGCCACGCCGGCCATGCTCCAACGCCGAGAGATAGGCCGGCGAGACCTGCAGCGCCGCGGCCAGATCCTTCAGCGTGACCTGCCGCTGCGCCCGCAACTCGCGAAGGCGCGCGCCGAAGGGCGTCATGCCGGCTGGTTCTGCGGCGGGGAGGCATCGGTCATGAACGTCGTTATCAACGATGCGCTGGGTCGTCGGCAAACCCGGATCGCCTACGGCCACGCCACCTCGGGCGGCAGCGACATCAGGATCGCCTCGACATTGCCACCGGTGCGCAGGCCGAACAGCGTGCCGCGATCGTGGATGAGGTTGAACTCCACGTAGCGGCCGCGGCGCACGAGCTGCTGCTGGCGCTCCGCCGCGGTCCAGGGTTCCCGCATGCGGCGGCGGACAATCTTCGGATAGGCATCCAGGAACGCGAGGCCGACATCCTTCGTGAAGGCGAAGTCGGCCTCGGCGCCATGGCCCGGCGTGCGGTCCCCCAGCCAATCATAGAAAATGCCCCCGAGGCCGCGCGGCTCGTTGCGGTGCGGCAGGAAGAAGTACTCGTCACACCACTGCTTGAAGCGCGGGTAGTAGCCCGGGTCCGCGCGATCGCAGGCAGCCTTGAAGGCGGCGTGAAAGCCACGCGCATCCTCGGCGGCCTCCTCGCTGTCGGGGAACATCGGCGTCAGGTCGCCGCCGCCGCCGAACCAGGCGCGGTTGGTGACGATGAAACGGGTGTTCATGTGGGCGGCGGGTACACGCGGGTTGCGCATGTGCGCAACCAGGGAGACGCCGGTCGCCAGGAAGCGCGGATCCTGCTCGGCGCCGGGGATCTGGTTGCGGAACTCGGGCGAGAACTCACCGAAGACAGTGGAGACGTTGACCCCGACCTTCTCGAAGACCCGCCCCCGCATCACAGACATCACGCCGCCGCCGCCCTCCGGCCGGTCCCACGCCGTGCGCTCGAAGCGTCCTGCCGGCAGGTCGCGGTGGGGGCCCGTGACCAGTTCGCGCTCGATCGCCTCGAACTCGGCGCAGAGCCGGTCGCGCAGGCCTTCGAACCAGGCACGGGCAGGACCGGCCATGGGATGGTCCGACGGGGATGCGCGATGCGCGTCGGCTTCGGTCATGCTCCACTCCTGTTGTGCGGCGGCCGTCCGATGCCCCGCAACGGGCCGACTGCGCAAGACCAGGGTGTCCGCATGCCCTCACGTCGGCGGCCGGCTCGGCGCGCGTACCCCAGCCCTGGCGCGGCAGGCGCGACTGCCGGCTCGGGCGCCTTCGCGCGTGCACTCACGGCCCGAGGCTTGCCCGGGCCGCCGGTTGTCGCGGTCAGATCGGGCTGCGGCCCGCAGAGCATACCGCCCGGATCATCGTGTGCACTGCGCTGGGCCACCGGCCGCCTGCCATGGACACCCCGCGGGAGCCGCCCTTATAAGGTCCGCCGCGCAGGAAGGGCAGCGCGCGTGGCCGCGCGCCTGCCCCACACACTGCTCGCGGGTGCCGCACCGGTGCCCGGATACGGGTTGATGCGGCCGGCACCACGACTGTGGCGTGCCGGCGGAAGGGATGGTGAGGCATGGCGGATAGTGGCGAGGCCACCGCAGGCGGCGGGACGCCGCGGCGGGATTTCCTGAACCTGGTGACGGCGTCCTTCGTCGGGGTCGGCGTCGGTGCCATTGCCTGGCCCTTCATCAACTCGATGCAGCCGGCGCGCGACGTGCTCGCGCTGGCCAGTACGGATGTCGAGCTCGGCCCCGTGGCGGTTGGCCAGGCGGTCACGGTAATGTGGCGTGGCAAGCCGATCTTCATCCGGCACCGCACCGCCAAGGATATCGAGGAGGCCCGCGCCGTCCCGATGTCCGACCTGAAGGACCCGGCGACCGACCAGTCCCGCGTCCAGAAGGAGCAGTGGCTGGTGATGATCGGCATCTGCACCCATCTGGGCTGCATTCCGCTCGGCCAGAAGCCGACGGACAACAAGGGCCAGTACGACGGCTGGTTCTGCCCCTGCCACGGCAGCGCCTATGACACGTCGGGCCGCATCCGGCAGGGACCCGCGCCGCGCAACCTCGACATCCCGCCATATACTTTCACTTCCGATACCAAGATCCGGATCGGCTGAGGGCGCGACGATGGCAAGCGGTCTGCACAACAGCGACGTCCCGAACCCCGTCCTGCGCTGGATCGACCAGCGCATGCCGGTCATCACCATGATGCAGAAGGAGTACGGCTCCTTCCCGACGCCCCGGAATTTCAACTACTTCTGGAATTTCGGCGCGCTCGCCATGGTCAACCTGATGATCATGATCGCGACGGGCATCTTCCTCGCGATGCACTACACGCCGCACACTTCGATGGCGTTCGATTCCGTCGAGCGCATCATGCGCGACGTGAATTTCGGCTGGCTGATGCGCTACGTGCACGCCAACGGCGCCTCGATGTTCTTCATCGTGGTGTACATCCACATCTGGCGCGGCATGTACTACGGCTCCTACAAGGCGCCGCGCGAGCTGCTGTGGATGCTCGGCGTCGTCATCTTCCTGCTGATGATGGCGACCGCCTTCATGGGCTACGTGCTGCCCTGGGGCCAGATGTCCTTCTGGGGCGCCACCGTCATCACCAACCTGTTCTCGGCCTTCCCCCTGGTCGGCGACTGGATCGTGACGCTGCTGTGGGGTGGCTTCTCGGTCGACAACCCGACGCTGAACCGGTTCTTCGCGCTGCACTACCTGCTGCCCTTCGTGATCGTGGGCGTCGTGTTCCTGCACGTCGTCGCGCTGCACATCACCGGGTCCAACAACCCGCTCGGCATCGAGCCGAAGGGCCCGCAGGACACCCTGCCCTTCCACCCGTACTACACGGCGAAGGACAGCTTCGGACTGGTGATCTACTTCATCGTCTTCGCGGTGCTGGTGTTCTTCGCGCCGAACTACCTCGGCCATCCGGACAACTACATCCCGGCCGACCCCCTGGTGACGCCCGCACACATCGTTCCGGAATGGTACTTCCTGCCGTTCTACGCGATCCTGCGCGCGGTGCCGGACAAGCTTGGCGGCGTGCTGCTGATGTTCGGGTCGATCCTGGTCTGGTTCGTGCTGCCCTGGCTCGATCGCTCGCCGGTCCGGTCCATGCGGTTCCGCCCGATCGCCCGGATCTGCTTCCTGCTCTGGACCGTGTCCTTCGCGGTGCTGCTGTGGTGCGGCGGCAAGCCGGCCGAGGAGCCCTACGTGACCATCAGCCGGTTCGCGACCGCGTATTACTTCGGTTACTTCCTGGTGATCCTGCCGCTGCTCTCGCGCATCGAGAAGCCGCTGCCGCTGCCCGAAAGCATCGCCCGTGCCGTCCTCGGCGCAGGGGCGCTGCCCGCCGGCGCCGCGGCGAAGCCGATGGAGAAGGCCTGACCATGTTGCGTACGTCGCTCAAGGCCCTCGCCATCGTCGGCGGGCTGCTCGGCGCTTCCCCGGGCGCCCAGGCGGCCGGTGAGTCGGTTGCGCCTCCCAATGCCGGCTTCAGCTTCAACAGCACCTTCGGCACCTTCGACCGTGCCAGCGCGCAGCGTGGCTTCCAGGTGTACCAGCAGGTCTGCGCCTCGTGCCACGCGGCGCACCTGCTGTCGTACCGCAACCTTCAGGCCCTCGGCCTGACGGAAGCGCAGGTGGCGGCGATCGCCTCCCAGGTGCAGATCCAGGACGGGCCGAACGATGAGGGCCAGATGTTCGAGCGGCCGGGCCGCCCATCGGACCGTTTCCGCAGCCCGTTCCCGAACCAGCAGGCGGCGCGCGCCGCCAACAACGGCGCCTATCCGCCCGATCTTTCGGTCATCGTGAAGGCCCGGCCGGACGGGGCGAATTATCTCTACGGCCTGCTCACCGGTTACGAGGACCCGCCCGCCGGCTTCGCCATGGGCGAGGGCATGAACTACAACCGGTACTTCCCGGGCCATCAGATCGCCATGGCGCGGCCGCTCAACCCCGATCAGGTCGAGTTCGCCGACAACACGCCCGCCACGGTCGAGAACATGGCCCGCGACGTGACGACCTTCCTGGCCTGGGCCGCAGAGCCCGAGCTCGAGGAACGTCGCGCCATGGGCATCAAGATCATCGGCTTCCTGGTGATCCTTGCCGGGCTTGCCTATGCGGTGAAGCGTAAGGTCTGGGCGAACGCGCACTGAGTAGCGGGCGCCGCTGAGGCGCCGCACGCGCTTCCCTGAAAACGGGACTGGAACGGCGAGTCGGTGGGCGACCACGACTCGCCGTTCTGCGTTTGCGCATACTTCCGATGACGGAAAAGACCGCGCCAGGCCGCCTGCATATGCCGCGGAAAGCGTACGACCCCTCAGCGCGGAGAAGCGCCTACCGCACGCTGGCCAGGCGCCCGCAGCGCCACGGGCCCGTCGCTCGTTCAAGCAGCCATACCGCTCCGTTGCCCAGCACCGAGCAGTGAGGCAAACCAAACTATAACGAGCATTTCCCGTTTTTATACTCGCGTTATGGGTGTATCTTAGCTGCCGAAGACGCGGAATGCAGGAAGATGTTCTGGCGTACCCCGTTCTGGCGTCGGGCAGGCTACCCGGAACCGCAGGGATTTCGACGCCAGGTTAACCCCAATAGGTCACTTTCATGAACAAGCACGTTTCGCTCCGCGATGGCCTCGCTGCCCTGCTGGCAGGATGCGCAGCCTTTCCCGCCGCTGCAGTGGCTCAAGCGCCCGCCATGCCGCAGAGCGCCTTCTACCTCGGCGTCGGCGCGAGTGCCCGCATTGCGGATTTCGGCACTCAGGACGTGTACGCGGTCGGGACCTCCGACGTCTTTCGCGACGGCGTACGCGTCTCCAGCGGCTCGGCAGACGGTCCCGGCACCGTCGGGATGGGGAGCGAAACCGGCGTGTCGCCCGTCGTGCAGCTCGGCTACTTTCAGCGTTTCGCCGACAGCCCGTGGCTGTGGGGGGCGAACCTCAACTACACCTACATGAACGCCTCCAGGACCCGGTCGAACGCTCGCATCCCGCAGGCGGGCACCAACACCCCGGTGGACACTGGCATTCCGGAGCCCTTCGTCGGCAATGCGATCGTCCGGTCCTATCAAACCGAGCTGACCCACCAGGTCGCACTGATGCCGTTCGTGGGTTACGCCTTCGACGCGGGCGGCTTCGTCTATCTCGGCGCTGGCCCGACGCTTTCGCGCATGCGCACCAGCCTGAACGGCCTGGTCGGCTTCGCCCGACCCGACGGCACGCCGACCGACGTGTCGGGGGCTCCGCAGAACTTCGGCACCGAGGGCTGGGTCTGGGGCGGCGCGGCGATGCTGGGCGTGACGCTGTTCTTCGACGCGTCCTGGTTCCTGGACGTCCGCTACATGCTGACGCTGACCGAGCGCCAGACCGGCAACTACTCGAGCACCTTCACCAACCCGAATGCGGCTAATGGTTCAGTCACCTCGGGAACGCTCGTTGGCAGTTCCTCCGGACGCGCCACGACGCAAGGCATCGTGCTGACGATTAACCGGGCCTTCTAACGCAGGGCAGGACTGCCGGGGGCACTGCCGCTTCTGCGCCGGCGCCCCCGATCACGCCAGTTGGCCTCGACGGCGGCACCGATGGAGAAACTCGCCAACGTCCGTTGGCTCAAGGCCCGTCAGTCCTCCTTCTTCGCGCCGTCCAACAGGGCCCTCCGTCGTGCTTCTGCCTGGGCATCGCAGGTCTTCTCGGCCTTGCTGCGCCCATGCTTCGCGCGGTTCGCGGCGGCGTCCGCCGCGGCCTCCGCCTTGGCGCGCGCCTTCCGCGCCTTGTTCAGGTTGACGATCTCGCCCATGCGGTGAGGATACGCCGCCACACGCCCGAGGGAAAACGCCATGCCCATGATCTCGCTGACCGCCGCGGACGGCCACCGGCTTTCCGCCTATCGTGCCGGCCCGCAGAACGCCGCCCGCGCACTGGTCGTGGTGCAGGAGATCTTCGGCGTGAACCGCCATATGCGGAACGTATGCGAATCCTTCGCCGCCGAGGGCTACGCCGTCGTGGCCCCGGCCCTATTCGACCGCGTCGGTAGGGGCATTGAGCTCGGCTACGAAGCCGCGGACGTCGCGCAGGGACGCGAGCTGCGCGGCAAGATCGATGACGGGCTGACGGTACTCGACATCCTCGCCGCCGCTGCGTCGCTGCCGGCCGGCGTGAAGCGTGGGATCGTCGGCTATTGCTGGGGCGGCACCGTCACCTGGCATGGCGCGACACGCACCAGCGCCTTCAGCGCGGCCTCCGCCTGGTATGGTGGCGGGATCGCGGCGGCGAAGGATGAAGTCGCGCGCTGCCCGGTGCAGATGCATTTCGGCGAGACCGACGCCTCGATCCCGATGACGGATGTGGCGGCGATCAAGGCCGCGCAGCCTGGTGCAGAGATCCACGTCTATGGAGGCGGCCACGGCTTCGGCTGCGACGAACGCGGTTCCTTCGTGAAGGCGGACTACGAAGTGGCGCAGAAGCGGACGCTGGCGTTCTTCGCGAAGCATCTCTGAGGGTGTTACGAGCCGGCGCCAAAGGCGCCGCCTCCTGACCCTTTCACCACGGGCCTGCGCCCCCCGGATTGCCCTGAATGGTGCGCCCGACGAGGAACTGGCGGCGCCACTGCGCCAAGCCACACTATGCCCCGGACCGCCGGCATCTGGCGTCGGGTAGACGGGCATCCTGCGTTCAGTAAGGCGCGCTTGGGGTGCAGGCGCGGGTTTCGCGCTTCATCCTGCCCGCCCCGCGCAGCGCCAGGTTGAGGTTTGCAAAGGCCCTTCGGCCTTTGCCGGGGCGGGGTTCGGGGAGGGGCGGAGCCCATCCCCGATCCAACCGTGAACCCTATCTCCGCCCTATTGCTGCTGGATTCCAGCGGCCCGAGCCGCCGCTCCCCACTTCTCCATCTCCGCTTGCGTGAAGGCCCGCATCTCCTCCGGCGAGTTCGATACGATCGCGGCGCCGAGCGTCTTGTGTCGATCGACCACGGTCGGGTTCTGCAGGGCCGCCCGGATGTCGGTATTGAGCTTCGCCAACACGGGCGCCGGCAGATTGGCGGGGGCGATGATCATCCCCCAGGTTGATGCCTCGAATCCCGGCAGGAAGGATTCGGCCATCGTCGGCACGTTCGGCAGTTGCGGACTGCGCTGGGCGCCGGTGGTCGCCAGCGCCTTCAGCGCGCCGGATTGGATGTGCGGCAGGGCGGCCGGGACAGTATCGAACATGATGTTCACCCGGCCGCCGATCAGGTCCGGATGGGCCTGGGTGCTGCCGCGATAGGGCACGTACTCCAGCGTGACACCGGCGCGCTGCGCGAAAAGCACCGGCGCCAGCCGCACCACGCCGCCGGTGCCCGCGAAGGTCACGCCGGGGTTGCGCTTGGCGTACTCCGCCAGCTCGGCTGGGGTATTGGGTGCGAAGGCCGGCGCGGCACAAAGCACCAGCGGTGTCGAGGTCGTCTGCGTGACGAAGGTGAAGTCGCGCATCGTGTCGAAGGGCAGCCGGTAGAAGGCGGCATTGACCGGATGCCCCACGGACACCAGCCCAAGCGTGTAGCCATCGGCCGGGGAGCGGGCGACCACTTCGGTGCCGATCACGCCGTCAGCGCCGGCGCGATTCTCGACGGGGACAGGCTGCCCCCAGGCGGCGGCGAGCGGTTCAGCAATCAGTCGCGCGGTGATGTCCGATACGCCGCCGGGCGTGTAGGGCACCACGATGCGGACGGCGCGGCTCGGCCAGGCAGCCTGCGCGTGGGCGTTGCGGGCAGCGGCGATGGCGGGTGCGCCGAGAAGCCCGGCGCCCAACAGGCGTCGCGTGATGGTCATGACGGTTCCTTCCTCCGGACTTCGTTGCGTCCTTGGCGCCATCCTGACGAGTCGCCCGGGGCGACGGAAGTCCCGCCAATGCGAAAGGAGCACCCTCGATCCGATTTCCGGCCATCGCCCCTGCCAGACTGATTCCGCGCGAGCCGGATCTGCTCTAGAGCCGCCTCCATGAGAATTCTCGCCATCGAGGGTGCGCTGGCCCGCTGCTCGGTCGCCCTCGCCGTGGATGGCACCGTGCGGGCGGTGCGGCAGGCGGAGGCGGCGCGTGGACACCCCGCCCTGCTGCCGCGCTTCGCCACCGAGGTGCTTTCCGAAAAGCGTCTGGCCGGGCCAGATCTCGACGCCATCGCCGTCGGCGTGGGGCCAGGGAGCTTCACCGGGCTGCGCGCCGCGATTGCTCTGGCGGAGGGCGTCGCACGGGCTGCCGGACGGCCGTTGATCGGCGTGACGACGGGGGAGGCGCTCGCCACTGCACTACCGGCGGCCGATCGGGCGCGCCCCGTCTGGGCCGCGATCGATAATCGCCGCGGCCGCGTCGTGCTGGAGCGCTTCGCCCCGGGAGCGACGATGCCCGACCCGCCCGTGGTCGCGCCGCTCGACTCCCTGCCGGCGTGGGAGCCGGACCTGATCATCCTCGGCGATGCGGCGGATGCGGTCGTCGCCCAACTCGCCACGCGCGGCGACAAGGCGGAAGCGCGACCCGGCCTGCCTTCGGCCGAGGCGGTCGCGCTGCTGGCGGTCCGGCGCCTGGCGGGTGATTTGCCGCCCCGCGCTGCAACGCCGCTTTATACGGAACCGC
This sequence comes from Neoroseomonas terrae, assembly GCF_018129025.1. Lineage (GTDB taxonomy): Bacteria > Pseudomonadota > Alphaproteobacteria > Acetobacterales > Acetobacteraceae > Neoroseomonas > Neoroseomonas terrae. Next base: position 113,102 of record NZ_JAAEDI010000002.1, on the reverse strand, counting down.
CCGCGGTAACCCCGCCGGCGACGACCCGCACGCGGTGAGTCGCCTGGCGATCCGCCCGGCCGGCGCTGAAGCGGCCCCACTTCTAGCCGCGCTGCATGCTGAGGCCTTTCCGCCGATGGATCGCTGGCGCGCACAGGCGATCGCATTGCTGCTCGAACTGCCCGGTCATTTTGCCCTGCTGGCCACTGCTGGCGATGACCCGCTCGGGTTCGGCATGGGCCGGGTGGCGGCGGACCAGGCGGAGGTGCTGACCCTCGCGGTCCGCCCGTCGGCGCAACGCGGCGGCGTCGGCCGCTTGCTCATGCAAGCCATAACGGAGGAAGCGGCGGGGCGGGGCGCGACCGAGTTGTTCCTCGAGGTTGCCGAATCGAACGTCGCGGCCCGCTGTCTCTACGTCTCCCTCGGCGCGATCCCCGCCGGACGGCGCCGTGCGTACTATCCCGATGGCGGGGACGCGCTGGTGCTGCGCCTGCCGCTCATCCGCCCCGGCGCAGAAGGAGCCGGGTGATCCCCGCCTCATCCTCGGTCTGCGACAGGACGAGATGCCCTTGTTCCGTCGCCGTGCGCGGGACATTGCGGCGCGGCTCGTCGCCTGCGAGGTGTACTTCCAGGACCTCGCCCGGAGCCAGCCGATCCAGCGCGAGCCGCACGCGAACGAATGTCATGGGGCAAATCTCCCGCGTGATGTCCAGCACGGAACTGATCGCGATTTCTTTCCCTGTCATCACTGGATTTCCTGGTGCATTGAAATTCACTCTAGTGGGAATTGCGAAGCGCAAGAACAACCGGTAAAACGGCCTCCGCAAAGTATACAGGGGGCGTGATCAATGGCCGATTCCAATCCGCATGGAGAACTCTTGGGCCTGACAGCCCAAATTGTATCTGCCCACGTCTCTCACAATCCGGTTCCCGCGGCCGAACTTCCCGGGCTGATCCAGGAGGTGTTCCGTACGCTGTCCGGCGTCGGCAGCCACCCGGCCCCGGAACCGGAACGCCCGCAGCCGGCCGTGCCGATCAAGAAGTCGATCACTCCCGGCTATCTGATCTGCCTGGAAGACGGCAAGAAGCTCAAGATGCTGAAGCGGCATCTGAAGACCTCCTACAACCTCACGCCGGAACAGTACCGCGAACGGTGGGGCCTGCCGGCCGACTATCCGATGGTGGCGCCGGACTACGCCAAGCACCGGTCCTCGCTCGCCAAGAAGATCGGCCTCGGGACCACCCCTCGGGCGCGCGGCAAGGCCCGCGGCTAAGGCCAGTCCCTGAGGCCCGTCCCGGGCTACGGGCACGATGGGCACCGGACGATGCGATCCGGAACCGTCGTCCCATATGGCGATGGCGGTCGATGACGCCTTGGCAGTGGCCTGACGGGACGGGCGGGACTATCGTCCGCGACCGCGTCGACTTTGGCGCATGACAGATCGGGGTACGAACCAGCGCTATGGAGAGCCGGATCCAGGCCCGTCCACCGATCCAGGACCATTCGCCGTCCCGGATCGAACAGCTTTGCATCGAACGCGGCCTCAAGATGACAGGGCAGCGGCGGTTGATCGCGCGCGTGCTCAGCGAAGCCGAAGACCACCCGGATGTGGAGGACGTCTATCGGCGGGCACTCGCGCTCGACAACAAGGTCTCCATCGCCACCGTCTATCGCACCGTCCGGCTGCTCGAGGAGAAGGGCATCCTGGAGCGGCGGGACTTCGGCGGCGGTCGCGCGCGCTATGATCCGGCCGATCGCGGGCACCACCACCATTTGATCGACGTCGATACCGGCAAAGTGATCGAGTTCGCCGACGAGGAGTTCGAGGCTCTGGCCCGCGTTCTGGCCCGCCGCCTCGGCTTCTCCCTGGTGGGCCAGCGGCTCGAGTTGTTCGGCCGACGCCTGGAAACCACGGAGGCCGAACCTTCGGCCAAGCGCCGCAAGCCCGGGCGCGACTCGTGACGGCAGACGAGGGGCCGGGCTTCGGCGAGCTTCGCTCGGGCAATCTCGGCGTGCGGCTGGCCCGCGACGATGCCGAGGTCGATGCCGTGCAGGCGCTGCGCTACCGCGTCTTCTATGAGGAGATGGGCGCGCATGCGGATGATGCGACCGCTGCGAGTCACCGCGACCGTGACGAGTTCGATGCGGTAGCCGACCATCTGCTCGTGCTCGACCACGACAAGGGCGAAGGTGCCGAAGCAGTCGTCGGCACCTATCGGCTGATCCGGCGTCCGGCCGCCGCCAGGCTCGGGCGCTGGTATTCCGCCGCCGAGTACGACATTTCCCGCATCCTCGCCGTCGAGGGCGAGTTGGTTGAATGCGGACGGTCCTGTGTCGATAGCCAGTACCGCACCCGGGGCACGTTGCAGCTGCTCTGGAGCGGTATCGCCGCTTACGTGGCGCGGCACAGGATCGCGATCCTGTTCGGTTGCGCCTCCCTTCCCGGGACCGATCTCGATGCGATCGCCGATGAACTGACCTATCTGGCGTCCCACCACATGGCGCCCGAGGCGATCCGCCCCCGCGCCCTGCCCGATCGCTACATCGACATGATGCGCAAGGATCCGGCGGCGATCGACGTGAACCGCACGCTCGTGGGACTACCGCCGCTGATCAAGGGCTACCTGCGGCTTGGGGGCTTCGTGGGCGACGGCGCCGTGCTCGACCCGCAATTCAACACCACGGACGTGGCCGTGATGGTGAAGACCGACCTGATAACCGAGAAGTATTCGAAGCACTATCAGCGCAAGCTCCGCGAGGCGTAGCCCGCCTTCACATGACCAGGCCAAACAGCCAGATCGCCGCGACGCCCACGGCGATGGCGGCGGCCAGGTTGCGCGTGATCGCCTGGGTCGCCACCACCAGCGCCGCCGCCAGGAAGCCCTTAGGCCCCGCCGCGGCGAGCGCGGGCGCGACATAGGCGACGAAGATCGGTCCCGGCAGGTGCTGCAGCGTCACCTCGACAAAGCGGGGCGGGCGCAGCGCACGGAACAGCGCGTAGCCGCCGGCGCGGCACAGATAGGTCGCCAGCGCCATGCCCAGGATCGCCAGCAGCACATCGAGCCGGAGCGTCATGCCGGTGACCGTTTTGCCTGAGCCCACGCCCGGACGTGCCCGCGCGCAAGGCGGCAGCCGCCGCCGGCGCATCGCTGCGCGGCTCGCAGGCCGGGCACGCGGATGCACTGGCCGACGTTCGGAGGCGGATAAGCGCGATACCGGCGGTCGAAGGAATCGGTCCGCGGCATCATGCCCGCCGCAGCTCCATCCAGGCCCCGAGCGCGGCGCCGGCCAGCGCGCCGGCCAGCAGCGGCCAGGGCGCGCCCAGACCCGACCACCACGCACCGAGCGCCACGGCCGCCGCGAGCATCCAGGGCAGCAGGTCGCGCCGGCCCCCCTGCCATACCGGTACGAGGATGGCGCAGAAGGTTGCCGTTGCGGCGAAGTACAGCGGATGCCCCGGCGGCAACCGCACCACCGCCCCCGCCAGATGCCCGATCCCGACCGCGATCATCCAGAACAGCCACAGCGCCAACGCGACACCGAGCAGATAACCCGCATCCCGGCCGCCGCGGCGCATCTCTGCCGCAGACAGCGCATAGGAATGGTCGACCAGCGTCGCCAGCGTGCCCCAGAGCCGGATGCCCCGGAGCCGGTCGAGCCAGGGTGCGAGCGCCGCGCCCATCGGTGCCAAGCGCATGTTCACCACCAGCGCCGCCAGGGTCGCGGCGAAGATCGGGGCCGGATCCGTCCACAACTCCAGTGCCAGCAGCTGGGAAGACCCCGCGAAGACCACCCCGGACATCAGGAGCGTCTCGAGCAGCGACAGACCCTTGGCGGCCGAGATCACGCCGACCACCAGCCCGAACGGAAAGGTGCCGATCACGAGCGGGATGGCCTGGCGCGCACCGCGAAGCACGCCATGGCGCGTGAAGATCACGCCGGTGGCGCTCATGCCCGGCGCGCCGCCAGCAGCCGGTCCTCGGCTTCGGTCGGTTCCATTGCCAGCGCGCGGCGCGCCACGGACTGCGAGAAGCCACCACGCGCGAGGGAGCCGAGCGCCTTGCGCCGTGCGTCGGCATCCTCTGCGGCCCGGGCAAAGGGGCCCATGCGGCGGCGGCGGCAATGGGCGAGGGCCGCCGCCAGCTCAGCGTCCTCGCCCTCCGGAATCGCCGCGGCGGCGGTTTCCGCTGCCACGCCCTTCATCGAGAGATGGGCGGCGATGGCGCGACGCGAGCGGCCGGCGCGGGCCAGGCGCCTGGCCCGGCTCTCGGCAAAGGCCGCATCGTCGACGGCACCGGCCGCGACCATGGCCCTGGCGACCTCGGCCGCCGCGGCGCGCGCGGCAGCGGCGGCGGCGGCAGTCGTCTCGTGTGGCTGGCCCTCAGCCTCGGCAGCGCGCGCCCAGCGATCGACGCGACGTTCCAGCACGCGACGCAGTGCGGCCTCGGTAGCGGCGAAACGCGCGAGATGGGCAAGCGCCGCCTCACGCAGCCGGGCGGCCGTCGGCGCGTTGCCAGCGGGCCGCGGCTGCCGCCGCTCGCGCCTGCCCGGTTGAATCTCCTCGGCACCCATGCCGCCTTGTCGCATGCGCCGGCACCCCGCCCAAGCGGCAGCAGCGGCGGTGCTGGACGGGCGGCCGCCCGCCGCCTATCGGGGGGAAACTGCAAGCATCAGGGAAACGTCACCATGCCTCAGCCAGCCCATCCCGCCGCGATCAACGGCCTCACCCTCGCTCAGGCGGAAACGATCGCCGCGGCCGCGCTGGCCAAAGGCCGCGCGCTCGGCCTGCTGCCGCTCTGCGTGGTCGTGCTCGACGCCGGCGGGCAGCTCAAATCCGCCAAGCGCGAGGACGGCGCCTCGATCCTCCGGCCCGAGATCGCCACCGGCAAGGCGTATGGGGCCTTGGCAATGGGCTTCGGCACACGGGAACTCGCCCGCCGGGCGCAGGCCGTCCCGGGCTTCACCAATGCGCTGTCGGACCTGACGGGCGGCCGCGCCGTGCCGGTACAGGGCGGCGTGCTGGTGCGCGACGCGAACAACGTCCTGCTGGGCGCCGTCGGCATCAGCGGCGACGCCTCGCCCAAGGATGAGGAATGCTGCATCGCCGGCATCGAGTCAGCGGGGCTTGTTGCCGATCACGGCGATCCGGCCTGAGGCGTGCAACCCGCTTCGTAACGGAGCGTTGCAGGGGAGGACGCTTCAAGGAGTTCTACCCGATGTCCTTCCTGACCCGCACCGCCATGGCGGTTCTCCTGGTCGGCGGCGTGGCTGCCTGTGAACAGCGCGGTAGCGATCCGGCGAATGTCGAGCCGGTTCGCGCCGTTGACCGCGCGGCTGGCACCAACATGTCCGGCGCCTACCCCACGCAGAGCGACGGCACGCGCGCCAATCCGCCGGGGACCGCGACAGGCCGCGCCGTCGACCGTGCCGCCGGCACGAACATGTCCGGCGCCTACCCTGCGCAGAGCGACGGCACGCGGAACAACCCGACGGGAACGGCCACCGAACGCGCACTGGGCACGAACCCGCCCACGCGCCGCAACCCGAGCAATCCGGGCTTGTAAGTACCGTTGCGGAGCGCTCCCTCCGCTGCGCCTCGCGGCAGCAATGGCTGCCGCGAGGTTCCGGTTAGGGTTTGGGCGCCGCACCTCCACGGCATCGCAATTTTCTTGCATCGCATGGCTCCAACCCGACGCGCAGCCTTTCGCGCAGGACGGTCTTGCGGTTAGTCTCCCGCCCTTCCTCGCCCGCGCCGCGGTAGTCGCGTCGTCCGCGGGGAAAACAAGCGGAGAGTGGATTTCAGTGATCCCCGCCCTGATGCCGACCTACAACCGTGCCGACCTTGCTTTCGAGCGGGGCGAGGGCGCGCGCCTGTGGACGGTCGACGGGCGACGATTCCTGGATTTCGGCGCCGGCATCGCCACCACCTCGCTCGGCCACGGCCACCCGCACCTGGTGAAGACCATCGCGGAGCAGGCGGCGAAGGTGATGCACGTCTCGAACCTGTACCGGGTTCCGCAGGCGGAACAGCTTGCCGCGCGCCATGTCGCCGCCTCCTTCGCGGACAGTGTCTTCTTCTGCAATTCGGGCGCCGAGGCGAACGAAGGCATGGTGAAGGCCGTCCGCAAGTATCATGCGGAGAACGGCAACCCCGAGCGGTTCCACATGATCTGCTTCGAGGGCGCCTTCCACGGCCGCACCCTCGCCATGCTGTCCGCGACCGGCAACGAGAAGTACCTCGCCGGCTTCGGCCCGCCGGTTCAGGGCTTCGAGCATGTGCCGTTCGACAACATGAATGCCGTCCGCTCGGCCATCACGCCGCAGACGGCCGGCATCATGATCGAGCCGATCCAGGGCGAGGGCGGCGTGCGACCCGCGCCGATCCGCTTCCTCAAGGAACTGCGCCAGGTCTGCGATGAATTCGGCCTGCTGCTGGCCCTGGACGAAGTGCAGACCGGCATGGGCCGCTCCGGCAAGCTCTGGGCCCATGAATGGGCCGGGATCGAGCCGGACGTCATGTCCTCGGCCAAGGGGATCGGCGGCGGCTTCCCGCTCGGCGCCATCCTGGCCAAGGAGAAGGTGGCGAAGCACCTGAAGCCCGGCACCCATGGCACGACCTATGGCGGCGGCCCGCTTGCCTGTTCGGCGGGCAATGCGGTGCTCGACGTGATCCTCGCCGAGGGCTTCCTCGCGAATGTCGACAGGGTGGCGCGCCACCTATGGACCTCGCTGGAGGCACTCGCGGCGAAGCACCCGTCGGTGGTCGAGTGCGCCCAGGGAGCCGGCCTGCTGGTCGGCCTCAAGCTGACGCCCGACGTGTCCAACGGCGAGATGCAGTCGGCCGCGGTTGCGGAAGGCCTGCTGACCGTCGCCGCCGGCATGAACGTCCTGCGTCTCGCCCCGCCGCTGGTCATCACGGAGGCGGATGTCGACGAGGCCATCGAACTCCTCGACCGCGCCTGCCGCCGCATGACGCCGTCCAAGGCCAAGGCGGCGGCAAAGTGAGCGCAATGCTCAAGCCGATCGACGGGGGGCCGACGGCCCCCCGCCACTTCCTCGAGATCATGGATTTCGACACTGCCTCGCTCCGGCGGATGCTGGATCTCGGGACGCGGACGAAGCGCGGGGACCTGCCCGGCAAGCCGCTCGCCGGCAAGACCGTTGCGCTGCTGTTCGAGAAGCCATCCACCCGTACCCGCGTCTCCTTCGAGGTGGGCGTACGGCAGCTTGGCGGCGACGTCGTCGTGCTGACCTCACGCGACATGCAGATGGGCCGCGGAGAGACGCCGAAGGACACGGCGCGCGTCCTGTCGCGCTATGTCGACGCGATCATGCTCCGCACCGACGACGTGCGTAAGATCCGCGAACTGGCGGAACATGCGACGGTGCCGGTGATCAACGGCCTGACCGACATCTCGCATCCCTGCCAGATCATGGCCGACGTGATGACCTTCGAGGAGCATCGCGGGCCGATCGCCGGCCAGGTCGTCGCCTGGACAGGGGACGGCAACAACGTCGCGCAATCCTTCATCCAGGCCGCGGCGCGCTTCGGCTTCACGCTGCGCATCGCGACGCCGCCGGAACTCGCCCCGCCCGCCGCGCTGGTGGAATGGGCGCGCGCTCAGGGGGCGACGATCGAACTGACCAATGACCCCGTGGCGGCGGTGACAGGCGCGCGCTGCGTCGTCACCGATGCCTGGGTGTCGATGTCGGACGAGCGCGACGGCAAGGCGCCGGCACGCCACAACCTGCTGGCGCCGTACCAGCTGAACGGCGCACTGCTGAAGCACGCCGCGCCGGATGCGATCGCCATGCATTGCCTCCCGGCGCATCGCGGCGAGGAAATCACCGACGAGGTGATGGACGGGCCGCAGAGTGTTGTCTTCGACGAGGCGGAGAACCGGCTGCACGCGCAAAAGGGCGTGCTGCTTTGGGCGATGGGGCTGGCGGGGTGAGGCCATTGGAGGGGCTTTGCCCCTCCAAACCACCCCAGCAAAGGCCGAAAGGCCTTTGCAAACCTCCACTTGGCACCGTGCGCCGAGGGGCGAAGCGGTGTCGACGGTCGCGCCTGCGCGCGAAGCGGGCTTGGCGAGGATAGTGAACCCGCGGTGCCCGGTACCAACGAATTGCGGTCCAGGTGGTCTAACCACTTGGCGGGGTGGCTCGGAGGGGCAGAGCCCCTCCGATCGTCGGCGTTGAGAGACAGCGTCGCCGCCCACCCACGCTGCCATGCCTGCCGACCCATCCAATGACGAACGACACCCCTTTCGAGATCTTCCTCGCGACTGCTCCAGGTCTCGAACCTGTCCTGTGCGACGAGGTGCGGCACAAGGGCTTCAACAGCCCGAAGCCCGTGCCGGGAGGAGTCGTGGTCAAGGGCCGCTGGCCGGATGTCTGGCGCGCCAATCTCTGGGTCCGTGGCGCGGGGCGCGTCCTCGCCCGCATCGCCTCCTTCCGCGTCGTGCATCTCGCGCAGCTCGACACCCTCGCGCATCGGGTTGCCTGGGGCAGCGTACTGCGACGGGACGTGCCGTTCCGCGTGGAGGCCTCCTGCGCGGCCTCCCGCATCTGGCACAGCGGCGCCGCGGCGCAACGCATCGCGACGGCCATCCGCGACACGCTGGGCGCGCCGGAAACGCCGGATGCCGCCGTCACGGTCATGGCGCGGATCGATCATGACGTCTGCACCATCAGCGTCGATACATCGGGCGAGGCGCTGCATCGCCGTGGCTACAAGGAAGCGGTGAACGCCGCGCCGCTGCGCGAGACCATGGCCTCGCTGTTCCTGCGCCAATGCGGGTTCGACGGCAGCGAGCCGGTGGTCGATCCGATGTGCGGATCGGGCACCTTCGTTATCGAGGCAGCGGAGATCGCGGCGCGCCTCAACCCCGGCCGCGCACGTCATTTCGCCTTCGAGCAGCTCGCCACCTTCGATGAGGTGGCCTGGCAGCAGATGCGCGCCGTCAAGAACCGGCGCACGCCCGAGTTCCGCTTCCATGGCAGCGACCGTGACGCCGGCGCCGTCGCCATGAGCATAGCCAACGCCGAACGCGCCGGGGTCACGGATCTCACGTCATTCCGGCAGGCCACGATCAGCGAGCTGACGCCGCCGGATGGCCCACCGGGCCTTGTCATCCTCAATCCGCCGTATGGTAGCCGGCTGGGGGAAAGCCAGGCCCTGACCCCGCTGTACCGCGCACTCGGCCAGACCCTGAAGGCCCGCTTCGCCGGCTGGCGCGTGGGCCTGCTCGCCACCGAGAACCGGCTTGCCCATGCCACCGCCCTGCCCTTCCTGCCAGCCGGCCCGCCCGTGCCGCATGGTGGGCTGCGCGTGGTGCTGTACCGGACCGGCATCCTGCCCTGATCCGGCGCCCAGCGGCGGCCAAGGCCACCCTGGCCGCGCCCGGCCTGCCGCCCTATCTAGGCCCGGTGTCCACACCTACCGAACCCTCCCGCACCCCCGATTTCCTCAACCACGACCGCCCGCCGGTACCTGACATCGTGGTGCCGCGCGGCGTGCAGCCCTTTCACCTGCGCGACAAGCCGGTGCGCGGGCGCCTGGTGCGCCTCGGCGCGCTCGCGGATGCGCTGCTGACGCGGCACGACAACCCTCCGGCGGTCACGGCGCTGACCGGCCAGGCGCTCGCGCTGACGGCAGGCTTGGCGGCCGCGCTGAAGTTCCGCGGTTCCTTCAGCCTGCAGGCGAAGGGCGACGGGCCGGTGCCGATGCTGCTGGCCGACTGCACCGATGCCGGCGCGCTGCGCGGCTATGCGCGGGCCGATGCGGAACGGCTCGGGCCGCTTCTGGCGGAAAGCGGCGCACCGGATGCGGCGGCGATGCTCGGCCAGGGCTACCTTGCCTTCACCTGCGACCAGGGGCCGGAAATGGATCGCTACCAGGGCCTCGTCGCCATCGAGGGGGACAGCCTGACGGCGATGACGGACACCTATTTCCGCACCTCCGAGCAGTTGGCGACGCATGTCCATCTGGCTTGCGCGCAGACCGATGCCGGCTGGCGCGCGGCGGCGCTGATCATCGAGCGCGTCGCCGGCGCCGGCGGGGTGGGCGAGGAATTGGACGCGGAGGCGCAGGAGGATGCGTGGCGCACCGCCGTTGCCCTGGCCGCCACGCTGACCGACGCCGAATTGCTGGACGATGCCCTGCCGGGCGACCGGCTGCTGCACCGGCTGTTTCATCTGGAGGGGCTTGCCCTCGATCGCGCCCGCGCCCTTTCCTATGGCTGCCGTTGTTCGCGCGCACGCCTGTCCGGGGTGCTGGCGGGCTTCGGGGCGGAGGATCTGGACCATATGGCCGACGACGGGGTGATCACTATGACCTGCGAGTTCTGCAACGTGGCCTTCCGCTTCGACCGGGCCGAGATCCGCGGTGCAGGGCAGGATTGATGGCTGCTGGGATCGATCGCCGCACCGCGCTCGGCGGCCTGCTTGTCCTCTCGGCCTGCGGCGGACGCAGCGAGGAGCCGCCACCGGCGCCGGTCGGGCCGCCCTCCTATTCATATCTGACGCCGCTGCGCCTCGCGGTCGGGCGAATCGAGGTGGTGCCCGCCGCGGACCCGGCCGCGACGCGCGTGATGCCCCCTGCCCCGCTGATCCCGGCGCAGGTCGTGACCATCATGGCGCAAGACCGGCTTTCCGCCGCCGGCGGACCCGGTTCCGCGCGCTTCCGCACACAGGTCGCGACGCTGACGCGCGAGAATGCCGGCTCGGGCGGTGTGTTCTCCGGCGCCTCCGAACGGCTGACCTGCGTCATGCGCTGCCGGCTCGAGGTCGTGACCGATGAGGGTTCCCCCGCCGGCTTCGCCGAGGCCGAGGTCCGCCGTACTGCCGTCCGCCCCGCCGGCAGCCAGGCGGAACGCGCCCGGGCGGCGGAGGAAATCGTGCGCCTGAGCGGCAACGACCTGAATGTGGAGTTCGAGTACCAGGTGCGGCGCAACCTGCGGTCCCTGCTGCGCGGACCCGCGCCCGAGCCGGACGCGCCGGCCGCCGTCTCGACCGACCCAGCGGCGCCGCCGACACCGGTGCTCGAGCCAGCACCGATCTGACCGGAGGAACTGCCATGGCGCGCATCACCTTCTCCAACCCGCCCGGCGCACCGCAGCCCACCTCGCGTTATTCGCAGGCGGCGCTGATCGAGGGCGAGGGGCGGCGCCTCGTCATCTCCGGTCAGGTCGGGGTGCGGCCCGACGGGACGACGCTGGCGGAGCCCGAGGACCAGATGGCACAGGCCCTGGCCAATCTCGGCGCTGTGCTGTCAGCGCATGGCATGGGCCCTGGCAACCTTGTGAAGATGACGGTCTTCCTGACCGATCCCGCGCAGCTTCCCGCTTGGCGCCGGCAGCGGGCGGCCTTCCTCGGCGACCATGCGCCGACCAGCACGCTGCTGATCGTCGCGGGCCTCGCGAATCCTGCGCTGCTGATCGAGGTCGAGGGCGAAGCGGTCGGCTGAACCGGCGTTCCCCCGGTGCCGTTTCCGGCCTAGCCTTCCCCTTGAGGAAACGGAGGATGGCAGAATGCGGCGACGCGAGGCCCTGATCGGCATCGCCACCCTGGCAGCAGCGCCAGCCGGCGCCCAGGAAGCCTGGCCGGGCCGGCCGGTGCGCATGATCGTACCCTTCGCGGCCGGAGCTTCCTCCGACACGCTGGCGCGGCTGATCACGGCCAAAGCCGCCGGCCCGCTCGGCGGCACCTTCGTGATCGAGAACCGCGCCGGTGCCGGTGGGCTGATCGCAGCCCAGGCCGTCGCCCGTGCCACGCCGGACGGCTACACCCTGCTGTGGGGCGGCGGGACGGCCGTCACCCACGCCGTGATGCAGGCCAACCCCGGCTACGACATCTTCCGCGACTTCACCCCGGTCACCGAGATCGCCGAGAATCCCGCCGTGCTTGCCGTGCGCACCGCGTCGCCGCTGCGCGACATGCCGGGATTGCTGGCGGCCGCGCGGCGCAGCCCGGGGCTGCGCTACGGATCGGGCGGGGTCGGCACGCCCGCCCATATGGCGGCGGCGGCGCTGCTGAAGACGATCGGCGCGGAGGGCACGCATGTCCCCTATCGCGGCGCCAACCAGGCGACGCTCGCCGTTGAGCAGGGTGAGGTCGACTTCGCATTTGCCATCAGCAACATCGCCCTGCCGCGGCAGCAGCAGGGCGCGGTGCGCATCCTCTGCACGGCAGGGTCGCGGCGGATGACGGCGCTGCCGGCCGTGCCGACGCTCGCCGAGGTGGCGCCGGGGGTGCCCCCGGTGACGAGCACCTCCTCGGTGGTCGGCCCGGCAGGACTCCCGGAAGCCGTCACCGCCCGCCTTCACGCAGCCTTCAGGGACGCCGTGCGGGGCGACGCGGCACTGCGCGCAGCGCTTGAGGCTGAGGGCGGCGAGGTGATCCTGTCGGAAAGCCCGGCGGCCTACGCGGCGGCTTGGCCGGCCGAGGTGCAGCGACTGCGCGACCTGGTCCGCATCTCGGGAGCGACAGTCGAATGAATCCGGCCTCGTTCTTCGCGGATTACGACGCTTTCGGGGAGCGCCGCACCGGCGGCGAGGGCGATCAGGCGGCCGCTGCCTGGCTGCGCGCGAAGGCCGAAGCGGCCGGCGCCGAGGCGCGGTTGTTGCCCGCGCCCTTCACCCGCCTGACACCCGGCCGCGCCGTTCTCGAGGGCGCGAATTTCGGCTTCGAGGGGCTGCCCCTGTTCGATGGCGGCCTGACGACAGCTGAGGGCATCGTCGGCCGGCTGGGACCGCTCGGCTCGAACGCGCCGATCGGCGTTGCGGAGATGGACCCGGCGGCAGCCAGCCTGCCGGGCAACGCCTTTGCCCAGGCACGCGCGGACAGCGGCCATGCCGGCATCGTCATCGCCCTGCGGACCAAGCCGGATGGCCTGGCGCCGCTGAATGCACATGACTGGGCACGGCCCTTCGGCCCGCCGGTGCTGCAACTGGCCGGCCGCGACGCGCCGCGGCTGCTGGCCCTGGCCGATACGGGCGCCGAGGCGCGGCTGATCGTGGCCGGGAACCGCGCGCCGTCGGTGTCCCACTCGATCCGCGCCGCCCTGCCCGGCGCGCTGCCACCCCTGGTGCTGCTGACGCCGCGCACCTCCTGGTGGACCAGCACGGCGGAGCGCGGCGGCGGGATCTTCGCCTGGCTGGCCACGTTGCAGGCACTGGCCGCGACGCCGCGCGCGCGGGGCGTGGTGGGGCTCGCCACCTGCGGGCATGAGCTCGGCCATATCGGCGCGCATCAGGTCTTCGCCGCGGAACCGGGCCTGGCGACCGAGGCGCCGCTGGTGATCCATCTCGGCGCCAATCTGGGCGCGGCGGAGGATGAGCGGCTGACGGTGCGGTCCAACGTGCCGGGCATGGCCGAGCGCATGGCGGCGCTGCTGGATGCCTCCGGCCATCCGCGCGCGCCGCTCGAGGTCGTGACAGGCGGCAAGGCGAATGGCGAGGCGCATGAGATCGAGCAGCGTGGCGGCCGCTATCTCTCGCTGATCGGCAAGAACCCCTGGTTCCATGCGCCGGAGGATCGCTGGCCGATCAGCGTCGACTGCGGCCGTGCGGGGGCGATCGCGCGCGCCGTGGCCGCGATGGCCGTCGAAACCGCAGGCCGGGCTTAGGACCTACCCTTCGCCTGATCCGCGCGGTCCCTGGATGATCGACATGAACTCCCGCCGGGTGGAGGGATCGTCGCGGAACGCGCCAAGCATCCGGGACGTGACCATCGACACCCCGCTCTTGTGGACGCCGCGCGTGGTCATGCACTGGTGCACGGCCTCGATCACCACCGCGACGCCCTTCGGCTGCAGCACGTCGAGCAGCGTGTTCGCGATCTGCGCGGTCATCTTCTCCTGGATCTGCAGCCGCTTGCCGTAGGCCTCGACGACGCGGGCGAGCTTGCTGATGCCGACCACGCGCCCGTTCGGCAGGTAGGCGACATGCGCCTTGCCGATGATCGGGCACATGTGGTGCTCGCACATGGATTCGAGGCGGATGTCGCGCAGCACGACCATCTCGTCATAGCCCTCCACCTCCTCGAAGGAGCGGGCGAGCAGTTCGACCGGATCGTCCTCATAGCCGCAAAACCATTCGCGATAGGCGCTGGCGACGCGCTTCGGCGTGTCCAGCAGGCCCTCGCGCCGGGGGTCGTCGCCGGCCCAGCGCAACAGGGTGCGGACGGCCTCCTCCGCCTCCGCCTGGGTCGGACGTGCCAGCGTCGCGGTCTCGTCCGCCGCCGGATCGGAAGCGGGCGTATGAATGTTCACAGTAGGCGTCCTTCCAGGGTCTGCCCGCACCGGTGCAGCGGCCATTCTGTCCGGGCAGATGGGCCCTTGTAACAGGTTCGCAACCCGGCCCGCGGCGCGGCTAATGCACCCGGCCAGAGGGCTGGTGCGGGCTGTCGAGACTGAAGGCCGGGATGGTCACATCGAAGGGCTCCCCGCTGTCGGTCACGATCATGTGGTAGGCGCCTTCCATGAAGCCGGAAGCGGTCGCGAGCGGCGTGCCCGAGGTGTATTCGAAGCGCCCACCGGGCTCCAGCACCGGCTGCTCCCCGATCACGCCCGCTCCATGGACGGTCTGGGTCCGGCCGAGCGCGTCGGTGATGTGCCAGGTGCGGCGCAGCAGCTTCACCGTTTCCCGGCCGGTATTGATGATCTCCACGCGATAGGCCCAGACGTATTGCCCCCGCTCGGGTTCCGACTGGTCAGCGAGATAGAAGGCCCGTACGGAAACGCGGATGCCGCGTGTCGTCGCGCAGAACTCGTCCTTCCTGGCCATGGCGACCCTGCTTCCCGTTCAGCCCTGAAACGTCGGCGCTCGGCACTTGTCCATCGCCGCCGCCGTCACTACTGGCGCATGGCTGCGGTGGCGAGGCCGGCGCCGACCAGCATGGTTCCGCCGCCGCGATTGAAGGCACGACGGACACCGGGGCGGCGCACCGCGCCGGACAGCCGCGCCGCCAGCAACGCATAGATCGCCGCATTCGCCGCCGCCAGAGTGACGAAGGTCGCAACCAGCATCGTCGCCTGCGGCACGAAGGGGCTGCCGGCATCGATGAACAGCGGCACGAAGGCCACGAAGAAGGCGATGCCCTTGGGGTTCAGCGCGGTGACGACATAGGCGTCGCGCATGGCCTTCCGGGCCGTGACCGGAGCGGTTGCGCCCGCCTCCACCGGAGCGCGCCACAGCTTCACGCCCAGCCACACCAGATACGCCGCGCCGGCAAACTTCAGCACCGTGAACAGCGTCGCCGACGTCGCCAGCAAGGCACCGAGCCCCGCCAGCGACAGCGTCATCGCCGTGAAGTCGCCCAGCGCCACGCCGGCGACCAGCGGCAGCGCCGCGCGACGGCCCGCACCAAGCGACTGGCCGATCACCAGCAGGATGGTCGGCCCCGGAATTGCCAGCATGACCACTGTCGCGGCGACGAAGGCGAGCCAGGTCTCAAGGATCATCGTCGCTACTCCGCCGCGCGCGCCGCCACGGCGGCTGCGGCATCGAGAGCCTCGGAAAGGTCGTCGATGATGTCGGCAACATCCTCGAGCCCGACGGACAGGCGCACCGTGCCGTCGGTGATGCCGAGGCGGGCGCGTTCCTCCGCACCGACGCGCATATGCGTCGTCGTCGCCGGGTGCGTGGCGAGCGACTTCGAATCGCCGAGATTGTTCGAGATGTCGATCAGCTGCAGCGCGTCCATGAAGCGGAAGCAGGCATCCTTGCCGCCCTTCAGATCGAAGGTGACGAGCGTGCCGCCAGAGCTCATCTGCGCCATGGCGAGCTTCTGCTGCGGGTGGTCGGCGCGGAACGGATACAGCACGCGCGAAACCTCCACGCGCTCCGCCAGCATGTCGGCGACGGCGGCGGCCGAACGGCACATGGCGGGCACGCGCAGATGCAGCGTCTCGAGGCCCTTCAGGATCGTCCAGGCATTGAACGGGCTGAGCGACGGGCCGGTGTTGCGGATGAAGGGCTGCAGCGTCTCCTCCACCCATTTCTTCGAGCCGAGCACGGCCCCGCCCAGCACGCGGCCCTGGCCGTCGAAATGCTTGGTCGCCGAATAGACGACGACGTCGGCGCCGAACTGCATCGGCTTCTGCAGCAGCGGGGTCGCGAAAACGTTGTCGACCACCACGATCGCGCCGGCCTTGTGGGCCAAGTCGCACACCGCCCGCATGTCCACGATCTCGAGCATCGGGTTGGACGGCGTTTCCAGGAGCACGAGCGCTGCGGGCTTGGACAACGCCGTTTCCCATTGGTCGAGGTCCGCGCCGTCGACGAACTCGGTCGCGATGCCGTAGCGCGGCAGCAGGGTGGAAACGATCCAGTGGCAGGAACCGAACAGCGCGCGGGATGCCACGACGCGGTCGCCGGTCTTGAGGTGCGACAGCATGGCGGCATGCACCGCGGCCATGCCGGTGGCGGTGACACGACAGGCCTCGGCCCCCTCGAGCGCGGCGATGCGGCCTTCGAGCATGGCGACCGTGGGGTTGCCGAAGCGGGAATACTGGTAGTGCTGGACGGTGCCGGCGAAGGTCGCCTCGGCCTGGGCAGCGCTGTCGTAGACGAAGCCGGATGTCAGGTAGAGCGCCTCGCCCGTCTCATCGAAATCCGAGCGCATCTGCCCACCGCGCACGAGCAGCGTGGCGGGGCGGAGCGGGCGGTCGGAACGGGACTTGGCCATGGGACGATACCTCTGCGGCTAAGGCTGCGTCCGGCCCTTCACGGGCGGCGGACGCACGGCGCCCGCACGGCCGTTTAGCGCGCTTGTTTTCAGCACCCCGATGGGTGCGCCCTGGAAGGGACCTCGCCGCAAGCTGGCCGGACAAATCGCGAGGGGCGTTGCCGCCAACATCGTCGTTACGCCCGGGCGGGGGCACCGGTCAAGCGGCAGAGGTGCGGGCGCCGCGCCGGAGGGGCGCGGCGCCCGCCCCTGGTCAGGCGGCCTCGTAGCCGATCACCGCCTTGATCTCGGTGAAGTCATCGAGGGCCCATTTGCCGTATTCGCGGCCATTGCCGGATTGCTTGTAGCCGCCGAACGGCGCGGCGGTATCGCCGACCGGATAGTTCATGAACACATTGCCCGCACGCATCTGTGCGGAAACCCGCCGCGCGCTCGCCACATCAGCCGACTGCACATAGGCGGCGAGGCCGTAGACCGTGTCGTTCGCCATCTCGATTGCGTGCGCCTCGTCGCGATAGGGAAGAATGGCCAGCACCGGGCCAAAGATCTCCTCGCGAGCGATGGTCATGTCGTTGCGGACGTTCGCGAAGACGGTCGGGCGCACGAAGTAGCCGCGGTTGAGGTTCTCCGGCCGGCCCGGGCCGCCGGTGACCAGTTCCGCGCCTTCCTTGATCCCGGCCTCGATGAGGCGCTGAATCTTGTTGAACTGTACCTCGCTGACGACGGGGCCCATCGTCGTCCCGGCATCGCCGACCGGGCCGACGACGACGCGCTCGGCGGCGGCCTTGGCGATCGCCTTCACCTCCTCATGCCGGTCGGCGGGCACGAACATGCGGGTCGGCGCGTTGCAGGACTGGCCGCTGTTGCCCATCATGCCCAGCACGCCCTTGGTGACGGCCGTCTTGAAGTCCACGTCGGGCAGCAGGATGTTCGCCGACTTGCCGCCGAGTTCCTGCGCCACGCGCTTGACCGTGACGGCAGCGGCCTGCGCAACCAGGATGCCTGCACGGGTCGATCCGGTGAAGGACATCATGTCGATGTCGGGATGCGAGGACATCGCGTTGCCGACCACGCCGCCCTCGCCCTGCACCATGTTGTAGACGCCGGCGGGCACGCCGGCCGCATGCATCACCTCGGTCCAGATGATGGCGTTGAGCGGCGCCACCTCGGACGGCTTGAGCACCATGGTGCAGCCGGCGGCGATCCCGGGCGCGACCTTGCAGACGATCTGGTTGATCGGCCAGTTCCAGGGCGTGATGAGGCCGACGACGCCGATCGGTTCGCGGGCGATCAGGGTGGTGCCCTGCACTTCCTCGAACGGATAGGTCTCGAGCACCTGGATCATGCGGGTCAGATGCGCGGTACCGGTCGCGGCCTGGCGTTCCAGCGCGAACTTCAGCGGCGCACCCATCTCCTGCGACAGGGCGGCGGCGATGTCGTCGCGGCGCTTCGTGTATTCGGCGAGGATTGCGCGCAGCAGGTCGAGCCGGTCCTTGCGCGAGGTCTGCGAGAAGGAGGGAAACGCCGCACGGGCGGCGGCGACGGCGCGATCGACATCCTTCGGGCCGCCGACGGCGATCTGCGCGAAGGCTTCCTCGGTCGACGGGTCCACCACATCGAGCAGCTTCGGCTCGAGCGGCGCGACCCAGGCGCCGTTCACATAGTGCTCGCGTTCGTGATTCATGTCGCTTTCCTCCATCCGTTCGGCCGGCCATCGCGGAAGGATGATCGGCGGCTGCTGTCGATGCTGCGGCTGGGCGATGCGGCGCGCTGAAACGCGCTATATCCCACAAACCATAACGCGTCAGGCGCGGGGCTGGCAATCGAGGCCGCGCACCTTATCCCGCTGGTCGTGGCAGGGCGGCACGACGATTAGGGGGGAGTTCGACGGCCGAGGCAAGACGGCGCGATCCTATCGCTGTCGAAGCGCCAGGACCCCGCCCCAGGCCGACAGCAGCGCCAGGCCGAACCAGGTAAGCGCATAGACAAGATGATGGTCGGAAAAGCGGATGACCGTCAGGCCGGCGACCGGATAGGCCGTCGCGCCCGGCAATGCCTCGGCATCGATGAAGAAGGGCGCCACGTCGCGAAGGCCATGCCGCGCCGCGATGGCCGCGATGTCGCGCGAGTACCACCGGTCAGCCGCCGGGTCGTTCGCCCGGAGGAAGCCGCCGACCGGTTCGCTCACGCGCAACAGGCCGGTCACCCGGACCGATGCGCCTTGCTCCGGGCCGCTGCGCGCGGCGGGGTCGCGCCGGTCGGGGGGGATGAATCCGCGATTGACCATCACCACGCCGTCCGCAGTCTGCAACGGCACCATGACCCAGTATCCTCTGCCAAGCACGGTGGTCGCGCGCACTAGCGTCTCGCGGTCGGGCAGAAACTGCCCGTCGGCCATGATACGGCGATAAGCATCGCGTGCCGAGATCAGATGCCATTCGCCCCGTCCCGGAACCGGCACTGGCGCGATGCGGAACCGGGCCTCGACCTGCGCGATGAGATCGTGCTTCCAGGCCCGTCGCTGGAGCTGCCACGCCCCCAGCGCCCCGAACAACAACGCCAGCAGCAGGAAGCCCCCGCCGAACAGGGCGAGGCCAACCCGCGAGCGCCCCGTCACGGCTGGCGACTGACCTCGTGCGGCATCGGCATCATGTTGGTGTCCAGGTGATGCATCACCCACATCGAACCCGCGAGGGCAATGGCAACGACGATCAGGGTGAAGATCAGTGCGATCATGGTCCACCCGCCTTCGGATCGGGCGTTCATGTGGAGGAAATAGACCATGTGCACGATGATCTGCACCACCGCGAACGCCACGATCAGCACCGCAGTAGGGCCGGGCGCCAGCGGACGCGCCATCACGAGCCAGAAGGGAATGGCGGTCAGCACGACCGACAGGAAGAAGCCGATCAGGTATTCCCGCAGGGAACCATGCGGAGCATCCGGTGCGTGGTGCGCGCCCTCGTTCATCGCAGCATCCCCATCAGATAGACGAAGGTGAAGACACCGATCCAGATGATATCGAGGAAGTGCCAGAACAGGCTGAGGCACATCAGCCGGCGCTGGTTCGCCGCGATCAGCCCATGCCGGCCGACCTGCACGATCATCGTGACGATCCAGATCACCCCGAAGGTGACGTGCAGCCCATGCGTGCCCACCAGCGTGAAGAAGGCCGAGAGAAAGGCGCTGCGCTGCGGCGTCGCGCCGATGCTGATCATGTGCGTGAATTCGTGAAGCTCGATGGTCAGGAAGGCCAGGCCGAAGGCTGCCGTCACGGCCAGCCAAACGCGCGTCAGCCCCGGCCGCCCCGCGCGCATCGCGAGCATCGAGAAGCCGTAGGTGATGGAGGAGAACAGCAGCATCGCCGTATTGAGCGCGACCAGCGGCAGCTCGAACACGTCGCGCGGCGAGGGTCCGGCCGCGTAGTTGCCGCCCAGCACGGCGAAGCAGGCAAACAGGATCGCGAAGATGAGGCAGTCGCTCATCAGGTAGATCCAGAAGCCCAGCATTGTGCTGCTGCCTTCCGGGTGGTCATGCTCCTCGAGGTCGTAGAAACGAGGCGGGAGCCCCGCCGTGGTTGCCGTGTCCGTCGTCATTCGGCGGCTGCCAGGGCTCGGGCGCGCTGCGCCTCGGTGTCGGCGATCGTCTCCGCCGGAATGCGGAAGGTACGGTCGTAGTCGAATGTGTGAGCGATGGCGGTGACCAGTACGGCCAGGAAGCTCCCCGCCGCCAGCCACCAGATATGCCAGATCAGGGCGAAGCCGCAGATCGTGCTAAACGCCGCCAGCACGATGCCCGCCCCCGTGTTCCTGGGCATCTGGATTGTCCGGAAGCCCGCGGCGGGGCGCTCGTGCCCACGCTGCTTCATGTCGTACCAGGCATCCAGGTCATGGGCGACGGGGGTGAAGGCGAAGTTGTATTCGGGTGGCGGCGAGGAGGTCGACCATTCCAGTGTCCGGCCAGCCCATGGGTCGCCGGTCGTGTCCCGCAGGCGATCCCGGCGCAGGATGCTGACCCCGAACTGGATCAGCATCGCGGCGATGCCGCAGGCGATGACGGCGACGCCGAAGCCCGCGATGACGAAGAATATCTGCAGGGAGGGATCGTCGAAGACGCGCATGCGGCGCGTTATGCCCATCAGCCCCAGGATGTAGAGCGGCATGAAGGCGAGCCAGAAGCCGGGCACCCAGCACCAGAAGGACACCTTCCCCCAGAAGGGGTCGAGCCTGAAGCCGAAGGCTTTGGGGAACCAGAAGTTGATCGCCGCGAAGCTGCCGAACAGCACGCCGCCGATGATGACATTGTGGAAATGCGCAACCAGGAACAGCGAGTTGTGCAGCACGAAGTCGGCCGGCGGCACTGCCAGCAGCACGCCTGTCATGCCGCCGACCACGAAGGTCAGCATGAAGGCGATGGTCCACATCATCGGCAGTTCGAAGCGGATGCGGCCGCGATACATGGTGAACAGCCAGTTGAACAGCTTCGCGCCGGTCGGGATGGAAATCACCATGGTGGTGATGCCGAAGAAGCTGTTGACGCTCGCCCCAGACCCCATGGTGAAGAAATGGTGCAGCCACACGAGGTAGGACAGGATGGTGATCACCACCGTGGCGTAGACCATGGAGGTGTAGCCGAAGAGGCGCTTGCCCGAGAAGGTCGAGGTCACCTCCGAGAAGACGCCGAACAGCGGAAGGATCAGGATGTAAACCTCGGGGTGGCCCCAGATCCAGATCAGATTCACGTACATCATGGCGTTGCCGCCGAGATCGCTCGTGAAGAAGTTCATGCCGAGGTAGCGGTCAAGCCCCTGCAGCGCGAGTACGGCGGTCAGCACCGGAAAGGTGGCGACGATCAGCACGTTGGTGCACAGGGCGGTCCAGGTGAAGATCGGCATCTTCATCAGGCTCATGCCCGGTGCGCGCATCTTGATGATGGTCACGAGCAGATTGATGCCGGACAACGTCGTGCCCACGCCGGCTATCTGCAACGCCCATATCCAGTAGTCGACGCCGACATCCGGACTATAGGTAAGGCCGGACAACGGCGGATAGGCGAGCCAGCCCGTCTTGGCGAACTCCCCGACGAACAACGACATCATCACCAGGATGACGCCGCCGACGGTCATCCAGAAGCTGAAGTTGTTCAGGAAGGGGAAGGCCACGTCGCGCGCCCCGATCTGCAGCGGCACGACGTAGTTCATGAAGCCGGTGACGAAGGGCATGCCCACGAAGAAGATCATGATCACGCCGTGGGCGGTGAAGATCTGATCATAGTGGTGCGGCGGCAGGTAGCCCTCGGAACCGTTGAAGGCCATCGCCTGTTGCAGGCGCATCATGATTGCGTCGGCGAAGCCGCGCAGCAGCATGATGGTCCCCAGGATGAGGTACATGATGCCGATCTTCTTATGATCGACACTCGTGAGCCATTCCCGCCAGAGATAGCCCCACTGGCGGAACCACGTGATCGCGCCGAGCAGCATGGCGCCGAGGATCGCGACCACGATGAAGGTCACGACCAGGATGGGCTGATCGAGCGGCAGCGCGGCGAGGGTCAGCTTGCCGAGGATTGGGCTTACATCCGAAGGCGTGGTCATGGCGGTCAGGATTCCGGGCCGGGCGGCAATTGGGTCACCGCCAGGGGCTGCGAGCCGTCCAGTCCGGGCGGCCGCAGCCCGGCGCCGGTGAGGCGCGCCTGGGCAACGGGCGGCGGCATGGGGCGCGCCTCAGGGAAGCTCGGAATGGTACAGATCGAGGAAACCATCGCGGTTGTGCGTCCCGTCGCAGCGCCGTCACTGCCGATGCGCCGGACACTGTCGATGCCGGCGACACCCAGGCCGCCACGCGCGTCGATGCTCATCATATCGTGCCGGCACATCCGGCCCGGTTCGACACATGCGTTGACGATGGCGGAGAAGAGGTCGGGATCGACGGCGGAGAAGTGCCGGATCGGTTCATTCTGGCTCGGCCGCTGCAATGCCAGGAAGCGCTGCCGATCGAGCCCCTCCCCGGCCTGCCGAAGCTGCGCGACCCAGCCCTCGAAGCCGTTCCCGTCCAGGCCGTGGAAGCGGAAGCGCATGCCGGAGAAACCCGCGCCGCTGTAGTTCGCGGAGAAGCCCTCATACTCCCCCGCCCGGTTGATCACGCCGTGCAGGGTCGTCTCCATGCCCGGCATAGCGTAGATCTGCCCGGCCAGGGCTGGGATGAAGAAGGAGTTCATCACCGCCGTGGAGGTGATCCGAAAGCGGATCGGCCGATCGACCGGAGCGGCAAGCTCGTTCACGCTGGCGACGCCCTGTTCCGGCAGGATGAACAGCCATTTCCAGTCGAGTGCTACGACCTGCACCTCGAGCGGGCGGGTGGACGCGGCGACCGGCCGGTCGGGAGCGATTCGAGACAGGGCCCGATAGGGATCCAGCAGATGGGTGCCCGCCCAGGTCAGCGCGCCGAGGCAGATGATGATGATAAGCGGCGCCGCCCAGATCACGAGTTCGAGGCCGGTCGAATGGCTCCATTCCGGCTCGTAGCGCGCTTCGCGGTTCGCGGCGCGATATCGCCAGGCGAACAGGACGGTCAGCGCCATCACGGGAAGGATGATCAGCAGCATCAGGCCCGTGGCCATCAACACCAGGTCACCCTGACGCTGCGCGACGTCGCCGGCCGGGTTGAGCACCACGAGATTGCAGCCGCCAAGCAGCAGCGGTACGGCGAACAGGGCGAGGCGGCGCATCATCCGGCCGGATCCTGTGTGAGACTCACTTCCGGAAGTTAGCCACGACTGGGCGGCCGAGGATACAGGCCATCCCGTTATTGCCGACAAACGACTTATTTTTCGTCGAACCCGCGGCATGGACCCGCTCCAGGCTTGCGGTCCCCGCACCGGCCGCGCTTTAACGATGCTTCGGACGAGGCCCGACCCGATGATGACGACGCAGCCCCTCTCCGCCACCGAAGCCGAGCGCGATGCCCTCGCGCTCCATACCCGCGAGCACCGCATCGCGCCGGGCGAGATCGCGATCGGGGTGGTGATCGGCCGGACATCGGAGTTCTTCGACTTCTTCGTCTATGCGATCGCCTCGGTACTGGTCTTCCCGAAGCTGATCTTTCCCTATGTCGATCCGCTGACCGGCACGATCTACTCCTTCGCCATCTTCGCGCTGGCCTTCATCGTCCGGCCGGTCGGCACGATGATCTTCATGGAAGTGGACCGCCGCTACGGCCGCGGCACGAAGCTGACCATCGCGCTGTTCCTGCTCGGTGGTTCCACGGCGGCGATCGCGTTCCTGCCGGGCTATGAGACGATCGGTCACGCCGCGGTGATGCTGCTTGCGCTGTTCCGCATGGGCCAGGGCGTGGCGCTCGGCGGGTCCTGGGACGGGCTGGCCTCCCTGCTCGCCCTGAACGCGCCGGAACGGCACCGCGGCTGGTACGCGATGGTGCCACAGCTCGGCGCGCCGCTGGGGCTGATCGTCGCGAGCCTGCTTTTCGCCTTTTTCGTCAGCATCCTGCCGGCCGAGGACTTTCTGGACTGGGGATGGCGCTACCCGTTCTTCGTCTCCTTCGCGATCAACGTCGTGGCGCTTTTTGCCCGGCTGCGCATCGTCGTCACGCCGGAGTATGCGCGGCGCTACGAAAGCCTCTCGCTGGCGCCCGCGCCGGTCATGGAAACCGTTCGGGCCGAATGGCGGACGATTGCCCTCGGTGCCTTCGCGCCGCTGGCGACCTTCGCGATGTTTCACATGGTCACCGTCTTCCCGCTGTCCTGGGTGTTCCTGTTCACGCCCGACTCACCCTCACGGTTCCTGGTGCTCGAGGCCATCGCCGCGGCGCTGGGCACCGCCGCCATCGTCGCCTCGGGCCATATCGCGGACCGGGTGGGCCGGCGTCGGCTGCTCGGGGCCTGTGCTGCTGCCATCGCGGCGTTCAGCGGCTTTGCACCACAGCTCCTCGATGGTGGTCCGGTCGGCGAGGCCGTGTTCATGCTCGTGGGGTTCGTGCTGCTCGGCCTGTCCTTCGGCCAGTCGTCAGGTGCCCTGTCCTCGCGGCTGTCGCCTCGGCATCGCTATACGGGTTCGGCCCTGACCTCGGACCTGGCCTGGCTGTTCGGCGCCGGTTTCGCGCCCATCGCCGCCTTGCTGCTGTCCACGAGTTTCGGGCTGCCCTCCTCAGGCCTCTACCTGCTGTCCGGCGCTGCCTGCACCCTGGCAGTGCTTTGGCTGAACCGGGAAGTGGTGGGCGCGATCGAGTAACGGGATCGTCCGGCGGTGCCCAGGCGGTTCGGGTTTCGATCGCCTGACCTACCGAAGGCCCGGTCCTCCCGTCGTCACGTTCCGCCCGACCCAGCACCTCGGCTCTCGGTCGCTGACACGGCCACGGGGCATGAGCTACATCCCCATCATGATGGCGTTCCTGACAAGCGAGACCCTTGCGGATCTGCGGCACCGCCACGCGGAGCCTCACCGGAAGCTCCACACGTGGGATCGGGTCGGGGAGCTGCTGCAGTTCGCCGAGGACGTCGTGAACGGTATCGCAGAGCGGCCCGCCTTCATTCTCGCCATCCTTTTTCACAAGTCTGTGTTCACGCCGCGCGCGACTGATTCGGCCACCCGCAGCGTGGAACTGATGCGCGCGTCGATCGGCGCGAGCGCTCCACCCGGGACGCTGGACCGCGCGGAGGCGCTGATCAGGGCGATCGACGAGCGCGAGGTCCCGGAAACGGACGATCCGTCGCTCCGCGGGGACGCCGCGCTGCTCCTGGATTTCGACAACGCGGTGCTCGGCGACGATGCGCGGCGCTTTTCTGAATACGAGGAGGCGTTGCGTCAGGAGGCCGCCCACCTGCCGGCGGAAAGGTATCGCATGGCGCGCTCCGCCGCCCTGCAGATGCTGCTGTGGAAGAATCGCATCTTCCACACGGATCGATTCTATCTGGAGCGGGAGAAGCGGGCGCGCCGCAACATCGAAGGGGCGATCGCGCATCTCGAGGCGGCGTGACGAGCGCGGTCGAGCGAAAGCCGCGGCGCGAGCCACCCGCTCCGCCGGCGCTCCGGTGCTCCACTCGTGCACGGGCGCCAATAGTCGCGGTCATGGTGCCGCCGCTCATAGTTCCCGGAGCGGCGGTCGCTTCGAGATGGCCACGGGTGGGGTCGGCTTCCTCGCGGGATTCATGAGCTTCATGGCGGTGCTTCCAGTGAGCAGCTATGCAATCCGGCGGCCCGCTGATCGAGAACGTCGTTCGCCGCGTCGCGGATCCGGCACTGCTGAGACGTTGAGCTTCCCCGCCTCTTCAGGCGTGGCGTCATGTGCCCCGGCTTCGCCGGCGCCGATGGTGCGACAGCGATGTCGGTTCCCTGTCCAGGGGATGCGCGTTCAACTGGCCGATGGCAGCCAGTCGCTCCGCGGCCGTGTCGTCATCCTCGAAGCGCAGCGTCGATTGAATGAAACGTGTCGCCTCCTCGATCTCGCTACGGAGCAGGGCGGCGGCAGGCTCCCCTGCGCGCTCGCGCAACGAAGCGAGAATCTCGCCATGGCGATGCCGCATGCCGCCCAGCGCGCCTGACAAGCCGCGAATGGCGCCGAAGAGCGGCCCTCGCCGCAGCCAAAGCGTCTCGATCAATCCAAGCAGCAGCGGCGCCTGCGCGGCGCGGTAGATTAGAAACAGAAAGTCCCGGTCCGCGGCCTGGATTGCCTCCGCCTCGCCGGCCCCCCGAGCCGTGTCATGCGCGGAGATCAGCGCCGCAAGTCTGGTCCAATCGGCCTCTGTCAGATGCGGCGCGGCAAGCCGGACCGCGAGCGGCTCCAGCTCCGCACGGATGGCACTCAACTCAGCGAAGCCCGCGCGGGTCAGGCGCGGCACGACCGCGGTGCCCGAGGGCAGGAGATCCACCGCCTGTTCCGCCGCCAGGCGCTGCAACGCCGTACGGGCCGGCATGGAACTGACCCCGAGCGCCGCCGCAACGCCACGGATGGACAGGCGATCGCCCGGCAGCATGGCGCCCGTCACCAGCGCCCGGCTCAGGCGCCGATAGGCCAATTCATCAAGGGTGAGCCCTTCTTCCTCCGAGACCGGGAGAAAGGCCATGGCGCTTCGGTTCATAGTGTGATCACATTTCTCTTGTCGTTGGAATCGCGATTAGCCGTGGTCGTCATCGTAGTGGCCGCAGGCTGGGCGAGTCCAAGTGATGTAGATCCTCGGACCGGAGCTCGCCATGTCCCTCCACCGCCTGGCCCTACCGTTGGATCACCGGCCCATGAGCGCCGCCGCCGTGGACGTCACCGCGCCTTGCCGCGGCCCGACGTCACGCGCCTGACACCCGCCGACAGAGCAAGGAGACCACCGCATGGAACGGCGCCATTTCATTGCCACCACCGCTGGCCTTGTCGCAGCAGGCAGTGCGCCTGCACGAGCGCAACGCAGGGACCCGCGCGTGCTGCGCTTCATTCCGCAGGCCAATCTCACCGCACTCGATCCCATCTGGACGACCGCGGCGGTGACCTCGCTGCACGGGTACACCGTGTTCGACACGCTCTACGGCACCGATGATGCCGGGCACATCCGGCCCCAGATGGCCGAGGGACACACGGTATCCGACGACAAGCTGACCTGGACCATCCGGCTGCGCGACGGGCTGCTGTGGCACGATGGCGAGAAGGTCCTGGCGCGGGATTGCGTTGCCAGCCTCGAGCGCTGGAGCAAGCGCGACGTCTTCGGCCAGTCGCTCGCCGCCGTCGTCGCGGAATGGGGCACGGCCGATGACCGCACCTTGCGCATCCGGCTGCGCAGCCCCTTCCCGCTGCTGCTCTCGGCCATCGGCAAGACGGCGTCGAACATGCCGCTGATGATGCCTGAGCGTCTGGCGCGCACCGACCCCTTCCGGCAGGTCACCGAGATGGTCGGGTCCGGCCCGTACCGCTTCCTGGCGGATGAGTTCGTCTCGGGCAGCCGCGTCGGCTATGCGAAGTTCGACGGCTACGTGCCGCGGCAGGAGCCGGCGGAGAACACCACCGGTGGCAAGGTCGCGCATTTCGAGCGCATCGAATGGCATGTCATGCCTGACAGCGCGACGGCGGCGGCCGCCATGCAGGCCGGCGAAATGGATTGGTGGGATCAGGTGAACCCCGATCTCACGCCGCTGCTGCGCCGCAACCGCAATCTGCGCGTGGCCGTCAACGATCCGGCCGGCTACATCGGCACATTGCGCTTCAACCACCTGCATGCGCCCTTCGACAAGGCGGCCGTGCGCCGCGCCATCCTGTACGCGGCGAACCAAGATGATTACCTGCGCGCCATCACAGGCAACGATCCGGAGATCTTCTCCGAATGCCATTCCATGTGGCCTTGTGGCACGCCGTATGGCCGGGAGACGCAGCCGGCCGAACTGCGCGGCAACCCGCCCGATTTGTCCCGCGCGAAGCAGATGCTGCGCGACGGGGGGTATCGCGGCGAAAAGGTCGTCGTCATCAATCCGAGCGACCTGCCAAGCATTGCGCCCTTCGGCCTCGTCACCGCGGACCTCCTGAAGCGCCTCGACATGAATGTGGAGTTGGTCGAGACCGATTGGGGGTCCGTCGTGCAGCGGCGCGCCAGCCGGGAACCGGTGGACCGCGGCGGCTGGAGCATCTTCCACACCTGGTGGCCAGGCCCTTCCATCCTGAACCCGGCCACCAGCCCGATCCTGCGTGGCCAGGGCGAGCGCGGCTGGTTCGGCTGGTACACCAATCCGCGCGTGGAGGAACTCGCCGCGCAATGGCTGCTCGCGCCAGACGAAGCGACGCAGGCGCAGTTGGCCGAGGATATCCAGCAGGAATCCTTTCGCGAAGTTCCGGTGGTTCCGCTCGGCCGATACTTCATCCGCACCGCCTATAGATCCGGGCTGACCGGCTTCCTGAAGAGTGCATCGAGCTACCCCTGGAATGTCCGCTGGGGCTGATCGCCCACGAAGGAGACAGACAAGAATGCGACTCACGCGAGACGACATGCGGGGCAAGGCCCAGACAGTCCTTGGCCTGGTGGACCCGGCTACGCTCGGCCCCACCCTGATGCACGAGCATCTGATCTGGAACATCACCCACCCCGCCAAGCGCGAGCAGGTCAGCGGCGGGCCGGACCACGGGCAGTACTGGGACCTGCTGAACAGCCACGTCGCCGACCTTCGCAACACGACGCAGAAGGACCGGGCCGTCGCCGCGCGCGCCACCAAGGAGATGGTGGATGCCGGCGGCAAGACGGTCGTGGAACTGACCATCGGTGGGCTGGAACCCGATCCGGAAGGCCTCGCCCAGGTCGCGCGGGAAACCGGCGCCCACATCGTCATGGGCTGCGGGCATTACGTCCATAGCTACCAGGACCCCGCGAACCACGACCGCAGCATCGACAGCTTCGCGAAGGAGATGATCGATCAGGTCCAGTTGGGTGCGTGGGGCACGGATGTGCGCGCCGGAATTGTCGGTGAGATCGGGTGCGAATGGCCGTGGACGGACCTCGAGAAGCGCGTCCTCGCCGGTGCCGTCATCGCGCAGCAGGAAACGGGTGCATCGCTGACGATCCATCCCGCCCGGCACGAGGATCATCCCTGGATGCTGGTGGAGTTCCTGCGCGAACACGGCGCGGACCTTTCGCGCACCATCATCGACCACATCGACCGCACCATCTTCGATGACGACCGGCTGTTCCGCCTGGCCGATGCGGGCGTGATCCTCGAATGGGACCTGTTCGGGCAGGAGAACACCTACTACGCGCATTCCGATATCGACATGCCGAATGACGGCATGCGGCTGCGCACCATCCGCCGTGCCATCGACCGCGGACATCTCGACCAGATCGTGATCAGCCACGACATCTGCCATACCATTCAGTTCAGCGAATGGGGCGGCCATGGCTATGCCCATATCCAGAAGAAGGTGCTTCCGCACATGCGCAAGCGCGGCTGGGATGAGGCGGAGATCGAAGCGATCATGGTCGGCAATCCGCGGCGGTTGCTGACCTTCATCTGACCATCCATTCGCCCCGTCGCCCGGCGCGCATCGGCGCGCCGTCGGCGGGGCGGCCTTGAACCGGAAGGATCCGGCCATGACTCATCTTCCCCCAAGACCACTCACGGAGGACCGCGCATGAGCGCCGCCCGCGACCTGAAGCGCAACAGCCTCGACCTGCCCGGCGCGGTCGAGGCGGCGCGCACGGCTTACGCCGCGAAGCGGCCCCGCAGCGCCGCCTTGCACGAACAGGCGCTTGAGGTGCTGGCCGGCGGCAATACCCGCACCGTCATCGCCTATGGCCCCTTTCCGACCGCGATGACGCGCGGCGAGGATTGCCGGCTGTGGGACCTCGACGACCACGCCTATCTCGACCTCTGCGGCGAATACACCGCGGGGCTGTTCGGTCATTCCGAGCCGCGCATCCATGCCGTGCTCCATGACGTGCTGCGCCGCGGCATCAACTTCGCCTCGGTCGGGCCGGGTGAGGAGAAGCTCGCGCGCATCGTCTGCGCGCGCTTTCCTTCGATCGACCGCGTCCGCTTCACCAACAGCGGCACCGAGGGCAACCTGATGGCCCTGACGGCGGCGCGCGCCTTCACCGGCCGCGACAAGATCATGGCGTTCCGCGGCGGCTACCACGGTGGCGTGCTGACCTTCCCCGCCGCCGGCTCAAGCCCCTCGACGCTCCCGTTGCCCTTCGTCCTGGCCGACTACAACGACAATGACAGCGCCATCGCGGTGGCGCGGGCCCATGCGAAGGACCTCGCCGCGATCATCGTCGAGCCGATGCAGGGTTCCGGCGGCTGCCTGCCAGCGCGACCGGATTTCCTCGCCACGCTGCGTGATCTCGCGAACGAAACCGGCGCCGTGCTCATCTTCGACGAGGTCATGACCAGCCGCCATTCAGGCGGCGGGATGCAGGCCCGGCTCGGCATCACGCCGGACATGACGACGCTCGGGAAGTACATTGCCGGCGGCATGTCCTTCGGTGCCTTCGGCGGCCGCGCCGACATCATGGCGCAGTTCGGCGGCAAGCTCAGCCATGCCGGCACGTTCAACAACAACGTACTGTCCATGTCAGCCGGCGGCGTCGCGATGGGCGAGATCTTCACGGCCGAGGTCGCCGAGGCGCATTTCCAGCGCGGTGAGGCGCTGCGCGCGCGGCTCGATGACATCGGCGCGGCGAAGGGGCTTCCGCTCTGCTTCACCGGCCTCGGTTCCATGATGACGGTGCAGTTCCGCACGCCGGCGCCCGACCGCCCCTTCGTACCGACAGCGCGCGAGGAGCAGCTTCGCGAGTTGTTCTTCTTCGACATGCTGGAGGCGGGCATCTATCTCGCTCGCCGCGGCATGGTTGCGCTCAGCCTTCCTGTTGGCGACGCCGACCTCGATCGCTTCGTCGCCGCGGTCGCGGCATTCGCTGACAATCGGGCGGAGCTTCTGCGCGTGGATGGGGATGCCGCGTGATGCGCACGGGTCTTTTCGTCGGCCTCCTCGCCGCTCTGCTGTCACTCAGCGCGCCCGCCTTTGCGGGCGCGACGTTCGAGGCCGTGCGCCAGAACGGCTATGTCCGCTGCGGCGTGACGAGCGGCGTTGCCGGCATGGCGCGGCCCGATTCACGCGGGCGGTGGATCGGTCTGCATGCCGATATCTGCCGTGCCATCGCGGCCGCTTCGCTCGGTGATGCGGAAAAGGTGCGCTTCGTGCCGCTGACCGCACAGAGCCGATTCACCGCGCTGCAGAGCGGCGAGGTGGATGTGCTGGTTTACATTACGGCCCTCACGCTCTCGCGTGACGCGACGCTCGGTCTCAGCCAGGTCGTGCCGTACTTCTACACCGGGCAGGGCTTCCTCGTGCGACGGAGCCTGAACGTCTCTCGTGCGACGGAACTTGACGGCGCGACCGTCTGCGCCACCCAGGGCAGCGTCATCGAGCGAAACCTCGCTGATTTCGCGCAGCGGTCCCGCATCCGGCTGACCACCATCGCCTATGATACCCAGCCCAATGTGATTGCGGCCTTTCTCTCTGGCCGTTGCGACGCGATCAGCAACGACATGATCAGCTTGAGCGCGAACCGCCTGTCTGCTTCCGATCCGGATGCATTCGTGCTGCTGCCCGACCTGATCGCAAAGGAGCCGCAAGGAGCACTGGTGCGCAACGGCGATGCGGAATGGGCGGTACTCGTCCGCTGGAGCGTCTTCGCCCTGATCCAGGCTGAGGAATTCGGCCTGACGCAGGAGACTGTCGAAGCAACGCGCGCGAGCACGACGGATCCGGAGATCCGCCGCTTCCTCGGGCTCAGCGAGAATGTCGGCGCCGGGTTCGGTATCCGGGACGATTGGGCCTTCCAGATCGTGCGCCAGGTCGGTGACTACGGCACGCTGTATGACCGTCATGTTGGCATCCACGGTCTTGGCCTGGATCGCGGCCTGAACCGCCTTTGGAACAAGGGCGGGCTTTTGATGAGCTGGCTCTGGCAGTGATTGAGGCGGGATGACCGGGTTTTCCCGGACTGAGGACCTGCCAATCGATCGATACTATCCCGACGCGGACCACGCTGGCCGCGCCGGGGTCGCCCCCGGCGTCGATCCACTTGCGCGTTCACCTGCGCTGTTCCGGTTCGGCGATCTCGCGGATGGCGCCGGGCGGTGCCGTGCGGTCAGGGCGCAGGAAGACTGTCTCTTCCTCTGACGAGGGCTGAAGCCGGTGTCCTCAGCGGCACACGACGCTGAACAGCAGCGCCCTCCTGCTGAGCGCTGGCCTGCACGCGCAAGAAATAGTGACTCGCAGATACGGAAAAAGCGAAAAGAAAATAATGAAAGGACTGGAAGGCAACGCCAACAAAAGCACTTCCAGCAAAATAGGTCGTTGCACACACCATTAGCGCCCGCGCGAGATCATGCAGCCAAAGGAGATCCTTATTTTTCTTAGTTTTCCATGCCAATCGAAATAAGCTCACATAGAATGCCATCATCAGAGCGCCAAAAATTATGGCCCCAACGACGCCATGCTCTCCCAGAACTTCCATATAGATACTATGAAAGGCTCGAGCCTCTATGGTGAACTCTGACCCGTCCTCCTGAAGAACCGTACGCCGATTGATACGATAAACATCGAAGCCGCCCCCCAAGGGATGCTGAGCGGCGTACTCGATGGTCCATTGCCAAACCACGATCCGGGTGAACGCCGAGCCATCCGTCTCGGCCTCCGTAATCGTTGACATTCGGTCCGCCCATTGTTCGCCCATGAGCGGGACAAAAATCAGCGCCGCCATGCAGAATACGGCAGCCAGCATGACCTTGCGCTTTACATGCCACCAAGTATATGCGGCCCAAACAAAGCAGGATACCAGACCAGCGCGGGCGAATGTGGCAAAGGCACCAACAATGGCAATGGTCGGCGCGGCCCAATAGGCGAATTTCAGCGCTCCCTTGTAAGGCGCTATTTTGGAATGCCGCATGAGGAAGATGATCAGCGGTATGCAGGCAATCGAGTCAATCGCCAGCGTGCTGCTCTCACCCAGGCCTACGTTGACCGGCAAAAGGCCGAGTTGCCTGTGGTAGCCACTCCCAGAGACCAGCGCCTTGATGCAGAACGGAATAGTATTGGAGAATATAGCCAGGATAATGGTCAGTATGGCTGCTTCTATCTGAATCCTGGATCGAAACAGAAAGGGCATGAAGGCGGAGAACATAACGGTCTTGAATGCCCAGTCCCACTTCGTCCAGGCGTGCTCCGGGAGCACGGCCCAGGTGGTCGTGGCAGTGATCCAGACTGCCCAGATCACAGTCAGAACTGTCACGAGGTGCAGCGGTGGAGGATCCCGGCGGTCTCCGAACGCGTAAGCCAGTCCACACAGACAGGCTGTGATCATGGAGACAGGGAGCAAACCCATGACGGAAGGAACGACATCCTGCGGCCGAAACAGATCTATCCAGATATAGGCCAAGCCAAGCACGAACGGCGCGTACAGGCCGAGAGCAAGAAGGCCGGTCCAAACGAGCAAGATGAATAATCCTTGCACGCTACTCGAGCCTCGCTCGCCACCCGGAGGATCGTCGGTGTCGAGCTTCACCCCGTGAAGCGGCCGCGCCTGCTTCAGCGTCGACGCCGGATTCTTCCGGCAGGGCGGGCTCCTGGACAGACCGGAACCATGGAGTTCTTGAATCGAGGATGACGGCCCGCAGCGCCACGAGCAGCAGGCCCCCACATGTCAGCAGTACAGCAAGGTTGTTGATCATGATCCTGCCGTGATGCCGTGTGACGGCCCTTCCAGGACCGCCGGCAGGCCCCGTGCAAGCCGGTCGGAGAGCGGGCGCGATGCTTTCGAAGGCTTGCCCGGCGCCACCCATGAACGCCACAACGCCAAGCGACCAAGAAGATGGCAGGACATTATGTCGGGGGCGTCCTGCGATCGGAGGAAGCCGCAAGGCGCCTCTTGATGGATTGCCTCCATGCGAGTGGCACCAGATTGGTCAGACGCTCCTGCGTCACCGGCCAGAACTGCTGCTTCCGTGAGTAGGATCGGCGTTCCTCCCTGGGCAACCTCCCCATCGGACTGCCGTTCGCGCGGGGCATGGCCAAGATCGGCTGAGCCTTCCCCTTCATGGCAACGACAGTGAGCCGATCACCGGGCTTTTCCAGCTCGACAGGCACGTTGCATTCGTAGGCGGTTGTGAAACCGGCATCGCCAAGAAGATTGTATAGCGAGTTATGCGCGATCCACACGCTGTTCGGGTTGTCGAGTGAAGCCCACTTGCTCTCAAGCCGTTCCTCTTTGCTCGATTGAGGCAGGTGCTCGCGAATAACGCGCCCCCAATACTCGTGGCCGCGATACTCAAAGCGCTGCAGGCTTCCGACGCCAACATAGGTATCGAAGATCGCGAAGCCGTCACACCCCTCGGCAATCTGATGAACGAAGGAAAAAACCTCGGGCACATCCAGGTGGTACAAAAGGCCGAGACACAGGACTACGTCGAAGCGGCCATGGATCGCCGGATCCAGGTTGCGCACATCGTCCTGCACGAGTTCCAGATTCGACAGGCCCAGCACATCCTTTGCAAAACGCACCTTTTCCAGATTGGCCTGCCGGCCCTCTATTGCCATCACCGCAGCGCCGCGCCGGGCCAGCTCGATGGCATAGCCGCCTTCGAGGCATCCAAGGTCGAGTATGCGGAGCTGCTCAAAGGGCTTCTGAGCGAGATCAGAAACGATCTGCACAATGCGCCGGAGCTTGTCGGCCTCCCGATCCGGGCCGATCGTGTAAATGTCCCCTCCCAAATGGATGTTGTGGGCCGTCCAATCCCCCCATAGACGGGCCACCTCAGTTTTCCGCCGTGCAATCTCAGCCGCATCCATGGTGGCCACTCCAACGTCCATCAGAAATTCCCTCCCGGCGGGCTGGTGGATCACCAATCACTTCACTTTGGCAGATGCACCCGCATAGCCTCCGCGCAGCCCGCGTTGCTCCGCGGCTGTGGCGCTCCGGACCTCGACTGACGTTTGATCCCGCTGGCGCTTACGCTAAACCCAAAAACATCGAAATCGCAACGAATTTGATGCGGAGCCACACGACGACCTAGGCCGCCTTCCTGTTCACCACCGCCGGTTCTCGGTTCACGGGTTGAACCGAACCTCCGCAAGCGGCGGTATCCGCGAATGGGGGACGCATCACGACACGATGGAGGCAGGCTTCCGCGGCGAGTTGGCAGCCTCGAGCAACAGGGTCGGCGACGAGGTCGCCAAGCGGCCACGGATCGCACTCGTGGCGAGAGCCCCTCGGGACCGCTATATGGCGTGAGCGGAGCACTTCAGCCGCCAAGCCTATGCGCTCATGTCCGGGCACGAGGAATCCCCGCAGTTATGGCCCCTGTGTAAGGAGACGTGGAACGCGTGACCCAAGGACATAAATCACGGGCGCGTTCCCGCAGGCCGGCGCATGGCGATCCGTCGCTGCCGGAGATCGAGGCACATGCCGAGAGCTTCCGCCATGCGCGGAAGGCTCGCAGCAACATCCTGATTGAGGACTACATCGAACTCATCGCGGACCTCATCGAGGACGGGAACGAGGCCCGCCAGATCGATATCGCCGCTCGCCTTGGCGTGGCTCAGCCGACTGTCGCCAGGATGCTGGGGCGTCTGGCGGATGAAGGCCTGATCGTACGGCGACCCTATCGGGGTGTTTTCCTGACGGATGAAGGCAAGCGTGTTGCGCGGGCAAGCCGCGAACGACACCGGATCGTCGAGGCGTTTCTGCTGTCGATCGGTGTCAGCGCTGAAACCGCCCGCATCGACGCCGAGGGCATCGAGCATCATGTGAGCGCGGAAACGCTCGACATCTTCCGCAGGCTTGCGGAGCGGGCGAGCGCCTGAGGGCGCGTCAGGCGCCCAGCGATGTCCCCGCGTGGAGGATCCTCCGCGTGCTGGCGCCTAGCGCGCCGCGAGAAGGCGAAATCGCTGATTAGCCTAGCTTTGCAGCCATGCCGCCCGCGCGAGCAGATACGACCTGATGCGTCCGCGAAGCGCGTTGCGTAGAGGTCGGCCAATTCGTTCTGAAATCGGCTCGACTTAGGCGCCCTAGCGCCTGCTTGAATTAGCTTGTGCTAAGATTTTAAATGCATACTCTAGAGATTAGAGCCTGACATTGGAGCAGCCTGATGCAGCTGTGTTTGACCAAGGGCTGGGCGGCCGCCGTCCTTGTCGCGACCGCCCTGCTGCTCAGCGGGGGACATCCCTTGATGGCGCAGGAAGCCGGCGCGCGGCCCATCCGGGTGGTGACGACGTTCACCATCCTGCAGGACATGGCGCAGAACGTCGCCGGCGACGCCGCCCTGGTGGAATCCATCACGCGACCCGGTGCCGAGATCCACGACTACGAGCCGACACCCCTCGACGTGGTGAAGGCCCAGGCCGCCGACCTCGTCCTGTGGAATGGAATGGGCCTGGAGCGCTGGTTCGAGCGCTTCTTCCAGCGTGTGCGCGACGTGCCCTCCGCGGTGCTGACGGACAACATCACCCCGCTTCCCATCAGCGACGGCCCCTATGCCGGACGGCCCAACCCGCATGCCTGGATGTCGCCGGCCAACGCGGTGATCTATGTGGAGAACATCCGCAAGGCGCTGGTCGCACGGGATCCGCGCAACGCGGCGACGTACAACGCCAATGCCGCGCGGTACACGGCGCAGATCCAGGCCCTGGACGCGCCGATCCGGGACATGCTGGACCGGATTCCCGCTGCGCAGCGGTGGCTGGTCACCTGTGAAGGCGCCTTCTCCTACCTGACCAGCAACTACGGCATGCGCGAACTCTACCTCTGGCCGATCAATGCCGAGGAGGAAGGCACCCCGCAGCAGATCCGCCGCGTCGTGGACACTGTCCGCCGCAACCGGATCCCGGCGCTGTTCTGCGAGAGCACGGTGAGCGACCGCGCCATGCGCCAGGTCGCGCGCGAAGGGCGGTCGCGCTTCGCTGGCGTGCTGTTCGTGGACAGCCTGACCGACGACGGCGGCGATGCCCCGACCTACCTCAAGCTCCTCGAATACAACGCGAACGCCATCGTCCGCGGCTTCCAGCTGCAGGCTTCACGGTAGGCCATGACGGAACGCCCGACCATCTCCGCAGCCGCCGCGGCGGCGCCTTTCCGGTTCCAGCGCTCGACCATCCGGGAAATGGGCGAGAAGCTTCTGGGTCAATCGGCCCGGCGGCGGAGCGCGACCATTCCAACCCGGCTCGACCTCCGGGCCAGCAACGTCACCGTCGCCTATCCGAACGGCCATGTCGCGCTGCGCGATGCCTCGCTGACGCTGGACGGCCCGACGATCTGCGGGCTGCTCGGCGTGAACGGCGCCGGCAAGTCCACCCTGTTCAAGGCCATCATGGGCATGGTCAGGCCCGCCGCCGGCGAGGTGCGCCTGGGGGGCCATACCGTCGCCGAGGCCCAGCGGCTCAATTGGGTCGCCTATGTGCCGCAAAACGAGGAGGTCGACTGGTCCTTCCCCGTCAGCGTGCGCGACGTCGTGATGATGGGCCGCTACGGCTACATGAACGGTTTGCGCATCCCCTCGGCCGCTGATCGGGCGGCGGTGGAGCAGGGCCTGCGGCGCGTCGGGATGCAGGGCTTCGTGGACCGGCAGATCGGCCAGCTCTCGGGTGGACAGAAGAAGCGCGTCTTCCTGGCCCGGGCGCTGGCGCAGGACGGGCGGGTCATCCTTCTCGACGAACCCTTCGGCGGCGTGGACGTCACGACGCAGGAGCAGATCATGGCGCTGCTGCGGGAACTTCGTGCCGAGGGACGGATCATCCTCGTCTCCACCCACGATCTCGCCTCGGTGCCGGAGTTCTGCGACCAGGTGGCGCTCGTCAAGGGCACGGTGATCGCCGCCGGCCCGACCGAGACGGTCTTCACGCCCACCCAGATCGCGCGCGCCTTCGGCGCTTCCGCGGCGCAGCAGGCGGCCGGGCAGGCCAGCGTGAGCCTGCGCCCGGATGGCGACGGCACCACCCTGGTCGTCGCCGCCGACGGCCGCGTGCTTGGCCGGCTCGAACCGCAGGGCATGCCCCGACAACCATGATCGAGGAACTGCTGCTGCCCTTCGATTACGAGTACATGCGCAATGCCATGCTGATCAGCGGCGTGATCGGCGCGGTGTGTGGCCTGCTGTCCTGCTTCGTGGCGCTCAAGGGGTGGTCGCTGCTGGGCGATGCGCTGTCGCATGCGGTCGTTCCGGGTGTGGCGCTCGCCTGGATCCTCGGTCTGCCTTTCGCGCTCGGCGCCTTCGCCTCGGGCATGCTGGCCGCGTGGTTCATGGGCTTCATCCGGCGCAATTCCCGCATCCGCGAGGATGCCGCGATCGGCATCGTCTTCACGGCCTTCTTCGGCGCGGGCCTCGTCCTGCTCACCCTGTTCCCGAGCAACATCCGCCTGCGTACCATCGTCTTCGGCAATGTGCTCGGCATTGCGCCAGGAGATGCGGTGCAGATGCTCATCGTCGCCGCTGGCGTGCTGCTGGTCATGGCGCTGCGTGGCCGGGACCTCGTGCTATGGGCCTTCGATCCGACTCATGCGCGGGCCATCGGTCTCGACACGCGGTTGCTGCAGACGCTGCTACTGGGCTGTGTGGCCGCCGTTGCCGTCGCCGCCATGGTGGCGGTGGGCGCTGTGCTGGTGATCGCCATGCTCGTGGCTCCAGGGGCCACCGCCTATCTGCTGACCGACCGCTTCGGCCGGATGATGGCCGGCGCGACGGCGCTGGGCGGGGGCAGCGCCTTCATCGGCGCGTATCTCAGCTACTTCCTCGATGGTTCAACCGGTGGCGTCATCGTCTGCCTGCAGGCGCTCATCTTCGTCATCGTCCTGGTATTCGCGCCCCAGCACGGCCTGCTGGCCGCGCGGCGCGCCCGGCAGCGCGCCAGCCATCCGGCGGGGTCCATCGCATGATCGAGGCCTTTCTCGCGCCGTTCCGCTACCCCTTCATGCTCGAAGCGATCGGCGTTGGCACGTTGGTGGCCACTGCCTGCTCCCTGCTGTCCTGCTACATCGTGCTCAAGGGCTGGTCGCTCCTGGGTGATGCCATTGCCCATGCCGTGCTGCCCGGCGTGGTGATCGCCTCCGCACTCGGCTTTCCGATTGCGATCGGCGCGTTCGTCGCCGGCATCGGCTGCGCGCTGGGGGCCGGCTTCATCCAGAGCCACAGCCGCGTGAAGGAGGATGCTGCCCTCGGCGTCGTCTTCACTGGCATGTTCGCGGCAGGGATCGTCCTTCTCGCCTTCCTCACGACGGAGGCGCACATCACCCATATCCTCTTCGGCAACATCCTCGGTATCGAGCCGGAGGATTTCTGGCAGACGCTAATCGGCGGCGGCGTCACATTGCTGGTGCTGCTGTTGAAGGGGCGCGACCTGAAGCTGTTCTGCTTCGATCCCACCCATGCGCGCAGCATCGGGCTGAACATCGCATTCCTGCGCTACCTCTTCCTCGCGCTGCTCTCGGCCGCCGTGGTTGCCGGCGTACAGGCAGTGGGCGTGATCATGGTCGTGGCATTGCTGATCACGCCTGGCTGCATCGGCTACCTGCTGTCGAACCGCTTCGGGACGATGTCGGCCATCGCGGTGGTGTCGGCGGTCTCCGCCAACCTGGTCGGCATCCTGGCCAGCTACCATCTCAACGTGTCGCCGGCCGGCGCCATCGTCGTGGCACTATCCCTTATATTCGCGGTGGTGCTGGTGGCCGCCCCGGAACACGGCCTGCTCGCCAGCCGGCGCGCACGGCGCGCGGCGGCGACGGAGCGGCTCCGTTCCGCGTAGCGCAATTCTGCCGACGTCGCTGGTGCGGCGCTTCGCTGGCGGATGGCCCACTTCAGGAAAGTCGGCTGCGAAGGCGCCATGGCTGGGACCGGGCTTCGAAACCGACAGCCCCTTCCTGCAGGGTAAGATGGCCTATTGCGCGGAGCCGCAGCCGCGCGGCGCCGGCGGCGTCACCGAGCCGCCGGCTGGAACATCAGGGCGAAGCCCGGGATGTAGGTTGTCAGGAACAGCACCACGAGCATCCAGAGGATCTGCGGCCAGATCGCCCGGCTGATGCGTGTCAACGACAGGCCGCTGATCGCCATGCCGATGAACAGGCAGTAGCCGATCGGCGGCGCCGCCATGCCGATCGCGACGTTGGTGACGATCATTGCCCCGAAATGGATCGGGTCCACGCCGAAGCGGTTGGCAATGGCGATCAGCATCGGACCGAGGATGACCATGATGGCGATCTCGTCCATCACCGCCGCCAGCAAGAAGAAAGCGATGTTGAGCGCAGCGAGCGCCATCCACTTCTCACTGACATTGGCAGCCAGCCAGGAGGCAAAGCGCGTCGCGATCTGTTCCTGCGCCACGAGAATGCCGAAGCCCGCCGATACTGCGATGATCGCGCAGACGATCGCGCTGGTGCGCATGGCGCTGGCGAAGATGCGCGGCAGCTCCGCGACAGCCAGCTGCTTCTCGACGAACAGCCCGACCAGCAGCGCATAGACGCATGAAACGGCCGCCGCCTCGGTCGGGGTGAAGATGCCGCCGTAGATGCCGCCCAGCACCAACAGCGGCGACGCCAGCGCCCAGCGGCCGCGTGCGAAGGCGGTCGCGGCCTCACGCAGGCTGGCGCGCGGCAGGCGCGGCACGTCGTGACGCCAGGCATGCCCCCAGCAGATCACCAGCAGCCCAAACGCCAGCACGAGGCCCGGCACGATGCCCGATAGGAACAGGCGGCCAATCGACTGTTCCGCCACGATGCCCCAGATGACGAAGGCGATGGAGGGTGGGATCAGCGGACCGAGCACGCCGGCGCTGACCGCGATCGAGGCCGCGAAGGCCTTGTCGTAGCCCGCCTTCACCATGGCCGGAATCATGATGGCGCCAATCGCAGCGGTCGTGGCGGGGGCCGAGCCAGAGATGGCGGAAAAGATCAGCGCCGCGAGCACCGTGACCATGGCGAGGCCGCCGCGCAGGTGCCGCACGAGGGTCGAGGCAAAATCGACCAACCGCTGAGACAGGCCGCCCGCGGTCATGATTTCGCCCGCCAGCATGAAGAGCGGGATCGCCAGCAGGCTGAACTGCTGCGAGCCGCTGATGATGGATTGCGCAAGGAAGGCGGGTTCGATATCCGCCGCGATCAACGCGCCGGCGATGACCAGCGGGATGGCTATGGCAAAGGGCACGCCAAGGAGCACCAGCAGGGCGAAGCCCGCGGTCAGGAACCAGGTGATCTCCGTCACGCGCGCGCGCCCTCGCCTTCCGGTACCGCGCCGCCGGGGCGCAGGGCGCGTTCAAACCCGAACAGCGCCATCAGTACGCCGCAGGCGATGGCGAGCGCGTTGAGAACCTCGGTCGGATAGCCGATCGCCGCCGAGACCGAGCCCGAGGTGATGTCGAGGAACCGCCAGGCGGACCAGGCGAGGAAGACGCCAAGCGCCGTGATGACCGCATCCAGGACGCGTTCCGACGCGATGCGCCCGCTGCTCGGCAGCAGATCGAGCAGGAGCGTGAGGCGAACATGGAATCCGTCATGCACGCCGAGCGCAAGACCGCCCAGCACGCTCCAGGAGAACAGCAGCACCGCCGCCTCCTCGCTCCAGGACGATGCGGCGCCAAGCACGTATCGCGTGACCACCTGATAGACGATGCAGCCGAGCATGCCCGCAGCGGAGAGCGCGATGGAATACCGCGTCGCCGCCGCCACGCCGTCCGCGATCAGGCGGAGCAGCCTCATTGCACCGCGGCCAGCGCATCCCGCACGATGTCCGCGCCGATCTGGCCGCGGAAGCTCTCGTACATCGGCAGCACGCCGCGACGGAACGCTGCCTTGTCCGGCACTTCGTTCACCTGCATGCCGTTGCGGCGGATGCTCTCCAGCAGGCTGACATTGGCCGCGGCATTGGCGGTGCGCTGGGCGCGGGTCGCCTCGGCGGCGGCTTCGGCCACGGGGCCCTTCAGGTCGGCCGGCAGGCGATCGAAGGTGCGTTTCGCCATCAGCAGGCCGATCATCGAATAGATGTGGCCCGTGAGCGACAGGTACTTCGTCACCTCGTAGTACTTGTTTTGGTCGATGACGCCGAGCGGGATCTCCAGGCCGTCGATCGCGCCCTGCTGCACGGCGGTGAAGGTCTCGCCCCAGGCCATCGGCACCGCATTGCCACCCAGCGCGCGGAACATCTCGATGTAGATCGGGCTCTGCAACACGCGGAACTTCACCCCGCGGAGGTCCTCGGGCCGCACGATCGGCCGGACGTTGTTGATCATCTGGCGGAAGCCGCCTTCCATGTAGCCGAGCGGGATCACCCCGCGCGCCTCCAGCCGCGTCTTCAGCGCCTGACCGACCTGGCCGTCGAGTACGCGATGCGCCTGTTCCTCGCTGGCGAAAAGGAACGGCATGTCGTTCACCTGGAAGGCGGGCTCGACCTGCGCAATGACCGCATTGGTGATGACGCCCATGTCCACGGTGCCGAGCCGCATCCCATCGAGCATCGGCCGCTCATCGCCGAGCGCGCGGTTCGGGAAGAACTGCACGTCCACCCGATCGCCGACCCGGCGCCCGAGGGCCTGCGCGAACTGGTGCGCACCCATGGCATAGGGATCCTGCGCGCCGTCGCCGCTGGTCCAGCCGATACGCAGCACCGTCCGCGCCTGGGCGTGGAGAACGGCGGGCGCGGCGACCAGGCCGAAGGCGGTCGCGCCAAGGCCGCGGCGGGTCAGAGCGGTCATGGGATGAATCCTCCATCGTCCGGTTCGTCCGGACCTCACGGCAATGATACGGCGCCGCGACGGCGCCGCAAGCCGCGCTCAATGGCGTGTGAGCAGCCGGCCGAACCCGGGGACGGCGTCGGCGATGCCGCAGCGACGCAGCATGTGCCACGCCATCACCTGGTTGCTGGTGATGACCGGCATGCCGAGTTCAACCTCCAGGGGTGCGATCAGGCCGGCGGAGCGGATGGCCGTGCAGGAGATGAAGCAGGCCTCCGCACCGGGCGAGGCGGCCGCGGCGTCGCGCGTCTGCTGCGCGATGCGGTCCGGGTTCAGCAGTGCCATCTCTGCATTGGTGTTGAGGCCAGCCATCGAGCCACCGGTTACTTCGATGCCATGCCCGGCGAGGAAGGCGACCTCGCGATCATGCACCGGGGCGATGTATGGCGTCACCAGCAGGATGCGCCCGACGCCGAGCGCCCCGAGGGCCGCGACGATCGCATCCGCTGTCGCCATCGCCGGCAGCCCCGCGCGCGCCTCGATGCGCGTCGCGATGCCCTCCGCTATGGCCGGCGCGAAGGTGGAGACGGCGGTGCAGTGGAAGCCGATCAGTTGCGGTTGCGCGTCGGCAAGCAGCCCCGCCGCGACTTCCAGCGCGTCGAGCATCCGCAGCAACTCCGGCTCGGAACTGCCGCGCAGTTCGAGCCGCGTCACCAGTGCCGCGACGCCAGCGGGCAGCATGGCGCGGATCTCCGCCTCGCAGACCTGGTTGCCGGACGGGACCATCAACCCGATGCGGGCGCGGTCGCCATAGTCGATGCCGGTCACAGCGATGCCCGTGCCTCGGCCAGCCAGCGCCGATCGATGTAGTCGGCGGCGCGGGTGCGCGCGCGCCTCGGCAGATCCCTGATCAACGCACTGGTCTCGATCAGCGCCTGGACGCCGGTCTCGCTGGCCTCCGCGTCACGGGGGAAGATCTCATCGCGCGTGTACTCCTCCCAGGCTCGGTCCGCATAGCGCGGTTCGATGCCGCTCTCCTTCACGGCGACGTCGCGCGCGACGTCGCGATCCGTGTAGAAGCGGTCATGCGCGCGCAGGAAGCCGCGAAGGAAGCGCAGCAACACGTCGCGATTGCCTTCGGCCCAGCGCGTATCGACGTCGAGGCTGGTGAACTGGAAGTCCTGCCGCGGCTCGCACAGCGACACGAACCCGTGGTCCAGCGCGATGTGGTTGAGCGGCGCGCCCTGCAGCCCTGCGTCGATGCCGCCGCTGCGCAGCAGGTCCCATCGCGCCAGGATCGGGCCGCAAGGCACCAGCTCATAATCGTCGGGCCAGTTCAGCCCTTGTTCGGCGAGCAGGCGCATGATCAGGGAGGACGACCCGGCGCGCAGCGACGACACGCCGATCCGCTTGCCGCGCAGGCCCTTCAGGTCCTCGATCCCGTGCCGGGCGATCAGGGAGAAGGGAAGCCGGTTCACATTGCCGCCGATGATCGCCAGGTGCCCCCCGGATTCGGCATCGAGAATCACGTGCTCGGTCACCCCATAGGCGAGTTGTGCCCTGCCCGAGCGCAGGCGATC
This sequence comes from Neoroseomonas terrae, assembly GCF_018129025.1. Classification (GTDB taxonomy): domain Bacteria; phylum Pseudomonadota; class Alphaproteobacteria; order Acetobacterales; family Acetobacteraceae; genus Neoroseomonas; species Neoroseomonas terrae. The sequence continues at coordinate 68,664 of NZ_JAAEDI010000002.1, read as the reverse complement.
GTTGACCTCCTCGATGCCCTCGATGTGGTCGATGGTCAGATCGATCCCTTCGGCGGCGAACAGGCCCGCATGCAGGCCAAGCCAGGCCGGCATGTTGAAATAGTTGCGCGAGACGACGGCCAGGGTGAGTGGGGTCATGAACGTTCTCCTGGCGGCGATGCCACCCCGCCCGACGCGGCTTGGCAAGATGTCGCGTGCGTCGATTCAACCCCCCGCGGACGCATTGATCGCCCGATGCGGCGCGGCGATACTGCGCCGGTGTCCTCTTCCGTGACGTCGTGCCGGCCCGGAGGCGCCCTCTCCCGTCGAGGCCTTCCGATGAGCCACGCGCCATGAACCTGCCCGAAGCCCTCGAGGGACGCCGCCGGCAATGGGCCTTGGCCACGGTCCTCCTGACCCTCGGCATGGCTGTTCTGGACAGCAGCGCGACGAATGTCGCCTTGCCATCCATCGCGGCAACGCTGCAGGCAAATCCATCCCACGCCATCTGGGTCATCAACGCGTTCCAGCTCGCGCAGCTCGTAGCGCTGCTTCCACTGGCGGCGCTCGGTGAGATTCATGGCTACCGGCGCGTCTATCTCGGCGGGGTCGTCGTCTTCGCGCTCGCATCCCTCGCCTGCAGCTTCGCGGATTCGCTCGCGCAGCTTGCGATCGCCCGCCTGGCGCAGGGGCTTGGCTCGGCCGGCATCCTGGGCGTGAACCTCGCCCTGATCCGCCACATCGTTCCCCGCGACAGGCTGGGCGGCACGATCGGGATGAATGCGATGGTGGTGGCGATCGCCTCCACCGTCGGGCCGAGCTATGCCGGCCTGGTGCTCGGCTTTGCCTCCTGGCCATGGCTGTTCGCGCTCAACGTGCCGCTCTGCGTCCTGTCCTTCGTGGTCGGGCTGCGCAACCTGCCCCAGACCGCCCGGGCGCCGCGGCGATACGATTGGCTGGAGGCGCTGACCACCGCTGCCGGCGTCGGGCTCACGGTGATGACGCTGGTGGCGATCGGCCAGGGCCTGTCCCTGGCAGCGACCGCGGCGCTGGCCATTGCCGCGATCGCGGCGATGCTGCTGCTGCTGCACCGGATGTCGGGCTACGCCGCGCCGATGCTGCCGCTAGACCTGCTTCGCACGAGCGCCTTCGGCCTGACGGTGGCGACCTCGATCGCCTCCTTCGCCGCGCAGATGATGGCGCTGACGGCGCTGCCCTTCCTGTTCCACGACGGTTTCGGCTTCTCGCCGGAGTTGATCGGCCTCGTGATGGTGCCATGGCCCCTCACGCTGGCGATTGCGGCACCCATCGCGGGCCGACTCGCCGACCGCATTCCCGCAAGCTGGCTGTGCGCGAGCGGCCTGGCCACGCTGACGCTGGGCCTGCTGGCGCTCGGACATCTGCCAGCCGACCCGGCCGTCTGGGACATCGGCTGGCGGATGGCCCTGTGCGGCGTAGGGTTCGGCCTGTTCCAGACACCCAACAATCGCGCGCTGGTCCTTTCGGCACCGGCGTCGCGGGCCGGGGCGACGAGCGGCATGATGAGCACGGCCCGGCTGTTCGGGCAGTCCATCGGGGCGGCGCTGGTGGCGCTGCTGCTGAGGCTGCTCCCCGAAACCGGCGCGACGCTGGCGATCGTCGTGGCCGCCGGCTTCGCGGCCTGCGGCGCCATCGTCAGCCTGCTGCGGATGCGGGAGCCCGTCGGACGACCGTAACTCGCCTTCCGGGACCGCCGTGCGGGGGCGCGCATCAGCCAGGTCGCCGATGGACAAGTCCGTCTTCCCCTTCACCCCGAGCGGCTGCGGGCAGGTTGAGCGGCAGTGACGCAACGCGCCGCAATCCGTTAGCCTGCGCGCAACGCTCCGGGTGAGTTTCGGAAGGACAGGATCATGGCGCTCAAACGAATGGTGCTCGAGATCGGGATGGGCACCGACATACGCGGCGCCGACTACACGAAGGCGGCGGTTCGCGCGCTGCGCGACGCGCTGTGGCACAACTCCCTGACGATCGGGGACGTGGTCAACCAGCCGGTCGATGCCATGCAGGTGGAGGTGCTGATCGGCGTCCCGAAGCCGGACCAGGTCGACCGGGAACAGGTGCTGGCCATCCTGCCCCACGGCACCGGCACCGTGACGGTCGTTGAGGGTGGCCTTGAGATCCCTAACGACCAGGGCACCAGCACGACCGTGATCGCGAATTGCTGCGCCATCGTGCGGCTCGACATCTAGGAGACCGGGACAATGGCCTTGAAGCGCATCATCCTGGAAATGGGCACCGGCAACGACCTGCATGGCGGGGACTACACCAAGGCGGCGCTGCGCGCGGTGCAGGACGCGCTGCATCATTCTTCGCTGGCGTTCATCCGCACGCTGGGCCTGGATATCAAGACGATGCAGGTGGAGGTCACGATCGGCGTCCAGCAGCCTGACAAGGTGGACGTCGAGGCAGTCCGCAGATCCCTGCCCTATGGCGTGGTTACGGCGAAGGCGGTGAAGGGCGGCCTCGACGTGCCGGAAGAAGGCGCGCATGATCGGGCCGTGATCGCATCTGCCGCCATCGCGGTTCGCTTCGATCTGCCTTGATAAGCCGGGCCTGCGCGGCCCCAGTCGCGTAGGCCGCTGGATCCATCCGACAGCGCCTTCACCCGCGCCGGCATCGGCGGCGCCGGGCGCCGCGCCACCAAGGTGCGCGACCTGACCGAGCCGAACGTCCCACCCTTGTTCACGCTCAAGGTCGCGTCCATGCTGCCGCGCCGAGGACATGGCGTTCTCTCCGCCGACGCGAGCGGGGCCCCGCCCCCGCGCGGCCGGCCCTTCGACCCTTGCGACCCCGCGGGCGCCAATGCGTTGGCCCTGGGCCCGGCGCAGCACCAGGAGGCAACGATGAAGACCTACGGCCACTACATCGACGGCAGCTATGTGGACCCCGCCTCGGGCGAATGGATCGACAGCCACAATCCCTATTCGGGCGAGGTCTGGGCCCGCATCCCGCGCGGCAGCGCAGCGGATGTGGATCGCGCGGTCGGCGCCGCCGGCCGCGCGATGCGCGAGGGCCCCTGGGCGACCATGACCGCCTCCGCGCGCGGCAGGCTGATGCACAAGCTGGCGGACCTGATCACGGCGAATGCGGAGCGCCTTGCGGAGGTCGAGGTGCGCGACAACGGCAAGCTCCTCGCCGAGATGCTGGGACAGACACGCTATAACCCGGAATGGTGGCGCTACTTCGGCGGCCTGGCCGACAAGCTGGAAGGCGCTGTCGTGCCGATCGACAAGCCGGAGATGTTCGCCTTCACGAAGCACGAGCCTGTTGGTGTCGTCGGCGCGCTGACCGCCTGGAACTCCCCATTGCTCTTCGTGGCCTGGAAATGCGCGCCGGCCCTGGCGGCGGGCTGCACGGTGGTGGTCAAGCCCTCCGAGTTCGCCTCCTGCTCCACGCTGGAGTTCGCCGCGCTTACGAAGGAAGCCGGCTTCCCTGACGGCGTGTTCAACGTCATCACCGGCCTCGGCCCCGAGGTCGGCTCAGCCCTCGTTGACCACCCGGACGTCGCGAAGATCACCTTCACCGGGTCGGACGCCACGGGCGCGCGGATCTACGCGCAGGCGGCCAAGACGATGAAGCGCGTCTCGCTCGAGCTCGGCGGCAAGTCACCCAACATCGTCTTCGATGATGCCGACCTGGACATGGCGGTGGCCGGCGTCATCTCCGGCATCTTCGCCGCCACCGGGCAAACCTGCATCGCGGGCTCCCGCGTGCTGGTGCAGAACTCGATCCGCGAACGCTTCACGGAGCGCCTGGTGGAACTGGGCAAGACGGCGCGCAAGGGTGACCCGATGCTGCCCGATACGAATATCGGGCCGGTCACGACGGCGCCGCAGTACCGCAAGATCCTCGACTACATCGACATCGCGAAGAATGAGGGCGCGCGCTGCATCCTGGGCGGTGGCCCTGCCTCTGGCTATCCGGGCGGGCAGTTCGTGGAACCGACGATCTTCACCGACGTGAAGCCCTCCATGCGCATCGCGAGGGAGGAGGTGTTCGGGCCGGTGCTATCGATCCTCGGCTTCGATGACGAAGCGGAGGCGGTGCGCGTCGCGAACGACACGATCTACGGCCTCGCCGCCGGCGTCTGGACACAGGACATCGGGCGGGCGGTGCGCATGTCCTCGGCGCTCAAGGCCGGCACGGTCTGGGTGAACACCTATCGCGCCGTCAGCTACATGATGCCGTTCGGCGGCATGAAGCATTCGGGCATCGGCCGCGAGAGCGGCATCGAGGCGGTGCGCGAGTATCTGGAAACCAAGAGCGTGTGGATCTCGACGGCGAAGGGTGCACCCGCGAATCCATTCATCATGCGATAGAGGGGTCGTTGGCGCCATGAACCGGCCAACGCTCCTCATCGCGGGCGCGAGCGGCGCCGCCGCCGCACGGCTCATGGACCAGGCGCAGGCCGGTGACGCCTTCCGCGTCATTGGCCTGTCCCGTCGGCGGCCGGAAAAGGCCGGCGATTGGGTGGAGGCGGACCTGACCGATGCCAGCGGCCTCGCCCGCGCCTTGTCATCGCAACCGGACATCACGCACATCGTCTATGCCTCCCGCGCGCCGCATGGCGAGACGGGGTTGGAAGATGTCGCGGCCAATGTCGCGATGCTGCGCAACCTGCTCGACGCCGCGGAGGCGTCGTTGCCGCACTTCGCCCATCTTCATGTGATCCACGGCGCGAAATGGTACGGGGTGCATCTCGGCCCCTGCCGCACTCCGGCGCGGGAGGACGACCCGCGCCACATGCCGCCGAACTTCTATTACGACCAGCAGGACCTCCTTGCCGCGCGCCAGGCCGGAAAGGCCTGGAGCTGGTCCGCCAGCCGGCCGAACTTCGTACTGGACGTCGCGCCGGGGCGCGCGCGCAACATCATCTCAACCCTCGGCGCCTATGCGGCAATTTGCCGGGAGCTGGGCGTGCCTTTCGACTTTCCGGGCAAACCGGGCGCATGGAATGCCTTGCACGAGGTGACCGACGCCGCGCTGCTCGCCCAGGGCGTGCTCTGGATGATCCGGGAACCGCGCTGCGCGAATCGCGCCTTCAACATGACCAATGGCGATGCCTTCCGATGGTGCGACCTCTGGGCCTTCCTGGCCGATCGCTTCAATGTGCCGCTCGGCCGTCCGCGGCCCATGGCGATGCGCAGGCTGATGGCGGACAAGGAACCGGTGTGGGAACGCGTCCGGGCGCGACACGGGCTCGCCTTGCCGCTGGCGCAGGTTGCGTCCTGGGACTTCGCCGATTTCTTCCTCAACATGGACTACGACGTCCTCATCTCGATGACGGCAGCGCGGAACGCCGGCTTTCCGGGCTTCGTCGACAGCTGGGCGATGTTCGACCGGCAGATCGACGGCTATCGGGCGGCGCGCGTGCTGCCGCCTGGCTGACGGGCACCCCCTCTTGGCCGATGCGCCATTCGATGGTCCGATTGCCGCCGATGCGCGTCACGGGCGCGCCGCTGATCGAGGGACACCAGCACCATGCCGCGAATGACCGGTGGCGACGCGATCGTCGACAGCCTGATCCGCCACGGGATCGATACCGTATTCGGACTGCCCGGCGTCCAGATGTACGGGCTGTTCGACGCCTTCGCCCGCAACGCTAACCGGATCCGCGTCATCAATGCGCGGCATGAACAGACGACGGCTTACATGGCGCTCGGCTATGCCTGCGCGACGGGCAAGCCGGCGGTCTACTCCGTCGTGCCGGGGCCCGGCGTGCTCAACACGACCGCTGCCCTATCCACCGCCTGGAGCGTCAACGCGCCGGTGCTGTGCCTGACCGGGCAGGTGCCGTCCGCGCAGATCGGCCGCTTGCGAGGGCAATTGCACGAGCTGCCGGACCAGCTCGCCACGCTGCGCACCCTGGTACGCTACGCCGACCGGATCGAAGACCCGACCGAGGCGCCGCGCAAGGTCGCCCGCGCCTTCCAGGAAATGATGTCCGGGCGCCCCGGCCCGGTTGCGCTGGAAGTGCCGCTCGACCAGCTGCCGGCGGTCGCCGAGGTCACACCCTGCGATGCCCTGCCGCCGCATCCCGCGCCGGTGCCCGACCCGACGAAGATCGCGCGCCTTGCCGAGATGATCGACGCCGCGCGCAATCCGATGATCTGGGCCGGCGCCGGCGCCATGGACGCCGGCCCGGCGATCCAGGCACTGGCCGAGAAGATCGGCGCGCCGGTCGTCCGCTATCGCGGCGGCCGCGGCATCCTGGACGACCGGCATCCGCTGAGCCTCACCGTGCCGGCGGGCTACAAGCTCTGGCCGGAGACGGACCTGCTGATCGGCTTCGGCACGCGACTGGATGTACCCGTCGCGCGCTGGGGCGACATGCCAAAGGGCGTACGCATCGCGCGCATCGACATCGATCCGGCCGAGATGCGGCGGCTCGCGGTCGATCTCGGCATCGTGGCGGATGCCGGCGATGCGGCCCGCGCCGTCACGGCGGCCGTCGCCGGCCGCAAGGACGCCGACCGCGCAGCGGCGATCGCCCGCGCGAAGGAGCAAGTGGCCGCCGATATCCAGTCGGTCCAGCCGCAGATGTCGTATCTGGAAGCGATCCGCGAGGCGCTGCCGGAAGACGGCATCTTCTGCGACGAGATGACGCAGGTCGGCTATGTCTCGGCCTTCGGCATGCCGTTCCACGCGCCGCGCACCGCGATCGGATCGGGCTTCTCCGGCAATCTCGGTGCTGGCTTTCCGACAGCACTGGGCGTCAAGGTCGCGCACCCCGACCGCGCCGTGGTGGCCGTCACCGGCGATGGCGGGTTCCTGTTCGGCGGGTCGGACCTGGCGACTGCGGTGCGCTTCGGCATCAACCTGGTGACCGTGCTGTTCAACAATCAGTCCTACGGCAATGTGCTGCGCGACCAGCGCCGGCTGTTCGATGGCCGGCATTCCGGCGCGGAGCTGACCAACCCGGACTTCCAGGCCTATGCCAAGGCGTTCGGGGTGCGGTCGTGGCGGGTCACCGACGCCATCGGCCTGCGCAATGCCGTGCGGGAGGCACTGGCTGCCAACGCACCCTGCCTGATCGAAGTGATGACCGACATCACGAAGGAGCCATCGCCCTTCAAGTTCATCTCGCCGCATCGCGGCTGACGCCGGCGAGCGGCGGCAGGCCGGAAAGCCTGCCGCCCCTTCGTCACGCCTCGCCGTAATGGATGCGGCGATAGGGACGCGACACCACCGTGTCGTCGGTATGCACGTCCCACAGCGACGCGCTGTTGCCCTGCTGGTGCTCCCGGAACATCGCGCCCATCTGCCCCTGGCGCGTCACGGTCGACCCGCGCACGCCGAAGCCGTTGGCCACCGCCGCAAGGTCGCCGCGGCCGTGGATGACCGTTTCCGGGCTCAGGCCATTGGCGCGGAACTTGTGGATCTCGGCGCCATAGCCGCCATCGTTGATGATCGAGATCAGCATGTTGATGCCCTGGCGCCGGATTGTCTCCAGTTCCTGGATGTGCATCAGCACGCTGCCATCGCCTTCGATCAACCAGACCTTGCCGTCGCGGCGCGATGCCGCCACGCCGATTGCCGCAGGCAGGCCGGAACCGATCGCGCCGAAATCGGCGACGACGTGATACCGCTCGGCCGCGCGCCCCTTCAGGTGGGTCAGCGCGATGCCGAAATAGTGCCCGGCACCGATCACCACGTCCCAATCCTTCGGAACGATCTCGTCCAGTTCCATGATCGCCTTGCGCGGGTCGACCGTGCCCGGCGCTATGGCGAACTCCTTGCGGTCCGGCACATCGGCGGCGATCGCCTGTGCGGTCTCCTGGCTGCGGAAGCCGGTGCGCTTGACGCCACGCTGGCGCAGCGCTGCGGTGATCGCCTCGGCGCCCGCCCGCGCATCGGCCCGAATGTGCAGGTCGGCGGTGCGCAGGCCCTGCCAGAGGCCGCGCGGATTGAGATCGATCTGCACGGTCTGCGCGCCGGGATAGAGGTAGCCGCTCTCCGTCGTATAGGCACCCAGCCCCACGCCGGCACCGATCACCAGGTCGGATTCCGCGAAACGCTCGCGCGAGAAATCGGAGGCATAGGCACCCGCGATGTCGAGGGCGTAGGGATTGCCGGTGAACATGCCCTTGCCGAGCAGCGACGTGGCAAGCAGCGCACCCGACTGTTCGGCCAGGGCCTCCAGCGCGTCCTTCGCCTGGGAGAATTTGGCGCCGCGCCCACCGATGATGATCGGCCGTTCGGCCGCCGCGATCATGTCTGCCACGCGCTCGACCAGCACGGGGTCCGGTGCCGGTCGCTGCCGCGTCGGCAGCGTGTCGGCGGACGGCGAATAGTCCGCCATGAAGGGAAAGGGCTGCTTCTGCAGATCCATCGGCACGCTGAGCACCACCGGACGCATCTCTAGCGCCGCGATGTGGAAGGCCTCGCGAATACCGTCGAGCACGCGGTCAATGGACCGCACCGGGATGTAGTGCGCGCCGGTGCCAAGCGTCAGCGGCGCCATGTCGATCTGCTGGATGTACCAGGGCGAGGCGATCGGCGCGTCACCCGCGAAGACGACGATGGGCACCTGCGCCCGCGCGGCGATGGTCAGCCCCGTCATGATCTGCGTGAAGCCCGGCCCGCAGGTGGTGGAAGCAACGCCCACCTTGCCGGTCGCGCGCGCATAGCCATCGGCCATGGCGACAGCGCAGTGCTCGTGCCTCGCATGGACAACCTGCATGCCCGGCAGGCGCGACATCGCCTCCGACCAATACATGTTGGCATCGCCCATCAGCGTGAATAGCACCTCGCAGCCTTCCGCCTGGAAGGCCTGGGCCATCATGTCGCTGACCTTCAACTTGGACATTCTATCGTTTCCCCTGGAACAAGCTGCGAACCCAACTCTTGACGATGCGCCAGAACAGGCTGAGCGCGCTCAGTTCGGATGCCGCGGCAGGCGGCGGCTGCGTCGCGACGGCCGGAGGCGCGTCAACGGTTGCCGTCACGCCCACCTCCGGCTGCGCTGCCGGGGCAGCCGCCGTGCCGCGCTCGCGGATAAGGCGCGCGATGTTCTCCGAGAACTCCGCGAGCAGCGCGCGGGCGACATGCACGCCACCGGCATTGGCGAAGGTCTCCAGCGGCCCGGTGACCTTGAAGCTGCCATCCACCGTCAGCAGCGTCGCATCCCCCTCCGCCGCCGCCTCGATGGTGCCGTTCGACATCGCGCGGGATGCCCCGCGCTGATCGATGCCACGCCCTTCGATCGTGCAGCGATGCGCAGCATGATCGAAGGCCAGGGTCGCCTCGCCCCGGAACACCGCCGCCGTCGGACCGAAGCGCACCCGGATCGAGCCGCGCCAGACGCCGTCCCCTTCATCCGGGGCGAGCTGCGCGCCGGGGATGCAGGACGCCACCAGGGCCGGATCGCTGAGCAATGGCCACACCTCGGCCAGGGGTGCGTCGATCCGGGTCTTCTCGCTGATATCCATCGATGCCTGACTACTCGATCGTGATGTTGGCGGCCGCGACAAGCGCCCGCCACCGGGCCAGTTCCTGCGCGGCATGGGTGGCGAGGGTCGCCGCGTCACCGGGCATCACATCGAACCCCAATTCGGCCAGCCTGCCAACGACCGCCGGCGACGCGAGCGCATCGAGCGTCGCCGCACCCATCCGGTCCACCACTTCCTGCGGGATGCCGGTTGGTCCGTACAGCGCCATCCAGGCACTGATGTCGTAATCGGCGATGCCGCTCTCCTGCATCGTCGGCAGGTCCGGCACCATCGGCGAGCGCCGCGCCGTGGTGACGGCGAGCGGGCGAAGCGACCCGGCGCGCACCAACGGCAGCCCCACCGTCATGTCCACGAAGACCATGGAGAGCCGGCCGGCGATCACGTCGCTCATGGTCGGCGGCGAGCCGCGATACGGCACTTCGAGGATGTCCACGCCGGTCTGCATCGCGAAGGTGCGGCCCGCGGCGATGTACAGCGGCGACCACTGGCCATAGGTCAGCCCACCCGGCCGCGTACGCGCCAGCGCCACCAGTTCCTGTACCGAACGGGCCGGCAGTTCCGGGTTCGTCGCCAGAATCAGCGGAAAGACGCCGATGCGCGCGATGGGCGTGAAGTCCCGTACCGGATCGTAGGGCAGGTTCCGCATCAGCACGGGCGTGATCGTCTGCGTGCTGCCTGTGGTCATGAACAGCGTGTAGCCATCGGGCCGCGCCCGCGCCGCTGCCTGCGCACCGATGACGCCGTTGGCGCCGCCGCGATTGTCGATCACCACGGCCTGGCCGACGCGCTGGCCGATCTGCTCGGCCAGGATGCGCGCGACCCCATCGGTGCCGCCGCCAGCCGCAAGCGGCACGATCATGGTGATCGGCCGGTCCGGATACTGCGCGCTCGCCTGACCCCAGGGCCAGGCGAGCGCCAATGCGAGAATGAGCAATGCGCGTGTCATGACGTCTCCTCCTTTGGTATTGGCGGCCTTGTGGCCACTCTTCCTCGTCGTGCCGGTAGAGATGGTTACTCGAGACGGATGCCGTTCTCCCGGATGATCCGTCCGTACTCCTCGGTCTGCGCCTTCAGCGTCTCACGCAGATGCGCACTTCCCTGCGCGCGAACCACGGCGCCGAGGCTGGTGACGCGCTCGACCACGGTAGGGTCCCGCATCGCGGTCAGGAACTCCGCCTCCAGCCGGTCACGCGTCGCGACCGGCGTGCGCCCCTGGGTCAGCACGCCCTGCCAGCTACCGACCTCCGGCATCGGCCAGCCGAGCTCGGCGAAGGTCGGCGCATCGGGCAGCAGCGCGAGGCGATTCGGCCCGGACACCGCGAGGCCGCGCACCGCACCGGATTCGATGAAGGGCTTCATCACGTCGATCGTGCTCGCCGTCATGACGACTTCCCCCGACACCACGGCCGCAATGGAAGGTCCGCTGCCGCGATAGGGCACTTGCGTTGCGTTCGGCGCACCCCACGCCTTGGTCAGCACCAGGCTGGTGAGATGCGTCAGCGCACCGGCGCCGGAATTCGAGGCTGTCAGCCGGTCCGGCGAGCGTCGCGCGAAGGCCATCAGCTCCTGCGCCGTTCGCACCGGCACGTCCTTGTGCACCGCCACGACGTAGGGCGTGAAGCTCAGCATTGTGACCGGCAGCAGATCGGTCTCGGGGTTGAAGGACAGGTTCGGGAACAGGTTGGGCGCCACCGCCAGCCCGCCGATGTCCATCAGCAGCATGGTCCGGCCATCCGGCGCGCTGCGCGCCACCGCGTCGGCGCCGATGGTGCCGCCGCCACCCGCGCGATTCTCCACGATCAGCGTGCGGCCGGGGGTCTTGTTGATACTCGCGACGACGAGGCGCGCCAGGATGTCGCTGGTGCCGCCCGGGCCGAAGGGAACGATGACGCGCTCATGCTGGCTCGACTGCGCCTGCGCCTGTCCCGCCGCGACCATCGCCGCGCCGAGCGTGGCAATGGACCGCCGCGTGTATTCCTGTCCCATCTGTTTTGTCTCTTCCATGCTTCTCAAGCTCGTCCTGGCGGTTCAGGTCGCCGGCTGCGCCGCCGCGCCTCTGCGCGTCGCAGCGCCCCCCAACACCGGGAAGGGTGTGACGACGCCACCACCCGCGACCATGCGCGGCGGCGGCGCACGGGTTCCGAGCAGTTGCGCCTCCGCCAGCAGCGCCGCCTTCACGGCCTGGCCGCCGGGACTTAGGGGGCGTTCCTTCGCGGCGGCGACGATCCATTCGCGCTCAATCCGCGGCGCGGTCAGTTCCTGCGCCCAAAGCAGCCCGGCAGCGACCTCGGCGGCGACGGCGTCCCGCGGGAGGAACGCGACGCCGGCATCGCGCAGCAGCATCTGCTTCGCCATCAGGTCGGAATCGATTTCCCAGGCGATGTTCAGCGTCAGCGCGGCAGCACGCGCGACAGCCTCGACCGCCTGCCGTACCGGGCTCGTCGCCGGCGGCAGGATCAGCGGCATGGTGGCAAGGGCGCGCAGCAGGCCCGTCTCATGGCCGGTGCGCCCCACCAGGCAGAGCCCCTGCCGCAGCAGGGGGCCGCTCTGGATGCGCCGGCTCGCCGGCTTCGGCGCGTCCAGCAGCGCCATGTCGATGCGGCCGGCGAGCAGCCACTCTTCAAGGATCGCGCCTTCAGTTGCCTCGACGGTCACGATGGCGAGCCGCGGGTGGTCCCGGCGGCTTCGCAACAGGGTTTGCGGCAGCAGGGTCGGGGCGAGCCCGGGCGGCAAGCCAATGCGCACCGATCCTTCGATCACCGCATCGGATGCGGCCACGGCCTGCCGCGCGTCGCGGATACGGTCCAGCAGGTCGGTGGCATGTTCGAGCAGCGTCGCGCCGCTGCCGGTGAGACTCACGCCGCGGCCATCGCGGTGGAGCAGGCGGACGCCGAGTTCCTGTTCCAGCAGGCTGACCTGCCGGCTGAGCGCGGGCTGCGTGACGTTCAGGCGGCTCGCCGCACGGCTGAAGCTGCCGAGTTCTGCGACATGCACGAAGTAGCGGAGCTGGTGCAGCTGCATCGTTCCCTCGCCGAGCCCAAGCCTGCGCTTGCCGCGTCCTCACGGCCCGGTCATCCCGCCGGCATCTGATATCGGCTTCATCCATTCGCCAAATCGGAAGTATGAAAGCTGCCATCCAAATTTCTTATGATCCGAGGGTAGGATGAGACCGACGCTTCGACAGCTCGATGCCTTCGTCGGCGTGGCCCGTCGAGGCAGCTTCACCGCCGCGGCGGCCGAAATCGGCCTTTCCCAGCCGGCGCTCAGCCAGGCGATCTCGCAGCTTGAGGCCGGACTCGGCGTGCTGCTCATCCAGCGCACCGCGCGTTCCGCCTATCTGACCGCCGAGGGCGAATTCCTGCTGCCCGCCGCCGAGCGTATCCTCACCGAGCTCGACAGCGTCGTGCGAGACCTGCGCGAGAGCGGCCGGACGCGCCGCAGCCGACTGATGGTGGGGGCTATGCCGTCGCTCGCGGTCGGCCTGATGCCGCACGTCATGCGGCGCTTCGCCGCCGATCACGACCGGATCAGCGTCGTGCTGGAGGACGCGCAATCGGAGGTGCTCTACCGGCGCGTGGAGGAAGGCCAGCTCGACCTCGCCTTCAGCAGCCGCCTCGCCGAACGCCCGGGCGTCGATTTCGCGAGCCTGCTGCACGACCGCTTCAACCTGGTCGTGCCGCAGGCGCATCCCCTCGCAGGACGCAGGTTCGTGCGCTGGCGCGACCTGGAAGAGGAGCCGTTGATTGGCTTCGCGGGCGGCACGGGCACGCGCTCGGACCTCATCCGTGCCCTGTCGCGCGCGGGAATCGGGCTGCGGCCCGTGATGGAGCTGGCTTTCTCCTCGACCATCCTCGGCATGGTCGAAGCCGGGCTCGGCGTGGCGGCGCTGACCTCTCTGTCGCTCCCGCCGATCGCGCATCCTGGCTTCGCCGTGGTCCGCCTGACCGAGCCGGTCATCAGCCGGGAGATCGGTATCGTCACCGCCTCACAGCGGCCGCGCACACCGGCCGCCGAAGCCTTCATCAAGGTTGCCGTCGACTATGCGGCGACCTTTTCGGCGGAGGCGGCGCTAGGCTGAGTCCTCGCCCACCGGCACGGTGTAGTTCAGCGCCAGCCGCCCGCCATCCGCGAACACCGTCTCGCCGGTGATGTAGCTTGCCTCGTCACTCGCGAGGAACAGCACGGCGTTGGCGATTTCGCGCGGATCGGCCATGCGGCCGAGCGGCGTGCGCGCGAGCAGCCGGTGTCGCGCCTCCCGGTCCCCCGCCAGCCCGGCGACGAAATCCGTCGCGACAGTGCCCGGTCCAACCGCATTCACCCGTATGCCATGCGGCGCGAGAGCGAGCGCCATGGCGCGGGTCAACTGACCCACGCCGCCCTTGCTCGCGACATATGGCACCGAATTGGCGATCGCGAGAACGGCGGTCACCGAGGACATGTTGACGATCGCGCCGCCATCGCCCTGCTGCACCATCCGTCGCGCAGCCGCCTGCCCAACCAGGAAGCTGCCCTTCAGGTTGACGCGGATGACGCGGTCGAAATCCGCCTCCTCGAGGTCGAGGAACTCGCCGATATGGAAGATGCCGGCATTGGAAACGAGGATGTCCAGCCGCCCGCCATGCTCGCACGCCGCGTCGACGATGCTGGTGGCATCAGCTTTGTCACTGACATCGGCGGCGACGAAACGGCACGCAGGGCCAAGGTCGCGCGCCGCCCGCTCCCCCCGCTCCGTATCAATGTCGGAGATGGTGACGCGCGCGCCCTCCTCGACGAAGCGCCGCGCGCTGGCAAAGCCGATGCCGCCGGCGGCGCCGGTGATCAGCGCCGACCGCCCCGCAAGCCGCATGGATCAGGGATGCCCCAGCAGGGCAGTGCGGAAGCGCTGTCGACAGAAGGAAGCATCGAGCGCGCCCTGCACATCCGGCGCATCCTCCGGCCCGACCTTCAGCAACACGAAGTTCAACCCCGGACGGCGCAGCATGGCCGCACCTTCCTCCATCTCCGCTTCCTCCCGCACCGTGCAGGTCGAGCGGAAGCCGGCGCCGCGGGCAATCGCCTCGAGATCGGCGCCAAGGCCGGTATGGCTCACCTGGTTGCCGGTCTCGGCGAACATGCCGTTGTCGACGCAAAGGATCGACAGGTTGTCCGCCGGTGTCGCGGCGATGGTGGCGAGCGAGCCGAGATTCATCAGCAGGTCCGCGTCGCCCACCAGACCGAGCACGCGCCGCTTCGGCTGCTGCATCGCGAGGCCGTAGGCGACCATCGCGCCGGCGCCCATCGCCCCGGACATGGCATAGGCGTGGCTGCCATCCGTCGTCATGCTCCAGCAGTCGCGCACCGTACCGGCGAGCGCCGCGACGATCAGGAAATCCTCATGCCGTCCCACGAGCCGCGGCACCGCATCACGGCGACGCAGGGGCCATTCGCTATTCAGATTCGTCCGTGCCATGACGTCCTCGCCTACCAGAACCGCTTCGCGCCGATCAGGCGCTGGCCCATCAGCACCGCGACGGCGCCGCCAGCGAAATAGGCCTGGTTGGCCGCGGCGCGCGCGGCCGGGATGATATCCGCGGCGGTATCGGCGCGGATGCAGTGAAGGCCCATCGCCTCCAGCACCGCCTGCGTCGCCTGGCCCATCGGGAACTGCCAGGGATTCCCCTCCCCGAACTCACCGCGCATCGTCACCAGCGTCAGGAAGGGAAAGCGCCCGCCCGAGATCAGCGACAGCATGTTGATGCAGTTGCCCGATCCGCTGCTCTGCATCAACAGCACCCCGCGGCCGCCGCCGAGATGGACGCCGGCCATCATGGCGACACCCTCCTCCTCGGTGGTCAGAGGAATGGCGTTCACCTCGGGATCGGCCAGCGCCCGATCGATCAGGACCCGGTGCCCGCCATCAGGGACATAGGCGACGTGGCTAACGTCGAACTCCTTCAGGACGTCGTAGAGCTCCTCCTGCCAGGGGCGACTGGCGGCGCTCGTCGTGGTCTGTGTGTTCATCCCGTCCCTCGCGGTATCAATGGGCCTGGCGGAGCAGCGCCAGGAAATCCTCCCGCGTCGTCGGGCGGGGGTTCCAACGATCGTAGCCGGCGGCAACGCAGAGATCGGCCATCTCCTCGTACACCTCCTCGCGCGCGCCGGCGTCGCGCAGCCGCGGCGGCACACCGAGGTCGCGGCAGAGCTGCGCGATGGCCGCCACCGTGGCGCGCGACGCCTCCTCCTCCGGCAGGTCATCGGTCACGCCGAGCAGCGGCGCGACACGCGCGTATCGCGCGATGGCGGCCGGCCGATTGAACTCCGCCACGGCCGGCAGGCAAAGCGCGTTCGACAGCCCGTGGGAGAGATGGAAGTAAGCCCCGAGAAAGCGGGCGATGCAGTGGACGTTGCCGAGCCCTGTCTGGCCGAAGCACATGCCCGCCATCGCCGAGCCCATCAGCATGTCGAGCCCCGCCTGCTCATTCGTGCGGTCGGCGGCGAAAGCGCGGATGCTGCCGGCGAGCAGTGTCATGGCGCGCAGGTTCAGCGCGTCGGTGAACGGGTTGGCGCCCTTCGAGACGTATGATTCGAAGGCGTGCACGAAGGCATCGATGCCGGAATGCACGGCGACGTGTTCCGGGAGGGTGCGCAGCGCGACCGGATCGAGGATGGCGATGCGCGCCGGGTTCAGCGACGCATGCCGGATCGACATCTTCAGGTTGCGCGTCGTGTCTGTAATGGTGCAGGAGCCGGATACTTCCGACCCGGTCCCCGCCGTCGTCGGGATGGCGATCAGCGGCAAAGGCGGGGTGCGGAACACCTCGATGCCCTCGTAGTCGTTGATGCGACCGCCATTCGTCATCAGGATGCCGGCGCCCTTGCCGACATCGATAGTGCTGCCGCCGCCGAGTGCGAGGATCGCGGTGGCGCCATGCGCCCGGCACTGCTCGAAGGCCTTGGCGACCGTGGTGTCGCTGGGATCGGGCTCGATGTCGGAGAACACCGAATGCGCGATGCCGGCCTGGTCGAGGATGGCGAGGATGCGGGCGAGGATCGCGCTGCTGCGCATCGCCGGATCGGCGGTCACGAAGATGCGCGTGCAGTTCAGCGTGCCGACGAGTTCGGCCAGCTTCTCATGCGCGCCGGCGCCGAAATGGATGCGGGTGGGGCAGAAGAAGCTCTGGAGCATGCGGTTCACCGGTTCCGGCAAGGCGACGAGGGCGGTTCGCCGGCAGTCTAAGGGCCCAGGCGGCGCCGCGCGGAGACGCCGATTCGCTATATCCGATATTCGCCTTCGCTCTCGGCGCGCTATGCGGGGCGGCGCAGCAAAGTGATCGCGCCGAGGAAGGCAAGTTGCGCCGCCATCACATGGAACGCGGCTTCGAACCCGCCGCCCCATGCCACCACCGCCATGAAGACCAGAGGTCCGCACACGGAGCCGACAAAGCCAAACAGGCTCGCTGCGGAGGTCACGCTGCTGACGAGATGAAGCGGCGCGAGCCGCGCCAGTTCGGCGATGTGCACGCCGTTCCACCCAATGGCCGTGAACCCGACCAGCGCGGCGCAGACATACAAGGTCCAGGCCGCGTGCCCGCCGGCGATCACCAGCAGGACCACCGACATCGCCGAAGCGATCGCCTGCAGCCCCAAATGCCGCAGTGCATGGCCCATGCGGTCCGCCAGCCAGCCGAGCGCGATGCGGCCGACCATGCTCGCGCACAGCATCACCGCGACGACCTGGCCCGCTTCGGTGAGCGAGAGGCCATACCGCGCATAGACGAAGGTCGCCGTGAAGGACGTCAGGCAGGCCTGCATCACCGAGTAGGAGGCGCCGAGCGCCGTCAGCATGGGCAGGGTGGGGTGTGCCCGCAGGGCGCCGACGCAGCGGACCATCTCGGCCGGCTGAACGAGGGCGCGCGCCCATCCGTGCGCGGCCGGTCCACGCTCCTCCTCCAGCGTTGCACGAAGCGGCTGCACGATCAGGCAGCAGGCGAGCAGCACCAGGACCAGCATGACGAGCGCGGCCAGCACGCCATGCGCCACGACGAAGGGTGCCGAGAGCAGCCCGGCCAGCGCGCCCCCCAGCGGCACGCCGGCCTGCTTGATGGAGAAGATCAGCGTCCGATGCGCCGGCGGCGCCGACCGTATCAGGATCTGGCTGCCGGCGGGTGTGTTCGGTCCGTTACCGAAGCCGATCGCCACGGCACCCAACAATCCCACCGCACCGAAGGGGGAGGCCAGCGCCAGCATCCCCAGCGCCATGCTGGCCATGCCGATCTGCAGCGTGCGGATCGGCCCGAAATGGCTGAGCATCGGGCCGCCGCTCGCGAGGAACCAGCAGATCCCCGCGGAAGACAGGGCCGACACTAGGCCGATGCTCTCCGGTAGCAGGCCGGCCCGTTCCATCAGGAGCGGCCCCAGGATGGGAACCGAGATGCTGGCGAACGCGCAGACGGTCTGAACGAGTAGGGTTCCAGCGAGCGCGCTGACCCACAAAGGCACCTTCACCGTCGTTTCCATCCCGCGCGTCACCTGCCAGCGTCGGATCGCTGGCGGCCGCAACCCTCGCATCGGCGTGGAGGCGGGCACAAGCGACCGCCGCGAGGAACCCGCCATGCGCCATGGCAAACAAGGTCGCCCATGCGGGCCAGCGCCGAGAGGCCGCAGGCGCCTTCGACGGTCAGGCCGGCGATGGCGCTGCCGGGGCGCCTCCGCAGCCCGGGGCGCCGTCACCCGATCAGGAGAACGCCGCCCAGCGCAAGCAGCGCGATGAATCCGCTGCTCGCCACGCCGAGCAGCAACGGCCTGCCGCCTCGCGCGCGCATTGCGCCGAGATGCGTGCCGAGCCCGAGCGCCGCGACGCTCGCCGCAAGCATCACCGGCACGACTTCGCGGCTCGCCGTGACGGCCGCCGCCGGCACCAGGCCCAGCGAACCCGCGACGACGAGCGCGAGGAAGCCGAAGGCGAACCACGGCACCGGTACCGTCACCGCATTGTCCTTCCCGCCCGTCCGGCTGATCCATAGGCCGAGCACCATGACGGCGGGTGCGAGCAGGAACACGCGCGCAAGCTTCGTTACAGTACCGGAGGCCGCCGCCTCCTCCCCGCCCGCGGCCGCGGCGCCCACCGCCTGGACAACTTCATGCACGCTGGCGCCGGCCCAGATGCCATACTGCCGGGCATCGAGCCCGATCAGCGGCATCAGCATCGGATACAGGATCATCGCCGCCGTGCCGCAGAGCGTGATCACCGCAAGCGCGTAGGTCACGTCCTCGTCCCGCCCGCGCGCGACTTGGTTCGCCGCGACGATGGCGGAGGCGCCGCAGATCGCGGTGCCGGTCCCGATCAACTGCGCCAGCGCCGGTTCGACGCCCAGCACGCGGCCGAGCCAGATCGTGAAGGGCAGCGTCAGCGCCACCACGGCAATGGCAAGCGCCATGACCCCGGCGCCCTCCGACACCAGCCCCGCCAGCGTCACCTGAAGCCCCAGGAGAACGATGGCGAAGCGCAACAGCGGCCGCACCGCGAAGGCGATGCCCGCCTTCAGTGCCGCCGGCCGCTTCGTGACCGCCCCCACCGCCATACCGATCAGCAGAGCAACCACTACGGGGTTCAGCGCCGCGATACCCGTCGCGCTGCGCACCAGCATGGCGAGGACGGCAATCGCGACACAGGCCAGCAGGCCAGGAATGATCGCCCTGTACCGGGCGAGGGTCGCCGCGAAGGCCGGTTGTCGCTTCGCGACGCCGCCGCGTTCTGCCCTGAGTTCCTGAGACATCCAAACCCCTTCCGGGGCCGTCCGGCGGGCAGCGCCCGACCCGGCCGGCTGTCGGATCAGGAGCAAGACATCCTCCGACAGCCCACTCTCAGCGCGGCCATTGGCCGCAGCTGCCCGATTTTGACAAACGCATTTCCGAGGCGGACAACATTAGCGATCGTGAAGTGTGAAGCCCGGCTCCATGGCCCAGAACTTCGACCTTGATCTGTTGCGCAGCTTCGTCGCCGTGGCCGACGGCGGTTCCTTCGCCACCGCCGCCGAGCGGGTGCACCGTACCCAGTCGGCCGTGAGCCAGCAGATGCAGCGGCTGGAGGAGCACGCCGGCCGCGTGCTGTTCGTGCGCGACGGCCGGCGCAAGCGGCTGAGCGAGGATGGCCGGCGTCTGCTCGTCTATGCGCGCCGTATCGTCGCGCTGAACGACGAGGCCGCCGCGGCGCTTGACCCGGCCGGGCAGACCCAGCTGGTGCGCCTGGGCGCGAACAATGACGTCGTCGATACGATGCTGCCCGAGATCCTCGGCCGCATCGCCCAGCGCCATCGCGACATCCTGCTCGAGATCCGCACCGGTCGCAGCCCGTTCCTCATGGAGGCGCTGGAACGCGGCGAACTCGACCTCGCCATCTCCACGCGCGACCACAGTACGTTTCCGCGACTCGTGCTGCGCCGCTCGCCGACCGCCTGGTTCTCCAGCGCGGGCTATGTGCCGCAACCGGCGCTGCCGGTGCCCCTGGTGCTGTCCAACGAACCCAGCCTGTTCCGCAGCCTGGCGATCCAGGCGCTGGACCAAGCCGGCTGCCCGTGGCGGCTCGCCTATCTCAGCCTCAATCTCGGGGCGATCCGCGCGGCGGTCCGCGCGGGCCTCGGCATCACTGCCCGCAACATTGAGATGCTGACGCCCGACCTGCGCGTGCTCGGTGATGCAGAAGGGCTGCCGCCGCTACCTGCCGTGACCTTCTCGCTGTTCCTGCGCACCGGCAGCGGCACGGCCGCGAAGCGGGTATTCGATACGCTGGCAGCGGCAGGCCCGTAGTTGGTGGGCGATCGCCGGCCGAGCCCGCCGCTCCGTCAGCGAGGCCGACCGGACAGCGCAGGTCATCATCCGCCCGGCGGCAGGAAACGCCAGGCGGCACGTTCCTGCGCATCGAGCTGGGCGACAAGGCCCAGTTCCCAGGCGAGGTACTGTTTCGCCGCCTCGCGGTTCCCGCTGTGCCGGTCATGCACGAAGAAAAGGAAGTCGATGCAGTCGGCATCGGCCGGCAGGTCGGGCGTCGCCTCCACCGTCAGGCCAGCCGCCTTCCAGGCAGCGGGCGTCCCGGCATGCCAATGCGTCGCCCGGATGCCGCGATCGGCGAGGTCGCGCGCCGCGAGCGCGGCGATGCCCGGTTCCGCCGCGATCAGCACGACCGGGCCTGCCGGCGGCGTGGCGATGCCATCCAGCCGCGGACGAACCGTCCAGGTCGCGCCGCGCAGATGACCGGCGCGATAGGTCATGCTCGGGCGCAAATCGATCAGCGTCACCGGCCCTGCGGCGATCAACACCGCGAGACCCGGGACGTCGAGCGCGGCCGGTGCAGCCGGCTGCGCCCCCTGCGGCGCAGCGCAAGGCAATGTGGCCTGAAGCCCCTCGGCCAGCACGAAGGCGTTCCACCCCATCTGCCGCAGCCAGGCAGCGACCATCGGCGCCCGGATGCCCTCGCCGTCGAAGACGACGATGCGCGCACCATGTACGCCCACATACTGGTCCGTCGCCTGCAGCAACTGCCCGCCGGGCGCATTCTGCGCCCCCGGCAGCGACCCAGCGGCGAACTCCTCCGGCGTGCGGATGTCACACAGAAAGGTATTGCGCGCGGGATCGGCGAGCCAGCCGCGCAGTGTCGCCGCATCGACGCGCTCGACACCGCAGCGTTCCGCATGGCGTGCTGCGCGGGCCTTCGCCTCCGCCAAGTCATGCGGCGCCGCCGGGTAGAGACGATCGGCACCATTGTCGAGCGTGAAATCGGCCAGGAACCAACCCTGCGTCCCGTTCTCCAGCGCCAGCACCGGGTTGGGCACGCCGAAATGGCGCAGCGTCTGCGCACCGATGATGCTTCGCGTCCGCCCCGCGCAGTTCACTACGATCGTGGTGGCAGGGTCCGGCGCCAGAGCGCCGATGCGCAGCGGCAACTCGCCGTTCGGACAGCAGATGCTGCCCGGGATGGTCATCTTGCGATACTCATCCACCGGGCGGCCGTCGAGAACGATCAAGTTGTCGCCCCGCGCCTGCCGCGCCGCCAGCTCCGTCGCGGAGATGTGCGGCGTGTGGTAGGTTTCCTCGACCATCTCGCCGAAGGTCTTGCTCGGCACGTTCACGCCGGCGAACAGGACGTGTCCAGCCGCCTGCCAGGCCGCGGTGCCGCCTTCCAGTACACCGACATTCGTGTAGCCGAGCGCTTCCAGCCGCGCCGCTGCGCGTTCGGCGATACCCTCCGTCCCGCTGTCGTGCAGAACGATGCGCGTGCCCTGCCGCGGCACCAATCGACCGATGTCGAGCTCCAGCCGCGAATAGGGCACGGGAACGGCGTAGAACGGATGCGCCTCGCCGTACTGGCCGTGCTCACGCACGTCCAAAAGGGCGATCTCGGCACCGTCATGCAGCCACGTCTTCAGCGTAGCGGGGCTGACCCTGTTCATCAGCGGCCGGCCCGCGTGCCGGTCGGCCTTATCGTTCCGGCCTCGGCGACGGCGGAGACGATGGCCCCTGGGCGATCCTGGGCGAGTGGCATGGCTTCTCCGCTCCGTGAACGATGCAAGGATCTAGAAGTGAGGGCAGCCGCCTGCCGCTGACAAACGCAATCCTCAGCGGCAATACATTAGCCAAGGTGAAGATTGGCATTAGGCTGGAGATGCGGCTTCAGTACGGCGCAAGGCTGATCCTGTTCAGGCCTCATGACAATCGCAGGCAGCGGCATCAAGCACGCGGGAACGTTCGCCAGGCGAACACCCTGGAACCCTGGCCCTGGTGACCCGGTTCCGGGCCGTCCTAGCGTTTCGCCTTCGGCGCCTGTCCCGCCACCGCAAGAGGGATCGATCGCATGGTCCAAGTTTCCCGCCGCATCGCTGCCGCGCTGGCAGTTCTTGGCGGTTTCCTCGCCCTCAGCAGCCCGGTGCGCGCGCAGGACGCCTATCCTTCCCGCCCCGTCCGCATCATCGTTTCCTTCGCCGCGGGCGGGGGCGCCGACATCATGGCGCGCCTGCTCGCGGTGCCGCTGGCACGCGAATTGGGCCAGCCGGTGGTGGTGGAGAACCGCGGCGGCGGCGGCGGCGTGATCGGCACCGAGGCCTGCGCGCGCTCACCGGCCGATGGCTATACGCTGTGCTTCGGTTCCACCACGACGCATTCCATCATCCCCCACCTTCAACAGGGGCTGACCTGGGACGCGCTGCGCGACTTCACGGCGATCACCAATCTCGGCTTCCAACCGAACGTCCTGGCGGTGACGCCCGCCTTGCCGATCCGCAACATGGCGGAGCTGATTGAGTGGGCGAAGCGCAACCGCGGCGCGGCCTACGGCACCAGCGGCGTCGGCACCTCGAACCATCTGGCGGGCGAGTATCTCAGCCGCCAGTTCGATCTCGCGCTGAATCACGTCGCCTATCGCGGCGGCAACCTTGCGCAGCAGGATGCGGCAGGAGGGCAGATTCCGATCGTCATTGACCAGATCACCGCCATGCTGCCGCTGATCCAGGCCGGCCGGCTACGGCCGATCGTCGTCGCCGGTAGCCGTGGCCGCTCGGCGCTGCTGCCAGACGTCCCGAACATCACTGAAGCGACGCTGCCGGATTTCCGCGTCGAATCCTATCAGGCGCTGTTCGGCCCCGCAGGGCTGCCGCCGGCAGTGCTGGCGCGGATTCATGATGCGGTGGTGAAGGCGGTGAACAACTCCGACGTGCGGCAGCGCTTCATCGAGATGGGCACCGAACCCGTGCTGAACACGCCGACCGAGTTCGCTGCCTACCTGCGCGACACCTCGCCCATGTACCAGCGCCTGGTCGAGATCTCCGGCGCGCGCGTGAACTGATGGCAGTGCGGCGGGAGGACAGCGTCCGTGCCGTCCGCCGCGCGCTCGACCTGCTCGCGGCGATCAACGGGTCACGCGGCGCGACGGTCCCGGAGCTGGTGCGCGATAGCGGCATCCCACGCCCTACCGTGCTGCGGCTGCTCGCGACGCTCGCCGAGGCGGGCTACGTGCTGCGGACCGGACGGCGGTGGGAGGTGACGCCGGGGGTCGCTCGCCTCGCCTCGGGCTTCAATTTCGACACCTGGCTCGCCGCCACCTCGGCGCCGATCCTGCTCGAACTGCTCGGCAAGGTCGGCTGGCCGAGCGACGTGATGATGCTGGGTGGTGCGGAGATTCATGTCCGTGCCTCCAACCGCCCGCAATGCGGCGTGGCGATCGAGGCGAATTTCCAGGGCATGCGCTCGCCGCTCGCCGATTCCGCCTCGGGCCGCGCCTATCTCGCCTGGTGCCCGGAAGCCGAGCGCCGCCGCCTCATCGCGCTCTGCGTGCCGCGCGCGCAGGAACGCGCGGTGCTGCGCGAACTCGACGCGACGCGCGTGCGCGGCTACGGCCTGCGCGACGCGGCGCTCAAGCCGCCGGTCGGCGCCATCGCGGTACCTGTCATGCTCGGTGCATCCGTCGCCTGCGTGCTCGATCTGGTGTTCCTGCCACGCGTGGAACCGGTGGAGCGCATTGCAGCGCGCTGCCTCGGCCCCCTGCGGGAAGCCGCAGCCGGCCTGTCGGCTGCTTTCGCGACCCTCCATCAGGCGGCCCCTGTTCGCCCTGCGGACGCTCCATCCGGCACCCCTGGCCAGGACGGCACCGCCTGCTGACCATGGCCCTGCGCAGCCAGGAGGCGCAGACATCGCATGATCCGCATCGCCACCGACATCGGCGGAACCTTCACCGACCTTGCGCTCGATGCCGGCGGCACGCTGGTGACCGGCAAGGTGCTCACCACGCCCGCCGCACCGGAACAGGGCGTGCTGAGCGGGCTGCGCGACCTGCTCGCCGGGACCGGGGTGAAGCCCGCCGAGATCGGACTGTTCCTGCACGGCACGACCCTCGCCACCAACGCCGTCATCGAACGCAAGGGTGCACGCACCGCGCTGGTCATGACTGAAGGCTTCACCGATACGCCCGAGATCGGTCGCGAGCATCGCTTCGACCAGTACAACGTCTATCTTGAGAAGCCGTCGCCGCTGGTGCCGCGCGAACGCCGCTTCGGGCTGCGCGAGCGCATCGACGCCGATGGCGGCGTGATTGAGCCGCTGACGGACGCCGAGATAGCGCGCGTCGCCGCGCTGCTGCGCGACAGCGGGGCAGCCTCCGTCGCCGTCTGCCTCCTGCACAGCTATGCCAACCCAGCGCATGAGGAGGCATTCGCCGCGGCGCTGGCGCGGCTCCTGCCCGGCGTGCCGGTTTCGCTGTCCTGCCGGGTCTCGCCGCTGATCGGCGAGTATGAACGCTGTTCGACCACCTGCGCGAACGCCTATGTCCAGCCTCTGGTCGCGACCTATCTCGCGCGGATGCAGGATGGGCTGCGCGGCCTCGGCATCACTGCGCCGGTGCTGGTGATGATGTCGGAGGGTGCGCTCGCCTCGGTGGACACCGCATCGCATCTGCCGGTGCGCCTAATCGAGAGCGGCCCGGCCGGCGGCGCGATGCTCGCCGCCGCCGTTGCGCGGCGGCTGAAGCGCGATCGTCTGGTCGCCTTCGACATGGGGGGCACGACGGCGAAGATCTGCCTGATCGAGAACGGCCGCCCCACCCAGGAAAGTAGCTTCGAGGCCGACCGCATCTACCGCTTCAAGAAGGGCAGCGGCCTGCCGCTGCGCATCCCGGTCGTGGAACTGGTCGAGATCGGTGCCGGTGGCGGTTCCATCGCGCGCGTCGATGGCGCGGGCCGGCTGCTGGTCGGCCCCGACAGCGCCGGCGCCGATCCCGGCCCAGCCTGCTATGGGCGGGGCGGCGACCGGCCCACAGTCACCGATGCGAACCTGCTGCTGGGCCGGATAACGCCGGCACGCTTCGCCGGCGGCCGCATGGCGCTGGACCGCACGACCGCGGCGCAGGCGATGCGCAGCACGCTGGATGGACTCGGTCTCGGGGTCGAGGCCTCCGCCGCTGCTGTCGCGGAGATCGTCGAGGAAGCCATGGCGGCCGCCGCCCGCACCTATGCGGCCGAGAAGGGCTGCGACCTGGCAGGCTGGACGCTGCTCGCCTTCGGCGGCGCGGCCGGATTGCATGCCGCGAGCGTGGCGAAACGCCTCGGCATCGCGGAGATCGTGTTGCCGCCCAACGCAGGCGTCGGCTCCGCGATCGGCTTCCTCGTCGCGCCTGCCGCCTTCACCGTGAAGCGCAGCGCCTTCGCGCCGTTGGCGAGCCTTCCGCCGGCCGAGGTCGCCACGATCCGCGATGCGATGCGTCGCGAGGCTCAGGCGATGCTCGCCGGCCTCGGCGATGTCGGCGCGGCGGAAGAAACCTGGACGCTCGACCTGCGCTACACCGGCCAGGGCACCGAGGTCACCCTGCCACTCGAGCCCGATCCCGCCGAGACGCTGCCGGCCCGGCTGACCGCGGCCTTCGAGAGCGAGTATGAGCGCCGCCTTGGCCTCCTCCCGAAGGGCGTGCCGATCGAGATCGCCGCCTGGAGCCTGACGGTCACGCTGCGCGCCGAGCCGACGGACGTGCTTGCAGCGCCGTCGCAGGCAGCGACGCCGGCGCCGATCGAGGAGGTGCGGCTCTACGACCTCGATGCCGAGGCCGCCCGCCCAGCGCGCCTCGCCGAGCGCAGCGCCATGCCCGCGGACGGCGAACTGCGCGGTCCGGCCCTGCTGGTCGAGGACCACACGACCCTTGTCATCCCTGCCGGCATGGCGGCGCGCTGCGATGCCGAAGGCTTCATCATCCTCCGCAGTGAAGGAGACGCGGCATGACCGGCATGACGCTGAATGCGCGCCAGGCCATCGCCATGCAGGTGATGTGGAACCGCCTGCTCAGCGTGGTTGAGGAGCAGGCGCAGACGCTGATCCGGACCTCCTTCAGCCCGGTCACCCGCGACGCCGGGGATCTCTCGGCCGGTATCTTCACGCCGGATGGGCTGATGATCGCGCAGGCGGTCACCGGCACGCCAGGGCATGTGAATGCGATGGCGCGCTCGGTCGGGCATTTCCTCGCTGTGATCCCGGCCGCGGATTGGGCGGAAGGCGATGTTGTCATCTCCAACGATCCCTGGATCGGGACCGGGCATCTCAACGATTTCTGCGTCGTCACGCCGGTCTTCCGGAATGGGCGGCTGATCGCCTTCTTCGCCAGCACCACGCATATCGTCGATGTCGGCGGCCAGGGCATCGGTTTCGACGGGCGCGACGTGTTCCATGAGGGCATCCGCATCCCCGTGCTGCGCTTCCGGCGGCAGGGACGGACGGATGCGCATGTCGAACAGATCCTGCGCGCCAATGTCCGCTTCCCCGACCAGTTGATGGGCGAGCTGTTTGCCCTGGTCGCTGGCAACGAGGGCGGCTGCCGCGCCCTGCTGCGCATGTGCGACGAGTTCGGCCTTCACGACATCGACACGTTGTCGGCCTTCATCTTCGAACGCTCCGCCGCCGGCATGCGCGCCGCCATCGCGGGCCTGCCCGAGGGTCGCTTTGAGACGGCGATGCGCGTGGATCTCATCGGAGAGCCCATTGAGGTCACTGCGACCATGACGGTGAAGGACGGTGCCATCTCGCTCGACCTCGGGGGCGAGCTGACCCCGCACCTGCGCGGCGTGAACGTGCCCTTCTGCTACACTGAGGCCTACGCTGCCTTCGGCGTGCGCTGCATCGTCGGGCCGGACA
This sequence comes from Neoroseomonas terrae, assembly GCF_018129025.1. Taxonomy (GTDB): domain Bacteria; phylum Pseudomonadota; class Alphaproteobacteria; order Acetobacterales; family Acetobacteraceae; genus Neoroseomonas; species Neoroseomonas terrae. Next base: position 41,557 of record NZ_JAAEDI010000002.1, on the reverse strand, counting down.
TCCCGAACAACGCGGCGTCCCTGGATGCGGTGCGAATCTCAGCGCCGGAAGGCTCGATCCTCAACGCCACCTTCCCCGCACCGGTCGCGTCGCGTCACATCCTCGGGCACATGATGGCCGATCTCGCCCTGGGATGTCTGGCCGCAGCCGCACCTGACCGTGTGCCAGCCGAACACAGCGGCACGCTGTGGAACCTGCGCCTGGCGCGCAGCGACGGTCCGCGGCCCTTCAACATCCTATGCTTCCACAGTGGCGGCGGCGGCGCGCGGCCGGCACAGGATGGCCTCGCCGCCACCGCCTATCCCAGCGGCGTGCAGGCCATCCCGGTCGAGGTCAGCGAGCGCGCGGCGCCGGTGCTCTATCGCCAGCGGGCGCTGCGGCCGGATTCCGGTGGTCCAGGCACCTGGCGCGGCGGCCTCGGCCAGATCATCGAGGTTGCCCCCCGCGATGGCGCCGCGATCGAGGTCGGCGCCTCATTCCAGCGCGTCTCGACGCCCGCGCGCGGGCGGCAGGGCGGGAAAGATGGTGCGCCGGGCGTGGTGCGGCTCGCTTCCGGCAAGCCATTCCGCGCCGCCGGGCGCCAACCGATCCCGGCCGGCGACAGCCTGGTGGTCGAGACGCCTGGGGGGGGCGGATATGGCGATCCCCGCGGCCGCGATGCCGGTCACGTGCGGGATGACGTTCGTCGCGGCCTCGTCACCGCGGGCGCAGCACGACGGGACTACGGCGTCGAAGCCTGATGGATGCCGCCACGGCGCAATACCATGGCGGCTGCCCCGGTCAGGCGAGCTCGCGGCAGAATTCTTGGATGCGGCCGCAGGCTTCGCGCAGGCTCGCCGTGTCGGTCGCGTAGGACACACGGAAATACGGGCTCATGCCATAGGCCGAACCCTGCACCGCCGCGACCTGCTTCTCCGCCAGCAGAGCGGTGACGAAGTCGACGTCGGTCTCGATCTTCCGCCCGCCCTTGCTGGTCTTGCCGAGGCAGCCCGCGACATTCGGGAACACGTAGAAGGCGCCTTCCGGCTTGTGGCACGAAATGCCCGGCGCCTCGTTCAGCATGTCCACCACCAGGTCGCGGCGCTCGCGATACACGGCGGCACGCTCGGCCAACAGCTCCTGCGGGCCGTCCAGCGCCGCGATCGTTGCCGCCTGACCAACGGTGGACACGCCGCTGGTGGACTGGCCCTGCACATTCGCCATGGCCTTGATCAGCCGCGCGGGGCCTCCGCAATAGCCGATGCGCCAGCCGGTCATGGCATAGGCCTTGGACGCACCGTTCATCGTCAGCACGCGGTCGCGCAGGCGCGGCTCGACCTCGGCGATGGTGGCGAATTCGAAGCCGTCGTAAATCAGGTGCTCATACATGTCGTCCGTCAGGATCCAGACATGCGGGTGCTTCAGCATGACGTCCGCGATCTCCCGCATCTCAGCGCGCGAACAGGCCGCGCCGGTCGGGTTGCTCGGGAAGTTCAGGATCAGCCACTTGGTGCGCGGCGTGATGGCGGCGTCGAGATCGGCCGCGCGCATCTTGAAGCCGTTGTTCTGCGGGCAGGCCACGCCGACCGGCACGCCGCCGGCGAACTTCGCCATGTCGGCGTAGCTGATCCAGGACGGACGCGGGATCACCACCTCGTCGCCGGGATTCACCGTCGCCATCAGCGCGTCGAAGATGATTTGCTTGCCGCCATTGGCGACGAGGATCTCCTCGGCCGCGTAGTCGAGCCCGTTGTCGCGCTTGAACTTGCGCGCGATGGCGGCCTTGAGCGCCTTGGTGCCCTCGGTCGGCGGGTACTTCGTGTCGCCCGCCTTCGCCGCGGCGTGCGCGGCCTCGACGACATGGTCCGGCGTCTGGAAGTCGGGCTCGCCCTGGGACAGGCTGATCACCGGCACACCGCGCGCACGCAGGTCGCGCGCCATGGCGGTCATCGCCGCACTGGCCGAGACTTCGACGTTGTCGAGACGATCGGCGAGATCAGGCATCGGCGGCACTTCCGGATATAGGGAGGCGCCACGGATCGTGCCGCCAGACGGCACTAGATTTCGAACAATGAAATTACGACGTCAAGCCCCCCTTTTCCCGCCGTGGTGCGCATGTTACCGGCACTGCTACAATGACAGACGCCCGCGACACCCCAGGAGTCCGCGCCGAGACGGCCGGCGGCGTCATTGCCGTGGACCGTGCCATCGATCTCCTCGATGCCTTCCGATGGGGCGATGACGGGCTGTCGCTCGCCGAGCTCGCCAACCGAACGGGCCTGCACAAGACCACCATCCTGCGCCTCGCCGTCTCGCTCCAGGCGGCCGGCATGCTGGCGCGGTCGATCGGCGGCGAGTTCCGCCTCGGCGCCAACATCCTGAAGCTGTCGGCGATCCTGCGCGCGTCACAGCGCCTGGATCGCGAAGCACAGCCCTTCCTCGAGAAACTCGCCGCGGAATGCCGCGAGAGCGCGTCACTCTTCATCCGCGACGGCGAGGCGCGCATCTGCCTCGCCCGCGCAGAGGCCGAGCAGAGCGTCCGCGACGCCCCTCGTCGCCTGCTGCCGCTGGCGCTCGACGACACCTCGGCGGGGTTGGTGCTACGCGGCCTCGAAGGAAACTGGGTCGGCGAGGCCGGCACCCCGTTCCGGCCGATCTTCACCTCGGGCGTGACCGATCCGCAAACCGCGTCGCTGAGCGCGCCCGTCTTCGATGCGGAGGGCGACATCGTCGGCTCGATGACCGTCTCGGGCCCGGCCTTCCGACTGACCGCGGAGATCGCGCGCCAACACGCACCGAAGCTCGCGGTCCAGGCGGAAGCCTTCTCCGCGAGCCTCGGCTACCGCGCCGAGATGCCACCCACGCGCAGCACGGCGCCCCGCAAGGAGCGGCGCGCGTCCCAGACCGCGAAGAACGGGACGCGCTGAGCCTTTCGCCTCAGTTGTTGTTGCCCTGGCGGACGATCTCCTCGACCACCGGGCGCATCGCATTCTCCTCGCGCGTCCAGTAGGCCGCGAACTCCGCCGGCCCCATGAAGGTGATATCGAGGCCAAGGCGGCGGAGTTGCTCGCGATGCGCCGGGCTCGTGATCGCAGTCTCCAACGCCTGCGCCAGGCGCCGGACGACCGGCTCCGGCGTGCCCGCCGGCGCGACGAAGCCGCGCGCCGAGCCCGCCGAGAGCGGCGTACCGAGCGAGGCCAGCGTCGGGACATCCGGCAGGAACTCGTTCGGCTGCGGCGACAGCACCGCCAGCACCCGCACCAGCCCGGCGCGGCTCTGCGTCACCGCCGTGCTGTTGGAGGTCATCGTCACGTCGACCTGGCCGCCGATCAGGTTCGTCAGCGCCGGCGCGGTGCCGGGGAAATGCACTTGGTTGAACTCGATGCCCAGCGCCTTCTGCAGCTGGATGGTGGAGATATGCTCCCAGCCGAGGATTCCCGGGTCGGCCATCGACACCACCCCCGGCCGCGCGCGGGCCGCGGCGACGAGGTCGGCGAAGGTGCGGATCGGGCTGTTGGCCGCGACCATGATCGTGCCCGGGTCGATCACGTGGAGCGCCAGCGGCACGAAGCTGTCGCGGTTGAACGGCGCCCGCCGCGACGGGTCCAGATACAGCGTGAAGGTCGACGGCCACAGGCCGTAGGCGACGGTGTAGCCATCCGGCCGCGCGCGGGCGAGTTCCGCCATGCCGATCTGCGAGCTCGCACCCGGCCGGTTCACGACCACGATGGGCACGCCGAGGGCGCGCTCGAGCTCCGGCGCCAGCGCGCGGGCGGTCACGTCGCTGCCGCCGCCAGGCGGGTAGGGAACGATGACGGTCACGGGGCGACCGGGCTCGGGGAAAGGCGCCTGGGCCGCTGCGGGAAGCGCGGCGGACAGGCCCAGCAGCGCCGCAGCGGCGCAGAACATACGTCTCATCATAGCCATCTCCTGAAGATTGCCGGGCGCCGCTGCGGGTCGCCTCGACCACTACCTGCGCGGGACGGCTTTCTGTCGTGCCGCCTTCGCGTGCCGTGCGGCGACGGGGCGATGCGCCCCGCCTCCCCAAGTCTCAGCCCAGCGTCTGCGGGAAGGGCGCGATGGTGCCGCCCGCCGCTTCGATCGCAGCGCGGATGGTGCGGGCCAGTTCCACGGCGCCCGCGGTGTCGCTGTGGATCAGGATGGAATCGACCTTCATCCGCAGCACCTCGCCGGTGATGGCGACGACGGTGCCATCGGTCAGCAGCCGCGCCACGCGTTCGCGCACCGCATCCGCATCCTTCACCATCGACCCCGGCAGCTTGCGCGACACCAGCAGCCCCTTCGCGTCATAGGCGCGGTCGGCGAGGAACTTGGTGAAGACGCGCAGCCCTTCCGCCTCCGCCGCCCGCGCGATCGCGGTGCCGGGGGCGGAGGAGACGAACAGCGTCTTGTCGAAGGCCCGCACCGCGCGCGCCATGGCATCCGCCATCGGCTGATCGACGGCGATCAGGTTGCCGAGCGCGCCGTGGAAGCTTGCATGCGCCATCTTCGCGCCGGCGGCGCGGCAGATGCCGTCCAGCGCGCCGAGCTGGTAGATCGCGTACTTCTCCATCTCCTTCGGATCGACCTGCATCAGCCGCCGCCCGAAACCCATGATGTCGGGGAAGCCGATATGCGCGCCGACCGCGACGCCGCGCTCCTTCGCCATGCGAACCGTGCGGTCCATGATGACCGCATCGCCGGCATGGAAGCCGCACGCAAGGTTTGCGGAGGAGACGATGTCGAGCAGCGTCTCATCCTCGGCCATGCGATAGGCGCCGAAGCCCTCGGCCATGTCGGAATTCAGGTCGATCTTCATGGCGTGCTCCTCGTCTCGGGGGTGAATTCCATCAGCGGCGTGCCGAAGCCGACCATCGTGCCCGGCGCGACCAGTTGTGCGCCGACGATGCCGTCCTCGGCCGCGGTCACGGGCTGGATCAGCGCGCGGGTGCGCAGCAGCGCGACGATGTCGCCCGCCCGCACGCGCTGCCCCGGCCGCACCAACGGCGCGTCGCTCCAGGGATGGGCGTCCAGGAAGATGCCCGTGCCGCGCGCGGCAAGGCTCGGCACGGCCGGCAGCGCTTCCGGCCGCGATGCTTCCGCTACTGGCGCGACCACGCCGCCCAGCACCAGGCGCAACCGAGCCGTCGGCGTCGTCAGTTCGAAGCTGTCGAGGCCCGCGGCTTCGAGCCAGGCGGCGATCTGCCGCACCTCATCCGCCTTCATGGCCGTCGTCCCGTAGCGCAGAGCGATCGGTACTGTCCCGACAGGCGGCGCAGGGAGGCGACCCACGCCTCCGCCTGCCGCACCGCCACGAGCGCATCCTTATAGGCCACCGGCACGAAGCGCAGGCGGCTGCCGAGCGGCGCCTGGGCCAGCCGCCAGAGATCCGGCTCGATCACCGTCGCGATCTTGGGATAGCCGCCCGCGGTGTGGGCATCGCTCATCTGGATGATCGGCTCGCCGGAGGGCGGCACCTGCACGATGCCGGGCACGATGCCGTGGGACCGCATCTCGAGCCGCTTCGCGAAGTCGAGCGGCTGGCCGAGCAGACGGAAGCCGGCGCGGTTGCTCTGGCCGGAGATCTTCCAGCCGGTTGCCCAGAAGCGCTGTTGTGATTCCTCGGTGAACAGCTCGTACTCGCCCGCAGTCAGCACGCGGACGGCGGTGGTGTTCGGCTGCAGATCGTCCGGCGCGAAGTCGGCCGGCAACGCGGCATCCGGCGGCTGGGCGCCGAAGCCAGGGGCGGCGAGCGTCCCCTCCGTCGTGCCGACCGGCAGCACGTCGCCTGCCTGCAACCAGCGTCCCTCATGCCCGCCGAAGGCGCCACGGAACTGCGTGCTGCGGGAATTGAGGATCACCGGCACGTCGATGCCGCCCGCGACGGCCAGGTAGGCGCGCGCGCCGCGGCGTGGGGCGGCGATGGTCAGCACCTGCCCGGCCTCCGCACGGCCCGCCCACCAGGGCAGCACCGGCGCGTCGTCGAGGGTGACGGTGCAGCCGGCGCCGGTCACGGCGAAATCGGTCGCCTCGCGAAACCGGAACCGGCAGGGGAAGGCCTGCATCTCGACGCCGGCGAGATCATCCGCATTGCCCAGCATCACGTTGCCGGCCAGCAGCGCGAGCCGATCCATCACGCCGGAATAGCTCACGCCATACCGCAGATACGGCGCGCGCCCGAGATCCTGCACCGACGCAAGCGGCGCGATGTCGACAACCTCGATCACAGGATCACCCGTTCGGCACGGAAGCGCACGATGTCGCCGGGCGCGAGCAGCGCCGGCGGGTCCTGGTGCGGATCGAATACGGGAAGCGTCGTGCGGCCGAGCCAGTTCCACCCGCTCGGCCCCACCGTACCGCCCATGCCGCCCTGGAACCCGCCGATGGACACGGTGCCGGCCTCGGCGCGAATGCGCGGCACCTTGCGCCGCGGCATGGCGATGCGCGGGTCCAGCCCACCGAGATAGACGTTGCCGGGATGGCTGCCGACGGCGAAGACGATCATCCGGCTTTCGGTGTGCAGCCGCACCACCTCTTCCGGCGGCAGCTTCGCATGCGCCGCGATCTCATGCAGGTCAGGGCCGTATTCGCCGCCATAGATCACCGGCACATCGACCACGCGGCCTTCGGTCTGGTCGGGCTCCGCGACATTCCAGGCGGCGACGAGCTGTTCCTCGATCCGGTCCGGGTCTTCCGGGGGCGTGTCGAAGGTCAGCATGACGTTGGTCATGCAGGGCGCGGCTTCCCGCACACCCGGCCAGGCGGAGACGACGCGCGTCAGCGTCCAGATGCGGCGCTGGTTCGTCAGGTCGAAATCGCCTGGCGCTTCGAACAGCAGGTGGGTGGTGCCCAGCATGCTGACGCGAGGCTGCGTCAGTTGGTTATCGACCAGCATCGCTGCCCTCCGCCGCACGCGCAGCGAGCCAGTGTTCCAGGTGATGAATATCGGCCCCGCCCGCGCGGAAGCCCTCTTCCTGCATGATGGCGGTGCAGAGCGGTGCGTTGGTGGCGATGCCCTCGATCCGCAACTCGGCGAGCGCGGACGTCATGCGCGCAATCGCCTGCTCCCGCGTCGCGCCATGGGCGATGACCTTCGCGATCAGCGAATCATAATGCGACGGCACGGTGTATCCGGCGCGGATATGCGTATCGACCCGCAGCCCCGGCCCGCCGGGAAGTGACAGCGCGGTGATGCGGCCGGGCGACGGCACGAAGGTGAAGGGGTCCTCCGCATTGATGCGGCATTCGATGGCGTACCCGCGCGACGCGACATCGGCCTGCGCTACGGTCAGCACCTCGCCCTGCGCAATGCGGATCTGCTCGCGCACGATGTCGATGCCGGTGACCATCTCCGTGACCGGATGCTCGACCTGCACGCGGGTGTTCATCTCGATGAAGTAGAAGGCGCCGTCCTCGTAGAGGAACTCGAAGGTGCCAGCGCCGCGATATCCGATGCGGCGGCAGGCCTCGACGCAACGCTCGCCGACGTCGCGCAGCACATCCGGCGCGATGCCCGGCGCCGGGGCTTCCTCGACCACCTTCTGGTGGCGACGCTGCATGGAGCAGTCGCGCTCGCCAAGCCAGATTGCGTTGCCATGCGTGTCGCACAGCACCTGGATCTCGACATGGCGTGGCGTCTGGAGAAATTTCTCCATGTAGAGGTCGCTGCGGCCGAAGGCGCGGCCGGCCTCGCTGCGCGTGATGGCGACCGCCTCCGCCAGCGCCTCGGCCGAGGCAACGACGCGCATGCCGCGTCCGCCGCCGCCGCCGACCGCCTTGACGATGACCGGATAGCCGATCTCCGCGGCGATGCGCGCGATGGTTTCCGCATCGTCGGGCAGCGGTTCGTCGGGGCCGGGCACGCAGGGCACGCCGGCCTCGATCATCGCGCGCTTGGCGGCGATCTTGTCGCCCATGGTCCGGATGGAGGCCGGCGTCGGGCCGATGAAGACGAGGCCCGCCTGCTCAACGGCTTCCGCGAAGGCCGCATTCTCGCTGAGGAAGCCGTAGCCCGGGTGCACCGCACCAGCACCGACGGTCTCGGCCGCCAGCAGCAGCGCGGGAATGTTGAGATAGCTGTCGCGCGACGGCGCGCCGCCGATGCAGATCGCGTCATCCGCTGCGTCGAGCCAGGGCGCGCCGCGATCACCCGCCGAATACGCCGCGGCGCTGCGCAGCCCGGCCCCACGGCAGGCGCGGATGATGCGCAGGGCGATCTCGCCGCGATTGGCGACGAGGACCGTGTCGAACCGCGTCATGCTCGCAGCCGGAACAGCGGCTGGCCCGCCTCCACCTCCTCGCCGGATTCGGCAAGGATCGCCTCGACCGTGCCGCCGTGCGGGGCGGCAATGGCGGTGAACACCTTCATCGCCTCGATCAGGCAGAGCGTCTGGCCGGCCTCCACCGTGGCACCCACCGTCACGAAGGGCGGGGCGTCCGGCGCCGGGGTGCGGTGAAAGACGCCGAAGGACGGCGAGCGGACCGCCGCCTCCTCCGGCGACGCGGGCTGCGGCGCGACCTCAGCGGCGGGGGCGACAGGCGCGGCCGGTGCAGGCGCCGTCGCCGCGCTGGCCGCGATCGGCCGCGCTGGCCCGGCGGCCGACGAGCGGCCCAGCCTGAGCGTGGAGTCGCCCTCCGTCAGTTCGAGTTCGGTGACCTGGGATCGCGAAACCAGGTCGATGAGGGCTTTGATCTTCGCCAGATCCATCAGGTGTCCTCGGGAAGCGCGGGCGCGCGGCCGGTCGCGGTGCGGGCGGGCCGCAACGCGTGTCGGCCATACCGTTACTCGAAACGCCATCCCGTTCAACGAAATTTTCACGGGCGCGCGGTGGTAGTGGAAAGGCTGCTCCATTCACTCGCTGCATACGCCGAGCCGCGGCTTGACGGAATTCCGTCAGTCGGAATGTAATTCCATCATTCGAAACACTCCGCCGTGCCCGGGCTCCGCGGCGCCGGCGCCCGCTACTGGGGGATTTGCTCGGTGAAGGTCTGCATCTACGGCGCCGGTGCCATCGGCGGGCATCTGGCAGCTCGCCTGGCGGCGGGCGGCAGCGACGTCTCGCTGGTGGCCCGCGGCCCGCAACTCGCCGCCCTGCAATCGCGTGGCCTGACCGTCGAGACGCCGGAGGGCGTCCTCCGGTCGCAGCCCGTCGCCAGCGCCGATCCGGCAGAGCTCGGCCCGCAGGATGCGGTGATCATCACGGTCAAGGCGCCCGCCCTGCCGGCCGTCGCCGCCGGCATCGCGCCGCTGCTCCGCCCGGACACGGCCGTCATCTTCGCGATGAACGGCGTGCCCTGGTGGTATTTCGACCATCACGGCGGGAAGCTCGAAGGCCATCCGCTGCCGACGCTCGATCCCGGCGGTGCGGTGCGCGCGACGGTCGGCGTCGATCGCGCTTCGGCCGGCGTCGTCTATTCCTCCTGCACCGTCACCGAGCCCGGAATTGTCCATGTCGCGGACAGCCGCCATCGCATCGTGCTCGGCCGGCCGGATGGCGGGACGCCGGAGAGCCTCGCGCGCGTCAGCGCCGCGCTCCAGGCGGGCGGCATGCATGCGCCGATTAGCGCCGAGATCCGCCGCGAGATCTGGATGAAGCTCGCGATCAACCTGTCGAGCGGTCCGCTCTGCATGCTCTCCGGCCTCGGCTGCGCCGACACCTTCCGCAGCGAGGCCGTGGTGCTCGCAGGCACCCGCATGACCGAGGAAGCGATGGCGATCGCCGAGGCGACGCTCGGCCGCCCGCTCGACATCGACATGGATGCGCGCATCGCCTCGGCGAAGGGCATGCAGCACAAGCCTTCGATCCTGCAGGACATGGAACTCGGCCGGCCGGTCGAGGTGGACGCGCTGTTCCGCGTCCCGCTCGAACTCGCGCGCCTGTTCAACGTGCCGACCCCGACGCTCGACCTGGTGGTGGACCTGGCCAGCCAGGCCGCCCGGGCGCGTGGCCTGCTCGACTGACCACCAAGACCAAGAAGAACGGCGGAATCCGCACACGGCACCAGCCGCACCAACCCGGAGGACAGATATGACCCATCAACTGCGCAACGCCGACCGTCGGCGGCTGCTTCAGGCCGCGATCGGCCTGCCCGCGCTGGCCCTCGCCCGGCCAGCCATGGCGCAAGCCTGGCCGAACCGGCCGATCCGCATCATCGTGCCGCTGGCGCCCGGCGGATCGACCGATGTCATGGCGCGCATTCTGGCCGAGCGCCTCGGCGCCGCCCTCGGCCAGCCGACCGTCGTCGAGAACCGCCCCGGCGCCAGCGGCAATATCGGCATGGAGCAGGTCGCCCGCAGCGCGCCGGACGGCTACACGCTCGGCGTCGCCAACGTCACGCAATGGGCGGTCAACGAGTACCTTTATGAGCGCATGCCCTACGACACGCAGCGCGACCTCGCCTATGTGTCGATGAACTGGGAACTGCCCAACGCCCTGACGGTGCCCACCGCGCATGTGCCGGCGACCACCGCGCGCGCGTTCATCGACTGGGCGAAGGCGCAGCCGAATGGCGTCGCCTACGGCACGGGCGGCGTCGGCTCGACCTCGCACCTGCTGTCGGAATTCCTCGGCCGGCAATACGGGCTCACGCTCACGCATGTGCCCTATCGCGGCGGATCGGAATCGCTCACCGCCCTGCTGCGCGGCGACGTGCAGTTCACGCTCGATGTGTTGACCAACACCCTGCCGTCGATCCAGCAGGGGGCGCTGCGTGCCCTCGCCGTGACGGGATCGGAGCGCTCGCCGCTGCTGCCCGAGGTGCCCACCTTCGCGGAGGCGGGGCTCACGGGGCTGTCGCTGACCTCCTGGGGCGGCTTCGTCGCGCCGGCCGGCACGCCGACGGCGATCCAGGACCGCATCGCCGCCGCCCTCGCGACCATCGTGGCCATGCCGGAGGTGCAGTCGCGCTTCGTCGCGCTGGCTGCGCGCCCGATCTCCAGCACACCGGCCCAGATGCGCGAGCGCCTGGACCGTGAGCGCCCGACCTGGGCCGAGCTGGTCCGCGCCTCCGGCGCCCGCGCCGGCTGAACGGGCAGCGCGGCGGCGCCTCAGCGCCGCCGCGCGCCACGCATCACCGCTCGATGCGAAGGCTCGGCACGATGCGGCCGAGGCGCTGATAGGTGGTGATGACGTCCGTGCGGAACTCGTCACCAAGCTTCAGCGACGGCAGCGCCATGTAGCGCTGGAGCAGCGCCTTCCACTCCGGCGAGGCATCGATCTTGCGCAGCACCCGGCTCCAGGCCTCGACCACGGCGGGGGGCAGGTTCGCCGGTCCGGCGAGACCGAACGCGCTGCGTAGCGGCAGCGGGTAGCCGAGTTCCCCGTAGCAGGGGATGGCTTCCATGCCCGGCGCCCGATCCGCGCCGATCTCGGACAGCAGCCGCACCTGCCCCGCGGCCAGCAGCGGCGCGTAGTCGGACGACACGACGAGGTCGATATGCCCGCCGAGCAGCGCGGTCACCGCCTCCGACCCGCCGTTGAAGGGCACGAAGATCGTCTCGAGCCCCAGATGCTGGAAGGCGGCGGCGTTGGCGATGTGCGGGCCGGACAGCGGCGTCGCCGCGGCCCAGCGCAGCTTGCCGGGATTCGCCTTGGCGTAGTCGATCACCTGCTGCCAGTTCTGGAACGGGCTGCCGGTCAGCACGTAGTTCGGGTGCAGGATGGTCGTGTACTGGCCGAGGTAGGTGAAGTCGGTCTCGATATTGTACTGCACGGGCTGCGACGCCGGCACGGTCCCGAACGGCGCGATGGTCGTCTGCAGCAGCGTGTAGCCATCGGGCCGGCTCCGTGCCGCGCGCGTCGTCGCGATGGTCTGCGCGCCGCCCGGCCGGTTCTCGACCACCACCGGCACGCCAAGTTCCTCCGACGCGGCGCGCGCGATGTGGCGCATGGTCGCGTCGCCCGACCCACCCGGCGCGAGCCCGAGCAGGATGGTGATCGGCCGATCGGGATAAGCGCCCTGCGCGGTCGCGAGGCGCGGTGCCGCGAGGGCGGCGGGCAGGCTGAGAAGCAGGCGTCGGAACATGGGGTCTCCTTGATGCACGGCTGGCCGCCGCAGCGGTCGGACTGGTGGGGCCGTGGGGCGCTCCCGCGCCCATGTCTTGACGTTTCGTTCAATGAAATTCTATTCTGTATGATGAAACTTCCGAGTCCTGTCGCGTCGTGTCAAGCCGTAACCTTCCGCTCCGTCGCACGCCCCGGCCGTGGTCGGCCAAGCATCGCGAGCAGGGGGAGTTGACGCGCGCGCCCGGCCGGATGAGCAGTTCTCCGCCGCGGCATCGCCGTGACGGCTGACAATCCTTGCGACCACTCCTTGGGAAGGAACTCCGCATGACCCCGCCCGACAGAATGCGTGCCCTGCTGGCCAAGCCGGATTTCGTCACGATGCCGGCCATCTGGGACGGCCTGACCGCGAAGCTGACGCATGACGCCGGCTTCCAGACGGCCTTCCTCTCCGGTTCCTGCGTCGCGGCCAGCCGCCTCGGCGGCCCGGACCTCGACCTCATCTCCTTCGCCGAGATGCTGAACAGCCTGGAGATGGCCCGTGGCGCCGCGCCGGACCTGCTGATCCTGGCCGATGGCGACCACGGCTACGGCAATGCGATGAACGTGCAGCGCACCGTGCGCGCCTATGGCCGCGCCGGCGCCGCCGCCGTGCTGATCGAGGACAAGATCACGCCGCGCGCGCTGACCTCCTCCGGCAAGCCCGGCCTGCCGCGCGAGGAGATGCGGATGAAGATCCGCGCCGCCGTGGAAGCGGCGAAGGACAGCGGCATTCTGGTGATGGCCCGCACCGATTGCCGCCCGTCCGCCGGCATCGAGGAAGCCCTGGCGCGCATCGAGATGTATGTCGAGGAAGGCGCCGACATCCTGTTCCTCGACAGCCCGAAGGATGAGGACGAGGTGAAGCGCGCCGTCGCCGCCTCCAAGGGCAAGCCGCATTTCGCCGTGCTCTCCCCGGGTGCGGACCGCGAGACGCCGACCCAGGCGCGCGCCGCCGAGCTCGGCCTGAAGATCGGCACCTTCCCGACCGGCACGCTGTCGCCGGCCATGGCGGGGATGAAGGCCGGGCTCGCCGCGCTGAAGGCCGGGAAGTCGCTGGCCGAGGGCGCGCTGCCGCCGGCGGAGTTCCGCAAGACCCTCGGCTATGCCGAGTACGAAGCGGCGGCGAAGCCCTTCGTCCTGCCGGCCTGACCGGCCATAGTGGGCGGCGGGCCTCCAGGCCGGCCGCCCGCGCACCCCGCGGAGAGCCACCGATGAAGATCGTTGTCGAGAGCCTACTCGGCGGGGCAGGCCGGGCGTCGGGTGGCGTTGCCGTCATTGACGTGTTCCGCGCCTTCACCATGGCAGCCGTGGTGCTGGCGAAGGGCGCGACGCGCATCATCATGGTCGGCAGTGTCCACGAAGCCCTGTCGTTGCGCGACCGCGGCATCGTCCAGGCCTGCATGGGCGAGGTCGGGGGCGTCGCCCCACCCGGCTTCGATTTCGGCAACTCGCCTTTCGAGGTGGCCACCCGCGACTTCAGCGGCATGGCTGTCGCGCAGCGGACGAGCGCCGGTACGCAAGGGATCGTCACGGCGCGCGGGGCGGAGGCGCTCTACGCTGCGTCGCTGGTCACCGCGACCGCCACGGCACGTGCGCTGCGCGGCTGCGGCGCCGCGCAGATCACGCTGGTCGCCATGGGCCACGAGGGCGTCGAGCGTACGGACGAGGACGAACTCTGCGCCCTCCATCTGCGCAACCTGCTCGAAGGCCGCAACGGCGATCCGGACGCCGTGCGCCGCGCTATCCTGGCGGGCGGGGAAGCGGCGCGTTTCCTTGATCCCACGAGCGGGCACGGGCATCCGCGCGACCTCGACATCGCGCTCGACGTCGACCGCTACGACTTCGCGGTGCGCGTCAGCCTCGAGGACGGCCGGCCCGTCGCCCGGATGGAACGGCCTGCCTGATCAAGGTTCGAAGTCGATGCGCACCTCAGCGACATCACCGAACAGCGCGCGCACGACCTGGCCCAGCCTGACCGGAAACATGCCGGTGGTCGATCCGGTGCTGATCATCTCCCCTGCGCGCAGCCCGTCGCCCCAGCGACGGCGTTCATTCGCAAGCCACAGTAGCGGCGCGAGCGGATCGCCCATCACATCCGCGCCGCTGCCATGGCGCCGCGGCGCGCCATCCACCTCCAGCACCACCGGCATGGCGGCGATGCGGCCGCGCCAATCGCTGATCTCGCCGCCAAATACGTAGCGGCCGGAGGCACTGCCATCGGCGAGGACCGCCGGCAGCGGCGGCAACTGGCCCATTGGGAAGCGACATTCCGCAATCTCGATCCCTGCATGGACGCTGGCCACGGCATTGACGATCTCCGTCATCGTCCACGCGGTGTCGCGGGGCGGCAAATCGCGCGCGAGGGTGACGAAGAACTCGCATTCCACCAGCGGGTCCAGCAGCGCGGCATGCGCGAAACGCGCCGGTGACCGTGTGCCGAAACGACGATAGGTGCGCCCATAGATCGGCTCGGTCACGCGCAGCTTTTCACGCATCGCGGGCGTGGTGCCGGCGATCTTCCAGCCGAGCGTCTCCCAGCCGAGGCGCTGTGCCACGAGGCCATTGATCGTGTAGCCCTCCTCGACGGTTGCCGGCACGAGGTCCGGCGCGAGCCGGCCGAGCTGTCGGGCATCCCGCCGCCCTGCGGCCAACATGTCGGCGAGGGCCTCGCCCCTGTTGTCGCTCATGCCGAACCCCTACGCCGGCAGGCCCAGCAGTGGCAGGCCCAATGCCTGCGCCACCGCCGGATGCGTGACCCCGCCGCCCTGGACATTCACACCGGCGGCGAGATGCGGGTTCTCCGCCGCCGCACGCTGCCAGCCCTTCTCGGCGATCTGCAGCGCGAAGGGCAGCGTCGCGTTGTTCAGCGCGACCGCGCTGGTGCGCGCGACCGCGCCCGGCATGTTCGTCACGCAGTAATGCACGACGCCGTCCACGACATAGGTCGGGTCGGCATGGGTTGTGGGGCGGGACGTCTCGAAGCAGCCGCCCTGGTCGATGGCGACATCGACCATCACACTGCCGGGCCGCATCCGCGCCACCGTGTCCCGGCTGACGAGCCTTGGCGCCGCCGCGCCGGGCACCAGCACCGCACCGATGACGAGATCCGCATCCAGGACGGCGCGCTCCACCGCATCCCGCGTCGCGAAGACCGTATCGACCAGCCCGTTGAACTCGACGTCCAGCGCCTGCAGCACGCGCGGATTGCGGTCGAGCACGGTGACGTTGGCACGCATGCCATTTGCGATCCGCGCGGCGTTCGACCCGACCACGCCGCCGCCGATCACCACCACGCGCCCCGGCGGTACACCCGGCACGCCGGACAGCAGGATGCCGGCTCCGCCTGCCTCCTTCTCAAGGCAACGCGCCCCGACCTGAACGGCCATGCGGCCGGCCACCTCGCTCATCGGCGCGAGCAGCGGCAGGCCGCCCTGCGCATCCGTCACCGTCTCATAGGCAATGGCGGTCGCGCCGGATTCCATCAGCCCCTTGGTCTGCGCCGGGTCGGGGGCGAGGTGCAGATAGGTGAACAGGACCTGGTCCGGCCGTAGCCGCGCCCATTCGGCGGGCTGCGGCTCCTTCACCTTCACGATAAGTTCGGCCTCGGCGAAGACGGCCGCGGCGTCCGGCGCGATGCGGGCGCCGGCGGCGCGGTAGGCATCGTCGGGGAAGCCGATCGCCGCGCCGGCCTGGGTCTCGACCAGAACCTCATGGCCATGCAACGCCAGTTCGCGCACCGATCCAGGCACCAGGCCCACGCGGTACTCGTGGATCTTCACTTCCTTCGGAACACCGACGCGCATGGTTATCCTCCCGGCGGATCAGTCCACCGGCAGGAAGATGAACACGACCGCGGCCACAAGGCACGCCCCGGCTGCGAGGAAGTTCCAGCGCAGCGTCTCCCCCAGGAACGCGACGCTGAACACCGCGAAGACCGCGAGCGTGATCACCTCCTGCATCACCTTGAGCTGCTGGCCGGTGAAGGTGCCGTAGCCGATGCGGTTGGCCGGCACGGCCAGGCAGTATTCGAAGAAGGCGATGCCCCAGGACACCACCACGGCCAGCCACAGCGGCCAGGATGGCGCCTTCAGGTGCCCGTACCAGGCGAAGGTCATCAGGATGTTGGAGAACAGCAGCAGGACGGGCGTCGCAATCCAGGCGGTCACGCGGAAGGTCCTTCCTCGGGCGGCGGCAGGCGCGTCAGCAGGAACAGCATGATGCCGAGCGCCGGCAGCGCGGCCGCCGTCGTCAGCAGGAAAAAGGGCGTCCAGCCCAGAGCCTCGGCCAGGAAGCCGGCACCGGCGCCGAGCGTCCGCAGCGGCACCGCCGCCAGGGAGGACAGCAGCGCGTATTGCGTCGCGGTGAAGGACCGCGAGGTCAGCGCCGACAGCCAGGTCAGGAACGCAGCATCGGCGAGCCCGTCGGTGAAGCTCTCGACGCCGACCTGCGCCCACAGCATCGGCATCGAATGGCCGGTCTGGTCCAGGGCGACATACATCAGGTTCGACAGCATCTGCCACAACCCGGTCCAGATCAGCGCCTTGCGCACGCCGATCCGCCCGACCAGCCAGCTCCCTGCCAGCGCGCCGGCCAATGTCGCGATCATGCCGAAGACCGTCGCGACCGTCGCCACATCCTCCCGCGTGAAGCCGAGCGAACGGTAGAACGGCGTGACCATCACGCCGGCCAGCGCCTCGCCGAGCTTGAACAGGGCGATGAACAGCAGGATCCACAGCCAGTAGGGCCGGCGCGTGATGTCGGCGAAGGGCTGCACGACCGAACGGTCCAGGTGCCAGCCGGGCTGCGCCACCAGCGGCCGCCGCACATGGGGCGGCAACATCGCCACGGCGACCGGTGCCATCCACGGCATGATGGCAAGGATCTGCACCATCCACGGCCGGTCGCGGAGATAGGTCCGCGCGGGGCGGGAATCGAAGGCCGGCCCGTCATAGGCCTCGCCGGCCGGGCGTGGCGCGTCTGGTGCCAGCGCGGTGGCGACGAGGCCGACCCCCAGCAGCGCCGCGCCATACAGGAACGCACCGCTCCAGCCGATGTGCTGCACCAGCAGCAGGGTTCCCGCGCCGCTCGCCAGCAGCGCCAACCGGTATCCCCAGACATAGGCGGCGAGGCCCCAGGCCTGGCGTTCGTCATCCTCGCCGAGAACCTCGATGCGATAGGCGTCGATGACGATGTCCTGGCTCGCCGAGAGGAAGGCGACGATGACGGCGAGGATGACCGTCCCCGTCGCCCCCGCCGCCGGGTCCGTCATGGCGATGCCGGCGATGGCCGCGATCAGCGCGCATTGCAGGCAGAGGAGCCAGCCGCGACGGCGCCCCAGCGCCCCGAAGGCCGGCGGGCGCAGCGCGTCGAGCGCGGGGGACCAGAGGAACTTGTTGGCATAGGCAAGGCCGATCAGCGCCGTCATACCGATTGCGCCGAGGCTGAGCCCGCTTTCGGTGAACCATTGCCGCAGCACTTGGCCTGCCACCAGCGGCAGGGGCACGCCAGCCGCGAAACCGAGAGCCAGCATCACCGGCAGGCGCCGGTCCCGCCAGCGCGAGAAGACCGAATCGGGCATGGCGGCAGGCTGGCAGAACCCACATCACAGGACCAGCGCGTCAGGCTTGCCCCGGCGCGGCGGCCCTGCGCAGTATCCCGCGGACAATGATCCGCAGCAGGGGGCGGCATGAACGAACTGATCGCGCGCGTGAGGGGAATGATCCTGGCGCCGGCGCAGGAATGGCGCACCATCCAGCGGGAACCGGTCGAGTTCGTGCCGCTGTTCACCCGCTACGTGATGATTCTGGCCGCGCTCCCCGCCATTGCCGGCATGCTGCTGCTGATGTTCTTCGGGCTGTTCTTCACGGCCATTGCCTCAGCCATCGTCGGCTACATCCTGTCGCTGGTGGGCGTGATCGTGACGGCGAAGATCGTCGAGATCCTTGCACCGAAATTCGGTGGCCCGGCGGATGCTGACGCGGCCCTGAAACTCGCGGCCTTCGCCCCCACCGCGGCATGGGTCGCCGGAGCGGCGATCATCATCCCGATCCTCGGTGGCCTCGTGGCGTTGGTCGGCGCGATCTACGCGCTCTACACCCTGTATCTTGGCGTGCCGATCGTGATGCGCGTGCCGCAGGAAAAGGCACTGACCTTCACCCTGGCGGTTATTGCGGTGGCAATCGTGGTGAACCTCGCGGTGCGACTGCTGACGGGGATCTTCATCTAGCAGCTGCGGAGGCGGCGGTTCTCGGCGCCGAGGCCGCCCGCCCTTCAGTCTCTCTCCAACTATGCGATGGACCTAGAGGGGCGCCGCCCCTCTCGGACTCTCCCCACCGAAGGCCGAAGGGCCATTGGAAACCTCGATCTCGCGCCGGGCGGACAGGTGGGCGCGGGGTGCTCAGGGGCGCATCACCAGAAGCCATCGTCGGCGCAGCGCACGCCGTTAACGCCGCATTCAGGCAGACCGGCTTACCCGTCACCGGGCGAGGGTCTGCACAGGCCTTTGCGGGGATCAGGCTGGGAGAGCGGCGAGGCCTCTTTCCGGTCACGGCCGCGGACGAAGTCTCGCTGCCCCGGAAAAGACCCGCGCTTAGCCGCGCTCCTGCGGTGCCCGGAGTGGCAGCGGCGCAACCGGCCGGTTCTGCCGCAGCAGGGATGCGCCTTCGGCCACCACCTCGCTGGCCGCCGCCGTCAGCGCCTTGCGGTCCGGGAAGTCGGCCGGGTCGGCGGGGTCGTGCAACAGCACGGTCGCCCGCGCACCCGACCGCCGGGCGATGCGCCAGAAATGCGTCGCCAGATCCATGTCTCCATACCAGGCGAAGAACGGCCGGTCGCGCCGGCAGGCCGGCAGCCCGCCCAGCCGGTCGTACACCAGCGAGACCGGCTGCACCTGCTTCGCGCCCTGCGCCACCGTCAGGAAGGAGGACCGGAACGGCAGCACCCGCGTCCCGTCGTTGGACGTCCCTTCCGGGAACAGGATGACGCTGTCCCCGGCGGCGAGGCGCTGCTGTATTTCCTCAGCTTCCTTGCCGGTGCCGCTGCGCTTGCGGCTGACGAAGATGGTTCGGCCCAGCCGCGCGACAGTGCCGGCGACCGGCCATTGCCCGACCTCGGCCTTCGAAACGAAGGCCGCGCGCAGCACGGCGCCCAGCACCAGGATGTCGAGCCAGGAGGAATGGTTCGACACGTACAGGACGGAGGGCGACGCAGAAGGCCGCCCGATCACCTGCACCTTCAGCCCGATCAGCCAGCAGAGCACCCGGTGGTAGGTGCACGCGAAGGACATGGCGCCACGCGAGGAAAGGCGGATAAGCACCACCTGGATCGGCACGGCGATCAGTGTCCACAGGAAGGCAGTCACGATCCGCCGCACCGCGCGGAAGCGGCCGCCCAATGGTCGCGGCTCCATCACGTCGGCCCAGGCGGCACCCGGGATCCACGGCTGGAAGTTCAATGGCGACCGCCGCAGCAGCCGGCGGGGCTTGAGGGCGTCCTGGGGTGCGCGGGCGACAGCGTCCATAAGCGCCCCAGGTAGCGTGCCCATCATGGCGGGGCAATGAAGCCTTCGCGGCAACCGGATGAATCCGTCACGGGATCGATCAGGCCGCGGCCATGGCCCTCAGCGCCGCCGCCGTCTCGCCGTCAGCGGGAAAGAAGGTTTCCAGCGTGATCTCGGCAAGCGTCACATCCGTCGCCGTGCCGAACACCGTCGTGGTGCTGATGAAGGCGAGTTCCCCGCCCGGTACGCGCAGCCGCAACGGCGTGGCGATCATCGCGCGTTCCCGGTCAGCGGCATCCGGCGCGGCGCCGGCGCCGGCGGGATAGCGCGCGATCTCGGCCAGCAGCGCCTCGAGCCCCGCATCGGCCGAGGCGTCGGCATCCCGCTTCAGCCGGTCCATCACATGCGTCTTCCAAGCGCGCAGATTGGCGATGCGCGGCGCCAGCCCCCCGGGATGCAGGCTCGCCCGAAGCACGTTCACCGGCGGTCCGAGCAGCGACGCATCGACGCCTTCCATCAGCCGCATCGCCATCCGGTTCGCCGCCAGCAGGTTCCAGTGCCGGTCCACCGCGAGAGCCGGCCAGGGCCCATGCCCGTCCAGGATCATGCGCACCGCCTCCATCGCCGGGGCGAGGGACGGGTCCGCGATGCCGCGCTCGGCATACTCAGGTGCATGCCCCGCCGCGACCAGCAGCGCGTTGCGTGCCCGCAGCGGCACGGCGAGCCGCTCGGCCAGTCGCAGCACCATCTCCCGGCTAGGCCGCGAACGGCCTGATTCCACGAAGGAGAGATGCCGCTGGGAGATCTCCGCCTCCAGCGCCAGGTCGAGCTGGCTGATCCGCCGGCGCTGGCGCCAGTCCTTCAGCAGGGGTCCGATCGTCGTCATGCCCGCAGCCTACCAGTGCAAGGGGCCATTCCGATGACCTCCCAGGTAATCGCATCACCGCGCCCGATCGGCGATCAGCACGGCATCGGACATGAAGGAGACGGACCGATGCCGATGCTTCCCCAGACCCCCTTCCTAAGACTGGCCTTGGCCGCCGATGCGGTGGCGAGCGGCGCCATGGGCCTCGCCTTCGCCGCGGCGCCGGCAGCGATCAGTGCGCTCACCGCCCTGCCGCATGGGCTGCTACGCGGCGCGGGGGCATTCCTGATCGCCTATGCGGCGCTGCTCGGCTGGCTCGCCGTTCGCGACGCCGTGCCGCGAGCGATGCTGTGGCTGCTGGTGGCCGGCAACCTGATGTGGGCGGTGGAATGCGCCGCGCTTCCACTGCTGGGCTTGGTGGTGCCGAACGGGTGGGGAATCGCCTTGTTGGCGGTGCAGGCCGTGGTCGTCGCCGTGTTCGCGGAGCTCTACATCATCGCCTTGCGGCGAATGCCGCGGGCGGCTTGAACGGCCACTGTCGGGAACGGGGGGCTTTGCTCCCCGGACCCCGCACCACCAAAGGTCGAAGGGTCTTTGGTGCCTGGCCCGAGCTGCCAGCTGCGCTGTGTAGCCCGGATCTCAGAACCGAGGCATCAGCATCCCACCGTCGATCGGGAACGAATGGCCTGTCGAGTACGGCATTGACCCCGCCGCCAACGTCGCGACTGCGCCGCCGATATCCTCGGCCTCCCCCCAGCGACGGATCGGGGCCAGACCAGCTTCGATCTGTTCGTCATACTTGTCCCACACGCCGCGGGTCATCTCGGTTCGGATCACGCCGGGCTGGATGTCGTATGTGTTGATTCCATGAGACGCGAGGCGCATCGCGAACAGCTTGGCGATCATCGTCACGCCCGCCTTGGAGACGCAGTATTCGGCGCGGTTCAGCGACGCCATCACGGCATTCACGGAGGAGATGAACACCAGCGAGCGGTGCCCGCGCATCGGTGCGCCGGCCGCAAGCATCCGCTTCGCCACCGTCTGGCTGAGGAAAAAGACGCCACGCGCATTGACGCCGAGCAGCCGGTCCCACGAGTCCGGCGTCGTCTCCAGCATGTCCTGTCGGGTTTGCACCTGCACTCCCGCGACGTTCGCGAGGCATTCGAGTCCCCCGTGAGCCTCCCAGGCCGCACCGACCAGCGCCGCATGGGCAGCAACGTCGCCGACATCGGAGAGGTGGAAGGTGAAGCGGCCGCCGGCGGCCTCGACCGCAGTCCGGGTCTCCTCGGCGCCCTCGGGAGAAATGTCGGCACCCGCGATGTCGAAGCCCTTGCGCGCGAGGGCCACGCAACTGGCCCGCCCGATCCCGCGCCGCGCGCCGGTGACGAGTGCGGCTGGCTTCATACCTTCCCCCTTCTACACGAAGGCCCGCCCCGCCTTGCGGCGGAGCGGGCCTGTCACCGTTGACCGGCGTCGTTTCCTGGACGTTGCCCCGAACTGAGCGAAGACATGACACTCTGCTCAACCATCTCAGGTCAACGGGGTAGGTGTGCGGTGCAGCATGGCGGGCATTGCAGCGTTGTCGCCGCCGGCTCGCCGGGCGGCAGCCCCGTGGGCGATCGGCGCGACGGCGTTGCCGGCAGTCAGCAGGATCGCGTCCAGACAACTCTGATCGTCGCGCCAGCTGCGAATCGCGGGTTGTGCGCTTGTCGCGCGAGAAGCCGATCGAAGTGAGCGAATGGAGCCGTCGTGTGGTCAAGGTGCCTGACCCTCGTCGCTATCTGGCCGTGACGCGAACTCGGCCCTCACCGCAAGCCGCACGGCCTCGGCCAGGCTCTCCGTCCCCAGCCGCGCCATCAGCCGCGCCCGATGCACTTCGACGGTGCGCGGACTGAGGCTGAGTTCCCGGGCAATCGTCTTGTTCGCCTTCCCTGCCATCAGCAGGTTCAGCACCTCCCGCTCGCGTGGTGAGAGCGCAGCAATCCGCGCGGCAGCCTCTGCGGCGTCAGGATGTGAATCGGCATGGCGGCCTGGCGTCCGTACGCCGTCTGCGAGCTCGGGCGGCCCGGACGGTGTCGGGCCGGCGAGCGCCGCACCAATGGTCGCCAGCAGCGCGGCGTCATTGAACGGCTTCTCGACGAAATCGGCCGCGCCCGCCTTCATGGCCCGCACCGCCGTCGGGATGTCGCCATGGGCAGTCATCACGACCACGGGCCGGCGGAAGCTTCGTTCCTGCAGGCGGCGCAGCAGTTCCATCCCATCCAGACCTGGCATGCGCATGTCCGTCAGGACGCATGCGGCACCATCCGCGCCGAGGGCGGGGAGCACCTCCAGGAAGGCTTGGCCCGAAGCGTGAGTCTCGGCCGAGATGCCGGCCGACCTAAGGAGCATGGCAATGGCCCTGCGTACGGCGTCGTCGTCGTCAATCACATGCACCGTGCGCACAACATCGCTGTCTGGATCGCGAGACTTGGTCATGTCTCCATCGGACTCTCCCACAAGGCTGCCTCCTCCGGCGGTGCCGCAGGCAGGGTAAAGCGGAAGGTCACGCCGCCGGAAGGATTGCCCTCGACCCACAGCCGGCCGCCATGCGCCCCGATGATCGAGCGGCAGATGG
Organism: Neoroseomonas terrae; assembly: GCF_018129025.1. Lineage (GTDB taxonomy): Bacteria > Pseudomonadota > Alphaproteobacteria > Acetobacterales > Acetobacteraceae > Neoroseomonas > Neoroseomonas terrae. The sequence continues at coordinate 18,554 of NZ_JAAEDI010000002.1, read as the reverse complement.
ACAGGCCCATACCCATGCCTCCCGGCTTCGTGGACACGAAGGAACTGAAGAGACGGTCCGCCACTTCGGGCGCGAGGCCGGGACCCGTGTCAGACACGGCTACCTCGACCATGTCGCGGCCGGCGGAGCAGGCCGTAACGGCGAGCTCGCGCCGGCGACCCGGCGTTTCGCGATCACCGTCCCACGTCATCGCCTCGAGCGCGTTGCGGATCAGGTTGAGCAACACCTGCTGGATCTGGATTCTGTCGACCAGTACCGGCCGCAGCCCTGGTTCGAAGCGGACCGAAACGTGCACGCCGCGCTCCCGCGCGCCCACGAGGCCTAAGGACCCGGCCTCCTCGATCAGCCCACACAAATCCTCGACCCGCTTGTCACTGTCGCCATCCGCCGCGACGAAGTTGCGGATGCGCCGGACGATCTGCCCTGCCCGCAGCGCCTGCTCGGCGGCGAGGTCCATCGCATCCCGGACCTCGCCGACCGGGGCCCGCGGATCGACGGGCGGAGCGGCGGCCAGCATGCGCTGGGCCGCCTGAATGGCGCTCGTGATCGCAGTCAGCGGCTGGTTCAGTTCGTGGGCAAAGGCCGTGGCCATTTCCCCGGCCGCGCTGAGGCGCGAGACGTGCAACAGCTGAGCCTGCAGCTCCTGCAGCCGCACCTCCGCCGCCTGCCGCTCCGTGAGGTCGCGTAGGAAGCCCGTGAACAGCCGGCGCCCATCGGCGCGCGCCTCGCCGACGGCGATCTCGATGTCGAAGGTGGAGCCATCCTTTCGCCGGCCGACAGCCACACGGCCGGTTCCGATCGCCCTCCGCTCACCCCGAGAGTCGTAGCCGGCGAGGACGATGTCGTTCCGATCACCATCCTGGCCAGGCAACAGCATGGCGAGGTCCTTGCCGATCGCCTCCTTCGCCGAATGACCGAACAAAGATTCGGCGGCGGCGCTGAAGGATTCGATGATGCCATTCTCGTCGAAGACGATCATCGCGTCCGGGACGGTTTCGAGGATTGAGCGCAGTCGCGCCTCACTTTCGCGAAGTGCCGCCTCTGTGCGCTTGCGGTCGGTGATATCGTGCAGCACGCCGAACAGACGCGTCACCAGCCCGTCCGGGCCGTAAACGGCTTGGCCGTACACCTCGATCCAACGCACCTCGCCGTCGCCCGCGCGCCGGATGCGGCATTCCGTCGGCCAGTTGAGGCGGCCTGAGGCCATTTCCCGATAGCGGCGCTCGACCGTTTCGCGGTCCTCCGGCACCACGTGAGCTATGAATTTCTCAAAAGACCAGTCGGGCGGAGGGGCCTCGTAGCCGAAAATCCGATCCTGGAGTTCTCCGTGTATCGTGCGGCGCGTAGCGAGGTCGAACTCCCAGAAGGCGAGTTGGCCCGCCTCCAGCGCGAGGCGCAGCCGCTTTTCGCTCTGGACCAGCGCCGCCTCGGCGTCCTTGCGCCTGGTGGTGTCCACCAGCGCGTTCACGGCACCGATGGGCACGCCGCTCTTGTCGCGCAGCGGCGTGGGATAAGCGTTGAACGGGACGCGGCTGCCGTCCGGCCGCACGGCCACGACCTCCTGCCCGTGGATTGGCCGATTCTCCCGCAACGCCACCGCCATCGGGGATTCCTCGTGCGGCATCGGCGTGCCGTCCGGCCAGAAAATTCGCCAGGATTCAACCCAGCGGGCGTCCGCCAGAGGCGGACGCCAGCCCCAAATCGCGACCGCAGCCTCGTTGTAGTAGGTGATCCGCCCTGCGGCGTCGGTGGTGTAAACTGCAACACCCAGCGCCGCGATCAGCCTTTGCAGCGTCTCCGTCGCGCGCTTGTTGTCGTCGATATCGATGCCGACCCCGATCCAGTGTTCACCGTCTCCACTGGCGGCGCACAGCGGGGCGGCCCTGAAAAGGATCCAGCGATAGGCGCCATCGGAAGCCCGGCGCATGCGAACCTCGGCCTGGTACGCCTTCCCGCCCGACGCCGCGGCATGCCACGACTTGACCACGGCGTCGCGGTCCGCCGGGTGCACAGCCGAGCTCCAGCCTCCGCCGGTCATCTGCTCCGCCGGTATGCCGACGAATTCGGCGTAGTGCCGGTTGACGTAGGTGCAGTGTCCCTCGGCATCGCTGAACCATACGATTTGCGGCGAGACATCGAGCAGCGCGTTGTAACGCGCCTCGCTGTCCCGCAGCGTAGCGCTCGCAGCCTCCAGTTCCCGGAGCCGTAGCTCAGCCATGATCTCGGCCATGACGGCGCCCGCCAGGTCGGCCAGCGCCCGCCGCTCCTCGACAGTCCAGGCACGTGCCTCGCGGTCTATCGCGCAGAGCGCGCCGATCACGCAGCCGTCCGGTAGCGCAAGAGGTTCGGCGAGGTAGGCGACGACGCCGAGATCCTCGATGGCGGGGTTGTCGCGCAGGCGAGGATCCTTGCGTACATCGGCCACGGAGAGCGGCAGTCCCGTTGCCACCACCGAGCGGCAGAAGGAGTGCGTCAGTGGCGTTTCGCGTAGGCTGGCCCAGGGTTCCGGCAGCCCCAGTGCGCTGAGAAAGAACTGCCTATCGACATCGAGAAGCGTCAGCAGCGCCACCGGCACGCGAAGCAGCCCCTGCACGAGCCGGGTCAGGCGGTCGAACCGCTCCTCAGGCGGAGCATCGAGCAAACCCGCTGTCCGTAGCGCCGCGACGCGCCGGCCAGTGTCTGCGTCCCGAAGGTCTTCCGCAGCCCCACGCACGATGTTTGCTCCCCGAGCTCACATCCACGCCCGCAAACCGGAAGCCGTTGCGTATGGCCCATCTGGGAACATGCAACCCAGCAGAACCGCGGAGCCACTGTACACCGCGGCGAAGCATGACGACATCAAAACCAACCGGGTCATGCGCCCACACCTGCGCGCGTCAGCGCGGCCCATGACTTTTGCAAGGTTGCTCGGTCGGCGGGCTCACGTCGTCGTTTGTAAGTATTTTTCCGGAATGCCCAGAAACGTTCGTCCGAGGCAGTGTGCTGCTCGCTTTGGTTGTGACGAGGGCACAGATCTCACGGGAGAACGGGTGCGCGCCCATCGGCCGGAGTGATGACGACTGCAAGCATTCTTTCGCAGATCGCGGACATGGGAGGGCATCCCGTTGAGAATTAGCACTGGGCACCTGGCCAGGGCGGCGAGCGCGGTCGCGCCGAAGGTATCGGGGAATGTCTCCCCGGCCCCGCACCCCGGCCGCGGCATTGAAGACCAGCCCTGGAACGACATGCGGCAGCGCTGGACGGCGGGTGGTCAGCCCGCCCCCGGCGCCGCCGGGTGTGGCGAGGAGACCAGCATGAGTATTGCTGAAACAAGCTATCTTCTCGGCCTCGGCGAATTGGCCAGGGATCCGGCGGCGCTGATTTCGCTGCAGGTCGGCGCCCGCCTCCGCCTGGGTCTCGGCATGCCTTCGGCGCGCGGTGCCGCTGCCGCAGGGTGGCGCCGCTTGGTCGAGGTCCGCGGACCGAACGGCCGTGCGGTCGGCTACCTGCCGCCGGACGACGCCTGGGCGGTCGCCGGCCTGCTGGAGAAGGGCGCCTGCGTGACAGCGCGGGTGACCGCCCTGGTACCGGCCTTCCGCCGCGGGCGTGTGCAACTCGCGATCGAGGTTGAGCGCGGACCGGTCAGCGGCCAGGGCGGATGACCTCGCCACCGGCAACCTGCCAAATCCACAGAAGAAGTGGCGTGGCGGCGACATGCCGTCTCGTCCCCAGTTCCCAGCCAAGCAGAGGTGTGATCCACATGGCAGAGCAAACCCAGCCACAACCGGCGCGTTACGCAGGACCTGCTTCGCATGGCCCAGCCCATCGCCATGGTATCGGAGCAGCACCGCTACCTGCGCGAGTACCTCGATGCGCTGATGGAGAGCGGCGCCAACGTCCTGGAGGCGGCGAGGCGGAACGCGGAGGAAGCGCTGAAGGCATTTGAGGCGCAGTTCGCGATGAGGCGCAGTAGCGGCCCGAGGGTGGTGGCCGACGTCATGAGCAGGAATGTGCGGCTCGCCAGTCCGGAGGACACGGTGCAGCAGGTCGCACGCCTCATGGACGAGGAGGACAGTGGCGTCGTGCCCGTCGGCGAGGGCGACCGGCTGGTCGGCACTGTGACCGAGCGCGTCCTGGCCGTGCGCGGCGTCGCGCAGGGCAAGGATCTGGCGTGCACCAAGGTGCGTGAGCTCATGACGCCGGAGCAGCTCTACGTCTTCGAGGACGAGGATCTCGAGCACGTTGCGGCGAACATGGCCGAGCGGCAGGTCCGCCGCCTGCCGGTGGTGAATCGCGAGAAGCGACTGGTCGGCACCGTGTCGCTCCGTGACATCGGGGCGCGAGGCCGCGGCAGGCGGGCGGCCAACGCCCCCCGCGACAGCATGCAGACCGGCCCCGCGGCCGCTGAGTAGCAGGCAGCCCGCGGGTATGATTGCGCAGCGGCGCGAATAATCGCCGCTGCGCGACTGGCAGGGCGCGGTCGGAGAGCCCCCATCGCGACCGCACCCTGCCCTTTTTCCGGGTTCAGGCCAGAGTTTGGCGTCGCTCGGTGCGCTGCGGCACGCGTGGTCGCAGCCACGCGGCGAGAAGATGCACCTCCCGGATGTGCCCGGCCTCCGGTTCCGGGACATGGGCGCCAAGAAGCAGCCTGTCGGCTGCGGCGAAGGCTCCCAGGCGCCACGCGCGATCTCATTTCAAGAATAGCGACCGAGCCAGCACCTGATGCGGCGACATCGAGCGGCGGCCCATCCAAGGTCGCTCGCCGGAAGCCGGGCTGCCCACGTCGTGTCGGCGATCATACCCCGCGGGGGCGCCCGATTGGGGCGATCAGGTCGACCGCGGCACAGACGCCAATCATGAGTCGCAGGTGGCCCGAGAGTATCGACCAGGCACTTGGAGGCGGTGGAGGCGGGCTGCCAAAAGGCGCGACGCATCGCCCAGCGCCGGATAGCCGCGAAAGCCTATGGTCGGTCTCGGTGGAGCAGATTATTCTGGCGATGCGTTGCTTGCACGACCACCCGGCGTCGAGATGCTCCGGACCGGCGGGTCGGGTCGTCGGGGGTAAAAGAGCACATGCGAAAGGCGGGTCGAGACAGGTGGCGGCGAGCGCAGCGCCGGCCTCGTATGAGACCCTCATCCACAGCATCGATCCCGCGCCTCGTGATGGATCTTGTCGCCAAGTGCGATCCGTGAGTCCCTCGATACCGCTGTTCGGCGCCTACTTCCCCGCTTGGCTGATCTGCACCGGGGCCGGCGTGCTGGGCGCCGCTGTCGTTCGGGTAGCGTTTGTTCGGCTCGGCGTGGACGAGCTGCTTCCATGGCGCCTGCTGACCTACATCTGCGTCGCCGCCATCGTCGGGTTTGCACTCGCTCTTACCGTCTTCGGACGCTGAGGCGTGGCGCCTTCCGCCTATGTTCGCCGCCGAAGCCTTCGTGGCGCCCTCATCGCGGCGGCGATCGTCGCAGGCGCGATCCTGTTGGGCTGGCTCTATCTTCAACAGGCGGCCGAGCATCCGCTGTCCGAGGACGCGGTGCTTACCGCCAGCGTCGTTCATATCGCGTCGAGCGTTCCGGGGCGGATCGTCACACTTGCTGTGACAGAGAACCAGAAGGTCGGCCGCGGCGAACTGCTGTTCTCGATCGATCCGGAACCATTTAGGCTCGTTGTGCAACAGGCGCGCGCCGACCTCGCGATCGCCGAGGCCGCGCGCGATGGACAGCGACGAACCATCAGCGCCGAGCAGTCGAATGCCGCCATCGCAACGGAGCAGGTCGTCCGCGCGCGCACCAACCTCGCCCTGGCGGAGCAGACGCTCGCCCGCCTCTCCCCCCTGCTGCGACCCGGGTATGTGACGGCACAGCAGGTCGATGACGCGCGCACCGCCCGGGACGACGCGCGTACCACCCTCAACCAGGCGCTGCGTCAATCCGAGGCGGCGTCGATCCTCGTCAGCACGCTCGATGCCTCCGAGGCACTTGTCGCTGCACGACGCGCGGCACTCGCGATCGCCGAGCGCAGCCTCGCGAATACCGAGATCCGCGCGCCGCATGACGGCCGCGTCGTCGGCCTTACGGTCGCAACGGGGGAGATGGTGGCGCCGGGCCAGTCCGTGTTCACACTGATCGACACGGGAGTCTGGTACGCCAGCGCGTCCTTCCGCGAGACCGAACTGCACTCGATCGCGGTTGGCGATTGCGCCCGGGTGTATGCGTTGGCCAATCGGAACGTGATCATCGGTGGGACCGTCACGGGCATCGGCTGGGGCATCATGTCGGAGGACGTCGTGAACCTGCCACGAAGCCTCCCCTATGTACCGAAGTCGCTGAACTGGGTGCGGATCGTGCAGCGCTTCCCGGTTCGGATCCGCCTGATCGACCCGCCGGAGGAGCTGATGCGCGTCGGCGCCTCGGCCGTGGCGATCGTAGACCGCGGTGAGCGCTGCTGACGATGCGCGCGGTCGATGGCCGACCCCGGTCGATCCTGGCGCAGGCACGGGCGGACCTCCTGCCCTTCCCCGGCCGCGCCGCGCTCACCTGGCGTATTGCGCTACTGTGCGCGCTCGTCGCGGCCGCTTCGATGCTCTACGAGATCCCTGAGGCTGCCATCAGCTGCTACCTGATCATCTTCCTGATGAAGCCTGATTCGGTGCAGAACATCGGCACTGCACTCGGGCTCATCGTGCTCGTGACCATCGTCGTGATCTGCGTCGTGCCGCTGATCGGCGCGACGATCGAATCCCCTGGGTTGCGGATGCTGGCGATCGCTGCGGTGTCCTTCGCCTTCCTGTTCATCGGTGCGGCGAGCCAGCTCGGCGAGATCGGCGGGGTCATCGCGCTGGTCATCGCCTTCGTCCTCACTCTCGTCAGCATGGCGCCGGCCGGCGATGCGGTCAGCTACGCGCTTCGCTACGCGTGGTACCTCGCGGCCATGCCGATGGCGCTGATGGCGGTGTTCAACCTGCTCCTCGGCCTCTCACCGGTGCGGCTGCTCCGCGAGACGTTGCGTCAGCGGCTCGCCACCGCTGCCAAGGCCATCGCCAGCGGTGCGCCAGGCCGGGACGAGCCGCTCGGCATCATGCTGCGCGCCGACCAGGCAGCGCTGGCGCAGCAGGCGAGCTTCGTGTCGATGCTCGCCCTGGTCGGCAAGCCTGCGGCCGCGCAGATCACCCGCGATGTCCGCGCCGGGTACCGCCTGATGCTGGCGGCTGCCGCGCTGCCGGACGATCTTGCCGCACCGTGCCGCGACAGGCTCGTGGCAGCAATCCACGCGGCCATCGGCGCAATCGATATGGGGCAGACGCCGCCATTGCCCGCATCGGCACCGGACGAGGCCGGCACGGCCGAGCGCGAGATCCTGGCCGCGCTCGGCATCCTTGCCGGCGCGGCGGAGGGCGAGACGGTGCCCGCGCCGAAACCACCATTCTTCGCGTCCGACGCCTTGTCGAACTCCGACTATCAGCGGTTCGCGCTGAAGACGACCGCGGCCGCGGTCATCTGCTACGTGATCTATGCCGGGCTCGACTGGCAGGGCATCCATACGGCGATGATCACCTGCTACGTCGCCGCGCTCGGCACGACGGGGGAGACGGTCCACAAGCTCGGCCTCCGCATCCTCGGTTGCCTGATCGGCGCGGCGATGGGCATGGCCGCCGTGCTGTTCGTGGTGCCGCAGCTCGAGACCATCGGTGGGCTCATGGCCCTGGTCTTCGCCGGCGTGCTGGTCGGCGCCTGGGTTTCGACCGGCAATGAGCGCATCGCCTATGGCGGCGTGCAGATTGCGCTCGCCTTCCTGCTGACCCTGCTGCAGGGCTTCGGCCCCGGCACCAGCCTGGATTCCGGATGGGACCGCATCGTCGGCATCCTGCTCGGCAACCTCGTCGTCTATCTCATCTTCACGCGCATCTGGCCGGTATCCGTCGAGGGCGCGGCGCGCGCGCATCTCCAGGTGGCGCTCGCCGCCCTGGCGCGGCTTGCCGCACTGGCGCCGGAACGCCGCGCCGGCGGCGTGCCCGATGCCGCGCTGGCGTGCCTCGAGGCCGGCAAGGCGGAGGACCTGCTCGACCTCATGCCCTATGAGCCCACCGCAATCCGCACGCCGGCCGCGACGCAGGCGGCGTTGCGCGCCGTGTCCGCGGAGATCGCCGTTCTCGCGCGGGAGATCTATGTCAGCCGCGCCCCGCTGCGGGACGCCGCGACGCGCATCGACGGCCTGGCCGCGCGCATCGGCGGCCGGCACGCGGGCGAAGCGCGGCAGCAGCAGCGGGACATCGCGGCGGAAGCGCTGCATCGCCGGCTCGACCGGCTGCGACGCCTGCTTCCGGGCTGATGGGCATGCGGTCCGTCCTTCGCGTGCTGGTCGCCTGCCTGGCCGCCGCCTGCGCCCCCAACGCCGCCAACATGACCTCGCCCGGCGCCGACGCTCCCTGGCGCCCGACCGGGAACGAGGATCGGGTCTGGAGCATCCAGAGTGAAGCGGCACCACCGCCGGCGGATGCCCCGCGCGATTTCCGCGTGCCACCCAACCCGGCCCTCGCGGTGCTGCCGCAGACGCCGGATGTCGATACCGACCGCGTCTACCGGCTGCCGGAACTGATCGACCTCGCGCAGCGCAACAACCCCGCGACGCGTGTCGCGTGGCTGCGCGCGCGTGAGGCCGCCCTCGCCGTCGGCATGGTCGAGGCGACCTTCCTGCCCGTGATCACCGCCAACGTCATCGGCGGGCGGCAAACCATCTCGACGCCCTTGCCCGTGCCGATCGGCACCCAGCGCTATTTCGACACGACGGTGGACGGCGTTTCGCCCTCCATCGCCCTGCAATGGCTGCTCTTCGACTTCGGCCGGCGCGCGGCGGTGGCCGAAGCGGCCCGGCACGGCGCCGTCGCCGCGAACATCCTGTTCAACGGCGAGCATCAGAAGCTGATCTTCGACGTAACGCGGGCCTACTACGCCTATGGCGCATCCGTCGCGCGGGCCCGCATCGCGCGGGACACGCTGCGCAACAGCACGGCCATCCGTGCCGCCACCGAGGCGAGACTGTCCCGGGGCCTCGCAACATCCGTGGAGGTGGCGCAGGCGCGCCAGCAGGTGGCGCAATCGGAATTGCGGCGCGTGCAGGCCGATGGCCAGGAACGCGATGCCTATCAGGCGCTGATCGTCGCGCTCGGGGTCAACCCGCTGCTGCGGCTGCGGATCGACGAAGGCGGCCATCGCCGCCTGCCGGACGCGCCGGACACGCCGCTCGATCCCATGGTCAGGCTGGCGCTGGCGCGCCGACCGGACGTGCTGGTGAGCTACCAGGCCGTGCAGGCCGGCCAGGCGGGCGTGACCGCCGCGCGTGCCGAGTTCCTGCCCCAGGTCTTCGTCGCCGGCGCGCTGGCGTCGGGCCAGAGCAACTTCAGTGTCGGCGGCCTGCCGACCATTGGGCAGCAGGCAACCGGGTCCGGCGTGCTGTTCGGCGCGACCGTGCCGCTCTACGATTCCGGGCTGCGCGCGGCACGGCTGCGACAGGCCGAGGCACAGGCAGCCGCCGCCCGGAACAACCTGGAGCGCACGCAGAACGCCGCCGTCGGCGAGATCGTGGCGGCAAGCAACGCCCTGCGCACGGCGCTCGAATCCCACAGGGCGGCCAGTGCACTCGCCGCGGCGGCCTCGACGACCTACGCCGCGGCGCTCGCGGCCTACAACAATGGGGTCGGCACCGTGACCGCGGCGACCGCCGCCGACAGCGGCCTGCTGGATGCCCGGCAGGCCGAGGCCGAGGCCCATGCCGCCTCGCTGATCGGCGCGGCAAACCTCGCCTTCGTGGTCGGCGCCTTGACCTCGCGCGAGGTGGCGCCGTGAAAGGCTTGCGCTATGTCATTGGCGCCGATCGCGACATCGCGCAGGAAGCAGCCATGCGGCGCGGCGCGTCGCGGCATCATCGGGAGAACTGGGTGTGACATCGGATTCCTCCACCGCGCAGCCGCGCGACGGCGCGTTGGACGACGTCTATGCGGCGGTCGACCTCGCCGCCGCGCTGCCGAAGTCGGCGTTTCCCGCGCAGGCGCGCAATCCCCGCCATGTTTTCGCGGCCGTTCGCGATGAGCTGATGCTCGACGGCAATTCGCGCCAGAACCTCGCGACCTTCTGCCAGACCTGGGTGGATGACGAGGTCCACGACCTGATGAACCTGTCGATCGACAAGAACATGATCGACAAGGACGAGTACCCGCAGACCGCGGAGATCGAGGCGCGCTGCGTCGCGATGCTCGCCGATCTGTGGCGCTCGCCGGACCCGGCGGGCACGCTCGGCTGCTCGACGGTCGGGTCGTCGGAAGCGGCGATGCTCGGCGGTCTGGCGCTGAAGTGGCGCTGGCGCAAGGCACGCGCCGCCGCCGGCAAGCCGACGGACAGGCCCAACCTGATCTGCGGCCCCGTGCAGATCTGCTGGCACAAATTCGCCCGCTACTTCGATGTCGAACTGCGCGAGATCCCGCTCGAAGGCGATCGCCTGATCATGAATGTCGAGGAGGTGCTGAAGCGCGTCGACGAGAACACGATCGGCGTCGTGCCCACCCTCGGCGTGACCTTCACCTGCCAGTATGAGCCGGTGCAGGCCGTCAGCGACGCCCTCGACGCGCTGCAGGCCGAGACCGGCCTCGACATCCCCATCCATGTGGACGGCGCGAGCGGCGGCTTCCTTGCCCCGTTCTGCGCGCCCGATCTGCCCTGGGATTTCCGCCTACCGCGGGTGAAGTCGATCAACACCTCGGGCCACAAATTCGGCCTCGCGCCGCTCGGCGTGGGCTGGGTGATCTGGCGGGAGGCAGCGGACCTGCCGCAGGAGCTGGTGTTCAACGTGAACTACCTGGGCGGCGACATGCCGACCTTCGCGCTGAACTTCTCCCGCCCCGGCGGGCAGGTGATCGCGCAGTACTACAATTTCCTGCGCCTCGGCCGTGAAGGCTACGCGAAGGTCCACGACGCCTGCTACACGACGGCGCAGTACCTGGCGCGGGAGATCGCGGCGCTCGGGCCCTTCGAGATCCTGTTCGACGGCGACAGCCAGGCCGGCATCCCGGCGCTGTGCTGGAAGGTCAAGGACGGCTTCGATACGCGCGGCTACACGCTCTACGACCTTGCCGACCGGCTGCGCAGCCGCGGCTGGCAGGTGCCGGCCTACTCCATGCCCGCCAACCGGACGGATCTGGTGATCCAGCGCATCCTGGTCCGGCATGGCGTGACCCGCGACCTGGCAGGCCTGCTGCTGGAGGACATGAAGCGGGCGCTTGCCTTCTTCGAAGCGCATCCCGTGGCCCGCCCCCTGGCCCCGGACGAGGCCAGCGGCTTCGCCCACACCTGATCCGGCACAGAGGAACAAACGACGATGTGCACATCACTCGGGTACAAGGACGCGGCCGGCAAGGCGTATTTCGGCCGGACGCTCGAACTGACCGTCGACCTTCCGTATGAGTTGCTGCACCTGCCGGCCGGCTTCGAGACGGTGTCCGCCATGCCGGGCCATCCGGCGACCACCTTCACCGCCCGGTACGGCATGGTCGCTATCGCGATGCCGGCCCGGGTGCCGACGGCCGAGGCGCCGTTGGCCCTCGCTGATCTGAAGGTCCTGGAAGGGCTGAACGATCGAGGGATGACCTTCAGCCTGTTGTCCTATCCGGCGGCGGCGGGAAAGCAGGCGTCCGTCGCAGCGACCCAGGCCGTCCTCGCAGCCTCCGACCTCGGCGCTTGGGCTCTTGGGCAGTTCTCAACGGCCGCAGAGGTGAAGGCGGCGCTCGCCGAGCAGCCGGTGATGCTGCAGCCGTTGCAGTTACTGGGCGGCGTCGAATCGCCCTTCCACTACGTCGTGCACGACGCGACCGGTGCGTCGCTTGTGATCGAGTTCGACCACGGCGCGATGACGGTCTACGACAATCCGGTCGGCGTCATGACCAACGGCCCGCGCTTCGATTGGCATCTCACCAACCTCGACAACTACACGTTCCTGACGAACGTCGATAAGCCAAGCGCAACCTTCGGCAGCTACAAGGCTGCTCAGCCCGATTCCGGCATCGCCACGGCGGGGCTTCCCGCGTCGAACACCTCCGTCGGGCGCTTTGTCCGCGCGGCGTTTTACGCGCAATTCACCGAGAAGGCGGCGACGCCGGACCTGGCCGTGCAGACGCTCGCGCATGTCATGAATAATTTCGACCGGCCGCGCGGCGTGACCATCGACTATCCGGACGGGGAAGGCAGCCACCTGGAAGTCAAAGGTCTCTCGGACGGCGGCACCACGCCGTATGCGACCGAGTTCACCTGCTGGACCAGCCTGTCGGATCTCGATCGTAAGCTGTTCTTCGTGCGCGACTATCGTAGCCTGAACTATACATGCTTCGACCTTGGCGCGCTGGCAGGCAGCAAGGTGCCGGCCGTCATCCCGATGCGGAAGTTCGCCGGTGCTGCGACGGACGCCACCGCAGCACTGAAGGGCGGGGCCGGGGGCTGAGGCGCGCGCCATGCCACCGGCTAGCTTGATCGCATCCGGCGCATGATGACCGACCTTCTCCATCCGAGTGGCATCCACATCCAGGCCGAGGGGCCGTGGCCCTTCGTCACGCACCGCAGTTACACTCTGGCTGGGCGGCGCATCGTCTGGCTGGCGAGGCAGCACCGCAAGGGGCTCGACCTCGCCACGCGCGCAGTGGACGCGGCGGTACCGCCCTTCTGGCAGGGGCGGCGCTACAACTGGAGCATCGGGGCGATCTTCGCCCTCGGTTCCTTCCTGTTCATGCTTGGAAGCATGATGAGCCTGATCTCGGCGGGGCCATGGCAGCCATCGGTTGCATGCACCAACCTCGTCTTTTTCCTGGGCTCGATCCCCTTCACCACGGCCGCGTACCTGCAGCATTTCCAGGCCGCGAATGAGCGGGACTTCACACTCGATCCCGATCGGCCGGGCCGCCGGCGCCTGTCCTGGATCGGCTGGCATCCGCGGAGTGCAGGCTGGTTCAGCACCTTCGCGCAGCTCATCGGCACGATTGCGTTCAACATGAACACCTTCAACGCCATGGTCGCGCCAAGCGCATGGCTGATCCAGGACGTGGCGGTCTGGATGCCCGACCTAGTTGGCTCGGTGCTGTTCCTCCTGTCCGGCTATCTCGCTTTCATCGAGGCAGGCCACCGCTACTGGAGCTGGCGGCCGCAGCCCTTGTCCTGGCAGATCGCCTTCGTGAACTTGATTGGCTGCGTCGCATTCATGGTCGCCGCGATCACTGCCTTCGTGCCGGGCAGTCCCGAAGCGCCGTGGATTGTGCCAACGTCGATGGTTCAGTTGCTGGTCGGCGCGAGCTGCTTCTTCGTCGGCGCAGTTCTCACCATGAGAGAGAGTAGCGCGGGGTCAGCTCGTCCTTCCGGTGTTTGAACTACCTGGTGACCATCCGCCCTGGCGCGCCGAGTGACGCCGTCGCGCGCCCGGGCTGCGCGGGGGTCAGAGTGGAGCCCCGCGACCCGCGCAGCCTGTCCCGCCATCATGGTATGGAGGCGAAGGATGGGTAGCGGCACCGCGACGCGACGGGACCCGTAGGTCAGTCGCTCGTCCATGAACGCCCGGATTTCAGCGCGTCTGTTTGGCCGCGGCGGCGCTGCGCAGCGACGCATCCCTGATCATAGATCGCAAGCAGCCGAGGTATCCTGCCGGTGCCGCTCGGCGATCCGTGTCTTGTCGCCGCGGGATCAAGCGGCGGCCGTCGGTCCGCGGCCCCGCCAGTGCGCATGCCCGACGGAAAAAAGCGCCAAGCCTTGCGGCGGAGCGAAACAATGCTCTGGCTGCGCCGTTGAAAGGCAGCGCGTATTTTCGCCTTCCTCGAGGACCGCTCCATGGCGCCACGCCCATTCTGGAAGGGCTACCTGAAGCTATCGCTGGTATCCTGCCCGGTAGCGATGATTCCGGCCACCAGCGAGACCGAGCGTGTTCGCTTCCACACGCTGAACCGAAAGACGGGCAACCGCATCCGTTCCCAGTACATCGACGCCGTTACGTCGGCCCCGCTCGAGGACGACGATGGAGCGAAGGGCTTCGCCCGAGGCGAAAACGACTACCTTGTGCTGGAGGACGAGGAACTCGACGCGGTTCAATTGGAGACCACGCGCACCATCGACATCGACGTCTTCGTCCCCTCGGACGAAGTGGGATGGATCTGGTACGACAAGCCGCATTACCTGATGCCGGATGGCGCGGTCGGCGAGGAGGCCTTCGGCGTGATCCGCGACGCCATGTCGGCCACGGGCACGGTGGGGATCGCGAAGCTCGTCCTTTATCAGCGCGAGCGGGCTGTGCTGGTCAAGCCGCGCGATGCCGGCATGGTCGTCTGGACCCTTCGCTTCGGCGATGAGGTCCGCGACCCCAGTATGTACTTTCCCGACAGCAACACCGATGCGACGCCGGACCTGCGGAAGCTCATCGGCCAGCTTATTCAGAAGCGAACCGGGAACTGGGATCCGGACATGGTCCGCGATCCGGTGCAGGAGCGCCTCTTGGACATCATTGCCTCGAAGCGGAAGGGTCGCCCCAGGCGCGCCGCGCCGAAGGCACCCGAACCTGCAAGCAACGTCGTAAACATCATGGACGCGCTGCGTCGCAGCCTCGCGGGTTCGCGCTCCTAGCGCTTCCTGCGGCGCGCCCCGGCCGGCGGTTCCAAGGGAGCGGCGGCCTTTCGAAAATCACCCCAGGGATCTGCCGTTAGTGCTGCCAACCGCTTCGGTATGTTTTCCACGGTGAAGTGCGCCGGGCCGATCTCCGGAGACAACTCGGCCCAGTCAATCGGTGTCGACACACCGGCCCCGGGCCTCGCCCTCGGCGAGTACGGTGCAACGGCTGTCGCGCCGCGCTGATTGCGGAGGTAGTCGATGAGAATCTTCCCCCGGCGCTTGGATTTCGTGATCGTCGAGACGTAACGCTCCGGTTTGTCGGTCGCCATCACGTCTGCCAAACCCTTGGTAAAAGCCTTCACTGCCGCCCAGTCGGCGTCGGGGGTGAGCGGTGATACGACGTGAAGGCCCTTCCCGCCCGATGTCTTCAGGAAAGCCGACAAGCCGCTCTGCTCAAGTCGCTGGCGAACCTCTAACGCCGCATCGATGACCTCCGGCCACTCGATCCCGTCACCCGGATCAAGGTCCATGATGATTCGGTCGGGCCGCTCCCAATCCGCAGTAGTCGATCCCCAGGGGTGGATTTCCAACGTCGCGCTCTGCACCAGGCCAATAAGCCCATCGATGTCGTCAACGCCGAGGAACGGCTCCTCGTCAGGCGCCGTCGGGTCGGAAAATTGGCGGATGCTGCTGTTGATCCCTTTCCAGGCATGCTTCTGGAAGAAGGTCTCGCCGGTGATTCCTGTCGGACATCGCACCAGGGCGAGCGGACGTCCGACGATGTGAGGCGCGATAAACCGCCAAACCTCGGAATAGTAGTTGGCCAGCCCTTCTTTCGTCACGCCTTCCTGCGGCCAGTAGATCCGATCCGGGTGAGTGAGCTTGACCTTCGTCATCGTCGAAGGCCTCGTCGGGGAATCTTCGGCACCCTCGCGAACGATCTCTGCTGCCGGCTTGTCATCGCGAATGCCGCGGAACGATGCATGTCGCAGATGGCGGTCGCCGGTCCAGGCGCGGAATTCAACCTCGGCCACAACGCTCGGCTCAACGAACCGCACTTGACGCAATTCATCGGTGGTGAGGCGATCAGCGAAAGGGTTCTCCGACGAACGGATCTTGTCGAGACGGCGATACAGGTCCTCGGCAACGCGGGCCGTGAAACCGGTGCCGACTCGGCCGACATGGCGAAGCCCCCCCTTCTCGTGAACGCCGAGGACCAGGGAACCGATGGCGCGGCGGGAGATGGTGGATGGGACGTAGCCGGCAATGACGAACTCCTGCCGGGCCGAGCATTTGGACTTGGTCCACGTTTTCCCTCGGCCTGACCGATACGGGGCCTTCCGCTCCTTCGAGACGATGCCCTCGAGGCTCAGGCGGCAGGCATGTCGCATCACCAGATCGCCGGGTTCATCGAAATGCTCGCTGAAGCGAAGGCTGTCGCCGCCACTCCCCGCAATGATGTCCCTCAGCCGCGCTTTTCGATCGATCAGCGGGACGTCGCGAAGATCCATTCCATCGAGATAGAGCAGGTCGAAGAGGTACAGCGCAAACCGGTCGCTGCGTCGTTCGGCAAGGTCCGCCTGCAACAAGGAAAAGTCGGAGCTGCCCGAGCCGTTCTCGACCACCAGTTCGCCATCGAAGATCGCGGTTGAGACCGGAAGCGCTGCCAGCTTAGCCGCGAGGGCCTTACCGAACCTCCCGGTCCAATCGAGGCCGCTCCTCGTCAGGAGCTTGGCGCGTCCGCCCGAGATCCTGACCTGAAGGCGGTAGCCATCGAACTTGATCTCATGAAGCCAGCGCTCGCCGGACGGCGGCGCCATCACGAGCGTCGCCAGCGCGGGCTCGACGAAGGCAGGCAAGGAAGCCTTGGTCCCTCCTTTCACGGGGCCTGCCGTGGTGAGTACAGACTTCGGGGAAGCAGCAATCGTATGCGCGGCGGCGCCATTTCCTTCGGCGGTCGCCTTGCGCCGGGACTTGGATATCTTGCCGGTCTTGGACGACCAACCCGGGCGCTCGTGCTCCACCTCGGTGATGCCGCGACCGGTCTTCACTGAAACCGGAGCCTCCTCGAGGATGTCGGGCGCATCCGGCGGACGGGCAGACTCGTCTTCGCCTTTGATCAGGAGCCAATTCTCGCGCTTCTCTCCGGGCTTGCCCCGCATCTTCACGAGGTGCCAGCGGCCGGAAAGCTTGGCGCCCTCAAGCTCGAACTCGAGATGTCCCTTGGCATAGGCCCGCTTGGCATCGCCGATCGGCGTCCATTGTCCGCGGTCCCAGACGATCACGGTCCCGCCGCCGTACTCACCTTTCGGGATGGTGCCCTCGAATTCGCCGTATTCCAGCGGGTGGTCCTCGACATGTACCGCCAGACGCTTCTCGCCGGCGACCAAGCTCGGTCCCTTCGTAACGGCCCAGCTCTTCAGCACGCCATCCATTTCGAGCCGGAAGTCGTAGTGCAGCCGCGTCGCATCGTGCTTCTGGATGACGAAGCTGCTTCCCTTGCGGGTGGCTGCCTTGCCGCGAGGCTCCTTCGTCTTGGCGAAGTCGCGCTTCTGGCGGTAGGCCTCTAGCGCCATGACTAGCTGGCCTTGCGTCGCCGAGTTAGCTGGGCGGCCGCACGGGATGCCTTGGCCGGAGTCGTCTTCTTGGCCTTACCTCCCTTCGACGTCGTCCGTGTCGGCGGGCGTTCTGTAGGTTCTGCGAGTTTCGCGCTTTGCCGTAACGCGGTCATCAGGTCGATCACCTCGGCGCCCCTAGCGGGACGCGCCTTGGGAAGTTCCCTCCCCTCCAACTTGGCTTTGACAACTTCGCCAAGCGCCGCTTCGTAGCGGTCCTCGAACTCCTTCGGTTCAAAGGCGCCTGCCTTCGTCGCCAGGATATGCTTCGCAAGGTCCAGCATCTCCGGCTTGGCCTTCGCTGAACTGATCTCAGAGAAGGCGTCCCGCGCCGAGCGGACCTCGTAATCGTAGCTCAATGTCGTCGCGATGAGCCCCTCGTCATAGGCGCGGATGAGGACGGATCGCGCCCGGCGGAAGAGAACCGCGTGGGCGAGTGCCGCGACGCCGGCAGCCTTCATGCCGTCCCGCAGTAGTGCGAAGGCATCAAGCGCATAGCGATCGGCCGGCGCGAGATAGTACGGTCGGTCGAAATAGACGTCGTCGATCTGCTGGCAAGGAATGAACCCCTCGACGGACAGCGTCTTATCGTTGTGCGGAACGGCGGCGATGATTTCCTCGGGTTCGACGACGACATACTCGTCAGGCCCGACTTCGTACCCTTTAGTCTGGTCGTCCTTGCCGACCGGATCGCCCGTTTCCTGATCAACATAAATGCGTCGGACGGGGTGACCGGTTTCGCGGTTCACTGTGTTGAAGACGATACGTTCGGACGTCGATACTGCGGTGTAGAGGGCGACGGGGCAGGCAACCTCGCTGACCTTGAGGAAGCCCTTCCATATGGCGCGCATCGCCATGTCATTCTCCGCACGGTCTGCTGAAAGACGACAACGCCGCCCCCAGCCCGTGGGTTGCGCTGCTTCATTGGCTTCACGAGCATCGGTTGGAGCAACGCCCGCCGAGGCAGAGATCAAATGGTTTGGCCGGGAAGTGCTGCGCGATGGCGGCCACGGGGCGGAGCACCGAAAGATTGCGGGGACAGGGCTTTGCGAGGAGGGTTCTCGATGCCTCCGCTTCCTGCAGGGGGTGAAAAACTGGCGCGGAACGAATCCCGTCCGCGGTGAGGATCTGCCGAAAGCGCTTAGCAGGGTGCGCCGGGGTTTGAGGCGCAGCGGCTGCCGGAGTGCACCCTCGCATGAAGGAAATATCCCGACAGTGACGATGGTGGTTTGGCAGGCGATTGGCGGTCCATCTTGCCCGCATTCTGCGAGTTGTGTTGGCCGTTGCTGCTTTGGTTGGAGGTGCGCGCAAAGTGCAAAACCCCCGGGCCGTGGGCCG
>NZ_JAAEDI010000001.1 GCF_018129025.1 Neoroseomonas terrae | reverse complement strand
TTCCTCAGCGGGGCGACTAACCTAAGGCCTCAACCCCAGTCCGTCAACCCCGCCCCACCAGCGGCGTGAGCGGGCTTTTACGGGGCGTCGGGGGGGCGGTCAACCCCCCTTTCGCCAAGAAAGAAACCATTCCGCAAAACGCGGAATACCGACCTCGATCGGGGTACGGGGCTCATAGCCGCAGATCGTCCGGATCGCGTCGATATCCGCGAAGGTCTCCGGCACATCCGTCGCCGGACGCGGCGCATCCACGACGATGGCGGGCCGGCCGAGCGCCGCCTCCAGCACCGTCACGAAACGCCGGACCTCCACGCTGCGATGGTTGCCGATGTTGAGCAGCCGCGGCGTCGACGCCGGTGCCGGGTGGTCCAGGCAGCCCACCACACCTGCCGCGATATCCTCGACGAAGGTGAAATCCCGCTTCAGGCGACCCGCGTCGTAGAGAGTGATGGCGCGCCCAGCCAGGATCGCGTCCGCGAACATCCAGGGCGCCATGTCCGGTCTGCCCCATGGCCCGTAGACGGTGAAGAACCGCAGCCCTGTCTGCGGCAGACCGAACAGGTGGGCGTAGGATTCGCTAATCAGCTCGCCCGATCGCTTCGTCGCAGCATAGAGCGACACCGGATGGTCCACCCGATCCGTCTCGGCGAAGGGCAGTTCACGATTCCCGCCATAGACCGAGGATGAAGAGGCATAGACCAAGTGCTCCAGCCGCGGCAGGCGCCGTGCCAGCTCCAGCACCACCAAGTGCCCCATCACATTGGCCTGGACATAGGCGTAGGGGTCGACCAGCGAATGCCGAACCCCCGGCTGGGCCGCCAGATGGACAATCCGCGTCGTTCCAGGCTCGAGGCCCGCCAGCGCCAGCATGGCCTCACGATTCGCCACGTCGGCCGCCAGGAACCGGAAGCCTCGCCGCGATTCCAGCCTCGCGAGGCGGGCACGCTTGAGACCGACATCGTAATAGGCATTGAGGTCGTCTATCCCGACCACCTCATCGCCGCGGGACAGCAGCAGCTCGGCCACATGCATGCCTATGAAGCCGGCCGCACCGGTCAGCAGCACGGTCATGCGCGCACCAACCGATCCTCGAGCAGTTCCAGCACCGCGTGCCCCAGTGCGATGTGTGCTTCCTGGATCCGGGCAGTTTCGTTGCTGGGCACGATCAGAGCGTGATCGCAAAAGGCTCGGGCCGGACCGCCGTCTCCTCCAAGAAGGCCGACTGTCATGATCCCCATGCCCCGCGCCGTTTCCAACGCGCGCAGTACGTTGGGCGACCGGCCGCTCGTGGTGATGCCGAACAGCACATCGCCCGCTCGCCCGAGTCCCGCCAGGGGGCGAGCGAAAACCTCATCGAAGCCATAGTCGTTGCCCCCCGCCGTCAGCGCCGTCGGATCGAGCGTAAGGGCAATCGCCGGCCACGACGGGCGTTCAACCTTTGACCGCAGCCGCACCAGCCATTCCGTCGCCAAGTGCTGCGCATCGGCCGCGCTGCCGCCGTTGCCGCAGAAGAACAGCTTGCCCCCGGCGCGCATCGACGCCTCGCAGGCGTCGACGATGGCGATGACGGCACTGGTCGCTTCTTGGGCGAGGCGACGCCGCAGCAAGGCGCCATCTTCCATCAACCGGGCGAATCGCGCCGCCTCGTCCATGGTCAGCGCGCCGTCGCCAGGGAACGTCCGTCGCGTGACTGCCGTATAGCCAGGGCGACCGAGCTCCTCATGAGGGGAGCGACCAATCCGCGACGGTCCACCATACAGCCTCCCGCAACTGCGCCAGGCCGGGCCTCGGCCTCATGCCGCAGATGACATGATGGCCTGCTCCACTCAAGCCTGCGTCACTGCTGCCTCGGCGAAGCCGGCGCGAATCGCCTCCGCCAGCGTCTCCGCCACAGGGCCGTCGCTATCGCCCGTCACCAGAACGATCGAGAAATCGGGCAATGGCGGCATGCCGTCCTCGGGCCCCAAAAAGCGAAGGCCCGGCGGCAGCGGCCCAGGCAGGCCAATGGTCACTGCCAGCCCCGCCAGCGCCGGCGCCAGGGTCCCGGCCTGCGAAGTACTGGTATAGGCGGTCCGCCAGGGGATGCCGGCGGCATCGAGGGCACGCACGGCAGCGCGTTGCCACACGCAGCTCGGCTGCGCTCCAGCCAACGGTAAGGGTGATCGCCGGTGCGTCGCATGGCTGGCCGAGCCGATCCAGCGCAACCCGGCCTGCCAAAGCGGCTGCCCAACCATGCCTGCCCGCTCATTGCCGCCCGATAACAGGGTCAGGTCGATCTCCTCCCGCACGAGCCGTTCGACCAGCTCGCTCGAGGGCGCGCAGGTCACCGCCACTTCGACAGCCGGATGCACCTCGGCAAACCGAGCGAGGATGCCAGGCAACCAGCGCAGCGCGTAGTCGTCGGGCGTACCGAGCCGAACCGTCCCCGACACCGGCGGCATGCGGAAGGTGGTGATGATCTCGTCGTGCATGGCAAGCAGCCGCCGCGCGCGCTCCAGCAGCCAGGCGCCATGTGCCGTCGTTTCGACGCCGCGCGGTCCACGCAGCAGCAGCGATTGCCCGAGCGTATCTTCCAGCCGGCGAATCTGCATCGAAACCGCGGACTGCGTCCGGCCAACGGCGTTGGCCGCGCGGGTGAAGGACCCACCCTCGGCGATCAGTACGAAGGAACGCAGCAGATCGGGATCGATGCCGGGGGGAATAGCCAGCATTGGGAGGTCCTCCAGGCGAGGAGATATCAACGATCCTGATGTTCATCGTCAAATGATTTCGTTTTCCTGATGGCGCCTCGGACACCATTCTTCCCGCCAGACGCTTTCAGGAGGGCTGCCACATGACGATTCAGACCGTTCCCGCTTCCCTCGCCGCCGCGGCAACCATCCCGCGCAACGCCGCCTGGATCACCTGGCTGCGCCGCGTTCTCCATGCCGCGGAAAGCCGCCGGCACCTTGCCGAGATGGATCGCCGCATGCTCTCGGACATCGGCATCAGCCGCGCCGAGGCGCTGGAAGAAGCCGCCCGCGCACCATGGGATCTGACGGCGCGTCGGCGGTGACAAGGCGAATGAACAACGCCGCCTGAAGGCAGGCCGTCGGCAGGTGGAGAAATTGGGGTGGCCTGGGAGATCGATGGCTCTGCCGGCCGTAGCCGCGGGCGCAGCGCTCGCCGGCGGAGCAGCGTCACTATCTTGCCGCCCGCAGCCCGTACCGCCGGGCGGCATCAGAGGCGATGCGGAGCCGCTGTACCGCTGTAGCTGCGCGCCTTGTTGGCACGACCGGGTCAGCGGCGGCCCCCGCAGTCGTGCTCCTCACCGCTTCCACGCGAGCGCTGCGATCGCCGCTCGACTTACCTTCCCTACTGCATCCCGCGGAAGCGCCGGCACCATGACGACGGGCCGTGGCAGAAAGGCCGGTTCGACCTTGGACCGGAGCGCGGCGACCACCGCCTCCGCATCCAGTCGTGGCGCCACCACGGCGGCGGCCAGCCGCGCGCGCGGATTCACATCGAGATCGTCCGGCGCCACGAACACGCCGTCCTCCACCCCGTCGATGCCCGTCAGGATGCGGGTCAGCCCGGCGAGCGAGGCCCGCTTGCCGGCAAGCTTCACCATATCCGCCAGCCGACCCTGCAGCCGGAAGCGGCCCTCACCGACCCACTCAAGGCGGTCGGATAGCGGCACCGGGGTCGGCAGACCGGGCACGGTCACGCGCGCGCCGCCCGAATCGATCTCGAAGCGCATGCCGGGATAAGGCTCCCACACCTCGCCATCCAGCGTGCGGCGGGACGCAATCGAACCGGCTTCTGTGGCGCCATAGATCTCGCGCACCGGCGCGCCCCAGGCGACCTCGGCCTCGCCCGCCAGTTCCGCCGCCAGCGGCGCCGTGGCGGAAATGACGCCCGCCATCGCCGGTAGCGCCACCTGGCTGCCGAGCAGAGCGCGCATTTGCAGCGGCGTCGTCACCAGCAGCCGCGGCGCCGGCAGCAGTGCGAGCGCCTCGGCAATGTCGGAAGGGTAGAAGACGCTTCCGGCATGCCCCGCCCCGCCGCCATGCAGCGGCATCATCACCGTCGTCTCGAAGCCATACATATGCTGCGCGGGGACGGTGCCGAGGATGCTGGTGGCGCCTGTCACGCGGAAGCGTTGCGCCGCCGCGCGTGCGCCGGACACCAGCGCCCCCCACGGTTTGGCATGTGGCTGGGGCTCACCGGTGCTACCCGAGGTGAAGCTGATCGCCGCGACGGCATCTTCCGGGATCGCCGGATTCGGTCCCGCGTCGCCCGGTGACGCATCCGGCCGTATCACCGGGACGGGCAGCACCGCGTCGGTATCGGACAGGGCATAGCGCGCGCCATGCCCCCGCGCGATGTCGGCGAGCCGCGGCGCGGACCGGTCGGCCGAGAGCAGCGTCACCTGGCCGCGCGACAGCGCCGCGGCGAAGGCCACCAGCGCGAGATACCGGTCGGCGCAGAAATTCAGCACCGGCCCCTCATCGGGCAGGCGGACCGCGAGTGCCGCGACCTCGGCGAGGAAGCGGGCCGTCGTCACCGGAACCGCGCCGCGGCGGAAGATCACCTCATCGGCGCGGCGGCTCGTCAGCCTTTGCGCGCCCGTGGTCGTCACGCCGCCCGGTTCTTCTCGATATGAGCCGAAAGCGCACGCAGCGAGGCAAAAATGCGATGGTTCCGCTCGTCGTCGGAGCGCAGCTGGAAGCCGTAGCGCCGCGAAACCGCCAATGCGATCTCCAACGCATCGATGGAATCGAGCCCGAGCCCGTCCCCGAACAACGGCGCGGCCGGGTCGATCTCCTCCGGCGCGGTCTCGAGATGCAGCGCGTCCACGATCAGGCGCGCGACCTCCGCTTCCAAGGAGAGGGTTGTCGTCAAGCTTGGGCCTCCCGCCGCGCACAAATGCCACCCGGGAACTGCCGCCGGCCACGCCGATGGCCTTGACGGGGACCGACGGTACGGCGACCTCGGTCGCCATGCCGTCCTGTCCCGGAACCCATACCTATCAACGCGAAAGCGGCCGAACAAGGGCGATGGACAGCGCTGCGCGAGCCTTTGCCTCCCTGCCCCCTCTGTTCACCTTCACCGTGGATGTCGAGATCCATCCGGGCGGCGCCTGCGCAGCCGCGCCGACCCGCCGGCTGCTCGACCTGCTGGAGGCCTCGGATTCGCGCGGTACGTTCTTCATCCTGGATGACGTTGCCCGCACCGACCCCTCGCTGGTGCGAGAGATCGCGGGGCGCGGGCATGAGGTCGCCTCCCACGGGTATGCCCATCGGCACCTCGCGACCGAGACACCGGAATGCTTCCGCACCGGCATGGCGGGGGCCCGCAGCCGGTTGGCGGACCTCGCCGGCCGAGCCCCGACCGGCTACCGCGCGCCTTACTTCTCGTTGACGCCCGCCGCCGGTTGGGTGCCGGCGGTTCTGGCGGAGCTCGGCTTCGCCTATTCATCCTCCCTCCTGCCGGCGCGCAATCCGCTAGCGGGGTGGCCAGGGGCACCGCGCCGGCCGTTCCGCTGGGATGGCGGGCTGCTCGAACTGCCGGTGCCGCTGGCGCGGTTCGGTCCGGTCGCCGTGCCATTCCTCGGCGGGATGTATCTGCGCTGGCTGCCGGGCTGGCGGCTGAAGGCACTGGCACGGAACTGGGCGGCCGCCGACGGGGGCGGGGCGTTGTGGTCATATTGCCACCCCTATGACCTGGACACTGCCGAACGCCTCGGTTGGCGGGCTGATGTCGGCCGATTCGCCAGCCTGATGCTGTGGCTCAACCGCCGGTCGACGCTGCCGCGACTTCAGGGACTGCTGGAGGGCCGGCGATCAGTGCCTTTCACAGCAAGGCTGCCCGAACTGGTCGCCCAGGCCCCGATCTGGCGGCCGGCACCTTAACGAGCGCTATTCCCGACGGCAGATCCGGGCCTCCGCCGCCTCAAGTGCCCCAGCCACTTCCGCAGTGCCGAGAACGATGTCGCGCGGGCCGTCCTCCCGCAGCCGGTCGGCGGCGCAGAGGCAGAGGCCCGCGATGCGCTCCAGCGGCCAGTCCGGCCGGCTGCCCAAAGCGTCCTTGAGGCCGAGGGTGCAGCGCCAGCGGAACAGGGCGTCACCGAAAGGCGTAGCGAGCGCAGCCTGCCCGCCAGTGGGCGGGGCGACGCTGGGCAGCGAGCGTGGCGGCGGCGCGGGCGCGGCGCCCGGCGCCATGGCCACGCCGCGGGAAGGCGGTGGATTGCTGCCGAGCCAAGCCAGCCCAGCGCCGACCGCGGCCAAAAGGACCAGCAGGAAGACGATACGGGTCACACCCCACCATGCCGCGCGCGGCAGCAGCCGTTAAGGGGTTGTGGATCGGCCGCCGAGGCCACGGTGGCGATTTCACCCCGATGCGATCTGCTCTACCCTTCGCCCATGCGGTATCCAACCCCGTCCGCCGCACCAGCGTCGCGCCCTTCCAGCCCTTCGCCCTCCTGCCGATGACCGGACGTGCCCGGAGAATGGGTGTCGGTACGATGCCGGCAGCAGCGCTCGCGACTGTGCTCCTTGCGCTGCCGGGCTCGGCACAGGTGCCCGGCCTTGGACCCGTGGACACCCGGCACGCCGTCTCACCCGCCGAAGCCCCCTTCGATGCCATCGCGCTGATCGAGACGACGGCGGGCGGGCGTTGCACCGGGGCCCTGGTTGCACCCCGTGTGGTGCTGACCGCGGCCCATTGTCTGGTGACGAGCGACGCTGCCGGCCTCGTCGCACCGGGGGAGATCAGCATCCGGCTCGGGGGGCGGACGGTGCGCGGCACGGCGCTGCGCAGCGGGCCGGGCTTCAACCCGGCGCGCGAGGAACCCTGGCGCGCGGATTGGGCCATGATCACTGTCGCGGCGCCGCTCGGCGGCGGCCACGCGCTCCGTATGCTACGCGAGGCTCCGGGCCTCGGCATGCCGGTGACGCTTGCCGCCTGGCAGTACGACCGGCCGGACCTGCTGATGGCTGACCGCGCCTGCCGCGTCGTGACCGTAGCGACCTTCGGAACCCAGGGCATCCTGGTCGGGCACAATTGCGCCGGGACTGTCGGCAGTAGCGGCGCGCCAATCCTGGTGCGGGCACCAGGTGGCTACGCCGTGGCCGGCGTGCAGGTGAAGGCCGCATTGGGGCAGCCACTCGGTGTCGCCGTGCCGGCCTTCACGATCCCGGCCCCCTGACGACCCGCCGTCGGCGGGGTAGCCAGTCCCGCCGCGCCGCGGCGCTACTCGGCCGCGTCGGGCCGCGCGCGGTGAGGGCCCAGGATTTCCTCGTCATGTTCGCCGACCGCGGGCGGGTTCAGTCGCACGCCCAGGCGCTCGGGTCCGAACTGGATGGGCAGGGCGGGCACGGCAGCGGCGCGGCCATCGGCCATAGTGATCGGCAACAGCCCGCCGCTCGCCATCAGATGCGGATCCTCGAACAGATCCCATGGCTTCGCGATACGGGAGAAGGGCAGGCCGGCGCGCTCGCACATCGCTTCCAGTGTCGCGATGTCGTGCCTGATCAGCAGCGACTGCACGAGCGGGATCAGCACCGCCCGCCGCTTCGCGCGTTCGGTGTTCGTCGCGTAGTCCGGGCTGTCCAACGCCGGTTCCTGCAATTCGCGGCGGAAGATCTCCCACTGGCGGTCGGTTACCACCCCGATGAAGATCTGCTGGCCGTCCTTGGTGTCGAACACGTCGTAAACGCCCCAGGAGCGGCGGCCCGCCGGCATCGGCGGCGGTTCCTGCCCCGACAGCGCCTGCTGCAGCATGGTGGTGGACATGAGGAAGGCCGCGTTCTCGAACAGGCCGGATTGCAGGTGCTGACCGCGCCCGGTCGTCTCGCGCTGGCGCAGCGCACCCATCACGGCGATGACGCCGAACATGCCGCCCATCATGTCGTTCACCGGCGCGCCGGCGCGCAGCGGCCGCCCGACCGGGCCAGTCATGTAGGCGAGGCCCGCCTGCATCTGCACGACCTCATCCAGTGCGGTGCGGTTTTCATACGGTCCGGGCAGATAGCCTTTCAGCGACAAATAGATCACGCGCGGATTGCGCGCGGAGAGAGCGTCGTAGCCCAAGCCTTTCGCATCCAGCCCACCCGGGCGGAAGTTCTCGATCACCACGTCGGCGGTATCCGTAAGACGCTTCAGCGTCTCGACGTCATCGGCAGCGTCCGTGTCGATCTGGACCGATTTCTTGTTGCGGTTCAGTCCGGGGAAGAACCCGGCGCCCGAGGCGATGAGGTAGCGCGTGCGGTCACCCTTTCCCGGCGGCTCGACCTTGATCACCTCGGCCCCGAGATCGCCAAGGATCATGCCGCAGGTCGGGCCCATGACCATGTGGGAGAATTCGATGACGCGGATCCCGGCAAGCGGGAGCGAAGGTGTCATGACGGTGTCCTCAGTGAAGCGGCACTATTACTGGGCACATTGGGTCGAATGCCGTCCGCGCCCCGGCGCCTGGGATCGGGCTCCAGAAGCCCCGTGGGTTCGGGGAGGGAAACGCCCTTCCCTGACCTACTTTCAGGCCGCCCGCGCCTTGGCCCGGAACGCCGTCAGCGATCCGCCGCGCAGCAGCGCCGAGGGCAGCGTGCGGCCGAGCACCTTCTCGGCGAGATGGCCTGCCGCGATCAGCGCATCAACGTCGATGCCCGTCTCAATCCCCATCTCCTCACAGAGCAGGACCAGTTCCTCCGTCGCGATGTTCCCTGGCGCGCCGGGATGCCCGGCAAAGGGGCAACCGCCGGCACCGCCGACAGCCGCATCGAATTCCGCCACACCCATGCGCAGCCCGGCGAGCGCATTGGCGATGCCGAGGCCGCGCGTGTCGTGCAGGTGCAATGACACGGCCTGATCCGGCCAGCGGGAGCGGACCTCGCCGACCACGCGCTCTATGTGCAGCGGGTTGGCCCAGCCCATCGTGTCGGCAAGGGAGATGCGCTCGATCTCACAGCCGGTCTCGGCGGCAAGCGTCATCACATCCGTGACCGCCGAAATCGCATGGGCCGGCGTGACCTCGCCCTGGAAGTTGCAGCCGAACGCCGCCTGGACCGAGGCGCGCGTCACCGGCACCCCGGCCGCCTGATGTTCGGCGATGTTCTCGCGCATCGCGGCGAGCTGGCCGGCGCGGTCGCGGTTTAGGTTGCGGAGCGAGAAGGCCTCCGATGCCGCGACGGTGATCGACCCCTGGATCGTCAGCCGGTCCTTGAACGTCAGAGCGCGCTGCAGGCCCTGCGGGTTGAACCACAGCGCCGTGTAGGACACGCCCGCCTTCGGCGTGAAGCCGGCAACGACCTGGTCCGCATCCGCCCAGCCGGGCACGCGCTTCGGACTGACAAAGGACGCCACCTGCAGCTTCGACACGCCCGTCGCGGAAAGCGCATCTATCAGCGCAATCTTGTCAACGGTCGGCACGGGGGTCGGGGCGATCTGGAATCCCTCGCGCGGGCCTTCCTCGGCAATGCGCACGCGGCGCGGCAAGTCGGTCATCGCCGTCTCCTCCTCGCCGGTCCGGCCGGCGTCGTTAATTCTGTTGCGCAGAATTGAATTCTGTTAGAAAGAATAATCCCAATGACGAGCCTCGATGTCAAGCCAGAGGCGCCCGCGCGCCGCCGCGGTCGCCCCGCCCAATCCGGTCCGCCCGCGGCTGACCAGCGGGTGGATGCGGTGGAGCGCGCGCTCACGCTTCTCGAAGCATTCGCCGACGGGACCAAACTCCTGACGCTCACGGAGTTGTCCACGCGCGCCGGGCTGTACCCAAGCACTGCGCTGCGCCTCGCGGGTTCGCTGATCCGCTTTGGCTACCTGGCGCGGGGCGCGGAGGGTAGCTACAGGCTCGGCCCCACACCCTTGCGGCTCGGGGGGCTGTATCGCGCCGGCTATGACCTGGCGGAACAGGTGCGCCCCGCCCTGGTCCGGCTGGTCGCGCGCACGGGCGAAACCGGCGGCTTCTACGTCCGCGACGGTGATCGCCGCATTTGCCTGTTCCGCGAACCCTCCCCACGCCCGATCCGCCTGCATATCGAGGAAGGCGCCGCCATGCCGCTCGACCGCGGCGCGAGCGCCCATGTGCTGATGGCCTTCACCGGGGGCACGCTGCCCGTCCACGAGGCGGTGCGCCAGGCCGGGATCGCGACATCGATCGGCGAACGGGATCGGGAGACAGCCGCCGTCGCCGCGCCCGTCTTCGGCCGGGCGGGGCGGCTGCTCGGGGCGCTCGGCGTGTCCGGGCCAATGGTGCGTCTCGGCGTGTCCGAGGCGGAGCGGATGGCGCCGATCGTGCAGGAGGAAGCGCGCGCCTTGTCGCAGTTGCTTGGCGGTTGACATAGCGCGAAGGGCGATGGTGCCGGCGAGGAGGGCCGCCCCATCGGCCTACCATGCGACGCAGCGCGCTCCCGCCAGCACCGCATCGCCACGCAAGCGGACCAGCCCATCGCCGGAGAGTGTCATGCGGAAGCGCCCGCCTGGCTGCATCTCGGCCGGCGGCGTCGCGTCCAACCCGCCCGCCCCCGGCGCCGTCACTTCCCCCGTGCGGCAGCCAGCGCCGAAATCGAGCAAAGCTTCGCCCGCGACCCGTAGGCCGCGACGGCCAGCACTGATCAGGCCTGGCCCGGCCACCTCGCACAGCCGGGCGGCCGGGGCGGCATGGCGCAGCGGCGGCGGTGGCGCGGCGCGGCCATCGCGCGTCAGTGGGCAGACCAGAGGGCCGGCACCTGCCGGCGACCAGTTCGTGCAAATGCGACGGCAACCTTCCATCGCCGGCGACAAGCCGTGCGGCGACAACAGTGCAAAGCTCTGCCCATGCCCCGGCAGGACAGCGTACAGCGGCGCCGATCCGTCGCGCAGCGCGGCAAGGGCAGCGTGGTCGGCAGGCGCGCCGACTTCGGCGATCCCGCTCAGGCTCCACAACGCGGTCTCCGCCGGCAGACCGACGGCGAGGAAGGCCGTCGGCTTCGCCGTGCCCAGCACCACCGCGCCGGGCGCCAGCGCCGGCCAGTCCACGGCCAGGTAGCGATCGTCCAGCGGCGCCCGCAGCGCCGGCACCGGCTTCGTCAGCGGGAACGCGGCGATCACCGCGACCGCCGCGACGCCGATCGCGGCCCGCACCGGCAAGGCCGTCAGCGCGGCGATCAGCAGCGCCGGGGACAACGCTTCCAGCACGAAGGCGTAGCGGTAGATCGAGAAGACCGGCAGCCAGATGGCATAGGCAATGACCAGGAAGGCCGCGACCGGCAGCGCGGCGTGCCGGGCCGGCGCACGGCGAAGGAAGGGCAGGGCGAGCGCGGCCAGCAGACCGGCCGCAAGCCGCGGGTCGCGCATGCGCTCCTCGGTGACGCGCGGCAGGTCCGATACCGCCCAGAGGAAAGGCCGGACCAGCGCCTCGGTCAGCGTCGCGGGCATGAATTGCAGGTCCCGGCCGGCGCGCGGCACCCCCTCCCCCGCATGGAACAGATCGTTGAAGTAGGGAAAGAGCGGGTTGCCTGTCTGCGCCGCCAGATGTGCCGCCCACCAGCCGCCCGTCGCGACGATGCCGAGCAGCCCGCCCAGCGCGCAGGCCAGCAGCGCCGCCGGAAGGCGCCGGTCCCAGCCGACCCGTACGACGATCATCGCCGCCAGTGCCGGCGCGAAAGGCGCATTGGTCAGTTTCAGTCCGATTGCCGCGCCGCAGGCGACACCCGCCAGCGCGCCCGCTCGCCATGGGTGCCCCTCCCCCGGTCGCAACAGCGCCAGCACGCCGAGGAGCACCAGCCCCCCCGTCACGACGTCGCCGGACGTCGTCCCGACCTGGCTGCGGAACACCGCCCCGCCGGCCGTGCCGATCGCAGCCAACAGCGCCAGCAGCTCGGCGCGCGGCGCATCGGCCAGCATGTGGCGCGCGCAGCGCCAGGCAACCCAGAGCACCGCTCCGGCCGGCATCCCCATCAGGAAAGCGGCGAGGCGCGGCCAGTCGTTCAGCTTCCACAGCAGCAGCGCGAAAGGAATGTCGGGCAGCGGGTTGTGAAATCCCTGCATCCCCGCCGCCAGCCGATCGAGCGGCCGGTCCACGAACAGTCGCCAGGGTGCATAGACATGGTAGTTCTGCGCATCCCAGCCTCGATCCGCACCCATCACCATTGAGGCGAAGCCACAGCCCAGCATCAGCAGCGCGAGCACGGCGAGGCCCGATCGCGCTGCCAGCACCCCTGCCAGAGCGTTTATCCGGGACCGCGACACCGCCCCCGTCACGTACGACGGAACACGACGATGAGGTTGTTGGCGGGCATCGCCGTCACCTCCGGCGGCCCGAACCCCGAGGAGGCAGCGAGGGCGGCCACGGCCTCGAGGTCCCGCACGCCCCAGGTGGGGTTACGGGCGCGCAGGTCAGCGTCGAACGCCGCGTTGGATGGTGCCGTATGCGCCCCGCCGCGCCGGTAGGGCCCGTAAAGGATCAAAGGCGCAGCGGACGGCAGGATCGCGGCGGCGCCGCGCACCAGCCCCTCTGCCGCGGCCCAGGGCGCGATGTGGATCATGTTGATGCAGACCACCGCATCGGCCGCGTCCAACGGCCACGCCGTTGCTGAGGCATCCGCCGGCAGCGCCGACCGGATATTGGCCAGGCCAGACTCAGCGACCCAGGCATCGATGCTGGCGCGGGCGTCGGCATCAGGGTCACTGGGCTGGAACGTGAGATCGGGCAGGGCTGCCGCGAAGTGGACCACATGCTCGCCACTGCCGCTCGCGACCTCGAGCACCAGCCCCGTCGGCGGCAGATGGCGGCGAAGGACCTCGAGGATCGGGTCGCGATTGCGCGCGGCGGCGGGGGCGAAGCGGCGCAGGTCTGGGTTCGTCATGGGACAGGGCATCCCGCGATGTGTGCCAACTGGCAAGGTGGCGCGCCACAGACCAATCGGAGCTTGGAGAGACTGAAACCAGACCGCACACGTTCCAGGATATCGCGTTTCATGCCGCTCCTTCCCGCGGTCGGCAATATCAACGCTGCGCGAGCCGGGCGACGGCCGCACCTGCAGCCCGGTTGGGGGCGGTGCGTAACAACCCCCGCGGGCGGACTCCGGAACATCCGAAGCCCTGGCGTCGGGCACCGCATTGACCAATATGACGCTCCTCGCTCACAGCGGCCGCCCATTCGGTCAGGAGATCAGAATGACGACGACGGAGAAGACCTACCCCGTCACGCACAGCGACGCCGAATGGCGTCGGCTGCTGACGCCGGAACAGTACCGCATCATGCGCGAGCATGGCACGGAACGGCCCGGTTCCTGTGCCCTGCTGGTCGAGAAGCGCGCGGGCGTGTTCTCCTGCGTCGGCTGCGACACGCCGCTTTTCCGCTCGGGCCGGAAGTTCGAGAGCGGCACGGGCTGGCCGAGCTTCAACGACCCGCTGCCCGGCACGGTCGAGACCACGACCGACCGCAGCTACGGCATGGTCCGCACGGAGGTGCATTGCGCGACCTGCGGCAGCCATCTCGGCCATGTGTTCGAGGATGGACCGCCGCCGACTGGACTGCGCTACTGCATCAACGGCGTGGCCCTGAACTTTACGCCGGAAGGCTGATCAGCCCCGCATATCCGCGGCAATCAGGTCGGCGGCCTTCTCGGCCACCGACAGGACGGTCGCGTTGATGTTGCAGACGGGGATGTCCGGGAAGACCGAGGCATCCGCGACGCGCAGCCCCTCGATCCCGCGGAAGCGCAACCGCGCATCGAGCGGTGCGGCGGGGTCGCCGCCCATCCGCACCGTGCAGGACGGGTGATAGACGGTCCCGCCGGTAGCCTTCGCCATCGCGAGCAGGTCCTCGTCGCTCTGCACATCGGCGCCGGGCCGGACCTCCTGAGCGACGACACCCTGCAAGGGCGCGGCCGCCATCCAGCGCCGCGCCAGCCGCAGGCCGCGCACGACGCACGCCTCGTCGGCCCGTTCCGTCAGGAAACGCGGGGCGATCGCCGGTGCATCCTCGGCGCGCGCGGATTTCAGCGTAACGGAGCCGCGGCTGTGCGGGCGGCACTGCCAGACGCCGAGGGTGAAGCCTGGCTCCGTCTCCGGCACGCCGATGCGGCCATCCTGCCAGGAGATCGGCCCGCCATTGATCTGGATATCGGGCGCATCCAGCCCCGATTCCGTCCGCGCGAACAGCGACATCATCCCCGGCGACCAGGTCAGCACGCCCTTGCCGGAGGTTATCCAGCGCAACACTTCAAGCCCGAGCCGCGGCCAGACGATACGGCGGTTCGCCGACCAGCGATGATCCGTCAGCCGGAAGGTCAGACGGACGATGTAGTGGTCCTGCAGGTTCTGCCCGACGCCCGGCGCGTCGAGCACCGGCGCGATGCCGTGCTGCGCGAGATGCGCCGCCGGGCCGATGCCGGAGCGCATCAGCAGATGCGGCGACCCGATCGCACCGGCCGACAGCACCACGCCGAAGCGTGCGCGGATCAGTCGTTCCTCGCCGCCGCGGCGGATCAGCACGCCCACGGCGCGGCCATCCGCGATCACGATGCGCAGCGCGAGGCTGTTGTCGATCACCGTCAGGTTCGGCCGCGACAACGCCGGGACAAGATAGGCGCGCGCCGCCGAGATGCGCCGCTGCCCGCGCCGCGTCTGCTGGAAGGTGGCGAAGCCCTGGCGTCGCGGACCGTTCATGTCGGCATTCACGGGCAGGCCGATCGTCTCGGCCGCGGCAGCGAAGCGGTCGAGCAGCTCGGGACGCTCGGCGAGATGTTCGATCGGTTGCGGGCCTGTCGTGCCACGGCCCTCGCCGCCGCCGGCGAAGGATTCGTGGCGCATGAAATAGGGCAGCAGATCGTCCCACCCCCAACCGGCGCAGCCCTTCTGCGCCCAGAGGTCGTAATCTGACGGGTCGCCCCGCACGTGGCCGAGCCCGTTGATCGAGGACGACCCGCCCCACACCCGCCCGCGCGGATAGTCGAGCGCGCGATTGCCCGTCGCGGCATCCGGTTCCGTCCGATAGCCCCAGGTCAGCTTCGCATGGTCGAGGATGCGTGCGTAGCCAGCGGGGATGTGGATGTAGGGGTGGCGATCCCTGCCGCCGGCCTCGATGACAGCGACGGTCGCGCCGTCCGCGGAAAGCCGGTTTGCCAGCACGCAGCCGGCGCTGCCGGCGCCGACGATCACATGGTCGAAGCTGTCAGTCGTCATCGCCCGGCGGGATGCTCCCTGCCTCCACTGCCGGCACGTCCCGCGCGACGGCCAGCATCAGTCGCCGTAGCCAGGCATGGCCGGCATCGCTTTCCAGGCGCCGATGAAAAATCATCGACAGCCGCGTGTGTCGGATCTCGACTGGCGATTCCCGCACCACCAGGCCATGCGCCTCGGCCAGCAGGTTGGCGAGGCGGCCCGACAGCGTCATCACCATATCCGTGCGCGCCAGGATGTCAGGCACGGCGGACAGATGCGCGACCACCGCGCCCAGCCGACGCTTCCTGCCCCGCGTGGCCAGCGCCACGTCCAGCGCCCCGTCGCGCGACCCATTCGGCGAATGCAGCAGATGCGGGAAGGTGATCAGCCGGTCCTCGGTCAGCACGCCCTTCGCCAACGGATGATCGCGGCGCATCAGGGTCATGAAGCCTTCCGGCAGCAACCGCACGCGAGTGAAGATGGCGGGCGGCTCCGGCAGCACGGCGATGGCGAGTTCCGCCTCGCAGCGTTCCACCAGGTCCTGCCAGTTGGTGCGGTCGGCGTGACGGACCGCGAGCAGGCAGCCCGGCGCTTCGCGCGCCATGCGCTCCAGCAGCGGCGGGGCAAGCACAGCCTCGGCGTACTCCGACAGGGCGACGACGAAGACGCGGTCCGACGTTGCAGGGTCGAAGGGTGCCCTGGCACTCAGCGTCTCGCGGAGGCGATCGAGCACCTCGGCGACCGGACCGGCGAGGGCGAGCGCCAGCTCCGTCGGCTCCACGCCGCCGGGGCGGCGCAGGAACAGCTCATCGTTGAGCGTGGCCCGCAGCCGGGACAGCGCGTTGGATACCGCCGGCTGCGACAGGTTCAGCCGTTGTGCCGCGCGCGTCACATGGCGCTCGCGCGCCACCGCGTCGAAGACGCGGAGCAGGTTCAGATCGAGGGTCGAGAGGTCTGCCATTCGCGCCGGTGATGATGGACGTTCCGAAGCCGCGTTGGAAGCCGCCGGCGGCGCCGGGGCATGGTCCGCGCCAGAGAGGCCGGACTGGGCCTTACCTGACAAGGATGACGACGATGCCCGACACCAAGGTCACAACCCCCTATGCCGCTCTTCTGCTCCGCGTGAGCATGGGCGTGCTGTTCCTCGCCCATGGCGGACTGCTCAAGCTCGGAACCTTTGGTCTGGCGGGAACGATGGGCTACTTCGGATCGCTGGGTTACCCGCCCGTCTTTGGCGCCATCGTGATCGCGGCCGAGATCGGGGCGGGCGTCGCCCTGATTGCCGGTGTCGGCGTGCGGGTGGTCAGCCTCCTGGCGCTGCCGATCATGATCGGCGCGACGTTGCTGCACGTCCCCAATGGCTGGCTGTTCAGCGCCCCGCGCGGCGGTTGGGAGTTTCCGGCCTTCTGGACGCTGCTGCTGCTGGTCCAGGCCGGTCTCGGCGCCGGCGCCCTTGCGCTCGACGTGAACAAGCTACTCGGCCGGAAGGTGATCCCGGCCAGCGCCTGACCATCGCGACGGAGGCGGGATCGATCCCGCCTCCGCGGAGCGACGCCGAGACCCATGACTGACGTCTGGGGCGCTCAGACTGCGCGGCCAAACGAAGCTGCGTCGCATGGCGACGAGAAGGACCGGACACATCGCGAGATTGGAGAGGACCGCCGCGGAAAAACAAAGCTTCGCCCGGCCAACGCGCCAATCCGCCAATCATTTACCCACGCCGGTTCCGTAGGGCCTCTGCCTGCTCGTAGAAGCGCTTTTCCCATGCCTTCTGGTTGTCGGCGCCCTCGCGGATGAAGGGGGTGAAGACGGCGAGGTTCAGCAGCAACCAGTTGACCAGCCGGGCCGGGAAACGCAGCGGCTTCACGAAATCGACGAACAGCACCACGCGCGTCCTGTCGGTGTGGTTCCAGGCCTCGTGTTCGTAGGCGTCGTCGAAGATCAGGACCTTGCCTTCCTCCCACTGGCAAGTCTGCCGGTCGACGCGGATTGCGAGCTTCTCCGCCGGCGCTTGCGGCACGATCAGGCCGAGATGCAGCCGCAATACGCCGTTGTACGGACCGCGATGCGGCGGCAGGTGCTTGCCGGGCTCGAAGATCGAGAACATCGCCGTCTTGAGGCCCGGGATGCGCTGCATGATGCGCCAGGTGTCAGGGCATTGAGCGATGTTGCGCTCGGAGGAGAGGCCGTAGCCGGTCAGGAAGAACGTCTTCCACGCGCTGTCCGCGCTGATCGTCTTCACGTCGCCCGACAATTCGTGAAAGCTCGGCAGATCCTTCTGGCGCACCAGCAACGGTTCCAATTCAGCGCGGATCCGGTGCCAGTCCTTCTCGATCTCGCGCGCCCAGGGAAAGGACGCGGTGTCGTAAACGGGCGGGTTGCCGACCTTGGAGTAGCGAAGGTTCAATCGCTCGGCCATCGCCACCATCGCCATGAAGAAGCGGGTGACGCGGCTCGGCCGCTCCATGGGGGCAACGCCCGCGGTACCGAAACTCTGCTGGGTGTTGGCGGGTCGAGCCGCAGTCATCGCATCGTCAGTCACCCATCATTCTCCCTTCACCGGAAGCACCCGTTCATCGATTCCGCGCCGCGATCCGCGTCGGAACAAGCGATGATAGCGCATTTCTGCGATTCAGTCTCATTTGCAAATATGGAATCCTTGAGGCAATCCGCCGCGTTGACAGGCCGGAAAAGCGCCGACAGCCTCCTGGCGCCAGGAACGCCCGGAAGCCGCCGCCGGTTCCCGGAACTCAGAAACAAGATGAAGGGACGGCCACATGGCATTTCCGCGTCGCACCCTGTTGGCCGCAGCCGCAGCTTCCCCGGTCCTTTCGCCTCGCCCGGGGCACGCACAGCATTCCTATCCAACGCGCCCGATCAGGCTCGTCGTCGCCTGGGCGCCGACCGGGTCGATCGACACAGTGGCCCGCAAGATCGGGCAGAAGCTGTCAGACCAGATGGGCCAGCCCTTTGTGATCGAGAACCGCTCCGGCGGCTCCGGCACGATCGGGGCTGCCGAGGTCGCCCGTGCCGCCCCCGATGGCTACACGCTGCTGGCGATCGACAGCACCTACGGAATGATGCCCTTCCTTCACAGTCGGCTGTCCTTCAATCATGCGGAGGCTTTCCGGGTCATCACCATCACCGCCTTCACGCCGGTGATGGTCGCTGTGCATCGCGATTCGCCGTACCGGACGCTGCAGGACCTGACGGACGCGGCGCGGCAGAATCCTGAGAAGATTACCTATGGCAGCGGTGGGGTCGGCAGTTCCGTGCATTTCGCCACGGCCGCCTATGAGCTCGAAGCCGGGGTGAAGCTGTTCCACGTGCCCTATCGCGGCGGCGGGGAGGCAGTGACGGCCGTGCTTTCGAAGCAGGTGGACGTCGTCTTCGCCTCGCCCGGCTCAGCCGTCGGCGGCGCCACCGCGGTGCTGCGGCCGCTGGCGATCAGCGGCAACGCACGCATGCCCGCACTGCCGGAGGCCCCGACCTTCGCCGAGGCGGGGCTGCCGGGCTACTCCGTCACGCACTGGTCCGGCCTCGGCGCCCCGCGCGGCACGCCGCCCGAGATCATCGAGCGGCTCTACACCGAGACGGCCCGCGCGCTCCAGACACAGGACGTGCTGGACTTCTTCGCCTCCATTGCCTGCCTGCCCGGTGGCGCGCCGCCCGCCGAGGTGGAACGCCTCATGGCCGAGGAAACGGTACGCTGGCGCCGTGTGGTCGAAGCCGCAGGCATTCAGCCGCAATGACGCAGCGCGCTTGCGACGTCGTAGTGATCGGCGCGGGCTGCGCCGGCCTCGCCACCGCCATAGCGGCGCGAAGCATGGACCTCGACTGCATCGTGCTGGAGAAGGCGGCGACGTTCGGCGGCGGGAGCGCGATCTCGAGCGGCTATCTGT
Source organism: Neoroseomonas terrae (assembly GCF_018129025.1). Lineage (GTDB taxonomy): Bacteria > Pseudomonadota > Alphaproteobacteria > Acetobacterales > Acetobacteraceae > Neoroseomonas > Neoroseomonas terrae. The sequence goes on along the minus strand of NZ_JAAEDI010000001.1, from coordinate 272,313 downwards.
GGGTTGGGGCCAACCATCTTCACGCGGCGGCCGGCGGCACTGACACGCCGGAGGCGGTAGCGGCGTATCTTCGTTACGTCGGCGCAGACGGCATCGACGAGGCCCGGATGGCCGCCTTCATCAAGGAAGCACCGCGCGCGCTGCGCTTCTTCGAGTCGGCGGGCATCCCCTTCCGCGTCAGCCCACGTATCGACCATTACGGCGCCGCGCCGGGTGCAATGGCCGGCGGGCGCATCGTCGATACGCCACCAATCGACGCGGCCTTGCTGGGGGACCAAGGCGGGCAGGTTCTGCTACCCGCCGGCCCGCTGTTCCGCCTGGCCGGATCGACACTGCCCGGCGGGGCTAACTCCCCCGCCTTCTGGGCTGCCGCCGAGCAGGCAGCGCGCGAGCAGCCCGGCCTGCGCGCCAGCGGCGCCGGACTGATCACCTGGCTCGTGAAGGTCGCCGCCGAGCGCGGCGTCACCCTGCGGACGAACGCCGCGGTCGAGCGCCTGACCATGGCGGATGGGCGCATTAGCGGCGTCGTAACGGTGGGCGGCGTCACAATCACAGCGCGGCGTGGCGTGGTGATTGCGTCGGGTGGCTACGAATCGAGCCCCACGCTCGTACAGCGCTACGAGGCCTTGCCGGACTGGCAGTCCATGTTCCCCGACAGCATCGCCGGCGACGGAATGGTGATGGCCATGGAATGCGGTGCGGCCACGCAGGTGATCGGCAACAACCTGTCTCTATTCCTCGGCTTTCGTAACCCGGATGAGGCGCCGGATGGCGTTGCCCTATGCCGCCTGTCCGGCACGCAGGAACTGCCTGCGCCGCACACCATCACGGTAAACCGTCACGGGCGGCGCTTCGCCGACGAATCGTTCTTCCAGGCGATGGCGCCTGCCCTGCGCCACTTCGACGTCGTGGCACGCACGCAGCCGAACCTGCCGTGCTGGCTGATCTTCGACCAGCAATTCGCCGACCATTCTTCCTTTGGCGGTCGGCCGCCGGGCGCCGAGATCCCTCGCTGGGTCCACCAGGCGCCCGACATTCCGACGCTGGGCCGGCAGCTCGGCATCGATGCCGACGGTCTTGCGGAGACCGTCCGAACCTTCAATGCCGATGCGCGGAACGGTGTCGATCGCGGCTTCGGCCGGGGGCATTCCGCCTGGGGGCTGAATCGCTACGATCCGCGCAGCACGCTGGGTCCACTGGAGGCCGCGCCGTTCTACGGCATCCAGCTTCATCCGACCGCGTTGTCCTCGGCGGGGCTGCTGGCCGATGCGGAGGCGCGCGTGACGCATCTCCGCGGCCATCCGATCCCCGGCCTGTTCGCCGTCGGCAACGCGGCAGCAAGGACGGAAACAGGGTCAGGATACCAGACCGGCTACTCGTTGGCGTCAGGCCTGACCTTCGGCCTGATTGCGGCGCGCTGCATGGCGGGAGGCGGGTAGGCCCCCCGCAAGCAGATCGTCGTGCACCAGAGGTTCAACGATCTCCGGCTGGCTTGGAGAGGAGCCGACGCCCTTCCCCGATTCTGATTACCGCTCCAGGCACATCGCAACGCCCATCCCGCCGCCGATGCACAGCGTCGCCAGGCCCTTCTTGGCGTCACGCTTCTGCATCTCGAACAGCAGGGTCGTCAGCACGCGGGCGCCGGACGCCCCGATCGGATGGCCCAACGCGATCGCGCCGCCATTCACGTTCACCTTCGACGTGTCCCAGCCGAGGTCCTTGTTCACCGCGAGCGCCTGCGCCGCGAAGGCCTCGTTGGCTTCGATCAGGTCGAGGTCCTCGTGCTTCCAGCCGGCCTTCGCCAGCGCCTTGCGCGACGCCGGAATCGGCCCGGTGCCCATGATCGACGGATCGACGCCGGCGGTGGCCCAGGACACGATACGCGCCATCGGCGTGATGCCGCGCTTCGCCGCCTCATCGGCCGTCATCACCACGATTGCCGCGGCGCCGTCGTTGATGCCGGAGGCATTGCCCGCCGTCACCGTGCCGTCCTTGTTGAAGGCAGCGCGCAGCTTCGCCAGCACTTCCATAGTGGTCTCGGGCTTCGGGTATTCGTCATCGCTGACGACGACATCGCCCTTGCGGCCCTTCACGGTGACCGGGATGATCTCGTCCTTGAAGCGGCCGGACTTCATCGCCTCGCCAGCCTTGCGCTGGCTGTTGAAGGCGAACTCGTCCTGCTCGGCGCGGGTGATCTGGAACTTCTGGGCCACGTTCTCGGCGGTGTTGCCCATGTGGTACCCGTGGAAGGCATCCATCAGCCCGTCGCGCAGCATGGTGTCGATCAGCGCGAGGTCACCCATCTTCTGCCCGGCGCGGAGCTGCTGAGCGTGCGGGGCCTGGGTCATGCTCTCCTGCCCACCGGCGACGACGATGCGGGCGTCGCCCGTCGCGATCTGCTGGGCGGCGAGGGCCACGGCGCGGAGGCCGGAACCGCAGAGCTGGTTGATGCCGAAGGCGGTGTGCTCGACCGGGATGCCGGCATTCACGCTCGCCTGGCGAGCGGGGTTCTGGCCGGAGCCGGCGGCCAGGATCTGGCCCATGATGACTTCGTCCACGTCGCCGCCTTCGATCTTGGCGCGCTCCATCGCGGCCTTGATCGCGGCGGTGCCAAGGACATGAGCGGGCAGCGAGGCGAAGGCCCCGTTGAACGAACCGACCGGGGTGCGGGCGGCGGAGGCGATGACGATTTCGGTCATGACTGGCTGCTCTCCGTTGGCAGGGTATTGACCCGAAACATGCGCCGCTGGGCCGGGCGCTACAAGCACGCCGCCGTGACACCCAACCCGAGGTTGATTGGCTGGCTATACGGGACGACACTAGACTCACGAAGTCGGGAGATCACATGAAGAAGCTGTTTGGCTTGCTGCTGCTCGGCCTTGGGGCCTGTGGCACAACGCAGCACCCCATGCCTTATGCTGCACCCGCGGGAATCACGGGTAACCGGGCGCCCGGACCGGTCGCCCGCGTGACAGAGGTGCAGAACACGCGCCGGACGGGGCGCGAGAACGACCGGTGGATCGGCGCGATCCGCGGCGGCTATGGCAATCCGCTGAAGACCCTCGAAGCCGACAGGCCGGTGAGCGAGGTCGTCCGCAGCGCGGTGGACGACGCCTTGGCGGCGCGCGGCTGGCTGGCGCCGCAAGACCCGCGCGTCGACGTGCTGGTGACCATCCGCCAGTTCGACGCCAACCGCTTCGCGCGGCTGGAGGCGACGGCGGACATCGAACTCACGCTGCGCCAACGCGGCACGGGCCGCGTTCTTTGGCAGGGGGCAGAGCGCGTCTACAACCTCAGCGGCAGCATCTTCGCGCTGGACGGCGGGGTCCTCGCTTCGACGGACGAGTTGCACGCGTTGATGCTGCGCACGATGAACGAGGCGATCGACAAGCTGTTGGACCGGCCGGAGGTCGCGGCCGCGCTACGTCAGGCTTCCCAGCCAGGCGCATAGCGGGCGCCACAGCGCGGCTTCCGCCCCGGTGCCGGCGACCATGCCGATGTGGCCGCCGGCGGCAATGTGGGTATGCGCGTGCCGTAGCCGTGTGGCGGCTGCGGCGGCGGATTCGGGCGGCACGATGCGGTCACGCTCCGGGATGCCGGCGAAGGCCGGACCGTCCCAGGCCGCCGGGTCGATCACCTGCCCAGCGATGCGCCAGCCGAGCCGTCCGGGCTCATTGCGCCCGTACCAGCCGGCGAGGCATTGCCGCGCGACCGGCGCGGGCAGCGGCACGCCGTCATTCAGCCAGTCCTCCAGCGCGACGAACAGCGCGGCACGGGCCGATTCCGGCTTCAGCCGCGCAAAGGCGCGGAATTTCTGCGCGATGCCGAAGGGATCGAGCATCGCGAACAGCGACTGGATGGTATCGACCGGCAGGGCGCCGGTCGGCTCCATCAGCGTCTCGAGCCCCGGCACCAGGGCGGCGGCGGTGCGCGCCCGGCGCGGCCCGTCCGGGCCGGCGTGGAAATCCCAGGGTGTCGCGAGTAGGGCGAGCGCCCGTACCCGGTCCGGCCGGCGCAGCGCCGCGGCGAGCGCCAGCAGCCCGCCCATGCAGTAGCCCGCCAGCACGACCGGGCCAGGGGCAGCCGCGAGCGCTCGTTCCAGGCGCCCGGCGACGTAGTCGGTCAGGGTGAAGTGGCGTTCCGCCTCGCCCGGCCAGCCCCAGTCGAGCAGGAGCGTCCGGAAGCCCTGCCCCGGCAGCCAGCGCATCAATGACCGTTCGGGCGTCAGGTCCAGCACATAGGCACGGTTGACGAGGGACGGCACGAACAGCACCGCCGGCCCCTCCCCGCCGAAGTCGAGCAGGCGGGACCCGCCCTCGGCCCAGATGGCGGGCGGGTCGGCCATCTCCCGCATCCAGGGATGGCGGCGATAAGCGGCAAGGCCCGCGATCATCGCCCGGTCGGCCCGGGCGAGCCGCATCAGGACGGCGGCGCCAAAGGCCTCAGCCGCGTGGCCGCCGGCCGCGAGGGCCGCGAGGATCCGGTCCCGTTCCACCAGCCCCGCCTTCGAGATCGGCCAGGCGGCGCTCGAGTTCGGCCAGGCGTTCGGCCATGGCATTGCGGGCAGGCTGGTCGCCGCCGCCATCGCCCGCAGGCCCGCGAGGCCCAGATGCAGCGGCAGGGGGCGCGGTCCACGGCGGCGAAGCGGTGCCGTCATGGCCGCCGCCGGGCCGATAGCGCGGCGCCATGGCGGTGGCCGCGCGCATCCACGCCGCGCCAAGCGCAGCCCAGGCGGCCCATTGCTCGGCCAGTTCCGGATCGGCGGCCAGTCCGGCGATCTCGCTCTGCCACAGCGCGATCCAGTCCTCCGCGAGGCTGTCGATATCCTCAGGCGGTTCCATAGGGGTTCCTCGCGCGGCGGACCATAGCGGCAGAGCCCGGCCGAAGGAACGCACGGAATTTGCTGCTTTCGCTGCACCGCATTGAGCGTCTACGCTACCGCTCCAAACGACCAGGGGCGAGGCGTGATGTCGATGGCCGGCAGTGCAGCGGCGGCAAGCGGAGCGCAAGGCAATGAAACGGCGGCGGCACCGCCGGTGGTGGTCAAGAAATACGCCAATCGGCGGCTCTACAACACTGAGGCCTCGACATACGTCACCCTGGACGACCTGGCGAAGATGGTGCGCCACGGGCGCGACTTCGTGGTCTACGATGCCAAGTCCGGGGATGACATCACGCGGTCGGTGCTGACGCAGATCATCGTCGAGGAGGAGAGCAAGGGCGGCCAGAACCTGTTGCCAACGGCCTTTCTCCGGCAGCTGATCGGCTATTACGGCGACAACCTCCAGGGCTTGGTGCCGCGCTACCTGGAGTTCGCCATGGCTTCCTTCGGCCGGCAGCAGGACCAGATGCGCCGGACCATGGAGCACACCATGGTGGGCGGCTTCATGCCTTTTCCGAATATCGAGGAGCTCGGCAAGCAGAACATGGCGATGATGGAGCGCGCCATGAGCCTGTTCGCCCCCTTCGGGCGCCGCGAAGATGCACCGGCGGAAGTCGACGCGCTGAAGGCTGAGATCGAAACACTGCGCCGTCAGCTCGCCAGCCTTAAGGATGCAGAAAAGAGCGGCTGACCGTTTCCATCACGACTGCGCGATACGCGCGAGAGTAGAGAAGTAACCTTGCTGGCACACGCAATCCGCGCTATGGTAAGGCCATTGCCATGACGATGAATTCGATCCCTCCCTCGGCCGATATCGAGATCAGCGTGGACGACGCGTCGACGCAGCGCGCCAGCTTGGTTGATCATCACGTCGGCGCCCGCATACGCGAGCGGCGGACCATGCTCGGCCTATCGCAGCAACAGCTCGCGAAGATGATCGGCGTCACGTACCAGCAGGCTCACAAGTATGAGCGGGGGCTGAATCGGATCTCGGCCGGTCGCCTGTTCGAGATCGCGCAGGTGCTCAACGTCCCGGTCTCCTATTTCTTCGAGGGATTGCAGCCGGGTGTGGAGACGCCACCCATCTCGTCCCGCCAGCGGATGTTCCTGGAACTGGCGCGCAACTTTGCCCTGATCGACAATGACAAGCATCAGGAAGCGCTGAGCCAGATGGCGCGGGCGCTTGCCGCGCAGTCCCAGGCGCAGCAGCGCGACCGCGAGGAATGAGCCCCAACTTTTCCTGATACGTCAGGGATCGGGTGCGGATCAGGTTCATCGCTTAACTGCGATGAGCCGGCCTGACCGTGGCCCCATGCGGTGCCACCGGCGCGGACCAGCGAAGCGCGGCTTTTCCGTCAGCCCGATCAAGCCTCGACGCGAAGGACACCGCCAATCAGTCGCCGCCGGATGCGCCCGGAGATCCAGTCGATCGCAGCCACCGTCACGATCATCAGAAGGATGATGAAGGCGACCTCGTCCCAATGGCGCACACGGATGCGCTCGGCGATCTGCAGGCCGATGCCGCCGGCGCCGACGACGCCGAGGATCGTCGCCGAGCGCGTGTTGCTCTCAAAGAAGTACAGCGCCTGGGCAAGCATCACCGGCGCCACCTGGGGCAGCACTCCAAAGCGGATGGCCGCCAGGCGTCCGCCGCCGGCGGCGACGATCCCCTCGGCCTGCCTCTTCTCGGCATTCTCGATGGCTTCGGCATAGAGCTTCGCCAGCACCGCGATATCCGCCGTGAAGATGGCGAGCACGCCCGCCAAAGGCCCAAGCCCCACCGCGCGCACATAGGCCAGCGCCCAGATGAGTTGGTCAACGCCGCGGAAGCCATCCAGCACGCGGCGCAGCGAAAAGCGGAACAGCACGCTGGTGACGATGTTACGCGCGCCGAGGAAGCCCAGCGGCACCGCGACGATTGCCGCCATGAAGGTGCCGAGGAAGGCCATGGCGACCGATTCCGCCATGCCCTTGAGGATGTCCACCCACAGCTCGCCGGGCGAAGGCGGGATCATCAGCACAACGATGGTGCCAAGGCCCGACAGCCCGTTCCACAGCCGCTGCGGCGTGAAGCCGAACCCCCAAAGGGCACCGGCCAGCCAAGCGAGGAACAGGGACCAGCCGACCGCACGAAGGACCCGCCGCCCCCTCGTCGCACCGAAGGCCGCAGGCACGCGGTCCCGCCACAACGCGACATCCGGGCTCATCGCGTCGTCTCCAGTCGCCCGATGGCCGCGTGGCGCAGGCGCTCCGACAGCAGGTCCACGCAGGACACGGTCAGGATGATCAGCAGCACGATGGCGCTGATCTCCTCATAATAGTTGAAGGAGATCACCTTGTAGAGTTCCTCGCCGATGCCGCCGGCGCCTACGAAACCGATAACGCTCGCGGAGCGGATGTTCACCTCAAAGCGCAGCAGCAGGTAGGAGATGATGTTCGGCAACACCTGCGGCAGCACAGCGAAGCGACAGGCGTGGAACCACGACCCCCCGGTGCTTTGCACACCTTCCCACGCCTTTAGGTCGGCGTTCTCGATGGCCTCGGCGAACAACTTGCCATTGGCGCCGGCGGAATGCAGCGCGATGGCCAGAATGCCGGCAAGCGGCCCGACACCGAAGGCCCAGACGAAGATCAGCGCGTAGACGATCTCGGGCACGGTGCGGAGCGCCTCGAGCGAGCGCCGCGCCAACTGGTAGGTGAGCGACGAGGGCGCGATGTTCCGCGCCGCGGGAAAGGCCAGCAGCAGCGCGGCCACTGAGCCCATCAGCGTCGCCAGCGCGGCCATGTTGGCCGTCTCGAGGATCAGCAGCGACCACTCGGGCAGGCGGTACATCCAGAAGGCGATCGAGCCCTCCGTCTCCGCGTCCGAGAACAGCGTCGCCCAGCGCAGGTCGGGAAGGATTCGACCGAAATACTCGCCGATACGCGGCAGCCCGGCCCAGAGCGTGGCGGGGTACGCCTCGCTGACCCAGCCGGCGACAAGCAGACAGAGGAACAGGATCGCCGCACCGAGCAGCGCCTGGCGGCGCTTCTCCCGGTGGGCGGTCTGATAGGCTTCCTCCCCGCGGATCACCGCGGGGAGGCCGGTAGCGTAGGAGGCGCTCACGAACGCCGGCGACGGGCGGCGGCTTCCTCGCGCCGCAGGTCGACGATCATCGCGAAAGTCTCGTGCGTGACTTCGCGATAGCCCATGCCGCCGCCGCGCTCGATCTGCTGGTAGATCTCGGGATGCGACTTGGGCAGCGCCAGGTGAAAGCGCGTCATGTCTTCCTTGAACGCGTCCGGCAGCGCGCTGCGAACAACGAGCGGGCCGTTCGGGATCGGGTCTGAGGTCCAAACGATCCGGAGATCGGCCATGTTCAGCATGCCCTTCTCCACCATGGCGCGCAGATTGCCGCGGCTGTAGCCCTGCGCGACGTCACCCTGGCCCGAGGCCCAGGTCACCGCACCGTCGTACTGGCGCTGCAGCACCGCGACGACGCCCTGCTCATGCCCCCCGGCGAAGCCGGTGCGCGAGAAGTACTGGCCGCTCTCCACGCCGATGCCCGAGCGGCGCAGCGCGAACCGCGGAATCAGGTAGCCGGAGGTCGAGTTCGGATCGGCCCAGGCGAGCGACTTGCCGCGCATCTGCTCCAGATTGGTGATGCCGCTATCCGCGCGGACGACCAGCACGGCGACATAGGCGATAGAGCCGTCATTCTCCTCGGGCACCACCAGCGGCTGCACACCGCCGTTCGTGTCGAGCCAAGCGCCGGCATAGCCGGAGGAGCCCATGCTCGACATCTCGATCTGGCCCGCCGAGAATGCCTGCAGCACGCCGGCGTAGTCGCTCGCCGGGAACAGGCGCGTCGGCACGCCGAAGGTCGTCTCGAGCAGTTCACGATAGGCGCCGAAGCGACCAAGGCGATCAGCCTCGTTCTCGCCGCCGAGCAGGCCGACGCGCAGCTGCGGGACCTGGTCCACCCACGGGCGGCGGCCGGCAGTCGGCATCGTCGTATTGGCGTCGAGCGTGCGACGCATCGTCGGCTGCGCCTGCTGTTGCTGCGCGGCGGCGATGCCAGGCGCGATCAGCGCGCCGGCGGTCAGGCCGGCAAGAGTACGACGGGTGATCATGGCGCTTCTCCTATGAAGCAGTGTCAGGCGGTGACGGGCTGGCGCGGCGTAGCGCCGACGGCCGCGGCGGCCTGCTCGGCGAACTCCTCCTCGCTCACGCCGTAGATCTCGCGGATTCGTTGCGCGGTGAGGTCGATGGGCGCGCCGTCGAAGACGAGGCGCCCGGCGTTCAGCGCCACGATGCGATCGCAGTACTCGCGGGCGGTTGCGAGGTCATGCAGGTTGACCAGGACGGTAATCCCATCCCGGTTCACGCCGCGCAGCGCATCCATGACGATGCGCGAATTGCGCGGATCGAGACTCGCGATCGGTTCATCCGCCAGGATGATGCGCGGCTCCTGCAGCATGGCGCGGGCGATCGCGACGCGCTGCTGCTGGCCGCCCGAGAGCGTTTCCGCGCGCTGCAGCGCCGCCTCGGCGAGGTCGAAGCGATCCAGGGCTGCGAGCGCCATGGCTCGCTCCTCAGCGGTGAACATCCGAAGCAAGGATGAGATCAGTGGCCGCCGGTTCAGCCGCCCGACCAGCACGTTGGTCAGTACATCGAGCCGCTGCACAAGGTTGAACTGCTGGAAGATCATCGCGCAGCGCATGCGCCAGTCCCGCAGCGCCTTCGCCTTCAGCGCAGTGATGTCGGTGCCGTCGAACCGGATGCGCCCTTCGGACGGATCAGTCAGCCGGTTCAGCATGCGCAGCATCGTCGACTTGCCGGCCCCGGAACGGCCAATCACGCCGACCATCTGCCCGGCAGGGATGCGCAGGCTGACGCCGTCCACAGCTGTCTTCGCGCCAAAGCGGCGCGTCAGGCCCTCGATTTCCAGCATCGTCCCACAGCATCCCCGATGCGGCGCGGCGTAGCAGCGCGAGGTGACCACCCGATGACGTCAGAGTGACAGAGCTGTTGCGAAGCGGCAGGCTGCGTCCAAACATACGGAGGACCTCCATGACCAGCCGCCGCGCTCTGATCGCCGCATCCATCGCCCTGCCCGCCGTGCCGCGCTCCGTCGCCGCGCAGGAGGGGTGGCCGAGCCGCGCAGTCGCCGTTCTGCTCGGGTATCCGCCCGGCGGCGTCACGGATTTCGCGGCGCGGGCGGTGACCGAGCGTATGGGGCGGGCGCTCGGCCAGACCCTGGTGCTGGAGAATCGGCCGGGAGCGGCAACGGCGGTCGCCAACACCGCGGCAGCGCAGGCGCGACCCGATGGCTACACGCTGCTGATGGGCACCTCGACGCTCGCCATCAACCCGGCACTACAGCCGACGCTGACCCCGCGTGATCCGCAGACGGCGCTGACGCCGATCGGCACGGTATTCCGCACCGCCTTCGTGCTCCATGTGCATCCGTCGCTGCCGGTACGCTCAACGGCGGAGTTGATTGCCTATGCCAAGGCCAATCCGGGGAAGCTGAATTTCGGGTCGTCCGGCACCGGCGCGGTGAACCATCTGTGCCTGGAACTGTTCCGCGCCCGCGCCGGCATCGACGTAGTGCATGTTCCCTATCGCGGCGGGCCCGCCGCGTTGCTGGACCTGCGCGAGAACCGCATCCAGGGCATGTTCAACGCAGTGCAGGAAGCCCTGCCCGCGGTGCAGGCCGGTGCTACGCGTGGGATCGCCATTTCGTCGAAGGATCGCGCTGCAGCCGTGCCGGACCTGCCACCGATCGCCGATGTGCTGCCGGGCTTCGACGGCGTGTTCTGGCAGGGACTGTTCGGCCCGGCCGGGCTGCCGGCGCCGATCGTCGCGCGCGCCGGCGCGGCACTACGGGAAGCGACCACCGATCCGGACCTGACCACCCGCATGGCTGCGCAGGGCGTGGCCCTGGTCAGCGGTGACGCCGAGGCCCTGCGCCGCATGTTGGCAGAGGAGACTGAGATGTGGGGCCGCCTGATCCGCGAGCAGAATATCCGGGCCGAATGAGCGGCCCGATAACTGTCTGGTCGGGGGTCGTTCAGGCAAATCCGAGCTCCCGGCCCGGGCGACGCGGGCGTGCCGGCCATCAGAGTCGAAGACGTGATGGCCGGCGCTGTTCCCGTCAGGGCAGCTCGATAACCAGGTTGAGGAAGTTATCGACCGCGATCGTGCTGTCCGGCCCGACGACGCAGGTGGATTCACGCTCCTCGATCAGCGCCGGGCCGCTCAGCGTCGCGCCGGAACGCAGCGCATAGCGGTCATAGACCGGGCATTCGAGCCACCCAGCGCCCTCGAACAACACGCGGCGCGTGGTGCGCGGCGTCGGCTGGGCGGGCGCATCGCCTTTCGGCACCGCACCAGCGAGGTCGATCGTCCAGCCCGGCGCGGAGCAGGACAGGCGCCAGGACAGCGCCTCGATCGGGCTTTCCTCGACCACGCGCTCGAAGCGGTCGCGATAGGTTTCGAAGAAGGTGCTGCGGATCGCCGGGACATCGGCGTCCGAGAGTTCCAGGCTCGGCAGCGCGACCGGGATCTCGAAGCCCTGGCCGACATGGCGCATCTCGGCGACCGGGCGGAAGGTGATGGCGTCAGCCTTCGCACCCGCCTCGGTCAGCAATTGCGTGCCGATCGCCTTCATCTCGGCGAACAAGCCGTTCACCCGCGCCCAGTCGATGCGCTCCAGCCGCGCAACGTAGGACCGCACCATGTCCGTCGCCGGTGGTGCGACGAGGAAGCCGAGCGCCGAGGCCACGCCCGCACCCAGCGGTACCACCAGCGTCTTGATCTTCAGCAGCCGCGCGAGGTTCCAGGCATGCACCGGGCCCGCACCACCGAAGGCGATCATGGTGTAGCGGCGCGGATCCTTGCCCTTCTCGGCCAGATGCATGCGCGTCGCGGACGCCATCGTCTCGTCGACGATGCGCTGCACGCCGAGGGCCGCCTCATCGACGCCGATGCCGGTCTCGGCCGAGATGCGCGTCTCGAAGGCCTTGCGCACCGGGTCGAGGTTCAGCGCCATCTCGCCGCCGAGGAAGTAGGCGGGGTCGAGACGGCCAAGCACGAGGTCCGCATCGGTCACGGCGGGTTCGACGCCGCCGCGGCCGTAGCAGACCGGCCCCGGCTTCGCGCCGGCGCTGCGCGGCCCGACCTTCATCAGCCCCGAGCCCGGATCGATGCGCGCGAGCGACCCGCCGCCCGCGCCGATCTCGATCATGTCCACCACCGAGACCTTCAGCGGCAGGCCAGACCCCTTCTGGAAGCGGCGCACGCGGCCGGCCTCGAAGTCGAACTTGTGGTTCGGCTCGAAGTGATCGACCAGGCACATCTTCGCGGTGGTGCCGCCCATGTCGTAGGACACGACATGCTCGAGCCCCGCGAGGCGCGAGATGAAGGCCGCCGCCATCGCGCCGGCCGCCGGGCCGGATTCGATCAGGCGGATCGGGAAGTCCTTCGCCTCGCGGACGGTGGTGATGCCGCCACCCGACAGCATGATATAGAGATTGCCACGGAAGCCGGTGGCCTCCAGCGAGGACTGCACGCGATCGAGATACCGCGCCATCAGCGGCTGCACATAGGCGTTGGCGCAGGCGGTCGAGGTGCGTTCGAACTCGCGGATTTCCGGCGCCACCTCGGCCGAGAGCGAAACCGGCACCTTCGGATACAGGCTGCGGATGATCTCGCCCGCGCGCTTTTCATGCTGCGGCGCGTGGTAGGAATGCAGGAAGCCGACCGCGATCGCCTCGGCGCCCTCGCCTTCCACCAGTTGCTTTGCAGCCGTCGCCACGGCCGCTTCGTCGAGCGGCTTCAGCACGCGGCCGTCATTGGCGATGCGCTCGGGGATTTCCAGGCGCAGCGCGCGTGGCACCAGGATCGCTGGGGTTTCCAGGAACAAGTCGTACAGGTCGTAGCGCGTTTCGCGCCCGATCTCGATGCTGTCGCGGAAACCATCGGTGCAGAGCAGGCCGACCGTCGCGCCCGTCCGCTCGATGATGGTGTTGGTCACCAGCGTCGTGCCGTGGATGACGCTGTGCAGGTCCTCGGGCTTCAGGTCGGCCTCGCGCAGGATGCGCGCGATGCCGTTCAGGATGGCCTCGGAGGGATCGTCCGGCGTGGTCAGCAGCTTGCCGGTACGGACGATGTTGCGCACCGGGTCGTGCAGCACCAGGTCGGTGAAGGTGCCGCCGACATCGACCCCGACGCGGGCGGTGGAAGTGGTGGTCATGCGCGTCACTCCACGCCGTAGATGGTCTTGGCCGCCTCGGCCGAGATGTAGCCGTGGCGAAGGTCTTCCTTCACCGATTCAGGGGCGCGCTTCTTCGGGTCGCCATACCCGCCGCCGCCGGCATAAAGCAGCAGCACCGACTGCTTCGGGTCGATCGAGGTGCGCGACTTCGGATGCGGCTTGGTGCCGTCGCCGAACTCGATAACCGAGGGCGCACCATGCAGGCCGCCGAGGATGCCGCCCGCCGGGTTCTTGTGGCGGTCGGACAGCAGCGACAGGCGCGCGGCCTGTTCGCTGTCGAGCTCCAGTTCGATCTCCTGGCCCAGACCACCGCGGAAGGTGCCGGCGCCGCCGGAATCCACGCGCAGGCGCTTCTTGCGCACGATGATCGGCGCGACGGATTCATAGGCCTCGATGGAGCCCGCGCCGACATTGGTCGGGAAGGCCGTCGCCGACATGCCGTCCTTGTGCGGGCAGGCGCCCATGCCGCCGGAGGCGAACAGCACCTGGGAGAAGCTGTCGCCATCCGCCTTGGTGCCGCTGAACAGCGCGCGCATGGTCGGCGCGCCACCGCAATCGGCGATCACCTTGTCCGGGATGACCTGCGCCAGCGCCTGGTAGATCGCGCCTGCCAGCAGGTGGCCCGTGAGCTGCCGCGCGCTGACCGGCGCGGGATAGACGGGGTTCAGGATCGACCGCTCCGGCGCCGAGACCGTGACGGCCTGGTACGAGCCCTCATTGCGCGGCGTGAAGGGATCGAGCGCGCACTTCACCGGATAGACCGAGTAAGCGTGCGTGTAGTTCATCACGCAGTTGATGCCGCGATCGATCTGCGGCGAGGTGCCGGCATAGTCGATATGCATCGTCTCGCCCTTCACCGTGACGGTGCAGGCGATGCGCGTGTGCTTGTCGTCGAAGCCGTCGGCAGTGATGACGGAGGACCAGGAACCATCCGGCACGGCGGCGATGGCGCGGCGCAGCGCGCGGTCTGCGCGCTCGCTCAGCGCGCCCGACAATTCCTGCAAATCGGGCAGGCCGGTGTCTTCCAGAAATTCCGCGACGCGGCGCGCGCCGACCTCGGCCGCGACAACCTGCGCCTGCAGATCGCCCAGCACCTGGCGCGGCACGCGGACATTGCCGAGCAGGATGTCGAGCAACTGCTCGTTCCACTTCCCTTCGCGCAGCAGGCGCGACGGCGGGATGCGGATGCCTTCCTCGAAGATCTCGCGGCAGTCAGCCGACCACAGCGACCCCCCGACATCCGGCGAATGCGAGATCGAGCCCGAGAAGCCCACCAGCTTGCCGCGATGGAAGATGCCCGTGGTGACGGTGAAGTCCGGAAGGTGGCCGGTCGCAAGCCACGGGTCGTTGGTCACGACCACGTCGCCCGGCTTCCAGGTCTCGGCCGGATAACGCTTCAGGAAGTCCTTCGTCGTCTTGGGCAGGATGCAGGAGAAGGAGGCGAGGCCGCCCGTGTTCTCCGACACGCTGTTGCCATCCCGGTCCATCAGCACCGTGGCGAAGTCGTTCGACTCGCGCACGATGGTGGAGAAGGCGGTGCGGAGCAGCCCGGTGGCCGCCTCGTCCGCCGCCGAGATCAGGCGGTTCCAGTAGATTTCGAGGGTAATTGGGTCCAGCGCGGAAGCTGGCGGCGCTTCGGGCATCACATCCATCCGGTCATGCGTCAGGGCGATGACGGAAGTGTGGGCTGGCCCGAAGCGACCGGCCAATATGATTTCCGACGATATTAATATGCTGGACGAATTGATCAGACCTTCGGCGGGTCGCGGTACTGGACGTTCTGCTTGGCCAGCTTCTCGATCAGCCGGGCCGATCCACTCTGACGCTCCTCGGCAATATGCGCGACCAGCCCGCCGCTGCGGGACACGACGGCGAGGCCGCGCATCACCTCAGGACCGAAGCCGATGTCGGAGAAGGCGGCGCCGATCGCCCCGGTCGCATTGATGGTGATGTGCTTGCCGGCGGCGCGGTCAACCTCCTCCGCCAGGATGCGCAGCATGGCGATGTGCGGGCCGGCCGCGCCGGCCTGTTCGGCGACCTCGAACAGCCGGGCCGACCGCGGATCGTCCGGCTTGTGGAAGCGGTGGCCGAAGCCGGGCACCGCCTTCTTCTCGGCGCGGTGCTTCGCGGCCACCTCGGCGCAATAGGCGCGCGGATCGCCGCCGGCCTTCACCCCGGCCTGGAGGATGCGCGCGCAGCCTTCCATCGTGCCCATGAAGGTGTCGCCGATCGTCATCAGGCTCGCACCCATCGCCACCTGGATCTGGTCGGGCACGGCGCTGGCGACGAAGCGCGCCGTCAGCGTGTTCAGCGTCAGCCCGTGCTCCATCAGGATCACCAGGCAGGCGTCGAGCGCCCGCGTCTCGGCCGGGGTGGGAACCCGGTTCCGCAGCAGGAAGAACACCATCTCCGTATAAGTCAGATGCCCGACGAGCTCCGTCACCAGATCCTTGCCGCGGATGGTGATGGAGGTCTCGTCGGTAGTGCAGAGGTAAGTGGTGTTGTTGTCCATTCTCGTTTCCTCCCCTGGCCGCTTCAGGCTGCGACGGGCGGAACGGATTCCGCCATCCACCGCGCGATCGCGGTCATTGCCGCATCGGTGTGGGACTGGCCCATCACCTGCACGCCCATCGGCATCCCGCCAACCGACATCAGCGGCACCGTCACCACGGGCGCGCCAAGCGCCGAACTCGGCGTGTTGTAGACGGCATCGCCGGTCGGCCGCTTGATCTGCGGCTGGCCCGGCACGTCGCCCGTCCATACCGGCGCGGGGCCGGGCGAGGCCGGCGCGATCAGCGCATCGACCACCGGCCCGATCGCCTCATGCGCGCGGCGCATTTCCTCACGCTTCAGGATGGCGGCGCGATAATCCTCGATGCTCTGCTTCTCGGCCCCGGCGAGGACCGACTTGGCCCGATCGCTGATGTTGTTCGGGTCCTGCGCGACCAGGTTGCGGAAGTTCCAGTGGTTCTCCCAGCCGGTGATGACGTTGGTCAGTGCCTGCACGCCCTGGATCGCCTGTTCGAAGCGCTCGATGGCCGGATGGTCGGCGCGGCGCAGCACCGTCACGCCCTGCGCGCGCAAGGCGTCCACGATCGCCTCGAAGGCCGCGCGGCTGGCATCGTCCAGCAGGCGCCAGCCCTCGGCCTCCATCACCGCGACGGTCGCCGGGCGGCGCGCCGCCGGCGGCGCATCCGGGCCGAACAGGCCCAGCCGGCCCGGATCGCCCCCCGCCCGCTTCGCGATCTCGATGGCGACCAGCCACATATCCTCGATGGAGCCGGCATGCGGGCCATGGGTGCTCATGCTGGTCGCCTGCCGCTCACCGCGGTTGATGCCGCCCTGCGTCGGCTTCAGCGCGTAGTTTCCGCAATAGCTGGCGGGGCGGATGATCGACCCGCCGACCTGCGAGCCGATCGCCGCCGGCACCATGCATGCCCCGACAGCGGCCGCAGAACCCGACGAAGATCCGCCCGGCGTGCGCCCGGAATCGAAGGGGTTGGTCGTCGGGCCGGGATGCGCGCCGCCGAGCTCGGTCGTCACGGTCTTGCCGAGCACCACCGTGCCGGCCTGGCGTAGCGCCCAGACGGCCGCATTGTCCCGCTTCGGGAAATTCCCGCGATACCCCACGCAGCCCATCTGCGTCGGCATGTCGCGCGTCTCGAGCAGGTCCTTGATGCCCACCGGCATGCCGTCGATGGCCGAGAGCGGCTTCCCCGCCTTCCACCGTGCGGTGCTGGCATCGGCCGCCTCGCGCGCGCCCTGCTGGTTCATCACCACCCAGGCGCGGACGGTCGGCTCGCGCGCGGCAATCGTCTCCAGGCAGCGTTCCAGATAGGCGCGCGGCGTGTCCGAGCCATCGGCGAATCGCGGCGTGGCGTCGTGGAAGGTGAGCCCGCGGAAGGTGCTGGGCGAATAGGCGGTCATGGCTGGCGCGTCTCCTTCAGGAACGCGGACATTCATGCCCGCTACGCGCCGCGCGTCCAGCCGGGGTGCCGTTACGCCTTCGGGCCGTCATCCGGAATCGGCTTACCCTCCACCATCCTGCGCCAGGAAAAGCGGGACAGGTCGATGGAACGGAAGCCGCCATCGACGATCATCTCCTTCACCGCGCGGCCGACCGCCGGCGCGTGCTGCAGCCCGTGCCCCGAGAAGCCAGCCCAGAGAATCATGTTCGGCACCGTGTCGATCCAGTCGATCGTAGGTCGGGTCGGGTTCGACCACCGTCACCTCGGCAACTGCCCCCGCGCGGGCGAGGGAATAGGCGATGGCGGACCCCATGATGCCGCCGCCGATGATGACGATGCGCCGCATGCAGCTACGCCCCGGCTAAGGTTCCATGCGGACTGTGCGGCAGTTTCCACGCCTTGTCTTCCTCGCGCACCCGCGCGCGGCATGCGAAGCTGCGTGTTCCAGCTGGAGGGCACGATGGGGGAACACGGCATGGAACGCGGCACGTCGCGCCGGCGCATCGAAGATGACCGCTTCCTGCGCGGCACCGGCCGCTTCGTGGACGACATCGCAACGCCCGGCGCCCTGCATGGCGCCGCGCTGCGGTCCCCGCACGCCCATGCGCGCATCCTGTCCATCGACACCGCTGCCGCGGCAGTCATGCCCGGGGTCCGCGCCGTTCTCACCACTGCGGAACTGCGGGCCGACGGCATCGGCCCCCTGCCCTGCATCGCCAAGGTCGCGACGGTCGAACCCCTGATCATTCCCGTCCGCCCGGCCCTGGCCGACGGCCTCGTCCGGCATGTCGGCGATGCGGTCGCCTTCGTCATCGCCGAAACGCCCGCGCAGGCGCGCGACGCGGCAGAGGCGATCCTGGTCGAGTATGACCCTCTGCCTGCGGTAACGGACGGCGAGGCGGCTCTGGCGCAGGGGGCGCCGCAGCTATGGCCGGAGGCAGCGGGCAATCTCTGCTTCCGCTTCCGGAAGGGCGACGCCGCGGCGGTCGAAGCAGCCTTCGCCGCGGCAACCACCATCGTCGAGCTGGACCTCGTCAACAACCGCGTCACTGCCGCACCAATGGAGCCGCGCACGGCGATCGGCAGCTTCGACGCGGCGACCGGCGATTACTTGCTGGAAGTGAGTGGCCAGGCCGTGCATGGCATCCGCGACCAGCTCGCCGACACGGTCTTCCGCGTGCCGCGCGAAAGAATGCAGGTGGTGGCGCCGGATGTCGGCGGCGGCTTCGGTGCCAAGAATTTCCTGTTCCCTGAATATGTCCTGTTGCTGCTTGCAGCGCGCCGCCTCGGCCGGCCCGTGCGCTGGGTCTCCGACCGGACGGAGGACTTCCTCAGCACCGCCCAGGGCCGCGACAATCGCACACGCGCACGGCTCGGGTTGGACGCTGAAGGCCGCTTCCTCGGTCTTCAAGTCGAGACGATTGCCAATCTCGGCGCCTACCTGTCGAGCAGCGGCCCGGGCAGTTCAACGAACGCGCCGGGGACGGCGATGGGTGGGCTTTACGCCATTCCCGCCGTCCACATGGATGTACGTGGTGCCTTCACTAACACGGTGCCGATCGACGCCTATCGCGGGGCCGGCAAGCCCGAGGCGAACTACATCATCGAGCGACTGATCGACCTCGCCGCGCATCGCACCGGCCATAGTGCGACGGAGCTGCGCCGGCGGAACCTGATCGCCGACTTCCCGCACAAGACGGCGATGGGAATGACGATCGACGTCGGCGAGTTTCATGCCAATCTCGACCGCGCCCTCGCTGCCGCGAACGTCGCCGGCTTCGCCGCCCGGCGCGAGGCTTCGCGCGCGCGGGGCATGCTGCGCGGCCTCGGCGTCGCTTGCTTCCTCGAGACATCGCGCGGCGCGCCCGGTGAATGGGCGGCGGTGCGTTTCGAGGCGGATGAGCGCGTCGCGCTTGCCATTGGCACTCAATCCAACGGCCAGGGACACGAGACGAGTTTTCCGCAGGTCGCCGCCGACCTGCTCGGCCTGCCCGTCGATACCTTTCGCCTGGTGCAGGCCGATACGCGCCATGTGACGCGGGGCCACGGCCATGGCGGCGCGCGGTCCCTGCACATGGGCGGGGAAGCCCTGGTACGCGCGATCGACGTCGTGCTGGTGAAGGGCCGTGGCTTGGCGGCGCAGCTCCTGCAATCCCCGGAAGCCTCGCTGCACTTCGCCGGGGGTCGCTTCAGCGTCGAGGGCGATCCGTCGGGCAGCGGCATCGGGTTGCTCGAACTGGCGCGGGCGGCGCGTGAAGCCGGCGCGCCGCTCGATGCCGAGGTGGACAGCGACCTCGACCTCGTCACGTTTCCCAACGGCTGCCAAGTGGCGGAGGTAGAGATTGACCGTGAAACGGGGAAGCTCAGCCTGGAACGCTATGTCGCGATCGACGACTACGGGCGGCTGGTCAATCCGATGCTGACCATCGGCCAGGTGCAGGGCGGCCTCGCCCAGGGCATCGGCCAAGCGCTGTTCGAGGAGATCGCCTATGATCAGGACTCCGGTCAGATCCTGACCGCCTCGCTGATGGACTACTGCCTGCCGCGGGCAGAGGACCTCCCGCCACTGGAGGTGACGTGCATCGAGGTGCCGACCGCGTCGAACCGGCTAGGCGTGAAGGGATCTGGCCAGGCCGGCTGCATCGGCGCGCCGCAGACGGTGATGAACGCCGTGCTGGACGCGCTGGCGCCACTCGGCATTGAGACGATCGACATGCCTGCTACCCCGGGCCGGCTATGGCAGGCGATGCGGGACGCCGCCGCGGTCCGCTGAACATGGAACTGCGTCACCTCCGCTATTTCGTCGTCCTGGCCGAGGAACTGCACTTCAGCCGCGCGGCGGATCGGCTCGGCATTTCGCAGCCGCCGCTGAGCCAGCAGATCCGCGCCCTGGAGGAGGATCTCCAGGTCCGGTTGCTCGACCGCACCAGCCGCAGCGTCGAACTCACCGCGGCCGGCCGGCTGTTCCTGGCCGAGGCGCGGGCGACGCTCGACCAGGCCGACCGCGCGCGACAGACGGCGGCGCGCGCGCATCGCGGGGAGATCGGTGAGCTGACCGTCGGGCTGTACCCCTCGGCGCTGTTGGCGGAACCCGTCGCATCCGCAATCCTCGCCTTCCGGCGCAAGCATCCGCGCGCGCGGCTGGAACTGCGGGAACGCGCTGTCTATGCGGCGGTACGGGACATGGCTGGCGGCACGTTGGAGATCGCCTTCCTGCGCTACGCCACGCCGCCGGAGGTGCCGCCTGGCTTCGCCCTGACCGAGGTGATGCGCGAGCCGATGATGCTCGTGGTCCATCAGGACCACCGGCTGGCTACGCACGAGCCGCCAGTGCCGCTGGAAGAACTGGCGCAGGAGCCATTCATCCATTTTTCGCCGCGTTCCGACAGCGGGATGCACGAGCATGTCGCCGCCCTTTGCGCGACCGCAGGGTTCGAGCCACGCATCGAGCAGGAGGCGAACCAGAATGGCTCGATCCTCGCACTCATCGGCACCGGCCTCGGCATCTCGATCCTGCCGCGTTCGCTCTGCCGGCTGAGCCTGCCGGAACTGCGCGTGCTGCCGATCGCAAGCCCCGCCGCGATGTCCGGCATCTTCTTGGCGTACCGCAAGCGCGGCGGCGGGCCTCTGCTGGGCACCCTGGTCGAACTGGCGCTGGCCGCCGCGAAGCCCGCCTGACTCCCCACAATGTCACGTCGTCGAGACTGTGCAGGACCGGTGGCGGCAAGTATTAGTGGTCGGCGATGCTTTCCCTCAGACTTGTCCTGCTCGCCTTGGGCCTGTCGGCCTGCGCCGGATCGCGCCTGCCGACGACCGAGGTCCTGCCCGCCTCCCCTTTGGCGCGTGCCGCCATCATGGAATGGCAGGCCTGGGGTCGGGTCGTCATCGTCGGCTGGCCCGACGAACCGCCGGCCGACAGCGCCGCGACGCCCGATCGCCTAAGCCGCCTGAACGAGTATTGGTCCTCGCTGCCCGGCGGCTGGCGGATCGCACAGAGGCATGCCGATCTGCGCGTCGGCATCATTGCCATGGAGCAGCGGATCGGCACGGAGACGGAGGAGGGCGACGGCATGGACGGTGCCCGCCCCGCGGTCGCCGCAATCGACGATATGAGCTTCTACGCGAACCCGGCCTGGTCGGCGGCCTTCATCTCCGCCATCGCGCGGCTGGCGGCCCTGCCGGAGAGCGACCTGCCCTCCTCCTCCCGCCATGCGCGGTACGTCGACGCGATGATCGCAAGGTCCTTCGCGGAGCCGAACGGTGCCCGCTTCCTGCCGCGCGCACCCGAGGAGTATGCGCCATCGCCGGGCGACCTGATCTGCGCCGACCGTTCCTACGAACCGCTGGTGCATTGGTCGGAGCGGCTGGCGGATCGCGGGCGGCCGCGGCCCATGCATTGCGATGTGGTGGTCAGCACCGCGCGCGGCACCATCGATGCCATCGGCGGCAATGTCCGTGGCCTGGTGGCCCGGCGCCGCTTCCCGAGCGACCAGACCGGCCGCGTTCTGCAGGCGCCATCCGGCCGGCCTCAGTTCATGCTGATCCTCGCCGACCGCGCGAACCTGCCCAGCACACCGTAATCCTGACTAGGCGAAGAGCTCCGGCCGGTATTCGAAGTGCATCGTGTCGTAGTGGTACCATTTGCCACCCCAGATGAATCGCTCCGCCTCGAAGATCTCGACGATCTCCGGCGGGATGCGGTTGCGATAGACCGGTTCGCCGCGCGAACGCGCCCACGCCCAATAGTCGGAGTGCTGCACGGCGATATCGATGGCCGCGCCGAAGGCATGCATGCTGGGCAGCCCGGTATCGGCGACGACCCGACAATTGGAGGTGCCAGCCGAGGGCACGAGCCAGGCCTTCAGCCGGTCGGGCAGATCCTCCAGCCGGTCGATCACTCGGTCGAGCCGACCGGCGACATCGTTGACCGTCGTAACGGGCAGCATCTGCGGCCTGGTGCGCGGCATCCATTGCACCTGCCGCCGCCGCGATGGGCCCTCCCGGCATTCCCCATACATCTTCAAGAAAAACGGGGTGTGGCGCAGCCTGCCGGGGCTGTGATCACGCGGCGGCGGTTGTCGCCAAACCGGCCCGGGCTCATAGGTCTGACGGAGCTGGTCCGCGATCGTAGCGTCACGCAGCATCACCTCGAAGGGACGTGCGGCTTGTCCCTCACCCGTCGGCATGCGCGTGCCGTCGGCCCAGACGAGCGAATCGCTCTCAACCCTCACGAGGTGGTCGGGGTAGCTCGACACCAACCGCGTGAGCGCCCGGCCCGCCGTGCTTGCTTCGGGCCCGTAAGCGTCACCGGTTCGGCAAGCGGCGAGCGCCGCAAGGCCGCTCAGCAGCAGACGCCGATCGAGATGCATCCTGCCTTCTCCCTTCGGCGGCTGCGGGCCAGCGCGGCGGGGTTATCGTTGCGCGCTCTATTGACCTGACGCTGAATTTACTGGCAACCGCCTGCCAATACTCGACGTTCGGATTGTTGCGGCCTACGCCCGCACCAACTTCGCTCAAGACCCGCTTTCCCGATACGCCGCGCATCGCCCCGCGATGCTGCGCAATGCATGAGAGCCAATGTCAGACAAGGACTACGTGTTTTCGCGCCTCGGCCCAACGAAGCCTTCGTCGGGCGACAGGCGTGAATTGCTGACCATTCCACGCAAGGACGGCTCGGCCGGCCGACGGGTCGTCGAGGTGGTGCATGTGCGCGCAGGCGACGCCCCGCCGGGACGCGCTCCCGTTCGCCGGCCAGGATACGGCAGCCACTCGGAAACCTGGGAACACGGCTTCCCGGCCCGGTCGGCCACGCCGCCTTTGCCGTTGCCGGCCGAGCCGATCCAAACCGGGCCGGCCGAACCGGTCGCGCATATCATGCCGATGTGGGAACCCGCGCCGGTGGAACCCGAGCCCTCGCCTCCCGAGCCGCCGCGCCCCGCCCCCATGGCCCGGAAGCGCGGCCGGCCCGCAGCAGTGCGGCGCGTCGCCGACCCGTTTGACACCGCCGATGACGGCATGAACTGTTTGCGTTGCGGCTACGTCGTGGAGTCGGCGCGCGAGCAGCGCGGCCTCATGACCTGCGCCGCCTGCGGATAGCCTAGCCGTCGGCCGACCGCAGCGCCCCGCGCAGGAACACGTCGACCGCATCGCGCGTCAACCGATGCATCTCCGCCTCGGTTGGCGGCCCTTGCAGGCCGAGCAGCAAGAACATGTGGGCCGCGCCGATTGCCATGCCGAACAGCATGTGCGCGCCTTCGACCGGATCGGTGAGAGAAAGTCGGCCTTTCGCGACCTCGGCGGCCAAGCGGCGTTCCAACGCATTCGCCCCCTTATCGAGCACGGCACGGTTGAAGGCGTCCGCGAGTTCCGGTGATCGCTTCACTTCGCCGATGACCAGGCGGAGGATCGCGACCTGCCGCGGTTCGAAGATGTGGTGCGTCAGCGCGACCAGCATCCCGCACAGCGCCGCCGCGAGTTCCGGTTCGCTTTCCAGCGCGGGATCGATTGCGACAGGACCGAAGCAGTCCTTCATGACTGCCCCGAACAGCTCTGCCTTCGATGGGAAGTGCTGATACAGCGTGCGCTTCGACATGCCGGCCAGTGCGGCAACATCGTCCATCCGGGCGGCAGCATAACCGTCACGCAGGAAGACGTCCTCGGCTGCCTCGCGCAGCAGGCGCAGGCGATCCGCCTCGCCGAGGCGGCGCCGCGGCGGCGCCTCTGTCGCGATGCTCATGGTGCCGCCGGACGCGTCTGCGCCATCTGACCGCTCCGTTCCTGCCAACCGCCCCCGAGGGCACGATACAGCGAAACGCGGTTCTGCTGGCGAAGCAATTCCTGGGCGATCAGTTCCTGCTGCGCGGTGAAGAGCTGGCGCTGGGCATCGAGCGCGGCCTGATAGTTGTCCAGCCCGCTGCGGAAGCGTGTCAGGGCGACGCCATAGGCGCCCTGATAGGCGCCGACCAGGGCGCGCTGCGCCGCGATCTGACGGTCGAAGGTCCCGCGGGCGGCGAGCGAATCGGCCACCTCCCGAAAGGCCGTCTGCACCGCCCGCTCATAGGTCGCGACCTGGATGTCGGTTCGGATCTTCGCCGCATCCAGGCTGCCCTGCAGCGTACCGCCGGTAAAGATTGGCAGGTTGATCTGGGGAGCAAAACTCCAGGTGCCACTGCCGGCGCCGAACAGGTTGGACAGGCTGGCGCTCGCCGTGCCGGCGCTTGCCGTCAGCGTGATGCTCGGAAAGAACGCGGCACGCGCTGCGCCGATCTCCGCATTGGCGGCAACCAGGTTGCGCTCGGCCGCCAGCACGTCCGGCCGGCGGAGCAGGATGGCAGAGGAGACGCCCGCCGGCACATCCGACACCGGGCGTCCAAGATCGGACAATGAACTCGGCAGCATGTCCTGCGGCACTGGCCGGCCGAGCAGCAACGCCAGCCCATTCTCGTTCTGCGCCTTGAACCGCGTATAGCGTTCGAGGCTGGCACGCGCCGTCTCGACCGAGGTCTGCGCCTGGCGCAGCGCGAGCTCAGTCGCCGTGCCGCCCTGATAGGCGGCGCGGGTGATGGCGAAGGCTTCCTGCTGGTTCGCCAGCGTCCGGCGGGTGAGGTCGATCGCCTCCTGGTCCGCGGCGATGGCAAGCCATGCCTCGGCGACCTGTCCGATCAGGCTGATCTGCGCCGCCCGTCGCGTCTCGGCATAACCAAGATAGCGCTGGAACGCCGCCTCGCTAAGGCTTTGCACCCGGCCGAAAAGGTCGATCTCATAAGTGCTGATGCCGACGCCGGCGCCCCAGATCCGACGCGTCACGCCGGCCGTGCCGTTGGCGGGCGCGCCGGAGCCGACGACGCCGAGCGGCGAGCGCGAGGCGCTGAGATCGGCGCTGGCCCCGACATTCGGAAAAAGCTCGCCATGCTGAACGCGATACTGGGCCTCGGCCAGCGAGACGTTCAGAACCGCAATGCGCAGATCGCGGTTGTTCGCAATCGCCGTCTCGATGGCGCGCTGCAGGCGCTGGTCAGTGAAGACGTCACGCCAGCCGATGGCGTCTGCTTCCAGCGTTGCGTCGATCGGCGCCGACTGCGGCGCAGCGGTGGCGCGATAGGCCGGGCCCTCCGGCCAGGCGGCCTGCACCGTCGGGTCGGTCGAGGGTCGGTCGGGGATCAGGCTGCACCCGGCGAGCAAAAGCGCGGCGAACGAAAGGGCGGGTAATCGCGTCATGGTCACTCTCCCGCCTGCGGCTGGTGGACCGAGGCCGGGGCCGGGTTGTGGGAGGCGGGCGGCCTGCGCCGCGTACGGAACAGGCGCAGCACCACCAGGAAGAACAGCGGGACAAAGGTGATGGCCAGCACCGTGCCGGCCGCGACGCCGCCCAGCACGCCGATGCCGATAGCGTTCTGGCCGCCCGCGCCGGCACCGCTCGCGATGGCCAGCGGCACGACGCCGAGCCCGAAGGCCAGCGACGTCATGATGATCGGGCGCAGACGCTGACGCGCCGCGTCCGCCGCCGCGTCGACGAGTTCCATCCCTCGGTCGAAGTTCTCCTTGGCGAACTCGACGATCAGGATCGCGTTCTTGGCAGACAGGCCGATCGTCGTCAGCAGGCCCACCTGGAAATACACGTCGTTCGACAGGCCGCGCGCGATGGATGCCGCGACCGCGCCGAGGACGCCGAGCGGTACCACCATCATCACCGATGCCGGGATCGACCAGCTCTCGTACAGCGCCGCAAGGCAGAGGAAGACCACGAGCAGCGAGATCATGTAGAGCGCGCCCGCCTGGCCGGAGGCCTGCCGTTCCTCGTAGGACAGGCCCGACCAGGTATGGCCGAAGCCGGGCGGCAGCTGGGCCACCAGCCGTTCCATCTCCGCCATTGCTTCACCCGTCGTGTGGCCGGGCGCGGGCGCGCCGGCGATCTCGCGGGAAGCGATACCGTTGAAGCGTTCGAGGCGCGGCGAACCATGGATCCATTCCGTGCGCCCGAAGGCGGAGAACGGCACCATCTGACCTTGCGCGTTGCGCACGAACCAACGGTCCAGGTCGCCGGGCAGCATGCGTGAATCCGCCTGGCCCTGCAGATAGACGCGCTTCACACGGCCGCGGTCCATGAAGTCGTTGACGTAGGTCGCGCCCCAGGCGGTGGCGAGGGTCGTGTTGATGTCGCTCACCGACAGGCCGAGGGCACTCGCGCGTTCCCAGTCGACGATCAGGCGGAACTGCGCCTCATCGTTCAGCCCATTCGGGCGCACCGCCGCCAGGATGGGGCTCTGCGCGGCAAGACCGAGCAACTGGTCGCGCGCCGCCATCAGCGCCGCATGGCCGCGCCCGCCCTGGTCGAGCAGCTGGAAGGTGAAGCCTGTCGCATTGCCAAGCTCGGTGATGGCGGGCGGCGCAAAGCCGAAGATCATGGCGTCGCGGTAGCCGGCAAAGCGGGCCATGATGCGCCCGGTCAGCGCCTGCACGCGATGCGCGGCATCGGGCCGCTCGGACCAGTCGCGCAGGCGCACGAAAGCCATGCCGGCATTCTGGCCACGGCCGCTGAAGTTGAAGCCATTGATGGTGAAGACCGAGGCAACGGTCTCGCCTTCCTCCTGCAGCAGATAGTTGCGGACCTCCTCAAGTGCGCGCTGGGTGCGGTCGGAGGTCGCGCCCGGCGGGGCGATCACCTGGACGAAGGCGATGCCCTGATCCTCATCCGGCAGGAAGCCGCCCGGCAGGCGAAGGAAGCCGGTGACGAGGGCGCCGAGCAGCAGTCCGTAGATGAGCAACATTCGCACTGGGCGACGGAGGCTGCCCTTCACGAAGCCAGTGTAGCGGTTGTTCAGGCGGTCGAAGTTCCGGTTGAACCAGCCGGCGAAGCCCTTCTTGCCCTGATCCGGCTTGTGCGGCTTCAGCAGCGTCGCGCAGAGCGCCGGGGTGAAGAAGATCGCCGTGAAGACCGACAGCGCCATGGCCGTGGCAATGGTGATCGAGAACTGCCGGTAGATGACGCCCGTCGATCCGCCGAAGAACGCCATGGGCAGGAACACGGCGGACAGGACCATGCCGATGCCGATGAGCGCACCGGTGATCTGGTCCATCGACTTGCGCGTGGCTTCGAGGGGCGAGAGGTGCTCCTCGGCCATCACGCGCTCGACGTTCTCGACGACGACGATGGCGTCGTCGACCAGCAGGCCGATCGCCAGCACCAAACCGAACATCGTCAGCGTGTTGATCGTGAATCCCGCCGCCTGCAGCACCGCAAAGGTGCCCAGCAGGACCACCGGCACGGCGATCGTCGGGATCAGCGTTGCGCGGAGGTTCTGCAGGAACAGCAGCATGACGAAGAAGACGAGGACGATCGCCTCGATCAGAGTGTGCACCACGCTTTCAATCGACAGGCGCACGAAGGGCGTCGTGTCGTAGGGATAGACCACCTCGAGCCCCGGGGGCAGCAACGGACGGACATTGTCGATGGTGGCGCGCACCGCGTTGGCCGCGTCGAGCGCGTTGGCGCCCGAGGCGAGCCGGATGCCGATGCCCGCGGCCGGCTGGCCGTTGTACAGCGTGCTGAAGGCGTAGTTCTCGTTGCCGATCTCGACCCGCGCGACATCGCGCAGCCGGACCTGCGACCCATCCTGCTGCACGCGCAACAGGATGGCGCCGAAGGCCTCCGGCGTCGTCAGGTAGGACGGGCCGATGACAGTGGCGTTGAGCTGCTGGCCCTGCACCGAGGGCAGCGCGCCCATCTCGCCGCTCGCAATCTGCACATTCTGCGCGCGGATCGCGTTGGCGACGTCGCCCGGGGTAAGCTGGTAAGTGACGAGCTTCGCCGGATCCAGCCAGATGCGCATCGCGTACTGCGAGCCGAACACCTGGTAGTCGCCGACGCCCGGCGTACGGCTGACCGGATCCTGCACGTTGGTGACGACGAAGTCCGAGATATCGGAATTGGTCATCCGCCCGTCGGTGGAGACGAAGCCCACCACCAGCAGGAAGTTGTTGGTGGCCTTCTGGACGCGGATGCCCTGCTGCTGGACGGTCAGCGGCAGGCGCGGCACGGCAAGCTGCACCTTGTTCTGCACCTGCACCTGCGCGGTGTCAGGGTTGGTGCCCTGCGCGAAGGTCAGGGTGATGGTCGCGCTGCCATCCTTGGCCGCGTTCGAGGAGAAGTACAGCAGGTTGTCGATGCCGCTAAGCTGCTGCTCGATCACCTGCACGACGGTGGACTGCACCGTTTCCGCCGAAGCGCCCGGGTAGCTCACCTGGATCGAGATGGCTGGCGGCGCGATGGAGGGATATTGCGCGACCGGCAGGGAGCGCAGCGAGATCACGCCGGCCATCATGATCGCGATCGCGATCACCCAGGCGAAGACCGGGCGGTCGATGAAGAAACGGGCCATGGGAGGATGCCTGGGCTCAGCCGCCGGTGCGGGCGGGGGTGGCTGCGGCGGTCGCCGCCGGCGCCGCCGGCGCTTCGGTCGCGTTGACCTTCGCGCCGGGGCGGATGCGCTGGATGCCTTCCATCACGACGCGGTCGCCGGGGCTGAGCCCCGCCGTCACCAGCCAGTTGGTGCCGATGGCGCGGCTGGTCTGCAGCACGCGCTGTTCCACCACGCCTTCGGCGTTGACGACATAGGCCATGGGCTCGCCACGCGGGGTGCGGCTGACGGCCTGCTGCGGGACCAGCAGGGCGCGGTCGATCGTGCCTTCCTCGACGCGGGCGCGCACGAACATGCCGGGCATCAGCAGCCCGTCCGGGTTCGGGAAGACGGCGCGCAGCGTGACCGAGCCGGTGCCCTGGTCGACGATGACCTCGGAGAACTGGATCTCTCCGCGCTGCGGATATTCCGTGCCGTCCTCGAGAATCAGCACAGCCGCGGCGCGGTCCGTCGATTCGCGGCGCAACACGCCTTCGGCGATGTCGCGGCGCTGGCGCAGCAGGGCCGCGCTCGGCTGCGTCATGTCGACGTAGATCGGGTTGAGCTGCGTGACGGTGACCAGCGTACTCGCCTGGTTGGCAGTGACCAGCGCGCCAACGGTGACCGAAGCACGGCCCGTCCGCCCGGCGATCGGGGAATTCACCACCGTGTAGCCGAGGTTGATGCGCGCCGTGTCGACTGCCGCCTCGGCCGAGGCAATGTCCGCCTGAGCCTGCCGCAGCGTCGCCTCCGCCGTGTCGAGGTCCTGCTGGCTGACGGCACGGGCGCGCACCAGCGGGCGATAGCGGTTAACGGTGATCTCGGCGGACCCCGCCGTCGCCTGGGCGCGCGCGAGCGCCGCCTCGGCCGTGTCCAGCGCCGCCTGGTACGGCGCGGGATCGATCCGGAACAGCGGCTGGCCGGCGTTGACCGTCTCACCTTCGGTGAACAGCCGCTCCCGCAGCACGCCGCCGACCTGGGGCCGGACCTCCGCGACCTGGGATGCCGTGGTCCGGCCCGGCAGCACAATACTGACCGGCGCCGGCTGCTGGCGCAGCGTCGTTACGGTCACGTCGACCGGTCTCGCCGGCGCGGACGCCGCCTGGGCCGGATGGCTCGGCCCATCATCGCAGGCAGACAGTAGCGGCAGGATGAAGAGCACGGCCGTGAGCAGGGTCGCGCGGCGGCCACGCACCCAACGATCGGCAAAAACCGGCATGATGACCTCGAATGGAAACGCGTCAGTTTCTTAGGCTTCGAAACTGACGAGTTTCCAATCCGCGGTCAAGCGAATTTGCTGCGTCGCAACAAAACGAAACTCTCAGTCCGCGGCATCGAGCTTATCCTGCGTCCGTTCCTCGAAATCGCTTGCGGCGTGCCGCTCGCGAAGCTGCCCGGATGGATCGCCCTGCATGCGATTGACCATGCGGCCGCGTTTCACTGCCGGGCGTTCGGCGATGAGGTCCGCCCAGCGCTGGACGTGGGAATAGGACTGGACGTCGAGGAATTCGGCCGCGCCGTAGATCCAGCCCTTCACCAGCCCACCATACCAAGGCCAGATCGCCATGTCGGCGATGGTGTAGTCGGCCCCCGCGATGAACTCGGACTCGGCCAGGCGCCGGTCAAGCACGTCGAGCTGGCGCTTGGCTTCCATCGCAAAGCGATCGATGGGGTATTCCATCTTGGTCGGCGCATAGGCGTAGAAATGCCCGAAGCCGCCGCCAAGATAGGGCGCGCTGCCCATCTGCCAGAACAGCCAGGACAGCGTCTCGGCACGGGCTGGGCCGTCTTTCGGCAGGAAGGCGCCGAACTTCTCCGCAAGGTGCAGCAGGATCGCGCCCGATTCGAAGACCCGCACCGGAGTCGGTCCGCTGCGGTCGAGCAGCGCGGGAATCTTCGAGTTCGGATTGACGGCGACGAAGCCGCTGCCGAACTGGTCGCCCTCGCCGATGCGGATCAGCCAGGCGTCGTACTCCGCGCCGGCATGGCCGAGGGCGAGCAGTTCCTCGAGCATGATCGTCACCTTCACCCCATTCGGCGTGGCGAGCGAATAGAGCTGCAGCGGGTGGCGTCCGACCGGCAGTTCCTTCTCATGCGTCGGGCCGGCGACGGGTCGGTTGATGTTCGCGAAGCGGCCGCCATTGGCCTTGTTCCAGGTCCAGACCTTCGGCGGCTCATACTCGGCAGCACTCATCGGATGGGCTCCATGGGGGTGACGTGCCATCCAGTTGGTGTGCCGCAGCGGATGCGCCAGGGTCCTTGCGGCCGCTGATCGGCCGCGCACGCCCGTCTCCGTCAGCCGACCTACTGTGCGGCAGCGAGCGGGCTGGCTGCGACGTGTCTGTTCGGGGGCCGCTTCAGGCCGAGATGCTCCCGCAGCGTCCGGCCCGTGTACTCCGTGCGATAGAGTCCCCGCCTCTGCAGGATCGGCACGACATGATCGACGAAGAAGGCGAGGCCACCGGGCATCAGGCTGAACGTCATCATGAAGCCATCGCAGGCCTCGGCGGAGAACCACTCCTCCATGTGGTCGGCCATCTGCTCGGCCGTGCCGCGGAAGGTCTCGTGCCCGCGTTCGTAGCGCTGCCAGAGCTGGCGCAGCGTCAGGCCCTGCCGGATCAGGCCGATGATGTGATGGTAGTAGGCCTGGTGGAAATTGGCGCTCTGCGGAATCCGGTCTTCCGGGATCGGCTGGTCGGGATCGAGGTCCGACAGATCCGCCTCGAGGTCCATGCCGAGGCGCATCTTGCCGACGACCGGATGGATCATCTCCTGCAGCGTCCGGTACATGTCCTCCGCTTCCTGCGCGCTGTGCGCCAGCAGGTTCGGCTTGCCGGCCAGCACTTTCATCTCGTCGCGGTCGCGACCGAACTTCGCCATGCGGCCCTTGAGATCCTCGTACGACGCTTTCGCTTTCTCCACCGTGCTGTCGGAGGCGAAGACCACCTCGGCTACGCTCGCCGCGAAGTCGCGGCCCGTATCCGACGCGCCGGCCTGGATGATGACAGGCTGGCCCTGCGGCGTGCGCTCGATGTTCAGCGCACCGTGAACCTTGAAGAACTGGCCCTCGTGGGCGGTCACATGCTGCTTGGACGGTTCGAACACCTGACCGCGCGCGCGGTCGCGGATCCATGCATCGTCCTCCCAGGTGTCCCAGAGCTTCTGCACCACGTCGACGAACTCGCTCGCTCGCTCATACCGCAGGGCATGGGGCGGCAGTTTCTCATGCCCGAAGTTGCGGGCCGCGAAATCATTTGCCGAGGTGACGACGTTCCACGCGGCCCGGCCATGGCTGAGGTGATCGAGCGAGGCGAACTGCCGCGCTATATTGTAGGGTTCAGAAAAGCTTGTGCTCGCCGTGCCGCCCAGGCCGATGCGCGTCGTCATGCCCGCCAGCGCCGACAGCAGGGTGATCGGCTCGAACACGTTCATGAACATCGGGAAGCGGCTGTAGGCTTCGAGCTGCGCCGTCCGCGCGGCCGGGGTGTCGGCGATAAAGAACAGGTCGAACAGGCCCTTCTCCGCGGTCAGCGCCGCGTCGCGATACCATTCGATGCTGGTCGCCGAGGCGAGGTCGGTGCTCGGGTGAAGCCAGGACGCCGCATGGTATCCGGTCGGTTGAACAAGGATCGCGAGAGCGATCTTGCGGCTGGATGCCATGCCCTTCCTCCTGCTTGGCAGACCCCTCGGGCTGCGGGGCGCAGTCTGCGCCGGTCATGAGCAGGGCGGAAGTAGGGGCGACAGGGGTGCAATGCCGTGCTGCGCATCTGCCCGGGGAGGAGGCAAAGCCCCGCCCCGGCGCACGCCTTATCCACCCGCCGGCCCCGCCGCATGCGCGACCGGCTCGGCCGCCCGCCGCTTCCGCGCCAGGGCGCGGGCGACCACATAGAACACCGGCGTGAACAGCAACCCGAAGAGCGTCACGCCGAGCATGCCGTAGAACACGGCCACGCCCAGGCTCTGCCGCATCTCCGCCCCCGCCCCCGTCGCGATGGTCAGCGGCAGGACGCCGAGGATGAAGGCCAGGCTGGTCATCAGGATTGGCCGCAGCCGTGTACGCGCGGCGGCGACCGCGGCATCCCAACGCGACGCACCTTCCTCCTCAGCCGCGCGAGCGAATTCCACGATCAGGATCGCGTTCTTCGCCGCAAGGCCGACAAGGACCACCAGCCCAACCTGCACCAGCACGTTGTTGTCGAGCCCCGCCCACCGCACGCCGAGCAATGCCGCGAGCACCGACATCGGTGCGATCAACACAATGGCGAGCGGCAGCAGCCAGCTTTCATACATCGCCGCCAGCACAAGGAAGACGAAGACCACCGCCAGCCCGAAGGCGATCGGCGCGGTGTTGCCGACCATCTTCTCCTGCAGCGCAATCTCGGTCCATTCGTAGCTGAAGCCCTCGGGCAGGTTCTCCGCCAGCACGCGTTCCATGATCGCGATGGCCTGGCCCGTCGACACACCCGGCAGCGCCTCGCCCTGCAGCTCGACCGCTGGGAACAGGTTGTAGCGCGGCATGCGGTACGGACCCGACGTCTCCTGGAAGGTCGCGATGCTGCCGAGCGGCACCATCGCGCCGCTGTCGCTGCGGGTGCGCAGCCGGGCAATGTCCTCCACATTCGTGCGGAAGGGGGCGTCGGCCTGCGCGGTGACGCGCCAGGTACGGCCCAACAGATTGAAGTCGTTCACGAAGGCGGAGCCGAGGTAGACGCCCATCGCCTCGTGCACGCGGCTGACCGGTACGCCGAGCATCTCCGCGCGCGACCGGTCGATCGCGGTGTGGACCTGCGGTGTCGCCGTGTTGAACAGGCTGAAGGCGAAGGCGATGCCGGGCATCTGGTTGGCCGCGATCATCACGGCCTGCATGGCGCGCTCCATCTCCTGCGGGCCGCGGCCGGCGCGATCCTGGATCATCAGCTTGAAGCCGCCGCCGGTGCCGATGCCAGGGACGGAGGGAGGCGACAGCACGAAGACCATCGCGTCCGGATCGCCCATCAGCCGCCCCTGGAGGTCGCCCAGGATGCCGGCCAGCGTCAGCCCCTGCGCCGTGCGATCCTCGAAGGGTTGCAGCGTCGCGAAGATCACGCCGGCATTGGGCGCGTTGGTGAAGGTGGCGCCGTCGAAGCCGACGAAAGCGACCGACGCCTCGACGCCCGGCGTCGCGAGAATGGCGTCGGAGGCACGGCGGACAACCGCGTCGGTGCGGCTGAGATTCGCCCCCGGCGGCAGCTGGAACGCCGCGATGACGTACCCGCGGTCGAGCGGCGGGATCAGCCCCGTCGGCGTCGAGGTCACGGTCCAGCCCGTCGCCGCCAGCAGCCCGCCATAGATCAGCATCAGCAGCACGGGGATACGGATCAGCCGCCGCGTCATACCGCCGTAGCCGATGGACAGCCGGTCGAACAACCAGTT
The DNA here is from genome assembly GCF_018129025.1 of Neoroseomonas terrae. Classification (GTDB taxonomy): domain Bacteria; phylum Pseudomonadota; class Alphaproteobacteria; order Acetobacterales; family Acetobacteraceae; genus Neoroseomonas; species Neoroseomonas terrae. The sequence continues at coordinate 238,394 of NZ_JAAEDI010000001.1, read as the reverse complement.
GAAGCCGCGCGCGAAGGCGCCGAAGGGCCGCAGCAGCAGCGGTCGCCTGCCATGGTCGTGCCCGTGCGGCTTCAGCATCATGGCGGCGAGCGCTGGCGACAGTGTCAGCGATACCAGCGCCGAAAGCAGCGTCGCCACCGAGATCGTCACGGCAAACTGCTGATAGAACGCACCCGAGATGCCCGGAATGAAGGCCGTCGGCACGAAGACCGCGACCAGCACCAGGGCGATGGCGATCAGCGCAAAGCCGACCTCGTCCATGGTCTTGCGGGCGGCCTCGAGCGGCGACAACCCATTGGCCATGTGTCGTTCGGCGTTCTCCACCACCACGATGGCATCGTCCACGACGATGCCGATCGCCAGGATCAGGCCGAACATGGTCAGCGTGTTCAACGTGAAGCCGAGGGCGAGCAGGATCGCGAAGGTGCCGATGATGGAGACCGGGATGGCGAGCAGCGGGATCACCGCCGCGCGCCAATTCTGCAGGAACAGGATGACGACGAGGACGACGAGCACCACGGCCTCGATGAAGGTCATCAACACCGCCTCCATGCTCTGGGCAATGAAGCGGGTGGGGTCATAGACCAGGCTGTAGCCAATGCCCGGCGGGAAGCTGCGCGCCGCCTCCTCCATCGTGGCGCGCACCGCCGCGGCGGTTTCCAGCGCGTTGCTGCCCGGCCGCTGGAACACGCCGATCGCGGTGGCGAGCTGATTGTTCAGCAACGCATTGACCGAATAATCCGCCGCGCCGATCTCGACGCGCGCCACGTCCCGCAGGCGCAGCGGCGCGCCGTGCTCGCCCGTTGCGATGATCTGGTCGCCGAACTGCTCGGGCGACGCGAGACGACCCTGTGTGAGCACGGAGAATTCGAAGGCACCGGCCGCATCCGTGCGCGGCGCCTGGCCCAACGCGCCGGCGGCGACCTGCACATTGGCGCGGCGCAGCGCATCCACCACTTCGCCCGCCGTCAGCCCGCGCGCAGCGATACGATCGGGGTCGAGCCAGACGCGCATCGCATAATCGCGCGCGCCGAACACCTGGACGTCGCCGATGCCGTCGATGCGCGCGATGCGGTCCTTGATGTTCAGCGTTGCGTAGTTGGAGATGTATTCATGGTCCCGACTGCCGTCCGGGGATGTGATGTGCACCACCATGAGGAAGTCGGGGCTCGCCTTGCGCACGGTGATGCCCAGGCGGCGGACCTCTTCGGGCAACCGCGGCTCAGCCACGGCGACGCGGTTCTGCACCAGCACCTGCGCCTGGTCGGCGTCGACCCCCTGGCGGAACACCACCGTCACCGTCAGGCGACCGTCACCGGTCGATTGGGATGAGACGTAGAGCATCCCCTCGACGCCGTTCACCTCCTGCTCGATCGGACCGGCGACCGTCTCGGCGATGGTCTCGGCCGAGGCACCGGGATAGAGCGCGGTGATCGTGACGCTGGGCGGCGCGATCTGCGGGTATTCCGAGATCGGCAGCCGGAAGGCGGCGATGGCGCCGACCAGCGTGATGGCGATCGAGATCACCGCGGCGAAGACCGGGCGATCAATGAAGAAGCGGGCGAGGCGCATCGTGGCAAGCCTTCGGCTTCGCCGCGCGCGATGCGCGCAGCCTGAGGGGACGGAAAGGAGTGCCTGGCCTTAGTCGGCCGAGGCGATCGGACTCGGGCCGATGCGGCCCTGTTCGGCGGTCACTCGCCCACCGGGCCGGGCGCGGTGCAGGCCGCCGATGATGACCCGGTCCTCGGGCGTCAGGCCGCTTCGGACGACGCGCAGCCCCTCGCTGAGCGGACCGAGCCGGACCTGGCGCGGCATGACGGTGCCGTCAGCACCGACCGTCAGCACCATCCGCCCGGTCTGGTCGGCCATCACCGCGGCGTCCGGCACCAGCAGCGCCGGCGCCTCGCCGGTCGACAGGCGGACGCGCGCGAAGCTGCCCGGCGTCAGGAACAGGTCGGCGTTCGGCACCACGGCGCGGGCGCGGATGGTGCCGCTGCGCGGGTCGAAGACGCTGTCCACGAAGTCGACATGGCCCTCGCGGGAAAAGTCGGCCTCGTCCAGCAGGCGGAGCTGCACTGGCAGGCGGCCGTTGCGCAACCGGCCCTGGGCGGCGCGGGCCTGGCGAAGGTACTCCGCCTCACTGGCGTCGAAGGTGACGTAGACGGGGTCCAGTGCCACCAGCGTCGTCAGCAGCGTCTGGCCGGCCTGGACCAGATTGCCGGCATCGACGCGGCGGTCGCTGATGCGCCCGGCGCGCGTCGCGCGGATCTCCGTGAATTCGAGGTCGAGCGCCGCCTGCTGCTCCGCAGCGCGGGCTGCGGCAAGGCCGGCCTGGGCCTCGCGCAGCGCCGACCGCCTTGCGTCGAGTTCCGCCTGCGGCGCGATCCGGCTGGCGGCGAGCGGCTCGTAACGGGCCACCTGCTGCTCGGCGAGCAGCAAGCGTGCCTCATTGCGCGCGACGTCGGCGCGCGCCGTATCCAGGGCGATGCTGAAAGGCCGTTGATCGATCGTGAACAGCAGATCGCCCTGCCGCACGATGGCGCCATCGGTGAAATGCACCGCATCGACCTGGCCCGAAACCCGTGCGCGGATATCGACCCGGGCCGAGGGCTCCACCCGGCCGGTATGTTCCTGCCATTCCGTCACCGGCCGGGCGAGCGGCGCCGCAACCGTCACAGGCGGCGGGGCCGGCTGGGCCATGGCAGCGGGGGCAACGGCGGTGAGTGCGACGCCGACGGCCGCGCCCTGGAAGCGGGCCAGCCATGACGTCCAGAGGCCTTCGGTCTGTTCGGAAGCCTTGCGCGAGGGGGAGGGCATGGCCTATCTCCTGGTAGCGATGTTACCGACCGGTTCGTCTCGCCGCCAAATAGAGTGACCGGTCGGTATCATCAAGCGGTTTTTTTCTGCACCGCACCAGTTGCGTGAAGGAGGTCAACCACCATGCCGGGCGACGTCGTCGCGAAACCGAAGGCTGCCGAGCGGATCCAGGAGGCCGCGCGCGAGTTGTTCGAGCGCCAGGGCATCCGCGCCACCGGTGTCGAGGAGGTCTGCCGCGTGGCGGGCGCCACAAAAATGAGCCTCTACCGCGCGTACCCCAGCAAGGACGCGCTGGTGGCGGCGATCTTGGCCGACGACGCCGCCGAGTATGATGCCTGGATCGACGAAGCCCTCGCGGCTGCCGAAACCCCGGCCGCCAAGCTCACCGCGATGATCGAGGTGACGGCGGTGGATGTGGCGGAGCCCGGCGTCTGCGGCTGCCCGATGCTACTGGCGCAGGCGGAATTCCGCGACCCGGAGCACCCGACCTATAAGGTCGTGACGGACTTCAAGCGTGGCTGCCGTGAGCGCATTCGCGGCCTCGCCGAAGAAGCTGGCGCGCGCAATCCTGGCGAGTTGGCGGATGATCTGGCGCTCGCCATCGAGGGCGCCATCGCCACGCGCAGCTATCTTGGCGAACAGCGCGCCGCCGATGCTCTGCGCCGCACCACCGCGCTGCTGATCGACGCCTCCCTGACGCAGGGCTGAGGCGCGTTTGCCGCGGCGCGTTCCAGCCTCGGACCGGCCCGCCCCTGGCCGGGCCCGGCCGTCCCGACTATGCTGGCGCCAGCAAGACGAGGCCTGCGATGCGCGATCCCCTGATGACCGGATACACCCCGACGCCCGTGGCCGGCGTGACGCCGGACCAGCGCATTGAGGTGCAGTCCCGCAAGGTCGCCTGCGATGGCGAGGCGGCGGGTTCGCTCGGCCATCCGCGAATCTGGATGACCATCGAGGACCGTGAGGTCTGCTGCCCCTATTGCTCCATCACCTATGTGCTCGCCGAGGGTGCGGGCGAGGATCATGGACACTGATTCGACCCGCCCCCCCGAGGCCGGCAGGCCGCGGGGCACGGCGGCGGCGGATGCGGCGGCCGGCGGGGAGGCGCTGCCCACGGTGCCGCCCGGCGAGCGCCACCTGATCCTGGTCGACGGCTCGGGCTACATCTTCCGCGCCTATCACGCGCTGCCACCGATGACGAACCCGGAAGGGGTTCCGGTGAACGCCGTCTACGGCTTCACTTCCATGCTGTCGCAGTTCCTCACGCGCCATGCCGGGAGCCACATCGCGGTGGTGTTCGATGCCGCGCGACTTAACTTCCGCAACGATTTCTACCCTGACTACAAGGCGCATCGCCCCGACCCGCCCGAGGATCTGATTCCGCAGTTCGCGCTGATCCGCGATGCGACGGATGCGCTCGGCGTCTGCCGCGCCCAGTCCGAGGGCTTCGAGGCCGACGACCTGATCGCCGCCTATGCCAAGGCATTCCTGGAAGAAGGCCCCGGGCGGGTCACGATCGTTTCCTCTGACAAGGACCTGATGCAGCTCGTGCGCCCGGGTGTGCAGCTCCTCGATCCGATCAAGCAGAAGCCGATCCGCGAGCCAGAGGTCTTCGAGAAGTTCGGCGTGACGCCGGACAAGGTGATAGAGGTTCAGGCGCTGGCCGGCGATTCGACGGATAACGTCCCTGGCGTGCCGGGTATCGGCATCAAGACCGCGGCGCAGCTCATCACCGAGTATGGCGACCTCGAATCGCTCCTGGCCAATGCCGAGAAGATCAAGCAGCCGAAGCGGCGCGAGGCGCTGATCCAGAATGCCGAGCAGGCGCGGGTCTCCCGGCGGCTGGTGACGCTCGACGATGCGGCCCCCATGCCCTGCCCGATCGCGGACATGGCGGCGAAGCCGCCGCCGGATGGCAGACTGGAAGGCTTCCTCAAGGCCATGGGCTTCCGGTCGCTGCTCGCGCGGCTCGGCAAGCTCGGGGACGGCGCTGAAGCGCCGCGCCGCGTCGGCGTCCCGGCCGCCATCACCCATGCGCCGGCGCCGGGCCCGGTCCCCCCCGACCTCGCCGCGCCCTTCGGGTCCTACGAGACGGTGACGACCGAGCCGGCGCTCGCCGCATGGATCACCGCGGCGACGGCTGCCGGCGTCGTGGCGATGGATACCGAGACGGACAGCCTCGACGCCCGCCGCGCGACGATGGTGGGCTTCTCGCTGGCGACCGCTCCGGGCAAGGCCTGCTACGTGCCGCTGCACCACGGCAGCGAGGGCGACATGCTCGCCGAGCCGGCGCCCGTGCAGATCGCCCCTGAACGCGCCTTCGCCCTGCTGCGCCCGCTGCTGGAAGACCCGACCGTGCTGAAGGTGTTCCAGCACGCGAAGTACGATCTGGAAGTCTTCGCCCGCGCCGAGAATGGCGGCTTCGCCACGATCGCCCCGATCGACGACACGATGATGATCTCCTACGCTATGGAGGCGGGTCGTCGCGGCCATGGCATGGATGAGTTGTGCGTGGCGCATCTCAACCACCAGCCGATCAAGTTCGACGAGGTGACGGGCACCGGCAAGGCGCGCATCCCCTTTGGTCGCGTGCCGCTCGACAAGGCGACCGCCTACGCCGCCGAGGATGCCGACGTCACGCTGCGCCTGTGGCTACTGCTGCACCCACGACTGCGAGAGGAAGGCTCGCTCGCGCTGTATGAGCAGGTCGAACGCCGCATGGTCGGCACGCTCCGCGGCATGGAAGCCGCGGGCATCAAGGTGGACGGCGCGGAACTCGCCCGTATCGGGGAGGATTTCGCCTCCCGCCTCGTGGTGCTGGAACAGCAGATACACGGCCTCGCCGGCCGCGCCTTCAATGTCGGGTCGCCCAAGCAGCTCGGCGAGATCCTGTTCGACGAGATGAAGCTGCCCGGCGGGCGCAAGGGCAAGACCGGCGCCTATTCCACCGATGCCTCGGTGCTGGAGGAGATGGCGAACCAGGGCATCGACCTCGCCCGACGCGTGCTCGACTGGCGCCAGCTCGCCAAGCTGAAATCGACCTATGTCGAGGCGCTGGCCTCGCAGATCGATCCGATCGACCGGCGCGTCCACACCTCCTACGGGATGGCGGGCACCTCGACCGGCCGGCTGTCCTCTAACGACCCGAACCTGCAGAACATCCCTGTGCGCTCCGAGGAAGGGCTGCGCATCCGCCGCGCCTTCGTCGCCGAACCGGGGCACGTTTTGCTCTCGGCCGACTATTCGCAGATCGAGCTCCGCCTGCTCGCCCATCTCGCCGAGGTGCCGACGCTGCGCGAGGCCTTCGCAAATGGGGAAGACATCCACGCGCGGACCGCGGCCGAAATCTTCCACCTGGAACCGGGCAAGGTGGACAAGGAAGCCCGCCGGCGCGCCAAGACGATCAATTTCGGCATCATCTACGGCATGTCGGCCTTCGGCCTGGCGGCGCGCCTCGGCATCCCGCCGGCGGAAGGCCGCAGCATCATCGACGCCTATTTCGCGCAATACCCCGGCATCCGTCAGGAGATGGAGCGCTGCAAGGAGGAAGCCCGCATTCACGGCTTCGTCCGCACGCCCTTCGGCCGCAAGCTCTGGATCCCGGACATCGCGACCAAGGACCCGGTGCGCCGCGCCGGCGCCGAGCGCGCCGCCATCAACGCCCCTTTCCAGGGCGGTGCGGCCGAGATCATCAAGCGCGCCATGGTCCGCCTGCCCCGCGCGCTGCAACAGGCGGGGCTGAAGACCCGGATGCTCCTCCAGGTGCATGACGAACTGGTCTTCGAGGTGCCGGACGCCGAGATCGCCGCCACCTCCGCCATCGTGAAGGACATCATGGAATCGGTCGCGACCCTGCGCGTGCCGCTGTCGGTCGAGATCGGCACCGGCCATTCCTGGGCCGAGGCCCACTGACCATGGCTGCTGGCTGGACGGCGCAGGAACGCCGCACCCTGGCGCAGATCTGCGGCGCCCATTTCGTCAGCCACGTCCATATCCTGACGATCCCGCCGCTGTTCCCGCTGCTGCGGGATTCGCTCGGCGTCTCCTATATCGAGCTCGGCCTGGCGCTGACCGCCTTCAACGTCGTCTCCGCCTTCACCCAGGCGCCGATGGGCTTCATCGTCGACCGCGCCGGACCGCGACGGATGCTCGTCGCGGCGCTGATGCTGGGCGGCTTCGCCTTCATCATGCTGGGGCTGACCGGCACCTATGCCTGGCTGATCGCCGCCGCCGCCTTGGCGGGGCTCGCGAACAGCGTCTACCACCCGGCGGATTACGCGATCCTCGGCGCCTCGATGGCGGAAGAACGGGTCGGGCGCGCGTTCTCCATCCACACCTTCGCCGGTTTCATGGGTGGGGCAATTGCGCCGGCCTTCGTGCTCGGCATCGGCGCCTGGCTCGGCGTGGGCGCTGCGCTGATCGCCGCAGGTCTGCTTGGGCCGCTTGCGGCCGCGCCGTTGCTGTTCGCCCGTGCGCCGGAGGCCGCGCCACGGACCGTTGCCGCGAAGCCGGCCGCCGGCCCCTCCGGCAGCCGTGCTCTCGCAGTGCTGTCCCCGGCCGTGCTGGCGATGATGCTGTTCTTCATCAGCCTCGCCATGTCGAATGGCGGTATCCAGAACTTCGCGGTTGCCGCCTGGGTCGATGGCCAGGGTTTCTCGCTTACCGTGGCCAATCTGGCACTGACCTTCTTCCTGTTCGCGAGCGCCTTCGGCGTCCTCGCCGGTGGCGTAATCGCCGACCGCACGCGCAACCATGGGCTGGTCGCAGCCTTTGGCGTCGGCTCGGCGGCGGCGCTGGTACTGCTGGTGGGCAGCTTGGCCCTCCCTGCATTCCTGCTGGTGCCTGTCATGGCGCTCGCCGGGTTCATGTCGGGCATGATCATGCCGTCACGCGACATGCTGGTGCGGGCGGCCGCGCCCCCCGGCCAGGCGGGGGCGGTGTTCGGCATCGTCTCGACCGGGTTCAACATCGGCGGCATGGCGGCCCCGCTGCTCTATGGCTGGATGCTCGACGGCGGCCGCCCGATGCTGATCTTCTTCGCCGCCGCTTCCTTCATGCTCATGACCGCGGTGATGGCACTCGCGCAGGAATGGCGCCTGCGCCGGCGCCGCGCGGTGGCGGCCGCCGCCCCGGCGGAGTGATCGCGGTCTTCACCTGCGCGTGAAGCACAGACGTGTCATAATGCGCTGCCCGAGGGGGAGCCGCGCGCCGGATGGCCGCACGGCCGACGGATCACGCAGGGGATTGGTCGTTTGGTGAGCCGACCCGTCAAGACGCGACTGGTGAGCCGCCCGGTGGCGCCGGGGGCGATCCTCGCCGCTGCCATCATCCTGCCCGGCCTGCTGTTCGCCGGGCTGATGCATGTCGACCAGGAGCACCGGCGCGCCGCCCTGCGCAACGAAGGCACGACCGCCACCCTGATTGCCGGCGAACAGACGCTGCGCATCCTGGACGGCGCGATTCGCGCGCTGGATCGCGCGGAGGACGCCATGGCCGGCCTGAGCTGGCCACACGTCCAGTCGCGCCGCGCCACCATCCACACCGATTTGCGGCGGATCGAGGCGGCGCCGCCGGCGGCCATCGCCTTCCTCGCCGGAATCCGGCCCGATGGTCGCGTGGCTGTCGCCGGCGGCCCGGATCCCGCGCCTGGAGGTGAACCCGGCGGTTTCGCGGTGCCGATCATTGCGCGGGAAGCGAGTAGCACCGTCACCTTCAAGCCGGCGCCGCAAGACCTCGCCGCGCAGGGCGTCGGCTTCCTCGTCGCCCGCGGCCGCGCCGGTGAGGGGCGGCCCGCCGACGGCGTCGTGGTCGCCGCGCTGCGGGCCGAGGCCTTCTTCGCCGCCTGGACGCGGGAGAGCCGCCGGCCGGGCGCCCGCTTCGCGCTGGTACGAGACGACGGGACGGTGCTGCTACGCGAGGGTGCGCCGCCGGGCAGGCCCATCGTGCTGCCGCCGGGCGACACGCTAGGCAGCGCCCTGGTGGCACAGCCGAGCCGCGCCGCCTGGCGCGCCTCCGATCCCTTCGGCGACCCGGAGCCGCAATACGTCTCCTGGCGCCGGCTCGACTCGCTGCCGCTCAGCATCGTCTACACCGCGCCGGCGCTGAAGGAGGAGAACGGTTCGTTCGTCCGGGCGACAGTGATCGGAATCGGGTGCGCCGTGGGCGGCGTGCTGCTGGCCCTCGTCGCCTTCGCCAACCGTCGGCAGCAGCGGCAGGACCTGAAGACCTTCGCGCGGCTCGAAGCGAACGCCGCCGACCTGCATGCCGAGATCGCCCGGCGAGAGGTTGCGGAGGATGGGCTGCGCAACGCGCAGCGCATGGAGGGCCTCGGGCGCCTGACAGGCGGCGTCGCGCATGACTTCAACAACTTGCTGACGGCGATCCTGGGTACGGTACGGGCCCTCGAACGGCATCTCGGGCAGGGTGCCGACGACCGTACACGGAGGCTGCTCAGCGCCGCCGGCGCCGCCGTCGAGCGGGGGGCCCGGCTGAATGCCAGCCTGCTGGCCTTCGCCCGTCGGCAACCACTGGTGCTGGCCACCGTCGACGCCAACAAGCTGCTGCGGGACTTTCGTCCCCTATTGCGCCGCGCGCTCGACGAATCGGTCGTGCTTGACCTGACGCTGGACCAGAAGTTGCCGGTCTGCCGGGCTGACGCCGCGCAGCTCGAGGCGGCGCTTCTGAATCTCGTCATCAATGCGCGGGACGCGATGCCGCGCGGCGGGACCATCCGCATCGTCACCCGCCGCGCCTGGCTGCAGGAACAGGCCCTCGCCGGCAATCTGGAAGCACAACCCGGCCCCTATGTGGCGATCGAGGTGCGTGACAACGGCGAGGGCATGCCGCCCGAGGTGCGCGAGCGGGCTTTCGAGCCCTTCTTCACCACGAAGCAGGACGGCCAGGGCACGGGCCTCGGCCTGTCCCAGGTGTTCGGTTTCATGCGCCAGATCGGCGGGCATGTGGCGATCCAGTCCGCGCCTCGGCGCGGCACGACGGTCACACTCTACTTGCCCCTGGGATCCGAGGTCGAAGCGACCGCCGCAGCCAGCCGCAACCCGCCACCGGCCGCCGCTGCCACGCCCGTCTCCGGCGCCGGCGTCTCGGTGCTGGTGGTGGAGGATGAACCCGCCGTCCGCGGCGTGGCGGTCGAGATGCTTACCGATGCAGGCTTCTCGGTCCTCGCCGCGTCGGATGGGCCGACCGCGCTGCAATTGCTGCGGGAAGGCGTGCCGGCGGACGTCATCTTCTCGGACGTGGTGATGCCCGGTGGCATGAGCGGCGTTGATTTGGCGCGAGAGGCGCGCAAGCTCCGCCCCGCCGTGGGGATCCTGCTGGCGTCGGGCTATGCAGCGGAAGCGCTGGCAAAGCACGGCGGGGCCGGCGAATTCGAACTGATCGGAAAGCCTTACGACGTGGATCTGGTGCTCGGGCGCATCACGGCGATCGCGCAGCGCAGCCGACCCATGGCGACGACGCCATGGCGGGCCAGCCACCGGGTCGCGCTGACGACGCGGAACTGAACCCCATCGGGGAGCGCCGGGGCGGCCGCGAGGAACTCCACGTCCCTCGAGATCCTGTCAGTCGCCGTCCGTCAACGCGTGCGCCACAAGATCCTCCCGCCGGCAGCGCTCCAGCGCGACCTCATGCGTCGCCTCCAGGAGCACGGGCGGCGCCATCCCGGCGCGGCGCGCTTCCTCCCACCGGTCGGCGCAGAGGCACCAGCGATCGCCCGATCGTAGCCCGGCGAAGCCGTATTCCGGCCGAGGCGTGGACAGGTCGTTGCCGACCGACCGGCTGAAGGCAAGGAAGGCGGTGGTGACCTCGACGCAAACCACATGCAGGCCGTGGTCGCCGGAACCCGTGTTGCAGCAGCCGTCGCGAAAGAAGCCTGTCAGCGGCGCTACCGAACAGGGCAGCAACGCCCCGCCCAACACGTTGCGCGCCTGTGGGCGTGGCGGCAAACCGCGAACGGCTCCTTCGTCGAGCGGCGGCATCAGAAGTCGCTGACCCGGCCCTTCCGTTCCCAGTCGCCGAAGCGGGTGGGCTCGGGCCCGGCGGGACCACCGATTTCCTTCGGCAGCTTCGGGGCGGTGGGCCTCGGGGGCGTCGCATCGGTCACAGGCGCGGTGGCGGGCGCGGGGCGGGTGTCGTCGGGGGTCGTCTCGGTCATGATGCGGGACCATGTAGTCTGTCGCGGCCTCGGGTGCAGCAGGTGGGGGTGGACGAATGAGCGGTTACTTTCGCACGGCGGTGCTGCTGGCGGCGCTGACGGCGGTGTTCGGCGGGCTCGGCTTCGCCATCGCCGGGCAGCAAGGCATGATCCTGGCGTTGCTGTTCGCCGGCGCGATGAACCTGTTCGCTTGGTGGAACAGCGACCGGATGGTGCTGCGAATGCAGAATGCCCAGCCGATCGGGCCGCATGATGCGCCGCGGCTGTATGAAATCACCGGGCAGCTCGCGCAGCGCGCCGGCCTCCCCATGCCTGCGCTCTACGTGATTCATGAGGACCAGCCGAACGCCTTCGCCACCGGCCGCAGCCCCGCCAATGCGGCGGTCGCGGTGAACACGGGCCTGCTGAACCTGATGAGCGAGGAGGAGGTGGCCGGGGTCATCGCGCACGAACTCGCGCACATCAAGAACCGCGACACGCTGATCATGACGGTGACGGCGACCGTCGCCGGCGCGATCTCGATGCTCGCCAATTTCGGCATGATCTTCGGCGGCGCGAATCGGGAGCGCAACGGTAGCCCCTTCGGCCCGATCGCCATGATCCTGATGCTGATCCTCGCCCCCCTCGCCGCCGCCGTGGTGCAGATGGCGATCAGCCGGTCCCGCGAATATGAAGCCGACCGCGTGGGTGCCGAGATCACAGGCAATCCGCTCGGCCTGGCATCGGCGCTGCAGCGGCTGGAGGGCTACGCGCACCAGATCCAGAACTACGGTGCGGAGGCCAACCCGGCCGCCGCGCACATGTTCATCATCAACCCGCTGTCAGGGGCGCGGATGGACAACCTGTTCTCGACCCATCCGCGCACCGAGAACCGCGTCGCGGCGCTACAGGAACTGGCAGGGCGGATGGGCCGGGGCGGCGGGCGGTCGGCGCCGGCGCCGCAACCCGCGCCCGGCCCCTGGAGCAACGGCGAGCGCCGCAATCCCTGGGCGTAAGGACGCTGGGCCATCAAGGTGGCTCGCCAGAGCCTGAGCCATGTCCGCCCAGCCGTTGCTCCACGGGCGATCGTTAAGCTGGCCGTCGTACGCGCCGAATGAGGCCGTCAGTGATGCTTCCACGGCACCAGGGCCGGCCCCGGTGCCGTCGGGTCCACCCGCAGCATCTGGCCGTTGGTCACACTCTGGCCCGTCATCGCCATGATGAATCCCCAATGGGACACCACCAGCGTGTGCTTCCAGTCGTCGAGCGCCGCCATTTCCGCCCGGAACAACCCGGCGCGGCCTTCCACCTGGTCGGCAGGCTCCTCCTGGGGCGGCCACCAGACTTCCTCGATATGGGCGAAGTCCACCTCGGGGAAGGCCTCCACCAGCGCCGTCCGCGGGCTGCCGACATCGCAGGTGAAGGCGTACCGTTCCCGGACCACCGGGGTGACGGTCAGCTTCAGGCCCAGCCGGAGCGCCACCGGCATCGCCGTCTGGATCGCGCGGCGATAGGGCGAGACGACGATCCGCCGGATATCCTCCGCCGCCAGCGCAACCGCCGCGCCCGCCGCCTGTTCATGACCCAGCGGCGTCAGCACCGGGTCCACGATCCCGGGATCCTTTCTCCTCTGGGTGAAGAGCAGGTTGAACTCGCTCTGTCCGTGGCGAAGGAGGATCATTCGGCGCGTCCCTGCTGACTTACCAAGGCGTAGCTTCCCGTAGGGCCGCCGGCAACCTGGCCTCGGCGATGTTGCGGCTGGCACCCGTCAGCCCTAAGTGAATGGGTCCGAGGAGAGTGATCATGAGTACCGGCCTGCCGATCGATCTGATCCTGTTCGCGATGGTCGCGGCATTCCTGGTGCTGCGCCTGCGCAGCGTGCTGGGCCGCCGCACCGGCTTCGAGCGGCCGCAGGGCGAGACACCACCCGGCGTGGCCCAGCCCGTGCCGGCGCGGGAGGCCGAGCAGCCGCCAGCACAGGCCGGTCTGCCCGCCCGCGCGCTGCCCGATCCGCGCTCGCCGGCCGGCCAGGCGCTGGTGAATATCCGAGGTATGGACCCGTCCTTCGACCCGGCCGCCTTCCTGGGCGGCGCCGAGGGCGCCTTCCGGATGATCGTCCAGGCCTTCGCCGCTGGCGACCGCCAGACGCTGAAGGACCTGCTGTCGGAGGAATCCTTCGCCGGCTTCGACCAGGCGATCTCGGCGCGCGAGATCGCGGGTGAAACGCAGCGCACCGAGCTCCGCGCCATCAACGACCTCGCCATCGAAAGCGCCGAACTTCGCGGCAGCGTCGCCGACATCACCGTGCGTATCGTTTCGGACCAGGTGAACATGACCACCGCCAAGGACGGCTCGATCAGCGCGGGCGCCGAGGCTGTGACTGAAATCACCGACCTCTGGACGTTCCAGCGGGATATTCGGGCATCCGATCCCACCTGGAAGCTGGTGGGAACCCGGTCCGCCTAGCCCGGGACCGGGGCGCCGGCGACTCCTCCATTCTAGCCCCCGGAGAGTCGCGGCGCCGGCCGGGCCGGAGTATACATCCGCCATGCACCGGAAGGGCCGACACGGCCGCGCGGCCTGGTCCGCGGCGCTGCCTCTGCTGATGGGCCTGCTGCTGTGCGGGCCGGCACCAGCGCAGCAGCAGCCCGCCTCGTCACCTCAAGCCGATGCCCCCCGTCCGGAGGAACCCCCACCGCCACCGCTTCTCCGCGCGGTAACCTTCGCCGATTTGCCCGGCTGGCAGGCGGACGCCCATGCCGAGATACTGCCCGCCCTGCTCGCGTCCTGCGCCGCGATGCGGCCGATGCGCCCCGACGCGGTGCTCGGCGGCGACGGCGAGGCAGCGCTCCGGGCCGGGACGGCGTCTGCCTGGCTCGCGGTCTGTCCCGATCTCCGTGACCTGAGCCGCAGCCTGCCGCGCGCGCCCCGCCTGATCGGCAATGCCCGCCCCGGCCCGGCCTTCGAACGCCGCATGAATGCCTGGCGAGCCACCAATAACGCCACCGTCCGCACCTTTCTCGAGACCCGCTTCGAACCCTTCGCCGCCGGCACCGGGACGATGACCGGTTATTACGAACCGATCCTGCGAGGTTCAGCCGAACCGAGCGAGGCCTTCCGAACCCCGCTCCTCGCGCGCCCGCCGGAACTGGTGGAACAGTCCGTCCCCGGCAATCCGCTGCGGCGGCGCTACGGGATGATGGTTGAGGGCAAGCTCGAACCCTTCTTCGACCGCACGGCGATCGACACCGGCGCGCTGGCGGGACGGGGGCTGGAACTGGTCTGGGTGGACGATGCGGCGGATGCATTCTTCCTCCACATCCAGGGCTCGGGCCGCGTGGTGCTCCCGGACGGACGGCTGCTCCGCGTCGGCTATGCCGGGCAGAACGGGCGGTCCTATGTGCCGATCGGCCGGGTGCTGATCGAACGCGGCGCGTTGACGCGAGACCAGATGTCGATGCAGGCGATCCGCGCTTGGCTGGCCGGCGCCGGCCATGACAGCGCCGCCGAGGTGCTGCGCAGCAACCCGTCCTATGTGTTCTTTCGACTGGTCGATAACCTGACGCCAGAACAGGGGCCGATCGGCGCGCTCGGTGTGCCGCTGACGCCGCGGCGCAGCGTCGCAGTGGATCGCGCCTTCATCCCGCTCGGCGCCCCGATGTTCGTCACCGTGCGCGACCCGATGGCACGGCGCGATGCTCCATCGGCCGGCAGGCTGGTCGTTGCCCAGGACACCGGCGGGGCGATCCGTGGCCCGGCGCGCACCGACTTCTTCTGGGGCTGGGGAAACGAGGCGGGCGAACGCGCCGGCCGTATGCGCGACGATGCCGAGGTCTATGTGCTGCTGCCCCGACAGACGGAGGTCGCGGTCGCGCCGGACCCCCAGACGGGCGCCGCCGCACCGGTTGCCGCCGCGGCACGCTGAGCCCCCCTTCGATGGACACGCTTCCTGCCCGGCGCAAGGATGCCGGCAGGAGGAACCGACGTGCCGCACCCGACCATCGCCGACGAAGCTGCGCTCGAGGAGGTGCTTTCGCGCCCCGATCCAGTGCTGGCCGCCGATCTCGCCAGCGTGCCGGGCGACATTCTCGTGCTCGGCGCCGCCGGCAAGATGGGCCCGACGCTGTGCCGCCAGGCGAAGCGGGCCGACCCGGCCCGGCGCGTCATCGCCGTGGCGCGCTGGTCGGAGCCCGCGCTGCGCGCACGGATGGAATCCTGGGGCATCGAATGCCTTGCCGCCGACCTGCTGGACCGCGCGGTGCTGGCCGCCCTGCCGGACGCGCCGAACGTGGTCTTCATGGCGGCGATGAAGTTCGGTGCGACCGGCAACGAACCCCTGACCTGGGCAATGAACGTGCTGCTGCCCGCGATGGTCGCGGAGCGCTACGCGGCTTCCCGCATCGTCTTCTTCTCGACCGGCAACGTGCAGCGGCTGGTGCCGGTCATTTCGGGCGGCGCGACGGAGGACATGGCCCCGGCGCCCATCGGTGATTACGCCGCCTCCTGCCTCGGCCGCGAGCGGGTCTTCCAGCATGCCGCGGCGACGCGGGCGACGGCCTGCTTCGGCATCAGGCTGAACTATGCGATCGACCTGCGATACGGCGTGCTGCACGACGTCGCGACGAAGGTGCTGGCCGGCACGCCGGTGCCGCTTGCCATGGGCCACGCCAACGTCATCTGGCAGGGCGATGCCAATGCCTGGACGCTGCGCGCCCTGCCCCGCGCCGATGCCTCCTGCCCCATCCTGAACGTCACGGGGCCGGAGACGGTCTCGATCCGCTGGGCCGCGCAGCAATTCGGCGCGCGCTTCGGCAAGGCGCCGGTGCTGGAAGGCGAGGAAGCGCCCGACGCGCTGCTGTCTAATGCCGGTCGGGCCTTCGCCACCTTCGGCTATCCCACGGTAGCGCTGACGACGATGATGGACTGGGTGGCGGATTGGGTGCAAAGCGGCGGCCGTTCGCTCGGCAAGGCGACCAAGTTCGAAGTGCGTGACGGGAAGTTCTGAATGGAAGATCAACTGCCGCGACCGCTGTCGGCGCGTGCCGCGGCGACGCGGCAGCGCATCCTGGACGCCGCGCTCGCCGAGTTCGCGTTGAATGGGCTGGCCGGCGCGCGGGTGGACGAGATTGCCGCCCGGTCCGGCGCCAACAAGCGGATGCTCTATGCGCATTTCGGCTCGAAGGAAGAACTCTGGCTGACCGTGCTGGAGCGCGCCTACGCCGCCAAGCGCGCGGAGGAGCGGGAGGTCGACGTGGACCACCTGCCGCCCGCCGAGGCCATGGCCCGCCTTGTCCGGTTCAACCTGCGCTACACCGCAGCGCACCCGGAGTTCGTGGCCCTGCTGAACCAGGAGAACATCCACCGCGCCGCCTACCTCCAACGCAGCGCCGAAGTGCCGGCGATGTACTCCCCGCTGGTGGACAGCCTGCGGGACGTGATGGCGCGCGGGGCGGAAAGCGGGGAGTTCCGGGGAGACGTGGACCCGATGCAGCTCTACGTGACGATGCTCGGCCTCGGCCATTTCTGGGTGGCGAACCGGCATACGCTGTCCACCATCTTCGGCCAGGACCTCGGCACCGGGGCCGCGCTGGAAGCGCGCGAGCGGCATGTGGTCGAGGTGGTGCTCGGCTATCTCCGCCCGTGAACTACACGAGCCGTCCGGCTTCCAGGCAAGCATAAACGTCCCCGCTGTTCGCCGCATGCGGCAGCGCCTCGATCCAGCGGCGCATGGCGTCAGCGTCGATCGGCGCCGCATGCCCAAAGCGCATGGTTTCGCCAAGACAGGCATTGAAGGCGCGGTAGCCGAGCGCCGCCAGCAGCGGCAGGCACTCCGCGGCCACGCGGCGCTGAATCGTCGTGAACTCGAAGGACAATGCGCGCGGTGGGCGGGACAGGCCGCGCAGCACCGCCGCCTCGAATCCCTCCACGTCGATCTTCACGAAGGTAGGTTCGCCATGCTCGGCGGCCAGCGCATCCAGCGTCGTGACCGGTCGGGCGATCTCGGCATCCCATCGTTGCCCCTCCCAACCCCCCGCGCCATGCGCCGCCGCAATGAAGTCGGTGCTGGCGGTGGCGACGGTGGGGTTCGCGCTGTTCAGCCGTAGGACGGCCTCGCCGGGTTCAGCGCCAACCAGCGCCGGCACCAGTGTCACGCCCGGATCGCCGTGGAAGATCAGTCGCAGAGCCCGGGCCAGTTGCGGTTGCGGCTCCACCGCGACCACCCGTGCGCCAAGCCGCCGGAAGGACGCCGTGCGGTCGCCGACATGGGTGCCGATGTCAAAGGCGAGATCGCCGGGGGCGAGGAAGCGGCGATAGAAGCCATCCAGCAGCTCGGCACGGCCCGGCGCGTAGTAGGTGCGGAGCGAGGCGCCGACGATCTTCGCGAAGCCGGTCAGGGCGCGCGCAGGTCGGGGGAGAGAACTCCCCCGAACCCCCTCCTTTTTCTGTCTGCTTGGCGCTGGCCGTGCTTGGCGGCACGTAGCCATGTGGAGGGGAATGATTCGGGGCAGTTCCCCTCCGGCCCTTTCCTCTTCACGCGAACACCACGGCGGCTCCACCGGCAAAAGCAGGCGCAACCATGACGCCCGCCGGAGCATCGACCGTGGGGATGCCTTTCAGCACCTGCCGCGCCGCCGCCCCGCCGTCCGACGTCCGGATCACCATTCCTGCCATGAACGGCGAGGCTGCCGGCGTCATGCCAGGCAGCACGTTCGGCAGTGCCGCTTCCGTCAGCATCCGGACACGGGTTTCCATCACCGGCGCGAAGGGGCCGGCTGCGCCCGCTGCACCCGGAAACCGCAGCAGGAAGCCGCCAGCGGGGTCGGGTTCCACCGGCAATCCGGTCAGGCGCGACAGGCGGGTGGCGGTCTCGGCCGGTTCGGCGGCGGTTAGGATGACTTCCTCCAGCGCTTCCGCCTTGTTGGTGTGGTCCATCCAGCGGGGGTTCCAGACCAGCTCGGGCGTCAGGTGCTTGATCAGCTGCACGCGGCCCTCGGGCGGGTCTGGGAAGGGTAAGCGCGCGAATTTCGCGATGGGGCCGCCGGTCTCGACCGGGCGCTCCAGCCAGGCGATGCCGGGGATATCGAGGCCGGCGGCGCGCAGCCGCGCGAGGTTCGCCTCGGCATCCGTGACAGCCAGAGCCAGGATGTGCATCCCGGCATACCGATCGAGGAAACGATTCAGCGTGTTGTCGTACAGCGCCGGGTCGAGGATCGCGATCAGCTCGATGTAGCCGTGTTTTAGGAAGGCGCAGCGATTGCCGGAGCCGAACTGCTCCACCGGCAGGTCCGGCCGTCGGCGGCCGGATTGCTGGGCGATGGGCGACAGCGCGAAGCCGAGCCGTTCATAGGCGGCGGTCAGCGGACCGAGGTCCCGCGCGGCGACGCCGACATGGTCGAGGGCGACGGCGACGTTGGTCATGCGGGGTTCTCGTACTTGTCGAGCAGCCATTCCGAAGGCTCGGTGGCGGCATCGGCATACCAGCGTTCCATCAGCGGATGGGCGCGGACGGCGGCGACATAGGCCTTGGAGGTCTCGCTCAGTTCGGGCTGCCAGGTGAGGAAGCGGCACACCACGGGGGCGAACATGATATCCGCCCCGGTCATCGCCGCGCCGAACAGAAAGGGGCCGCCATGGGCGGCGAGCGACCCGGCCCAAATCGCCTCGATGCGGGCGATGTCGGCGAGCGCGCCGTCAGTGCGGCGCTGGCCGGGGAATTCGCGCAGGATGTTCATCGGCATGGCCATCCGCAGCTCGCGGAAGCCGGCATGCATCTCGGAGGCGATGGAACGGGCGGCAGCCCGCGCGGCCCGGTCCGCGGGCCACAGGGCGGGCGCGAACTCGGCGCAGTATTCCAGGATGGCGAGGCTTTCCCATACTCGCGCATCGCCGTGTTCGAGGTAGGGCACGGTCCCCGAGGGCGTCAGGCGCTTGATCTCCGCCGTCGATCCGCCGGCCAGCGGTACGACGGAGACATCCACATCCAGCCCGGCGAGCTGCACGGCCAGCCAGCCGCGCAACGACCAGGACGAATACCGCTTGTTGCCGATAACGAGGCGACCGTCCTTCATGCCAGCGCCCTCCTCCCGGCGCGGGCGGGACACTATCGCCCCAGCCGCAGCAGCCCAAGCGTCGGGTAGATCAGCATTGTCAGCACGCCCCCGCCGATCAGGCTCGCCGCCTGCCACGGAGGCATGATTTGTGCCTGGACCGCTATGGCGGCGATGGCGACGACCAGCGGCAATTGCGTCCCGGCGTGAAGCGCGAGGGCCTGCCGGCGTGGCAGGTCGAGGTCCCGCCGCGCCAGCAGCATCACGGGCAGGCCGCGCACCGCGAGCATGAGCAGCGCGAAGACCGGCACCATCGCCATGGCGCGGATGTCCGTGACCAGCGCGACGACATCGAGCCGCACACCGGAGGCGATGAAGAAGATCGGGATCAGGAATCCGTAGCCGAGGCCATCGAGGCGGGTCAGCAGTGCCTCATGCTGGTGATGCGGCAGGGCGGCACGGACCACGGCGCCCGCGACGAAGGCGCCGAGCACCAGATCGATGCGCAGCTCCTCGGATAGCGTGATGAGCAGCACCATCAGCAGCAGCACCAGCCGAAGGGGGAACTGGCCCGAACTGCCCATCGTCCGCGCGACGAGGGCGGCCAGGCGCCCATGGGTGGTGCGCGCAGCGACCATCACCGCCGCGCCCGCGCCGATCGCGAAGGCGATCAGGATCAGGGCCTGTCCGATGGCCTCCACCCCGCCCGCAAGGATGAGGGACAGCGCGATCAGCGGTGCCGCTTCACCGACCGCACCGGTAGCCAGTACGATCGGCCCATAGGGTGGACCGAGCCGGCCGGCATCGCGCAGGATTGGCAGCAATGCGCCGACGGCCGTGGTCGTCAGTGCCAGCGCGGTGAGCAGAGGCGCATCGATCAACCCGAGCCCGGCCATAGCGAAGGTTGCCCCGCCGGCCAGCAGGGCCGAGAGCCCCCAGCCACGCCAGGCGAGTCGCAGGGGCCGGCCCTTCAGCACGTCGGGATCGACCTCGAACCCCGCGAGCAGGAACAGGACGCAGAGGCCCAGCGTGGACAGCCCCGTGATGATCGGGCCGGCATGAACCAGGTTCAGCCCTTGCGGCCCGATGGCGACCCCCGCGGCGATCTCGAGCACGACGCCGGGGATGATGAGCCGGGGAAACAGGGCCGGCAGCGCGGCAGCCAGGGTCATGGCGGCGAAGACGGCCACCACGCTCGCCATATCCAAACTCACCATGCGCGCCGTCGTGTCCTGCCAGTCCGCCGGGCCGCATCGGGCCGTGTTTTAGGACTCCGGGCAAGGGCCCCGCTTGCCCCCGGGCGCTGCACGGTGTTGTTTGCCGGCCTGCCGTGCCCCGGAGGCCCCGATGAACGAGATCAGCGTGCCGCGTCCGAACTCCCTGGACGCCTATTGGATGCCCTTCTCCGACAACAAGTACTTCAAGGGCGACACCTCCCGGATGCTCGCCCGGGCCGAGGGCATGTCCTACTACACGCCCGAGGGGAAGGAGATCCTGGACGGCACCGCCGGTCTCTGGTGCTGCAACGCCGGCCACGGCCGCGTCGAGATCAAGGAGGCCATCCAGAAGCAGGCCGCCATCCTCGACTACGCGCCGACCTTCCAGCTGGGCCATCCCATTGCCTTCGAGGCCGCCTCGCGCATCGCCGAGATGACGCCCGAGGGCATGGACCGCGTGTTCTTCACCAATTCGGGGTCGGAAAGCGCGGACACGGCGCTGAAGATCGCGCTGGCCTACCACAAGGCCCGGGGCGATGCGGGCCGGGTGCGGATGATCGGGCGTGAGCGCGGCTATCACGGCGTCGGCTTCGGCGGCATGTCGGTGGGCGGCATCGGCGGCAACCGCAAGCAGTTCGGCGCGCTGCTGCCTTACGTGGACCACCTGCCGGCCACGCACCTGCCCGCGAAGAACGCCTTCAGCCGCGGCCTGCCCGAGCACGGCATCGAACTGGCCGATACGCTGGAAGCCCTGGTCGCCCTGCATGGCGCCGAGACCATCGCGGCCGTGATGGTGGAACCGGTCGCCGGCTCGACCGGCGTGCTGGTGCCGCCGGTCGGTTACCTGCAGCGCCTGCGCGACATCTGCGACAAATACGGCATCCTGCTGATCTTCGACGAGGTCATCACCGGCTTCGGCCGCCTCGGCACCAATTTCGGCGCCGAGCGGCTGGGCGTCGTGCCGGACATCATGACGATGGCCAAGGGCCTGACCAACGCCGCCGTGCCGATGGGCGCGGTCGCGGTGAAGAACGGCGTCTATGACGCGGTGGTGAACGGCGTCGCCGGCGGCATCGAGTTCTTCCACGGCTACACCTATTCCGGCCATCCGCTCGCCGCTGCGGCGGCCATCGCAACGATGCAGCTCCATCAGTCCGAGGACCTGCCCGGCCGCGCGAAGGCCATCGAGCCGTACTGGCAGGACGCGATGCATTCCATGAAGGATGCGCCGAACGTCATCGACATTCGCGACTTCGGCCTGATCGGCGGCATCGAGCTGTCCTCCCGCCCCGGCAAGCCCGGTGCCCGCGCCATGGACGTGTTCCGCCGCTGCTTCGACAAGGGCGTGCTGGTGCGCGTGACCGGCGATATCGTCGCGCTCTCCCCGCCGCTGATCGTCGAGAAGCCGCATGTCGACCGGATCGTCGGCACGCTGACCGACGCGATCCGCGCCGAAGCGGCCTGAGGCGCACCGGTGTCCGAACAGGCGGCCGCCACGGGGCCGGAGGCAGCGGACGAGACCCTTCCGCCGCTCCGCATCCTGCTGGTCGATCCGATGGCCAGTTCCCGCGTGGTGACGCTGGGCGTGCTCGAGGAAGCGGGACACGAGGTGCTCCCCGTTTCCGATTGGGACACCGCCGAGGACATCCTGCTGCGTGAAGATATCGAGGCCATCGTCATGGCCTTCGTCGGCGATGGTTTCGATGGGCCGGACGCCGCCCAGCGCCTGCGGGACCGGCTGCCGCCGCAGGCCGACCTGCCGCTAGTCGGCACCACCGACGGCCTCCGCCGCGGGGAGGAGGACGAGGCGATGGAGGCGGGCTTCGACGTCCTGCTCGTCCGCCCCTTCACGCCGGAGGAACTCGCCGCCGCCCTGGCCCAGGCCCGCCGGCTGCGGACCCCCCCACCGGTGCTCGACGCCGACCACCGCGAGGCCCTGCTCAAGGACCACGGCCCGTCGGCGCTGGAGGCGCTGGAGGATGAGGCCATGGCGGTGCCCGGCTCCCTGCTCGTCCCGCTGTTCCGGGATGGCGGGGATGCTGCGGCCTATGCCGCCGCCGGCGCTTCGGTCGCGGAGGCGATGGACCGCATCGGCGCCATCGCCGCCGCCAACGCCGCCCGCCGCATGGCCGAGAACGCCGAGGAAGGCCGCCGTTTCCTGTTCCCGCTGCTGTCATCCATCGTCGCGGCCCGTGTCGCGCTCCGGAAGGACCGGGTGGCCGCGGCCGCCGCCGACCCCATATGGGCGGCAAGCGATACCATCACATCGGGAGAATCCCCGTGAGCGACACCAAGGAGCCCGTGCCCGTCACGGTGCTGACCGGCTATCTCGGCGCCGGCAAGACCACCCTGCTGAACCGCATCCTGACCGAGAACCACGGCAAGAAGTTCGCCGTGGTGATCAACGAGTTCGGGGAGCTGGGGGTGGACAACGACCTCGTCGTGGATGCCGGCGAGGAAGTGTTCGAAATGAACAATGGCTGCATTTGCTGCACCGTGCGGGGCGACCTGATCCGCATCCTCGGCGGGCTGATGAAGCGGCGCGACAGGTTCGACGGCATCATCGTCGAGACCACGGGCCTGGCGGACCCCGCCCCCGTCGCGCAGACCTTCTTCGTCGATGACGACGTGAAGCGCGCCACCAAGCTCGATGCCATCGTGACGGTCGTGGATGCGAAGCACCTGCCCGCGCGGCTGTCCGACAGCAGCGAGGCGCAGGAGCAGATCGCCTTCGCCGACATCATCGTGCTGAACAAGATGGACCTGGTCAGCGCCGAGGAGGCCACCGAGGTCGAGCGCCGCATCCGCACCATCAACCCCTATGCCGAGATCCGCCGGGCGACGAAGTCCGACGTGCCGATCGACGCCGTGGTCGGCCGCGACGCCTTCAACCTGGAACGCATCCTGGAACGCGAGCCGGAATTCCTGTTCGGCGACGACGACCACGAGCACGATTCCGAGGTCAACAGCGTCTCCTTCGAGGTCTCGAACCCGATCGACCCGGAACGCTTCAACGCCTGGATCACCCAGGTGCTGGCGTCGAAGGGCCAGGACCTGCTGCGGACCAAGGGCATCCTCTACTACGAGAACGAAAGCCGCCGCTTCGCCTTCCAGGCCGTGCACATGATCGCCGATGGCGACTTCATCGGCGAGGTGAAGGACGGCGATCCGCGGAAGTCGAAGATCGTTTTCATCGGCCGCGACCTGAACCGCCCCTGGCTGCGGCGCGGCTTCGAGGCCTGCCAGATCGGCGAGGACGAATCGAAGATCCAGGCCGAGATCGCCCGCTGGAGTCCGCCGCCGGCATGACGGGCGGAGAAGGAAACCGGGGGGAGAGAACTCCCCCCGCCCCCCCTCCTTTTTCTATCTGTTGGGGACAGGGAGCCTGTCTGGGACGACTGGGGGGTCGGTCTTTTCCGCGCCGGCCTTGTCGGCGGCTTGGCCATTCGGCCGGCACTGCCTCCGCGCCGGCACGAAAAATTCCGCCCGCGCCCCCAGCCGCCAGCCTTCCCGGACAGGCTCTGACAGGGGGGGGCGGCGCCAATAGACAGAAAAAGGAGGGGGTTCGGGGGAGTTCTCTCCCCCAACCTTTCTGCGCATGAGCGATACCGACTACCTCCTGGAAACCCGCGGCGCCTCCCAGGACCTTGGCGCCTGGGTCATCGGCCTGGCCTTCGGTCGTGACGGCGAATCCTGTGCGTTTGCCTTGGGTGACGGCACCGTCCGACTCGCCAAGGGCTGGCAGTCGGTCGTCGCGCATGATGGCGCCTGCCTGTCCATCGCCGCCGATGCCAAGGACGGCGTCATCACCGGCGGCGACGATGGCCGCGTGATGCGCATCGCGCCGGATGGCACGACGACGGAGCTCGCGAAGTACGGCAGCAAATGGGTCGACTGCGTCGCCGCGCATGAATCCGGCCTGCGTGCGGCGTCGGTCGGCAAGGCGGTGTATCTGATCGACGGCAAGGGCGCGGCGCTGAAGTCGCTCGCGCATCCCAGCAGCGTGACGGGCATCGCGTTCGACGCCAAAGGCAAGCGCATCGCGGCATCCCACTACAACGGCGCCTCGCTCTGGTTCACAGCGTCGAAGGATGGCTCGCCGCGGGTGCTGGAATGGAAGGGCAGCCATACCGGGGTGGTGATCAGCCCGGACGGCACGCATGTGGTCACGACCATGCAGGAGAACACGCTGCACGGCTGGCGGCTGTCAGATGGGCAGCACATGCGCATGGCGGGGTATCCGTCGAAGACGAAGTCGCTGGCCTTCACCAGCAAGGGACGATGGCTTGCGACGGCCGGGGCCGATTGCGTCGTGCTCTGGCCCTTCTTCGGCGGCGGGCCGATGGGCAAGGCGCCGACCGAGCTTGCGGGCGGCGACGGCATCCTCTGCACCGCCGTCGCCTGCCACCCGACGCAGGAGGTCGTGGCCGCCGGCTTCGATGACGGGCTGGTGCTGATCGCGGAGATCGGCTCGGGCCGCGTTGTGCCGATGGCCGCGCCGCGCGGCTCGGCGGTATCCGCGCTGGCCTGGAACGGCACCGGCTCGCACCTCGCCTTCGGGACCGAGGGCGGCTTCGCCGGGCTGATCGATCTCGCGAAGCGATAAGGGGTATGCCGATGGCGCCGATCCTCGAGACCAACCTGCTGACCATCCCGCGCATCGGGCTCGGCACCTGGCAGTTGCGCGGGGCGGAGGCGACGGCAGCGGTCGAGAGCGCGATCGGCCTGGGCTATCGCCACATCGACACCGCGTCGATGTATGGCAACGAGGAAGCCGTCGGCGCCGGCATCGCCGGGTCCGGCGTGAAGCGGGAGGAGATCTTCCTCACCACCAAGATCTGGTGGACGGAACTCGCCCCGGATGCGCTGCGCGCCTCGGCGGAGGCGTCGCTGAAGAAGCTCGCGACACCCTATGCCGACCTGATCCTGATCCACTGGCCGGCGCCTGACATGGACCTGGCTGCTTCCCTGACGGCGCTGGCGAAGCTGCGGACGGATGGGCTGGCGCGCGCCATCGGCGTGTCGAACTTCCCACCCGGCCTGTTGAAGCGCGCGCTCGATCTGCGCATCGCGCCGATCGCGGCCCTCCAGGTCGAATGCCACGTCTATCTCTGGCAGGAAAAGCTCGCCGCGCTGTGCCGCGCGCATGACCTGGCGATGACGGCCTACTCCCCCATCGCCAAGGCGCAGGTGAATGACGATCCGGTGATGCAGTCCATCGCCAAGCGCCATGGCGCCACGCCGGTGCAGGTCGCGATCGCCTGGCTGATGGCGCAGCCGAATCTCGTCGCCATCCCCAAATCCGGGCGCCCACAGGGCCAGAAGGAAAACCTTGCCGCCGCCGATCTGCGGCTGACCGCGGATGACCTCTCGGCCATCGCCGCCCTACCCAAGGACCGCCGGCTGGTGAACCCCGATTTCGCACCGGACTGGGCTGCCTGACACGCGCGGCACCGAGCGCAAATCTTTGACCCGACGGGTGGAAACCCCCCGCCCGCCCATGCTTTGTTGCGCCGGTTCCGATCAGCCGGAGAGAAGGCCCATGTCCGCGCGCAGCGACGACGAAGATTTCGACCTCGGTATCAGCCTCGAATCCGTGGCAGCCATCGTGGACGCCGCCCGCGCCGTTCAGGAGACCGAGGAAAGCGGCGCCGTCGAGCGCGAGGAAGAGGATGAGGAAGGCCTCGACGCCGAGGATGACGAGAACATGGATGAAGACGCGCTGCGCGCCTTCATCGCCGACCTGAACGAGGATGAGCAGGCCTCCCTGATCGCGCTCGCCTGGATTGGCCGTGGCGACTACACCGGCGAGGAATTCGAGGAGGCGCGCAACCTCGCCAAGGAACGCAACGTGCGCGACCCAGCCGAATACCTGCTCGGCATCGACATGCTGGGCGACATGCTGGAAGAAGGGCTATCGGAACTCGGTCTCTCGCTCGAGGATTCGGACTGAGAACCTAGCAGACACCGTCCTGTAGACCCGTCGTTTGTTGCGCCCGCGGCCCGTCAGCGGCAATACCCGCCATGACCGCTGACGAACCTTTGGAGCCGCTGGCATGACCGTGCCGCCACGCCTTCTACTGCTGCTTCTGCTGCCGTTCCTGCCAACATGTTCCGCTCGCGATTCGGCCATGGCGGAGGATGGGCGCGAACGGCTGGTGGGCCTGCGCGCGGACGACCTGCGGTTATGCGCCGGCGTACCGAACCTGACCGCCAGTTCCGCGGGCGGCGACTTCTGGACGTACGACCGCACGCCACCGGCGGCGGGCGTCTCGGCGCCGGTGCCGGTGATCGGCGGGTCACTTAGCGTCGCGGCGGGTTCCACCTGCCGCGTCACCTTCCAGCTCGTGGACGGGAAGGTGACACGCATCGGCTACTCGGCGGAATCGGCGCTGCCGCTGTCGCAGAACGCGGCCTGTGCGCCGGTCGTGCAGGGCTGCCTTCGGCTGGTGGACCAGAGCCAGGTCACACGGGAATAGGCCCCACCACGAGCCCGGCGATTTCGCGGATCAGCTTGCGCTTCACTGCCACGCCGAAACTCTCGAAATCCTCGGCGACGATCATGAAGCTGCCGTCGCCGCCGATCACGTTCTCCCGGTAGTAGTCGTCGAGCGGCACGGGCGGCATGCGCCCGAAGGTCGGTCGATCGTTGATGATCGGCAGGCCGTTGATGGTGATGCCCTCGGCAATGGCCGCGTCACGCTGCTGATCGGCCGGCGGGCCGGAATTGTTCACCCCGTCGCCGGAAACGTCGATGACCCGCCGCGTCGCTTCGAAGGGGCATTCCTCCAGCAGGCTCCGCGAATGGCGGATGCCGCCCGAGATCGAGGTCCAGGACAGCGAAGTGCGCGGCGCCTCAGCCAGCTCGCCGGCCCAGGCATCGGCATCCGCCTGGCTGCCGATGCGCCGCCACGGGATCACGGTGCGCTGGTACTCGATGCCCGCCCATTCGACATAGGCGACGCCGACGGCACCGATCAGCCCGCCACGAATGGCGGCGACCACGATCGGATCGGCCACGGCATTGCGGTAGCCCTCGCGCTGCAGCCGCGCCTCGTCCTCGTCGATGGAGCGGGAGACGTCCACGGCGAGCACCAGGGCGACATCGACCGCCTCCTCGGCCCGCAGCCGGCCGGATGGCGTCATGGCCGCGGCGCCTGCCGCGGCGAGAAGGGTCCTGCGACGCATCGGTACCTCCTCACGGACCGCCATGGTGGGCCCGCGAGGCGATGCAGTTCAACTATTCCGAAACGCAGCAGGCCGGTATGCGGATCACGGAGCGCGGCGCAGAACCATTGTCCGCGCGGGGCCACCCCCCGCGCGCAGCATCGCGGATCAGCGCGGCGCGACGGGCTCGCGCTCCAGCTCGGCGACGCGCGTCCGCAGGGAAGCCAGCTCTGCCCGCATCGCGGCGAGCTGCTCGCCAACCGGATCATCCTCCGGATCGGTCAGGCCGTAGCCCACGGTCGGGTCGGCGCAGGGCGATCCTGCCGGCGGCCGAGCGGGAATACCCACCACGGTGCAATTTCCGGGAACATCCTTCGTCACCACCGCATTGGCCCCGATCCGCGCCCCATCGCCGACCAGGATCGGGCCGAGCACTTTCGCCCCGGCGCCGATCGCGACGTTGCTGCCGATAGTCGGGTGCCGCTTGCCCGGGCTGCCCGACAGGCCGCCCAGAGTCACACCGTGATAAAGCAACACGTCGTCACCGATCTCCGCCGTTTCGCCGATCACGACGCCCATGCCGTGGTCGATGAACAGGCGGCGGCCGATCTGCGCACCGGGATGAATCTCGATCCCGGTCAGGAAACGGCCGATATGAGAGATGAAGCGCCCCGGCCCGCGCAGCCCGATCCGCCAGAGCGCATGCGCCATGCGGTGCCAGACCATGGCATGCAGCCCGGCATAGCAGAGAATGGCCTCCGGCCAGGACGGCCGGGCCGGATCGCGATTGCGGATGGCGCGGGCGAGCTCGATCACTTCCATGGATGCCCCCGAGGAGGAATGCGTCAGGCAAGCCAGGGCGGCACGGGAAGGCCCTTGCCGCGCAGGAATTCCGGATTGAACAACTTGGACTGATAGCGGGCGCCGCCATCGCAGAGCAGCGTCACGATGCGGTGACCCGGTCCCATCGCCTTCGCCACCTTGATGGCGGCCGCGACGTTGATGCCGGCTGACCCGCCCACCGAGATCCCTTCATGAATCTGCAGGTCGAAGACCTGCTCCAGGGCTTCCTCATCCGTCACCTGCACGGCGTCGTCGATCAGCGCGCGGTCGGGTTCGAGGTTGCCCGGCACGCGGGCGGCCTGGCCGATGCCCTCGGTGATGGAATTGCCCTCGGGCTTCAGCTCGCCGGTCTTCACCCAGGAATAGAGCGAGCTGCCCATCGGGTCGGCGAGGACGATGCGCACGTCAGGCTTGTGCGCCTTCAGGGCTCTCGCCACGCCGGCGAGCGACCCGCCGGTGCCGCAGGAACAGGTGAAGGCGTCGACCCGCCCGTCGGTCTGGGTCCAGATCTCGGGGCCGGTCGTCGCCTCATGGGCATCACGATTGGCCGTGTTGTCGAACTGGTTGGCGTGGACGGCACCCAGTTCCTCCGCGAGTCGCCGGCTGAAATGCACGTAGTTGCCAGGGTCCGAGTAAGGCTTGGCCGGCACCAGGCGCAGATCGGCGCCAATCATGCGCAGGAAGTCGATCTTCTCGCGCGACTGGGTCTCGGGGATGACGATGACGCTGCGGTAGCCACGGGCATTCGCCACCAGGGTGATGCCGATGCCGGTGTTGCCGGCCGTGCCTTCCACGATGGTACCGGGCTGGCCGGGCGTCAGCAGGCCGCGCTTCTCGGCATCCAGGATGATGCCGAGTCCCGCGCGGTCCTTCACCGACCCGCCGGGATTCATGAACTCGGCCTTGCCCAGGATGTCGCAGCCGGTGGCCGCGCTGGCCCGCCGCAGGCGGATCAGCGGGGTGTTGCCGACCGCTCCCTCGAACCCATCCACGGTGCCGATGGTGGGGGGCGGGACTGCATCCATGGCGCGACGGTTCCTTGCACTCGATGGGATGATGGTCGGGTGCGGATGCCGGTCGGGCAAGGGGCAGGAAGCCATTTCTCCTGAAGGGGTTAACGGCAGAATTCCTTGGCCCGCCACGCGATTTCGGAGCGAAAGCTTCCGCGGTCCTTGACCTCCGGGGTGGCAATACGAGAACATAAGACGAACATTAACGCGGCCTTTCTCCGCCATGCCAGCCCCTCCCCCCGACTCTCTCGACCGCCCTGCCGTGATCTCCGCTCTCCGCGCCCGCATCGCGCGGATGGAGCGTGCCGGCGCGGCCGAGGCCCTGGCAGCGCGTGGAGAAGACGCCGTCCCCCTGGCTCCCGCCATCGATTCGGGCCTGCCATGGGGCGGCCTGCCCCGTGCCGCGCTGCACGAGGTGCTGGCCGCCGAACCCGGCGCCGCGGGCGGCTTTGCGGCCATGGTGCTGGCCCGCGCCGGCGGCACCGTGCTGTGGATTGCTCCGGAACCGGATGCCTGGCCCCCGGGTCTCGCCCGGTTCGGCCTGACGCCCGACCGGCTGGTGCTGGTGAAGGCACCGCGCGAACAGGATGCGCTCTGGGCGATGGAGGAGACGCTGCGTTGCCCGGCGGTCGGCGCTGCGCTTCTGGTGACGGGGGAACTGGACCTGACAGCGGCGAGGCGGCTGCAGCTCGCCGCCGAGGCGGGTGGCGTGCTCGGGTTGCTGCTGCGGCCGGACGCCGATGGCGCCGCCCCGACCGCAGCCCTGACCCGCTGGCGGATCGGTGCCGCACCATCGGAGAGCCCCAGCCGCCACGAACTCGGCGATCCGGCCTGGAGCCTCGACCTGCTGCGTTGCCGCGGCGGACGGGGAGGCACTTGGCGCGCCACCTGGCATGAAGGCCAGGCCAGCCTGGTGACGGAGGAGAGTGCCGCCCGGCGCACCCCGGTCCGGAGGCGCGCATGAGGCGACGCTTCTGCCGGCCGCCCCGGATGGCGATGCCGTCCTTGCTGGGGACGGAACCCGCCGAGGCCGAAAAGGCCTCTGCCGCACCGGCCGGGGGGGCCTCGGCGCTGCCGCGCCGTGTCCTCGCCATCCGTCTGCCTCGCTTCCCGGTCGAGCGCCTGCGTCGCCCCGGCCCGGTTGCCATCTGGGCGCAGCAGGGATCGCGACGCGTTCTGGTGTCGGTCAGCGAGGCGGCCGAGACGGCCGGGCTGGAGACCGGCCAGACGCTTGCCGACGCACAGGCGATCCTGCCCGAGGTGGTGCTGGTGCCGGAGGATCCGGCCGGCGACGCGGCCGCGCTGGAGCGGCTGGCGCTCTGGGCGATGCGCTTCACGCCGCTGGTGGGCGTGGTCGGCCTGGATGGGCTGGTGCTCGACATCGCCGGCGTCGAGCACCTGTTCGGCGGCGAAGCCGCCTTGCACGCGGAAATGCGGGGTCGGCTGTCGCGCCAGGGCCTGTCCGCCGTGGTTGCGGTGGCCGGCACGGCCGGCACGGCGCTGGCACTGGTACGGGACGGATGGGGCGGGATCGTGCCGCCGGGACAGGAACAGGCGACCGTCGCGCCGCTGTCGCTGGCCGCGCTGCATCTGGAACCTGCGCTAATCCGCGTTCTGCAGGGGCTCGGCCTGCGATCCGTCGGCACCGTGGCCGCCCAGCCCCGGCCGGCGCTGGCGCGCCGCTGTGGCGCCGGGCTGATGCGTGCGCTGGACGAGGCGCTCGGCCTGGCCGCGCGCCCGATCGTGCCCATCCGCCCACCGCCGGAGATGGCGGCGGCGCGGAACTTCGTCGATCCGGTGGTGACGCGGGACGGGATCGAGGCGGCGCTCGACGGCCTGCTCGACGAGTTGTGCCGTGCGCTGCGGGAAGCGGGGCGTGGCGCGCGGCGGCTGCTGCTGCGCGCCTGTCGCGTGGATGGCGCGGTGCAGGAGGTCGCGATCGGCACCGGCCTGGCCTCCCGCGATCGGCGGCATCTCGCGCGGCTGTTCCGCGAGAAGCTGGAGACGCTGGCGCCCGATTGCGGCTTCGACCGGATGGCGCTGGAAGCGCCGATGACCGACCCGCTGATCGGCTTGCAGGAAGACCTGGGCACGGCAGGGCGTTCTGAACGGCGGGAGGAGCTGGCGCAGCTGCTCGACCGCCTGTCGCAGCGGTTGCCGGTCTGGCGCCTGGCGCCACGGGCGAGCCATTGGCCGGAGCGGGCGATGCGCCGGGTCAATGCCTTCGAAGCGATCGACACGCTGGAAGGCTGGAACAGCCGGCCCCGGCCGGTGCGGCTGCTGCGCCGACCGCCCTATGTCGGGGCGGTCGCGCTGCTGCCGGATGCCCCGCCATCCCTGTTGAGGATCGGGCGGGACTCCCTGCGGGTCACCCGCGCCGAAGGACCGGAACGGTTCGAACCGGAATGGTGGCGGGACCGCCCGGACCGGCTTTTCCGCGACTACTACCGGGTCGAGCTTTCCACCGGGTCGCGGCTCTGGGTCTGCCGCATCGGCTTCGCGGAAGCGGGGACGGAAGCACGCTGGGCCCTGCATGGCCATTTGCCGTGACCGTCTTTGCCGAACTCGGCGCCCTGACGAACTTTTCCTTTCTGGAAGGGGCGTCGCATCCGCATGAGCTGGTCGCGACGGCGAAAATGCTTGGCCACGCCGCGATCGGGGTGGCGGATCGCAATTCCTTCGCCGGCGTCGTTCGCGCCTTCGTCGCAGCGAAAGCCGATGGAGAGACAGACGGGACCAAGGGCTTCCCCTTCCTGGCAGGTGTGCGCCTCTGCCTGACGGATGGCTGCGAGTACCTCGCCTGGCCGACGGATCTCACAGCCTGGGGGCGGCTGACGCGGCTTTTGTCGGAAGGTCGGATGGCGGCGCCGAAGGGCGAATGCCACATCGATCGCGCGGCGCTGATCGAGCATGCGCAAGGCAGCGTCATGGCGATGATCTCGCCCGACGACATCGGTCCGGGTTTCGCCGGGCGGCTGCGCGCCGACGCGGAGGCGCTGCGGCGCCACCTCGCTTTGCCGCTGTTCTGTGCCGTGGCGCATCGCTATCGTGGGGATGATCGCCAGCGGCTGGATGCGTTGGCGCGGCTGGGCATCCCGCTGCTGGCTGCGGGCGGGGCACGCTATCACGCGCCGGAGCGGCGGCGGCTTGCCGATGTGCTCACCGCGATCCGGCTGCGCACCACGGTCGATGCGCTGGGCTTCGCGGCGGATGCGAATGCGGAGGCGCACCTGAAATCGCCCGCCGAGATGCTGCGGCTGTTCCAGGGACATGAGGAGGCTGTGACCAGCACGCAGCGCGTGATGGCCGCCTGCCACTTCAAACTCGACCAGCTTCGCTACCAGTATCCCAAGGAAGTGCTCGATGTCGGCCGCACCGCGCAGGAGACGCTGGAGGCGCGCATCACGGAGGCTATCGCTGACCGCGAACGATGGCCGCGCGGGCCGAGCGAGAAGCTGCGCCGACTGCTCCGCGCCGAACTCGAGCTGATCGCCGAGCTTGAATACGCGCCCTACTTCCTCACGGTGCATGAGATCGTCCGCTTCGCGGGGAGCAAGGGCATCCTGTACCA
This sequence comes from Neoroseomonas terrae, assembly GCF_018129025.1. GTDB lineage: Bacteria > Pseudomonadota > Alphaproteobacteria > Acetobacterales > Acetobacteraceae > Neoroseomonas > Neoroseomonas terrae. Next base: position 205,572 of record NZ_JAAEDI010000001.1, on the reverse strand, counting down.
GGGGCGCGGTTCGGCCGCGAACTCCGCGGTCTGCTTCGTACTCAAGATCACCGCGGCGGATGTCGAGAAGCACAACCTGCTCTTTGCCCGCTTCCTGTCCAGCGCACGCAACGAGCCGCCCGACATCGACGTCGATTTCGAGCATGAGCGACGCGAGGAAGTGATCCAGCACATCTACGAACGCTATGGCCGCAAGCGCGCGGCGATCTGCGCGACCCTCGCACGCTACCGGCCACGCAGCGCGATCCGGGAGGTGGGCAAGGCGCTGGGGCTGACCGAGGACGTCACCGCCGGCCTCGCGAAATCCGTCTGGGGCCCGCATGGCGATCGCGGCATGACGGATATCGCAACGGAGGAAGGGCTGGACATCGCCGGCGACCGACGCCTCGCCCTGGCGCTGGAACTTGCGGATGAGATCCTGGAATTCCCCCGCCATCTCTCCACCCATGTCGGGGGCTTCGTCATCACGGAAGGACCGTTGATCGAACTCGCCGTCGTCTCCAACGCCGCGATGGAGAACCGCACGACTCTCGAATGGGACAAGGACGACATCGAAGCGCTGAAGATGCTGAAGGTGGATGTGCTCGGCCTCGGCATGCTGTCCTGCCTGCGGCGCGGCTTCGACCTGATCCGGGAGCACCACGGCAGGACGGTCGGGCTGCGGGACATGACGGCACGCGATCCGCGCGTCTACGACATGCTCTGCCACGCCGATGCCGTTGGCGTCTTCCAGGTGGAAAGCCGCGCGCAGATGAACATGCTGCCGCGGCTGAAGCCGCGCAAATTCTATGACCTGGTGGTGGAGGTCGCGATCGTCCGCCCGGGCCCGATCCAGGGCGACATGGTGCATCCCTATCTCCGGCGCCGCGACGGTCTGGAACCCTGCGACATTCCCGGACCGCCGGACAATCCCGACGAGCTGAAGGAAATCCTCCAGGACACCTACGGCGTGCCGCTGTTCCAGGAACAGGCGATGAAGATCGCCATCGCGGCCGCTGATTTCACGCCGGCCGAAGCCGATGCGCTGCGCCGGGCGATGGCGACCTTCCGCAACGAAGGCGAGGTCTCCCGCTTCCAGAAGACCTTCGTCTCGCGCATGGTCGGCCGCGGCTATCCGCAGGACTTCGCCGAGAAGTGCTTCAGTCAGATCGAGGGCTTCGGCAAGTACGGCTTTCCGGAAAGCCACGCCGTATCCTTCGCCCTGCTCGTCTATGCGAGCGCCTGGCTGAAGTGTCACCACCCCACGATCTTCGCCTGCGCACTGCTGAACAGCCAGCCCATGGGGTTCTACGCGCCCGCGCAGATCGTGCGGGATGCGCAGGCGCATGGCGTCGCGGTCCGGCCGGTCGACGTGACCGCGAGCGTATGGGACTGCACGTTGGAACCGGACCCGGGAAGCGCCGAGGGCTTCGCCCTGCGGCTGGGTCTTCGCCAGGTCTCCGGCCTGGGCGCGGATGAGGTCAACCGCATCATCGATGCCCGTTCCGAGACACCCTTCGCCTCCATCGCGGATGTCGCACAGCGCGCGCGGCCGGGACGCGATGCGCTGGAAGCCCTGGCGCGCGCCGATGCCTTCCGTGGCCTCGGTCGCAACCGCCGCGCGGCGCTGTGGGATGCCGCGGCACTGTCCGCACCCGCGCCCCCGCTCGCCGCCGCCGAGGGGCGCGAGGCCGCCCCGCGGCTACCCCGCGCCACGGCGGGGGAGCAGACGGTGCTCGACTACGCCGGCACCGGGCTGACGCTGCGCGCCCATCCCTTGCGGCTGCTGCGCCCGCAACTGGATGCGCTGGGGCTCGCGGATACGCGCAGGCTGGGCAAGGCCAGGCAGGGGCAGCGGCTCTGCCTGCCCGGTCTGGTGCTGGTCCGCCAGCGCCCCGGCAGCGCCAAGGGCGTCGTCTTCTTCACGGTCGAGGACGAGCACGGCGTCGCCAACCTGGTCGTCTATCCGGACCTCGCGGAACGGTTCCGCGCCGCGGTCGTCGCCGCCCGGCTGGTGCTCGCCGAGGGAACGGTCGAGCGCGTCGAGACCGAAACCGTCCCGATCATCCACCTCATGGTCCGGCGGCTGGTCGACCGATCCGACCTGTTGGATGGGCTGCATCACCTGGACGAAGCGCGCTGGAACAGTGCCATGGCCCATGCGGATGAGGTCCTTCGGCCCAATCCGGGCAGCCAGCGGCTGCGCCTGCCCCCCAGCCGCGACTTCCATTAGGCCCGGTTCGCCCGCCGCGACGCCCCCGGATCCTGCGCTAACGATAGAGTTATTGCGAATCATTCTCACTTACCCTAGTCTTGCCGCTCGCAGTGAGAGGATTCTGCATGGCGATCAGCGGACTCCCGGACTGGCCCTGGGCCGGCACCGTGGCGGATGACCTGCCACCTCAGGAGAAGCTCCTGCTGGACGCGATCCGCGCCTGGTACGGCGCCGCGCGGGCCGGCCAGCCACCGCTGTTCGCCGCCAGGATGATCCTCGCGACGGAAGACGCCGGCCCCGCTGCGCCACCGCTGGATGCGCTGCTGCGCGCCGCCCCCATCGCCGCAGGCTGCCCCTTCTGCCAGCGTGTGGCACCGCAGGAAGCTGCGCTCCTCCTCGCCTGCGCCCTGGCGCAGCGCGGCGTACGCAGCGAAGCGCTGGCCGCCCTGCTCCGCCTGCTGCCGCTGCAGGCCGCCTATGCGGCGCTGCCGGCGGCAATCCATCTCGGCTGCGCCTTCCGCCGCGCTGGGCTGCTGCTGCGCCACCCGATCAGGGAAGCGATGCGCTCCCGTCCGGCGGCGCGAGGGTAACGATCTCCGTCCCTTCCTCGATACTGTCGCCCGCCGCGCAGCCGATATGCGCGACGACGCCATCCGCTGGCGCGGCAATGCGCAGCTCGGTCTTCATCGCCTCGAGGATTGCGACGACCTGACCGCGGGCGACGTGGTCCCCCACCTGCACCAGCACCTGGACGACCCGGCCCGGAATCGGCGCCGATAGCCGCCCATCCACGGCCGCTTCCCCACCGCGCTGCGCATAGGGATCCACCAGGTGCAGCGCGTAGTCCTCACCGGCGAAGGTCAGGTCGATAACGTCGCCCTCCAGCGTGAAGGGCAGCGGATGCCATACGCCATCGACGCAGGCGCGCAGCCCGTGCGAGAGATCGGCATCGATCGGCAGCGGCGGCCCATCATCGATGACGGCCTCCATCCTGCCGCGCCGGTCCCGGACCAGGACGCGCCGCAGGCGCACGGCGTCGCGCAGCAGCAGCAACTCCTCCGCCGCGCCGAACAGGCGGAATCCGCGACACTGGCTCCAGGGTGACGCGCCGGCGGCGTCGAACCGCATCCGCGCCAGATAGACCACCGCGAATCCGGCCAGCACCACGGCCGGCGCCTCCTTCGGCGGTGGGATCAGCTCGGCGGCGTGCCGCGCGATGAAGCCGGTGTCGAGTTCCGCCGCGCGCATCGCGGGGTGCGACACCAGCCGCCGCAGGAACGGCAGGTTCGTGGTGAGCCCACGGAGCTGCGTATCCGCGAGCGCCGCGGCAAGACGTTCCAGCGCCTCGCCGCGATCGGCACCCGCCGCGATGATCTTGGCGATCATGGGGTCGTAGTGCGGCGTGATGGCATCCCGGTCGCGAACGCCGGTGTCGACGCGAATGCTTCCACTCTGCGGCGGCCCGAAGAAGCGCTGCAGCATGCCGATGGAGGGCCGGAAATCGTGATCGGGATCCTCGGCATACAGGCGCACCTCCACGGCGTGCCCCTCGGCATCCGGCGGCCAATGGTCCGGCAGCGCCTGCCCCGCCGCGACGCGCAGCTGCCATTCCACCAGATCGAGTCCGGTGACCATCTCCGTCACCGGATGTTCCACCTGCAGCCGCGTGTTCATCTCCATGAAGAACGCGTCGTCGCCTTCGACGATGAACTCCACCGTGCCGGCATTGACGTAGCCGACCGCATGCGCCGCCGCGATCGCCGCCTGGTGCAGCCGGTCGCGCAGCGCGGCCGACAGGTCCGGTGCCGGTGCTTCCTCCAGCACCTTCTGATGGCGCCGCTGCACCGAACAATCGCGCGTATGCAGGTGCACGATGCGGCCATGGGCATCGGCGAAGACCTGCACCTCAACGTGCCGCGGCTTCTGCAGATAGCGTTCCAGCAGCACGCGGTCATCGCCGAAGGCCGCCTTCGCCTCCCGCCGCGCCCCGGCGAGTTCGGCGGCGAAATCCGGCGCGGCGAAGACCGGGCGCATGCCCTTGCCGCCGCCGCCGGCGCTGGCCTTGATCAGGATGGGGAAGCCGATTCGTGCCGCCTCGGCCGCCAGATACCCGTCGGACTGGTCGTCACCATGATAGCCCGGCACGACCGGCACGCCCGACGCGACCATGAGCGCCTTCGATTCCGCCTTGCTGCCCATGGCTCGGATGGCTGCGGCGGGCGGACCGACGAAGACGATACCGGCGGCCTCGCAGGCTTCCGCGAACGCCGCGTTCTCCGACAGGAACCCGTAGCCGGGATGGATGGCGTCAGCGCCGGCGTTGCGCGCCACCTCCAGGATACGGTCGCCGCGAAGATAGGAATCGCGCGCCGGCGCCGGTCCGATGGCGTGGGCTTCATCCGCGAGCGCCACATGCAACGCCTGTGCATCGGCCTCGCTGAACACGGCGATGCAATGGATGCCCATCCGCTGCGCCGTGCGCATGATGCGGCAGGCGATCTCGCCGCGATTGGCGATGAGCAGGCGGCGGAACATCACATGCGGAACACGCCGAAGCGTGTCTCCTCGATCGGTGCGTTCAGCGCGGCGGCCATCGCCAAGCCCAGCACGTCGCGAGTGTCGGCCGGGTCGATGATGCCGTCATCCCACAACCGCGCCGTGGCGTAGTACGGGTCGCCCTCGCGCTCATACTTCTCGCGGATCGGCGCCTTGAAGGCATCTTCCGCCTCCGCGCTCCAGCTCTCGCCGCGCGCCTCGATGTTGTCGCGGCGGAGAGTGGCCAGCACACTCGCCGCCTGCTCCCCGCCCATCACCGAGATGCGGGAGTTGGGCCAGGTGAACAGGAAGCGCGGGGAATAGGCGCGCCCGCACATCCCGTAATTGCCGGCGCCGAAGGAACCGCCGGTGATGACGGTGAACTTCGGCACATTGGCGCAGGCCACGGCGGTGACGAGCTTCGCGCCATCCTTCGCGATGCCGCCGGCCTCGTATTTCCGGCCCACCATGAAGCCGGCGATGTTCTGCAGGAACAGCAGCGGGATGCCACGCTGGCAGCAGAGCTCGACGAAATGCGCGCCCTTCTGTGCGGATTCCGAAAACAGGATGCCGTTATTCGCCAGGATGCCGACCGGCATGCCCCAAATGCGCGCGAAGCCGCAGACGAGCGTCGCACCGTACCGATGCTTGAACTCGTCCAGTTCCGATCCATCGACGATGCGCGCGATGATCTCCCGCGCCTCGACGGGCGTGCGGAGGTCGGGCGGCACGATGCCGTGCAGTTCCGCCGGATCGTAGCGCGGCGGCACTGGCGTCCGCGCAGGCAGCGCCGCTCGCTGCGTGGCGCCGAGATTGTCCACGATGCGCCGCACCAGCCCCAGCGCATGCATGTCGTCCACGGCGAAATGGTCGGCAACGCCGGACAGCCGCGTATGCACATCGGCGCCGCCGAGATCCTCGGCGCTGACCACTTCCCCCGTCGCGGCCTTCACCAGCGGCGGGCCGGCCAGGAAGATCGTCCCCTGCTCCCGCACGATCACCGCCTCGTCGCACATCGCCGGGACATAGGCGCCACCCGCGGTGCACGACCCCATGACGGCGGCGATCTGCGGAATGCCGGCAGCGGACAACCGAGCCTGGTTGAAGAAGATGCGGCCGAAATGCTCGCGGTCTGGGAAGATCTCGTCCTGGTTCGGCAGGTTCGCGCCGCCGGAATCGACCAGGTAGATGCAGGGCAGCCGGTTCTGCGCCGCGATCTCCTGCGCGCGCAGATGCTTCTTCACGGTAATCGGGTAGTAGGTCCCGCCCTTCACCGTCGCATCATTGGCGACGATGACGCATTCGCGGCCCGCAACGCGCCCGATCCCCGTGATCATCCCGGCGCCGGGCACCTCCCGGCCATACATGCCATACGCGGCGAGCGGCGACAGCTCGAGGAACGGCGAACCGCGATCGAGCAATCTCTCCACGCGCTGCCGCGGTAGCAGCTTGCCGCGCGCGACATGCTTCTCGCGCGCCGCTGCGGGGCCACCCGCGCCGGCCTCGGCACTTCGCGCCGACAGCGTGTCCAGCAGACCGCGCATCGTCGCGGCATTGGCACGGAAGGCCTCGCTGCGCGTATCGACGGAGGAGGAAAGGACGTGGCTCACGCCGTCTCCTTGAACAATTCCCGGCCGATCAGCATGCGCCGGATCTCGCTCGTGCCGGCCCCGATCTCATACAGCTTGGCATCGCGCAGCAGCCGCCCCGTTGCGTTGTCGTTGATGTAGCCGTTGCCGCCCAGAATCTGGATCGCATCCAGCGACGCCTTCGTCGCGGCCTCCGCCGCGAACAGGATGGCGCCGGCAGCGTCCTTGCGGCTGGTGCGTCCATGGTCGCAGGCGCGCGCCACGGCATAGACATAGGCGCGGCATGCGCTGAGCTGCGTGTACATGTCGGCGAGCTTCGCCTGGATCAGCTGGAACTCGCCGATCGGCTGGCCGAACTGCTTGCGTTCATGGACATAGGGCACGACCAGGTCGAGGCACGCCTGCATGATCCCGAGCGGTCCCGCCGCCAGCACGGCGCGTTCATAGTCCAGCCCCGACATCAGCACGCGAACGCCGCCGCCGACCTCTCCCAGCACGTTCTCCGCCGGCACTTCGCAATCCTCGAACACCAGCTCGCTGGTGGGCGACCCGCGCATGCCGAGCTTGTCGAGCTTCTGCGCCGGCCGGAATCCCTTGAAGCCGCGCTCGACGATGAAGGCCGTGATCCCCTTCGGACCTGCCGCCGGGTCGGTCTTGGCATAGACCACCATCGTCTCCGCGTAATGCGCGTTGGTGATCCACATCTTCGTGCCGTTCAGCACGTACCGGTCGCCCCGCTTCTCCGCCCGCAGCTTCATGCTGACCACATCCGAACCCGCGCCCGGCTCGCTCATCGCCAGGGCGCCGAGATGCTCCCCGGACACAAGTTTCGGCAAATAGCGCCGCTTCTGTTCGTCGGTGCCGCAGCGGCGGATCTGGTTCACGCACAGGTTGGAATGCGCGCCATAGGACAGCCCGACCGAGGCGGAGGCGCGACTGACCTCCTCCATCGCCACGCAATGCGCGACGTAGCCCATGTTCGAACCGCCATACTCGTCCTCGACCGTGATGCCATGCAGGCCGAGGGCGCCCATCTCGGGCCAGAGGTGGCGCGGAAACTCGTCCGTCCGGTCGATCTCCGCGGCGATCGGCGCGATCCGCTCATCGGCGAAGGACCGGACGCTGTCGCGCAGCATGTCGATCTCGTCGCCGAGGTCGAGATCGAGGGTCGGGATCTGGTTCGTCGGCATCGGTCACCTCGCCATCAAGGATCGGCCGGTCCGGCGCCGCTGCCAAGCGTCTGTCGCAGGGTACCGCGCATCACCTTCCCGGTGGCGGTCATGGGCAGGGTCTCGGCGAAGACAACACGGCGCGGATAGAGATGCGCGGCGAGGCGCTGCCGCACGAAGCCGCGGATTTCCTCTGCCAAAGCAGGCGTCGGCGCTGCCCCGGGCGCCGGCACGATCACGGCCGTCACGGCCTCGGTGCGCAGCGCGTCCGGCAGGCCGATCACCGCGGCCATCGCCACGGATGGGTGGCGCATCAGGCAATCCTCCACCTCGCCCGGGCCGATGCGATAGCCGCCAGAGGTGATGACATCGTCGGCACGGCCGATGAAGCGGAAGCTGCCATCCTCCTCCTGTACGCCGGTATCGCCCGTCAGCAGCCAGTCTCCGCTGAACTTCGCTGCCGTCGCCTCGGGATTGTTCCAATACCCGAGGAACATCACGGGATCGGGGCGGCGGACTGCGATGACACCGGGCTCCCCGGCCGCCGGCGGCCGGCCGGCCGCATCAAGGATCGCGACATGATGCCCCGGCACCGCGCGCCCCATCGACCCCGGCCTGACCGGCATCAGCCCGGCGCAGTTGGCGATGATCAGGTTGCATTCGGTCTGGCCGTAGAACTCGTTGATGGTCAGGCCGAAGGCGCTGCGGCCCCATTCCAGCGCCTCGGCCCCCAGCGTCTCCCCGCCGCTGCCGATGCTGCGCAGGTGGTGGCCGAAGCGCCCGGGCTCGGCGACCTGCCGCATCATCCGCAGGGCCGTCGGCGGCAGGAACGCATTGCGGACGCCGTGCGCCGCCAGCAGGCGGAAGGCGTATTCGGGGTCGAACTTCGCCATGCGGTGCGCCAGTACCGGCACGCCATGATACAGCGACGGCAGCAGCACATCGAGCAGGCCGCCGATCCACGCCCAATCCGCCGGCGTCCAGAACAGGTCGCCAGGGTGCGGAAACAGTTCCTGCGGCATCTCGACGCCGGGCAGGTGGCCCAGCAGCACCCGGTGCGCCAGCAACGCCCCCTTGGGAGATCCCGTGGTGCCGGAGGTGTAGATGATCAGTGCCGGGTCATCCGCCGCCGTCGCCAGGGGCGGCACATCGTCCCGCGCCCGCCCGGCTTCCTCCCACAGGGACAGCACGCCAGGCCGGGCTCCGTCCGCATTCAGGATGACGCGCAGATCGCCGAGCCGATCCCGCACACCGTCGAGTTTCGCCAGGCCGACATCATCCGTGACAACGGCGCAGGCACCGCAATCGCGCAGCCGGAACTCCAGGGCATCCGGCCCGAACAACTGGAACAGCGGCACCGCGATGGCGCCGATCCGGTAGATGGCGAGATGCGCGATCGCCGCCTCCGGGCCCTGGGCCAGCAGCACGGCGACGCGATCGCCGCGCCCCACCCCCTGCGCCTTCAGCACATGGGCGACCCGGGCGGAACTGCTGCGCAGCGCGTCGAAAGTGATCCGCTCCGGCGGCCCGTTCGGCCGGACATGGACCACCGCCACGCGGCCGCTGCCGTCGGCCCAGCGGTCGCAGCATGCCTCGGCGATGTTGAAGGCGGGCGGAATGCGCCAGCGGAACCGGGCGACCAGTTCCTCGTAGGACTCCGCGGCGGGCAGCAGCGCCGTGCCGGTCACAGCCAGCGCTTCCGCCGCTTGTAGGATTTGAGGTTTCGGAAGGATTTCCGGTCGGCGCCGTGGCCACCGAGGTAGAACTCCTTGACGTCCTCGTTCTCCGCCAGGGCCGCCGCATCGCCATCCAGGACGACCTTGCCCTGCTCCATGATGTAGCCATAGGTCGCGACGGACAGCGCCATCCGCGCGTTCTGCTCGACCAGCAGGATGGTGATGCCGAGGTCGCTGTTGAGCTGGCGGATGATGCCGAAGACCTCCTTCACCAGCAGCGGCGACAGACCCATGGAAGGCTCGTCCATCAGGATCAGCCGCGGCCGCGCCATCAGCGCGCGGCCGATCGCCAGCATCTGCTGTTCCCCCCCGGAAAGGTAGCCGGCGAGGCCGCTCCGCTCCCGCAGCCGCGGGAAGTAGTCGAACACCATGTCGATGTCGCGGTTCACCCCCGCATCGCGCCGGGTGAAGGCGCCGAGGCGCAGATTCTCGACGCAGGTCATGTCGGCGATGATCCGCCGCCCTTCCATCACCTGGAAGATGCCGCGGCGGACGATGCGATCGGGTTCGGTACCGTTGATGCGCTCGCCCTCGAACAGGATGTCGCCGCGCGTGACCTCGCCTTCCTCGCTGCGCAGCAGGCCGGAGATGGCCTTCAGGGTCGTCGACTTCCCGGCGCCATTGGCGCCGAGAAGTGCCACGATCTGCCCCTTCGGCACGGCGAGCGACAGGCCGCGCAGCACGAGGATCACCTCGTTGTAGACCACCTCGATGTTCTTGACCTCGAGGAGGGGCGGCGCCGTCATCACCAGCCGAGCCAATCCGCCCGGCGCGGCAGGTCGATGGTGGCGACCGGCTGCAGGGACATGGTGCCGGCTGCCATCAGCTCCTGCACCGATCCCTGCGCTGTGTTGCCCGTCACCTGCGCGCGGTACAGCGCAACCCGCATGGTCCCGCGGTGATCCGCCGCGGTGAAGGTCGACGGCGTGCAGACGCCCTGGAAGCCGTTCGGCACCCAGTTCTGGCGGGCGTAGAAGCCATCGCGGATGCGCTCGCCGGTGACCTGGCCGCCATTGGCCGCGGCGGTCTCCATGGCCTCGACCATCAGCATGGCGGCGCAGGCGCCGGCCAGGTAGTGCACGGGGCGGTAGGCGTTGCCGCTCGGGTCCGAGGTCCGGCTGATGGCGCGGATCGTGTCCATCCCCGGGCCGGTGCCGCCCCAGACGGCTTCGGTGCGGACCGGGAAGACCACGCCATTCGCCGCGGTGCCGGCGGCCTTCATGGCGTTCTCATCCATGCCCCAGACATTGCCGAGGAACTGCACCTGCACCCCGACCGTCTGGCAGGCGCGCAGCACCGAGATGTTGGACCCCGCCGTGTTGCCCAGATAGGCGTAGTTCGCCCCCTGGTTCTTCAGCGTAAGGCATTGGGCCGTGTAGTCGCCCGGCGTCAGCGCGAACTGGATCGCCGGCAGCACCTCGAAGCCCAGTTCGCGCGCCAGCGCCTCGCCGGCCTCCTTCGGGCTGTTCGGATAGGGATGGTTCGCGCCCATGTGCACGTAGCGTGGGCGCCCCTGCTGGCCGCGCGCGCGCCAGTCATCCGCCGCCCATTGCAGCATGCCGCGCAGCGCATCCGAGTAGGACGGGCCGAAGAAGAAGTTGAATGGGGCAGGCTCCACGCCCTGCCGGCGAGACGTGCCACCTGCATCCGTCAGCGCGGCGGAGTAGGAGCCGGAGATGTAGGGAATGCGGTCGCGCGTGACGAAGCGGACCAGCGCCTCGGTATCCGCGGTGCCCCAGCCCTGAATGGCGACGACGCGCTCGCGCTGCGCCCAGGACTGATACTGGCTGACCGCACGCGGCGCCTGGTAGCCATAGTCGAAGCCCGAGACGGCCAGGCGACGCCCGGCGACGCCGTTGCGCGTCTGGTTCACCCAGTTGAGCGTGTCGGCCACCCCCTGGCCGTAGGGCACGCCGACATCCGAGGTTGCGCCCGAATTGTCCATCAGGTGGCCGACCGGGATCGGCGCCTGGGCGAGTGCCGGCACCGCCGCGAACAGCGCACCGGCCAGCAGGGGAAGCGAAAACCTCATCTGGTCATTCCTCCTTGTGTCGTACGGGCCGTTGGCCGGCCTCAATGCGAAAACGGGTACAGCTTCCAGTATGCCCGGATCATCCGCCAGCGATGCGCAAGACCGTCGGGTTCGAAGATCAGGAACAGGATGATGGCGGCGCCGATGGCCATCTCCCGCAGGAAGGAAATGGAGGCGCCAAGCCGCAACACCCGGTCGATCATGCCGCCGGCCAGCAGATCCGCCGCCGACTGCACGATCTCCGGCAGCAGCACCATGAAGGCCGCGCCCATCAGGCTGCCCATGATCGATCCCAGCCCGCCGATGATGACCATGGCCAGGAACTGGATCGAGTAGAGGATGTTGAAGGCCTCGACGCTGACGAACAGCAGGTAGTGCGCATACAGCGCGCCGGCGACGCCCGCATAGAAGGAGGCGATGCCGAAGGAGAGCGTGCGGTAGTAGGCGAGGTTGATGCCCATCATCTCGGCGGAGAGGTAATGGTCCCGCACGGCCACCAGCGCCCGCCCGTCCCGCGTGCGCATGAGGTTGGCGGCGGCGACGAACATCACGACGACATGGGCGAGGACGATGTAGAAATACGTCTCCTCCCGGTCGAAGCGCAGGCCGAACAGCGTGTAGGGTTCGGTGACGCGCCCGGCCACGCCGCCGGAGAACCAGCGAGCGCGGGCGAAGAAATCTTCCAGGATGAACTGGGCCGCCAGGGTGGCGATCGCGAGATACAGCCCCTTCAGCCGCGCCGCCGGCGCCCCGAAGACCAGTCCGACCACGGCCGTCATCAGCCCCGCGCCCCAGATGGCGAGCGGCACCGGCACGTGATGTTCCGCCAGCAGTGCCGAAGCGAAGGCGCCGAAGCCGAAGAAGGCCGCGTGGCCGATCGAGATCTGGCCCGTGAACCCCACCAGGATGTTCAGCCCCAGCGCCGCGATGGCGCTGTAGCCGATGGCGATGAGCAGCCCGAGCTCATACCGCCCGAGCGCCAGCGGCGCGGCGCAAAGCACCAGCAGCCCGACGAGCAGGGCCAGCCGGGCATTGCGCGTCGGAAAGATCGTCGTGTCGGCGCGGTAGGCGGTGCGGAAATCCCCGGCCGGGGCCATCGAGGTCATGGTGCCGTCAGACCCGCTCGATATTTCGCGTGCCGAACAGGCCGTAAGGCTTGATCAGCAGGATCAGGATCAGCGCGTAGAAGGGGGCGATCTGATACATGTTCCCCCAGTTCAGCCACTCGGCATCGACATACTGCGCGACATTCTCCAGCACGCCGATGATCAGCCCGCCCAGCACGGCGCCGACGATGGAATCGAGCCCCCCGAGGATGACTGCCGGGAACACCTTGATGCCGTAGAAGGACAGCGCCGAGGACACGCCGTTCACCACGCCGACGACAACGCCCGCAACGGCCGAGACGACCGCCGAGATCGCCCAGGACATGGCGAAGACCTTCGGCACGGACACGCCGAGCGACTGCGCGACCTGCTGGTCATAGGCCGTGGCACGCATCGCCAACCCATGCTTCGAATAGGTGAAGAACCACCAGAAGCCGAGCATGATCAGCGCGGAGACGCCGAGGCTCGCCAGGTAGACCGACTGCACCTCCAGCCCCAGCACATGCACCCGCTCGACCGTGAAGATCGGCGGGAAGGGCTGCGCGAAGACGCCGAATATCCACTTCATCAGCGCCTGGAAGAAGATCGACAGGCCGACCGTCGCCATGATGACGCTGATCACCGGCTCGCCGACCAGCGGCCGCAGCACGATCACCTGCAGCACGATGCCGAACAGTGTCATGAAGGCCAGGGTGAACAGGAAGCCGGCCCAGATCGGCAATTGCCAGTGCGTCAGCATCCACCAGCACACCCAGGCGCCGACCAGCAGGAACTCGCCCTGGGCGAAGTTCACCACCTGGGATGCCTTGTAGATCAGCACGAAGGACATGGCGACGACGCCGTACAGCGCGCCGACGATCAGCCCGTTCAGCACCAGCTGGAACAGTAGCGTCGTGTCCATTCACACCACCTCCGCCTGGTCCGCCGGCGCCATGCGCGCCACCTGCAGGACCGTCCTGATCCGCTGCTTCGTGCCGTCCTGGAACGCGATCGTCGTATCCACCGGTATCGCGTCGTCGCCGGCATAGATCGCGTCGATGATCCCGCCGTACTTTTCGTTGATCACACCCCGGCGGACCTTCCGGGTGCGCGTCAGCTCCTCGTCATCCGCGTCCAGTTCCTTATAGAGCAGGATGAAGTCCCGGATGCGCTGCGCCGGCGGCAGGGAAGCGTTCACCTTCGCCACCTCATCGCGGATCTTCGCCAGCACTTCCGGCCGCGCGGACAGGTCGGAATAGGTGGTGAAGCCGATCCGGTTGCGCTCCGCCCATTTGCTGACGATCGGGAAGCGGATGCAGATCATGGCCGCCAGATGCGCGCGCCGATCGCCCAGGATCACCGCCTCCGCGACGAAGGGGCTGAACTTCAGCTTGTTCTCGATGAACTGGGGCGAGAAGCGGTCGCCGCTGCTCGTCGTCGCGATATCCTTGATGCGGTCGATGACGACGAGCTGGCCCTGCGCGTTGAAGTAGCCGGCGTCGCCGGTGTGCAGCCAGCCGTCGCGCATGTCCGGCACGTCCTCCATCCCGAGATACCCGGAGAACATGTTCGGATGCCGCGTGACGATCTCGCCCACGCCGTTCGCATCGGCCTCATGGATCCGCAGTTCGACATCGGGCCCGAAGGGCACGCCGACCGTGTCGAAATCGACCGCGTCGGGCCGGTGCAGCGTGTAGGCCCCGAGCAGTTCCGTCTGACCGTAGAGCTGCCGCAGCGGCACGCCCATCGCCTGGAAAAAGCGGAAGGTCTCAGGGCCGAGGGCAGCGCCGCCGGTCGCCGCCGATCGCAGCCGCGTGAAGCCCAGCCGGTCGCGAAGCGCGCGGAACAGCAGCGCATCGGCCAGCACCGATCGCCCGCCGGCTTCCAGCGCGCCGAGCCCCATGTGCATGCCCGCCTCGAAGGCGCGCTGCTTGAGCGGAGACGCATCCATGACCCGGGCGCGCACATCGGCTGCGATGCCTTCCCAGACGCGCGGGGCGAACAGCACGAAGGTCGGCGCGATCTCCCGGAAATCGGCCATCATCGTCTCGGGTTCCTCGACGAAGTTGACCTTCATTCGGCTGATCAGCCCCCAGCCGAGGACGTAGATCTGCTCCATGATCCAGGGCAACGGCAGGACCGAGACATACTCGTCCTCCGCCCCCTTCGGATCGGCCGCGAGATAGGCTTCGCAATGACGGATCAGCGCCCGGCCGGTGAGCTGCGCGAGCTTCGGCCGCGCCGTCGTGCCCGAGGTGGTGCAGAGGATCGCCACCTCCTCGCCCCGCGTCGCGTCGACCAGCGCATCCCAGGCCAGCGGGTCGGCTTCGGCAGCGGCCGTTCCGTGCCGCAGCAGGTCCTCCATCGGCAGCAGCCGCGGATCGTCGTGCTTGCGCATGCCGCGCGGATCGCAATAGACGATGTGCCGCAGCGTCGGCACCTGCGCCGAGACGTTGAGCAGCTTGTCGACCTGCTCCTCATCCTCCGCGATCACCGCGACGGCGCTGCTGAAGGCGAGCAGATACGCCACCTCCTCATCCAGCGCGTCGCGATAGATGCCGAGCGACCGGCCGCGGACCGCGTGGGTCGCGATCTCCCCCATCACCCAGTCGGGCCGGTTGTCGCCGATCAGCCCGACGGTATCGCCCGGCGCGACGCCGACCGCCCGGAGGCCGAGCGCCATGTCGCGCGTACGCGCCGCCACCTCGGACCAGCGCAGCGCCCGCCAGATGCCGAACTCCTTCTCGCGCATCGCGATCTCGTCACCATGCGCGGCGGCATTGCGCCGGAGCAGACGCGGCAGCGTGTCCTCGGCCCCCGTCATGCCGCCGCGGGCTCGCCCGCGCCGGACACCACCTCATCCGCCTCGCCGAGATAGGCGCGCCGGACATGCTCGTCGGCGAGCACCGCCTCCGGCGTGCCCTCGGCGATCCGCCGCCCGAAATCGAGCACCATGACGCGATGGCTGATGTCCATCACCACGCCCATGTCGTGCTCGATCATCAGCACGGTCATGCCCCACTCCTCGTTCAGGTCGACGATGAAGCGGGCCATGTCCTCCTTCTCCTCGAGATTCATGCCGGCCATGGGTTCGTCGAGCAGGATCAGCCGGGGCTTCAGCGCCACCGCGCGCGCCAACTCCACCCGCTTGCGCAGCCCATAGGACAGGGTGCCCGCGGTGGCCTTGCGGACATGCTGGATCTCGAGAAAGTCGATGATCTCCTCGACCTCGCGCCGATGCGCGAGTTCCTCCCGCTGCGCACCGCCCACCCAATAGGCCATGCCGCGCAGGAAGCCGGCGCCGAGCAGGTGGTGGCGGCCGACCATGATGTTGTCGAGCACGCTCATGTGCCCGAACAGCGCCAAGTTCTGGAAGGTGCGGCCGATGCCGAGCGCGGCCCGCCGGTTCGGTCGCAGCCGCGTGACGTCCTGCCCCTCGAACAGGATGCGGCCCTCGGTGGGGCGGTAGCGTCCGGAGACGCAGTTGACCATGGAGGTCTTGCCCGCGCCGTTCGGGCCGATGATCGAGAATATCTCGCCGCGCCGCACGGCGAAGGAAACGTCGGTCAGCGCCCTGACGCCACCGAAGCGCAGGCTCACGCCCCCCGCTTCGAGGACAGCCGGAATCCCAGCCACCTTGACGCGCCCTCCCGCAATTCTTCTGCGGCGCAGGTTAGGTGTGCCGATGCCGGGGTTGCAACAACGACGAGCCGCCGGGAACGCTAGCCGCGTAAGGCGATGGCGAGCGGCGGATCATCGGTCGCGAGAAGATCGACGCCGAGGCCGAGCATCCGCCGGATCGAGGCCTCGTGATTCGCGCCCCAGACCGACACGCCGACCCCGGCGCCATGCAGCATGGCCAGGCCTTCCGCATCGAGCAGCGATTCATGCACCCCGATCTCGGGGAAACCATGGGCCTGCGCGACCGCGATCGTGCCGCGAAGGCCGAGGGACCGCCATGTTCCGCGCTCCAGGAGCCAGGCAACCCCGGCAAGCCCCCCCGCGGCCTGTGCCTCGGCCATGGTCGGCGCGTCGAAGCCGATGATCCAGCTGCGCCGCCGCAGCCCTGCCCGATCCAATTCGCCCACCACCCGGCCGACCAGCCCGGGATAGGGGCGTCCATCGACCCCCTCCTTGATCTCGATCCGCGGCGCGACGGCCGAGGCCCGGAAGATGTCCAGCATCTCGGCGAGCCGGAGCACCGTATCGCCGCCGCCCCCGCGCAGCCGAAGGCGCCCCAGCGCCGCCGCCGTCTGCGCGGCGACGGGCCCGGCCCCGTCCGTCGTCCGGTCGAGGGTCGCGTCATGGATCACCATCGCCGCGCCGTCGGCGGAGGCATGAACGTCGCATTCCGCCTGTTCGAGCGCGAGCTGCGCCGTGGCCCGGAACGCGGTCAGCCCATTCTCCGGCCACAGGAATGCACCCCCGCGGTGGCTGGCAATGGCGCTGCGATGTGGTTTCATGGGATTGTCCGGTTCCGGCCAGCTCGCCGGGGGTGGCCCGCCATGGCCGAGTTGCCTGTTTCTTTAATGGTGACTGTGACATCCTTCGCCTAGAAGGCGCAAATCCCTGCGGGCTCCGCACGTCCTGGAGGCAGCCTTGTTACGATCGGTGTTTCGCTACTGCTCGGCGCTGGCACTGCTGCCCGCCCTCCTCGCCTTCCTCGCCGCCGGGTCGGTCGCGCAGACCACCGCGTCCGAGCCGATCCGCATCAAGATCGTTGGCGGCCTCGCCGACGTCAGCCAGTTCGTGCGGTATGAGGAGCCGTTCTGGCGCGACCACATCAGGGAGGTGTCAGGGGGGCGCATCGTTGCCGAGATCGCCCCGTTCGACCGCAGCGGCATCCGGGCCCAGGAGATGCTCGCCCTGATGCGCCTCGGCGTCGTCCCCTTCGGCACGGCGCTGCTCGCCGTGGTCAGCAACGAGGAGCCGGAATTCAACGCGGTCGATCTGCCGGTGGTCAATCCGGACATGGCGGCGCTGCGCCGGACCGTCGCGCTCTACCGCCCGCATCTCGAACAGCTCCTTGCCGAGCGCTACGATGTCGAGCTCCTCGCGGTATATACGTACCCCGCCCAGGTGATCTTCTGCCGCGACCGCTTCAGCGGTCTGTCGGACCTGGCGGGGCGGCGCATCCGGACATCTTCCGTCGGCCAGTCCGACATGTTCGCCGCGCTGGGTGCCACGCCCGTCGTCATCCCGTTTGCCGAGACTCTGGCAGCGGTGCGCTCGGGCGTCGTTGAATGCGCCGTGACCGGAACGCTCTCGGCCAACGCAATCGGGTTGCATGAGGCGACGACCTACATGCACAGCATGGCAATCACCTGGGGCCTGTCGATGTTCGGGGCCAATCGTGCGGCCTGGGCCGCGCTGCCGGAATGGGCGCGCACCCTGATCCGACGCGAGCTCGCCATCCTCGAGCGGCAGATCTGGGACGCGACGGAGGTCGAGACGGTCGATGGCTTCGCCTGCAATGCCGGCCTGCCGAGTTGCGCCGGCGGACGCCGCGGACAGGCCACGATCGTAGCCGGCTCAACCGCCGACCAGCAGCGGCGGCTCCGGCTGCTGACCGAAACCATCCTGCCCGGCTGGGTCCGCCGTTGCGGCGAACCCTGCGTCGAGGCCTGGAACCGGTACCTCGCCCCGGCGCTAGGCGTGACGGCGCGCCCCGACTGAGTGATGCAGAATACGCTGTTCCTACGACGGGCGATCTTCCTCGGTGCCATCATCCTGCTGCTCGCGCAGACGACGGCGACGCTGGCGATCATCGACCGCGCGCGGGAGGCGCAGATCCGCGCCGCCGAGGAGTCGGTCGAACGGATCAGCCTGGCCACCGAGACATCGATCAACCGTGCCTTCGTGCAGGTGGATGCGATGCTTGCGGGGTTGCCCGCGATCCTCGCCCATTTCGCCCCGAACGATCAGCTCGACATGGGCGTGCTGAACCGTGTGCTGCGCCAGCTCAACAATCAGAACTTCACGTATCGCGACATCCTTCTTCTGGGCCCCAACGGCTTGCCTGTCGCGACCGCGCTGCCGGTCTCCCGCCGCCGACGGCTTCCGCTGCCCGTCGAGACCGGCTTCTCCGACCTTGTCGAGCGCGGCGGCGGCGTCTCGATAGGTGGTCCGGTCCAGAGCCCCTCGACCGGCGAATGGACGCTGTTCTTTGCCAGGAATGTCACCGTCGTCGGCCTCGGCCCGGTGCTGGCGGTTGCCGAGGTTCCAGTGCCGTCCGTGCGGTTCCTGCTGACGGCTGCCGGCGAAAGTCCCGGGCTCCGCACGACCCTCGAACGTGACGACGGCGTGCTGCTGGCGTCCGTTCCGCACGACGAGACGCGGATCGGCCAGCGCTTGGAGCCCAACGCGCGTGCCACGGGGGTCGGCGCCCAGGCGGTCCTGACAACAAGCCGTTTCTCCGGCGCCCCCGTCTTCGCATCGGTACGGCCGACGCTCTACTCCACGCTGTACATCACCACGACGATCGAAGTCGACGCGGCACTGGCCGGCTGGTACCGCGACCGTATCCGCGCCTTCATCGTCTCCAGCATGCTGGGGCTGGTGATCGTTCTCGTCACGCTCGCACTGATGATCATGCTGCGCCAGCGCGACAAGGCGGAAGCCGAACGCGCACGCGCCCGCCTCACGCTTGAGAATGCGCTGGAGGCCATGTCGGACGGCTTCGTGATGTTCGACGCAGACGACCGGCTGACTGCCTGCAACAGCCGCTACAAGGATTTCTACCGGATCAGCGCGCCGTTCATCCAGCCAGGCGCCACCTTCGACGAGATCATGCGCGAGGGCGCGAAGCGCGGCCAGTATCCGCAGGCCGGCGACGACATCGAGGCCTTCGTCACCGAAAGCAAGGTGTATCACCTCGGCGACCAGCCGACGATGGAACGGCTGCTGCCGGACGGACGCTGGGTGCTCATCACCGAACGGCGCACGCCGGATGGCGGCACGGTGGGTATCCGCACCGACATCACCGCGCTCAAGCGGGCGATCCAGGAGCTCGCCGCGGCGCGCGACGCCGCGGCTGCCGCAGGCGAGGCGAAAAGTCGCTTCCTGGCGCGCGTCTCGCACGAGCTTCGTACGCCGCTGAACGGCGTCCTCGGCTTCGCGCAGGTCCTGCTGCAGGACCCGCGGCTCGAGCCCGAGCAGCGCGAACAGGTGAAGACGTTGCACGAGGCCGGCCGTCATCTGCTCGACCTGGTGAACGGGCTGCTCGACCTGTCGAAGATCGAAGCTGGCCGGCTCGACCTGGCCCCGCGCGTGATCGCGCTGCGCCCGCTGCTGGACGGCTGCGCCACGCTGCTGGCGCCCGAGATCGCGCGCAAGAGCCTTTCCTTCCACCTCGACCTGGACCCGGCTCTGCCCGTGACGGCGGAGCTGGACCCCACGCGGCTGCGGCAATTGCTGCTGAACCTGCTGTCCAACGCGGTGAAATTCACCCCGAATGGCGGGCGCGTGGATCTGCGCATGCGCCGCCTGGGTGAGGACCGGCTGCGGATCGAGGTCCAGGACACCGGGCCCGGCGTTCCGGCCGAGAAGCGGCATCTGTTGTTCGAGGATTTCGTGCAGCTGGCCCCGCACGGCGCGGCGGATGGCCAGGGCACGGGTCTCGGTCTCGCGATCTCCGCCCGGCTGGTCGCCCTGATGGAGGGCGAGATCGGCTGCAGCGAGCCGCCCGGTGGCGGCGCACTCTTCTGGATCGAGATCCCGCTGCATGGCGCCGGTCTGCCGGTGACAGAAGATGCGCCATCCGGCGATCCTTCGCTTGCCTTCGAGGGCGAGACTCCCCTACGGATCCTCGTCGTGGACGACGTGGCCGCCAACCGGCAGATCGCGCAGGCCATGCTGCGCGGCGCCGGGCACAGCGTGGACGTTGCCGCGGATGCGGTGAGCGCCCTGCTCGCCCTCTCGAACGCGCCGTTCGACGCCGTGCTGATGGACCTCCAGATGCCGGGCATCGACGGTTTCGAGGCGACGCGGCGCATCCGTGCCTTGCCGCCGCCCGCCTGCGCGGTGCCGGTCATCGCGCTCACCGCCTCCGCCCTGCCCGACCAGATCGAAGCCACGCGGCGCGCCGGTATGGATGCGCATCTCGCGAAGCCCATCGACCGCCAGGCACTGCTGCAGATCCTGGCGGCGCTGCGTATCCGCGACGCCGCCCCGGCCGCCAAGCCGGCCGAGGCCGCCACGGCGCCGGCGCCGTACATCGACGGCACCACGCTCGACCTGCTTGAGCGCGAGCTTGGCCATGCAGCGCATGGCATCCTCGCCGAGTTCGTCGGGGAAGTGCGTCGCGCCCTCTCGCTGCTGACCAATGCCGGCACCACCGAGAAGGCCGATGCCGGACACGTCCAGCACGCCGCGCACCGGCTCGTCGGCGCGGCGCGCACGCTCGGCGCGACGCGTCTCGCCGGCGAGGCCGAGGCGTTGCAACGCGCGGCCCGCGGCGGTGACCCCTCGCCGGACCTCCAGGCATCGGTGATCACCATCGCCCGGGCGACACTCCCCGAGCTTGAAAAGCGCCTTGGTGTCGATGGCGTCCTCGGCGGTATCCCCGCTCAGGGCATGCCAGTGTCATGACCGCCCCGGCTGGACCGATCCGCCGCCTGGCCTAGGATGTAGGCAAGGCGCGGAGGGATACTGGCGACCATGGGTTTCGGAGATTGGACGGCGAACGACGCGCGGGACGAGCCGCATGCGGAGCTGCGCGCGGTGGCGGCTGCGGCGCGCCGGGCGGAGACGCCCTGCGGCGACGGCAGGATGGTCTGGCGTGCCTGGGGGCAGGGCCGGCCACTGGTGCTGCTGCATGGCGGCTCCGGGTCCTGGCGGCACTGGCTGCGCAACATTCCGGACCTTTCCTCCGATCGCCTGGTGATCTGCGCCGACCTCCCAGGCCTCGGTGACAGCGACATGCCGCCTATGCCCGCCGCGCCGGAAACCATCGCGCCCATACTGGCCGAGGGCCTGAGGATGATCCTGCCGGGCGGCCCCGGCTACGATCTGGCCGGCTTCTCCTTCGGCGCGCTTTGCTCGGGCCATCTCGCCGCCGTGGATCAGGATCGCTGCCTTTCCCTGACCGTCGTCGGCGCCGGCGCGCTTGGCTTCGAGCGAAGCCCGACCACGCTGGTGAAAGTCCGCCAGCTGGAGGGAGTCGACCGTGAGGAGGCCAACCGTCACAACCTCGCCGCCCTGATGTTCGCCGACGCCTCGCGTATCGACGACGTCGCGCTGGCCATGCAGGACCTCCATACGCGCCGCGCCCGCTTCAAGAGCCGCGGCTGGGCCAACACCGATTCTCTGAAGCAGGCCATCGCCCGCGGCCGGGCGCCGCTGGCCGCCATCTATGGCGAGCAGGACGCCATCGCCCGCCCCCATGTCGAACTGAGGCTGGAGTTGATCCGCAGCATGCGTGCCGGCGCGACGGCGGAAGGCATTCCCGGCGCCGGCCACTGGGTGGCCTATGAGGCGGCGGAACCCTTCAACGCCGCCTTGCGCCGCGTCCTGGCGCGGGAGGCCGCCGCGGCGTGACCACGGCAGCCCCCGCGCAGCCGGGGCGCATCGCCACATTGCGCGGGATGGCCTGGATGGTCGCCGCCGGCTTCCTGTTCTGCCTCCTCAACACGATCCTTCGGGTACTGTCGCGGGAACTCGACCCGTTTCAGACGCAGTTTCTTCGATATCTGTTCGGCCTCATCGTCCTCATTCCCTTCATGGTGCGGACGGGTCTTGCGGCATGGCGGCCCCATGATCTGCCGGGCCAGGCATGGCGCGGCGTGCTGCATACCGCCGGCCTGCTGCTGTGGTTCTGGGCGCTGCCTCATGTGCCGATGGCCGACATGACCGCGATCGGCTTCACCGGCCCGATCTTCATCATGGCCGGCGCAGTGCTGTTCCTGGGCGAGGCGATGGTGCCGGCGCGCTGGATTTCGGCCGGCATCGGCTTCCTCGGCGTGCTGATCATCGTCGCGCCGCAGTTCACCGGCGGCGGGGATGCCTTCTGGTCGCTCGTCATGCTGTCCTCGGCGCCGCTCTTCGCCGCATCCTTCCTGATCACCAAGGCGCTGACGCGGCGCGACCGGCCGGAGGTCATCGTCGCATGGCAGGCGATTACGGTCGCGGCGTTCAGCCTGCCCTTCGCCCTGCCCGGCTGGTCATGGCCAACGACGGAGCAATGGGGCTGGTTCCTGCTGACGGGCCTGCTCGGCAGTGCGGGCCATTGGTGCCTGACCGAAGCATTCCGCGTGGCGGACATGTCGGCCACGCAGCCGATCAGGTTCGTCGACATGATCTGGGCGTCGACCCTGGGCTGGCTCGTCTTTGCCGAGATTCCAGCCTCCACGACCTTCGCCGGCGCCGCGGTGATCTTTGCGGCCACGACGTGGATCGCGCGGCGGGAAGCATTGCACCGCTGAGCACGGCTTGCGTCCACGCGGCCTCCGTCGGATCGTAACCCGAACACGCTGCGGCGACGGCGACAGGAGGAAACGATGAAGCATGTAGACAAGGAGCGCATTGCGCAGGCGCCGACGCTGCGGCGGCGCTCCCTGCCCGCCCTGGGGTTCGCCGCGATCGCCGCACCGGCGCTGGCACAGGAGACCTGGCCCGCCCGCCCCATCCGTCTGGTCATCCCATTCGCCCCCGGCGGGCCGATCGACACGGTCGGCCGGCTGATCGGCGAGCGGCTGCGCGAGAAGCTCGGACAACCCTTCATCATCGACAACCGCGCCGGCGCGGGCGGCTCGATCGGGCTCCGCTCGGTCGTGCAATCGCCGCCCGACGGTTACCACTTCGTGTTGACGTCCTCCTCACTCGCCATCTTGCCGGCGATCTACGCGAATCTGGGCTTCGACCCGCGGACGGACCTCACACCGGTCAGCCTGGTGGCGGAGATCGCGACGACCATCGTCGTCCGCGCCGACCACCGCTTTGCAACGCTTCAGGATCTGGTGGCGGAGGCGCGCGCGAAGCCCGGCATCATCACCTACGGCACTTCAGGCATCGGCTCCTCGAACCACCTGTCGGGGGCAATGCTGGCCTCGGTCGCGCGGATCGACCTGACCCATGTGCCGTATCGCGGCGCGGCACAGGCGACCAACGCGCTCTATGCCGGCGATATCGACGTGGTGTTCGCGAGCACCGTGGAAACGCTCGGTCAGGTGCGAGAGGGACGCGCACGCATCCTCGCCGTCACCACGGCATCGCGCATTCCCTTCGTGCCGGAGGTTCCGGCCGCGGTGGAGATCGTGACCGGCTACATCGCTCCGAACTGGTTTGCCATTGCCGCCCCCAAGGGGCTGCCCGAACCGATCCTCGCCCGCATGTCGGCGGAACTCATCGCCCTCCGCGGCGACGCGGACTTCCGCGCCCGCTTCGCGACGCTGGGCGCCGAACCGCTGATGAGCACGCCCGACGTCCTGGCCGCCCGCCTCGCCGAGGACGTGCCGACCTGGCGCCGGGTCGCTGCCGAAGCCGGCATTCGCGCCGAGTGACGACCTGAACGGATCGGAACGCGACATGCGCAAGCTGACCATCGGCGACGTCACCATCACCAGCATCATCGAGCGCGACGGCCCCTGGCGCGCGCCCGAAGCGATGTTCCCCAAGGCCGCTGCCGCACCGGAACTGCTCGCCGAGCGGCTGCGGGAGGTCGAGCCGGAGACCTACGACCCCGCCTCCGGCAAGATGGTCATCACCTACCAGACCTATGTCGTGCGCACACCGCATCACACGATTCTGGTCGATACCTGCACCGGCGAGGATAAGGGCTACCCGCCGCCCATGGACTTCCCGAAGCAGCCTTGGCTCGACGGGCTGAAGGCGGAGGGCCTAGCCTTCGAGGACATCGACTACGTCTTCTGCACCCATCTCCACATTGATCATTCGGGCTGGAACACGGTGCTGCGCGATGGCCGCTGGGTCCCGACCTTTCCCAATGCGAAATACGTCTTTCACCGGCGCGAATACGAAGCGTGGGATGCCAGCACCAGGGCGGCGGAAGAACGCCCGGGGGGCGGTGGCAACGTCCACCGCTTCAACTGCGAGCCGATCGTCGCTGCGGGCCAGGCACTGCTCGTCGACGACGATTTCCAGCTCGACAACCGCATCACGATCCAGCCGACCCCCGGGCATTCACCCTGCCATTGCTGCGTCCACATCCGCAGCGGCGGCCAGCACGCCGTTGTGACCGGCGACCTGATGCACCACGCCCTGCAGGTCCACCAACCCGACTGGTCGACCGTATTCTGCTGGGATCCCGCCGAGGCCGAAGCAAGTCGTCGCCTGTTCTTCGGGCAGGTCGCCGATACGGATGCGAGGATCCTGCCAATTCACTTCCCCGACCCGACGGTCGGCCGAATCGAAACCCGCGGCGATCGCTTCCGCTGGCGATACCTGCGCTGAGCGCTCCCCGGCTTGACGAAGCTCGCCGCCCGGTGGTCCGCTCCGGGCCAACGGAGGACGCGAACCCATGGACCACAGCCAACCCTACGCCGCCAGTGAAGAGACCCGGATGCTGCGGGACCTGGTCGCGAAGTTCGTGGAGCGCGACCTATTGCCGCTCGAGCCCGCCGTGCTGAAGCGCGAGGCCGAGGGCGGCGGCTACAAGCTCTCAACCGAGGAGGAAGCCGGCCTTCTCGCCCGCTGCAAGGAACTCGGCCTGTGGGGCCTCGACGTACCCGAGGCCTTCGGCGGGGCCAACTTGCCGCTCGTCTCCCTTGCGGCGGCCGAGGAAGAAATGGCCCGCGCCTGCGTGCCCTTCATCATCCCGCCGGACAGCCCGAACCTGCACATGATGCTGTCGGTCGCGAGCCCTATGCAGCGGGCGAAGTATCTTGACCCCTACGCGCGGGGCGAGCAGCGGTCGGCGATGGCGATCAGCGAGCCCGGCGCCGGCGGCGATCCGGCCGGCATGACGACGCGCGCTGTGCGGGACGGCGACGACTGGGTTATCAACGGCCGCAAGATCTGGGTGTCCAACGTCCCGAAGTCCGACTTCATCATCCTGATGGCGCGCACCGGCGACGGGAAGCGGCAGGAGGGCGTCACCGCCTTCATCGTCGAGAAGGGAACGCCCGGCTTCATCATCGAACGCGCTATTCCGATGATCGGCGGCCGCACGACCTACGAGCTGGTCTTCGAGGATTGCCGTGTCCCGCACGAGAATGTGCTCGGCGAACCGGGCCGCGGCTATGCGCCGATGCAGCTTCGCCTGAACGTGCGGCGCATGCAGATGGGCGCGCGCTGCATCGGCATGGCGCGCCGCGCGCTGGAGATGATGACGGAGCAGGCGCAGAACCGCGTCACCTGGGGCGTGCGCCTCGCCGACCGTCAGGCCATCCAGTGGTTCGCCGCCGAGGCGGTGATGGAGATGCACGCCTGTCGGCTGATGGTGAACGACCTGGCGGCCAAGCTCGATGCCGGCGCCGATGTGCGCATGGAGGCGTCGATCCTCAAGGTGCGCGCGACGGAGATGGCGCAGTCGGTGCTCGACAACGCGATGCAGACCTTCGGCGCCATGGGCATGACGAAGGAACTGCCGCTGCAGCTCATGCACCAGCAGGTGCGCGTGATGCGCGTCTATGAAGGACCATCCGAGGTGCATCGCAGCGCCATCGGCCGGCGCACGCTCGGTTCCAAGGTCTGAGCCGATGGACGCGCTGCAACGCCCGCTGGAAGGGCTGCTGATTCTCGACCTGGGGCACATCTATCAGGCGCCCTACTGTGCCTTCCTGATGGCCATGGCGGGTGCGACCGTCATCAAGATCGAACCCCCGAACGGCGAACCGCTGCGCCGACGCTCGGCGGTCGCCGGCGGATCGGTGCCGCAGGCGATGCTGAACTCGAACAAGCTTGGCCTGTCGCTGGACCTCAAGAACCCGAAGGGGCAGGAAGTGTTCCTGCGCCTGGTCGATCGTGCCGATGTGCTGATCGAGAACTTCTCTCCCGGCGCGATGGAGCGTCTCGGCCTCGGACATCGGGTGCTGCGCGAACGCAACCCGCGCCTGATCTATGCCTGCGCTTCCGGCTACGGGCAGACGGGGCCCGACCGCAATCGCCTGGCGATGGACCTGACCGTGCAGGCCGCAGCCGGCATCATGCACACCACCGGCTTTCCCGACGGACCACCAACCAAGGCCGGCCCCACCGTCTGCGACTTCCTCGGCGGCACCCACCTCTATGGCGCGGTGATGACGGCGCTCTTTGCCCGCGAACGCACAGGCAAGGGCGGTTATGTCGAGGTCGCCATGCAGGATGCCGCCTACGCCACGCTGGCATCCGCCATCGGGATGCATTTCGGTGGCAAGACCGACGGCCTGCCCCCACGGACCGGCAACAGCCACGCCGGCCTCGCCATGGCGCCGTACAATGTCTATCCCGCCTCCGACGGCTGGATCGCCATCATCGTCGTCACTGAGGAACATTGGGACCGGCTGTTGCGCGCCATGGGGCAGGATGCCCTGATCGGCGACGCGCGCTTCCGCAGCAATCCCGACCGCGTAAAGCACATGGCGGCGGTCGATGCTCTGGTCACGGCGTGGACCTCCAGGCACACGCGTGCGGAGCTGGAATCACTGACCCGGCAGAAGGGCGTGCCCGCCGCGCCGGTGCGGACGCTTGAGGAAGTCCTCGAAGACCCCGGCATGCATGAGCGCGGCATGCTCCGCTGGGTGGATCACCCCGAGGTCGGCCGCGTCGTCCTCCCCGCCACGCCACTGCGCATTGAAGGCGCGCCGCCGCCCGATTTCGTGCCGAGCCCCTTCCTGAACCAGCATGAAGGCGACGTGCTGACCGGCATTCTGGGACTTGCGGATGAGGAACGCGAAGCGCTGCGCGAGGCCGGCGCTCTCGGCCCGCGCTTCGCGCCGCGCTGAGCTACCGGGCCGGCGTGCGGGCGCGTTGCTGCGCCCATTGCTCGTCGGTCCAGTCGAGCATCTCCTGCGCGCCGGCCCGCGCTCCGCTGAGCAGCCGGCGCCCGCCATCCGCGACCACCCATTCGCCGGTGATGTAGCCGGCGTGGTCGGAGACGAGGAAGGCGGCGAGATCCGTCAGTTCGTCATGCTTCCCGGCGCGGCGCAGAGGCACACCGCTATGGTCGACGCCGCCCGGGCGCAGCCGTGCGACGGCGGCCTCGGTCGGGAAGGTCCCTGGTGCTATGGCGACCAGCCGGATGCCATGTGGGCCCCACTCCACCGCAAGGCTCTGCGTCATCGCGAGCAGCCCCGCCTTCGCCATCGCCGACGGCGCCGTGAAGGCCCCACCCTGCAACGCCGAAAGCGTGAGGATCGACAGCACGACGCCAGGCTGCCGGGCCTCGATCCAGCGCCGCCCGCAGCCGATGGTGCAATAAGCCGCGCCGTGCAGCGTGGTGCCGAGCACCGCGTCCACCGCACGTCCCGACAGCTTGTGCGTCTGCGCCAGGAAATTCGCGGCGGCGTTGTTGACTAGAATGTCGGGTGGCGCCGCGCGCCAAACGTCGTCGAGCATCGCCTCGACCGCCGCCGGGTCACGAATGTCGCAGACATGCGTGGTGACGTCGGCGCCCGGAATCTCGGCACGGAAAGCCTCCGCCGTAGCCTCCAGCACCACGCCGCGCCGGCCGCAGATGGCGAGCGACGCGCCGAGTTCCACGAAGCGTCGCGCGATGCTGCGCCCGAGCCCGGTGCCACCGCCCGTGACCAGCGCCCGTCGTCCCTGCAGCAAGCCGGGGGCGAAGGCCATGTCAGCTGCCCGTGTAGCTGGGCTTGCGCTTCTCGCGCATCGCGGCCAGCGCTTCCTTGTGGTCCGTCGTGGTGTGCGCGACCGCCTGCATCGCCGAAGACATCTCCAGCACCGTGTCCAACCGGTTGTTCCACGCCTCGCGCAGCAGGCGTCGCGCCATGCGCACCGCCTGGGGCGGGTTCGCCGCGACGCGGGCGGCGAGTGCCCGCGCCGCGGGGATCAACTCGGCATCCGGCACCACCTTCGAGACGAGGCCGGCGGCCAGCGCTTCCTGCGCCGAGAGCGGATCGCCTGTCAGCGCCATCTCAGACGCCTTGGCGAAGCCGACCACCCGGGGCAGCAGCCAGGCGCCGCCATCGCCCGGGATGATGCCTAGCTTCACGAAGCTCTCGGCGAAGCGCGCGCTCTCGGATGCGATGCGAAGGTCGCACATGCAGGCGAGGTCGCATCCCGCCCCCATCGCCGGACCATTCACCGCGGCGATCACCGGCAGTTCCAACATCTCCAGCAGTCTGGGAATGCGCTGAATGCCCCAGCGATAATAGCCGCGCGCCTGTGCAGCCGTGCGCTCCTGGGGCCCACTCGCCGCTTCACCCATGCGCCGCACATTACCGCCAGCGCAGAATGCCGTTCCGGCGCCGGTTAGGATCGCGACGCGTACCTCCTGCCCCGCATCCAGCGAGGACAGTGTGTCGAGCAGCGCGTCCTGCATCTCCGGATCGAGCGGATTGCGCGACTCCGGGCGGTTCATGGTGAGAAGGGCAATGCCCTCCTCGATCTCGACCTTCAGCGGCGCATCCATCGGCGGTTTCCCATTCTTGTCGGGGCGCAGGATGCGGCGCGCTTTTGGCATCGGCAAGCCGCGGTCAGGACGCCTCGATACCGAGACGGCGGATCAGCGCGCCCCACTTGTCAGCATCCGCACGCAGGCGCTGGGCGAAGGCATCCGTCGATTCCGGCGCCCATTCCACACCCATGCCACCCAGCCTTTCCTTGATGGCGGGCTGCGCCATGATTCGATTGAGGGCGGCGTTGATCTGCTGCTGCAAGGTGATGTCCATGCCCCTCGGCCCGAAGGCTCCGTACCAGACCGCCATCTCGTAGCCCGGCACGACCTCGGCGACCGTGGGCACCTCGGGCTGACGGGACCAGCGTGTCGCCTCCGTTACCGCGATCAGCCGCAGCCGCCCGGCTTCGACATGCGGCATAGTCTGCGTGGCGGCGCTGAACAGCAGTTGGGTCTGGCCGGCCACGGTATCGGTCACGGCCGGCTGACCGCCGCGATAGGGGACATGGACCATCCGGATGCCGGTCATGTTCTCCAGCAGCGCGGCGGATAGATGGTTCGTGGAGCCGGGCCCGGCGGAGGCATAGGCGATCCGTTCCGGATTCGCGCGCGCGTAGGCAATGAAGTCCGGCAGGTTCTGCGCCGGCACCGTCGGATGGATCACCATGGTATTCACCGCGAAGCCCAGCATCGCGAGCGGCGTGAAATCCGCCACGCCGTCGAACGGCATGCTCCGCATCAACGCATGGTTCATCGCGTGTGTGGACATCGACCCGAACAGCAGCGTGTGCCCATCCGGCGCAGCCTTGGCGACGACATCGGAACCGATGTTGCCGCTCGCCCCAGTGCGATTCTCGACGAGCACCGGCTGGCCCAGCGCCTGGCCGAGCGGCTCGGCGACGATCCGGCCGAGGATGTCGGTCGTGCCGCCCGGTGCCCAGGGGATGATCAGGCGGATCGGCCGCGTGAACGGCACCTGTGCGAGGGCCGGGGCCGTCAGCGGAATGGCGGGTGCGGCGAGAAGCAGGTTGCGGCGGCGCAGCGTCGTCATCGGTTGCTCCATCAATCGATCCGGACCGCCAGCAGCGCCGGCACGGCCAGAGCAGCGAACAGCGTGCCGATGGCGGCATCGGCATCGGTGAAGTGCCCCGGACCATGCAGGAGATTCACCGCCCCGAGCGTGCGGCCATCCCAGCGCACGGGCAGGTTCATCGCACTGGCAAGCCCCATGCCGGCGATCGTCTGATGATCGGGATAGGCCCAGGCGATGTCGGCTGCGTCGCGCCCTATCCACGCCTGACCCTCGACCAGCACGCGCTGCGTCCAGGGATGGTCCCAGTTCACCGCCTTGTAGCCGGAGACGGGATAGGCCGCCGGATCGCTGGAGAAGGCGCGTCTGTTGCGACCGGCCGCCGGGTCATGGCGCATGATGGTGAACAGGCGGTGGCCGATCGCCTCCCCCATTGCCTGCTGCAAGGCAACGAAGAAGGAATCCGCCTGGCCTGCCGCGGCGAGCGCGTCGGCCGCGCGGCGGAGGGACGGCAAAGGGTCGGGGCGGGTCATGGCCAACACATACTTCACCGGCACCGGAACATCACCCGGCGGATCGCCGGCGCATGACCACGACGGGCAGCAGCGCGAGCAGGCACGCGATCGCAATCAGCAGAAACGTGTCGCGGAATGCAAGCATGCTTGCCTGGGACAGGAGCATCTGCGCTAGGTAGTCCTGCGCCGCTGCCCCCCGCGTCACCTCCGCGACGCCGTCCTGGGCGAGCAGCAGCTCGACCTGGCGCAGCAATTCGCGCGTCGCCGGCCCGCCATCCTGCGTCGCTGTCAGCGCCTGTGCGTAGTACTGCGTCTGCCGCTCCAGGCTGATCGACAAGAGGTTCACGCCCAGCGCCCCGCCGAACTGCCGCGCGAAGTTCACCGCCCCCGATCCCTGCCCCACCCAGCGCTGCGGCAGCGCGCGCAGCGCACCGGCATTCATGCTCGGCATGGCAAGGCCGAAGCCGATGCGCCCCACCAGGATCCACAAGGCGAAGGTCCAGAACGGCGTGTCGGTGCCCACGCCGGTCATCAGCAGCATGGAGGAACCGAACAGCAGCAGCCCGACGCCGATCGGCGCATAGGGCGGCAACCGATCCGCCAGCCGCCCGGCGATCGGGAAGACGAGCACCATCGCAAGCCCTGCCGGCATCAGCAGCAAGCCCGCCCGCGTCGCCGTGTAGCCCTGGATGGTCTGGACAAACAGCGGCACCAGATAGGTCGATCCGAACAGCGCCGCGCCATAGACCAGCCCGACTGCGGCCGAGCACGCGAAGCCACGCACCGCGAACAGCCGTGGATTGAGCATCGGCGCATCGGTGCGCAGTTCCCACAGCACGAAGCCGATGGCCGCCGCCCCCGCGATGCCGAGTTCCAGCATCACGCGGTTCGAGCCCCATCCCTCCCGCTGGCCGCTCGCGAGACCCGTCAGCAGCGCCAGCAGCGCCGTCACCAGTAACGCGAAGCCCGGCCCATCGAAGCGCCGCCGAGGCCCGGCGCCCGGCGTCGGCCCGGGCAGGAACACCAGGCCGAGCAGCAGCCCGAACAGCGCGAAGGGCACGCCCATGAAGAACATCGCCCGCCAGCCGAAACCGTCGACGATGACGCCGCCCAGCGTCGGCCCCAGGGCCGGCGCCAACACGACCCCCACGGCATAGAGTCCCATCGCCGAGCCACGCCGTTCCGCCGGGAAGACCTGGAAGATGATCTGCATGCCGAGCGGCTGCACCATGCCGGCCGCCGCACCCTGCATCACGCGTCCGACGATCAGCACACCCTCGTTCGGCGCGGAACCCGAGACGACGGACCCCAGCACGAACATCGCGATGGCGACCGCATAGGTCAGCCGGCAGCCGAAACTGTCCACCAGCCAGCCATTCAGCAGCATCGTCGCCGTCACGGCCGCCAGGAAGGCGGTCGAGATCAGCTGCGCATGGTCCTGCCCGATGCCGAAGGCGCCCATCACCTGCGGCAGGGCGACATTGACGATGGTGGCGGACAGGATGGTCGCGATGGTCCCGATCATCGCGGCGAAAGTGACGAGCAGCCGATAGGACGGCCCCCAGCGCGCCTGCAGCTCAGCGATGCCGGGTCCGGCCCAACGATTGCCGCGCGACGGCCCGAGGACGGCGTCACTCACGCGCCGGCGCCTCGACCTCCACCATCATGCCGGGGCGCAGCAGGCCGTCCGCGACACCGGGAGCCAGCGCGATCCGCAACGGAAGGCGCTGTGTGATCTTGGTGAAGTTGCCGGATGGGTTCGGGCTCGGCAGCAGCGCAAACTCGCTCGTCGCCGCTCCGCCGACACGCTCGACCACGCCGTCGAAGCGGCGGCCGGGATAGGCATCCACGCGCAGCCGCACCGGCGCACCCGGGCGGAAGTAGCGGATCTCTGTTTCCTTCACATTCGCCTCGACGCGCACCCGCGCAGGGTCGTGCACCATCAGCAGGCGCTGCCCCGGCGTCACATATTCACCCGCATCGACGAAGACGCGATCCACCACGCCGTCGAACGGCATCGCGATGGTGCGGTCGCGAATCTCCAGCCGGATGCGCTCATGCTGCGCCGCGAGCTCGCGCTGCAGCGGCTCGATGGCGTCGAGCTGGCGGCGGAGTACCGTCAGCTCCTCCCGCGCCGCGCCGGCATTGGCGAGTTGCGCTTCCACGTTGCGGATCTCGGCCGCGACGGCCGCGACACGATGCGTCGCGGTCTCCAGCAAGGCGCGCGTCTGTTCGTGGCGCTGCCGCGTCCCGCTACCTGTTCCCATCAGCTGCACCGCCCGGGCAAACTCGCCCTCGGCGAAGACGCGCTCCGCCTCGGCGGCCGGCAATTGCGAACGCGCCGCTTCCAGCCGGGCGCGCTGCGCATCCTCCTGCGTGCCGGTCTGGCGATCGACCATGGCCAGCCGGGCTTCGAGTTCCGCGTGCCGCGCCACCAGCCCGGCCAGGCGCGCATCGACCTCGGCCAGGGCCAGCTCCGCCTCACGGCTGTCGATGCGGAGCAGCACTTCGCCGACGCGGCCGGTATCGCCGGCGATGACGCGAATCTCCGTCACCCATCCCGGCAGGCGGCTCGCGAGCGTGACCATGTCCGCGGCAATGCGCGCGTCATCCACGAAGACCGTCGTGACCTGCCGATGGATCCACACCCCAGCGCCACCGAGCACGGCCAGAAGCACCACGGCCGCCGCCGCCATCCGCAGCCGCCGCCGCGCCGCGCCGCGCGCTGCGGGAACCGACAAGGCCGTCGGCGACTGCGTACTACCCGGCCCGACGTCCATCCTTCGGACCCTCCTCGGCCGTTTCCAGTCCGGCAGCGACGCGCTTCAGCACCGCCAGGCACAGGGCGAGTTCCTCTTCCGGGATTCCCGCCAGTATCTCGCCGCGCACGGTCGCCGCCTCCGCCTCGATGCGCCGCACCACCGGGCGCGCGGTGCCGGTCAGGTGGATCGTCTTGGCGCGGCGGTCCTCGGCGATCGCGCGCCGCTCCACGAAGCCTTCCTGCTCCAGCCAATCGAGCGTGCGGACCAGCGTCGGCGCCTCGATCCGCAGCCTTGCGGCAAGCGTCTTCTGCGGAATGCCGTCGCCGCGCCGCGCAAGGCTCAACAGCACCAGCCAGCGTGCCTCGGTCAGCCCAAACGGCGCGATGCGCTGATCGAGCGTCGCCCGCCACCGTCGCGCGATCTGGGCGATCGCGACGCCGAGTTCCCATCGCACCTGGGCGAGGCTCGACCCGTCGGGCATCGGGCCATGCTAGACCCGTCCGATAGGCGGCGAATAGATAGATTGCTAAGGAAATGACCGGCCAGCGCTCGACAAGCCGCGTAAAGCCTTCATGCTGGCCGCAATGCCCCCGACGGGGCCGCCGGAGGAGAAGACGACCGATGCCCGTTGTTGAGACCGAACGCCACGGCCAGGTGCTCGTGGTGCGGATGAACCGCCCCGAACGGCTGAATGCCCTGAACCAGGAACTGCGCGTCGCCCTTGCGGAGACGTGGATCGACTTCCGCCGGGACGACACGCTCGAGGTCGCGATCCTGACCGGCACCGGCCGCGCCTTCTGCGCCGGTGAGGACATGAAGGAGACGCTGGCGAACAAGACGCCGGGCGGCAAGAAGCTCGACATCGAGGATCCCTTCGCCACCGGCGCTCTGGAGAAGCCGGTCATCGCCGCGGTCAACGGCTTCGCCATGGGCGGCGGCTTCATGCTGGTGGAACGCACCGATCTGCGCGTGGCCGCGAACACCGCGATCTTCGAAGTGTCGGAAGCGAAGCGCTGGCTGCTCGGCGGCTACAATCACGGCCACCTCGCCAACCTGTCCTATCCGGTCGCGATGGAAATGGCGCTCGGCTTCCGCTTCACCGCCGAACGCTTCCACCAGCTTGGCTTCGTCAACCGCCTGGTGGAACCCGACCAGGTCGTGCCGACGGCGATCGAGATGGCGAACCACCTGCTCACCCTGCCGCCGGCGTCGCGCGTCAACACCGTGCACATGATGCGCCGGATGCGGCCGCAGCCGACCAAGGCCCAGCGCGACCTCGCGGCCGCCCTGCACGAGCATGGCGACAAGAACGACTTGCTCGAGAGCCGCGCCGCCTTCGCCGAGAAGCGCGCACCGAACTTCAAGGGCTGGAACGACCCGCAGGATCGCTATCGCATGCCCCAGTTGGGAGAAGACTGAGCGGCGCGGCATCGAAGGAACCGAACATGACGGATGCCCCGCCGCGCTTCGGAATCTGGGCCCTGGTCCATGGCAGCCGGGCCGCGCGGCAGGACCCTGAGGAGCCCTTCGATGCCTCCTGGTCGCGCAACCGCGCCCTGATCCTCGAAGCCGAAGCGCTCGGCTTCGACAGCACGCTGGTCGCGCAACACACCTTCAATCCCTATGATCCCACCAAGGGCCAGCTCGAAGCGTGGACGGCTTCGGCCGCCCTCGCCGGGATCACCAGCCGCATCGAGATCATCACGGCGATCAAGCCGCTGCTCTACAACCCGGTCGTGCTCGCCAAGATGGCGCTGCAGATCGAGGAGATCAGCGGCGGGCGCTTCGCCATCAACCTGGTGAACGCCTGGAACCGGGCCGAGATGGACAAGTCCGGCCTGCCCTTCCCCGAGCATGACGACCGCTACACGCTCGGTGATGAATGGCTGTCGGTCGTCGAGCCCCTGCTGCGCGGCGAGCGCGTCGACCACCGCGGCCCGCACTTCCAGGTGCAGGAGGCGGTCATCGTGCCGCGCGCATCAACACGCGCGCGGCCCCGCATCTACATCGGCGGCGAATCCGAACCGGCCCGCGCGCTTGCCGCGGCGCGCGGCGATGTCTGGTTCATCAACGGTCAGCCGATCGAGGATGTCGCAGCACTCATCGCCGACGTCGCGCGCCGGCCGCGCAGCGGCGCGCCGCTTCGCTACGGCCTGTCCGCCTTCGTCATCGCCCGCGCCACGGAAGACGAGGCGCTGGCCGCCTATGAACGGCTCGCGACCCTCGCCGAGCTCGACAAGCCGGTGCTGGCCCGCCAGGCCATCCACATCGACCCCGCGACGGTGATGCACCGGACCATGGCGAAGTCGCCGCGCCTCGGCACGAATGGCGGCACCGCCGCCGGCCTCGTCGGCACCTACGACCAGGTGGCCGAGCGCATCGCCGCCTTCCACCAGACCGGCATCGAGACCTTCATGCTGCAGTTCCAGCCCTTCGAGGCTGAGATGCGCCGCTTCGCCGCCGAGGTCATGCCCCGCGTGCGGTCGCGCCTCGGCAGCGGCTGACCGCGGATACTTCGCTGACGGAATTGGAGGGGCTTTGCCCCTCCAAGCCACCCCAGCAAAGGCCGAAGGGCCTTTGCAAACCTCAACTTGGTGGCGGGGCAGTACGGGCGGGAAGCGTGCCGAAACCCGCCCTTGTGCGCGAAGCGGACTAGAGCCAGCCCTTACGGCGGAAGTACAGGACCGGCAGGATCGCGCTGACGATCATCATCAGCAGCGCGATCGGATACCCCTCCGCCCATTTCAGTTCCGGCATCGTCTCGAAATTCATGCCGTAGATCGACGCGATCAGGGTCGGCGGCATCAGCGCCACCGAGGCCACGGTAAAGGTCTTGATGATGCCGGTCTGCTCGATGTTGATCAGGCCGAGCACCGCATCCAGCAGGAACTGCGCCTTGCCGTTGAGCGAGTTCGCATGATCGACCAGCGACCGCACGTCGCGCACCAGCGTCTTCAGGATGACCTGGTTCTCCTTGCGCACCGCCGCGCCCTTTTCGGCACCGACGAAGGTCAGGATGCGCGTCAGGCCGATCAGCGTCTCGATGATGCGGCTCGTGACCTCGCCGACCTGGCCGAGCACGATGATCGTCGACTTGAGCTGCTCGTCCCGCCGGTTCGCCTTGATATTGGCGCGGGCGGCGTGGAAGGAACGCTGGCTGGAGCGGTCCATGTCCCCACCGATCCGCTCGAGCACATCGGCCAGCCGGTCCACGATCTGCTCGAACAGGTGCAGCATCACCCCGTCGGGCGAGGTCAGCACCGCCCCCGGCTGGCGCTGCGCCCGCAGACCGAAGGTGCTGAACGCCTTGGGCGTCGCGTACCGCACCGTGATCAGCGCCGTATTGGTCAGTACGAAGGTGATGGGGGTCGAGGCGTACTCGCCGACCTCGACGCCGTAGAGGAAGCTCGCGGTCAGGAACAGCGCATCCTCTTCGCGATAGAGGCGCGAAGAGCTCTCGATCTCCTGCATCTCCTCCCGCGTCGGGATCTCGATGCCCAGCGCGTCCTGGACCGCATGTTCTTCCTGCGGCGTCGGATTGAGCAGGTCGATCCAAACGGCGTGGCGCAGGCTTTCGGGCTCGGCAACGGCCGAGGCCGCGGCCCGAAGCTCGGGCGCAGGCAGCGCGGCGGTGACGTCTGAAACGGCGCCCTCGCGGACACGACAACGGCCGTCCTCGACCGTCCAGGTCGTGAGCATGACGGTAAACCTCCGCTGTGGGCCTCAACCGGCTTCTAGACGCTGATCGCGGTAGGCGCCAAGCCGAAGGGCATTACAGGTCAAGATAAGGCGCACCCTCCGGTCGCCACATCCGCGCGGCTGCGGCAATGGCCCCTGGCTACGCCCTTGCCATATGGGCATGCGGCAGGACGGCGTCGATGGGCGAGCGTTCCTCAGCCGGGAACCGGCAGTCCGAACCGTCGTGCGACACCAGGAAAATCCGGTTCCCAGGCGTGACGGTCGGTGGCTTGCGTGCCGTCCGCCTCGCGCACCAACTGGCAGGTCTGGAGCCCGACTGCCGCCGCTGCATCCAGTTCCTCCGCGATATCCGACAGGAACAGGATGGTGGTGGCCGGCAGGTACAGGCCCGCGGCGATGGTGGCATAGGACGCGGCCTCCCGCTTCCCGCCGACCTTGGTGTCGAAGAAACCCGCGAACAGCGGCGTCAGGTCGCCCGCTCCGGTGTGGCCGAACAGAAGCTTCTGCGCCGCGACCGAGCCCGAGGAATAAACCGCGAGCCGCAGCCCGGCCTTGGACCAGGCGCGCAGGCAGGGTGGCACATCGGGATAGAGATGGCTCGTAAGCCGCCCGTCGAGATAGCCCGCGCGCCAGATCAGGCCCTGAAGCGTCTTGAGGGGCGTGACCTTGGCGTCCTCCGCCATCCACATCCGCAGCGTCGAACGCGGCTCCTGCTGGCTCGCGATCTCGCGGACCTCGGCCATCACGGCGGCGACCTCGGGTTCTTCCTCATGCGCGTCGAGGAAGGCGTCGAGCTCGGCCTCGGCGAAGGGAAACAGCGTCTCCTTCACGAAGGCGATGGCGCTGGTCGTGCCCTCGATGTCGGTCAGGACGCAGGACAGCGCCATGAACCTTTAGCCCACCGAGACCGGAATACGCCCGGCGATGTCACTGCCGGTGTAATGCGGCGTCCAGCCGGTCGTGTCGGTGAAGACGCGCAGCGCCGTCACATGCGGAACCGCGCCGGCATCGAACCAGTGCTTGGTGTTGGCAGGCACCGAGATCAGGTCGCCAACCGTGCAATGGGCGTCGTAGATCTTGCCGTCCACATGCATGACGAAATTGCCCGCGCCCTCGTGAAAGAAGCGGACCTCATCCTCGGTGTGGATGTGCTCGGACAGGAACTTCGCGCGGATCGCGTCCTTCTGCGGATGGTCGGCGGTCAGCCGGATGACGTCGGCCGTGCCGGCGGCGCTCTCCCGCAGGAAGGCGTCGAGCTGCGGCCGATAGGCGGCGAGCACGGCATCGGCATCCGCACCCTCGGGCAGCGCGGCGACGGGCCAGCGTTCGAAGCGCACGCCGATGGCGCCGAGCGCCTCGGCCATCAGCTTGGGGTCATCGGTCTTCAGCGTCTCGGCGCCGGTGGCGGCGTCGCGGATGGTCAACAGGCTCATCGGGAATGCCTCCCTTCTTCCAGGTGGCAGAGGAGCATGAATTCCAGCGCCTCCAGCCGTGTCATGGCGGCATGCATGTCGGCGCCCCACACATAGACGCCGTGGCCGCGGATCACATAGCCCGGCGGGGCATCCGGCGCATCATCCCACAGCGCATCCACGGCACGCTGCAGGCGCGGAATGTCCTGGTCGTTGTCCAGCACCGGCAGGTCGACCACCGTGTCGTGCGTCGGCCCGCCCGGGAACGCCTTGAGCAATTCATAGCCGGCGAGGCGGATGCTGGCACCCGCCCGGCGGGATAGCACCGTGTTGGCGATGGAATGGCCATGCAGCACCGCACCGGCCTCGACGAAGCGGCGGTAGATGCCGCAATGCAACAGCGTCTCATAGGACGGCCGCGCGCCTGCTTCCCGTGACGCACCGTCCCCGTCCACCAGCATCACGTCGGCCGGCACCATCTGGCCCTTGTGCCGGCCCGACCGGGTAATGGCGATGTCCTCCGGCCCGAGCCGGATGGAAATGTTGCCCGCCGTGGCCGGCACCCAGCCCTTCGCGTCCATGTGGCGCCCGGAAGCCGCAATGGTCAGGGCGGCGTCATCGAAGGTCATCGCGACAACTTCCCGCAGGCCCGCCCGCTCAGCGTGATCCCGAGACGAGGCCGGCCCACCTCCCCGCCCGCGCCGGTAAGGG
Organism: Neoroseomonas terrae; assembly: GCF_018129025.1. Lineage (GTDB taxonomy): Bacteria > Pseudomonadota > Alphaproteobacteria > Acetobacterales > Acetobacteraceae > Neoroseomonas > Neoroseomonas terrae. The sequence continues at coordinate 166,590 of NZ_JAAEDI010000001.1, read as the reverse complement.
CAGCTGGGGCAGGGACGGCAGGCCGGTTTTGTCGGAGGTGTAGCCTGCCCGGTCAGGCGGCCGGGCGGTTGCCCGGCTGCGGCTGCGCCTGGGTTGCGGAAGCCGTGCCCTGCTGCGGGCCGGGAATGTTGCCCGCCGGCGGCTGTGCCGGGGCCTGCGCCTCCATCGAGGCGTCCTTCTCGTCTTCCTTGATGTTCTGCTTGAACGATTTGATGCCCTTGGCCAGGTCGCCCATCAGGCCGCTGATCTTGCCGCTGCCGAACAGCAGCAGCACGACGAGCAGCACGACCAGCCAATGCCAGATGCTGAAGGAACCCATTGTGACGCCTCAATCCCGAAGGGCCCGCCGCCTCGTGCGCCGGGCAAATCCGCATGAACGGGCGGCAACCTAGAAGGACCGCCGCCCCCGTGCAAATGGAGATGGCGCTTTCGGGCGATCGGCGCAATGGGCGCCCCACCTTCCGCCCTTCACGATCGCAGCGCGGCCATCCCGCTGCGTGTTCCGCTTGACAGTGGAGGCGCCTGTCGCCACTTCTGGCCTCGATCCGGGCCCCTCTGGCGGCGTGCGTCCTAATGGTGGGCGGCGGCCGTGATGTCGGATCGCGTGGGAAACCGCGCGGTCCGGGCCCTCTCTGCATGGCCTGCAATTGGTATCGGGCCGCGCCAGAGAGGAGCACGTCAGGGATGGAATTCCTGTCGGCGGAATGGTTGGACAAGCCCCTGTGGATGTGGGGCGGCTTCCTGGCGATCGTGTTGGCGCTGCTGGCCTTCGACCTCGGCGTCCTGAACCGCAAGGACAAGGAAATGGGGATCGCCCAGAGCCTGTGGCTCTCGGCCTTCTACATCGGCTTCGCGACCCTGTTCGGTACCGGCATCTGGTGGGCGTATGACGCGGGTTCGCTCACGACGAGCGACGGCACCCACGCGGGCGTCGCCTTCTTCACCGGCTTCTTCATCGAGAAGGCGCTGTCGATCGACAACGTCTTCGTCATCAGCCTGATCTTCGGCTACTTCACCATTCCCCGCGCGTATCAGTATCGGGCACTGGTCTGGGGTATCATCGGCGTCATCGTCCTGCGGGGCATCATGATCGCCGCGGGCGCCGCGCTGGTGCAGCAGTATGGCTGGGTGCTCTACCTGTTCGGCGCCTTCCTGATCGCCACGGGCATCAAGATGCTGGTGGTGCCGGAAGGGGAGCAGGACATCTCGAAGAACCCGATCGTCCGATTCATGCGTCGCTACATGCGCGTGTCGGATGCGCTCCATGGCCAGAAGTTCTTCGTCCGCGAGCCGGACCCGAAGACCGGCAGGATGGTACGGGCGGCGACGCCACTATTCCTCGCCCTGGTGGTCATCAACATCGCGGACCTGGTCTTCGCCGTGGATTCCGTGCCGGCCATCTTCGCCATCACCACGGATACCTTCATCGTCTACACGGCGAACATCATGGCGATCCTGGGCCTGCGGGCGCTCTACTTCGCCCTGGCGGCGATGGTGCACCGCTTCCACTACCTGAAGTACGCGCTTGCCCTGGTGCTCGTGTTCATCGGCGGCAAGATCTTCTGGAACCAGATCGTCGGCAAAGTCGATCCGGCGATCTCGCTCGGCGTGACCCTATCGATGATCGCGAGCGGCGTGCTCTGGTCCCTGTGGAAGACCCGCCGGGACGACGCCGCGGCGGCCGGCTGACCTCCCCTCGGCCGGGGGTTCGCCCCCGGCCGAACCGGCCGTCAGCCGTCGAGCCGGATGTTGAGGCGGCGGATCATGCCGCCCCAGCGGTCCGTCTCCTCCTTCAGGAAGGCGGCCGCCTCGGCCGGCGACGTCGCCATCACCTCGAACCCCGCCCCTTCGAGCCGCTGGCGGGCAGACGGCTCGCGCAGGCCGCGCTGCGTCTCGGCCGCCAGCCGCGCCACGCGCTCCGGCGGCGTGGAGGACGGCACGACCATGATCTGCCAGCCATAGGATTCGGCGTTCGCCAACCCCTGCTCCGCCAGGGTCGGCACCTGCGGGGTCGCCGGAAAACGGCTTGCCGAGGTCACCGCGATAGGGCGGATCTGGTTGGCCTGCACCTGCGGCAGCACGGCGGCCGTGGTGACCATCATCGCCTGGATGCGCCCGGCCACCAGGTCCAGCGTCGCCGCCGGGAAGCCGCGATAGGCGACATGCAGCATGTCCAGCCCGCCGGACCTCGCCAGCAGGTCGAGCATCCCCAGATGCCCGCCCGACCCCGACCCCACGGAACCGAAGGCGAGCCTGCCCGGATTCGCGCGCACCTGCGCCAGGAAGCTGGGCAGGTCATTCACCGGCAGATCGTTGTTCACGACCAGGAACTGCGGCCCGCGCACCAGCAGCGACACCGCGATGAGGTCCTTCAGCGGATCGTAGGGCAGGTTCGGATACAGCGCAGGCGCTGTCGACAGCGGCCCGTTGATCGACAGGCCGATGATGTGGCCGTCCGTCGCCCTGGCGATCGCCTCGGTGCCGATGTTGCCGCCCGCGCCCGCGCGGTTGTCCACCACCACCGGCTGGCCAAGCGCCCGAGACAGGTGCTCCGACACCACCCGTCCCGTCAGGTCGGGACTGGATCCGCCGGGAAAGGGCACCACGAAGCGCACCGGCCGGTCGGGCCAGGCTTCCTGCGCCGGCGACACGGACGGAGCCAGAAGGGCAGCAGGCAGACCGGCGACGAGGCCGCGGCGGGTAGGTGTCATGGCGTTCTCCTCCAACGGAGCAAGGCGGCGACCGGGGAGGCACTCCTATGCCCGCCCAAGGCCCAAGGTCCAGCCCTGGCTCAAGCGGGTTGCGCCGGCCGTGCGCCGTCGGCGATACACCATGGGCGAGCATTCACGCGTGCGGGGCACAACCCATGACTGCATCCATGCGATTGGGATCGGTTCTCCTCCTGTTACCCGCGCTGGCGGGCTGCGCCACCGCGGCCCTGAACGCATCGCTGCGCGCAGCAAATCCGCAGCCTGCCTGGAACGGCGAAACCGCCATCGCGTCCGACCCGGCCGGCGCGCAATGCGCCGTCCATCGCGGCGACCGGCAGGTCGCGAGCGTGCCGGCGGCGCCCGGCACGGTGCAACTGCCTCGGTCCCATGCGGTGCTGGAAGTCCGCTGTCAGGCCGAGGGCTTTCTCGAGACCGCCGTGCTGATGCGTCCTGCCGATGACCCGGCGGTGTTTCGCATGGCGCCGAACGGCATCATTGGTGCCACTGCCACCGTCTTCAGCCTCGCCTCGGCGCGGACCATGCGATACCCGGGCCAGATCACCGTTGCGATGGTGCCGGCGGTCTTCGCCACCGACGAGATGCGGAGCGAGTTCTTCGAAGGCCGCCGCCAGGCGATCCTGGCCAGCCGCGCCGCGCAGCTCGCCCTGGCGGATGAGCGCTGCCGCGCCCAGCCCGACAGCAGTTGCGATCCGGCCGGTCTGGTGATGCGCAGCGAACAGGACGAGGATTTGGCGCGGCTGGACCGGCTGCGACGGCAGGCACGGTTGGCCTCGGACGCGCCCGCGGCACCGTAGGTGCTCAGTGCGCCGCGGCCATCAGCCGGCCGCCATGGATGAAGCCGAAGGTCGGATAGTTCGACCGGCCGAGCCCGCTGACCGGCGGATACCAGACGCGCACGAGCGACCAGTCGTTGTCGGGCGAGACATCGACCACGGGCTGGTCCCGCGCGACGCGCCCGCGATTGCCGCCGGAGGCCCAGTTGGCATGGTCGACGCGGATCTCCCGCGCCGAAACCACCCGCGTCACCACCGACAGGTGCCCCGTGCGGTTCCGCTGGGTCCGCATGAACACCAGCACCGATCCGGCGCGCGGCCGGGGCGACCGGTCATACCGCCCGGATTGCGCCGCTGCGTCCCACCACTGCCAGGCGTCGCCGGACAGGTCGATGCCGCTACGCGCACGCGCGTAGGGCACGCAGGAAACATTCCCGCCCGAGTATCCTGGCACAGCGCCCCCCGGCGCCGTGCCGCGCGTGCTGCCACAGGCCCCCAGTGCCAAGGCCGCCAGCATCGCGACCATGCGAAGCACGATCCCGAACCCCCTGATTCCCCTGTATTCTACTTAGCACGACTCGGTCTGGCCGCGCAGCAGGAACTGCGCGGCCGCGCGCTGTGCATAAGAAGGAACTGATCGATGGACGGGCATGTCACGCCGGCGGTGGTCAGCGAGATCCAGGACGGGGTAGCGATGCTGTGGCTCGCCCGCCCCGAACGCGGCAACGCGATGAGCGCCGAGATGGTGGGCGCGATCGAGGCATCACTGGATGATGCCATCGGCGCCGGCGCGCGGATGATCGTGCTGCGCGCGCAGGGCAGGAACTTCTGCACCGGCCTCGACCTGGCTGACCTGGGCACGATCACGGATGGTGAGCTGGCGCTGCGCATCATCCGCATCGAGTTGCTGCTGCAGCGCATCCACGGCTTGCCGGTCACGACGATGGCCGTCGCCAGTGGGCGCGTCTTCGGCGCCGGCGCAGACTTGTTCGCCGCCTGCGACCTTCGGGTCGCCCTGCCCGGCACGAGCTTCGCCTTCCCGGGGCCAGCCTTCGGGCTGGTGCTCGGCACGGGGCGGCTCGCCGGACTTGTAGGGGACGCGGCGGCGCGGCGGCTGTTGCTGGCTGGCGCGGCGGTGGAAGCGGAGCGCGCCCAGGCCCTGGGCCTGGTCACGGACATCATCGAGGCTGCGGCAGTGGATGGCGCGGTCACGGCCGCACGAGCGGCGGCCAAGCGCCTCGATGCGGCGACGGTTGCCGCGCTCCATGGCCGGACGCGACGGGTGGACGACGATGCCGATCTGGCGGCGCTGGCGCGATCCGTGGCTCGGCCGGGGCTCGTGGCGCGGGTCGCGGCGTACCGGGCCGCCATGCAGCGGAAGTGACGGCGAACAATCCGCCGCGGCTTCGGTAAGGAGAGATCCGGAGGGGGGCAGCGCCCCCCTCCGACGACACTTAGGCCGGTGTGAACATCGGCACCGGGGCGCCGCCTTCCTCAGTCGGCTTGAAGACGAGCTTCACCTTCTGCCCGACCTTCAGCGCGTCGAGGTCGCAATCCACGATGTTGGTGAACATGCGCGGACCTTCGTCCAGTTCGACATAGGCCGGCGCATGCGGCTCCTTCGACCGCATGACGGTCAAGGAGTAGATCGTGCCCGTGCCCTTCGCCTCGACCAGCTCCACGTTGTTCGACAGCGTGAAGGGCGAGCAGCCGCGCGGATACCAGAAGTGCTTGCCGGTATCCTTGCACAGCCCGATCAGGAACTTGCCGGCGCGCGCGGCGTCCCAGAACGGCTTGGTGGTGGGGTCTTCCTTCGGCGCCGGGATGGCGCGGTTGGCTGCTGGGGTCGCCATGGTGATCACTCCCGCTCCATGATGAGGGTGGCGCCGCCGTGGCGGTGGCCGAGCAGGCCGCCCACGCCGTTCGCCAGCGCCAGCTTGCAGCCGGGCACCTGGACCTTCGGATGCGCTTCGCCGCGGAGCTGGCGCACCGCCTCGATCACCTTGGTCATGCCGCCGCGGTTCGCCGGGTGGTTGTTGCACAGCCCGCCGCCATCGGTGTTGAAGGGCAGCTTGCCGACGCCGGAGATCAGGTTGCCGTCGGCGACAAAGGCGCCGCCCTTGCCCTTCTCGGCGAAGCCCAGGTCTTCGATCTGCATCAGCACCGTGATGGTGAAGCTGTCGTAGATCGAGGCGTACTGGATGTCCTTCGGCGTGACCTTGGCCTCGGCGAAGGCTGCCGCGCCGGACTGCTTCACCGCGGAATAGGTCAGGTCCATCGCGCCGCCGCCCTGGTTCTTGGTGGCCTCGGCGCAGCCGAGCACCTTCACCTTCGGGCGGTTCAACGACTTCGCGATTTCCGGACGCGCGACGATCAGCGCGCCGCCGCCATCGGAGATGACGCAGCAATCGAGCCGGTGCAGCGGGTCCGCCACCATCGGCGAATTCACCACGTCCTCGACCGTCACAACCTTCGGCAGCATGGCGTGCGGGTTGTACTGGGCATGCGTGGAGGCCGCGACCTTGATCCAGGCCAGCTGCTCCGACGTCGTGCCGTATTCATACATGTGCCGGCTGGCGACGTTCGCGTAGGAGGTCACGACGGTGCGCGCCATCGGGATCTCGAACGGATCGTCCGGGATGTTCGGTGCCCAGGACCGCGGCACAGTGCCGGTCGCCATCCCTTCGGCGCGCGGCCGGCCGGCGAGCGTGATCAGCGCGACGTTGCAGCGGCCTTCCTTGATGGCCTGCGCGGCGTGGCCGACATGCATGACGTAGGAGCAGCCGCCCATGTCGGTGGAATCGACGTGGCGGAGCTTGGTCAGGCCCATGTAGTCGGCCTGGTTGATCGGCCCGAGGCCCGGGGCGGCACCGGTGCAGAAGAAGCCGTCGACGTCGTCCTTGGACAGGCCGGCATCCTGCAGGGCGCCGAAGGCGACTTCGGCATGGAGCTGGGCGACCGATTGGCCCTCGGCCTTGCGCGTCGGGTGCTCGAAGGCCCCGACGATATAGGCTGCGCCGTTGATGCTCATGGCGGGGGCGGTTCCTCCTGCTGGTTCCAGTCGGGCCGCAGGGAAGCAGCGGAATGGCCGCCTGTCGAGGGGGGCGCCCGACCGTTCGGTCGGCTCATTGGGCGTTCAAGCGGAAGAACGGATCGCGGCCACGCCGCGATCCGGGAGCGCACAGCGCGACCGCGCCCAGACCGACCGCTGCCCCCAGCGCACCAGCGCATGGCGCGAAGGCAAGCCGGACGGATGGCCAGCGCCCGCCGTTTGAGGGCGTCAAAAAAAGTACCCGCCGGGTCCGTGCGGGATTGCACGGGACCCGGCGGGGCTTCGCTGCCTGGCTGGGGGGCAATTCAGCGCGGCAGGAACTCGGCGAAGTATTCGTAGCTGTCGGCATTCATCTGCGCGGCAGCGGGGTCATCCTTGGCCAGCGCCTCGACACGGGCAGGCTGGTAGGCATGGTCGCGCGTGCCCAGGGCAAGGTGGCTCATCTCATGCAGGATGATGCCGCCCTGGCTGTCCTGGCCGGTGCGCTGGGCGCGGAAGAAGGTCGGGCAGACGCCCATGACTTCCCGCGCATTCCCGCCCCAGCGGACATAGGCGAAGGTTTGGCCACGGCACCCGTCGGCCCGGTTGCATTCGTAGGTCAGGCGGGCTTCGCGCTGATCCAGGCCGATGGAGATGGCGCGGAAGTTCTTGGCGATCGCACCGGCCGGGTTACGGCCGAAGAAGCGCATCAGGTGCGGGCGGGTCGCCTCAGGCTCCAGCGTCAGCGCGGCGATGGAGGCATTCGTCATCTGACGGGCATCGGCGAAGGCGCGGCGGATGACCACGCGCTGTTCGTCGGAGCAGGCGCCGGATTGCGACAGCACCTGGCGCTCCTGGCCCTTCACGCCCTGCGCGGCTGCCGGGAGCGACGCGAGCGTCAGCGCGGCAAGGGCGGCGGCGATGGGAAGGGTCTTGCGCATCTCTCTCTGCCTCGGGGGGATCGTGTTGGCAGAGGGAGAATGCAGCGTCGGAACCGGGCCGGCGCTGAAATGATTCAGGCGGGACTCACACCGGCGGTCCAATGTTTCGACCGTCGGCCGGACTGCCGGCGCGCCGCATTCGCGGCGTCGGCACGAGGCAAAGCCTCGTGCCGTTGCTCTCAGCCGCCTGACGCCACCGGCGTCATCCGCCGCTTCTCCTGCGCGTTCCGCAGCAGCGCGATGCCGCGATACAGGCCGTGCACCATCTTGGAATAGGGCATCAGCAGGAAGAACGCGAAGACCAGCCCGAGATGGATGGCGAGCATCATGCCCATCGCCCCGGTGTGCCGCACCGCGAGCAGCAGCTCACCCGTCGCGGCGATCAGGAACAGCAGGCCGAGCATGGCGAACTCGCCGCCCGCGACCTTGGTCGAGACCGGGCCGGGGTCGGTGACGATCTTCACCTGCATCAGCCCCGCCGCGCCGACCATCATCAGCAGGCCGCCCCAGAAGCCGAACTGCACGGGCAGCGAGAAGAAGGAATGCGGCGACATCCAGCCGAAGACGTAGTGGTAGATCGTGCCGGTGCAGGTGGCCGCGAAGCACAGCAGGAAGCCGTACATCAGTGCCTGGTGCAGCCAGCGCCGGCGCATCGAGAAGCTGTCGTCGAGATCGTTGCAGCCATGCCCGCCACCGCCGAGGTTGCGCATGGTGGCGATGTCGGATGCCGTCTCCACGGCAGGCCCCGTGGCGAAGGCCCCGCCGGCGCCGCCGGTCGAGCGGATGTAGTTCCGGGCGCCGATCGCCATCGCGACGATCGCGAAGCCGAAGGTCGCGACGCCGAGCGTGATCATCAGCCAGTGCGGCACGACGCGGAAGAAGGCCCCTGCCCCACGCTGCGCGGACCACAGCACCGTCGGGTCCTGCAGCGCGACCGCGAGGATCAGCGCCAGCGCCACGCCGAGCGATGCGAACAGCGACACCAGCGTCCCGTTGCGCTCGAACAGCCGGCCGAGCCCGGCCGGCCAGGCGTTGGCCGCGTAGGATTCCTGGCGGATCTCCGCGAAGGTCGCCGGCAGGTTGATGCCGAAGGCATGCGGCGGCGCGTATTGGCAGGCGTGGTAGCAGCCCTTGCAGCCGTGGCAGAGATTAGCGAGATGCGTCAGGTCGCCCTCGCTGAAGCTCCGCCGCATCGTCATGGCGGGGAAGACGGCGCAGTAGCTCTCGCAATACCGGCAGGCATTGCAGACATCCATGAAACGGCGCGCATCGACGACGGCCTGGGATTCCTGGGCCATGGGGATCAGTTCCTCACCAGAGATGCCGCGCCGGCGCCGGCGAGCCGCCCGAACACCGTGCCGATCGCCATGCCGAAGCCGGCCAGATAGCCCTGGCCCAGGATGTTGCCGGACATGATCTCGCCGGAGGCGAACATGTTCCCGGATGGCTTGCCATCCGCCATCATCACGCGGGCATGTTCGTTCACCTTTACCGACAGGAAGGTGAAGGTGATGCCGGGCCGTAGCGGGTGGCAGTAGTAGGGCGGCTGGTCGATCCGCCGTGCCCAGTGGGATTTCGGCGGGGTCAGCCCTTCCGTCCGGCAGTCGTCGAGCGACTGCGCCTTGAAGGTGCCGGGCTGCACGGCAGCGTTGTAGTCGGCGACGACCTTCTCGAGCTTCGCCGCATCCAGCCCGATCTGCGCGGCGAGTTCGGCGATGGAACCAGCGCGATACGGTGCGAAGACCGGCGGCAGGTAGTTCATCTGCGCCTGCGAATCATTGATCGCGAAGGCGACCTGCCCCGGCTGCTGGGCAATCAGGCGGCCCCAGATGGCGTAGCGCTTCGGCCAGACATCCTCGCCCTCATCGTAGAAGCGTTCGACATCGCGGTTCACGACGACCGAGAAGGGCACGCAATCGAGCCGCATGGCGAGGCCGCCATCTTCCATCGGCGCACGCGCATCGTTGGCGACCGCGTGGAACTGCGTCGGGTCGCCCACTTCCTGCACGCCCTGCGCCAGCAGGTCCTTCAGGATGCGGCCCTGCGCGTAGGGCGTGCCGCGGATCTGGAAGTTGTCCGCCGCGTCGCCCCAATACTGCCGCAGCCATTCGCGATTCGCCTGGAAGCCGCCAGCCGAGGCGATGAACGCCTTGAATTTGATCGTCGCGGGAAAGCCGCGATGGGAGACGATCGCCTCGGTCGCGAAGCCGTCATTCACGACGACATGCTGGACCTCGGTATCGTAGAGGATGGTGATGCCGAGTTCTTCCGCCGTGCGGTACAGCGCATTGATCAGCGCCTTGCCGCCGCCGAGGAAGAAGGCGTTCGTCCGCGACAGCGACAGCGTGCCCGACAGCGACGGCTGGAACACCACGCCGCAGGATTCGAGGAATTTGGGCGCTTCCTCGGACGCACGGATGCAGACACGCGCGAGCTGCTCGTTGGTCTTGCCCGCGGTGACGCGCCGCAGATCGTCCCAGTATTCCTCCTCGAGGTAGGATTCCGTCAGCACGCCGGTGGGGCCGTGATGCAGGGATCGCACATTGCGCGTGTGGCGCGAATTGCCCCCGCGCATGGGCTTCGGCGCATGCTCGGCGACCACGACGGTCGCGCCCGCCCGCCGGGCGGTGATGGCGGCGCACAGGGCGGCATTGCCGCCGCCGGCAATCAGGACGTCGAATGTCTGGCTCAGATCGGCCATGCGTTCGCGGCTCCACTCGGATTTGTCATGATGTGTACAGATGTATCCCGCGAAGTCCAGATGGTTGTTCTGGGTACGTCCGGACTGGTATGCTGCGCCCCATGGATGGCAGCCCCCTGACCCGCGACCGCGGCGAGAGCGCCTACGCCCGCATCCGTGAGGCAATCCGCGATGGCGCGCTGGCGCCCGGCGAACGCCTGACGGAGGTCGACCTCGCCACCCGCTTCGGCGTGTCGCGCACACCGGTCCGCCAGGCGATCGCAAGGCTGGAATCCGAAGGGCTGCTGACCCACGAGGCGCGCCGCGGCCTGACCGTGACGCGGCCCGACCATCAGCAGGTGGTCGAACTCTATGTCATGCGGGAGATCCTGGAAGGCGCGGCCGCCCGCCTCGCCGCCCAGCACGCGAGCGACACCGAGATCGCGGCGATGGCGGAGATCGTGGAGCGCGAACCCGCCGTCTTCGCCGATGCCTCGGCGCTGGCAGCCGAGAACCAGCGGCTGCATGGCCTGCTCTATCTGGCCGCGCATAACCGCTATCTGCTGCGCAGCCTGGAGCAGCTCGGCGCGACGATGTCGCTGCTGCCCACGCTGCTGACGCGCGACGGCCGCGCGGAACAGGCCCATGCGGAACATCGCGCCATACTGAAGGCGATCCAGGAACGCGATGGCGAGGCGGCGGAAGCAACCGCGCGCCGCCACGCGCGCGCCGCGCAGAAGCATCGCCTTGCCTGGATGGTGGGCACGGTGGGCGTTCCACTGGCAGCGCCAGGATCGGCCGGCCCGGATTGACAGGGCGACCGCCCGGTCGAAGGTTGGCGCCGATCGATCGGGAGATTCTGATGACGCGCCTTCGGCTTCTTCTTGCCGCCGCATGCATGGTCGGGCTCGCAGAGCGCGCGCCTGCGCAAAGCCTGAACATGGCGGTCGAGGCGCCGTTCGGCCTCGACCCGCATTTCCTCTTTGCCGGGCCGAACATGGCTGCGGCGCGCCACATCTACGACAGCCTGATCAACCGCGACCCGGAGAGCCGCTTCATCCCCGGCATCGTGGAATCCTGGGAGATGGTGGAGCCGCGCATCTGGGAGCTCCGGCTGCGCCACGGCGTCACCTTCCACGATGGCTCGCCCTTCACGGCCGAGGATGTCGCCTTCTCGATCGCGCGGGTACCGAGCATCCCGAACAACCCCGGCCCCTACAGCTCGAACCTGCGCACCATCACCCGCGTCGAGATCGTCAATCCGCTGGTCGTGCGCCTGCACACCGACCAGGTGAATCCGGTCCTGCCCGGCCAGCTCACCAACATCTTCGTCGTGTCGAAGCGCGCGGCCGAGAATGCGAGCACCACCGACTTCAACAGCGGCCGCGCCGCGATCGGCACCGGGCCGTTCCGGCTGGAACAGGCGCGCGGCCAGGAAGGCATGACGATCGTCCGGAACGATACCTTCTGGGGCGACAAGGCGGCGTATGAGCGCGTGAACATTCGCGTCATCGGCAATGACGCGACGCGCCTCGCGGCGCTGCTCAGCGGCGATGTCGACATCGTGGAGAGCGTGCCGCCGGCGGATGTCGAGCGCTTGCAGCGCGACCAGCGGCTCAGCGTCTTCCGCCGCAACTCCGACCGGATCATGTACCTGCTGCCGAATGTCCGGCTGGACCAGTTCCCGCTGCTGACCGACGCGAACGGTCAGCAATTGCCGCACAATCCGCTGCGCGACGTGCGGGTGCGGCGGGCGCTTTCGCTTGCCTTGGACCGTCAGGCGCTGGCGGCACGCGCGCTGGACGGGCAGGCCGTCCCGACCGTGCAGATGGTGCCGGAACAGTTCGGCGGCTACGATCCGTCCATCGCCCTGCCGGCCGCGGACCCGGCGCGCGCCCGGGCGCTGCTTGCCGAAGCCGGCTATCCCAACGGCTTCACCCTGACGCTCGGCTGTTCCAACAACCGCTATGTGAACGATGCGCGGGTCTGCCAGGCGGCCGGCCAGATGCTCACGCGCGCCGGCTTCCAGGTGCGCGTCGAGACGCAGCCCTGGAACGTCTTCTCCCCACGCACCCTAGCGAACCGCAACGACCTGCCCTTGATGCTCTATGGCCTGTCGCTGTCGTCCTCGCGCGACGCTTCCTACATCCTGTCGACGGGCGTCCATACGCGCGTGCCGGATGCGGCGTTCGGCCAGGGCAATCGCGGCGGCTTCAGCGATCCGCGGCTCGACGGAATCATCCAGCAGGTGATCGGCCAGACCGGAGCGGAACGCGAGCCGATGCTGCAGCGCGTCGCCCGCGAATCGCTGGAGCAGGTGCCCTTTATCCCGCTCTACAACCAGGTGGTCGTGGTCGCGGCGCGGCGCGGCATCGAATACACGCCGCGCATGGACGAACAGATGGTCGCGTACTACGCGCGTCCCGCGGCGCGCTGACCGGCGCGCCGCGATCCGGCGTCAGACGTGCGCGAACAGGGCCTGGCCCGGATGCTCCCAGCGGTGCCGCAGCACGGTGCCGGTCTCGCTCTCCGTGATGAAGATGTCGCGGTTCTCCGGCCCGCCGAAGCAGACATTGGTGGTGCCGAGACCGCGCGGTGAGCGGATGCGCAACAAGGGCTCGCCAAGGCGCGAGAAAATCCAGACGGTGCCCATGCCGGCATGGGCAACGACGAGATTGCCCTTGGCGTCCAGCGCCATGCCGTCCGGCCCCGCCAGCCCGCCCGACATGGCGATGAAGCGGCCGACGCGGATCACCCCGCCATCCTCGGTGATCGGCACGCGCCAGATGGCGTTGTCGCGCGTCGCCGCGACGTAGAGCGTATGCCCGTCAGGCGTCAGCACGAGCCCGTTCGGGCTCGGCACGTTGGACACCAGCGCGTCGGCCTGGCTCGCCCCGGCGCGCAGGCGATAGGCCCGGCCCGCAGGGTCATGCAGACCGGTCTGCCCCTGGTCGGTGAAGTAGAGATCGCCGTTCATCGCGAAGGTGCAGTCGTTGATGCCGCGGAAGGCCTCGCGCCGCGCGCGCGGGAGCAGCGGGGAGATCTTGCCGCTGGCCGGATCGAAGCGCAGCAGCCCAAGCTTCTGGTCGGTGATGGCCGCCCAGCCGTCGCGATGGAAGGCAAGGCCGTTCGGCTCGCCCTCATACTCGGCGGCGACGCTCCACTCGCCGGCGGGGCTCACCTTGAACAGGCGGCCGAAGACGATGTCCGTGAGCCACAGAGTCCCGTCGCGATCGAAGGACGGGCCTTCCAGGAAGCAATCCGGCGTCGGGCCAGGCCGGCCATAGAGCCACTCGCTGCCGCGATCGCGGATGCGCAGAGCTTGCGGCACTTCGGTGTGGATCTCGGCCGTGACGGAAGGCGGTGCGGCGTACATGGTCATCCCAGCGTGATGTTGGCGAGGCGAATGAGCCGCGCGGCGCGTTCCCGCTGCGCGGCGACGAATGCGGCGAATTCCTCCGGGCTGCTGCCCAGCGGGACGATGCCGATCTGCTCCATGCGCTGCCGCACGTCGGGTTGGTTCAGCGCGAAGATGGCCGCCGCGTGCAGGCGCATCACCGCGGCAGGTGGTGAGCCCGCGACGGTCCACAGCCCGTTCCATTCATCGAAGTCGAAGCCGCGATAACCCTGCTCGTCGAGCGTCGCCATGCTCGGCAGAGAGGAGATGCGCCGCAGCCCGGCAGCTCCCAACGCGCGCAGCCGCCCACCCTGCACATGTGCCGTGGCTGCGGCTGCGGAGGCGAACGCGCAGCCGACATTCCCCGCGATCAGGTCCGTCATGGCCGGTCCGCCGCCGCGATAGGGCACGTGCGTCATCTCGACGCCGGCGATGCGCGCGAACTCCACCATGGCGAGATGCGCGCCCGTGCCGTTGCCGGAGGACGCGTAGGAGATCGGCCTCGTCTTCGCGGCCTCGACCAGGTCCGCCGCGCTCCGCCACGGCGCATTCGCCGCGACCACCAGCATCTGCGGCTGCCAGGTGAGCTGCGTGATCGGCGCGAAGGCCGTCGCGTAGTCAAAGGGCAGCCCCGTCATCAGCGTCGGGTTCACCACATGGCCCATGCTATCGAGCAGCATGGTGTGGCCATCCTTCGGCGAGCGCGCGACCTCCCCCGCTCCGATGGCGCCACCCGCGCCGCCGCGGTTCTCCACCACGATATTTTGGCCGAGCTGGGACATCATGTGCGGCAGCAGCAGCCGCGCGACGGTGTCGGTACCGCCGCCCGGCGGATAGGGCGGGATCAGGCGCAGCGGCTGCGTCGGAAAACCCTGTGCCAGCGCCGGGCGGCACAGCGGCAGCAAGGCGGCGCCCAGCACCGCACGACGGCGGAAGGTCATGGCCGGTTCCTCCTGATTTCGCGCCAGCCTGCGTCACGGCGCGGTCCCGGTCCAGTGGCGCGCGTCAGGAGCCGACGCGCTCGTATTGCAGCCCGTGCGCCAGCCAGCAGCCTATCGTGGCGCCCGTCGCCTTCCCCGCCGCGTCGCGGCGAATGGCAATGGTCCAGTCACCCGGTGGCGTGTGATCCAGCGCGCGCGGACAAGGCAGCGCCCAAAGGTCGGGCCCGATCGCCTCCAGCAGTTCCATCCGGCCACGGCCGAGGAAGCCCGAGAAGCCGCCATAAAGCACGCCCCCGGCATCGGCGATCGCCAGCTCCGCATCGAGTTCCGCACAGCGGTAGCGCCCGGTGGCGTCGATCCTCGGCCGGCCCTCGGCAGGCCGCAGCGTCACCGAGCGATGGTCCTTCGTCCGCTCCATGCGCAGCCCCTGCGGCGTCATGGTCAGACGGGTCTGCGGACTGCACGCAGCGCCATCGGGCCGCAGCTCGAGCATCTCGGCACTATGGCCGAAGCGCAGCCGGACCCTGCCGGGGGACGCTGCATCGATGCGCACCGAAAGGCCGGTCTCCGGGTCGATCCAGGCGCCGCACCAATCCGGGGGCGGCAGGTCGGCCGGCGGTGTCGTACGCTCCTCCCCCAGCAGCGCCGCAAGAAGGTCCAGCATCGCCGCATGCGCATCCGACAGGTGATTCAGCATCACCACCACCGAGATGCGTTCGCCCGCGAGATGGATGCGGTTGCTGCGCCAGCCGCGCAACGCGCCACCATGCCCGGTCGCGGCGCGACCGAACTCCGTGCTGCGCGCCAGCCCGTAGCCGTATGACGCCGGCGCGCCGTCCGCGAAGGAAACCGGTCCCGACAGCCGCCAGTACAGCGACGCGGCATCGTCGCGCGTCGCATCGATGTGCTTCTCCCAGGCGATCATGTCGTCCAGCGACGCGCCCAGCCCGGCATCGCCGGTCCAATGGATCCGGTTCACCGCAGGGCGGAAGCCGGACTCCTGCGTGCCCTCATACCCCTCGGTGCCATCCGGCATTGCGCGCGTGTCGGCAGCGAGGAAGGCTGTCTCCATGCCGGCCCGCTCGAAGATCCCGGTGCGCAGCAGTTCGGCGAAGCCACGGCCCGTTCGGGCTTCCAGCATCTCGGTGATCAGGCGGAAATTCTGGTTCACATAGGAATACTGTGCGCCGGGCCGGAACTGCAGGGAGCGCGTCCCCGCGATGACGCTGCGGGCCTCATCCGGACCGAACGGGGCCTCCGCCGGCGAGCCGTGCAGCATGGCCAAGGCCCAGTAGTCGCGCAGACCTGACTGATTATGCGCGAGATGCAGCGTACCCGGCGTCGCGCCATCCAGCAGCGGCAGACGCGCCCGCAGATCGGCGTCGAGCACCGTCGGGTCCGGGAGCTGGTCCAACAGCGTGCCGCAGGCGAACTGCTTGGTGATCGAGCACATCCGGAACAGGCTCTGGGGCGTGAAGGGCGTCCGCCGCTCGGCATTCGCGAACCCCCAGGCATGGCGCAGGACGACCTGACCGTCGCGAAGCACGGCGGCGGCCCCCCCGGGGCCCGGATAGAGGCGGGGCAGCGCCGCGGCAGCGCGTTCGATCGGGGTATCCGTCATGGCGCGATCCTGACCCGCAGGGGACAGCGGCGCAATCGGCCGGGCACGCGCAGGAAGTGGTGACGGCCCGACGATTCACGGCAAGAATGCGCGTAACGACAGGAAGCGGGCGGGTGCCATGGGAACCGCCCGCCGGGAGGGAAGCACCATGAAACCGTACCGCAGGATTCTCCTCGGCGCCGCGATGCTCGCGCTCGCGCCATTCACCGCAGGGGCGCAGGAGTACCCTGACCGCCCGGTCGTCATCGTCGCCGGTGCGGCCGCAGGCGGGCCGACCGACGTCATCTCCCGCATCGTCGCCGAAGCGATGGCGCGCCACCTGCCCCAACCCGTGGTGGTTGAGAACACACCGCCGGCCAATGTCGGCGCGCAGCGTGTCGCGCAGGCGCGGCCGGATGGCTACCTGCTGCTGATGTCGAATGTCGGCCTTGCCGCCGGCGCCACGCTGTTCCGGCGGCTGTCTTTCGACACGGCCACGGCCTTCGCTCCGCTCGGCCTCGTGTCGGATGCGGCGATGACGGTCATCGCCCGCCCCGGCTTCCCGGCCGAGGACATGCGCAGCCTGGTCAGCGAGATCAACCGGCGCGGAGAGGCGCTGAACATCGGCACGGCCGGCCTCGCCTCGGCCGCCAATCTCTGCGGCCTGCTGATGCAGCAGCAGGCGCAGAACCGCATGACCATCGTCGCCTTCCGCGGCACAGCGCCCGCCATCACCGAACTCATGGCTGGCCGGATCGATCTGCTCTGCGACCAGGCGACCAACACCGTGCCCTTCATCCGCGACGGCCGCATCCGTGCCCTCGCCGTGAGCAGCCCGGCGCGCCTTCCCGGCCTGCCGAATGTGCCGACCACGGCCGAAGCCGGTTCGCCCGTCATTGCGATGAGCACTTGGCACGGGCTGTTCGCCCCGGCCGGCACGCCCGAGGCGGTCCAGCAGCGCATCAACGCCGCGCTGGTCGCGGCGATGCAGGATGAACGGCTGCGGGCACGCTTCGCGGAACTTCAGACCGATCCGGCGACGCCGGAGCGCTCGAGCATCGCCTTCCACCGGCGCTACCATGTCGAGGAAATCGAACGCTGGCGGCCGATCATCCAGGCGGCGGGGGCTTACGCCGACTGATGCCGCGGATCGGAGAGGGGCTGCCGCCCCTCTCCGGCACGATCAATCCGCGGCGTCGAGACGCTCCGTCACCTTCGGCGGCGACATCGGCAGCGCGAAGAACCGCTTGCCCAGCGCGTCGTAGACGGCGTTCGCGATCGCCGCGAGCGGCGGCACGATCGGTGCCTCACCCACGCCGCGCACACCCTGCGGGTGCTTCGAGTTCGGGATTTCGATGACCAGCGCCTCGATCATCGGCACGTCGGAGCAGACGGGCATGCGATAATCGAGGAACGTCGCGTTATCGACCTTCCCATTCTTGTCGTAGAGGTATTCCTCCGACAGCGCCCAGCCGATGCCCTGCACCACGCCGCCCTGGATCTGCCCCTCGACATAGCTCGGATGCAGCGCGCGGCCGACATCCTGCGCCGCCGTGTAGCGCAGCACGCGGATGATGCCGAGATCGACATCCACCTCGACATCGACGCAATGCGTGGCGAAGCCGGGATCGGCGCCGGTGGTGTTGAGCTGCACCTGCGTGCCGATCGGCCCGCCCATCTCATTCGCCTTGGCGGCGAGCTCCTTGAGCGAGAGGGGCGGGAACTTGCCGGCATTGTCGCCGGCCGGCAGCGCCATGCCGTCCTCCCACTTCACCGCGTCGGCGTCTATCTTCCAGATCTTCGCCGCACGGTCCTTGAGCTGGCCGATCACCTTCTCGCAGGACGCGGTCGCGACCATGGCCGAGGCGAAGGTCACGCGGCTGCCGCCGGTGAGGTTCGAGAAGCCGATGGTTTGCGTGTCACCGATGATGACGTTGACGCGCCCATGCTCGATGCCGATCAGTTCGGCGACGACATTCGCGATGGAGGCACGGCTGCCGCCGACATCCGGATGGCCGGTGGTGACGACGACGTTGCCATCCTCGGTGATGTTCACCTGGACGGAGGATTCACCGCCGGCATTGTACCAGAAGCCCGAGGCGACCCCGCGGCCGCGCTTCACGCCCGGTCGCGGGTTCTTGTCGAGGGGCGCCTTGTAGTGCGGGTGCTTGCGGATCGCGTCGACCGTCTCGGTGAAGGTGACGTCGCCGAAGACCGCGCCGTAGATCGCCTTGTCGCCCGGCTTCACGCTGTTGCGGATGCGCATCTCGAGCGGATCGAGGCCGAGCTTCTCCGCGATCTCGTCCAGGACGGTCTCCGCCGCGAAGGCGCCGTGGGGCGCACCGGGCGCGCGATAGGCCGCAACCTTCGAACGGTTCGACACCACGTCATAGCCGGTCGAGAGAACGTTCGGGATTGCGTAGGCCGCAAAGGAGCACCCCACCGGCCCGCGCAGCGGCGAACCGGGGAGGCAGCCGGCCTGGAGGTAGAAGTCGCCCTTCGCCGCGACCAGCGTGCCGTCCTTCTTCGCGCCGATCTTGACCGTCATGAGCGAACCCGGCGCCGGGCCGGTCGCCCGCTGCACGTCATCGCGCGACATGACGATCTTCACCGGCCGCCCGGACTTCTTCGACAGCAGCACCGCGACGGGCTCGAGATAGACGATCGTCTTGGCACCGAAGCCGCCGCCGATCTCGGCCGGGATCGCGCGGATGTTGCTCTGCGGGATGCCGGTCAGCAGGGACGTCATCGCGCGGACCATGAACTGCCCCTGCGACGACGACCAGATCGTCACCCGCCCATCGGCGGCATAGGAGACGGTGCAGGCATGCGGCTCGATGTAGCCCTGGTGCACCGGACGCGTGGTGAAGGTGCGCTCGACGACGACGTCCGCCTCGGCGAAGCCGTTCTCGATGTCGCCAGCCTTCAGCACCATGGTGCCGGCGATGTTCGACGGCTTGCCCTCATGCTTCATGAAGTCGTGCAGGATCGGCGCGTCGGGCTTGATCGCGTCCTCGATCTCGATCGCGTGCGGCAGGACCTCGTAATCCACCACGATCAGCTTGCAGGCCTCGGCTGCGACCTGCTCGTTGATCGCGGCGACGGCCGCGATCGGGTGGCCGTGGAACAGGGCCTTCTCATGCGCCAGCATGTTGCGCGCCATCCAGCGCATGTCCTGGATGCCGAGCGCGACCGCCTTGTCCACGGGGAAGGACACCATGTCCTTCGCCGTGACGACAGCCTTCACGCCGGGCAGCGCCTCGGCCTTCGACGTGTCGATGGACCGGATCGCCGCATGCGCGTGCGGGCTGCGCAGGATCTTCCCCCAGACCATGCCGGGCATGTTGTAATCCGCGCTGTACTGTGCACGGCCGGTCACCTTGTCGGCGCCGTCGGGACGGATCGTGCGCGCGCCGATCCACTTCGTGGACATCTCGTTCATCGGGCAGCCTCCCGCATCTCGGCGGCCGTCTCCATGACGGCGCGGACAATCTTGTCATAGCCCGTGCAGCGGCAGAGGTTGCCGGCCAAGCCGAAGCGCACCTCCTCCTCGGTCGGGTCGGGGTTCTTCTCGAGCAGGGAGCGCGCTGAGATCAGCACGCCGGGCGTGCAGATGCCGCACTGCAACGCCGCCATTTCCAAGAACTTCTGCTGCAGCGGATGCAACTCGCCGCCCTGGGCCATGCCCTCGATGGTGCCGATCTGCTTGCCCTCGGCCTCGACCGCCAGCATCAGGCAGGAGCACATCAGCCGCCCATCGACGGTGACCGAACACGCGCCGCAGTCGCCGGTGCCGCAGCCTTCCTTGGTGCCCGTCAGGCCAAGCGGCCCGCGCAGGATGTCGAGCATCGAGGCGGAGGCATCGCAAAGGTATTCGAGCGGCTCCCCATTGATGGTCGTGCTCACGTGAATCTTCGCCATGGCGTCAGTTCCCTCCGGCGCGCTGGGCCGCGATGGCCGCGACGCGCTTCAACAGCACACCCGCCACCTTGGTGCGGTAGGCGATAGTGCCGCGCTTGTCGTTGATGGGATTGCAGGCCGCGCGGCAAGCGTCGGCCGCCTTCTCCAGCGCCGCATCCTCCAGCCGCGAGCCGACCAGCGCCGCCGCCGCGTCCCCGACCAGCAGCACCGTCGGCGCGACGGCGCCAAGGCCCACCCGCGCGGCCGTGACCACGCCGCCGTCCATGGAGAGGTTCACGGCGAGTCCGACCACCGCGATGTCCATCTCCGTCCGCGGGATCATGCGCAGATAGGCGTCGGATGACCCCTTCGGCCGGTCGGGGAAGGTGAAGGAGACGACGATCTCGCCCGGCGTGAGGTTGAGACGCCCGGGCCCCGCCGGCACCGCTTCCACCGGCAATTCGCGCCCCCCGTTCGGCCCCTGGATCGTCACCACCGCACCCGCGGCGACCATGGCGGGCACGCTGTCCCCGGCGGGGGAGCCGTTGCACAGGTTGCCGCCGGGGGACGCCCGTCCCTGCACCTGCTTCGACCCGATCAGGTTGATGGCCTCAAGCACGCCGGGCCAGGCCTTGCCGAAGGTCGGATGCTCGGCGAGCACGGCGCCCGGCACGGCCGCGCCGATCCGGAAGGCGCCGCCGCCCAGTTCCTCGATGGCGGTCAGCGCCGGGATCTTCTTGATATCGATGATCGTTCCGGGCTGCCGCACACCCGCCCGCATCTGCACCAGCAGGTCGGTGCCGCCCGCCAGGATGCTCGCCGCGCCGGAGGCGGCAGCGAAGGCCTTGACCGCTTCATCGAGCGAACCCGGCGCCAGGTATCGGATCTCTGTCATTCCTGCTTCCATCCCTCGCTGCCCGCATCGCAGGCACACCTCCCCGATCACGCCGGGGCGTGCCGTCCCGCAAAGGCTAGGACGGCTGGGGCTTCGGCGGAACCCCCCTGTTGACAATGGCCGGCCCGCGGGGCGACGCCTTGGGCGCCGATGCAGGAGGAAACGATGGCCCGTCACCTGAAGCGCAGCCGCGACGCCGAGGCGCGGGCCGAGGACGATGCGAAGGTCCGCGCGACCGTCGAGGGCATCCTCGCCGACATCGCGACGCGCGGCGATGATGCGGTGCGGGAACTGTCGATCCGCTTCGACAAGTGGGACCGCCAGGATTTCCGCCTGACCGACGCCGAGATCCGCGACTGCCTGTCCCAGCTTTCCGCCCGCGACCTCGACGATATCCGCTTCGCTCAGGAGCAGGTTCGCAACTTCGCGCAAGTCCAGAAGGATGCGCTGCGCGACATCGAGGTCGAGACGCTACCGGGCGTGGTCCTTGGCCACAAGAATATTCCCGTGAACTCGGTCGGCTGTTACGTGCCTGGCGGCAAGTATCCGCTGTTGGCCTCGGCGCATATGTCGGTGGTTACGGCGAAGGTGGCAGGCTGCCAGCGCATCATCACCTGTGCCCCGCCCTTCGAGGGTCGCCCCGCGCCGGCCATCGTCGCGGCGCAGCATCTGGCGGGGGCCGATGTGATCTACTGCCTGGGCGGCATCCAGGCCGTCGGCGCCATGGCGCTCGGCACAGCGACGATCGATACGGTCGACATGCTGGTCGGACCCGGCAATGCCTTCGTCGCCGAGGCCAAGCGGCAGCTCTATGGCCGCGTCGGCATCGACCTGTTCGCCGGCCCGACCGAGACGCTGGTCATCGCCGACGAAACGGTCGACGGCGAGCTCTGCGCGACCGACTTGCTTGGCCAAGCGGAGCACGGACCGAACTCCCCGGCGATCTTACTGACCAGTTCGGAGAAGCTCGCCCGCGAGACCATGGCGGAGGTCGAACGCCTCCTGACCATCCTGCCGACCGCCGACATCGCGCGGAAGGCATGGGAAGACTACGGTGAAGTCATCGTCTGCGACAGCGAGGAGGAGATGGTCCGCGAGGCCGATCGAATTGCTTCCGAGCATGTGCAGGTAATGACCCGCGACCCGGACTACTTCCTCGCCAACATGACCAACTACGGCGCCCTGTTCCTCGGACCGCGCACCAATGTGTCGTACGGCGACAAGGTGATCGGCACGAACCACACCCTGCCGACCAGGAAGGCCGCGCGCTACACGGGCGGCCTATGGGTCGGCAAGTTCCTCAAGACGGTCACCTACCAACGCGTGCTGACGGATGAAGCGTCGGCGATGATCGGGGAATACTGCTCACGCCTGTGCATGCTGGAAGGCTTCGCGGGCCATGCGGAGCAAGCCAATATCCGCGTCCGCCGCTATGGCGGGCGCAACGTTCCCTATGCGACGGCAGTGGATTGAAGCCCCATGCAGCTTCCGAAAACACCCTCCTTCCGGCTGGACGGCCAGCGCGCGCTGGTGACGGGTGCCGGGCGCGGCATCGGACTCGCGGCAGCCGCCGGCCTGGCTGAAGCCGGTGCGCATGTAACGCTCGCCGCGCGCACCGCGAGCGAGATCGAGGCCGCCGCCGATGCCATCCGTACAGCGGGCGGTGCCGCCGCGACGATGGTGCTGGACCTGACGGACGTCCCGGCCGCGGAACGCGCCATCGCGGCCGCGGAGCCCTTCGACGTTTTGGTGAACAACGCCGGCACCAACCGTCCCAAGACCTTCGTGGACGTCACGCACGAAGACTACGACGCGGTGATGGACCTCAACCTGCGTTCCGCCTTCTTCGTCGCGCAGGCGGTGACGAAGGGGCTGATGGCGGTGGGCAGGCCGGGTTCGATCATCAACATCTCCTCCCAGATGGGCCACGTCGGCGGCGCGAACCGCACCATTTATTGCGCCTCCAAATGGGCGATGGAGGGCATGACCAAGGCCATGGCGGTCGACCTCGCCGCACATCGCATCCGCGTCAACACGGTCTGCCCCACCTTCATCGAAACGCCGCTGACCCGCCCCTTCTTCGAGGACCCCGTCTTCAAGGCAAGTGTGGTCGCGAAGATCAAGCTCGGCCGCATCGGCCAGGTCGAGGACCTGATGGGCGCCATCGTCTTCCTGGCCGGCGATGCGTCGGCACTGATGACCGGGTCGTCTATCGTCGTCGATGGCGGCTGGACCGCAGATTAGGGAGAGACACCATGAAGCACTGCATCGTGCAGGATGAAGGCCGCCTGCGCATCGTCACGCTGAACCGCCCCGAGGTGATGAACGCCCTGCACAGCGAGGCACATCACGAGTTGGAACAGGTGTGGGACGAGTTCGCCGCCAACCCGGATCTGTGGGTCGCCATCGTCACCGGCGCCGGCGATCGTGCCTTCTCCGCCGGCAATGACCTGAAGATCCAGGCGGCGGGCAAGCGCGGCCCGTCCGCGCGCACCGGCTTCGCCGGGCTGACGCTGCGCTTCGATCTCGACAAGCCGGTGATCGCTGCGGTGAACGGCGTCGCCATGGGCGGCGGCTTCGAGATCGCTCTGGCCTGCGACCTGATCGTCGCGGCCGAGAACGCCGTCTTCGCCCTGCCCGAACCCCGCGTCGGGCTGATCGCCGGCGCCGGCGGCGTGCATCGCCTGCCGCGCATGATCGGCCAGAAGCAGGCGCTCGGCATGATCCTGACGGGTCGTCGCGTCTCCGCCGCCGAGGGCCACACGCTCGGCTTCGTCAACGAGGTCGTCCCCCAGGGCCAAGCGCTGGAAGCCGCCAAGCGGTGGGCGGCGCTGATCCTCGAATGCTCGCCGCTCGCCGTGCGTGCGTCGAAGCAGGCGGTCTATGCCGGCATGGACAAGCCGACCCTGCGCGAGGCGATCACGACGATCTACCCTGCGCAGCAGCGCAACCTTGAGAGCGAGGACTACATCGAAGGCCCGAAGGCCTTTGCCGAAAAGCGCAAGCCGGACTGGAAGAACCGCTAATCCGCCGGGCCGCCGTAGGGATAGTAGTCGGCGGGTCGCAGATGCTCGTAAGGAAGCGCGTCGAGCCGCACGGTGCCCAGGAAGGGTTCGTCCGGCTCGACCAGCAGGATGGTCGGTGCGAAGCCGCTGTCGTCGAAGCCGCGGCGGAAATGCACGCGCGACTTGATGGCGATGACGTCGTAATCGGCCGCGCGCAGCCCGAGGCCCCAAAGCTCGTCAGGCTCCATGATCTGCACGAGGAAGGGACTCAGCACGACGACGTTGCGGTCGCCGAAACGGATGGCGATCCAGTTCTGGCCCTTCCCCTTCGCCCGCGACGTCGTCGCATCCGAGACCAGCAGCACCTGGCCCACGATCCGCACCGGCTCCCCGGCCGAGGGATCGACGCGGCCGCCGATCTCGACATCAACGGCGTCGCCGGGCTTCGCGCCGGCCAGGGACGCGATCGCCTCCGGCGCCGCGATGGTTGCGATCAACGTGCGTGACAGCCCCTGATCCATCACCTCGCGCAGCAGCCAAGTCGCGTAGCCCGAGCGGTCGCTGTGGTCGGCCAACACAACCGGCTCGCGCCCTTCCGCGACGGCCTGCTTCGCACGCGTCACGCCGTCACGGATACGATGCACCGTGGCGGCCTTCACCAGATCCGCCCGGCGCCGCCACGCCCAGCCCGCCATGTCTTCCGCGACGCGTTCCGCCAGCGCCGGATTGTCGTTCGCGATCACCTGGAACGTCATGCCGGCATCCGGCACGTCCGACCACGGAAAGCCGAAATAGACGTTGACGAAGAGATCCGGCTCCCGCGCTTCCCACACCAGCGCGCGCTGGATCAGCTCCGACCAGGGCGGCGCCCCGGTCCACATCATCACCGTCGGCGCTAGGATCGGCAGCTTGCGGGTCACGCTGGCGGGGCGGTAGTCGCCACGGATCGCCCGCACCAGCATCCGCGCAGCCCGCTGCCCCTGCAAATGCATGTCGTAATGCGGGAAGAACTTCACCGCGAAGGCAAGGTCAGCGTGGCGGAGGAATTCCTCATCCTCATTGCCGTGCGGATCGAAGGTCGCGCTGATGCGTGCCTGCGGCCCAAGCGCCGCGCGGACGCGCTTCGCGATCTCCGCCTCCGGCCGCGGCACGCCGCGCACGCCCATCGCGCCGTGCAGCGCGAGATAGGCGCCGTCGAACGGCCCCCGCGCCTTCAAGGCCTCGATCTGATTGCCGACGAAAGTCTCGAACGCCTCGTTGGTGATCCAGCCGGAGCCGGTGCCGGTTTTCGGCCAGAGCGGCGATTCGATCCCGACCAGCTCCACGCCATCGAATTCGCGCGCCACCTGCACGAAGCCGCCCATGTACCCCTTCGGGTCGGTCGCCAGCAGCGCCTCCCCGACGGCGGGCGACCCCGGATAACGGAAGTCGTCCTCGGTCGTGTCGAAGGGCAGGAAGGTGACGGTCTCATGCGCGAACTGCAGGACGGCGATGCGCATGGTTCAGAAACGCTCCGGGCGATAGGGCGTGGGGTCGATGAACGGCGTCTCACCGTCCATCATCTCGGCGACCAGACGGCCGGTGGTCGGCCCGAGCGTGAAGCCCTGATGCGCATGACCGAAGGCGCACCAGACGCCGTCCTGCTTCGGCAGCCTGCCGATGATCGGCAGCATGTCCGGCGTACAGGGGCGCACGCCCATCCAGGGCTGGGTCTCCACCGCATCGCCCAGCGGCAGCAGCGTGCGCGCCACGGGTTCGGCGCGGGCCAGCTGCACTGGTGTCGGCGCCTCATCGATGCCGGCGAACTCCGCGCCGGTCGTCAGCCGCACGCCGGCGCGCATCGGTGCGAGGAGGAAGGCGCTTTCGGTATCCAGCACGGGCCGGTTCAGCACCGCGTTGCCCTGCAGGGCGAAGTGCTTGTGATAGCCGCGCTTGCCGAAGGTTGGCGGATCGTAGCCGAGCGGCTTCGTCACCTTGTTCGCGAAGGCGCCGAGGGCCACGACGACCTTCTCTGCGTCGTTCGGCCCATCGGCCGTCTGCACGCGCCAGCCTGCGCCGGCACGGGACAGGGACGTCGCATCCCCCATGACGAAGCGCCCGCCCGCTTCCTCGAACTGCCGCGCATAGGCCATGACCAGCGCGTGGGGGTCGCTGCACGATACTGGATCGGTCCAGTGGATCGCCCCGAAGCGCGCCTTCAGCAATGCCGGCTCCGCCTCGGCCAACGCCTTGCCGTCCATCGAGGCGAAGTTGACGCCATGCAGCCGCTGTCCTTCCTCCGCCTGCCGCAGGGCCAGGCCGAAGGTTGCCTCGTCCGAGAACATCCGGATCCAACCGATCGGCCGCAGCAGCGGCATCGCGTCGGTGTCGCGCGCGAAGGCGTAGTGCTCGTCGAGGCAGGTCTCGATCAGCTTCGCATAAGCCTCGGCAATACGGGCATAGCGCTGCGGCTCCGAATGCCACCAGTACCGCAGCAGCGGGGTGGCCAGCCCCGGCAGCGCGCCCCAGTGGTAGTAGGCGTCAATCGACCGGTTGCGCGCGATGCGCATAATCTCGGCGGCGTTGCGCGGGAAGGCGTGCGGGTGCACCGCCTCGCGCTGGATCAGCCCGCCATTGCCGAAGGATGCCCCGAGGCCCGGCTCCTGCCGGTCCACCAGCAGCACGTCATGGCCGCGGCGCCGCAGGTGCAGCGCCACGGACACCCCGACCATACCCGCGCCGAGAACGATCACTGAAGAAGGCATGCCGCCAAGGCCCCCGCATCCACCGCATGCATTCTAGTCCGGCGGCGCGGCATGGCGAGGGGGCATGTCGGCTTAGCCTTTCAGCTTCGCGACCGTCGCCTCCAGTGCCTTGTCCAGCACCTCGATCAGCGTGTCGCATTCGGTCTTCGTGATCACCAGCGGCGGCGACAGCACGATGGTGTTGGAATGCCGTACCCCTCCGCCGGACCTCCCGACGATCACGCCATTCGCCTTGCAGAAATCCACCACCCCCTGCACCAGCGCACCGTCGAGCTGCACCTTGCTCTCCCGATCGGTGACGAGCTCGATGCCGATCAACAGCCCCTTGCCCCGGACATCGCCCACGATGCCATGGCGGAACAGGCGGTCCCTGAAGCCGTCCATGAGATAGGCGCCCATGGTCGCGGCGCGTTCGGGCAGCTTCTCCTCCAGCATGATCTCGATGTTGCGTACCGCAACGGCCGCCGCGACCGGATGCCCGCCATAGGTGTTCACCTGCATCACCTGGCGCGCTTCCGCGACCTCGCCGAGGAAACTCTCGAACACCTTGTCCTTCACCACGGTCGCGGCGATGGGCAAGTAGGCCGAGACGATACCCTTCGCGATCGCCATGATGTCCGGGCTGATGCCGTAATGCTGGTGGGCGAACATCTTGCCGGTGCGGCCGAAGCCGTTGATCACCTCATCGACATGCAGCAGCACGTCGTACTTGCGGCAGATGCTCTCGACATAAGGCAGGTATTCGTCCGGCGGCACCGCGACGCCGACGGCGGACATGATCGGCTCGACAATGATCTCCGCGACCGTCTGCGGGCCTTCGGCAAGAATCGTCGTCTCGATCAGCTTTGCGCAGGCCATGCCGCAGCTGCCGGATTCCAGCCCGAGCGGGCAGCGGTAGCAGGTTGGTGCCGGCACATGAATGAATTCGCCTGCATAGGGTTCGAACTTCGTCTTGCGCTCGCCCATGCCGCCGGCGGCGAGCGTCGCGAGCGTCGTTCCGTGATACGCATACTGCCGGGCAATGGTCTTGAAGCGAAACTGGCCGGGGAATTCATGCTTCGCGTATTGCCGCGCGATCTTGAATCCCGCCTCATTCGCCTCCGATCCCGAGTTGGCGAAGTAGCTGTGGTATCCGCCCCCCATCAGCCCGTTGATCTGCTCGCCGAGCCGCGCCGCGGGCAGGTTCATCGCCGTATGCGGGTAGTACGCGATCTGCTGCATCTGCTCGGCCGCGATCTCGGCGAGTTCAGAGCGGCCATAGCCGATGTTCACGCACCACAACCCGGCCATGGCGTCGAGATAGGTGGTGCCATCCGCATCGATGATGGTCGAACCCTGGCCGCCGGTGACGACGATCTGGGACGTCTCCAGCGCGCGATGCTGCACGATCGGATGCATCACGTTCTGCAGGTCCTGCGCGACGACGCGGCGGCGCGCCTCGGGATCGGGCTGGTTGGTCAGGGACATGGCGGCACCTCGCGGCTGCTGGGTGGGAATGATGTCGCGGGCATCGTCGCGCGGCTTGGCGCCGGAGGAAAGTGCGAAGACCGCAGGGTGAGCACTTCACATTCTCCCGTGCCTGCCCCATTCCCCCTTCGCCGATGCCGGTCTAGGCTCCGCGTCCAGGCTGCCGGCAGTGAACGACCGGATCGCCATCGGGACTGCCTCCGTCACGGCCATCGCACAGGAGTTCTGCATCGATGAGCCCGTCGATCACCCGTCGCATCCTCGCCGGCGCCGCGCTCGCTGCCGGCGTTGCGCGCCCTGCGCGCGCCCAATCCTATCCGACACGCCCTGTGCGCCTCATCGTTCCCTTCGCTCCTGGTGGTGGCGTCGACGCGGTGGGTCGGATCCTCTCCGAACCGCTGGGCGCACTGCTTGGCCAGCCCGTTGTGGTGGAGAACCGCGCCGGCGCCGGCGGCGCGATCGGCGTCGACGCCGTGGCGAAGTCGCCGCCCGACGGCTATGCGATGACATTGGTGAGCCCCGGCAACATGACGGCCGGCCCTGTCGTGCGGCCGACGCCATACGATCCGCTGACCCTCAGCTACATCAGCATGGTCACCCGCAGTCCATTGCTGCTGGTGTGCCGCAACAGCCTCGCGGCGCAGAACCTTGCGGAGTTCGTCGCCCTCATCAAGCGCCAACCGGATGCCATCCGCTTTGCCTCGGGCGGCGTCGGCACCGGCACGCACCTCGCGGGCGAGCTGATGAACCTGCGCCTCGGCACCAACATGGTGCATGTTCCTTATCGTGGCACCGGCCCGGCGCTGACCGACCTAATCGCCGGCAATGTGGACATCTTCTTCTCCGATTCCTCGGCTTGGCCGATGGTCCAACAGGGACAGCTCCGCCTGCTCGCCGTGAGCTCGGCCACGCCCTGGGCGGCCTCCCCGCAGACACCCTCCGTCGGGGCCGAGGTGCCGAACTTCGACATCTCCAACTGGTACGGCATCGTCTCCGCGCCTGACACCCCGGAACCGATCCGCAACCGCCTGGCCGCCGACATCGCGAAGGTCCTCGCCCGGCCCGAGATCCAGGAAATGCTCGGCCGCCTCGGCTTCGACGCCGCGCCGATGCCCCCCGTCCCCTTCGCCGCCTTCGTGCGGAACGAGCTGGAGACCTGGCGGGCCGTCGTCCAGGCCGCCAACATCCGCGCCGACTGACGCGGGCGCCTCCTGCCGCTCGCTTTTACCGCTGCAAGGGACATGATGACCAAGACTGCGCGCCTCGCCGTCGATATCGGCGGCACTTTCACCGACCTCGTTCTCGCTTTGCCCGACAGGTCTCTCTCCACCAAGGTCCTCACCACGCATGACGCGCCGGAACGCGCGGTGCTGGAAGGCACCGCCGCCATCCTGGCCCAGGCCGGCATCACGGCGGCGGATCTGGCCCTCGTCATCCACGGCACGACGCTCGCGACCAATGCGCTGATCGAGCGCAAGGGCGCCAAGACCGCGCTGGTCACGACGGAAGGCTTCCGCGATTCCCTCGAAATCGCCTACGAGCACCGTTTCGAGCAATATGATCTCTACATGGAGCGCCCCGAGCCACTGGTGCCGCGCCCCTTGCGCTTCGAGGTGCCCGAGCGCGTCGCCGCCGATGGCGAGGTGCTGCTGCCGATGGAGGAAGCTGCGCTCGACCGCATCGGCGCCGCTGCCAAGGCGGAAGGCATCGAGGCGCTCGCCGTCTGCTTCCTGCACGCCTACCAGAATGACGCTCATGAAAAGCGCGCGCGCGAGATCCTCGCCCGGTACCTGCCGGAGGAGGTGATCGCGATCTCCTCCGAGGTCTGCCCCGAGATCCGCGAATACGAGCGCACCTCGACCACCGTCGCCAACGCCTACGTCCTGCCGCTGATGGAAAGCTATCTGCGGCGGCTGGAGGATGGGTTGAAGTCGCTGGGCTCAACCTGCCCGCTGCTGCTCATCATGTCCTCGGGCGGCATCACCACGGTAGAGACCGCGCGCCGCTTCCCGATCCGGCTGGTGGAATCCGGCCCGGCCGGCGGCGCGATCCTCGCGCAGATCCTGGCCGCCGAGAACGGCATCGACCGCGCGCTGGCCTTCGACATGGGCGGCACGACGGCGAAGATCACGCTGATCGACGACATGAAGCCGCAGCAGGCCCGGCACTTCGAGATCGCCCGCGCCGCGCGCTTCGTGAAGGGCAGCGGCATTCCGGTGCGCATCCCGGTGATCGACATGGTCGAGATCGGCGCCGGCGGCGGCTCCATCGCGCGCGTGGATGGCCTCGGCCGCATCACGGTCGGTCCAGACAGCGCGGGGTCGATGCCCGGCCCGGCCTGCTACGGCCGCGGCGGCACGAACCCGACCGTCACGGACGCCGACCTCGTGCTGTCCTGGATCGACCCTGCCCTCTTCGCCGGCGGCTACATTACGCTCGACCCGAAGGCCTCGGTCACCGCCTGCACGAGCTCCGTCGCGACGCCGCTGTCCATGACGCCGGAAACCGCCGCTCTCGGCATCACCGAGATCGTGACGGAAACCATGGCGTCCGCCGCGCGCGTCCATGCCGTCGAGAACGGCAAGGAGACCGCCGGCCGCACCATGATCGCCTTCGGGGGTGCTGCGCCGCTGCATGCGGCGCGCATGGCGGCGAAGCTCGGCATGGATCGCGTGCTGGTGCCGGTCGGCGCCGGCGTCGGTTCCGCGCACGGCTTCCTCGGCGCGCCGATCGGGTATGAGGTGGTGCGCACGCGCCTCGTCAGCCTCAACGCCTTCGATGCACCGCTCATCAACGGCCTGTACGAATCGATGCGCGCGGAAGCTGAGGCCGTGGTGCGCCTCGGCGCCCCGGGCGCCAAGCTGCAGGAAATCCGCACCGGCTTCATGCGCTATCGCGGCCAGGGGCATGAGGTCGCGGTGACGCTGCCGGATGGCCCCTATGACGTCACCAGCCTCGACGTGTTCAAGGCGGCTTTCGAAGCCACCTACAACGCGCTCTATGGCCGCATCATCCCGAAGCTCGAAATCGAGGTACTGACCTGGACGTTGTCGCTCGCCGAGGCGAAGCCCCTGCCCGCACGCATCGCCGATCCAACCCCGGCCAAGGCACCGGCGCCTGCCGGCACGCGCCGCATCATCGACCCCGGCACCGGCGGCCCCGTCGATGCTGCGATCTATGATCGCTCGTCGCTCGCCCCCGGCGCCCGCATCGCCGGCCCTGCCGTGATCGTTGAAGCCGAGACCTCCACCCTGGTGCCCGATGGCTTCACCGCCGGCCCGAACGCCGCCGGCCATCTGCTGATCGAAAGGACCGCCCGATGAGCAATGCGATCGGCGAGATCGAAATCCAGATCCTCTGGAACCGCCTGCTCTCGGTCGTCGAGGAACAGGCCCAGACCCTGGTCCGCACCGCTTTCTCCACCGCCGCGCGCGAGGCCGGCGACATCTCCGCCGGCGTCTTCGACATGAAGGGCCGGATGCTGGCGCAGGCGGTCACGGGCACGCCGGGGCACATCAACTCGATGGCGCGCTCGGTCGTCCACTTCCTCGACGCCTTCCCGGCGGAGACGCTGAAGGATGGCGACATCCTCATCACCAACGACCCGTGGAAGGGCACCGGCCATCTGTTCGACCTGACGGTCGTGACGCCCATCTTCCTCGACGGCCAGCCGATCGCGCTCTTCGCCTGCACCACGCATGTCGTCGACATCGGCGGCCTCGGCGTCAGCGCGGAGGGACGGCAGGTCTATCACGAGGGCCTCTACATCCCGCTGATGTACCTGGCACGGCAGGGCGTGATGAACGAGGACCTGCTCGGCATGGTCCGCGCCAATGTGCGCGAGCCCGTGCAGGTCGTCGGCGACATCTACGCGCTCGTTGCCTGCAACGAGACCGGCGGCAAGCGCCTGGTCGAGATGATGCGGGAATTCAACCTCGCCGATCTCGACTATCTCGGCGAGGAAGTCATCTCCCGATCCCGCCGCGCCATGGCCGACGTCATCGCGAAACTGCCGCAGGGTTCCTGGTCCGCGACCATGACCATCGACGGCTTCGAGGCGCCGGTGACGCTCGCCGCGACGCTGACCATCGCCGGCGACCGCGTGCTGGTGGACTACGCCGGCACCACCGGCCTGTCGCGCTTCGCGATCAACTGCCCGATCTGCTACACGGAGGCCTATACCTCCTTCGGCGTGAAGGCCGCGCTGGCGCCGTGGATCCCGAACAACACCGGCACGCTGGATGCGGTGATCGTCACCGCGCCGGAAAACACTATCGTCAACGCGCCGCATCCGGCAGCGGTGTATGCGCGCTCGGTGATCGGCCACATGCTGCCGGACGTTGTCTATGGCTGCCTCGACCAGGCGATGCCCGGCACGGTGCCCGCGGAAGGCACGTCGAGCCTGTGGAACCTGTCGCTGCTCGCCGGCCACGGCCTGACGGGCACGGAAGGATCCGCCGTCCGCACCTTCAACGTCACCACCTTCCACTCCGGCGGCGCCGGTGCGCGGCCGCAGCAGGACGGGCTGTCGGCCACACCCTTCCCATCGGGCGTGCGCAACGTGCCGGTGGAGATCACCGAGGCGATCACGCCGCTCGTCGTCTGGCGCAAGGAGTACCGCAAGGGTTCCGGTGGTGCGGGCCGTCAGCGCGGCGGCCTCGGACAGCGGATGGAAATCGCCAATCGCGATCCCGCCGCCTTCGGCATCCAGGCACGGTTCGAACGCGGTGAGTACCCGGCCCGCGGCCGCAGCGGCGGCGCGCCGGGCGGTCTCGGGCGGCTGTCGCTGGGATCCGGCACGCCGATGAAGGTCAAGGGCTTCCAGGTGATCCCCGCCGGCGACCGGCTGATCGTGGAGATGCCCGGCGGCGGCGGCTATGGCGACCCGTTCGAGCGTGATCCCGCCCAGGTCGCGCGCGACGTCCGCTACGGCATGATCGAACGCGAACAGGCCGAAGCAGACTACGGCGTCGTCCTGACCGCCGCCGGTGAGCCGGACACGGCCGCCACCGCCAAGCGCCGCGCGGCGCGCTGAAGGGAATGGGGCGATGAACAACGACGTGAAGCGCATCGGCGTCATCGCCCCGCCCGCCAATGTGGCGCTGGAGCGCGAATTGCCGCGCTACCTGCCCGATGGCGTCGTCACCAACCACAACCGCCTGTCGCGGCCCGAAGCGAAGCTGACGAAGGAATCCCTGCTGGCGATGGGCGACAGCGCGATGCGCGCCGCGACGGACCTCGCCTATGCGCGGCCCGACGTCGTCATGTATGGCTGCACCAGCGGCTCCTTCCTCGACGGCTTCGGCAATGAGACGAAGATCGCCGACCGCATCACCGGCCTGATCGGCGTGCCCGCATTCACGACGTCCACCGCCGTGCTCGAAGCGCTGCGCGCCGTCGGTGCCCGCCGCGTCTTCATGGTCACGCCCTATCCCGAGGACATGAACGAGCACGAGGTGAAGTTCCTCGCGCATCATGGCTTCGAAGTACCGGCCTATGATTCCTTCCGCTGCGCCGTCAGCGAGCAGATCCGCGCCATCCCGTCCGAAGATGTCGCCGCGCTGGTCCTCCGCAATCGCGACACCATCGCGGGCTGCGACGCGGTGTTCATCTCCTGCACGAACCTGCTGGTGCTCGATCAGATCGAAGCGCTGGAGGAAGTCCTCGGCGTCCCGGTCGTGACGTCGAACCAGGCATCGCTGTGGGCGGCACTTCGCCGGCTGCAGGTCCCGACATCATCGATCGCCTGCGGGCGCCTGTTTCGATAGTCCTGCGGCGCACATCGCCGCTGTTGCCGCTGGAGGGGCTTTGCCCCTCCAAGCCACCCCAGCAAAGGCCGAAAGGCCTTTGCAAACCTCCTTGTGGTGCCGGACAGAGTTGTCGGAACGACGCCCAAAGCCGCCGCTGCGCCCGAAACGCGGTCGAAGTGGCTGCGCGGCTGGCATGCCCGATACCAACAATTTGCGGTCCAGGTGCTCCAAGCACTTGGCGGGGTGGTTCGGAGGGGCAGAGCCCCTCCGACCGGCAGCAAGACAAGCATCGACGGTCGCGGCCAACAGCCGACCAGCCATCCCGCGGCCTCACCCCACGCGGTTATGCACCCCGCCCCGTTTCCACGTCAGCACGAGAACGTCGCGGCAGGAAGGCTGCGTGGCATCGGCGGGCGCCACTGGCGAAACCCCATGCATCACCCGCGGATCATCCACCATCGCCGTATCCAGCGGATCGCTGAGCACGAACTCGGCCAGGCGGTTGCCGTCATCATCCTCGATGACCGTCTCGCCGCCTTCCAGATTGGTGCGCGCGATCATCACGATCAGCACGCAATCCACGCCGTCATGGTGCACGCCTTCCGGCGTGGGATATCCCGGCGCACCCGCCACGGCCTCGATGCGGAACTGATGCGCCTCGACAAACCAGGGATGCGGGCCGTGCAGCGCCTCGGCCATCGACCGGCCGAGTTCCAGCAGCGCCAGCATCGGCGGGCTCTCGGCGACCGCATCCTCCATCGCCGCGAACCAGCGATCCACGCCGCCGTTCAGCGTGTTGTGCACCACCGCCTGGAAGTGCGGCCGGTGCTCGCCGCGGACATGCCCGGGCACGCCTGGCTCGGCCGAGAAATTCGCGATCCGCCGGCGGCGGTACCGCCCGCCGTCGCGCATGAAGGCGTCGGTCTCCAGCCGCTCCCAGGAAGCGAAGAACGGCGCAAGCGCCGCCGGCTTGCCGCCCTCGGCCATCAGCGCGGCCATCACCGTGCCGGGCACGCGCGCGAACCCCTTCGCGGCCACCTCGGCAAGCGGTCCCGCCGGAACAGTCATGACACGCTTCCTTCCCCGATCGGCGGCACATCCCCGGCCATGCCGGCCAGCACCTCCGCCACGTGACGCACCTTCACCGGATGGCCCTCCCGCCGCAGCCGTCCGGCCATGTTCAGCAGGCAGCCCAGATCGCCCGCCAGCAGCGTGCCGGCACCCGTCGAGGCAATGTCCCGGCACTTGTCCGAGACCATCCGCGTCGAGATGTCCGGATACTTGACGCAAAACGTCCCGCCG
This sequence comes from Neoroseomonas terrae, assembly GCF_018129025.1. Taxonomy (GTDB): domain Bacteria; phylum Pseudomonadota; class Alphaproteobacteria; order Acetobacterales; family Acetobacteraceae; genus Neoroseomonas; species Neoroseomonas terrae. The sequence goes on along the minus strand of NZ_JAAEDI010000001.1, from coordinate 131,432 downwards.
AAGCCACAGCAGATCTCGGGGTCAGCCATCTCCGTCAGGCGCAGCCCCTCCACCGAGGCGAGCAGCGCGCGCGGCTGCGCCTTCACCCCCATCTCCCGCAGGCCGGCACAGCTGTCGTGATAGGTGACATTGTCGTCGTAGCGCGCGGCAACCGATGCCATCCCCCGCACGTCGCGCAGGAAGGAGACGAGTTCGTGCGTGCGCTCCGTCAGCGCCTCGGCCTTCGCACGATATTGCGGGTCGTCCTCGAACAGTGACGGGTAGTGGTGCGCGATCATCCCCGCGCAGGATCCGGAAGGCACGACGACGTAGTCGTAACCGCCGCAGGCATCGATCACCGCGCGCGCGAGGTCCCGCGCCGTCGCCCGGTCCCCGGCATTGAAGCCCGGCTGGCCGCAGCAGGTCTGCACCGGCGGCACCTCGACGCGGCAGCCCGCATCCTCCAGCAGCCGGATCGCCGCGAAGCCGACCGTCGGCCGATAGAGATCGACCAGGCAGGTGACGAACAGGGCAACGCGCGGCTGACTCTGTGACATGGGCGGGAGGATAGGATTCTCCCGCCCCCGCGGACAGTCCCGTTTGCCCGTCCGGCGTGCAGATCGGCTATTCCACGCGGATGCCGGCCTGGCGGACCACGGCGCTCCACTTCGCGCTCTCCGACCGCAGGAAGGCAGCCAGCTCCTCGGGGGTCGAGGCGGCGCCATCCACGCCGGCGGTCTCCATCCGCTGCTTCACCGGCGGATGCGCCACCGCCTCCTGCACCGATTGCGACAGGCGCAGGATGACCGGCGCCGGCGTGCCGGTCGGCACCATGACGCAGCCCCAGGACGTCGCCTCGGCCTGCGGATAGCCGGCCTCGGCGATGGAGGGAACGTTCGGGATCAGCGGGTGCCGCCGCGGCCCGGTCGCCGCCAGCGCCGTCAGCTGGCCGGCGTTGATGCTGCCCGCGGCACCGGCGATCTGCATCAGCATCATCTCGATGTTGCCGGCGACCAGGTCGTTCACCGCCGCGCCCGAGCCGCGATAGGGCACATGCACCATGTCGATCCCGGCCTGCTGGCGGAACAGCTCCGCCGCCGTATGGGTCGAAGCGCCGTGGCCGGACGAGCCGAAGGAGAATTTGCCGGGATTGGCCTTCGCCAGCGTGACGAACTCGGCCAGCGTCCGGACGCCGAGCCTGTTGGTCACCACGATCACCATATCCGCGGTGTAGGCCATGGACACGGGGGCCAGGTCGCGATCCGGGTCGAAGGCCATCTGGCGGTAGATGTAGCGGTTCGTGGAGAGCAGCCCGGTCACGCCCATCAGGATGGTGTGCCCGTCAGGCGGCGCCTTGGCGACGATATCCCCGCCGATGTTGCCCCCCGACCCGCCGCGGTTCTCGACGATCACCGGCTGACCAAGCGTTTCGCTCATCCGGTCGGCGATGATGCGCGCGCCCACATCGGTGCTGCCGCCGGCGACGAACGGGACGATGAAGCGGATGGGGCGGTTCGGCGCCCAAGCCGCCTGCGCATGGGCGCGGGCAAAGGGCGCGGCGAGGCCGGCCGCGAGAAGGAGGCGGCGGTTCATGGCAGTTTCTCCGGCTTAAGTTTGGCGGCAAATTACGCACTGCGCCGCGGACCGCAAGACAGCGTCATGCGCAATATCGGATCGCGCGGCGCGTCGCGATCCAAGCGGAAGCAACCCTCCGCGGTCCTTCAGTTCAGCCGCTGCCGCAATTCGACCGTCAGCCGACGGATGCGCACCGCCGCCTCGCCCTCCGGCACAAGCTCGAGGAACCTATCGAGGCAGCCGAGCGCCGCGCCGATGCGGTCCAGCCGCTGGTTCATCAGCCCCGCCTCCCGCCACAGCGCCGCGGCCTCGGGGGCCAGGCGCAGCATGTCCTGGGTGCAGGTCAGCGCCGTCTCGATCGACCCGGCGCGCAGCCGGCGCAGCTTGATGTTGTTCTGCAGCCGCAGCAGCACGTCGCGCCGGGCCATGGGGCGCAGCAGGCCGGGGCGCAGTTCGGCAGCCTCCCCCTCCACCCGCTTCAGCAGCGCCCGAAGCGCGGGGGCTTCCAGCGCCGGGCCTCCGGCGAACACATCGACCACGAGCTGCCCGCGCGGCCCTTCGAGCGCGATCAGGAAATGCCCCGGGAAATCGACGCCATGCGCGCCCCAGCCGGCAGCCTCCGCCGCGTGCAGCCAAAGGATGCCGAGCGCGACGGGCAGGCCCCGCCCCCGTTCCAGCACGCGGATCAGGTTGGCGTTGTCCAGGTCGTCATAGGTCTCGGTATCGCCGGTCAGGCCGAAATGGCCGTGCAGCACGCCGGCCAGCACGACGCGGCGGCGTTCGAGGTCGCCGGCATCGGCCTCGGTATCTGCCGTCGCGGCCTGCACCGCGGCGCGGGCGATGGTCGACAGCCGTGCCATCGCCGCCTGCCAGTCGGCCTCGGGTACGTCGACGCGCGCGAGCTGCAGCGCGACCGCGGCGATGTCGATCTCGGCGTCGGGCAGGCGCCCGGCGGCGTCGAGGGCGAGCCGGGCCTCATCCTGGCTGGGCAAGGGCATGGCCGTAGTGTCGCGGCGACAGCCCCGCCCTTCAAGCTGTGAAAGGCTTCGTCTTCCCCCGATCAATCCTGCGTTACCACGCGCACCGCGGCCGCGCCGTGTCCGGGGACGCTCGAAACCGAAGAACGGCAAGGAATACAGTTGATGCCCAGGCGCAGGCCCCCGATCGCAGCGGCCCCTCTTCTCCTGCTGGCGCCCCTGGCGTTGGCCGGCTGCGGCAGCGGCCTCAGCGATGCTACGGCCCTTGGCGGTGCGCCCCGCCCGCCGGCCTATGCCGGCAGCATCGCCCTCGCCTCGGATCCGAGCGGCGCTCGCTGCGTGCTGACCAACCGGGAAACGAGCACCCTCGTTGCCGATGTCACCACACCCGCCACCGTGCCGCTTCCTCGCAGCACGGCGGCGATCGACGCCACCTGCGTCGCGCCCGGCAGCATGGAAACCACGGTGGCCATCCGACCGGTCCGGGATTTCGCCGCGAACATCCACCACCCGCAGCCGATCGGCACCGGCGTCGCGCAGAACCTCGTCGCGGTACGAAGCGGCATCACCCGCCGCTACGATGACACGGTCGTGCCACTGCCACCGCAACCCTTCGCCTCCGCCGCGGCGCGGGATGCCTGGTTCGCCGACCGTGCGGAACAGATCCGCCAGGCGGCGGCGCCCGGCATCGCCCGCGCAGAGCGCGCCCAGACCGCCACCATCGATTCCGCCGATACGCTGCGCGGCTATCTGGTCGAGGACCTCGCCCGCCTCGAACGTCAGCAGGCCATGGCAACGGTCGCCGCGCGAACCCCCCGCTGAGCGGGGATGGAGCGTCCAGCGCCAGGGCGTGCGCTCAGTGCGCCCTGGCGCGGCACCGCATCACGGCCAGACCTTGGAGCGCCCGCCTTCCTGGTCCTTGTCGGCCTCGAGGTCGCCGTCACCGAGATTGACCACGCGCTGGATGACCCCCGTCTCATCGCGGCGGACCGGCTTCCCGGCGACGACATCCTCCGGCGGCTGCGCCTCCCACTCCCCGTCCTTCATCAGGTAGCGCTGGATGCGGCCGGACTGGCGATAAGTCACGCTGAACGGCCCCGGATGGAACACCGCGCGTGTCACCGACCCCGGGGTCCACAGGATCTCGTACGTCGCGAGGTCCGCATCGGCGTCGAACGCCGCCTCGCGGGCCCTGGCGAGCGGCATCTTGTCAAAGGGGTCATCGGTCATAGGATTGTCGATCCTCTCCGTAACGATGTGTGTGGTATCGCACTACGATGTCCGCCGTGGAAGATTCGCCGCGCTGCCCGAAATGCACGACGCCGGTCGTCGCAGCGGCGCGGTTCTGCCACGCCTGCGGCCAGTCCCTGACGACGCCCCCGCCCAGCGAGGAACGCAAGGCGCTCTCCGTGCTCTTCGCGGACATCCGCGGCTCGACGCGGCTGATCTACAATGAGGATCCGGAGCGTGCGCGCGAACTGCTGAGACCCGCAGTCGACGCGATGGTCGAGGCGATCCGCCGCTTCGGCGGCACGGTCAATCGCGTCCTCGGCGACGGCGTCATGGCGATGTTCGGCGCCCCGGCCGCGATGGAGCAGCACGCGCTCAACGCCTGCTGCGCCGCGCTTGCCATGCGCGACGCCCTGCGCGCCGTCGCGCGGGACCAGCGGGCGCAGCATGGCGTCGATCTCGCCGCCCGCATCGGCGTCCATTCGGGCGAGGTCGTGGTGCACGACGTCGCCAACGACCTTTCTACTGGCCTCGATGCCGCCGGTGCCGTGGTGCACATCGCCGCCCGCATCGAGCAGGCGACGGAACCCGGTGAAGCCTGGATCTCGGCGGCGACCTACCGTCTCGTGGAAGGCTATGTCACCGCCGACACGCCGCGGCAGCTCGACCTGCGCGGTGCCACCGAGCCGGTCGAGGTGTACCGGCTGGTCGCCGCCGATCCGCGCCGACCGCGGCTTCAGCTCACCGCCCGGCGCGGCCACGCGCCCTTCGTCAGCCGCGCCACCGAATTGTCGGTGCTTGAGGACGCCCTGTCCCGCAGCGCGGCGGGACATGGCGCCGGCGTCGTCCTGGTTGGCGATGCCGGCTGCGGCAAGTCGCGGCTCGTCCACGAATTCCTCGCGCGACAGCCGCAGGACAACCCGCTGGTGATGCACGCGCATTGCCAGCGCTACGATTCCGCGACGCCGCTCGCGCCGCTCGCCACGCTGGCGCGGGCACATTTCGGCATCACGCCCGACGACGACACCGACCGGGTCCACGAGCGGGTCGACGCCGGCCTGCGCGATGCGGGCCCCCGGATGGGCGACGCCATCCCGGCCCTCGTCGCGAGCCTCAGTCGGGGCGCCGAAGAAGCCGCTTGGCGGGCGCTCGCGCCCGATCAGCGGCAGCGGCGGCTGCATTCCGCCTTTGTCGGCCTGTTCCGACACATGGCCGACACTCGCCCCCTGGTGCTGACCGTTGAGGACCTGCATTGGGCGGATGGCGAGACGCTCGCCGTGCTCGACCGCGTCGCAGCGGAACTGCCGGCGACGCGGCAGATGCTGCTGCTCGACCACCGGCCGGAGTTCACTCATGCTTGGCCGTCCTCGATCAACGCGCTGCATGTCGAACCGCTGACGCCCGACGACACACATGAGCTGATCCGCCAGATCCTCGGCGACGAGATCGGCAATCGGCGCCTCGCCCGCCTGCTGGTCGAGCGCACCGGCGGCAACCCCTTCTTCCTCGAGGAGTGCATCGCCTCGCTGATCGAGCAGGGCGCGCTGATCGGCCAGCGCGGCGCCTATCGGCTGGTCGCGGAGATCGAGGCGCTCGACCTGCCGGACACCGTCCGCAGCATCATCGCTTCCCGTCTCGACAGGCTGCTGCCGGCCGACAAGGCGGTGATGCAGGCGGCGGCGATCATGTCGCGGGAGCTGGAGCCGGCCGTGCTCGCGGCCATGCTCGACCGCACCGAGGCTGAGATCAGCCCGGCCCTCGCGCGGTTGCAGCATGCCAACCTGCTCGTCTCCGGCGGCGCGGACAGCACGGCCTTCAACTTCCGTCACGCCCTGATCCAGGAGACGACCTATGCCGGCATGCTGCGGTCGCATCGCCGCACGCAGCATGCACGGCTCGTCGACGTGCTCGAAGGCGAGCATGGCGACCGGCTGACCAATCGGATCGAGGCGCTCGCCCTGCACGCGTGCCGCGGCGAGGCATGGGAGAAGGCGGCGCGCTACGGGCGGGATGCCGGCCGCAAGGCCGCGGCGCGATCGGCGAACCAGGAGGCCGTGCAGTTCTTCGAACAGGCGATGGACGCGCTGACCCGCCTGCCCGAGAGCGGCGAGGTGCTGCGCGATTCCGTCGACCTGCGCTTCGACCTGCGAACGCCGCTGTTCCGGCTCGGCCAGGTCGGCCCGCTGTTCGATCGGCTGCGGGAGGCCGAGACGCTGGCCGAGCGGCTCGGCGACCATGAACGCCTCGGCCAGCTTGCGCTGTTCATGAGCCACCAGCGCTGGCTCGCCGGCGACAACGCCGGCGCGATCGGCGCCGCCGAGCGCGCCGCCGCGATCGGCCGCAGCGCCGACGACCCCGCTTTGGTGGTCCGGGCCGGCTTCCAGGCCGCGCTCGGCCAGATGGGGTTGTGCCAGTTCGAGGCCGCCGCAACCGCCATGGCGACTGTCGCGGAGTTCGCCGAGCAGCCGGGCTATCTCGACCGTTTCGGCCTGGAACGGCCGTTGACCGTTGTCGCGCTCGGCTATCGCGCGCGCGCACTCGGCGAACTCGGCGACTTCCAGCGCGCCGCGGAAGCCGTCGATGCGTGCAAGACGCTGGCTGAGACGGTGCGGAAGCCCTTCACCTCCATCTTCGCGACCATCGCGGAGGGCCATCTGCGGCTGATGACCGGCGAGCCCACCGCCGCCATGGCGCCGCTCGAGGAGGCCGTTGAGTTCTGCCGTCGGTCCGAGACGCAGCTCATGATGCCGGTCGCGGAAGGCTTCTTCGGCGCAGCCTGCACGGCGGCGGGGCGCTGGTCCGACGGCGTGCGCCACCTCTCCGCCGCGGTGCGCGAGGCGGAGGCGATGGGCTTCATGTTCCAGCAACCGCTGCGCCTCGCCTTCCTCGCCGAAGCGCATCTCGCGGAGGGCCAAGTCCCGGAAGCCGCCGCGCAGGCCGAGGCAGCACGCGGCCTCGCCGAGCGGCAGGGCGCGCGCGGTGCCCTGGCCCACGCCCTGGCGGTTGAAGCCCGCATCGCCCAGATGTCCGGCGATGACGCGCTGGCCAGCCGCCGCTTTCAAACTGCGCTCGACCTGGCGCAGGCCCTGTCGCTTCGTCCGCTGGCGACGCGCATCCGCAGCATGGCCGGTCCCGATCTTCTCTGAGTTGCCGATGGTCGGGCCATCGCGCGGACGTGACTGCGATCTGCATCACACGGCGCAGGCCCTTCTTCCGCAGAAAACTTAAACTTTCGGCAATCTTGCCGCAGCCGCATCGCATCCCGATCTCACGCCGCATGATTGACGCTCAGGCATTGTTGAACCGCTTCCTCGGCGCCGGCTCGGGGTCCACCAATCAGGCCATGGGGCAGCCAAACGCGGCTCCCTCTGCGCTCGGGGGCGCCGGCGGCATCGCCGACAAGGCCCGGCAGGTCCTCGGCCAGGGCGGGGTTGGCGGGCTGGCCGGTGCCGCCGCGGCCGGCGGCCTTCTCTCGCTCCTGGTCGGCAAGAAGAAAGGTCGGGGCGGCAGCTTCCTGAGCCATGGCGGCGCCGCGCTGCTCGGCGCCCTGGCCGACCGCGCGGTGCAGAACTGGCAGGCGGGCCGCCAGCCGGCCGGCGCCGTGCCGCCCACGCAGAACGATGTCGCTTCGGTGGATCCGCGCTTCCTGCCCGGCGCCGCGCCCGCGGCCGGCGGCGAGCCCTTCGAGCTGTCGCTGATCCGCGCCATGATCGGCGCCGCCCGCGCCGACGGCCATATCGACGCCGAGGAGCATCGCCGCATCTTCGCGCAGGTCGAACAGGCCGGCCTCGATGCCGAGGCCAAGGCCTTCGTCTTCGATACCCTGAACGCGCCGGTCGGCGTCAGCGAGGTCGCCGCCGCCGCGACGACACAGGAACAGGCGTCCGAGCTGTATCTGGTCTCCCGCCTGGCCGTTGATCCTGACGATCCGTCGGAACGGGCGTATCTCGAAGCCCTCGCCCACCGGCTGAAGCTGCCGGGCGACCTCGTCGCCCATCTCGACCGGCAGGCGGATATGGCGGCGTCGGGGCAGCGATAGCCCAATCGGGAAGGGGCGGCACAACGCCGCCCCGCTGACTGCCCTACAACACCGTATCGAACCGCCGCGGCCGCGCCAGCGCGCCGACCGACGACAATACGACCAGCCTCTCGCCACCGGCTTCGTCGGTCACGGTGGCGCGCAGCCCCCACCCGGTCGCGGCCTTCGGGACAGCCGGGGCCTGCCAGGGGATGCGCAACGTGGCCGTGGCACCCGGTTCGATGGGCGGCAGCGTGCCGTCCCCCACCGGCCGCCAAGCCGCGGCCTTCAGCGGCACGTCGGCGGTCGTCCCCTGAGCCGCCAAAGCCACCGTCGCCTGCCCGCTCACGACATCGCCGCGGTTGGTGACGCGGATGCGGATATCCGTTCCGTCCAGGGCGACGTCCGGCGACGTCCAGGGCCAGGCGCCGGCGCGCGGGTCGGTCTCGAAGCTCGTGCCCGCCGCGGCGTTGCACGGCGCGACGTGCAGCACCGCTTGGCCTGCTGCGGCCGACAGGGCCAGCCGATAGCGTCCCGGCTTCTCGCGTGCCGCGACGATGACGACGATCTGCGCCAGGCCCTTCGTCGGGATGACGGTGCTCCAGCGGGTCCGGTCGCTGCGGATCAGGTCCTTCAGCTTTTCCCGGCCGTCGGCGTCGCGGCTGACCATCAGCACCTGGACGAGCGGATCCTCCATGCCGTCCTGCACCTCGAAGTCGAGCTGCACGAGCGGTGGGGACGAGCCCGTCACGTCGATCGTGTTGTAGCGCGCCGCGAACCCCGCGCGGACCGCCCCGCCGGGGATGACGAAGCTGTACGGCTTGGCGGGGAGCTGTTCCGCGCGCAGGGCCTCGCCCGGCCATACGAAGGGGCGCTTGCCGCTGAAGGCGCCGTCGCCCGCATCATCCTCGACATAGTCGAATCGCAGGTCCGGCGTCGGCTTGCCCGTGCCGTGCAGCCAGTTCGCGACGAGGAAGTTGCCCCAATCCGTCTCGGTCGAGAGCGTTTCGCCGCCCGCCACGTCCAGGTGCTGAAAGCGGTCGAGGTGCCCCTCCCCGTACACCAGCCCGCGCGCTTCCCGCAGGTCCTGCAGGATGTAGCCGCTGTCGTCGACCATCCGTTCGAGGACAGTGCGCATCACCTCATGGCCGAAATCCGATGCGCCGGCCCGCTCGCCATGCTGTTCGCAGAGCCAGCGCCAGAACAGCGCCGCGGCATAGGAATGCGGCGCGATCTCCCCGCCCGGCGCGGCATGGTGCAGCAGCGGGCGACCAGGATCACCGAGCAGCTCGGACCCGTCCTTCAGATAGCGGTCGCCGGAATCGAGCACCCAGTCCTCGGCGAGCCGAGCGCCGCCTTCGCGCAGTGCGGCGTATAGCGGCGACGTCTTGTTGCTCGTCGCATTATACAGGTACTGGACCCGGTGGAAGACCTCATGCGCCACGGTCAGCAGCGCATCGGCATCGCTCAGCCGGGTCGAGACCCAGACGTGGTCAAGCCACACCTCCGTCCCGCCACGGTAATTCGCCCCCTTCTCGCGGCCGAAGGTGCAGAGGCGGATGGTCAGCGTGTCCGGCACGCGGAAGCCGAGGTCGCGGAACACCGCGAGCGAATGCGCCGCCATCCGCGCCGTGCGCTGGACCTGCGCCGGATGCGCCGGGTCCGTCAGCCGGCCGAGGTCGATGTCGGCGACCACGCAGGCTTCCGGCACGCTGCCCGGCGCGGCGCAGGCCTCGGGCGCCAGCGCGTGGAAGCGATGCGCGGCCGCATCGGTCGTGTAGACGATGCTGACCGGCCCATCCGTGAAGGTCTTCCAGGCCGCGAGCGGCGCCGGCAGCGGCCCGAAGGCAGGGCCGAGCGCAGGGTCGCCGCCGCGCACGGGCGCGACCGCCTGCGCGTTCAGCGGCGCCAGGTCCGAGGCGGAGCCACAGCGGCAGAAGCCGCGCCGGAAAAGGGCACCAAACCGCATCGCACTGGCCTCCGTGATCGGCCTCACCGTTCCGGCATCGGTGCGGTCCGTCAAGCGATGCGGGTCACCGCAGCAGCACGGGCAGCACCGCATCCAGCCGGACGATGCCTTCCTCGGTCGCGCGCAGGCGGCCCTCGGGCGTCCAGGTCAGGTAGTCCTCGTCCAGCAGGGCCCCCAGCATGGCGGGGTCGATAGCCTGATCGAATGGCAGGCCGGATCGTGCCTCGACGCGCGCCGGGTCGATGCCCTCGGCAAGGCGCAGGCCCATCAACAGCGCCTCCCGCGCGCGGTCGGCCGGGACCAGCTCCTCTTCCTCGACCGCTGCGTGGCCGTCGCGTTCGACGCGATTGGCCCATTCCTCGGGCGCACGATGCCGGCGGGTGGCAAGCATCCTCCCATCCATCAGCAGGCGCTGATGCGCCCCTGCGCCGATGCCGAGATAGTCGCCATACCGCCAATAGGCGAGGTTGTGCCGGCTTTCCGCGCCCGCCTTCGCATAGTTGCTGACTTCATAGGAGCGCAGGCCGAAGCGCGCCGCCTCCTCCGCGGTCGCATGGTACAGACGCGCAGCATCATCCCCTTCGGGCAACGCAAAGGCACCGCGGGCGTGCAGCGTTGCGAACTGCGTCCCCGGCTCGATGGTCAACTGATAGAGGGAGAGGTGGTCGGCGGCGAGCGCCAGCGCCCGGCGCAGCTCGGCGCGCCAGGACGCCTCGTCCTGGCCGGGGCGGGCGTATATCAGGTCGAAGGACAGGCGGGGAAAGATGCCACGCGCCGTCTCCAGCGCCGCGATCGCCTGCGCTGCGTCGTGCCTGCGGCCCAGGAAGCGCAGCGCCTCCTCCTCCAGCGACTGCACACCGAGGCTCGCCCGGTTCACCCCGGCATCGCGGAAGGCGGCGAGCTTCGCGGCCTCGACACTGGTCGGGTTGGCCTCGAGCGTAATCTCGATCTCCGGACCGGCATCGAACAGCGACCGGGCATCCGCAATCAGCGCGGCGACCGTCTCCGGGTCCATCAGCGACGGTGTTCCGCCACCGAAGAAGATGCTGGCGAGCGGCCGGCGGCCGACCCGCGCGGCCTCATGTGCCAGTTCCCGCCGCAGCGCGTCGCGGAAGCGTGCCTGGTCCAGCCGGTCCCGCACATGGGAATTGAAGTCGCAATAAGGACACTTGGCGGCGCAGAACGGCCAATGGATGTACAGGGCGAGGGGTTCGGTCATGCTGTGTCCCACGGGGCGCATATGGCGCGTCGGGCCCGCCGTGTCGAACCGAGGGAACCACGATGCCGAAGATCACCGCCCTTTACGCCGCGCCGCTGATCCTGCTGTTCCTGCTCCTGACCATTCGCGTGATGGCCCTGCGCTTCCCGAAGCAGGTGATGATCGGCAGCGGCGGCGATCCGCTGCTGGAACGCGCGTCCCGCGTGCACGCGAACTTCACGGAATACGTGCCGCTGTTTCTCGCGACGCTGCTGGCGGCGGAACTCTGCGGCGCCGCCCCCTGGGCGCTGCACGTGGCCGGGACGGCGATGCTGGCCGGGCGCCTGTGCCACGCCGCCGGCGTGTCGCGGGAGCCGGACATCCTGTCGCTGCGCGGGCTCGGCATGCTGCTGACCCTCGGCGCGCTGGTCGGCGCGGGGGTCATGGCCATGGCGGCCGGGATGGGCTGACCGTGAGCGGGTCCTCCGTCGATCGCGTCCGCGCCGCCCTCACCGCCGCCGGCCACCCCGACACCATCACGGCCTTCCCCGAAGGCACGTGCAGCGCCGCGGACGCCGCCGCCGCGGTCGGCTGCGACGTCGCGCAGATCGCGAAATCCATCGTCTTCCGCGCCGGGCCGCGGGCCGTGCTCGTGATCGCCTCCGGCGCCAACCGCGTCGACATGGCCAAGGTCGCCGCCGCTATCGGCCAGCCGGTGAAGCGCGCCGACGGGTCCTGGGTGCGGGACACCACGGGCTTCGCCATCGGCGGCGTGTCTCCGGTCGGCCATCTCTCACCACCGATCCTGCTGCTCGACCAGGACCTGCTGGCGCTCGATGCCGTATGGGCGGCGGCCGGCTCGCCCATGCATGTGTTCCGCTCCTCCCCCGCCGAGCTGCTGCGCCTGACCCGCGCGACGGCGGCAGATGTAAAGGAAGACGGCTGATGCAGGCGACCGCGCTCTGGGCCGCGCTGCATGCGCCGCTGCTGCTTTGGCTGTCCATGCGCATCGTGCCGATGCGCCACGCGATGGATGTCGAAATCGGCACGGGCGGTCATCCGGCCCTCGAACGCGCCGTGCGCGCCCAGGCGAACTTCACCGAATATGCCCCCTTCGCCCTGCTGCTGCTGGCGCTGGCCGAGGCCAGCGGCACGCCCGGCTGGGCGGTGAACGCAATCGGCGCGCTGCTGCTCGTCGGCCGCGTCATCCACGCCTGGGGCATCACGCGGCAGGTCGAGGACATCCGCTTCCGCGTCGTCGGCATGTCGGCCACCTTCGCCGCCATCGCCCTCGGGGCCGCCGCCTGCCTGGTCGCCTCTCTGTCGGGATGGGGCTAGGCTGTCTGACCAACCGAGGAGGATCGCCCATGCCGCTTACCGTCCAGCAGATGCTCGCCGCCGCCGAGGCCGCCGTGCCGCGCATTTCCGCCGAGGAGGCGAAGGGACTGGTCGGCCGCCCTGACGTGCTGTTCCTCGATGTGCGCGAACCGGCCGAGGTCGCCGCCTCCGGCAAGGTGCCGGGCGCCGTCGCCGTCCCGCGCGGCCTGGTCGAGTTCCGCGCCGACACCACCGCCGCATCCCACGACAAGGCCTTCGACCCGAACAAGACCGTCGTTGCCTATTGCGCCTCCGGCGGCCGGTCGGCCCTGGTGCTCAAGACGCTGAAGGAGATGGGGTACAAGAAGGTCCGGAACCTCGGCGGGTTCAAGAACTGGCTGGAAGCCGGCGGCGAAGTGGAGAAGTAGTCAGGGGATGCGGGACCGAGAGGGGCGCCGCCCCTCTCGGGCTCTCCCCGCCAGGATGCTGGGCATCCTGGACCGCAATCTGTTGGCGCAGGGCACAACGGCAGGCCTGCCGTCTCCCACAGCGCAGTTCGGGCGCGGAAGCGGACCTCGACGAGCATTCTGACGGGCGTGCACGGCGCCAGGTTGAGGTTTGCAAAGGCCTTTCGGCCTTGGCGGCACCGCCGCCAAAGTAACGAGCAGGGCAGCATCCCTCTCCGACCCGCTCCGTAAACCAGGAGGCAGACCATGTCCCTCCCCGTCATCACCGCATTCAGGAACTCGCCCGACCGCGGCCGCGGCTTCGCCCGCGACATGCGCGTCCGCTGGGCTTTCGAGGAGGTAGGCCAGCCTTATGACGTCCGGCTGGTGTCGTTCGAAACCATGAAGGAGCCGGCGCATCTAGCGCTCCAGCCCTTCGGTCAGATCCCGACCTACGAGGAAGGCGACCTTGCCCTGTTCGAATCCGGGGCGATCGTGCTGCGGATCGCCGAGCAGCGGGCGGGCCTCCTGCCGAACGACCCGGACGCCCGGGCGCGCGCGATCGGCTGGATGTTCTGCGCGCTCAACACGATCGAGCCGCCAATCCTCGAACGCGAGGTCGCCGGCTTCACGGAGCGCGACAGGACCTGGTTCGAGGAGCGGCGGCCCATTCTCGAAGACCGCATCCACAACCGGGTGCGACGCCTGTCGGATCGCCTGGGCGACGCCGACTGGCTCGATGGTGCCTTCAGCGCCGGGGACCTGCTGATGGTGACGGTGCTGCGCCGGCTGGAACGGTCCGGCATCCTTGAGACCTATCCGAACCTGCCGGCCTACATCGCCCGCGGGCTGGCCCGCCCTGCCTACCAGCGCGCCTACGACGCGCAGCATGCGGTATTCGTGGCGCGCAGCAGCGGTGAAACCGGGTCTTAGGCCGCCGAGGCCCGCTTCCGCTCGCTTTCCGTCTTGAGCTGACCGCAGGCCGCGAGGATGTCCCGCCCGCGCGGGCGCCGGATGGGGCTGGCGTAGCCTGCATCGTTCAGGATGGCGGCGAAGCGCTGGATCGCCTCGGAGGTCGAGGTCTTGTAGGCGCTGCCCGGCCACGGGTTGAACGGGATCAGGTTCACCTTGGCCGGCAGGCCGCGCAGCAGGCGGATCAGCTCGCGCGCCTCGGCCTCGCTGTCGTTCACGCCGCGCAGCATGACGTATTCGAAGGTGATGCGCCGCGCATTGGAAGCGCCGGGATAGCGACGGCAGGCCGCCATCAGCTCCTCGATCGGATACTTCCGGTTCAGCGGCACGATCTCGTCGCGTAGCTCGTTCGTCACGGCGTGCAGGGACACCGCGAGCCCAACGCCGAGTTCCGCCCCGCATCGATCCATCATCGGTACGACGCCGGAGGTGGAGAGCGTGATGCGGCGCCGCGAAAGCCCGATGCCCTCGTGGTCCATCACGATCTTCAGCGCCTTGGCGACGTTCTCGTAATTGTAGAGCGGCTCGCCCATGCCCATGACGACGATGTTCGACAGGTGCCGCGCCGTGCCGTCCTTGGGGGATGGCCATTCGCCGTAGGAATCGCGCGCCGCCATGAACTGGCCGACGATCTCGGCCGCGCCGAGGTTGCGCACCAGCTTCTGCGTGCCGGTGTGGCAGAATTTGCAGGACAGGGTGCACCCCACCTGCGTGCTGATGCAGACCGCGCCGCGATCCTCATCGACCGAGGGAATGTAGACCGTCTCGACCCGCTGGGCGTCGCGGAAGGCGAAAACCCATTTGCGCGTGGTGTCGGCGCTGTCCTGCTGCGTCGCGACCTCCGGCCGGCCGATCACGAAGCGCTCGGCGAGCTTCGCCTGCATCGGCTTCGCGATCGTCGTCATCAGGGCGAAATCAGTCTCGCCCTGGTGGTAGATCCAGTGCCAGAGCTGTTTTGCACGGAACGGCTTCTCGCCGATCGCCAGCATTTCCTCGGCGAGTTCCTCACGCGACAGGCCGACCAGGTCGCGGCGGCCATCCGGCAGGGTGGCGGGCGGCGGGGCGAAAATGGCGGACTTGGCGAGGATGCGTGCCCGTTCCGCCTCGGCCAGCCCGTCCGTGGCGGGGGCCGTGGTCATCGCCGCCCCGCCGGGCATTCCTCGCTGATCGCGTCATAGGCGGCGGTGAAGCCGGACAGGCTGAAGGTGTCGGTGGCGTTCCCCCGGCCCCCCGTGCGCGGGCCGCGGGCCGTCGCGGCGGCGCCGCCGCGAAAGGCCGTCACCGCCGCCCGTCCGTCCCTCGCAAAGGCGGAATTGCCGCCGGTATAGAAGGCAAGCTCCCGCTGACCGACCGTGACCGTCACCGCGGCGTTCCGCGGATAGGCGTAGCCGGCGGACAGCGCCACCTGATCGCGCCCATTGGCCCGGTGCGTCACCGTCAGGATGACGTTTTCCCGGGATGGGTCGGTGCGCGTCGCCCGGGTGAAGGCATAGCAGACCTTCTGTCCGCCCTCGGTGTGGACGGCAGCGGTCCAGGACTGGAAATCGCCCAGCCGTCGAGGCCCCTGTGGCGTGGCGGTGCCGCCGCGCTGCTGAGCCAGGGCGGGACCGACAGCCAGGGCCATCAGGCCAGTAACGAGAAGGAGCTTCCGCATGGGGCTCTAGATACGAAGCCCGGCTCCCGGGAGCAACCGCGGGCATCCTCGTGCGGCCCGGAATCGTGTCCCGGTGCCGCTGCGCCGGCAAATGGTCTACAGCCTGCGCATGACCGACGCCGCCGACGCTGCCCTGGCCGCCCAGTACGAAGCCTATCCCTATCCCCAGCGGGACCCGCGCGACGAAGCGAAGCGCCTGATCGTCGGCAGCCCGAGCCATCTGCGGGAGATCGACCACTGGATCTTCGGCGCCAGGCGGCAAGCCGGCCGGCCGCTTAACGCCCTGGTCGCCGGCGGCGGGTCGGGTGATGCGACCGTGATGCTCGCGCAGCAGATGGAAAGCGCGGGCCGGCCGGGGGTCGTCACCTGGCTCGACCGGTCGGCCGCGGCGCGCAAGATCGCCGGCGCGCGGGTGGCCGCTCGCTCGCTCGGCAATGTCCGGTTCGAGGAGGGGTCGATCCTCGACCTCGCGGGCAGCGGGCTCGGCCCCTTCGACTACATCGATTGCTGCGGCGTGCTGCACCACCTGCCCGACCCCGCCGCCGGCCTGCGCGCGCTGGTCTCCGTGCTCGCGCCTGGGGGTGGCATCGGGCTGATGGTCTACGCACCGCACGGACGCACCGGCGTCTACATGGTGCAGGACGCGCTGCGGCTGATCGCCCCGCCCAACCGCCCGCCGGCCGAGCGGGTCGAGATCGCCAAGCGGCTCTGGCGCCAGATGCCCGAAACCAATTGGCTGCGCCGCAACACCTGGATCACCGACCATGTGAAGGGCGGCGATGCCGGGCTCTACGACCTGCTCCTGAACCCCCGCGACGTCGCCTTCACCGTGCCGGCCCTGGCCGCGCTGGTAGCGTCGGCAGGGCTTGAACTTCGGTGCTTTGTCGAACCTTTCCGCTACGACCCGGACAGCTTTCTGGTCGATCCGCGTCTGCGCGAGCGCGCGGCGGGCCTCGACCCGGTGCAGCGCGCCGCGCTGGCCGAGGCGACGACCGGCAATATGGGCATCCACATCGCCTACTGCGTCCGGGCGGGCGAACCCGCCCCCCTGCCGGCCTGGGACGACCCGGAATCGGTGCCGGTGCTGCGGGAACTAGATGGGACGAAGCTCGCCACCAGCATCCCGCCCGACGGTATCCTGCGCGTCGCCTTCGACGGGCTGACCGTGCCGATGCCGCTTCCGCGGCTCGCGCAGGCGATCCTCGCGCGGGTGGATGGGCAGCGGAGCGTCGGCGCGATCGGCGACGAGCTGGCGGGGATCGGCGTTTCCCGCGAAGCCTTCGCGAAGGATTTCGCCGCCCTCGCGGGGGCAATGGAACGTGTGAACCGGATGCTGCTGGCGGCGCGGTAACGCCCGCGCCCGACCGCCCGCTACACCGGCATCCGCCGGTGCAGGAACCGCTCCCGACGCCGCCTCGTCCGCTCGCTGACCACCCTAGGCGCCGCACGGCGGAAGCCGGCGCCACCCTCCCGCTTTTCCAGCATCAACGTCCGCGTGTGGAAGGCGTCCAACCCCGGCCGGTGGCCGATCGACACGATCGCGGAGTCGGGCAGGGAGTCGATCAGCATCGTCATCATCAGATCCTGGTTCTCCTCGTCGAGCGCGGCCGTCGCCTCGTCGAGGAAGATCCAGCGCGGTTCCTGCAGCAGCAGCCGCGCCATGGCGAGCCGCTGCTGTTCGCCGAGGGACAGCACGCGGTCCCAGCGCTGGTCGTCCTCCAACTGGTCTGTCAGATGCCCGAGACCGACGCGCTCCAGCACATCGACCTGCTTGTCCTTGTCGAAGGATTCCGCCGAGGACGGATAGGTCAGCGTGCCGCTGAGCGTGCCGAGCGGCACGTAGGGCCGCTGCGGCAGGAAGGCCATGGCTTCGCGCGGCGGAGTGATGATGCGCCCACCGCCCCAGGGCCAGAGCCCGCCGATGGCACGGAACAGCGTGGATTTGCCGGATCCGGACTCACCCTTGATCAGCACGCGCTCGCCCGGTTCGATCGTGGCGGAAGCACCGGCAATGACCGTGGTGCCGTCGGCCAGGGCGATCTCGAGCTGGTCGAGCTCCAGCCTCTCCGGCTCGCCCTCCTTCGTCTCCTCCATGGAGATCGTCGTCTGTTCCGGATCGGCCGCCAGGGCTTCCAGATCGTCCAGGGCGTCCTGGAAGGCGACCAGGCGGGACGTCGCGCTGCGCCATTCGGCGATGCTGGGGAACCGGTCGACGAACCAGTTCAGTGCCGCCTGCACCTGCGCGAAGGCGGCGCCGACCTGCATCAGCACGCCTAGCGACATTGCCCCCGCGAAATAGGCCGGGGAGGCCACGACGGTCGGGAAGATCATTGCCAGCGTGCCATAGGCGCTGGTCAGCCACATCAGATTGCGCTGGCTGCGCATGAGTTCGCGCCAGACGCCGCGAACCTCGCCGAATAGCCGGTCGATGCCACGGCGCTCGTCGGCCTCCCCGCGGATCAGGGCGATGCTTTCGCTGCTCTCGCGCGCGCGGGTGAGCCCGAAGCGGAAATCGGCCTCGGCGGTCGTGCGCCGCACCTGGATGCGGACCATGGGGCGCCCCACCCACCAAGTGAGGCCCGAGCCGATCAGCGCATACAGAACCGCCGCCCAGACCATGTAGCCGGGAATGTGGAAGCTCATCCCGCCGAGCACGACGTCGAGCGGTCCCGACAGCGACCACAGGATGCCCACGAAGGCGATCAGCATAGTAATCGATACGAGCAGACCGACGACGAAATCGACGGACAGGTCGGCGGCAAGCCTGACATCCTCGGCGATGCGCTGATCCGGGTTGTCCGCCTCGGCGGCCCCGGCTTCGAGCTGGTACTGCCGGCTCTCATGCAGCCAGGCCTTGGTCAGCCGCCGCGTCAGCCATTCCCGCCAGGCGAGTTGCAGAAGCTGCTTGAGGTAGAGCTGGTACACCGCTGCCGTCATGGACAGAGCGGCAAGCACGAGGAAGACCATGATCTGGTACTGGAAAGCATCAGGATTGCGCTTGTCCAGCGCATCGAAGAAGTCGCGATTCCAGGTATTGAAGCGGATCTGGATCGCAACCTGCGCCAGCGTCATGGCCACGACGCCGGCGATCAACAGCCGCGCCTTCCCGCGGTCGGGCGCGACCAGCCACGCTCGAACCCACCGCCAGAATCCCCGCAGGTCGGAGGTCCCAGGGCGCCCGGTGGCGCCAGCAGCGGTCACGTCGGACATGCAACACCACCGAGGCTTGCGGGTCCGCGGCGCCCCACCGGCGCCGCGACAGTTCTGCCGGAACCCCCTCCCGCCCGTCAGCCGGTATTTACCCGCGGCGGAGAACGGCCTTTCCGACAGGATGGTCGCCCGGCCGGGCCATGGCCCGGCCGGCGCCACGTTATCCCGCGAAGCCCCTGCCGGCGATCAGCGAAACGAGGAAGAGCACGAGGAAGATAACGAACAGAACCTTCGCGATGCCGCTCGCAGCGGAGGCGATACCGCCGAAGCCGAGGACGCCGGCGACGATGGCGATCACGAGGAAGATCAAGGTCCAGTAGAGCATGGGGGTCCTCTCCGTTGCGGTCGTGGCATAGCAACGTCGACGGCGGAAAGGCGGTTGCACGAAAAGAAAACGCCGCCGGGGACACCCCGGCGGCGTTCTCAAGGCCCAAAGTGAGCCGCGCGATCAGAGGCCGCGCTTCTCCCAGGCGGACACCTCTTCCTCGGCCTTCTCCTTGGCAATCCCGTAGCGCTCCTGCACCCGGCCGACGAGCTGGTCCCGCTTTCCTTCGATGACCGTCAGGTCGTCATCGGTCAGCTTGCCCCACTGCTCCTTCGCCTTGCCCTTGAGCTGCTTCCAGTTGCCGGCGAACTGATCGCTGTTCATAGCGTTCTCCTGTCACACAGCCGCCGCTAATGGCGGCCTCGACGGAAAAAACGCGCCGGCGGCGTCCCGGTTGCCCACCCCCGGCTTCACGAAGCGATCGAGACGTCCGGCACGCGCCCGCCATTCACCGCCTGATAGGTCGCGATGGCAAGCGCGAGCGGCTCAAAGGGCTTGCTGATAATGAAGGTCGGCTCGACGCCCTCGGCCGTGAGCAGCCGCTCCGGATACGCGGTCACGAAGATCACGGGCACGGTCATCGCCTCCTGGATGCGGGCGACGGCGTTGCTGCCATCCCCGCCGCGGCCGAGATTGATGTCGGCAAGGATCAGCCCCGGCCGCTTCTGCGCGGCGAGGCGCACCGCCGCCGCCTCGCTCGCCGCGATACCGACGACACGGTGTCCGCAGGTCTCGACCAGGCGCTTCAGGTCCAGCGCGATCACCGGCTCGTCCTCGATGACCAGGATGTCGGTGGCCGCACTGGCCCGCAATGCGAGGCGCCCGGCCTCCAACTCCCGTTCCGCCAGTTCGCGGTCGATGCCGAGGATCGTGGCCGCATCGTCGACCGTCAGATCCTCGAGGGCAGTGAGCAGGAGAAGATTGCGCTGCAGGCCATCGGGCCCGCTGGCCGGCGCGGCACGGGCAACCGCCGCATAGAGCGCGAGGCGGGGCGCGATATCGGGCAGCGGCTCCGACAGCGCGGCGGCGACAAGCTCGTCACCGCTGCTCCGCGCGCCCGTCAGCGCCCGCGCGTAACGGCGGGCATAGGGCAGCACGCGCAGCAACTCCGTCTGGTTCGTGGCGTTCATCTTGGCACCTTCTGGAACGGTCCTATGCTCGGGTGGATGGATGCAGCCCATGCCGGCGGCGTATGAAACAACACCGCGATGCATATCGCGAGGCTATCGTCGCCCTCGTACCGCAGCTGCGGGCTTTTGCCCGGTTCCTGGCGCGCGACGCGGTGCGGGCCGACGACTTGGTGCAGGACACGGTTCTGCGGGCGCTGGAGCGCCAGGATGCGTGGACGCCGGGAAGCGATCTACGGGCCTGGATCTTCCGGGTGTTGCGCAACCTGTTCCTCGACCAGCAACGGCGGCGACGGGTTGAGCAGAAGGGTCTAGCCATCATCGAGATGCCCGACGTGGCCGAACCGACCCAGCCGGGGCGTGATGCGCTGCACGACCTTGGCGCCGCGATCACGACGCTCCCCGCGGCCCAACGGGAGGCACTGATCCTCGTCGCTGCCATGGAACTCGATATTGCGGAGGCTGCTGCTATCACCGGCGTACCGGTGGGGACGGTCAAAGCTCGGGTATCCCGCGCCCGGGCGGCGCTGGCGCTGACCTTCGGCGGTCGATCTTCGTGATCCGGACATGCGCCGCCCCATGCCCCCGCGGGCACGGATCGGCCTGTCTCCGCAGACGCTGCGGGTATCTCCATCTCACTGCAACGACTCCCGCCGCCAGCCGTCACATGCGTTTTCCGCATGTCTGATCCGCAATTATTGATACGCTCCGATGCAACCGGCGGCGCGAGCCCTCCGTTTGTCTGGCATGAGCACGCATCTCGACACGCCCATCCAGTCCCCCGTCGCGACCGGCGGGGATCGTTCGTTCCACGAGGCACTGGTGGCCCTTCTGCCCAAGCTGCGCGTGCAGGCATTGTCGCTGACGCGCAATCGGGCCGATGCCGACGACCTCGTGCAGGCGGCGGTCACCAACGCGCTGGCAGCGCAGAGCAGCTTCACGCCGGGCACGAATTTCGGCGCGTGGATGTATCGCATCCTGCGCAATCGCTTCATCTCGGACCGTCGTCGGCAGCGCGAGACCATCGACATGGACGACGCGCCGGCAGATGCCTTCGCCCGTCCCGCGGGCCAGGAAGACAGCCTGGCGTTGCGCGAGCTCCGGACGGAGATCGCAAAGCTGCCGGCCGACCAGCGCACCGCGCTGGTGATGGTGACGGTCCAGGGCATGTCCTACGAGGAAGTCGCGGCCGCGATGGGCTGCGCCGTCGGTACTGCCAAATGCCGCGTGTTCCGCGCCCGCTGCACGCTCGAGGCCCGTCTGCTGGGCGAGCCAGAGCAGGGCGGCACCGCCAAGCGGCGTCGCGGCACTGGTGTAGTGGCCTCCGCTCCGCGTAATGTTACCAAGGGCGCGAAGGTTGCCGGGACGGCTTCGCCGGCGGTGCGGCATGGGATGTGATGGACCAGCCTGACAAAGAAGGAAAAGGCAAGGTGAACGGCAGGGTCGGTGGCGCGCGAAGCCGCGCCGCCAAGAAAGCCGTTCCCGATGCCGCGTTCGACATCTGGCTGCGCCGAGGGCTGCATCAGATGTTCGATGACGTGGCACGGGAACCCATACCCCCCGAACTGTTGCAGCTGATCGAGAGGGATCGCGGGAAGTGAGCCCGGGCGGCGCGCCGCCCGGGCCGCGCCGCTTCTGGACACAGGTTCTGGGCGGGGTCAGGGGCCGTTTGCTGGCGTTGGTGGCCGCCGCAACAATTCCGATCGCGGCCATCGCGGTCAACAATGCCTGGTCTGCCTTTCGCGCCGCAGGCGCCGCCGGGCTGCGCGATGCGGTCATCCTTCGGGAAGTCGCCGCCGCGCGCCATGGGGCCGCCATGGAGGGGCTGCGAGAGATCCTGACGAACCTCGCTCGGTCACGATACCTTCTCGCCCTGCCCGCCGATGCCTGCGACCAGCACCTGAGGCACCTGCGGGAACTCGCCCCGGACCGCTATTCGAACTTCTGGCTGCTCGATGGCGAGGGCCGACTGCTGTGCAGCGGCCTGCCGGCACGGCGCGGCGACTATTTTGCCGAGCTCGATTACGTTCGCGAGATCCGGCAGTCGAAGCGTTTCGTCCTCGGGCAGTTCACCCTGGGCCTGGTTAGTGGCCGTGCCGTCCTGCCGGCCGCGGCGCCCGTTCTCGACGAGGCGGGCCAGCTTCAGGCAATCGTCGGCGGCAGCCTGTTCCTCGATTTCTTCTTGCGCGGCGGCCAGGCGACCCCCAACGGCGACCAGAACGACGTCTGGCTGCTCGACGCCGACGGATCGGTGCTTCCGCTGGGCTCCGCCCGGGCAGAAGCGCTGCCACCGCGGGAGGACCTACCGCAGATGCTGGCGGCGCAGGAGATGTCCCTGGTCGGCACCGCGCGCGGCGGCACACCTTATGCCTGGTCGATGGCCGTGCTTGACCCGGGACTGCGGGTGCTGGCCGGCGTCTCGCTGGCGCAGGCGAAGCAAGGCGCCTGGCTGACCTTCGCCCGCCGGCTGCTGGAGTTGAGCCTCTTCCTGGCGGCCTGCCTTGTCGCCATCCTGATCGGGGTTGAGCTTGGCGTCTCTCGGCCGCTGCGGCGGTTGGTGGCGCGAGTGCGGGAATGGGCCCCCGGCCGGATCTATGAGGCCGATCCTCAGGCACAGGGCCCCTATGAGGTCCGGGAACTGGATCAGGCGCTGGTTGGCGCCGCCCGTGCGCTACGCGAACGCGAGGCAGCGCTGACCCATGCGCTGCATCAGCGCGACCTGCTGATGGCCGAGATCCATCACCGCGTGAAGAACAACCTGCAGGTCGTGGCCTCCCTGCTCAACCTGCAGGCCGACCGGCTGCGCAACCCGAGCGCGCAAGCCGAATTCGCCGTGGCGCGCGACCGCGTGCAGGCGCTCGCGACGCTTCACCGGCACCTCTACCTGCATCAGTCCTTCGAGCGGATCTCGATGCGTCCGTTCCTCGATGAGCTGTCGCGGCAGCTCGGGGATGCGCTGGGTGCCGGGCCGGATTCCGGCGTTCGGATCGACATCGATACCGAGGATCTGGAGATGGGCTCGGATCAGGCCATTTCCCTCGCGCTCCTGCTGACCGAGGCGGTCAGCAACGCCATGCGGCACGGCTTTCCGGAGGGGCGGGCGGGACGCATCCTCATATCCCTGCATGTCGAGGGTGACACCGCGCATCTCGTCGTGGAGGACGACGGGGTGGGACTGGACGATGCCGCCGACGGCAACAGCGACGGGCTGGGCATGCGGCTGATCGAGGGCTTCGCAGGCCATCTGGGCGGCGAGGCGGAGATCACTGGGGAGCAGGGCACGCGCATCGCCGTCCGCTTCCCATTGCACCGGCGCGATATCGAGGCCTCAGCACGCGACGGTGCATGAGGCCTGGAAACCGCGACCGGCGGCGGGGCGTTCACAGGCGACAACTGTTGATGGAGCCCCTGATGTCCCCTGTCGTCCGAGCCGCCTGCGCGGCCTTCCTGCTCGCCCTGCCGCTGGTCGCCTGCGATGACGGCCCGGCCGAGAACGCCGGGGAGCGGATCGATCGCGCGGCGGAAGGCGTGCGCGATGCCGTCGATCCGCCCAGCGGGCCGCTGGAGCGCGCGGGGCGTGCCGTCGACCGGGCCACGGACTAAGTAGGCACATAACCGCTGCCCGAGCCGCATGCTGCGGCCGGGAAGCGGTTATGCCCGCCCCGTCAGGCGGCCTTGCGCGCTTCCTGCGCGGCGATGGCGCGAGCGCGGGCGAGAAGGGCCTCAGCGCGCTGCACGATCGGGATATCAATCATCTTGCCATCGAGCGACCAGGAGCCCCGGCCCGCGGCGGCGGCCTCCTTGTCCATCCGGACGATCGTCTCGGCCTTCGCCACGGCCTCGGGCGCCGGGCTGAAACCGGCGTTAAGCACCGGCACCTGGGTCGGGTGGATCGCCGAAGCGCCGACGAAGCCGAAGGAAGCCGACAGGCGCACCACCTTCATGTAGGCATCGAGATCCGAGTAATCGGCGACGGTCCCGATCGTGCCCATCGGCATCAGCCCGTGCGCGCGGGCCGCATGCAGCACCTGCTGCTTCGGCATCAGCATCGTCTCGCCGTTCGGTTCGCCGCCGAGTTCGGTCGCGAAATCCTCCGCACCCAGCGACATGCCCAGGGTGCGGGGCGTAGCGCGCGCAATCTCGTGCGCACGGGTCAGCGGTCCCGGCGCCTCGATCAACACCATGAAGCGCAGCGTGCGGTCAGCGATGCCGCGCTTCTCCTCCAGCCGCGAGACCAGCTCATCCAGCAGCCGCAGATGATCCGGCCCCTCGACCTTGGTGATCATCAGCCCACTGACCCCGGGCAGCACCGCCGCCTCGATGTCACGCACCGCGAGTTCCAGCGGCTGGTTGATCCGCACCAGAATATCGGCGCGGCCTTCCTTGTGCAGGCGCTCCACGACGCCGGGCAGCAGCTTGCGCCCCTCATCCTTGTCGCTGGGCGCGATGCTGTCCTCGAGGTCGATCTGCAGCACGTCGGCGCCGCGGGTCGAGGCCTTGGCGACGAAGCGCTCGACATTCACCGGCACGAACAGGCCGGAACGCCAGACGGGATGCGCGGCGGCAGTGGCGGTCATCATTCGCTCCTTGCGAGGCCGTTGGCCAGGTTCGCCTCGATCTCGACTTCGGAAAAGCCGGCCTCGGCCAGAATGTCGCGGGTGTGCTGGCCGAGCCGCGGCGCCGGCGTGCGGATCGCGCCCGGCGTACCGGACAGGCGCACCGGCACCGCATGCATCGGGAACTCGCCCATATCCTCGTCCGGATAATCCGCGACGAGCGCCCGGGCATGGACATGCGGGTCGGCCATGAAGCCGGTGATGTCGTAGACCGGGCCGATCGTGACCTCCTCCTTCTCGAAGAAGGCGACGTTCTCCGCTTGGGTGCGCTCGGCGACGAAGGCGCCGATGATCTCGTCCAGCTCGATGCCGTGCGCGACACGCTGCTCGTTGGTCTTGAAGCGCGGATCGTCGCACAGCTCGCCCCGGCCGATCGAGCGCAGCACGCGCATCGCCATCGGCTGGGTGGAGGCGGACAGCGCCACCCAATGGTCGTCCTTGGTGCGATAGACGTTGCGCGGCGCGGAACCCGTGCTGCGGCTGCCCGTGCGCGGCTTCACGACGTTCGTCAGGCGGTAATTCGCCGCCTGCGGGCCGAGCGAGTTGTAAAGCGGATCAAGCAGCGGCAGGTCGATCACCTGGCCCTTGCCACCATTGATCTCGACCTCCCGCAGCGCGGCCATGGCGGCGAAGGCGCCGGTCAGGCCGGCGATGCTGTCGGCGAGGTACATCGGCGGCAGCACCGGTTCGCGATCGGCGAAGCCGTTCATACTGGCGAAACCGGCGAAGCCCTCGACGAGAGTGCCGAAGCCGGGGCGGCGGCGGTATGGCCCATCCTGCCCCCAGCCGGAGATGCGCACGATGACGAGGCGCGGCTCGATCTTCAGCAGCTCCTCCGGCCCGAGGCCCATCGATTCCAGCGTGCCGGTGCGGAAGCTCTCGACGAACATCGCCGCGCCGGGGATCAGGCGGCGGATCAGGTCCACCGCGCCCTCATGCCGGAATTCCATGCACAGGCTGCGCTTGCCGCGGCTATGGATCTTCCAGGTGGTCTCGACGCCCTTCACACGCCAGTGGCGCAGCGTGTCGCCCTCCCGCGGCTCCACCTTGATGACGTCCGCGCCGAAATCGACCAGGTGCTGCGTCAGCAGATTGCCGGCGACGAGGCGGGACAGGTCGACCACCTTAAGGCCCGACAGCGGCCCCGGCACGTCGGGGGTGTAGTCCGCCTTCGGCAGTGGCGGCAGGTCAGGCGGCGACATCGGTGACTCCCTTGAAGAGGATGCAGCCGGAACGCGGCAGCCAGAGCCGCACCTCGTCCCCGGAAGGCGGCGTCTCGGCCTCGAGCCGCAGCGGGCCGCCGCCGAGGTCGAGCGCCACCTGCCAGCGGCCGCCGACATAGGATTTAGACAGCACGCGCGTCGCGATGACCGAGCCCTCCGGGCCGGAGCCCTCGCCGGCCGCGGCGACGCGCATCTGCTCGGGGCGGAAGGCGAGGGTCACGCGCGCGCCGGCCTCCGGCGGCCGTTCCGCCGCCATCTCCACGCGCTGCCCGTCGGCGAGTTCCAGTGTTGCCACGCCGCCCGCGACGCCGGCGACCTTCGCCGGCAGGAAATTGGTGGTGCCGATGAAATCCGCGACGAAGGGATCGGCCGGCCGCTCATAGATATCCTGCGGCGTGCCGAGCTGCGCGATGCGCCCGCTGTTCATCACCACGATGCGGTCGGACAGAGACAGCGCCTCGATCTGGTCGTGGGTGACGTAGATGGTCGTCAGGCCGAGCCGCGTGCGCAGTTCCGCGAGCCAGGTCCGCGCACGGTCGCGCAGCTTCGCGTCGAGGTTCGACAGCGGCTCATCGAGAAGAAGGATCGACGGCTGGTACACCAGCGTGCGCGCCAGTGCGACGCGCTGCTGCTGCCCGCCCGAGAGCATGTGCGGGTAGCGGTCGGCGTACGGTTCCATCTCGACCAGCGCGAGCACCTCCGCGATGCGGCGCTTCCGCTCGGCGGCCTTCACCTTCCGCAAGGTTAGCGGGAAGGCGACGTTGTCGGCGACCGTCATGTGCGGCCACAGCGCGTAGGACTGGAACACCAACCCGCAGCCGCGCGATTCCGGCGGCAGATAGGTGCCGCGGGTGCCGTCGAAATAGACCTTGCCACCGACGGTGATGCGCCCCTCATCCGGCCGGTCGAGGCCCGCCACGGCGGCGAGCGTGGTGGATTTGCCGCAGCCCGAGGGGCCGAGCAGGGTGACGAACTCGCCGTCGGCCACGTGGATGGACACGTCGTCCACCGCGCGCACCTCGCCGAAGCGCTTCACCAGCCCTTCGATCTTCAGATCAGCCATGGAGTTTCACCCCGAAGATTGCGCGGGCCGTCGTGATGCAGACCGCGATGACAACCACCTGGATGGCCGCAAGACCGGCGACCACGCCCACTTCCCCCTGCACCCAGGTCTGCAGCAGCGCGGTGCCGATCACCTCGCTGCCCGGGGCGAAGAGGAAGATCGCGGTGGAGTATTCCTTGAAGAAGGAGATGAAGAGGATCGTGTAGCAGGCGACCAGCGCCGGGCGCATGAGCGGCGCCATGATGCGGCGCGTGGTGGTCCACCAATCCGCCCCCTGGACACGCGCGGCGCGATCGAGATCGGGACTGACCTGCAACAGCATCGGGGCGACGGCGCCGAGGCCGGTCGGGATGAAGCGCATGGTGAAGGCGATCACCAGGATCCAGATCGAGTTGCGGATGCCACCCAGCCCCGGCAGCAGCGCGAAGGCGTAGAAGAAGCCGATGCCGGCGACGACGCCCGGTATCGCGCGCGGGAACAGCGCCGTGTAGTGCAGCGCGTTTCGGAAGCGGAATTCCGAGCGGTGCACGATCAGCGCGATCATGCCGATCAGCGCCGTCGCGCCGGCCGCGCCGACCAGGCTCACGATGAAGGAGTTGGTGATAGAACGGAGATAGACCGGTTCCCGCCACAGGATCTCGAAATTCTCCAGCGTCAGGACATCCGCCAGCGGGATCATCGGCGAGAGGAAGGAGGTGAAGGCCCGCAGCACCAGCATGCTGACCGGCGCGACGCCGGTTGCTACGACATAGGCCACGCAGATGGCGAAGAACGGCCAGCGCAGCCCGCCAAGGCGGAAGGGCCGCGGCCGCGTCGCCTTGCCGCCCAGCGTCACGAAGCGGCGCGTATTGCCGAGCAGCCTTCCCTGCAGCCAGACCAGGAACACGATCACGACCAGCATCAGCGCCGCGGCCGTCGCCACCAGCCCATGGTCCGGCCGCGGTGAGGTCGCGCTGATGTTGTAGAGGAAGGTCGTCAGCACCGTGACGCCGGCCGGCTCACCGAAGATCAGCGGCACCGACAGCAATTCCAGGCCGATCGTGAAGTTCAGCACGGCGCTGTAGGCGATCGCCGGCATCATCAACGGCAGGGTGATCCGCCACAGCGTGCGGAAGGTGCCGGAACCCGAGACGCGCGCCGCTTCCTCGAGTGTCGGGTCCGTCATGCCGGCAGAGGACAGGCAGTAGAGATAGGCAAGCGGCGCCTGCGACACGCCCGCGATCACCGCCATACCGCCGATGGAATAGAGGTTCCACGGCGCTTCCCCGAACATCGACTGCCAGAACAGCGTGACGTAGCCGGCGGGGCCGTAGATCGAGTACCAGCCGAAGGACAGGACGAGGGCCGAGAGGTAGATCGGCCAGAGGAACAGCTCCCCCAGCACGCGCGCCCCCGGCAGGTCGGTGCGGCCGAACAGGATGGCCGCCGCCGTGCCGAAGAACTGCGCGACGACAGTGGACAGCGCCGCCAGCAGGAAGGTGTTCCACAGGACGGTGCCGAAGCCTTCCGTCTGCGCCAGGCGCGCGAAGTTGCCGAGGGTCAGCTGCGCATCCCGGTCGTACAGCGCGCCGGTCAGGAAGGATTGATAGAGGATCGGCACCAGCGGTGCCGCGACCAGCACCACCACCAGCGCGGCCATGCCGTACTGGATCGGGATCTCACGGGGGAAGCGGCCCGGGGCGGCGGGCGCCCCGGGCTCGGCGGTGGTGCTGCTCATCGGTTCAGCGCACGCCGTAGGCGGTGCGCCAGCGCTCGAGGAAGCTGTCGTAATCCGTCACCATCTTCGGGTCGTAGTCGATGAAGGCCATGTTCTGCTCGCCGCCGATCGCCTCGGAGATCGAGCTGAAGGTGTGGCGGATGCCCTCACCGGGCCGGACATCGGGGCGCGCCGGCGTCAGGCCGCCACGGCCGAAGGCCTGCTGACCCTCGGCGGAGGCGACGTAGTCGAGCATGAGCTTCGCGGCGTTCACGTTGCGCGAGCCCTTCGGCACGCCGATGCCGCGCACGATCACCGGCTGGCCGTCGCCGATGAAGTTCCAGCCCAGCACCCGCGCGCGCGCCGCATCGTTCAGCCGCGGCCAGAAGGTGATGGCGGAGACGAACCAGCCCATCACGTATTCGCCGGAGGTGACCTTCTCGGTCATCGGGCCGCCGGAGCGTTCCCAGCGGGGCTGCAGCTCGGCGAGCTGGCGGAACCAGTTCCAGGCCTGATCGCCATGCTTGCGCACGAAGGCATAGTTGCCCGAGTAGCCGAGGCCACTGTTATGCGCGCCATAGCTGGTGATCTTGTTGCGCCACGGGCCCTTGTTGGCGACCGCGCGTTCCACGAACTGCGCGAAGGTCTTCGGCGCCTGCGCGTCAGGCAGCAGCATCTTGTTGTAGATGAAGACCAGCGGATCGGCCGAGCAGGTGTACACGCCGGGGATCGGCTTCGCCCAGGCCGGCCACGCATCGTCCTCGGGCGACTTGTAGTCGAGGATCTCGCTGCGCGCCTGAAGCTGCAGCCAGCCGGCCGGATCGGGTGTGGCCAGCAGGTCACCGGTGCGGGCATTGGTACCGCGCTCGGCGAGATAGCGTTCGAACACGTCGCGGGTGTTCGGCAGATCCAGCGTCTCGACGCGGATGCCGGGATAGCGGGCGTTGAAGCCCTGGATCACCGGGCGCCAATTCTCCGGCGACATCACTGAGTAGATGAGCAGGGAGCCTTCGCGCTGCGCGGCCGCGACGATCTCGCCATAGCCCGCCGGATAGTTGGCAGGTGCGCCCTGCCCTGACGGCCGCGCGCCCTGCGCGAAGGCGGGTCGTGCCAGCGGTGCCGCGGCGAAGGCGGCAGCAACTGGGAGCGACAGCGCCATACGGCGCCGGATGATGGTCATGGCCTCGTTTCCTTCCCCGCGTGGCGGCCGCGGGGGCCACCTGCTTCGTGTTGCTGCGCCGGGATCTTGCTGCCCGTTAGCGATTGGCGCAAGAATTGGCGCCAATTGATGCTAGGCTGCGCCACCCACGGCCGCAAGGCAGTTTCTGGTGAAGAAGGGTCCATGAGCATCCGCCAGCCTCGGCCGAAGCGCGGCCTCGCGATGGAAATCGCCCTGCTGATCCGGCAGGGCGACTACCGGGCCGGCGAGTGGCTCCGGCAGATCGACCTCGAGCACCGGCTCGGCGCCAACCGCTTCGACGTGCGCACGGCACTCGCGGAGCTGGCGTTGCGTGGCACGGTGCAGCACGTGCCGAACCGCGGCTTCCGCGTCTCCTCCTTCGATCGCGTGCGGCTGCGGCAGATGCTCGAGGTGCGCGTGCTGCTCGAGGTCGAGGCCGCGGTCGCCGCGCTGCCCTATGTGGACGCCGCAGCGCTGGCACGGTTGCGCATAGAGATGCTGGCGTTCGAACGGGCGGCTGACAGCGGCACGCGCGCCGAGCAGAACCGAACCAACCTCGCCTTTCACGACGGGCTCTACGCACTGACGCCGAATCGCGCGCTGGCGGAGATGGTGACGGAGCTGCGCGAACGCGCGCGCCTGTGGCCGACGGCCCTGTGGCCCTCGGCTGGCGCGCTGCGGCAGAGCGTGGATGGGCATCGCCGGATCATGGCGGCGCTGGAGGATGGTGACGCGCCGTCTCTGGCCGATGCGGTGCGGGCACACATCCGGAACTCGATCGCCAACGATCCGTCGCTTGAGATGTCGCAGGCGGGTTGATGCTCGGCCGCCGGCGTGCGGCCGTTGACGCGACACGCCGCCTGGCGGGAAATCGCGCCATGACCATGTCTCCGAAGCGGAACCCGCGTCTTGCCGGCTTTGCGGCGCTCGATGGCCTCGGTCGCTACGGCGTGCAGGATATGTTCGAGGGCTGTCCGCGTGCAGCCGCGGCAGGCGTCCCGACCTCGGTTGCCGCTGTCTATGGAGGCCGAGCGCCGTGGCCCGCGCCATCCGGACGCGGTGTCGCACGATATGGCGCGCGCCTGCCCTACGAGACCTTTCCGACGCTCGGCGAGGGCGCCACGCCCTTGTTGCCGCTGCCGGCGCAATGCGGCCTCGCTGCGCTCTGGCTCAAGCGCGAATTTGCCAACCCGACCGGCAGTCACAAGGACCGCATGTCGCCACTCGCTGTCGCGCGGGCGCTCGATGTCGGTGCTCGCGGCGTGCTGGCGTCGTCATCCGGCAATGCCGCGCTGTCGGCCGCGGCCTATGCCGCAGCGGCGGGCCTGCCCTGCTCGGTCATCGTCACCCCCGACCTGACCGATGCCTATCGCCGCGCCATCGTCCGCACGGGTGCGCGCTTCGTCGTCTGCGGCGACAGCCTGGCACGATGGGATATCGCGGCCCGCATGGTGCGCGACGAAGGCTGGTTCCCGCTGACCAACCACATGCTGCCGCCAGTCGGCAGCAACCCGTTCGGCGTCCAGGGCTACAAGACCATCGCCTACGAAATTGCGGAGGATCTCGGCGCAGCCCCGGATGCCGTCCTGGTACCGACGGCGCGAGGCGATCTGATCTGGGGCATCGGCGCGGGATTCCTCGAACTCGCCGAGGAGGGCGTGATCGCGCGGCCCCCGCGACTGATCGCTGTGGAGCCGATCCCTCGTCTCAGCCGGATCCTCGCTGGCAAGGCCGCCGTCACCGACAGCTTTCCCGGCACCACCCGGCAGTTCTCCACCGCCGGCGGCACCGCCACCGACGCATCGCTGCGCGCGGTCCGGGACAGCGGCGGCACAGCCCTCCACGTAACGGATGAGGCGGCGCAGCGCGGACAGATCGCGCTGGCGCAACTCGGCGTGGACGCGGAACTATGCGCCGGAGGTGCCTATGCAGCGATCGGCGCGTTGCACGAGGCAGGCGCGCTGCGCGAGGGCGAGACGGCAGTCGTGATCCTGACCGCAGGTTCGGCGCGCGAGCCCACCGATGCAGCGCTGCCGCCCCTGGCGGTCACGTGACTGGCGCGCGACGCAGCCCCGGAACCGCCGGCAGCATGGCCGCACGCAGGGCGGCCAGAACCGGCGGGACCGGCCCCTTGCCCAGCGGGTCGGCCACCTCGACAGGGCGCCGATCCTGCATGACGTAGCAGCGGTCTGCGAAATGCCGCACCAGCCGCAGGTCGTGAGTGACGAACAGGTAGGCCACACCGGCCCGTCTGCGCAGATCGCGCAGGAGGTCGAGGACCTGAGTCTGCGTCTCGACGTCGAGGCTGCTGACGGCCTCATCCAGCAGCACGAGCCGCGGTGCGGAAGCCAGCGCGCGGGCGATGCACAGGCGCTGGAGCTGTCCGCCGCTCAGCCGGTGCGCCGGGCGATCCATCAGTCCCGGTTCCAGCCCCACATCCGCCATCAGCACGGCCACGCGGTCGCGCGCCGCCGCGCGCGGCAGCCGCAGCGGCTCGGCGACGACCTCGGCGGCGGTGAAGCGTGGACTCGTGGCGCCGACCGGGTCTTGGAACACCGCCTGGACAGCACGCCTAACCGAGGGCGCGACGCGGCCGCCAGAATCGCAAAGCGGCTGGCCATCGAACCAAATGCTGCCCGCGTCCGGCCGCTCGATGCCCAACAGCAGACGACCCAACGTGCTCTTACCGGAGCCGGTGGGGCCGAGCAGGGCGACACATTCGCCGGCCTCGATGCGCAGGCCCGCATCCTCGAGCACCGAGATGCGCCGGACGCGGCCGAACACGCCGCCCTGACGGTAGCTGCGGAAGACGCCGTGCATCTCGAACAGGGTCATGATTCGTACAGCGCCCGGTGCGCCGCCAGCAGCGCTCGACTGCGCGGGTGGCGGGGGGTGTCGAAGAACGAGCGCACGGGCTGCTGCTCGACGATGGTGCCGTCCTCCATCACCGCAACCTCGTCCGCCAGGCGCGCGACGACGGAAAGGTCGTGGGTCACCAGCAGCAGGCCGATGCCGCGCTCGGCGACCAGGCGATCGAGCAGGTCGAGGATCTGCGCCTGCACCACCAGATCGAGGTCAGTGGTCGGCTCGTCCGCCAACAGGAAGGCCGGGTTCCGGCAGAGAGTCAGGGCGATCATCGCGCGCTGGAGCATGCCGCCGCTGAGCTGGCTTGGGTAAAGCCGCGGTACGGAGTCCGGGGCCTCGAAGCCGACATCGCGCAGAAGCTCCAGCATGCGGCGGCGCGCGGCACCGCCGCGAAGTCCCTCCCGCGCCAGTGTTTCCTCGAAATGCCGGCCGATGCTGACCAGCGGGTTGAAGCCGGCGCGCGGCGCCTGCTGCACATAGCCCAGCGTCGCGCCGCGCAGCGCCGCCTGCCCTGCGCGGTCGAGCACCATGCCGTCCAGCGACACCTCGCCGCCGAGGCGGCTCACGCCGGCAGGCAGCAGGTCGAGCAGGGCGAGCGTCGTCAGGCTCTTGCCGCCGCCGCTGCGGCCCAACATGGCCAGTACCTGGCCGCGCCGCAGCGAAAGCGACACGCCCTGCACCAGTGCCCGCGCCCCCGCGGCGAGATGCAGGCCCGAGACGGTAAGCACGCGGCTCACGACGGCGGCGTCGCCATGGCAGGGTCGAACCGGTCACGCAGCGCGTCGCCCAGGAGGTTGAAGGCGAGGACCGTCAGCAGGATCGCAGCCCCAGGCAGCAGGATGAGCATGGGCGCGACGCGGAAGAAGGGCCGCGCATCATTGATCATGATGCCCCATTCCGGTGCTGGCGGCGCCAGTCCGAGCCCGAGGAAGGAGAGCCCCGCCACATGCAGCATCCAGTGGCCCAGATCGAGGCTGGCGAGCACGGCAAGCTGCCCCGCGAGTATCGGCATCACATGCCGCCGCATCACGCCGAATCGCGTCAGCCCCGCCAGCCGCGCCGCGACCACATAGTCGATGTTGCGGAGGGAAATCGTCGTCGCGCGTACCAGCCGCGCATAGTAGGCCCAATGCGACAGCGTGATCGCGACGACGACATTCACCAGCCCGGTGCCGAGCGCCCCGATCATGAACAGCGCCAGCACCAGGGTGGGAACCGTCATGAACCCTTCGCAGACGCGCATCAGGAAGGCGTCGACCCATCCGCCGACGAGGCCCGCCGTGATGCCCACCGCGCATCCGATGGTGAGCACCAAGGCGAGAATAGCCGCGACGGCGGCGAGCGACGCCCGCGCGCCCCAGATGAGCCGCGACAGCAGATCCCGGCCGAGGTGATCGGTGCCGAGCCAATGCGTCGTGGATGGCGACTGGAGGCGGTTGGCCAGGTCGGTTTCGTCCGGCGCATACGGCGCGATCCAGGGCGCGAGGATCGCAGCCAGGACCAGCACGACGATCAGCGTCACCGCGAGGGGGATCCGAATGCGGTTCACGCCGGCAATCCCAGTCGGACCCGCGGATCGAGCCAGGCGTGGAGAAGATCGATTACGAGGTTGCACAGCACGAAGACCGTCGTCATCGCCAGCACGAAGCCCTGCAAGGCCGGATAATCGCGGTTCTGGATCGCCAGCAGCGCCCAGCGCCCGATGCCCGGCCAGGCAAAGACGGTCTCGACCACCATGGCCCCGCCGAGCAGCTCGCCGACATGCAGCCCGAGCATGGTCATCGGCGGCACCATCGCGTTCAGCACGACGTGACGGCCCAGGATTGTGCGTCGCGCCAGCCCGCGCGCGCGGGCGAAGCGCAGATGCGGCTCACCCAGCGCGCCGAGCACCGAGGTCCGAACGAGCCGGAGCATGACGCAGGCCGACATCGCGGCCGTCGCGATGGCTGGCAGGATGATGCTGGTGGGCCCGTCCCGGCCGATGGCCGGCAACCAGCCCAGCGTCACCGAGAACAGCAGCACGAGCAGGAAGGCGAGCCAGAAGTTCGGCACCGATACGCCGATGAAGGCCAGGATGCGCGTCGCGTTGTCGGGCCATCGGTCGCGCCGCAGCGCTGCCCAGATGCCAAAAGGTACGCCCACCAGAAGCATCACCAGCACCGCCGCGGCGGCCAATTGCAGCGTCGCCGGCAGATAATGCGCGATCTCCTGAGTCACGGGCCGGCTCGTGTACCAGCTCCGTCCCAGATCGAACCGCAGCGCATGATCCAGCCAGGTCAGGTACTGTTCGACGAGCGGCCGGTCGAGCCCCAGCGACTCGCGCGCTGCGGCAAGCGCGGCTTCCGTCGGCGGGATCTGCGCAAGGCGCAGGTAGTCGAGCGCCGGATCGCCGCGCCCCAGTCGCAGCATGGCGAAGAACACGAAGGAGACGACGAGCAGCAGGAGAAGCAGCCCGGCGATGCGCCGGGCCAGGAAGTACAGCATCGGTCGTCAGGCCCGGCGCATGCGGTCGAACGGGATCTCGTAGCGCGTCGCCCCGAACGGCACCGGGGCCAGATCGGCGCGCTGCACCGCCTTGTTCGTGAGGTAGGAGATCGGGAAGTACACGCCCGATGCATGCAACGTCGTCAGCAGCCAACGATAGGTCTCGACGCGCTCGGCCTCGTCGGTGGTGGTCAGCACGGCGCCGATGCGGCGGTCGATCTCTGCCTTTTCGGTCAGGCCGCGCTGGGCTTGGAAGTCGGCATGGGACGGCGCGCGCATCGAGCCCATAAAGGCATGCGGATCGTAGGGCGCGCCCCAGGTGTTGCCGAAGATCAACCCGAAATCACCGCTGCGCTGTCGGCCGTCGGACGTGCCGGCATCCTCGCCGATCAGCCGTGCGCCGATGCCTATCCGGGCCAGGTCGCCCTGCACCGCCTCGGCCAACGCCTTCTGCAAGGCATCGGCGCCGACGAAGCAGAGGTCGACGGAAAGCGGCCGGCCATCGCGCGCGCGAACGCGGCCGCCGGCCGGCAGGCGCCATCCGGCGGCGTCCAGCCGCGCCGCCGCCGCTGCGCGGTCGAAGGCAGGGGCACGCAGACCCAGGCGGCAATAAGGAAAATTCTCGGCGAAGAGCGTCTCCGCTGCTGGCTCGGTTCCCTGCAGCACGTGACGCACCAGGGCGGCGCGGTCGATCCCGCCGGCGATCGCCTGACGCACGGCCGAGTCGTCGGTCGGGAAGCGGGCGGAGTTGACGGCCAGCATCCGCGTCGCGAGCGGCGGCGAGAGGGTGGCCGTGAAGCGACGGTCGGTGGCGAAGCGGCGGAATGTGTCGGCATCGATCTGGTCGGTGCCGTAGATGAGGTCGATCTCCCCGGTCTCGAGCGCCAGCGCACGGCTGTTGCTGTCCGCAAGGACGCGGACAAGCAGGCGATTTGCGGCGGGCTTATCGCCCCAGTAGTCTTCGTTTCGGACGAACAGATCGTGCGCGCCGCGCACGGTCTCGGCGAGCCGCCACGGTCCCGTGCCGACAGGAGCGGAGAGGCTGCCGTCTGGCCGCAGCACGGCCGGTGATGCAAAGCGCATCGGGCGGATCAGCGCGAGTTCCAGCAGCGCCGGATAGTACGGCCCCTTGAGCCGCAGGCGCACCGTACCCCCGTCCAGCGCCTCTGCGCCGTCGATCTGGGCAATCAGTTCCAGCCACGCGTGGCGCGGCCGATTCCGCAACACCGCCTCCACATTGGAAACGACGGCTGCGGCGTCGAAGGGCGTGCCGTCGGAGAAGCGGACGCCTTGCCGAAGTTGGAAGACGAAGCTGCGGCCGCCGCGCTCCGCTTCCCACGCCGTCGCGAGGGCGGGTTCCAGCGTGCCACCCTCGACGTAGCGGACGAGTGGCTCGTAAAGCATCGCCTGGGCGTACATCTGGTTCGGATTGTACAGATGCGGATTGAGCGGACCCGCACTCACCGGCCATGAGAAGGTCAGGGTGCCGCCCTGGCTCGCCTTCGCCGCCGCCGGGGCCAGGAACGGTACACCTGACAGGGCGGCCAGCAGGGGGCGGCGACGCATTGGAACCTCGGCTGTATGATGAATCGTCTAATTCGTCTCACATCGGGATGGAGGGTGTCCACCCCGCTTGGCACGCGCCGGCGCCAATCCACAGTCGTCGATGCGGCCGATTCTTTGCCCCGCCGATTCCCGCTAGGCTGCGCGTGAAGGAGGATCGCGATGCAGCGACTGACCATCACGCTCGACGACGAGACGGCCCTGGCGCTGGACGCCTTCATGACAGCGCGGGGTTATTCCAACCGTTCGGAGGCGATCCGCGACCTGTTGCGCGGCCCGCTGCGAGATGCCGAGGCGGCGCGGGAACCGTCCATGCCTTGCATGGCGGTCGTCTCCTACATCTACGACCATCGCGAGCGCGATCTCGGGCGCCGGCTGGTCCACGCGCAGCACGAACACCATGGCCTCGGCGTCGCGACGCTGCACACGCATTTGGATCATGATTTGTGCCTGGAAGTCGCCGTGCTCCGCGGTGCAGTGGCGGAGGTGCAGGATTTCGCCCAGGCCCTCGTCCGCGAACGCGGCGTTCGCTTCGGCGGCGCGAACCTGTTGCCGGCGCCCCGATCACCGGCGGCACATGATCATCCCGATGCCACAGCGGCAGTAGTCGTTGAAAAGGGGACAAGACGCCGCGGGTGACAGCCCAGCCCGGCGCGCCGTGCCGCCAGCGCCGACGGGAAGGCCAGCTCGACCAATGTTGTGGATTCGCACATGCGCGCCGGCAGCGCCGGACCGACGTGCGCATTCGCACCGATTTTGCGCGCCCGTGGACACTTCCTCCCTCTCGTCGCACCGGCGAATGGGCGCCGGACGACGAAACGGAGACATCGAGATGAGCCTCAATCATCACCTGGCGCGCGGCATCGTGCTCGCGAACGCGCTCCTGACGGTCCCGGCCCTGGCGCAGGATCGCATGGCCGTCTTCATCGGCAGCGGCGAGAGTGCCGAGGTCGTGTATGTCAGCCCGAACGATCCGCGCGCCCGCACCGCTCAGCGCACGGCCCCGGATATCAAGAGCCCGCTGATCGCCGTGCTGACCGACAACGCCGATGGCGTGAGCGTGAACTACTTCGCGACGACAGCCTCGCCCGCCAACCTCGCGCCCAACGCCTTCCGGAGCGTCCCGCTCTCCATGAGGACCGACGGGCAGGCGGGACTGTCGCGGCGCGGCGACGAGGCTTGGGGCACGGGCGAGTAAGCCGGATATGCTGTCCGGCGATGCCGATGCTCCGGACGTCCGGCTGCCGGTGGGCGGCCGGACGCTGCCGCCCAGCACGAACATCCGGGGACGGGATCGCCCCGACGCGCCGTCCCCTCAGAACCCCAGCTCGGCGTCGAGCTCCGCTTCCAGCGCCGCACGCATCGCCCCCGGCCGACGTATGACGATGGCACCGCGTTCGCGCAGGATAGTGCCCTGGCGGACAAGTTCGGCAAGCTCGCGGGAAATGGCCTCGCGCCGCGTGCCGACCAAGCCGGCCAGGACGTGCTGGCGCGGCGGTGGACTGACTACCCTTTCCTCGGCCGATCGCGCGCTGCCGCTGCGCGGCCGCGACAGCCGCAGAAGCTCGGCCTGCAGGCGCAGGCGCACCGGCAGCGCGTCGCGCTCGAGCAACCGCTTCGACTGACGGCGCAGGATCGCCGCCATATGTGTCAGCACGGCGTGGCAGGTGGCCGGGGCGCTGCAGGAAACCTCCAGAAAGACAGCGGCCGGGATGGCACAGAGCCGGGAACGCAGAAGCGCCGTCGCGCTGGCCGTGCGTGATTTGCCGTCGATCGCCGCGATCTCGCCGAACATGCCGCCCGCGCCGATATCCGTCAGGATCAGCTCGCGCCCCGACGGCGTCCGCACTTGGACGCGCACGGAGCCGTCTACGACGAACCAGACATCGTGCGACGTGTCCTGCAGGTCGATGATCAGCTCGCCGGCTGCATAGGTCCGCCACGCCACGCTCCTCGCGGCGCGCTGCAAGACGTCCTCCGCTGCATGGCTCAGGATGGGCAGCCGGCGCAGCCGGTCAGTGTCCGCGGCGTCCGCCGGAGAGCCGCCCGGCGAGGGGGGCAGCGTCGCCATGCAGGCTACCTCACCCTTTGCTCGAGGATGTAGTGGGTCGGCGGCGCTGGCCCCCACTCCACGACGGGATAGGCGTGACCACAGAAGATGGACGACGGCGCCGAGGTGCGCAGCGTCATGGAATCAACCCTCCCGCCCTCGAGCATGACGAGGAGGTAGGTGTGGGAGGAGATGGCGGATTCACAGTACTGCCAGGCTTCGCGGTTTGGCCGGATGCTGCGCAGCCCGGGCTCGCCCAGCAGGCGCCTGACTTCCTGCGCGGTCATGCTTTCGGACACGCCCAGCGATCGGTGGCGGAGGCCGGCTACCTCGCTCTCACCTCCGCACGCGGCAAGGGACAGCATCAACATCGCCATGACCGCGCGGCGCTTCATTCCGTGATCCTTTTATGGCCCGCCGCGGTGGCAGCCCTGATTCACCCGATGAGCGCGAAGCGCACGTCGCGCTGCGCCAGATTGTTGCTGCCCGGCAGCCCCGCACCCGGCGCCATGCCGGACGCGTCGAGCTCGTGTTCCAGCCGCGCGAGAAGACGGAACCGATCACTGCCCGCGCCGTCCCCGGCGAATGCCGGCGGGGACCAGCCGAACTCGACCGTCGCCGCTTCACCCGCCGGCAGTTCGGCGAGTACAAAGTGGTTCGACAGTCTCGCGAAAGGTGCTTCGCCGGGCGGCCCGACCGGATTGGCGGTGCGGAACCCGTCCGCCATCCAGGCCATGGGGGAAGCGATATCCGTGAAGGGCCCCGCCCAATGCACGAAGACGTCGATATTTCGGGCCGTCTGCCCCCCGCGATTGCGGACCGTGACCCGGACGATCCTGGTGACGCCACCGCCCGCTGCCGGCACCGGCGCATCCGTCGGATCGCCGTTCAGATCCAGGATCTCGATATCCGGCGACGCATGGAGGGTCTCATCGGCCCACGGCCCGGCGCCGGTATCGGCCAGCGTCTTGCGGATCCAGACATCGACGCTGGGTGGCAGCGCGGTGCAGGCGCCATCCATGCTGAGATATCCGAAGCCGAAGCCGTCATCCGGCAGGACAACACCGTTGGTGCCGGCTGCCGCGATCAGCCGTTGCTTGATATCGGCGCAATGCGCCCCTGCCCCGCGGCACTGGAACAGGAGTGCCGCCGCACCGGCGACGAGGGGGGCGGAGAAGCTGGTTCCAGTGCCTGAGGCATGGCCCGGCGGCTGGGGGAGGTTCGTCCGCGGATTGCCCGGCACGGGGCCCGTCACGCCCAGGCCCGCCGCGGTGATTTCCGGCTTGATGCGCCCGTCACGCGTCGGCCCGCGCCCGCTGAAGGAATAGATCGTCGGCGACCCGGCGGTGATGTTGCTGTGCGCCGCGACGGTGATGGGCCGGCGCGCCGTTGCCGGTGCCCCGAGCGTCAATCGGTGATCCGCCGGTTGTGCCCAGCTCACTTGGCCCCGGTTATTGCGATCGACCCAGGCATGGAATGCACCGTCCGTCACTGCCGTGCCGGTCAGGGCGATGGTCCAGCCGCCGGTCGGCACCGCCTCGC
This sequence comes from Neoroseomonas terrae, assembly GCF_018129025.1. Taxonomy (GTDB): domain Bacteria; phylum Pseudomonadota; class Alphaproteobacteria; order Acetobacterales; family Acetobacteraceae; genus Neoroseomonas; species Neoroseomonas terrae. The sequence goes on along the minus strand of NZ_JAAEDI010000001.1, from coordinate 91,153 downwards.
CAGCCGGCACGATGATGAGAATGCAGATGGTGTTCTCGCCGTTACCGGGGTCGTGCAGCAGGGAGGTGATCTGGACGCCGACGCCCGCGACCGGCACTTCGCTGGTGCTGGTTCCCGGGCTGACCGGCCCGATGACCGTCGGCGGCGATGTGGGCACCGTGACGGTGACATCGAAGCGGTCGTCACCGCCATACCAGATATCGATCGCATCGCTGCCGCGAGGCGGGCGGCCACCCGCCATCACGTAGTTGAGCACGAGCGTCGTCGTGCCACCTTGGACCACGCTGCCTTCGGCGTGCTCGCCGCGCCCCGTCCCATTGCCCGCCGAGAGGGTGATGACGCGGCCCGACACATCGAGAAGATTGTCGAGGAACCGCTCGCCCGGTGTCGTGCCGTCGTGGGGTCCCAGATTGTCACCCATGCTGATGTTCACGACGCAGGGAAGCCCCAACTGCTGCGCCCGCGCGAAGATGTAGGCGCAGCCATCGAGCACGCCGGTGTTGTCGACGCTGCGCTTCAAGCCGTTGTCGTAGTCGAGCGGGCTGACGAAGATGATGGCGCTGCCTGGCGCCGCGCCGGGCTGACTGCCCCCGCCCCCGTTCCCGGCGGCGCATCCGGCCACCAGCGTACCGTGATGCCGCATGGATTTCGCCGCCGGCATGGCGATCGGATCGGGCGGCGCGTGCCGCACAATGCCGTATGGGGGAACTGCTGGTGGATTGAAGGCGGCGAGCTCCTCCGCGATCTGCGTCGCCGAGTAGTCGACGCCATAGCTCTGGCCGATGATCGGGATGAAATCCGGAAGCTCAGGGGCGATGGGTGGACTTGCTTCGCCGTCCGCCGGCAGAAGGGTCTGGTCCCAGATATGAAGCAGCCGCGTCTCGCCGGCATCGTCGCTGAACGCCGGATGGTAGATATCGATGAAGTTGTCGACGACCCCGATGATCACGTTCCGGCCGTCGATCGGCGGCACCGCTGCGTGCAACTGGCTCATGCCCGCATGTGGCACGGCACTGCCGAGGTCGAGGGACCAGCCCCGGGCCTTTTCGATGAAGCTCACCGAGCGCATGGCCTCCAGCGACCGCAGGCGCGATCGCGGCACGAAGGCGGTGTGAACGTCGCCACTGCGGCATCGAGGCACCACACCTTGGTCGGCGAGATCCCGCGCGCTGCAGTCACCGGTGATGAAGACGGAGAAGACCGGCTCACCCAGCCGATCGGGGAGCCCGGCCACCGGGGATCGGCCATCCGGGTCGCCAGGCAACAGAAGGCCGGCCGTCAGTGGCGCGTAGGACAGCGCAGCGCCAGCATCATCCGGTGCGGCAGGTGGAGGCGTCACCGCCATCGCGCGCTCGCTGTTCACGAGGCGATGCAGCGCCGCGTCCGGCAGCCCCGCGAGGTAGGCCAGGCGCGGATCCAGCTTCGGGTGGGCCGCGCGCACGGTGAAGGCCGCGCGGTGATCGGTCTCTCCTCCGGAAGGCGGCATCGGCTCCTCCCTCCGCCCGTCGCGCGGCCGGGTCCCCGGGCGGGCTCTACCGCGTGTAGGTCGGCGTGCCCCTGGTGATCAGCCAATCCTCCGCGATGCGGCCATCGACGATCCGGTAGGCGGTCGTGATCGGCACCGTGAATCGCAGCTCCGTCGGCGTTGGCTTGCCGAATGCTCCGGGCATATCGAGCCTGCCATCGGCGCGCCGGTCTCTGCCGGTCATGGTGATGAGGGCGATCACATCCTCGTCGCAGACCGTCAGATCGTCGACGAGAAGACGGAGATCCTGCACGACCTCATGCACTCGATTGACGCAGTTGGGATAGTCGTCGGGGCCATCGGCGCGGATCGCCTTACCTGAAGCGTCGCGTCGATGCCGGACGACGGTCGGCGTGCAGAACTCCGCGAGGGCAGTCTTGATACCGGCAGGAACGTAGAAGCGATCCCCGGCGCCGACCTGCTGATTGAATTTCAGGTTTTCTTCTTCGGACCATTCATGATTCCACACAGAATCTATGAAATTTCTTACGAGAATCAACCAGTCCTCTCGCACCTCTCCCGAAGAATCACCTTCTGGTTCTTCGCCGCAGGGGTCATCAAGTGCGCCGCAGCCACCCATGATCGCCTCCTGATATGCAATTCATGGTCATGCGAGCCGAAACGTCGGCAATCCGACGCTCGAATATCATCGGACTGCTATCGTGGCGCCGCATGCGAAAGCTGTCACGACATTTGTTTCATGAACGATCCTATCCGGGTGGCCGGCATGAACCTTGATGATCCTCATCCGGTCACCCTGCTCTTCACCGATATCCAGGGTTCCACTCGCCTGATCGGCCAGATCGGCGATGAGGCGTATCGCGGTATCCAGGCGACGCTATCGGATGGGCTGCGGCGGGTGTTCCGCCGGCATCGGGGCCGCGTGCTCGACACACAGGGCGATTCCTTCTTCGTCGCCTTTGCCCGCGGCCCGCTTGATGCGATTGCCGCGGCGCTGGAGTGCCAGCGGTGGCTGTCTCACCAGGTCTGGCCGGACGGCATCGACGTACGGATCCGTATGGCGATCCACACGGGCCTGCCGCGCCGCGGCGGGCCGCCGGGGAACGACAGCTACGTCGGTATCGACGTCCATCGCGCGGCGCGGCTCTGCGAGGCCGCGCATGGCGGTCAGGTGCTGATCTCCGCCGTGACGGAGGCGCTGGTAAGGTCCCATTTGCCAGAGGGCATCGGTCTGGCGGCGCTTGGCGAGCACCAGCTCCGCGACCTTGCGGCGCCGGAGCTGATTTTCCAGATCCTGGCGCCGGACCTCGCGTCCAGCTTCCCACCGCTGCGCGCGCCCCAGACGCTGCAGGCGAGCCTCCCGGTACCACGGACCGCCTTCTTCGGCCGGGACCGGGAGACCGGCGACATCCTGCACCTGCTCGCCGATCCCGAGGCCAGGCTGGTGACGCTGACCGGTCCGGGCGGGACCGGAAAGACGCGCCTTGCCATTGCCGTGGCGCGCGCTGCCGCCGGCATGTTCCGCGACGGCGCCTGCTACGTCGCGCTGGCGCCGGTGGCCGATCCGCACCTCGTCGCCTCCCTGGTGGTGCGATGCCTGGGGCTGCAGGAAGCCGGCCCGACGCCGCCCGAGGATCTTATCCTCGGTCATCTGCGCCAGAGGCGCATGTTGCTGGTCTTCGACAATTTCGAGCACATCCTGCCGGCGGCTTCCCTGGTGGCAGATCTCCTGTCGGGCTGTCCTGCCATCACGGTGCTCACCACCAGCCGGGCGCCGCTCAGGCTGAGCGGCGAGCACGACTATGCCGTGCCGCCTCTCGGCCTGCCCGATCTCACCAGTTCCGGCGGCGGGGAGGCACTGTTCCGCTATCCTGCCGTCGAGCTGTTCGTGGAACGTGCCACGCGCGCGACGCCGCACTTCGAGGCGACGGCGGACAACCTCGCGGCCATCGCGCGGATCTGCGTGCGACTGGATGGCCTTCCCCTGGCCATCGAACTGGCCGCCGCCCGCACCAGCATCCTGAGCCCGCAAGAAATCCTGGCCCAGCTGGACCGGCCTGGTGAATACGGCTCCATGGCCTTGCTGACGGACGGCCCGCGCGATGCGCCCGCGCGGCACCGGACGCTGCGCAACGCGATCCAATGGAGTCTCGACCTTCTTGCGCCGGAGGCTTGCGCCCTGTTCGCCCGCCTATCCACCTTCGTGGGCAGCTTCGACCTGGAGGCAGCCTTCGCCATCGGCGCGATCGGGACGCCCGCAACTGCGAACAACGCGCCCGAGGGGCGTCCTCGCCGTCTGGCCTCGATCGGCACGCTGGTCGAGAACAGCCTGCTGCAGCGCGTCGAGCACGCCGGATCGGAAGCGCGCTTCTCGATGCTGGAGACGATCCGCGAATACGCGCTCGACCGCCTGTGTGCAGCCGATGAAGGAACGGCCGCGCGGCTCACTCACGCGCGGCACTACGCATCTCTGGCGGAAGCGGGGGCGAAGGAGCTGGGCGGCGCCCGCCAGGCCCAGTGGCTCGTGCGGCTGGAAGACGATCACCCGAACTTCCGTGCGGCGCTGTCGTGGTCCTTGTCGAGCGCCTGCACCGATCCGGACGTGGCGATCCGACTTGCGACAGCCCTGTGGATCTTCTGGTTCCGCCGCGCCTATCTGCGCGAAGGCAGCCGCTGGATCGAGCAGGTCTATGAGGCGCGCGGGGCCGCGGCATCGCCGGTCTCGCGTGCTACGCTCCTGACCGCGGATGGCAGCTTCGCGCGCATGATCGGTGACTTCGAGCGTGCCGCGCACCTGCTCGAAGCCGCAACGCCGATCTGGCGCGACTTGCGTGACCGCGAGGGCACGGCCTGGGCGCTCAGCCATCTTGGGCTGGCGAAGCAGTGGCTCGGAGAGCTGGATGCCGGCGTCCAGATCCTGGAGGAGAGCCTCGCCTTGCGCGTGGAACTCGGGGAGGATCGCGGTATCGCAAGATCCTTGTTCCACCTGGCCATCGCCGAGGATTTTCGCGGCAGGTTCGGCAAGGCCGCCGAACTCTACCAGCGCACGCTCGAGATCCAGCAGCGCATCGGGGACAATTGGGGTTCGGCACGCGTCCTCGGTTATCTCGCAAAGGTGCTGCTGCGATCGGGCGACGATGCTGGGGCGGAGCCGCTATGCGAACGCGCGCTGAAGCTGAGCGAGGAGGTGGCGGATCGTTGGGGCATAGGGCTTGCGCAGGCCGGGCTTGGCGGCGTTTCCATGGCGCGCGGCATCCTTCCGCTGGCAACGGAACGGCTTAAGGCAAGCCTTCTGATCTTCCGCGACGTCGGTGCGCAGGACCGGGTCGCTGAATGCCTGCAGGACCTGGCGCTGGTGGCCCGGAGGATGGGAGCGACGGAGCAATCGGTCCGGCTTTCGGCCGGCGCGGCGACGATACAGCGCGCGAGCCGCTTCGCCTTCTGGCCTGCGCTGCAGGCGCAGCGCGATGCGGAACTGGCGGAAGCGCGCAATCTTCTGGGCGAGGCGCGGTTCACGGCCGTCTGGACTCAGGGGTGCCTGATGAGTGCTCCCGACGCCATCGAGGATGCCTTGTCGATGCCCGCCTGACGGCCGAGCGAAGGACGCGACGGCACCGCCCGGCCGATGCCGACAGGGTTGCCCTGAGCATCCCGAGCGCAAGGCCGCCGTGGCCGTGCGCAGCGGCGTGCCGGGCGTCCATCAATGGGCACACCGTCGACTTCAACCGATCCGAGCGGGCTGCCGGGCGTGGAACACCGAGCCCCTTGCCGACGCCGCCAGCCTGGCGGGACCGGCGCTGCAGCAACGTTCCGGGAAAGCACCGGACGACACGCGTCGACCATAACGCCTGCCAACGGCTTCCAACGCAGCTGCGCGAACCGGGCGCGGGCGGATGACTTTCAGAAAATCCGTGCATCAGGCACTTCGGCAGTACAAAATGCCTCCAATGCTAAGACGGTGACGCCGCTGTGCAAACGAATACAACTGACCGGGAGCGCACCAAGGATCACCCCTTTGGAGTCGCCATCCTCGGCTGCGGATTCGTAGCCGACTTCTACATGGCGACGCTCCCCCACCATCCCGAGATCCGTGTTGTTGGTGCATTCGACACCGACGCGGCACGGCTCGATGCGTTTTCGCGGCACCACCCCCTGCGCCGCTTCGCCAGCGTCGACGAGATGCTGCACGACGCTTCCGTCGATATCGTCCTGAACCTGACCAATCCCAAGTATCATTACGCGACGACCCGACAATGTCTTGATGCGGGCAAGCATGTCTATTCCGAGAAGCCGCTCGCCATGACGTCGGTGGAGGCCGCAGAGCTACTGCGGCTGGCCGATGAGCGCGGCCTGCTCCTGGTTACAGCGCCATGCAGCCTCCTCAGCACCACGGCGCAGACGATGTGGAAGGCGCTGCGCGACGGCACCATTGGGCGGGTTCGGTTGGTGTACGCCAATTTCGACGATGGCATGGTTCACCGCCTCCGCCCGGACCGGTGGCGCAGCGCTTCCGGTGCGCCCTGGCCGGCGCGCGACGAGTACGAAACCGGGTGCACCTACGAGCACGCCGCCTATGTATTGTCGTGGCTCGCCTTCTTCTTCGGCCCCGCCCGACGGGTCCAGGCCTTCGCGTCGTGCCAGTTGCCCGACAAGGGCGTCGACACAGATGCCATGGCGCCGGACTTCTCGGTCGGCTGCATCGAATATGACGGCGGCATCGTTGCGCGCGTGACCTGCAGCCTCCTCGCCCCCGCCGACAAGTCGATCGTGATCATCGGCGACGAGGGCGTGCTCTACACCAAGTATGTCCGGGATGACTTCTCCCCGGTGTACGTTCGGAAAACGCCCCCGAGCAGGATCGCCGCGAGCATCGGGTCGCACCTCCGGCGATGGCAGTCGCGCATCGAGTCGTGGTTGCGGTTCCCATACTCGGCGAATTGGAGTTTCCACAGGAGGCATCGCACTGGCCCCCGATCGTCGCTGCGCCTGTCCGCGGTGGGCAAGCCGGTGGACTTCCTGCTGGGAGTTTCGGAAATGATCCAGTCGCTGCGGGAAGGCCGCACCTGCCGACTTTCACCTCAACTCGGCCTGCACATGATCGAATTGGTGGAAACCCTCCAACATCCGGAGCGCTTCGAGGCCCGCCGAACCATCACGTCCAGCTTCGATCCGATCCCGCCTAGGTGGTGAGGGGAACAATTCTCAGGTGGGACGGCGCTTAACGTGGTGCCACTGAGGAAGGCGGATGGGTGAGGTGTTCGGCCTAAGCCGTGCAGCGAAGTACTTCGCTTTTCATGCTCCCCGGCGTGTCGTAGATTCGGGTGCGCGCAGCAAAGCATAACAACCGCGTCACCAGGACCTAAGAGCAAATGAGTGGATCCGTCGAAGGCGATGTGCTGTCGCCCTTATTGATGCTTTATGCCGACGCAATGCAGAGGGACGCCAATAGCTTGGATACGTCGAGCCTCAGTGCCGGCGATACTGTGGCAGTCCGCATGGCGAATACGGTCATTCTCAGCGGCCTCGGCCGCCTCGGTCCAATCCTACAAAGCACGAATTACCACGCTCTCAATTTCATCGACGCGGGAGCTATCGCGGCGGCTAACGCGCAAGCGATGTCGGCAGCTACGTCGCAACAGGTTGCAGCTTCACTGCTGGCAGTTGGCGACCTAGAGGCGGCCAGGACGATGGTGTCGGCGTTTGGCGGAGCGCTTTCGGGATTCCTGTCGCGCAACCGGAGGCCGGAGCCAGTTCGCGGCCGAGCCCGCAGAAATGCTATGTCCGTGCCGGCGGCGCGCCTCGGTCACAGTGGCGGCGAGGCTGCCGGGCCGGGTGCTACCCTCATCCGAAATCACGTCGCGTCGCTTGCCGAGCAGACGCAAGGGCTTGATGGCAGTGATGAGATGCTTGACCACTTCGCGGAGATCATCGACGCGGTTGGACGCCTCACCGGGGGCATCGATACGTCGCTGCTGAGAGGGTAAGCGCGCCGCGTTGCTTTGTCCGTCCCCAGAGGATGACGCTAGGACTCCTTGCGAGTTCCATCCGTGCAGTCTTCTGGTGTCTCTGCGCTCGCGGCCATGGGCTTTGATGCGGTGGTCGCGGACCTGCTGCTTGCCCACCAGCCGGCGAGCCTTTCGACGGTCGCCCGTGTCTATCAGCGCCACGACTTCGCCGCGGAGCGCGAGGCAGCGTTGAAGGCGTGGGCGGAGTACATCGCGCGCTGCGCCACGGGAGAAGATGGCCGCGCCAACGATGTTACAAAGCCGCCCGCTCGGCAGTCCGTGCAGCGCACTGGCTGATTTCAGCTTTTGCGCGTGCCCCCCACCTAAAGTACCTAATCCCCCTAATTTCGGGTCGTGGCCTACCGCATCGGGCGCATGGTCAGCACCCTCTCGGCCGCTGGCAGCGCCGCGCCCGCAAAGTGTCCGCGAAGAACGGGTTGGTCCCCACCGTCTCCGCCCGAGCGAAGATCGGCCGCGGCGGGGTATGAGGGTTCTCGGCGTCGTGCCGCAGCAAGCGCCAACGCAGCTTGGCTGGCGTGCGCTCGCCGGTTTGCGAATGACGCAGCACAACCAGGACCAGATCATCCGATCCGTCAGCTCCGCCGAGTTCCCCGCCTAATTCACTATCTGACATGCTGACCCAGTCGTATCCGAGCAGCCGTCGCGACCGAGCGCGGGCAGCGAACAGGTCCTGGATACCGTAGCGGTCAAGGCCGTGCAGCGCGACGAACCCGGCCGATCGCGGATTGCGGTGTGGGATCACCGACGGGCCTCTGTTTGCAGTCGATGCGACGGATGGGTCGGCCATCGATCGGCGTAGACCCCGTCGATGTCGGCAAGACGCCATGGCATCGGCCGCTGCGACGATCTGCCCAATCTTGCATCATCGACTCGCAGAGCCTTGCCGCAGAACGCAGACGGATGTTTTACTCGCGTGAACCGACCTGGCATCGACCGGGTTGGAGGAGAGGAAACGACAGTATGTCCGGGGCCAAACAAGGCCGCGTTTCTGCATGCTGAGCTATCTCTTGCAGCGCGTCGGCCTGGCGGCGATCACCTGCGTCTTCATTTCCGCGCTGACCTTCATGATCATCCGGCTGCCGCCGGGCGACTTCGTCGATGCCTACATCGCCAACCTTGTCGCGAGCGGTAGTTCCGTCTCGCAGGAGCAGGCAGCGGCGATGCGGATCGAGTACGGCCTCGACCAGCCGGTCATCGTTCAATATGCACGCTGGATAGGCCGCGTCCTGCAAGGGGATTTCGGCGTTTCCATGGTCTGGCGCCGTCCGGTCAGTGAAGTCATCGGCGATCGCCTCTGGCTGACCATGGTGGTGTCTGTCGCCGCGCTGTTCCTGACCTGGGCGATCGCGCTGCCGATCGGGATCTACTCCGCAGTACGGCAGTATTCCATCGGGGACTACGTCTTCACCACGCTCGGCTTCATCGGCCTCGCGATCCCGAATTTCCTGCTCGCGCTGATCCTGATGTACCTGGGCTTCCGCTACCTTGGCCTGTCGGTCGGCGGGCTGTTCTCCCCGGAATACGTCCAGGCCGAATGGTCCTGGGGGCGGGTCTGGGACCTGATGACGCACCTGCCGCTGCCAGCGGCCGTTCTGGCGCTCGCGGGCACGGCGCAACTCATCCGCATCATGCGTGCCAACCTGCTGGATGAATTGCGGCGGCCCTATGTGGTCACGGCGCGCGCGAAGGGCCTTTCGGAGCGGCGCGTCGTCCTGAAGTACCCGGTGCGGGCTGCGCTCAATCCCTTCGCGTCGTCGATAGCCTATCTGTTTCCCTATCTGGTGTCCGGCAGCATCGTCGTCTCGCTGGTGCTCGGCCTGCCGACCGTGGGGCCGCTGCTCCTCCAGGCGCTGGTGGCGCAGGACATGTTCCTGGCGGGGGCTATCGTGCTGCTGCTGGGCGTCATGACGGTGGTCGGCACCCTGATCTCGGACCTGCTGCTGATGTGGATCGACCCGCGCATCCGGCTGGAGGGGCGGGCATGAGCGCCACGACCGCCGCAGCCCAGGATCGCTGGGCGGAGGCGACCCAGCTTCAGCTGACCTGGTGGCGCTTCCGTAAACATCGTCTCGCGGTCATCAGCCTGGTCATCGTCTTCCTGTTCTACATGGTCGCCGCCTTCGCGGATTTTCTCGCGATCAACGACCCGCATGCGACGGATGCGCGCCGATCCTTCATCCCGCCGCAGGCGATCCATCTGTTCGACGAGGACGGCTTCAACCCGCATGTCTACGGCCTGCGCGGCGTGCGGAACATGCAGACCTTCCAGCTGACCTACACGCCCGACCCCAACCGCAAGCTGCCGGTACGCCTGTTCGCGCGCGGCTATACCTACAACCTGTTCGGCCTGTTCGAGACCGACATCCATCTGCTCGGCGTCGAGGGCGGGCAGCGCACCGACGGCATCTTCCTGCTCGGCACCGATCAGCTCGGCCGCGACCTGTTCTCCCGCATGATCGTCGCGACGCGGGTGTCGCTGCTGATCGGCCTTGCCGGTGTCACGCTGTCGCTGCTGCTCGGCATCATCCTCGGTGGCATCTCGGGGCTGTATGGCGGCTGGGTCGACACCTTCATCCAGCGCGTCATCGAGGTCCTGCGATCGATCCCGACCATTCCGCTGTGGATGGGGCTCGCGGCCGCCTTGCCGAACACCTGGAGCACGACCCAGGTCTATTTCGCCATCACCGTCATCATCTCCCTGATCGGCTGGACCGATCTGGCGCGCGTGGTGCGGGGGCGGTTCCTCTCGTTGCGCGAGGAGGATTTCGTCGTTGCCGCGGAACTCGCCGGCGCTTCGCAGGGGCGGATCATCTTCCGCCACATGCTGCCCTCCTTCGCGTCCCACATCATTGCGGCAGTCAGCCTTGCGCTGCCGGCGATGATCGTGTCCGAGACGGCACTGTCCTTCCTCGGGCTCGGGCTGCGGCCGCCGGCGATCTCCTGGGGCATCCTATTGCAGGATGCCCAGAACATCCAGGTCCTGGCCAACGCGCCGTGGCTGCTCTCGGCTGCAGTGCCGGTCATCGTGGTCATCCTGGCCTTCAACTTCCTCGGCGACGGGCTGCGAGACGCGGCGGATCCCTATGGCTGAACGCACATCCCTCGCCGTCCGCGACCTCGCGGTGCATTTCGAGATGGAACAGGGCACGGTGCGTGCCCTGGAAGGCGTGTCCTTCGACCTGCATGCGGGCCGCACGCTCGGCATCGTCGGCGAATCCGGCTGCGGCAAGTCGGTCACGGCGCGGTCGATCCTGCGCATCCTCGACCGGCCGGGGCGCATCGTCGGCGGGCGCATCCTGCTCGATCCCGGTGCGCCGGGCGAGACCGACCTGATCGCAATGAACGCCGAATCGGAACGCATGCGCGGCATCCGCGGCGGCCGGATCGGGCTCATCTTCCAGGAACCGATGACGGCGCTGTCGGTCCACTACACGGTCGGCAACCAGATCATCGAGGCGGTGCGCCAGCATTCCGACCTGTCCAAGGCCGCCGCTCGCGACCGCGCCATCGAATTGCTGCGCGAGGTCGGCATCCCGCGCCCCGAGCTGCGCGTCGAGGCCTATCCGTTCCAGCTCAGCGGCGGGCTACGCCAGCGTGTCGGCATCGCCATGGCGCTCGCTGGTGATCCCGACATCCTCATCGCCGACGAACCCACCACGGCGCTCGACGTCACGACCCAGGCGCAGGTGCTCGACCTGCTGCGCCGACTGCAGCAGGAAAAGGGCATCGCGCTGATGCTCATCACCCACGACATGGGTGTCATCGCCGAGATGTGCGACGAGGTGGCGGTGATGTATCTCGGCCGCGTCGTGGAATACGCGCCGGTGCTCGAGCTGTTCACGACGCCGCGCCACCCCTACACGCGCGCCCTGCTGCGCGCCGTGCCGTCGATCCTGGCCACGCCGCGCCAGCGCCTCGCGACCATCGGCGGTGCCGTGCCGCATCCGGGCGCCCGACCGGCCGGCTGTGCGTTTCATCCCCGCTGTGCGGATTTCATGCCCGGGCGCTGCGATGTCGGGGCGCCGCCGCCGCTCGCGCCCGGCCATGCGGGCGCCTCCTGCTTCCTCGAGGTACCAGCATGAACGTCCTCGAGGTCGATGATCTCAAGAAGCATTACCCGATCCACGGGGGAATGCTGCGGCGGGAAGTCGGACGCGTCCGTGCGGTCGACGGCGTGAGCTTCAGCATCGCCGCCGGCGAGACGCTCGCGCTGGTGGGCGAGAGCGGCTGCGGCAAGACCACCGTCTCCCGCTGCATCCTGCGCGCGCTGACCCCGACATCCGGCGCGATCCGCTTCGATGCCGGGGACGGCACCGTCGATCTGGCGACGATGCCCAAGCGCGCGATGCGCCCGCTGCGCCGGCACATCCAGATGATCTTCCAGGATCCGTATTCGTCGCTCAATCCGCGCATGATGGTGGGCGACATCATCGCGGAACCGCTGAAGGTCAATGGCGTTCCGGCGGCCGAGCGCAATGCGCGCGTGCTCGAGCTGCTCGACCTCGTCCAGATGCCCGCCGTGGCGCGCACGCGCTTCCCGCACGCCTTCTCGGGCGGCCAGCGCCAGCGCATCGGCATCGCGCGCGCGCTGGCGCTCAACCCGCGGCTGGTGGTGGCGGATGAGCCCGTCTCGGCGCTCGACGTCTCGGTGCAGGCGCAGATCATCAACCTGCTGCTCGACCTCCAGGACCGCCTGAAGCTGTCCATGCTGTTCGTCGCGCACGATCTTTCGGTGGTGCGCCACGTCAGCGACCGCGTCGCCGTGATGTATGTCGGCCGGATCGTCGAGATCGCGCCGACCGACGAGCTGTATCGCAGCCCGCGCCACCCCTACACCGAGACACTGCTGGCCGCCGTCCCGGCGCCGGACCCGCTGCGCCGCGGCCGCCAGATGAAGGCGAGCGGCGAGGTGGCCGACCCTGCGAAGCCGCCGCCCGGCTGCGCCTTCCATCCGCGCTGCCCCTATGTGCAGGACCGCTGCAGGACCGACCGCCCCGAACTGGCCGAAGTGGCCCCGGGACGATGGACAAGTTGCCACCGCGCACGGGAGATCGAACTCGCCGGCGTGGCCTGACAAACGACAAGGGAGGACACCATGAAGCGACGGGAATTCGGGGCGACCCTGCTGGCTGGCACGACGATCGCCCACGCCGCCCTGGCGCAGTCGGCCGGGCAGATCCGGGAATCCGGCCTTGTCGGGGAACTCGAAGGGCCGACGCTGATCGACGATCCCGCGCGCCGGCCGACGCAGTTCAAGGAAGCGCCGATGCTCGCTGAGCAGGTGCGCGCGGGGCGCCTGCCGCCCGTCGAACAACGACTGCCGCAGGACATCATGGTCGTCCAGCCGCTGCGCAGCGTGGGCAAGTATGGCGGCACCTGGCGCCGTGGCTTCATTGGCCCGAGCGACAGCGAGAACGGCAACCGCATCATGTCGGCGGACAAGCCGTTCTTCTTCGACAAGACGGGCACCGAGATCGCCCCCTGCCTCTGCCGCGGCTACGAGGTCAGCGACGACGGGAAGCGCACTACGGTCTTCCTGCGCCGCGGGATGCGCTGGTCGGATGGCACGCCGCACACCGCCGACGACTGGGTGTTCTGGTTCGAGGACATGTACGGGAACCGAGACCTCGTCGCCGCGCCGGCGGCCGAGATGTTTGCCGGCGGCAAGCCCGGCCGCGTCGAGAAGGTGGACGACCACACCGTCGCCTTCGTCTTCGAGGCGCCCAACTTCCTGTTTCCCTTTCTGCTCGCCGGCGACACGCTGGTGGGTGGCGGGCAGACGCGACAGCAATCCGACGGGCGCGCTTACAGCGTCTATGCGCCGAAGCACTATCTCAGCAGGTTCCATCCGAAATACACGTCGGCCGAGACGCTGGCGACGCAGGCGCGCGAGGCCGGCTTCGGCAATTGGGTGCAGCTGTTCCGTGCACGGTCGGACTGGCGGTTGAACCGCGACCTGCCGACCATGTGCGCCTGGCGCATGACGCAGCCGATCACGGGCCAGCAATGGGTGCTGGAGCGCAACCCCTACTACTACGCCGTCGATACCGAGGGGCAGCAGCTTCCCTACATCGACCGGGTGTTGATGACGCTGGCCGAGAACCCGGAGGTCGTGAACCTGCGCGCGGTCGCCGGAGACTATGATTACCAGGAGCGCTTCATCGACCTCGGCAAGCTGCCGATCCTGCTCGAGAACCGCGGGCGCAGCCGATATCGGGTGCACCTCGATCCCGGGTTCAACGGATCGGATTCCGTGCTGTTCCCCAACCTGACCTACACCGAGGATCGTGAGATCGGCGCGCTGCTCGCCGATGCGCGCTTCCGCCGCGCCATGTCGCTCGGCATCGACCGGGAGCAGTTGAACGAGGCGTTCTGGCTTGGCCTCGGCACGCCGGGCTCCGTCATTCCCGATCGCATCATTCCCGAGAGCCCGGGTGAGGAATGGCGCGCGAAATGGTCCACCCACGACCCGCGCCAGGCCAATGCGCTGCTCGATGCCATCGGCCTGACGCGCAAGGACCGCGAGGGCTACCGCCTGCGCCGCGACAACGGCCAGCGCCTGCGCATCGAGATCGCGGTGGCGCAGACGCTGTCACCCACTTGGCCGCAGCAGGCGGAAATGATCGTCCAGCATTGGCGCCAGATCGGGCTCGCGGGCGATGTGAAGGTAATGGAACGCGGCCTCGCCATCACCCGCGCGCTGAACGACCAGAACCAGATCCTGATGTGGACCAACAACGGGACGGAGAGCCTCTACCTCTATCCACGCTACGCCCTGCCGGTGGACCCGACGGCCGGCGTGATGGGCAATGCCCATGCATTGTGGTTCGCGTCGAACGGGGAACGCGGCACCGCACCGACCGAGCCGGAGATGCTGCGCGCCTTCGAACTGATGCGCGCGGCAGCGGGGCAACGGCAGGAGCAGCGCACGCAGACGGCGCAGGAGATCTGGAAGCTCGCCGTCGAGCAGCAATGGGGCATCGGATTGGTTGGATTGTCGCCGGCCTTCATGGGCGTGCGCGTCGTGAGTGAAAGGCTGGAGAACGTCCCTGCGCGTACGGGCGTCTCCCAGCACATCCGTACCCCTTGGGGCGGTCATCCGGAGCAATGGTACTTCAAGACCTGATGACGCGCATGCGGTCGCGACCGCAGGCATTGGCCGGCGGTGGGCAGCGCGGGGTCGATCCGGGCGGGACTGCGTGCGATATGGGTGACGGTGCCAACCGGTGCTTGGCTCCGCAGGGCGTGGGGCGGTCGTGCGCCCACATCTAGGTGCGCGATCGCTGAGCGCGCTCGAGTGGGCAGCACGCGGTGGTGCTGGTCGCGCAGCTGAGGTATCCGGCGGACTGGACCTCCTTGATCAGTTCAGGCCGCATCGACGGTAAGGACGACGGCGCCTGCTCGGAGCGGATGCTGGGGCGGGCTGATGAGGTGAAACGCCCGGAGCCCGGCTCCCGGCGCGCGAAGATGCCCCAGACCAGAGACTTTCGCTGACCGAAAGCAGTCGCGATGAAATGCGGGGAGCGGTCAGCGCAAGCCGGGATCATCGAGAATGGCGATGACCGCATGGAGGATCCGAACCGCGCGCTCGTGCCCAGCCTCATGGGCACTCGCAAGCGCCAGTTCCAACGCGGGCGTCACAGCAGCGAAGTATTCCCCGCTAACGTCAACGACTGAGTGGGTGTCAATCATCTGGGGCGCGCCACGGCTCGCTTCGAACGCAGCGGCATAGGTCGGTTGGGTGCTGGCCATCTGATGTATCCCCGGCAACGACGCATGTAGAGTTAGATTCCCCGAAATGCGTGTTTCAACATCGTTAAACACCCGCGTCAGTTGCATTCCCCGCTAAGGGCTTGATTCAACTTGGATTGAGAAGCCGAGCCGACAATCGCTTGACGCACAATTCACGCCCTCTCCGATCCCGTCACGATCGGCAACGCGCTTTTCGCATCGAATTGCGTCCCCCACCCCGCCGATTGGGTGTACTTGCCGCCGCCTAACACGCCCGTGATTCGGATTCCTGCCGGGCAGACGACGTCCGCTCGGAGGAACTCGTGGGAGAAAGCGTTCTTGAAGCCGCGATCGCGGCGGCTATCAGGCAGCAACTATCGTTTGCCGACCAGCCGTTGGAAGCACTCCGGGCCATCGCGGCGGAGTTGCGCGTTGCGTTGGACGGCGCCGCCTTACTAGGCGACGCGTCTGCGCTGGCTTCGGCCAGACGCCAGTTCGAAGCTGCATTGCGGAAAATCTGGCAGGAGTCGGGAGGCGAGTCAGCCTTCTACCCGTTGGGCGCGCCGCCCAAGCCCTTTGGTCCGGACGCGATGGTGGGCTGACGGAACGCACCAACACAACGGAACAACCAATTATAGACGGTACTCTTAATCGATTTGATGGATCATTTGCTGTAACTCCACTATTGCCTGGCAGGTCATAACCCGCGCCGGGACTGCCAGCGGTGGAGCTTCCCCCTCACCTCATGCCGCATCTCCTCGCGCCGCCCGGAGCGCCTGAGATGGCAATTGCATCCCGCTACATTGGCGGCATTCCCTACGCTCCCGGCATGCAGACGGGGCGTTATCTGACCGCGCATCGGTCGGCACGACGTCGGGCATCGTCGAGATTCTCCAACCGCCTTCTAGGCTCCCGCCGATAGACAGCGGCGGTCAGGCGGTGCGCCCGCCCGAGATCACCCCGTTGCCGGCACATCAGCCGGCGGTGGTGGTGGCGGCTCGGGTGGCGGCGGCAATAACATGCTGGCGTCGCTGCTGCTGGGCGGGCTCGGCGCCGCGCCCTTCATTTCGACCAGGTGAGCGACTGGTTGGAGCCGGCTGCGCCGCCCTACGAAGGCCCCGACCTCGGCGGTTGAGAACATGTTCGACCCCGGCGGCTCATTCCTCGGGCCGGGCGGCGTGTCGATCCCGACTGCGGCGCTGGGCGGCTTTGGGAGCAACTGGAACAGCGTCTTTGAGCCCGGGTCGTGGGGCGTCAATCAGGCTGGCACCGATGCCATTCTGAACGCACCCATGCCGACGGGTGATCAGTTTGCCGGCCTTGCCGGCGATGTTGCGGCCGGCACTGCCGGTGCCGAGGCGCTCGCCAACCCGCAATGGCGCCAAGAATGTGCCAACGCACTGGGCGCCACTGCTCGCCCCCGACCAGATCGCAGCCGAGCGCGCTGCGTCGGCAGCGGCGATGCGGGAGCGTGCTGTGCAAATCGTATTCGAGGCGCGGGCGCGCGAGCGGGACAACGATCTTGAAAGCATAGAGCACGCCATTCGTTGCCTCCCCCTCCCCTCCGCATCCGCATCCGCGCTGGCGGCGATGATCGAGGCGGCGCGGAAGGAGGGCCGAGAACAAACAGCCTCAATGCTCGAAGCAATGGCCGATCGCGAGAAAGACCCTGAGGCCGCAGACCAGTTCAGAAAATGGGCCGCGACCATCCGCGCAGGGGCTGGGGAGGGCGGGGCGTCGTGAGCGATCCAGTAATGGCGTCGGTGCTGTCCGTGCTGCGTCGGTGGCAGGCAGAGGGGGCTCTGTGGACCAGCGACGTGGCTCATGGTGCCCGCACAACGACCGCGGAGGCCCGGCGCGCCCTGCTCGCGCTGGAACGGAAAGGGCTCGTGCGTCGAGTTGTCGAAGGCAATCCAACGTCTTGGGCACTCGCCGCAGCCGCCGTCGAGAGGGGGAAGGATTGATGGAGGGACGAGACATTGCGACCGGCGTGGCGATGCTGATGCTGCGGGTGGGCCTGGTCGCCGTTCTTGTGGCCCTGCTCATCGGCTTCGCTCTCGGATGGGCCTTCGCATGACCGCCCCGGACGCGCAGGGGTGGCGGGAGAAGCAGGCGGCGACCATCATGAAGCAGCATCGCGAGGCTCTTGGGTACGACCCCACCGCCCTGCGTTGCGCTTATGGTGATGCCGCCAATTTAATCGACGCCATCCGCAAGGATCTGGAGCCAAGGAAGCCCTTGCGCGGGGAGTCTGGCCGCCGGGCTGAAGCAGTGGCCGCCGCATTGAAGCACGCCGCGGACGCGGTGTGGGCGATGCGCGAAAGCGTCTCCACCCTCCCCCCGCCGCCGCGGGAAGGGGGCGGGTGATGGGGGAGGTGGTGACGAACGCCGCCGGCGACGCCATCGGGCTCGCCAAGCGCCTCGATGACGGGGTCGACGTGGTCGCGGTCCTATTCACCGATACGCCATGGGACCGGCCCGACCGCCGCATCGGCGTGTTCCGCAAGCGCCGGCTGGCCGAGCGCGCCATTCGCGAGGCCGCCGATGGCTGAGCCGGCGCGCAGTCCCCGCCTGCTATCCCGCGCCGCCCTGCGCGCCTACCTCGGTGGCATCACGGCGACGGAGCTGGGGGAGCGGATCGCACAGGGGCGCATCCCGACCCCGATCTGGGGGCTGAAGCCGGACGACCGCGCCGCCCGCTGGGATCAACGCGCCGTGGACAGAGCGCTGGACGCTGCTGGGGGCATTGCGGCTACCGTGGAGGCTGCCGAGGCGCACTTGGACCGCGCATTCGGCTTCCGCTGAGGCAGCATGACGCCAGACGATCCGACCACCCGGCCGCCCTACACCTATCTGCGGAAGGGGCGTTGGTTCTGGGAGCCGCCGCCGCGGCTGCGAGGCCCCTCGCACAAGACAGTCGCCCTCGGCGCCGACCAGGCGTCGGCATGGGCAACGGCGCGGAACCTAAACCGGTCGCTGTCAGCGGATGCCGCGAAGGGCGCGCCCGGCAGCGTGCGATGGCTGTTCAGCTTGTTCGAAGCGACGGCGAAATTCGAAGGGCTGGCCGACAATACGCGGCGAGACTACCGATGGCTGGCCGGCGTCCTGGCGGCCCATGATGTGAACGGCCTGCAACTCGGCACTATCCCGGCAAAGGCACTGAAGCCGCGCCATGCCGACAAGATACACGCCGACCTGCGCATAGCTCGCGGCGCCGCGGCGGCGCACTACGCCTGCCGGTACGCCCGCCGTGTGTGGAACTGGGCGCGCCGGCAAGAGCACGTCGAAGCCAACCCGTGGGCAGGTATGGAGCTTCCCGGCGTCGCGGCTCGCAAGCAGCGATGGACGCGGGCGCAGATTGACGCCTTCGCCGCCAAGGCGGTCGAGATGGACTGGCCTTCGCAGGCGCTCGCGCTGCGGCTTGGCTGGCGCCTGGGGCTGCGGCAGGCCGACATTCTCGGGCTGACATGGACGGCGCTGGACCAACGGACCCTCACAACGGGCAAGACGGGCGCCGACGTGCCTCTGGTAGCCGACGCCTACCCCGACCTGAAAGACGCTCTGGCCGCCACTGAGCGGGGCGGCGTGCAGGTTCTGATCTGCGAGACGACAAAGGCTCCATGGGGCGGTGACCACTTCCGGCACATCTTCCGGGAGATTGCCGAGGCCGCGGGCATCCCGGCCGACCTTCAGTGGCGCGACCTGCGCGCGACGGCCGCTACCGAGCTGTCGGACGCGGGCGCCGACGTGATCGCCCTCAGCACTCATACCGGCCACGAGACAACGGCCATGGCGAGGCGCTACGCGCGACGCACCCCGGAGCAGTTCGAGGCCGCGGCGCGGCTCAGGGTCGAGGCGGAGGAGCGGGAACACCTGACGGACAAGCGTCGGAACGCCCGTCGGAACGTCGGAAAAGACCCTAGCTAAGTCTTTGATAATGGTGCCGGCACGCGGATTTGAACCGCGGACCTACTGATTACGAATCAGTTGCTCTACCACTGAGCTATGCCGGCGCCGGTCGGCCACTGTGTCTCCACGCGGCCCTGGGCGGCGCTCTCTACCCCCCGCGCGCTCACGGCGCAACCGTGTTTGGCGCCGCCACCCTCCCGCCACTCCCGCGTGCTACCTGTTCCTGCCATGCGTCGTCGCCTATTGCTCTTGGCCGCCCTCCCCCTCGCCCTTGCCGCCGGCTGGTTCTGGTGGACCATGCCGCCGGCTGTCGCCATCGCCGTCGTGACTACGGGCCCGGCCCTGCGCGCCGTCTATGCCACCGGCAGCGTCGAACCGGTCCACTGGGCCCGCGTCGGTCCCGCCGTACGCGCCCGCATCACCGACGTCATGGTCGAGGAGGGCGACCGCGTCTCGGCCGGCGAGCCCATGGCCCGCCTGGACGACCGCGAGGCGCGCCACCGCGTCGAGGAAGCCGAGGCCCGCGCCCGTTTCGCCGATGACGAACTCGCCCGCACCCGCACGTTGGTTACCCGCGACATCGCCTCCCGCTCCGCCCTCGACCGCGCGGAGGCGGAGGCCCGCGCCGTGCGCGCCGCCGCCGACGCCGCGCGCCGCCGGCTCGACGACTACGTCGTGCGCGCACCCTCCGACGGCGTGGTGCTGCGCCGGGATGCCGAACCAGGCGAGGTTGTCGACACCCCCGCCTCCCTGTTCTGGATCGGCGAACCCCGCCCCCTGCGCGTCACGGCGGAGGTCGATGAGGAGGACATCGCCCAGGTTCTCGAAGGCCAGCACGTGCTGCTGCGAGCCGATGCCTTCCCCAACCAGGTCCTCACCGCGACCGTCGCGCAGATCACCCCGAAGGGCGACGCCACCCGCAAGGCCTACCGCGTACGCCTCGCCCTGCCGGACGATACGCCGCTGCTGATCGGCATGACGGTCGAGGCGAACATCGTGCTGCGCCAGACGGACGACGCCGTGCTCGTGCCGCCGGCGGCGGTCCGCGACGGCGGCGTCTTCGTGGTCCGCCGCGAAACGGTGGAACGCCGCCCGGTCGAGATCGGGGTGCAGGGACCCCGCGCCGTCGAGGTGCTGAACGGCCTTGCCCGCGGAGAAGCCGTAGTCCTCAACCCGCCGGCCCGCCTCGTGGACGGGCAGACGGTCCGGCTCCGGCCATGAAGCTCATCCTCGACCTCGCGCGCGGCATGCTGTCGCGGCGGCGGCGGCAGACGTTGGTCAGCGTGCTCGGCGTCGCCCTCGGTGTCGCCTTCTTCATTGCCATCGCCGCGATGATGAGCGGCTTCCAGACCTACTTCGTCCAGCAGGTGATCGACGTGCAGCCGCACATCGTCATCAAGGACGAGACGCGCAGCCCGACGCCGCAGGCCGCCCAGATGGCCATGCCGGACGGCGCCGTGCAGATCAACGGCGTCAAGCCGGTGGACCGCGTGCGCGGCATCCGCGCCGCCGGCGACAAGCTGGCGATCATCGAGGCGATCCCGGGCGCGGCGGCGGCACCCATCCTCACAGGCACGGCGCTGCTGCGCTACGGCTCGCGCGATGTGTCGGTCAGCGTCACCGGCATCGACCCCGTGCGCTATGCGCGCGTGGCCAACATCGGCAAGGACATGCTGCACGGCCGCCTCGACGACCTGCGTTCCACGGCGAACGGGCTGATCATCGGCGATGCGCTGGCGCTGCGCCTTGGCGTGGAGATGGGCGACACGGTGGTGGCGGTCTCGCCCCGCGGCGTCTCGCTCCAGATGAAGATCGTCGGCATCTTCCACACGGGCATCGCGACCCTCGACCAGGGCGCCGGCTACATGCTGCTGAAGGTCAACCAGGTGCTGCAGGACCGGCCCAACGTCATCAACCAGATCCAGCTTCGCCTCGCCGACGTGACGCAGGCCGAGCCCCTGGCGCGGGAACTCGAATCCCGCTTCGGCGACCGCACGGAAAGCTGGGAGGAGCAGAACCGCAACATCCTCACCGTCTTCGTCATCCAGAACGCCATCATGTACAGCGTCACCGGCGCCATCCTGCTGGTGGCCTCTTTCGGCATCTACAACATCATCTCGACCGTGGTGTTCGAGAAGACGCGCGACATCGCCATCCTGAAGTCGCTCGGCTTCACCGAGGGCGACGTGCAGCGGCTGTTCCTGGTGCAGGGGCTGATCGCGGGCTTCCTCGGCGCTGTGCTCGGCTGCCTGATCGGCCAGCTGATGATCGAGGGCCTCGCCCAGGTGCGCTTCCAGACCGCAACGCCCGCGGGCAACGACCGCTTCCTGCTGGCGCGCGACTGGCGCATCTACGTCATCGCCTCCTTCTTCGCCATCGCCTCGGCTGCGTTGGCGGCGCTGATTCCGGCACGCCGCGCCGCGCGGCTCGACCCGGTGCAGATCGTGCGCGGCGCTGCATGAGCACCGCCGAGCCGCTGCTGGCGGCCGAGGCCGTGACGCGCACGCTGCCCGAAGGCGTCACCCTCGTCACCGACATCAGCCTGCGCGTCGAAGCCGGCGAGTTCGTCGCCATCACCGGGCCTTCGGGCTCCGGCAAGTCCTCGCTGCTCTACCTTCTCGGCCTGCTCGACCGACCGAGCACGGGACGCGTCCTGCTGGAAGGCCGCGACACCGCAGCATTGTCGGCGGCCGACCTCGCCGCGCTGCGCCTGTCGCGGCTCGGCTTCGTCTTCCAGTTCCACTTCCTGTTGCCGGAGTTCACCGCGCGGGAGAACGTGCTGATCCCGATCCGCCGCAAGGGCAGCCTGACGCCCGACGCGGGACAGGCGCGCTCGCTGGAGCTGCTCGATGCACTCGGCCTCGCCGACGCCGCCGACAAGCTGCCGGAACAGCTCTCCGGCGGCATGCGTCAGCGCGTCGCCATCGCGCGCGCCCTGGCCAACGACCCGGCCCTTGTGCTGGCCGACGAGCCCACCGGCAATCTCGACACGAAGAACGCCGCCGCCGTCTTCGACATCTTCGCCCGGCTGGCACGGGACGAAGGCCGCGCGATCCTGGTAGTGACGCACGATGCGGAGCTCGCGCAACGGGCCACCCGGCGCGTGCATCTGGTAGACGGACGGATCGTCAGCGATGAACGGCAGTGACGAGCACCGCCCGTCTCAGAAGCCGCTTGGAAAGTCCGCCACCAGCCCGCCGTCCTGGGCCATGACGCGGGTGGCCGGGCGGGGGGCGAGGACTGGACACGGAAACGCGCCTTCAGACGCCTTTCCGACGGACTCTCACGCCCCTTCCGCTGGATCGTACATCACCCCGGATGACGCGAACCCGCCATCCACATTCAGGATCTGCCCGGCGATGAAGGCGTTGTCGCCGCTGCACAGGAAGGCAACCGCGGCGCCGACATCTTCCGGCGTCCCGTAGCGCTTCACCGCCATCCGATCGAGGAAAGCCGCCCGTTGGCGCGGCCCATGGGCAGTGCGCGCCACCTGCGTCGGCCCGGGTGCCACGCCATTGACCAGGATACCGTGCGGGGCGAGTTCGACCGCCAGCACGCGCGTCAACATCTCGATCCCGCCCTTGCTGGCGCCATAGGCCGCCCGCCCGGTGCCCCCGAACTGGCCGGACACGGACGAGATCGTCACGATCCGCCCACCCTCCCCTGGCGCCTTCGCCATGGCGCGGCCCGCTGCGCGCGCCGTCAGGAAGCAGCCGATCAGGTTGACGCGCAGTACACGCTCGAAGGCGCTGAGCGACATTTCCAGCACGGGCACACGATCGGTGATGCCTGCGTTGCAGACGGCGATGCGCAGCCGTCCCAGCCGGCGCTCCGCTTCGGCCACCGCGGCATCCACCGATGCCTCGTCCGTCACATCCGTGCGGCATGGCACGGCAGTCCCGCCGGCCGCGGCAATCTCCGCCGCCACGCGTTCGGCGGCCTCGGCATTGATGTCCGCGACCAGCACCGCCGCACCGTCGCGCCCCAGCCGCTTCGCGATCCCCTCGCCGATGCCCGAGCCACCGCCCGTTACCAGCGCCGCCTGTCCCGCGAGGCTCATGCCGCGTCCTCGATAGCAATGACGCGGGCCGGGGCGCCGTCGCTGTCCGGGATCTTAACCGGCAGGCCAATCACCTGGTTCCGCGGCAGCGTCAGCGCGCCCATGTTGCACAGGTACTCGAACATGATGATGCCCCGCGCCAGCAGGTGGAAATGCGTCACATGCTCGGGCAGCGGCGGGCGCGGCTCGCCGGTCAGGAAGTTGCGGATGCAATGGTCCTGCGGGAAGTCGAACCCCACTGCCTTGATGCCGCGCTCGCGCAGCCAGATCGACCCTTCCGCCGTCATCCACGGCGCCTGGCGCCAGAAATCCTCGGTATCGAGGCTCGCGCGTTCATCCCAGCGCGTCCGGACCAGCACGAAATCGCCGGGCCGCACATGGGCGCCGGCAGCGGCCAGATGCTCGCCTGGGATCGCCGTATTCGCCGGCACGTCCGACACATCCACCACCGCCCCCGGCCCGACCGTCATGTCGAGCGTGATGGCATCGGTCGTGAACCCCTGCGGGTCCACATGGCGCGGGCTGTCCATATGGGTGAAGGCGTGCACATTCCAGCCGGCCCAGGTCGCCTGACCGCCACCGGTGTCATGCGTCTTCGCGAAGCGCCGGTCCACCGCCCAGCGGAAATGCCCGGTGCGGACCGGCGTCGAAAGGTCGATCAGTCGTGACACGTGTCAGCCATCCTTCCAGGGGCGCCGCGCCCACAAGGCGCGCAGCGCTTCATCGGCACTCCAAACGACCTGATACGTCTCCTGGGGCGTGCGGTACTTCAGCGGGATGAACAGGCGCTCCGCCTCCGCGATCCAGGCAGGGTCGCGCATCGTCGCCGCCAGCATGCCCTGCAGCCGCTCCAGGATCGGCGCGGGCGTCGCGACTGGCGCGACGAGGCTGCGCACGACGCCGGTGTCGATGGGATAACCGGCTTCCGCGAAGGTGGGCACGTCCGGCGTCATCGGGAAGCGCGCCGGGCCGGCCGCGGCGAGCGCGCGCACCCGCCCCTCGCGCATCATGCCCACGCTCTCGCCCATGTTCATCGAGGCGATCTGGATGTGCCCGCCGATCAGCGCGGTCACCGCCGGTGCCTGCCCGGCAAAGGGCACGTGGTTCAGTCGTACCCCGGCCGCATTCTCGAACTCGATCATCAGGAGATGATCGTCGGACCCGATGCCGGCGGTACCGACCGCGATGGCACCGGGCGCGGCCTTCGCCGCCTGGACCAGATCCGCCACCGTCCGCCACGGGCTGTTCGGCGCG
The DNA here is from genome assembly GCF_018129025.1 of Neoroseomonas terrae. Classification (GTDB taxonomy): domain Bacteria; phylum Pseudomonadota; class Alphaproteobacteria; order Acetobacterales; family Acetobacteraceae; genus Neoroseomonas; species Neoroseomonas terrae. Next base: position 66,687 of record NZ_JAAEDI010000001.1, on the reverse strand, counting down.
ACGAAGAAGCCGCCGGGATCCTCGACCACCGACCCCAGATAGGCGAAGTCGCGCAGCGAGTAGCGCGTCGTCCGCTCGATCGTGTTGGTCTGCAGGCTGGGGGTGATGACGACGCCGATGGTGTATCCGTCGGGCGCCGCCTGCGCCATCGCCGTGTAGCCGATCTCTGCCCCTGCGCCGGGGCGGTTCACGATGATGAAGCGCGCGCCGGGCAGGTGCTTCTCGAAGAAGGGCACCATGGCGCGGATGTTGATGTCGGTACCGCCGCCCGGCGGGAAGGGAACGATGATCTGGATAGGCCGTTCGCCTGGCCAGGCGCCCTGCGCCCAGCCGGCCGCCGGCGCGGTGACGGCCAGCCCTGCGGCCATCAAGCCGCGACGCGATAGTGTCATCTGTCGTCTCTCCCGTGCGGCGCTCGTTCATGGCGCCCGATCGGACAAGGCTAGATGGTTTTTCGCGAAGACGAAAACCTACCCCCCTATCCTCGGGCTGTAGCCGCGAGCAGCCCGCCCCCGGCCACCAGCATCGCCGCAAGCGCGGCGCGCCACGTCAACGTGCCTTCCCCCGCCACCACCAGCAGCAACGTCGAGGCCACCGGCACCGCATAGGCCAGCGTGCCGAGCAACCGCGGATCGCCCCGCTTCATCCCCGCGTCCCACAGGAAGAAGGCCGCGCCGAGCGGCCCTGCGCCCAGCAGCAGCACCGCGAGCCACTGCCGCGCGTCCGGCATCACCGTCGTCTCGAATGCCAGATGCGTCGCACCGGCCAGCAGCGCGGTCGCCAGGCAGAAGCCGGCCAGCGCCTCGGTCGGCACGGCGGCCATCCGCTTCGACGTGACCGAGTAGACCGACCAGACCACCGCGCAGCCCACTGCCGCCGCGAAGCCCGGGGCGGCGCCGGGCGGAAAGGATGCGCCGGCGCCCACCAGCAGCACGCAGCCGGCAAAGCCGAGCGCCACGCCCGCCAGCCGACGCGGCCCGAGCCGCAGCCCGAGGATCGGCCCCGACAGCAGCACGATCAGCAGCGGCCAGAGATAGTTGAGCAGGTTCGCCTCAACGGCCGGCGCCAGGGCGAGCGCGGCGAAGTACAGCGCGTGATAGCCGAACAGCCCGCCGACGCCGTGCATCCAGGCGAGTGGCCCCTGCCGCAGCAGCGCGACACGCCCGCGCGCCGCGACCACCGCCAGCGCCAGCAGCCCGCCGGCGGCGAAGGCAAGCGCGGTCAGTTCGAGCGGCGGCAGCCCGCCCGCCATGCGCGCGAGCAAGGCGAGGAATGCCCAGAGAACAAGGGCGGCACAGCCGGCGAGGGTGGCGGAGGACATGCGTTCCGGGGCAGGTTGGAAAGGTCGGCGCGTCGCCGCCGGTGCCCTCTACCATGCAGGATCGATGAGCACGAAATGGTTGGTTTCCTCGTCAGGACGGCGGTTGCTGCCGTTGCCCTCTGGGTCGCCGTGTCGATCGTGCCGGGGCTGTCGGCACCGGATGCATCCACGCTGATCCTTGCCGCCCTCGTGCTCGGCATCGTCAATGCGATCCTTCGGCCCCTGGTGGTGCTGCTTTCGCTACCGGCCACCATTCTGACGCTGGGGCTGTTCCTGCTGGTGGTGAATGCGGCGATGCTGGGTCTGGTCGGCTGGCTGGTGCCGGGCTTCACCGTGTCCGGCTTCTGGTCCGCGCTGTTCGGCGCGATCGTGGTGTCGATCGTCTCGGCCGTGATGAACGCCGTGATGGTGAAGGATTAGCCCGGCCGGCGCAGCACCGCGCGCACGACCTCCGCCAGGCCCTGGTGGCGCGGGCCTTCGTCCAGCCACACAGCGCCCTCGAGCAGCGCCAGCACCTCCAGCCCCGCGAAGTGCTGTTCCACCAGTGCGCGGGACCACAACAGCGACGGGTCCTTCGGCCCGCCGCTGCGCCGACCCTCCTGCGCCGGGGTAAAGCATTCCATGACCAACAACCCGCCGGGCGCCAGCGCGCGCAGCACCCCGGCGCAGGCGGCCGCGCGGTCCTCCGGCGGCAGGTGGACATAGATCCACGCGATCAGGTCGAAGCGCTTCTCCGGCCAGTCCCAGCGCGACAGATCGGCGACGACGGTCGTGATTCCTGCGCCCCGCCGGTTGGCCAGTGCCTGTGCCTTCGCAAGCCCGACGCTGGACCAGTCCAGCGCCGTCGCCTCCAGCCCCTGTTCCGCGAGCCAGACGCCGTTGCGCCCCTCCCCGTCACCCACCGACAGCGCACGCATGCCGCGTCTCAGCCGATGCGCCTGCTCCAGCAGGAACAGATTCGGCGCCTCCCCGAACTGGAAGGCGCCGCCGCCATAGCGTTCATCCCAGGCGAGCGAGGTACTCATCCCGGCAGGACCACCGGCTGCGGGTCCAGGAAGGTGTGGAACCAGGAGAAGGAGAAATGCAGATGCGGCCCGGTCACCCGCCCCGTCGCGCCCGACTGCGCGATGCGCTCGCCCTGGCCGACCATTTGCCCTTCCCGCACCTCGATCGCCGAGAGATGGGCATAGAGCGAGTTCACCCCGTGCCCGTGGTCGATGACGACCAGGTTGCCGAAAAAATGGAAGCTGTCGGCCAGCGTGACCCGACCCGCCGCCACGGCCTTCAGCGGCGTGCCTGTCGGCACCGCGAAATCCAGCCCGTAATGCGGCTGCCGCGGCTGCCCGTTCAGAATGCGCCGGCTGCCGTAGACGCCCGAAATGCGCCCGGTCGCCGGCGCGATGAACCCCTGCGAAAACCCCGTCAGCGGGCTGTCGACCGCGCGGGCAGCGGCAAGCTTCTCGCGCTCCCGCAAGATGCGCTGGAGCGTTTCCTCATCGGGGGTCACCTGCGCGGGCGGCAGGCCGTTGATCCGTTGTTCCTGCCAGCGTCGCCGCGCGATGGGGAGGCGGCGTTCCTCCCGCCGGTTGTCCGGTCCGATGACGGTGAGCACCGCCGCCGTGCCGTGGTCGCGCCCGAAGCCAAAGGCGAAGGTGCCGTCCGCCGTGACGCGCAGCGCCCGGCCATCAAGCGCCGCGCGCGACCCCGGCGGAGCATGGCCGACGACGAAGCCGCCCTGGGTGAGGCCGCGGTCGGAAAGCGTGAAGGCGGCTGCGGCGGGACGGGCGAGCAGCAGTGCGGGGAGGGCGAGCAGGGCGCGACGGGTGCAGGTGGAGGGGCTCTGCCCCTCCACGCCACTCCGCCAAAGGCCGAAAGGCCTTTGGAAACCTCGAGCTGGTGTCGGGCGCAGCGGCTGCAACGGCAGAGTAGCGGCCATGCCTGTGCTCATCGCCGAGGATTCTCCCAAACGGGGCGCGCGAGGGCCGCTCTGCCGTGAAACCGTCCCGTCGGGCCCGGCACCAGGTTGAGGTTTGCAAAGGCCCTTCGGCCTTTGCTGGGGTGAGGTCCGGAGAAGGACAAAGCCCCTTTCCGGGGAGCCCTCCGCACCACTCCGGTCGCGTGCCGAACTCACAGCAACGACCCTTGTTCCGGTGCCTGGCCCTTCCGGCCCCGCGGTGCCCCGCCTTCCGCCTGCGCGCGCACTTCGCCGTCCGCGAAGGTCAGTCGTAGCGCCTGCCCGGCCGTCACGCGCTTCGCCGCCGTGACCGCATGGCCTTCCGCATCCCGCACCAGCGCGAAGCCGCGTGCGAGGACGGATTGGTAGGACGCGCTTTCAAGGCGTGCGGACAGCCCTTCGAGCACCGTGCGCCGTTGGCGGATCAGTGCCTGCACGGGTGCCGGTGAAAGCCGGGTCAGGGCACGGGCCGTCGCGCGGGCGTCGCGCTGGCGCGCCCAGGCGGCCGACAGGCGCAGCGCAAGGCCCTGCACGGCTGCGCGGCGGGCGAGAATTCCTTCCCGCGGATGCGGCACGCGCAGGGTGGCAAGCGACTGCCGGCGCCGTTCCAGCAGCGACACCAGCGCGCGCGGCAGGCGTTCGCCGATATCGTCCACCCGCTGGCGGGACTGAGCAAGCCGCGCCGGGACGTCCGGCAGGCGGCGCTCGGCGCGCAGCAGGCGCAGCCGCACGGCGTTCAGCAGCCCGGCCGCGGCCTGCGCCAGCCGTGCACCGGTCTGCGCCAGCGCCGCCGCCATCTCGGCCCGCGCGGGCACCGCGAGTTCCGCCGCCGCCGTCGGTGTCGGCGCGCGGCGGTCGGAAGCGAAGTCGATCAGCGTCGTATCCGTCTCATGCCCCACCGCGCTGATGAGCGGGATGGAGCAGGCAGCGACGGCGCGGATGACGATCTCCTCGTTGAACGCCATCAGGTCCTCGAGCGATCCGCCGCCGCGGGCGACGATCAGCACGTCGGGGCGCGGGACGCGCCCGCCCGGCGCGATGGCATCGAAGCCGCGGATGGCGGCGGCGACCTGCTCGGCCGCGCCCTGACCCTGCACCACCACCGGCCAGAGCAGGATCCGCCGCGGGAAGCGCCGCGCGATGGTGGTGCGGATGTCCTGGATGACGGCGCCCTTCTCGGACGTCACGACACCGATCACCTGCGGCAGGCGCGGGATGCGCTTCTTGCGCGCGTCGTCGAACAGGCCTTCTTCCAGCAGCCGCTTGCGCAGCGCCTCGATGCGCGCGAGCAGCGCGCCCTCCCCGGCATATTCCAGCCGGTCGATGACAAGCTGGTACTTGGACCGGTCCACGTAGGTGGAGATGCGGCCCGTCGCGATCATCTCGACGCCGTTCTCGGGCATGGTGCCGAGGTTGCGGACGGCGGATTTCCAGATCACCGCCTCGATCTTCGCGTCGGCGTCCTTCAGCGAGAGATAGATATGGCCCGAGGGGTAGCGCTTGAGCTCCGTGATCTCGCCGCGCACCCGCACACGGCCGAAGGTACCCTCCAGCGTGCGGCGGATGGCGCCGGCGAGGTCCGAGACCGCATATTCCGGGATGTTGGAGGCCGCCGGGGTGTCCATGGGGCCACCCTATGCTAAGGCGCGGCCGGTCCAAAGCGGGGGTGGTCGCGATGAAGGTCCTGGTGGTCGGCGGCGGCGGGCGGGAACACGCGCTGTGCTGGGCGATCGCGGCATCGCCGCTGCTCGACACATTGTGGTGCGCCCCGGGCAACGCGGGCATCGCCGAGGTCGCGGACTGCGTTCCGATCGATTCGCTCGACATTCCGGGGCTGGTGGCATTCGCGAAGGACAGGGCCGTCGACCTCGTCGTGGTGGGCGGCGAGCCGCCGCTGGTCGCGGGGCTTGCCGATGCCTGCCAGGCGGCCGGGATCAGGTGCTTCGGGCCATCCCGGGCGGCCGCGCAGCTTGAAGGCAGCAAGGTCTTCACGCGCGAGATCGCGGACGCCGCCGGTGCGCCCGGTGCGCAGTGGCAGCGCTTCACCGACCCGGCGGCGGCGAAGGCCTATGTGCGGCAGCAAGGCGCGCCGATCGTCGTCAAGGCGGATGGCCTTGCCGCCGGCAAAGGCGTGGTCGTCGCCGCGACGGTAGAGGAAGCCGAGGCGGCCATCGCCGACATCATGGAAGCGCGCGTGCATGGCGACTCCGGCGCGACCGTGCTGATCGAGGAATGCCTGGTCGGCCAGGAGGTTTCCTTCTTCGCGCTGTGCGACGGCGCCACGGCACTGCCGCTCGGCGCCGCGCAGGACCACAAGCGCGTCGGGGATGGCGATACCGGGCCGAACACCGGGGGCATGGGCGCGTATTCTCCACCGCCCGTCTTCACCGATGCGCTGCGCGATGACGTCATGGCCCGCATCGTGAACCCGGTCCTGGCCGAGATGACGAAACGCGGCACGCCCTTCCGCGGCATCCTCTTCGTCGGCCTGATGATCACCGCCGACGGCCCGCGCCTGATCGAGTTCAACGTCCGCTTCGGCGACCCCGAATGCCAGGCGCTGATGGTACGGCTGCGGAGCGACCTGCTGCCCGCGCTGCTCGCCGCCTGCGATGGCGAGTTGGCACGCTTCGACCTGCGTTGGGAACCACTGCACTCCCTCGTCGTCGTCATGGCCGCGCGGGGCTATCCGGGCAGCTACGCCAAGGGAACGGAGATCCGCAGCCTGGAACGGGCAGCCCAGATGCCCGGCGTACAGATCTTCCACGCCGGCACCGCGCGGCGGGGGGATGGCGCCCTCATCGCGACGGGCGGGCGGGTGCTCGGCGTGACGGCGACGGGTGCGACACTGGCCGAAGCGCAGGCGGCCGCCTACGCCGCGGTGGATGCGATCGACTGGCCGGAGGGATTCTGCCGGCGGGACATCGGGTGGCGGGCGCTGTAGTCACTTCAGCAGCGAGTCGATCGCCTTCGCCAGCGCCACATCCCGTTCGCTCAGCCCCCCTGCGTCATGCGTGGACAAGGTAATCTCCACCTTGTTCCACACATTGGTCCATTCCGGGTGGTGATCCTGTTTTTCCGCCAGCATTGCGACGCGGGCCATGAAGCCCCACGCCTCGTTGAAGTCCGCAAATTTGAACGTCCGGCTGATGGCATCCCGGCCATCCGCCATGCGCCACTGCGGGACCTCCCGACCCAGCGCGGCCCGGCTCTCGGGATCCAGCTTCTCGACCACGGCCATCTCCTCAATTGCTTGACGCGAGCCCTGCGCGGCCCGCATGACGCGCGCCATGCGTTTCACCACCCCGCCCGGCCTCGACGATCTGGTAGAGATGGCGGAGCACGCCCTCGCCGCCATCCCCGAGCCGCTGCGCGATCTCGTGCGCGGCACGGCAATCCTTGTCGAGGACGTGCCGGATGACGACACCTTGCGGGAAATGGGCCTTGAAAGCCCGTGGGAACTGACCGGCCTGTACCAGGGCGTGCCGCTCACGCTGAAATCGGGTGGCGACGTCCCGCGGGAACCTGACCGCATCCTGCTGTACCGCGAGCCCATCCTTCTGGAATGGATCGAGACTGGCGAGGACCTGTTTAGCCTCGTCCGCAACGTGCTGATCCACGAGATCGGCCACCATTTCGGTCTGTCGGACGACGATATCGACCGGCTGGAAGAGGACGACTGATGAAGGCGGCCGATCCCCTCGGCCACCCTGTGCTCCGTTTGCCCTCAAGCGCCGGGCGCCGCCTTCGCTCGTGCGCCATGCATCGCCGCGTTAGGCGCGACTGTCGGTCCCGGCGCTGTCGCGCCGCCGGCTCCAGGCCCGATGCAGGGCATCGTGCCGAAGGGCAGCGGTAGCGCCCTGGGCTTAGCGCCGACCCAGCACCTCCGCATTATGCTCGCCTAGCGCCGGCGCGCCGCGGGCGGAGCGCGGCCGCTCCCCGTCGAAGGAGATCGGCAGCCCCACCACCCGCGGCCCGCCCGGCAAATCCTGCGCGATGTCCACCGCGGCGAACTGCGCGCTGGCCGCGACCTCGCCGATATCGTTCACCGCAGCGCAAGGCACGCCGGCCGCTTCCAGCGCCGCAATCCATTCATCGCGCGGGCGGGTCTTCAGTACTTCGGCGATCAGCGCCACCAGCGTTGGCTTGTTGTGCACGCGCGCGCGGCTCCTGGCGAAGCGCTCGTCGGTCGCCCATTCGGGGTGGCCCAGCACCTGCGCACAACGCGCCCACAGCCGGTCGTTCCCGGCAGCCAGGCACATCGGCCGATCCGCGCAGTCGAACACCTGGTACGGCACGATCACCGCGGCGCCCGTGCCGTGGCGCTGCGGCACGTCGCCGGTCGCGAGGTGGTTGTTCACCTGCCCTTCCACCCAGTGCACCGCCGTCTCGAACAGCGAGGTATCGACGACGCAGCCCTTGCCCGTGATGTCGCGCCGCCGCAGCGCGCCCAGCGCACCGATCACGGTGAACATGCCGGTCGCCTTGTCGTTGATCGAGGCGCCGCAGAAGGTCGGCGGATCCTGCGGCCGCCCGGTCACGCTCATCATGCCGCCATAGGCCTGCAGCAGAGGGTCGAAGCCAGGCCGCATCTTCATCGGACCGGTCGCGCCGAACGCCCAGATCGAGCAGTAGATCAACCGCGGATGGCGTTCGAGCATCGCCGCCGGCCCGATGCCGATCTCCTCCACCACGCCGGGGCGGAGATTCTGGATCAGGATATCGGCGGTCTCACAGAGGCGATGCAGCGCCTCGACATCATCCGCCGCCTTGAGGTCGAGCGTGATCGAGCGCTTGTTGCGGTTCTGTCCGTGGAAGTACAGCGAGGTGACGCCGTCCGGCCCGAAGGGCGGGCCCCAGAGACGCGCATCGTCGCCGCCATCGGGCTTCTCCACCTTGATCACGTCAGCGCCCATATCGGCCATGACCGCCCCTGCGAGCGGGCCGGCCAGAGCCTGCCCCACCTCGATCACGCGGACACCGTCAAGCGGCAGGATCATCGGCGCTTCGCTCCCTCAACGCGCATTGGCGCCAGCATAGGGGCTTGTCGTCACAGGGCCAGGGGCGGCGGGTTTTACCGCTCCCGCTCCTCCTGCCGATGGGATCGCGCCACCCGGTACAGAACGCGGTCCAATGAGGTGAGCCGGTTGAGCTCCGCACGGATCGGCGGCGTAATCTCCTCCTCGACGGCCGGCTCGAGGATGTCGCGCTCGCTGGTGCGCGTGTTCAGTCGCTCGAGCCGCTGCAGCCGCTTCATGTCGAAGGCCAGGCTGACCTTCGCGTAGACCTCGCCGAGATTCGAGGTGAAGCCGAAAACGTCCGTCGCCAGCAGGTTGCCGGTGGCGCGGTGCAGCAGCTGCATTTCGCTGAGGCGGGTCGGAATGCCGCAATTGCGGAAGATGTACTTGCCCTCGCCATCGATGTTCACGCCGCCCGCCAGGTAGCGCACCATGGTGTTCTCGATCGAATCGCGCACCTCGGGGATCGGGCTGCGCAGAAAGCCGAGCAGGTCGTTGGACCGCGCCGCAGCGGGGCCAGCCAGATTATGCTCCTCGACCACCGCGGCACGATGCCTTTTCCAGAAGTAGTAGGTCGAGAGGATGCGCTCGACGGGATCGCGCAGCACGGTCACGACGAAGCTGCGGCCGGGGATCAGGCGGATCTGCTCGAACGTGTAGTGTCCGGAGAAGAAGCGATAGGTCGCCAGCGTCGCCGTGGGGATCTGGTTGAGCTGGGAAAAGCGCACGGGGCAGATCTCCTCCGGCGCGAACGCCTCGGAGAAATGATGGTGCAGCGTCGTGCCCCCGGTCTTCGGCAGATGCAGGAAGACCAGCTTGCGGCCAGCCGCGGGCGGGAATGCCGGTTCGTTCATCGGATCGCTAGCTCGCCGCGCCCTCGTCCCGCAGCAGCGCCGTCACAGCCTCGCGCGGAACCTCGCTGCTGGTGAAGACGTCGCCGGGGCCGCGCAGCAGCACGAAGCGCATCTGCCCGTCGCGATTCTTCTTATCCTTCGCCATGCGGCCCATCAGCGCATCCACCGTGAAGCGGTGCGGCAGATCGCCGATGCGCGCCGGCAGGCCGCAAGCCGCCAGATGCGCGATCACCCGCGACGGCCATTCCTGGCTGCAATGACCGAGCCGCGCAGAAAGCGACGCGGCGAGACCAAGGCCGACCGCCACCGCCTCTCCATGCAGGAGCGTGCCGTCGAAGCCGCATTCGGCCTCCAGCGCATGGCCGAAGGTGTGGCCGAGGTTCAGCAGCGCGCGGCCACCCTCGGCACTTTCCTCACGCTCATCCGCCGCGACCACCGCCGCCTTCAGGCGGCAGGATTCCAGCACGGCATGGGTCAGCGCGTCCCCGTCACCCGCGACCGCGGCGCCGCCATGCGCCTCGCACCAATCCCACAGCGCGCCCTGCAACAGCCCGTGCTTGGCGACCTCGGCATAGCCGGCGCGGAGTTCACGCGGTGGCAGCGTCGCCAGCGTGTCGGTATCGGCCAGGACGATGCGCGGCTGGTGGAACGCGCCCGCAAGGTTCTTGCCGGCCTTGAGGTTCACGCCGGTCTTGCCGCCGACCGAGGAATCCACCTGGGCGAGCAATGTCGTCGGCACCTGCACGAAAGGCACGCCGCGCATGGCGACTGCCGCCGCGAAGCCAGCCAGATCGCCGACCACGCCGCCGCCCAGGGCGACGACCGTCGTGCGACGGTCGAGGCCCGCGGCGAGCATGCGCTCCAGCACATCCTGCAGGCGGGCGAAGTCCTTGGAACTCTCGCCAGGCGGAACGGCGATCTCCGCCAGCACCTTGATCTCGGCGGCTTCCAGCCCCGCCCGCAGCGCCGGCAGGTGCAACGCCGCCACAGCGGCATCGCTGACCACCACCACGCGCCGCGCCGGCAGTACCGGCGCGATCAGGCCGCCAGCTCGGCCGAGCAGCCCGCGCCCGACCACGACATCATAGCCGTGCTCGCCTAAGCTGACGGGCAGCCGGCGCGGCGTCGTCGCGTGCTCCACCGCCTCCTGCACGCGTCGTGTGGTCACTTCGGGGCTTTCGTCAGTGCACTGAACGGTCACATCGGCCTCGGCATAGAACGGGTGGCGCGCCGCCATCAGGCGCTGCAGCACCTCGGCAGGATCGGCGTTGAGGAACATCGGCCGGTGCTCGCGCCCGGCGACGCGGCGCAGGAGGGTCGCCAGCTCGCACCGCAACCACAGAGTGACGGCGCCTGACCGCTTGATCGCATCGCGCGTCGCGGCGTCGGCGAAGGCGCCGCCGCCGGTCGCCAGCACCAGCGGCGGGCCGGCGAGCAGGCGGGTGATGACGCGGCGCTCGCCATCCCGGAAATGCGGCTCGCCATAGCGGGCGAAAATTTCCGTGATCGGCATCCCCGCGGCCGACTCGATCTCGGCATCCGCGTCACGGAAGGGCATGCCGAGTCGCGCCGCCAGCCGTCGGCCGATCGCCGTCTTGCCGGCGCCGGGCATACCAACGAGCACCACGGCGCGTGCAAAAGCAGTGGATGGCGGGAGGTTCGGGGGGTCTTCGTCGGGAAGATCGATGGCGGAGTTGCGCGACACAGGGCCGGAGGCTAGAGCAATATCGGTTCGGATGAAATCGCCGCGACGGATTTCCTGTCCTGAAAAGTCAAGGTTCTTGAACATCTTATCGCCGTCGTCCTGATCCGCTCCCCGAGTTCCGCAAGGAGAAGCCGCGCCCGATGTCCCGCAGCCCCTTCATACTGATCCTGCTGCTGGTACTGGGCGCGGTTGCCGTCGGGCTGCTCGTCCTGGGGGCTTTCCCGCCCAGCGTGCCGCCGCAGCCGGTTGAGCGCGCCATCCCCAACGAACGGTTCCAGTCGAGCCGATAGCCGCATGGCACGCCCGGCCCCGCGGCGCCAGAGGCCGGCCCTGCCGGACGGTGTCGGGCTGTCGCGCCATGTCGAGGCCTTCCTCGAGATGCTGGTCGCCGAGCGAGGGGCCGCACGCAACACCCTCGCGGCCTACCAGGCCGACCTGGACGATTTCGCGGGGTTTGCCGCCGCACGCGGCGTAGCGGTGCATGCGGCGGATGCCGAATCGCTCCGTGGCTGGGTGCGGCAGCTCGCGGGCGCCGGTTATGCCGCGCGCACCCAGGCGCGACGCCTCTCGGCGATCCGCCAATTCCATCGGTTCCTGGCACGGGAAGGGGTGCGGGCCGACGACCCGACGGAGTTGCTCGAAAGCCCCCGCCTGCCCGCCAGCCTGCCAAAGGCGCTGTCGGAAGCGGAGGTGGAAACGTTGATCGCCGCTGCTGCCGCCTTGCCTAGCCGCCGCGGGCCGGTCGCAGCGGCGGCGGCGGAGCTGCTCTATTGTTCCGGCCTGCGCGCGAGCGAACTGATTGCCCTGCCCGCCGGCGCCCTGCGCGCTGAAGAAGGGCTGGTTGCCGTCCGCGGCAAGGGCGGTAAGGAGCGGCTGGTACCGATCTCGGCCCGGGCGCGCGAGCTGGCGCTCGCAGCACGCACCGACGCCGCGGAGCGGGCCGGCGCCAAGGGCGCCCGCTGGCTGTTCCCCTCCCGCGCCGCGTCAGGGCATCTGACGCGGCAATCCTTGGCGCTGCTGCTGAAGGAAGCCGCCCTCACCGCCGGAATCGATCCGGCACGGGTCAGCCCGCACGTGCTGCGGCACTCCTTCGCTTCCCACCTGCTCGGTCGCGGTGCGGACCTTCGGAGCCTGCAGGTGCTGCTGGGCCATGCCGACATCGCCACGACCCAGATCTATACGAAGGTGCTGGAAGCGCGGCTGAAGGCGCTGGTCGAGGCGCATCACCCGCTGGCGCAGTAGGGCGCAGCCGTCACCCTGCCCAGGTCGGAAACGGATCGGGCAGCCGGGCCCAGCCGCCTTCGCCCGCCTTCATCTCGGCATCGGTCAGCAGGCAAGAGGAGAGGTCCGACCGCAGCGCGGCCTCGTCCATGCCAACGCCGATAAAGACGATCTCCTGCCGCCGGTCGCCCCAAGGTTCCATCCAGTGCCGCAGCACGCCGGCGCGCCATGCGGGGTCGTCCGGCCAGCGACTGCGCGGCTGCGCCGCCCACCACATGCCCGCGCCCTCATGCCGGCCGACGCGGCCGGCGAGATGCCATTCTCCCGCCCAATCCAGCCGGCTCGCCAGCCAGAAGAAGCCCTTGGCGCGGATCACACCAGGCAGGCTGCCCTCGATCAGCCGCTTGAAGCGCGCCGGATGCAGCGGGCGGCGAGCGCGCCAGACGAAGGTGGTGATGCCGAACTCCTCGCTTTCGGGCAGATGGTGGCCGGAAAGGGCCTGCGCCCAGCCGGCCGCCTGCCGTGCCGCGTCGTAGTCGAAGCGGCCGGTCGCGATGATGCGCTCCAGCGGCACCCGGCCATGCACGGAACCGACGATCTCGGCGGAAGGATTGAAGGTGGCAATGATACCCGCGAGCCGGCGCAGATCGGCCTCCGCGACCAGATCAGCCTTGTTGAGCACGATCAGGTCGGCGAACTCCACCTGCTCGACCAGCAGGTCCACCAGCAAACGTGTGTCCCCCTCACCCGCCGTCTCGCCGCGCTTCGCCAGCGTATCCGCCGAACCGTAATCCTCGAGCCATGCCTTGGCATCGACGACCGTCACCATGGAATCGACCCGGGCGACGTCGGCCAGCGAGAAGCCGTCCTCGGTTCGGAAGTCGAATGTCGCGGCGACGGGCATCGGTTCGGCGATGCCGGTGCTCTCGATCAGCAGGGCGTCGAAGCGGCCCTCAGCCGCCAGCCTGGCGACTTCCTGCATCAGATCCTCGCGCAGCGTGCAGCAGATGCAGCCGTTCGACATCTCGACCAGCTTCTCCTCGGTGCGGGAGAGCGTGCCGGCATTGTCCACCAGCGCGGCGTCGATGTTCACCTCGGACATGTCGTTGACGATGACGGCGACGCGGCGGCCTTCGCGATTGGCCAGTACATGGTTCAGCAGCGTCGTCTTGCCGGCGCCAAGGAATCCCGAGAGCACGGTCACGGGCAGGCGGGCGTCGGTGGCGGTCATGCGAAGATCCCGGGTTCGTCGATGCACAGCAGCAGCCGCGCACGCCGATTCTCCGGCAGGCGGCTGACGGGCGGGGAGCGATGGAGGCAGCCGGGCGGCGGTGGCGGTTCATGGCGGCTGCCCTTGAGCAGCGCGACGGAGCAGGCCGGTGCCTGATGCGGCGTGGTGCAGTCGGGTCCGCACATCGTCCATTGCGTGCCGACGCCCCGGTAGGTGCAGAGCAGCCGCAGGCCCACGGCATCGCAATGAAAACGGCGGCAGGCATCATGCGTCACGCCATCGAGCCGCAGCCGGACCCGCGACCGGCCGCTGATGGCCGCGAAGACGCGGGCGAGCTGCGTCATGTCGACGGCGAGGTCCAACGGTACCGGCAGCCCCAGCGCGGCCATCAGCGCATCGACCGCAGCCTCCGGCGCGTCCTCGGCGGCGGCGCGGAAGGGTGCGGTCTCAAGCAGCGGGTCCGTCAGCCGTGACCAGCCGGCCGGCACGGGGCGCAGCCACAAGGCTAGCGCGACCTCGGCGCGGAGGATTTCCAGCAGCACCGCCTCGTCATCGCTGACCGCCGCACAGGCGCCGGCCGTCAGGCTGCGCTGCCCGGCATCGGGCGGAAAGACCTCGCAGAGGAAGGACATGACGGCTCCGGGACAGCAGATTGCAATGTTATATTATTTCATTCTATCGCCAGCAAGAAGCCCCGTTGCGACGGCCCGGCCACCGTGGGGTCTCGCGCCCGCTCCCAATTTCCGCTAACCGCCGCGGCCATGCGCCACTTCCTGGATTTCGAGAAACCGATCGCCGAGCTCGAAGGCAAGATCGAGGAGCTGCGTCGGACCACCGACGCCGGCGGCATCGACGTCGCCGAGGAGGTCGGTCGGCTGCGCGACAAGGCACAGGCGCTGCTGAAGGCCACCTACGCCAAGCTGACGCCCTGGCAGAAGGCCCAGGTCGCCCGCCACCCGGAACGGCCGCACTGCCGCGACTACGTTGCCACCCTGATCGAGGACTACACGCCGCTGGCCGGCGACCGCGCCTTCGCCGACGACGCGGCGGTGATGGGCGGCATGGGCCGCTTCCGCGGGCGTGCGGTGATGGTGATCGGCACCGAGCGCGGCCACGACACCGAAAGCCGCGTGGAGCATAACTTCGGCATGGCGCGGCCCGAGGGCTATCGGAAGGCAAAGCGCCTGATGGAACTCGCCGGCCGCTTCGGCCTGCCGATCCTCTCCTTCGTGGATACGGCCGGCGCCTTCCCCGGCATCGAGGCCGAGGCGCGCGGACAGGCCGAAGCCATCGCCCGGTCGATCGAAGCGGGCCTGGAAGCCCCCGTTCCCTTTATCGCCTCCATCATCGGCGAGGGCGGGTCCGGTGGCGCGATCGCGCTCGCCGCCGCCGATCGCATCATCATGCTGGAGCACGCGATCTACTCGGTGATCTCGCCCGAGGGCTGCGCCTCCATCCTGTGGCGCGACGCCGCGCAGGCCGCGACGGCGGCCGAGGCGCTGAAGCTGACCGCGGACGACCTCCGCAGGCTGAACCTTGTGGACGCCATGGTGCCGGAACCGCTGGGCGGTGCGCATCGGGATGCCGAGGCGACGATCGGCGCGCTGGGCGACAAGATCGCGGAGCTGCTGGCACCGCTGGTCGATCTGGACGGCGCGACATTGCGGGCCCGGCGGCGCGAGAAGTTCCTGGAGATGGGGCGGAGCGGGAGCCTCTGAGCGTGGCCGCGGGGGAGGACACCGCTACCTCCGCGGTAGAGATTGGAGGGGCCCTGCCCCTCCAACCCACCCCGCCAAAGGCCCGAGGCCTTTGGAAACCGATACGTGGCGCATCGCACCGCAGACAGGATCGTCGCCCAAGCCCGCCCTCGCGCACGAAGCGCGCCTCGCGGGCCGGTCATCACCGTCATGCCCGGCGCCAGATAGCTGCGGTCCAGGATGCCCAGCATCCTGGCGAGGAGGCACGGAGGGGCGGCGCCCCTCCGGTTCCTGGCCGACGAAAACCGGGCGCCTTCTCCGCGTGACCTCCGAGGCCGCCCTCCGCGACGCGTTCCTCCGTGCCTTCCCCGGCGTCTCGCTGGTCATCTTCCTGGCCGCGGTGGACCAGACCATCGTCGCCACCGCCCTTCCGGCCATCGCCGCCGAGATGGGCGGCATCGAGCGTACATCCTGGATCCTTGTCGCCTACCTGGTCGCCGCCACCTGCGCCGCGCCGATCTTCGGCCAGCTTGGCGACGTCTTCGGGCGGCGCCGCGTCACCTTCGTGGCGCTCGCGGTCTTCGCCGCCGGCTGCCTTGGCTGCGTCCTGGCGCCGAGCCTGCCGGCGCTGGTCGCCGCGCGCATCGTGCAGGGGTTCGGCGGCGGGGCGCTGCTCACCCTGGCCCAGGCGCTGATCGGAGAGGCGCTGCCACCGCGAGAACGCGGGCGATACCAGGCGCGCATCGCCGGGTCTTACGCCTTCGCCTCCGCCTTCGGCCCGGTGGCGGGGGGATACCTGTCGCAGGCTTTCGGTTGGCGGTCGATCTTCGTACTGCTGCTGCCGGTTGCGGCGCTCTGCGCGCTGCTGGCGCGGCGGCTGCCCTACGTGCCGCCGGCCCGGCTTGGTGTCCGCCTGCGCTTCGACTGGCTCGGACTGGCGCTGTTCGTCGTGATGGTGGCGGCGGCGCTGATCGGGCTGGATCGCGCCAGACGGCTCGACCCGGCGCTGCTGCCGCTGGCGTGCGGGCTGGCGGCGCTGGCGGTCGGGGCCGGCGCCCTCCTGCTGCGGGTCGAGCGCGCGGCGCCGGACCCGCTGCTGCCGCTGGGCCTGTTCGCCGATCCCTCCATCTGGCGCGCCTATGCCGTCTCGGCCTGCGTCGTGGGGGCACAGGTCGGCATGATCTCCTTTCTGCCGGTCTGGCTGCAGACGGTGCGCGGGCTGGAGCCCGGGCCGTCGGGGCTGATGCTGCTGGCGATGTCGGTGGGCGGGGTCAGCGGTGCCTATTTCGCCGGGCGGATGGCCGCGAAGACCGGCCATGCCATGCGCTGGCCCTCGGTGTTCCTGCCGGTCGGCAGCGCGATCTGGGCGGTGCTCGCCGTGATCGCGCCGGATCTGTCCCTGTCCGTTCTCGTGTTCCTTCTGGCGGTGGTCGCCTTCTGCACCGGGACGTCCTTCCCCATGGTGCAGGTCACGGCCCAGGCGGCGGCGGGGCGGGAGAGGCTTGGCTCGGCCTCGGCCGGCGTCGCCTTCTCCCGCAACATCGGGGCGGCGACGGGCACCGCGCTGGTCGCGGCGGCGGTCTTCGCGGCGCTGACGCTGACGGGCCCCGCCACCGCTCCCGCCTTCCAGCGGCTGGTGGCCGAGGGTGCGGGCTTTGTCGGGACGCTCGCCCCGGACGTGGCCGCCGCCCTACGCGCCGACCTGATCGAAGCCTTCCGCATGCTGTTCGTGAGCGTCGCGGCGCTGATGGCGGCCGGCGCGGTCTTCGCCTGGCGGGTACCGCTGCGGCGGGTGTAGCCGGGGCAGCCGCGGGACCTTACGCTGCGAAGCATGACCGAGACCCTTCCCGACCTCCTCCTGATCGGCTGCGGCAAGATGGGCGGCGCCATGCTGTCCGGCTGGCTGGAGCGCGGCCTGTCCCGCGCCGTGGTGGTCGAACCGCATGAGCCGGCGGCAGCCGCCTTCGCGTCGCGCGCCACCATCGTACCGGATGCGGCCTCGATCCCCGTGGAGTTCCAGCCCGCAGCCGTGATCCTGGCGATCAAGCCGCAGGAGGCGCCGACGACGCTGCCCGCCTTCGCCCGCTTCGCGACGGGGGACACGCTGTTCGTCTCGATCATGGCGGGGCGCTCGGTCGCGTCCATGCGGGCCGCGCTGGGCGACGGCGCCGCCGTGGTGCGTGCCATGCCGAACACCCCGGCGGCCGTGCGGCAGGGCTTCACCGCCGCCTTCGCCGCGGATGGCGTGACGCCGGCGCAGAAGGCGCTGGCCGACGCGCTGCTGCGGGCGGTGGGCGAGGTCGCCTGGGTCGACCAGGAGGACCAGATCAATCCGGTCACGGCCGTCTCCGGCGGTGGCCCGGCCTATGTGTTCCTGCTGGCCGAGGTGATGGAGAAGGCAGCGATCGAGCAGGGCCTTTCCCCGGCGCTCGCGCGCCAGATGGCCCGCGCGACGGTTGCGGGATCGGGGGCGCTGCTGGCGGCCAGCACCCAGGATGCGGCGGACCTGCGCAAGGCCGTCACCAGCCCGAAGGGCACCACGGAGCGGGCCCTCAACGTGCTGATGGGGCCGGATGCCTGGCCGGCGCTGATGTCGAAGGCGATCCAGGCCGCGACGGACCGCGCACGCGAACTGGCAGGCTGAGCACGCAATCCCATATGCTCCCCTCATGAGCGAGACCGACGACAACACCCTGATCGCCGCGCTCTGGCGCGTGGTCGCGGCGCATGGCTGGGACGGGCTGACGATGCGGCGGCTGGCAGGCGAGGCCGACCTGTCCCTCGCCGAGTTGCGACGGCGGTTCCCCTCCCGGCTCGACCTGCTGGTGCTGCACGGCAGCCTGATGGACCGGACGGTCCTGGCCGGCACCATCCCTGGCCAGGGAGGCCTCGCGCGCGACAGGCTGTTCGACGTCCTGATGCGCCGGCTCGACGCCATGCAGCCGCATCGCGCCGGCATTCTGCGCCTGCTGGACGACATGCGGCGCGACCCGGGCCTCGCGGCGTTGCTCGGGCCGCATCTGGTTCGGTCCATGCGCTGGATGCTGGATGCCGCGGAGGTCGATGCCGATGCGCCGATGCGCCGGCTGCTCGCGCTCGGGCTGGTCGGCGTCTGGATCGGCACGGTGCGCGCGTGGATCGAGGATGAAAGCGAGGATCTCGGCCACACCATGGCGGCGCTGGACCGTCTGCTCGACCGCGCGGGGCAGATCGGTCGGACGCTGCGTCTGCTGCCGGATGAGGCGCCGTCGCCCACGCCGGTGGCAACGCCGGACGCCTGAACAACCGCCGGGACGCATGCCGCACGCTCTTCATGATGCGGTGCGGCGAGATAGGGTCTAGGCTACCTCCGCAACGTGCGGGAGCAGGGCGATGTCAGACCGTTTCGGGTTCAAGCCGGACTTCGACATGATGAAGGTGCTTGGCGAGTTCCGCATGCCGGCGATGCCGGACATGGAGGCTCTCGCCGCCGCCCAGCGCCGCAACATCGAGGCGCTGTCCACCGCCAACCGCGTCGCGCTGGAAGGCGCGCAGGCGGTCGCACGGCGTCACATGGAGATCATGCAGGCCTCGGTCACCGAAATGACCGATGCGATGAAGGCCTTCGCCTCGGCTGACGCGCCGCACGACAAGGCGACGAAGCAGGCCGAGCTGGCCAAGGCCACCTATGAGAAGGCGGTGGCCAACCTGCAGGAGATCGCCGACCTCATCCAGAAGTCCAACAGCGAGGCGCTCTCGGTGCTGAACAAGCGCTTCGCCGAGGCGATGGACGAGGTGAAGGGCCTGGTCGGCAAGGGCTGACCCGACCCTACTCTGGGCAGCCGCCTGGCGGCTTCCGGGCTTCGGTCATGTGGTCCGGATGCGGTCGTCGGGCGTGTGAGCAAGTGCCCGGCGCTTCAAACGGCCTCCGACCCCTCTATCGGTCGGGCGCCGGCCCCGTGCCGCTCCCGACCAGCCTTCCCTGGGCGTCATAGCGGCGCCAACCGTTGCTGCTGCGTTCGATGCGCCCGACGCTGCGGCCTAAAGAATCGTAGATCCGTGCGCGGTCGCCTGACCATTCGGTGCGACCCGTCGGGCGCCCCGACGCGTCGTAGTGGCGCGTCGTGCTGCCGCTCCGCGCGCTGCGGCCTTCCGTCCGCCCTGCGGAATCGTAGTGACGGGTGGTGTCGCCGCGCGTCTCCGACCGGCCGGCCTGCCGGCCCGATGCATCATAGTGGCGCTGCGTCGCCTGCCCTTCGGTACGGCCGGTCGATCGGCCGGCGGCATCGTATTGCCGGCTGGTCTGCGCGCAGGCGAGCGCCGGGGTGAGCAGCAGCACGGCAAGCGTGGTTGCGGGACGGTGCATGGGGAATCTCCGCTGGAACGATTGCGGAAGGTTGCGGCGCGGATATGGCCGTTCCGCCACCGCGCCTCCGTCGGTCCGACACGCCAGGCACCGGGCGGCGCGTGCGAAGAGCGACCGCGCCAAGACACCTCGGCGAAGCAGCGCACGGCGCAAAGGACACCCCGCACGGATGTGCGGCACCCGCCGCCCGACGGTTCAGCAACGACTCAGCTCCGATCAGGTTCGGCGAGCGATTTACACACAGCCGTCACGTTGCTACCTAGCGCCCGCCCTTCTCCTGCCATTGACGCCCTGCGGCACCCGGAGCCCCCCGGCCATGAAGATCGTCGCCTGCAACAGCAACCGCCCCCTCGCCGAGGCGGTGGCCGCAGCCTGTGGCATTCCGCTGACCAATGCCTCCGTCCGCCGCTTCGCGGACATGGAAGTGTTCGTCGAGATCCATGAGAACATCCGCGGCGAGGATGTGTTCGTGGTGCAGTCCACCAGCTACCCCGCCAACGACAACCTGATGGAGCTGCTGATCACGCTGGATGCGCTGAAGCGGTCCTCCGCGCGGCGCATCACCGCGGTGATCCCGTATTTCGGCTATGCCCGGCAGGATCGTAAATCCGGTCCCCGCACGCCCATCAGCGCCAAGCTCGTGGCGAACCTGATCACGGCGGCGGGTGCCAACCGCGTGCTGACGATGGATCTGCACGCCGCGCAGATCCAGGGCTTCTTCGACATCCCGGTGGACAACCTGTTCGCCGCGCCGCTGTATTCGCGTGACATCCAGGAACGCTATGCGGGTCGCGAGCTGATGATCGTATCCCCCGACGTGGGCGGCGTGGTGCGCGCGCGCGCCATCGCGGCCCGGCTCGGCGTCGATCTGGCCATCATCGACAAGCGGCGCCCGCGCGCCGGAGTCTCCGAAGTGATGAACGTGATCGGCGAGGTCGAAGGTCGCGACTGCCTGCTGGTGGACGACATCGTCGATTCGGGCGGCACGCTGTGCAATGCGGCCGAGGCGCTTTTGAAGAACGGTGCGAAGTCCGCCGGTGTCTATGTGACGCATGGCGTCTTCTCGGGTGGCGCTGTCGCGCGCATCGGCGCCGCGCCGATCGAGAACATGATCGTCACCGACAGCATCCAGGCGACCGAGGCAGTGCGCGTTTCGCGCAACATCCGCCAGCTCACGATCGCGCCGCTGCTCGCCGAAGCGATGAAGCGGATCAGCGAGGAATCGTCGGTTTCGTCGCTGTTTAACTGAGAAGGGATCGTTGGAGAGGGGCTCTGCCCCTCTCCAAACCTCTCCCCGCCAAAGGCCGAAAGGCCTCTGGACACCTTGAGTTGGTTCCGGCCCGCATGCCCGGCAAATACGGGAACCACATTCCGGGCACCGAGTACGCGCGCCCCGCCCCGCCCAGCGCCAAGTGATGGTTTCCAAAGGCCCTTCGGCCTTTGGTGGGGTGGGGTCCGGGGAGGGGCAAAGCCCCTCACCGCGCTTCCCTCCCCGGCTTGCCAACCCTCGCCCGTCGCCCGATCCTCCGCCCGGTCGCCTACTGGCGGCCGGATGGAAGGACACGCGGCATGAAGCTTTACTACTCCCCTGGCGCCTGCTCGCTCGGCATCCATGTGCTGCTTGAGGAGATCGGCGCGCCTTATGAGGCCGTGCTGGTGAACCTGCGTGAGGGCGCGCAGTTCAAGCCGGCGTTTACCGGCGTGAACCCGAAATCCAAGGTCCCGACGCTGGAGCGCGAGGACGGCTCCATCCTGACCGAATATCCCGCCATCGCGTTCTGGCTGGCCTCCCGCTTCCCGACCGCCGCGCTGCTGCCGTCGGGCATGGACGCGCAGGCGCGCGCGCTGGAATGCACCGATTACTGCGTCGCCACGCTGCACATGCAGGGCTTCTCCCGCATGTTCCGCCCGTCGAACTTCGCGCCGTCGGAAGGCGATGCCGAAGCGGTGAAGACACGTGGCGCAGAGATCTTCTCGAAGGGTCTGGCGATGTTCGACAAGGCGCTGGACGGCAAGGAGTGGCTGGTCGGTGGCTATTCCTTCGCGGACAGCGCGCTGTTCTATGTCTCCTTCTGGTGGAACGGCCGCATGGGCCACGAACTGCCGGCCAATGTCGCCGCGCATTACGCGCGGATGAAGGCCCGCCCGGCCGTACAGCGCGCCCTGGCCGCCGAGGGGCTGGCGTGAGCGAAGCGCCTTTCGACATTTTCGGCCATCCGTCGGCGGGCGAGGCGCGGCCCTTCAGCCGCGCCACCCGCGCCGGCGGCCTGGTGTTCGTGTCGGGGCATTCCGCCCCGCACGATCCGGCCAACGGCGTCCATCGCGGAGAGACCGCCGCCGAGCAGACGCGCAACGCGCTCGGCATGGTGGACCGCATCCTGCGCGAGGCCGGTTCGTCGCTCGACCGCGCCGCGCAAGTGACGATGCTGATCACCGATCCGGCCGACTATGCCGAATGCAACGCGGAATACGTGAAGCACTTCCCGAACGGCTTGCCCGCGCGCCATACCGCGCGCTTCGGCGTGCCGACCGAGGCGAAGGTCGCCTTCGCCTGCATCGCCCTCGCCGGAGACGCTGCATGACCAAGCCGATCCTTTGGACCTCGACGCGCACAAGCGGGACCATCGTCCACCAGATGGTCGCGGCTTCGGGTCTCGACCTCGACATCCGCTTCATCAGCCTGCGCAAGGGCGACCACAAGACGCCGGAATACCTCGCCATCAACCCGAAGGGGGAGGTCGCGGCGATCCAGATTCCCGATGCCGGAGTCGCGATCACCGAGATCCCGGCGATGGCGCTGTGGTTGGCCGACGCCGCGCCGGAATCCGGCCTGCTGCCGCGCGACCCGATCGGCCGCGCGAAGGGCATGGAATGGCTCACCTGGTGCCACTTCCGGATGGCCAACACCTTCTATGTCGCCTTCCAGGCGGATGGGCTGCTTGCCGATGACGTGGCCGCCGCTGCGAAGCTGCGCGCCGCCGCCGCCGCCCGCGGCGGGGAGGCTCTCGCCTTCGTCGACGCGGCGCTGGCGCGGCAGCCCAACGGCACGCTACTCGACACGCCGCACGTCACCGCGCCCGACATCTTCGCCGCGGCGCTGCTGTTCCTCGCCGGCTTCCTCAAGCTGCCGACGGATCACTTCGCCCATCTGAAGGCCCTGAGCGCGAAGGTCGCCGCCGTGCCTGCCATCGCCGCCGCCCTCGCCCGCGAGGAGGAGATCGGATGACTGTCACCCTGAACCCCACCTCGTTCTGGTTCCTCCGCCACGGGGAGACGGACTGGAACGCCGAAGGCCGCAGTCAGGGCCGCACCGACATACCCCTCAACGGCGTGGGGCTGATGCAGGCGCGTCGCGCGGCGCTCGCGATGGTGGATCGCGGCATCGTCACCATCGTCTCCTCACCGCTGTCGCGCGCGCTGGATACGGCCGAAATCGTGGCCGAAGCCCTCAATCTGCCGGTCTCTACCGACGTCGACCTTCAGGAAGTCGCCTTTGGCACCGAGGAAGGCAAGCCGATGGGCGATTGGTACGATGACTGGATCGCCGGCGGCTTCACCCCCGAGGGTGCCGAGACCTTCCAGGGCCTGCATGACCGCGCCGTGGCGGCGATCAATCGCGCGACTGCGCTGCCCGGCCCCGTGCTCGTGGTGGCGCATGGCGCGCTGTTCCGCGCGTTGCGCCTCGCCTTCGGGCATGAGCCGAACGTCCGCACGCCCAATGCGCTGCCGATCCTCTGCACGCCGCCGGCAACCGGCAAGGTCTGGGATGTCGAACCGGTGACGCTGCCGCACCTGCCGGCGTGACCGCCGGGGAGGCGCCGCGCGGCGCCTCCCCGGCGCCTCAGGCGCCTGCGCCGACGAGGTGCGACACGTTCTTCGTCACGGTGTAGCAGGCGAGCCCTTCGCTGCCGCCCTCGCGGCCGTAGCCGCTGTCCTTCACGCCGCCGAACGGTGTCTCCGCGATCGACGCCACCAAGTGGTTTATCGAGAGATTGCCCACTTCGAGCTGGTCGCTGAGCTGCTCCACCCGCGGCGCGGAGTTCGTGAACGCATAGCCCGCCAGCCCGAAGGGCAGCGAGTTTGCCTTCGTGATCGCCTCGTCCAGGCTGCGCGTACGGCTGATCAGCGCGAGCGGGCCGAAGGGCTCCTCCTGCATCGCCAGCGCGTCGTCCGGCACGTCCGCCAGCACGGTGAGCGGATAGAGGCAGCCCTGGTTGCCGACGCGCTCGCCGCCAGCCAGCACCCGCGCACCGCGCGAGACCGCATCGGCGACCAGGCGCTCCATCGCCTCCACACGGCGGTGATTTGCCACGGGGCCCATCATCGTTGCGGGATCGAGCCCGTTGCCGATCTTCACCGCCTTCGCCTTCTCGCCCATGGCGGCGGCGAAGCGGTCATGCACCGCGTCATCCACGAAGAAGCGCGTCGGCGCCACGCAGACCTGACCGGCGTTGCGCGACTTCACGGTCGCGGAGACGGCCGCCGCCGCATCCACGTCGATGTCGTCGCAGACGATGACCGGCGCGTGCCCACCGAGTTCCATGATGGCCGGCTTCATGTACTGCCCGGCGAGCGCAGCGAGCCGCTTGCCCACCGGCACCGAGCCGGTGAAGGTCACCAACCGCACCGTGGCCTGCGGGATCAGGTACTCCGAGATCTCCGACGGCACGCCGTACAGCAGTTGCAGCGCGCCCTTCGGCACGCCGGCATCGACGAAGGCTTCGACGAGATGCATCGCGCCGGCCGGCGTTTCCTCCGATGCCTTCAGGATGATTGC
Organism: Neoroseomonas terrae; assembly: GCF_018129025.1. Lineage (GTDB taxonomy): Bacteria > Pseudomonadota > Alphaproteobacteria > Acetobacterales > Acetobacteraceae > Neoroseomonas > Neoroseomonas terrae. The sequence goes on along the minus strand of NZ_JAAEDI010000001.1, from coordinate 42,564 downwards.
GCAGCCGGCTGCGAGCGCGCCGGCGACCTTGCGCGTCGGCGAGCTGATCGGGAAGTTCCATGGCGCGAAACCGGCGACGATGCCGATGGGCTCGCGCAGCACGATGTGGCGCATGCCGGGTTCGGCGGGAATGACACGGCCATAGGCGCGGCGACCTTCCTCGGCATCCCATTCGATGATGTCGCAGGCGCGGATGGCTTCGATCTTCGCCTGGGCGTGGGGCTTGCCCTGCTCCAGCGTGATGGAGTCGGCGATGGCGTCGGCCCGTTCGCGGATGAGCTGCGCTGCCGCACGCATGATGGCCTGGCGCTTCACGGGGGAGGTGCGGCGCCACGCGCGCTGACCCTCGACGGCAGCAGCGAGCGCATCATCGAGATCGGCCTTCGTCGCGTGCGGTACCTCGCCGACCACGCTGTCATCCAGCGGATTGTGGACGGGTGCGCCGGGACGGCTGCGCCATTCCCCCGCGACATGGAGCTTGAGGGTCGGGTAGGTCGCCATGGCTGATCTCCTCGAAGTCGTGGGTGGGCGCGAGGCGGCGGCACGGCCCGATATATATCTATGGATATAGCGCGAAGGCATGCTGTCAACCAGCCGCCGCCCGCGACCCTGGACAGGGCCACGCGGCGTGCCGATCATCCGGTCACGGCGGATGTCGGATCACGTCACAGGCGGCATCCGGCGAAACCGCCCGGAGGAACCCAGCCCATGAGCAAGGCCAGGCTGCTGCGCCAGCGTATCGCGGCGGGAGAGACCATCGTCGCGCCCGGCGCCTATGACGGCCTCAGCGCCCGCCTCGTTGCCCAGGCCGGGTTCCAGGCGGTCTATGCCAGCGGCGGGGCCATCTCCCGCAGCACTGCCCTTCCGGATCTCGGGCTGCTGAGCGTCAGCCGCATCATCGAGCGCATCACGGAGATTTGCGACGCGACGGGCCTGCCGGTCATCGCCGATGCCGACACTGGCTACGGCAATGCGCTGAACACCCACGTCGCCGTGCGGGGATTCGCCCGCGCCGGTGTCGCCGGCCTGCACCTGGAGGACCAGGACTTTCCCAAGCGCTGTGGCCACCTGGACAACAAGGCGCTGATCCCGGCGCGGGAGATGGCAGGCAAGCTGCGCGCCGCCTGTGACGCGCGGCCGGACCCCGACCTCCTGATCATCGCACGCACCGACGCGATTGCGGTGGAGGGCATCGACGCCGCGCTCGACCGCGCGCGCGCGTATCGCGACGCAGGGGCGGATGTGATCTTCGTTGAGGCACCGCGCAGCCTGGCCGAGATCGAGCGCATCGCGCGCGAGATCCCGGGACCGAAGCTGATCAACATGTTCCACGGCGGAAAGACGCCGCTGGTGCCGGCGGCCGAGCTGCAGGCGATGGGCTATGCCATCGTGATCATTCCATCCGACCTCCAGCGCGCCGCAATCCGGGCCATGCAGGACACGCTCGCCGCGATTGCGCGCGATGGCCACGCCATGGCGATGGAGGAGCGCATGGTCTCCTTCAAGGACCGAGAAGCGCTGGTCGGCACCGAGGATTGGCTGCGCCGCGACGCGACATACGCCGCCTGACGAAACAGGCGCGGGAGGATGACGATGCCCCGACCACAGGACAGCTTCTCCGCGGCCCGGTCGCTGACGGTCGAGGGCGACGTCTACGCGATGGTGAGCCTCGCCGCGGCCGAGGCGAACGGCCTCGCCGGTCTGACGATGCTGCCGCGCAGCCTGAAGGTACTCGCCGAGAACGTGCTCCGCCACGAGGATGGCCGCGCGGTGACGGCGTCGACGCTGGAGGGTCTGCGGAACTGGTCCACGCCGGCAGGTGTCGGCGCGGAGGTCCCGTTCCATCCGACGCGACTGGTGCTGAACGATTCAGGCGGCCTGCCGGCCATGGCGGACCTTGCCGCGCTGCGCGACGCGGTGCGCCGTGCCGGCGGCGATCCCACGCGGATCAATCCCGGCGTTCCGGCGGACATGGTCATCGACCACTCGGTGATGGTGGATGCCTTCGGCACGCTTGACGCCGTGGCACGCAACCTCGACCTTGAGTACGAACGCAACGCGGAACGCTACCGCTTCCTGCGCTGGTGCCAGTCGGCCTTCACCGGCTTCCGCGTGGCGCCGCCGGGACAGGGCATCCTGCACCAGGTGAATCTGGAACACATGGCGCGTTGCGTCTGGACATCCGAGCAGGACGGTCGTCGCTGGGCGTACCCAGAATCGCTGATGGGCACGGACAGCCACACGCCGATGATCAACGCGCTCGGCGTGCTCGGCTGGGGTGTCGGGGGCATTGAGGCGACGGCCGGCGTGCTCGGACAGCCGATCGGCATCGTGCTGCCCCGCGTCGTGGGCTGCCGCCTGGTCGGCGCGCCGGCGCAGGGCGTGACGGCGACCGACATCACGCTGCTCGTCGTGCAGCGGCTCCGCGCCTATGGCGTGATCGCCGCCTATGTCGAATTCTTCGGCCCGGCGCTGTCCCGCCTGTCGCTGCCGGATCGCGCGACACTGTCCAACATGGCGCCCGAATACGGCGCCACCATGGGCTTCTGCCCGGTTGACGCGGAAACCATCCGCTTCCTCGAATTGACCGGCCGCGGCGGCATGCATGCCCGATTGGTCGAAGCTTATTGCCGCGCCCAGGGCCTTTGGCACGACGCCGATGGCCCGCAGCCGCGCTTCCTCGAAGCCCTGGAAATCGACCTGTCCGAGGCTGAACCCGCCGCTGCCGGCCCACGCCGCCCGCAGGACCGCGTCAGCCTGCCGCAGATCCGCCCTTCGTTCGACGCCGCCTTCCCGCCGCGCGGGAGCATCCCCGATGGCGGTCTGGCCGATGGCGCGGTGGTCATCGCCGCCATCACGAGCTGCACCAACACCTCGAACCCCGACGGCATGCTCGGTGCCGGCATCCTTGCCCGCAAAGCCGTCGCACGCGGCCTGACGTCGAAGCCCTGGGTCAAGACGTCGCTCGCACCGGGATCAACCGTGGTCGCGGACTACCTGGAGGCGACCGGGCTGCAAGCCGACCTCGATCGCCTCGGCTTCAACCTCATCGGTTTCGGCTGCACCACCTGCATGGGTAATTCGGGCCCGCTGCCGGAGGCGGTGGAGGAAGCGATCGCGACCGGCGGCAGCACCGCCGTTGCCGTGCTTTCAGGCAACCGTAACTTCGAAGGTCGCGTCCATACCCTCGCCAAGGCGAACTACATCATGTCGCCGCCGCTGGTCGTCGCGCATGCGCTCGCGGGCACCATCCGCATCGACCTGACGACCGACGCGATCGGGCCGGACCGCGACGGCCGCCCCGTGATGCTTGCAGACATCTGGCCGACGGCGGACGAGATCGCCGAGGCGCGCGATGTCGCCCTGACCACCGAACGCTTCGAGCGCCGCTATGCTGCCGTCTTCGCCGGCGACGAGCGCTGGCAAGGCCTCGACGCCCCCGCAGGCGACACCTTCCCCTGGGCGGCGGACAGCCTCTACATGCAGGAACCGCCCTTCCTGCAGGACGTGCCGGCCGAACCGGAACCCGCCGAGGACCTGGAAGGCGCGCGGATGTTGGTGATGCTCGGCGACAGCGTCACCACCGACCACATCTCGCCGGTCGGCATCATCACGCCCGCTTCCGCTTCCGGCCGCTACCTGATCGAACACCAGGTGCGACCGAAGGACTTCAACTCCTTCGCGGCGCGGCGGCTCAACCACCATGTCATGATCCGCGGCACCTTCGGCAACATTCGCCTACGCAACCGGCTCGCGCCAGGCACCGAAGGCGGCTGGACGCACCACCAGCCGAGCGGAGAGATCCTGCCGATCCACGAAGCCGCCGCGCGCTACGCGTCGGAGGGCGTCCCACTGATCGTCATGGCCGGCGCGGAGTACGGCGCGGGATCCTCGCGCGACTGGGCGGCGAAGGGCACGCGGTTGCTGGGCGTCCGCGTCGTCATCGCCAACAGCTTCGAGCGCATCCACCGATCGAACCTCGTCTATCTCGGCGTGCTGCCGCTCCAGCTCCCGCAGGGCGTGACAGCGGAGACACTTGCGCTGGACGGCACGGAGACCTTCAATCTGGAAGGCATCGCGCCCTGGCCGGCGCCGGTGTCGACCATCACCTGGACCATCCGCCGCGCCGATGGGCGGACCGAGGCACTGCCCCTGCTCTGCCGGCTCGATACGCCCTTCGAGGCCGAGTGCTTCCGCCACGGCGGCATCCTGCCCCGCGTCCTGCGCCAGCACCTGTCCGGCCTTGCGCCGGGCATGCGTTCAGGTTGAAGCCGCGAGCAGACGCGCGCCGAGGGCGGTCGAGCCCCTCACGCCCCCAACGTCACGCCGGTTCCGGCTTCGTCATCACGAAGCGCCGGTAGATCGCCCCCAGCGCGATCAGCGCCAGTCCCAGCCCGAGGAAAGACAACACGCGCCACAACCCGACCAGCGCGTCCATGTCCACCAGGAACACCTTGAACGTGGCCAGCGCGATGACGGCGAGCGCCGCCAGTCGGATCTCCTTCCGCCCGCTGCGGATGCCGATCGCCACCATGACGGCGCCGAGCAGCAGCCAGGCGCCGGAATAGGCGTACATCTCCGCCTCCCCCACCCAGCGCGCCCCCATATGCTCCGGATGGAAGGCACGGCGCACCTCCAGCGTGACCCAGGCGAAAGCGGAAACCAGCGCGTAGGCCGCGAGAAGCTGCGCCGCTCCTGGCGGTTCCTGCGCCTCCGGCGCACGCGCCACCGCCCAGGCAGCGAGCAGCGCGGGCAACAGATAGGCCGGCGCGAGCGCATTGAGCAGCGGCACGGCGCCGACGGCGCGATCCGTCGCCCAGGGATTGGTGGCCAGCAGGATCACCCCCACGATGAGCCCCGCCACCCCCGCCGTCCGCGCCGCCCAGAGCATCGCGACGCGCCCGGTGGCCCGGTGCAGCAGCAGCGCGACCGCCGCGCAGGCGAACAGCGCGGTGCACTGCCAGGCGGCCTCCGCGAAGGCCCAGGCCTCCTCGGCAAGCGCGCCGGGATGGAAAACGTGACGGATTTTGAGCAGCACGAGGAGCGTCGCGAACAGCGCCGATCCGCATTCGAGTAGCCGCACCACGATGCCGTCCCGTTGGCGCAGGAAGATCCGCGCCGCCCACCAGAAGCAGCCCGCCGGTACGCCATAGGCGAGCAACAGCCCGTTCAGCACGGGTGTCTCGCCCCAGTCATAGCCCAGCACGAAGCCGTTCAACGCCAGCCGCCCGAGCACCAGCGTGGCAACCGCCACCGCCACGCGCCGCAACGCATCGAGCCCCGTCCGCAGGGCGATCATCGCGAGCGGTGGCAGGAACAGCGCGACGGTCAGCGTGAGCCACTGGTCGCGCAGCACCATCGCGACGCCGAGCGCCAGCGCTGCCGTCGCGGCGGCCGCATGGGCCCCGGCGCGGCCCAGGCTCTCGGCGCGCATCGCCCGCGCCACCGCGCCCACATGCACGGCCGCCAGCACCGTCGCGGCGAGCGCCCAGCCCGGGTCAGTCGCGAAGCCACGAACTCGCGCATAGGCGGCGAGCAGCGCCAGCACCGGCACGGTCGCGCCCAGCCCCGCCCAGGCCAGCGCCCGCCCCTCGAAGGCCAGCCCGGCCAGCAGATGCATCAGCGCCAGGATCGCCGCGACGGTCAGGTAGGGGGTCAGCGCGGCGGGCACGGTCGCGCCCGGAATGACCGCCTGGGTGACGCCCTCGATCGTCACGGCCTCCCAGGTCTGGGTCCAGGCCGGCACCTGCCAGACCAGCAGCAGCATCAGGCCGAGCCCTGCGGCGATCCAGGGCAGGCGGACTAGCCGCGGGTCGCGCAGACCGGCGAGGATGGCGACCGCCGACAGCAGCAGCAGCCCCGCAGCTGGCGCGATGCCGGTCTCGAAGATCGCCAACGGCAGCAGTGCCGCGCCGAGCAGCGCCGGCGGCAGATGGGTCAAACGCCGGCCAAGGGTGCCCGACAGCGCCTCTCTCGGCAGCAGGAACAGGAAGCATGCGGCCGCCGCCGGCACGAACAGCGCCGGCGCCCATTGATCGAGGCCCTCGCCCATGATGGTGCCAAGCAGCACCCAGAGGGCACCCGCCACTGTCGCGCACCAGCCGAGCCATCCCCAGGCAGTCGCACGTACCACCATCATCGCAGCCGCGACCACCACCAGCAGATAGGCGAACAGTCCAGGCAGCGAGGTTCCGCCGGTCTCGACCAGCAACGGCGTCACGAACGCGCCGACCAGCCCGACCACAGCCACCAGCGGCCCGCGCCGCAACGACAGCAGCATGCCGAGCGCCCCGGCCGCCGCCATGCCGGCGAAGCCGACTAGGGGCGGCAGCAGCCCATACAACGCCGTCGCGGCATAGGTGGCACCGAACAGCGCCGCGACACCGCCGGCGGCAAGCGCAGACGGCGCATAGTCGGGCAAGGCGCTGGCGCGTTCGGTCGCGGCCGACCGCTTCGCCAACCATTCCCCGCCGATGATCAGGGCGATACCGAGCAGCCCGGCCAGGGCGCACCGCGCCCCCGGGCCGAGCCACCCTTCCTCCACCGCAAAGCGGATCAGGAAGACACCGGCCAGCAACAAGGCACCCGCCCCGAGCCAGACGCCCCAACGCTGGGTGATCAGTTCCTCGAGGTTCCGCTGCGGGCGCGCCGGCGCCGACCGGGACCAGGGTGGGAGCGCCGCGGCCTCGGCCGGTTCCGGCTCCGGCACATCCTCTGGCGCGCCCTGCGGCGCGGCCGGGGCGCTTGCGGCGGGCGGAGCGTCGAATGCGGGCGCCTCGGGCGGCGCGACCGGGGACCAAAGCGGCCCGGGCGGCCGGAACCCGGCGGCGACCAGGGCCGCTGCCATGCTGCCGAGCTCGGTGCGCAGGCCGGCGACCTCGGCACGCAGCGCCGCCGCCTCCCGCCGGGCACCCCCGGCGCGGATCAGGCCGGCGATGCCGAAGAACCACCCACCCAGAAAAGCAACGAGAACGACGAGGATAAGGCCTTCCATCCGCCGGACGCTCCCCTTCCCGGCCGCGCCGCGTCAAGGCCTTCGACACTTGCGTGCGTGACCTGCATCGCCTAGAAGCGGCGCGCGCCGGCACCCCTGGAGGCCGGCGTTTGTCGTTGCGGCCTGCCCATCGGGCCCCGCGGCGGCGATATCACACGAACCTGAATTGGAGCACGACCATGGTCCAGACCATCCGGATCGAGGCCGAAGCGCGCGAGCAGGCAGGTAAGGGGGCAGCCCGCGCAACCCGGCGTCAGGGGCTTGTCCCCGTTGTCATCTACGGCGCGAAGCAGGAGGCGACGCTTGCGGCGCTCGACCCGCGCGTCGTGATGAAGGAACTGCAGAAGGGCGGCTGGCAGTCGCACCTGTACGAGGTTGCGGTGAAGGACGGCGCCACCGAGCGCTGCCTGATGCGCGACGTGCAGTTCCACCCGGTCACCGACCGCCCGATCCATGTGGACTTCCAGCGCCTGGCGCCGGGCGCCCGCATCCGCGTGAAGGTGGCGGTGCACTTCCTGAACGAAGAGACCTGCCCGGGCATCAAGGCCGGCGGCGTGCTGAACGTCGTGCGCCGCGATATCGAGGTGATGGCCGACCCGGAGAACGTGCCGGCAGCCTTCGAGATCGACCTGGGCGAGGCCAGCATCGGTGACGGCCTGCGTTGGTCGGCGGTGAAGGACCAGTTCGGCACGAAGCCGGTCATCGTCGGCCGCGACTTCATGGTGGCCTCGATCGCCGCCCCGACAGTGGTGGAGGACGCCGCCCCGGCAGCCGCGGCGGGCCCCGTCGAGGCGACGAAGCAGAAGGCGCCGGCCGCCGGCGCTGCCGCCGCGGCCAAGCCCGCGAAGAAGAAGTAAGAAAGTCGGGGGAGGAACACCTCCCCCGAATCCCCCACCGCTTTCTGTCTGTTGGAGACTGACCGCCGAGGCCGGCGCCAGTAGACAGAAAAAGGAGGGGGATCGGGGGAGTTCTCTCCCCCGACCTTTCTTTCTCCCATGCCTGCGCAAGACGGACCTCTGCTCTGGGTGGGCCTCGGCAATCCGGGCAGCGAACACGCGCGCCAGCGGCACAATATCGGCTTCATGGCGCTCGACGCGATCGCGCGGCGCCATCGCTTTTCCCCCTGGCGCAAGCGCTTCAAGGGCGAGGTCAGCGAGGGCGTGATCGCCGGCCGCAAGGTCTGGGCGCTGAAGCCCATGACCTACATGAACGCCAGCGGCGATTCAGTGCAGCAGGCCGCATCCTTCCTGAAGCTGCCGGTCGAGGCGGTCACTGCCTTCCATGACGAACTCGACCTCGCGCCCGGCAAGGTGCGGGTGAAGAAGGGCGGTGGCGTGGCGGGGCACAACGGCCTGCGCGACATGCGCCGCGCCTTCGCGACCCCCGAATTCTGGCGGGTGCGGCTGGGCATCGGCCATCCGGGACACAAGGACGCGGTGACCGGGCATGTGCTCGGAAATTTCGCGAAGCAGGACCAGGCCTGGCTCGAGAAGCTGCTGGATGCGGTGACGGATGCTGCACCGATGCTCGTCGAAGGCCGGGCGGAGGAGTTCATGACCCGCGTGGCGCTGCTGACGCAGGAGGCGTGATGTCGGATCTGCCCGATGAGATGAGCTTCGGCGGCCCCTCGCCGCAGGATGTCGCGAACGGCACGGCGATCCTGGCATCGGCGCTGGTGCGGGAGGCAGAGGCGCTGGCTTCGGCGGCCGCGGGCATGCGGGGCTCGCTTGATGTGCTGGACGACACGCCGGGACAGCGGATGGTGCAGGCGAGCGCGGTCCAGGCCGCGACGCTGGCGGGTGCGTTGTCGCTCGTCGCGCGGCTGCTGCTGCATTTTACCGGCGATGCCGAACGCGCGGCGCAGGAAGCCGCGGCCGGCCTGCCGCGCGGCGCCGTCTCGGGCCGGACCATCCTGGGGCATCTGCGCGCGGCGTCGCTCGCGCCGGTGACGGATGACGGCGCGGCGCGCATCGCTGCGGCCATCGTCGCCGAGACTTTCGCCATGGCTTTCGACGCTGCGTGGCGCGACGCGCCCGGCGGACAGGGGGATTGAGATGGGTTTCAACTGCGGCATCGTGGGCCTGCCGAATGTCGGCAAGTCCACCCTCTTCAACGCGCTGACGCAGACGGCCTCCGCCCAGGCGGCGAACTATCCGTTCTGCACGATCGAGCCCAACGTCGGTCGCGTGGCGGTGCCCGACCGGCGGCTGGATGCGCTGACGCGCATCGGCAAGTCGCAGAAGACGGTGCCGACCAGCCTGGAATTCGTGGATATCGCCGGGCTGGTGCGCGGCGCGTCGAAGGGCGAGGGCCTCGGCAACCAGTTCCTGGCCAACATCCGCGAGGTGGACGCGATCGTCCATGTCCTGCGCTGCTTCGAGGATGGCGACATCACTCATGTCGAGGGCAGCATCGACCCGCTCCGCGATGCCGAGACGGTCGAGACGGAGCTGATGCTCGCCGACCTGGACTCGTTGGAGAAGCGCGCCCAGGGACTGGTGAAGCGCGCCCGCGGCGGGGACAAGGAAGCGATCGCGCAGATGGCGCTGATCGACCCGATCAAGGCGGCACTGGAAGCCGGCAGGCCGGCGCGGACGGCGGTGCCGAAGGGCGAGGAAGCGGCCGCAGCGCGGCTGCAGCTGATGACGACCAAGCCCGTGCTGTATGTCGCGAATGTCGAGGAAGGCAGCGCGGCGACGGGCAATTCACAGTCCGAACGTGTCTTCGCCAAGGCGAAGGCCGAAGGCGCGCAGGCCGTGGTGGTCTCGGCGGCGATCGAGGCCGAGATCAGCCAGATGCCGGATGCCGACCGGGCGGAGTTCCTGGATTCGCTCGGCCTGGAGGATTCCGGCCTGGATCGCATCATCCGGGCCGGCTACGCGCTGCTCGGCCTGATCACCTACTTCACCGTCGGCCCGAAGGAAGCACGCGCCTGGACCATCCTGAAGGGGATGAAGGCGCCGCAGGCCGCCGGCGTGATCCATGGCGACTTCGAACGCGGCTTCATCGCGGCCGAGACGATCGGCTTCGATGACTACGTGGCGCTGAACGGTGAGCAGGGCGCGAAGGAAGCCGGGAAGATGCGGGTGGAAGGCAAGGAATACGTCGTGAAGGATGGCGACGTGATGCTGTTCCGGTTCAACGTGTAACGGATGACGCTCTGCACCGCGGAGCGGGGCCATGAGCGGCATTGCGAGCAGTCGGACCAAATAGGCATCCTGCGCATCTGATTTGCCGGAGTATCGGAGCAGATGCGCTTGTTCGTCCTGGCAGTCATCTGCACCCTGGTGACCGTGACAGATGTGCGGGCGACAAGCTGCTATCCTCCGCCCGCGGCACCGATGCAACGGGTTCGCGACATACCCATCATCTTCGCTGGCGAGGTCACCACAACGCCGCCGTCAGAGCATTCCTCAAGTCTGTCGGGCCGGCGCGTCCGGGTTCGTGTGAACCAAGTCTGGAAAGGCCTGCTCACCTTGGGCTCCGAGGTGAGCATCTGGGACGGCAGGGCCTTCGCTCCCGGTGAACGGGCCCTTTTCATCGCAATGTCCGCTCATACAGGGGAACTATCCGACGGCGGCCCCTGTGGAGGTCAACACCGGCGCGGGCTGGAGTCCGCGCTGGAAGCGATGGACGACGAGGTCGGTCCGCTGCGTCGCCGTGCCGCCGCCAGCGCGATGTCACCGGACCCTCAGCTTTCCCTCGGCAATGCCCTGCTGCGCTGGCGTGACCTGCCCGCGGCCCGCGCCGCCTTCGAGGCCGCGGGACCAGGCAACGTCGCGGCGCGGGCTGGCCTTGCGCGGGTGGCCTTGGCCGAAGGTCGGACCGCCGAGGCACTCGCTCTGGCACGCGCCCTGTCAGAGGGCCATCCGGACGATGTGGAAGCGACACGCCTGCTGGGCCAGGTGCGCCTCGCCACTGGGGACTTGTCGGCGCTGCCGGGGCTGAGCCTACGCGGCGCGGAGCTCGTCCGCCTGGACCTGTCAGGTGCGGATCTTCGTGGTCAGGATCTGACCGATGCGACGCTTAGAGGCGTTCGGCTGGTCGGCGCTGATCTTCGGGGCGCGCGCTTCGTGCGAACCGAGCTTTCCTTCGTCGATCTGAGCCAAGCGGATCTGCGCGGCGCCGTCTTCAGCGATCAGGTCTCGCTGCACGGGATCCTCAATAGTGCGGATCTGAGGGGTGCACAGATCACGGATACATATGTTGGGCGCGACAGTCCTCCGGGGATGAACGCTCAGGGCGTCAGGCTCGACGATGCGCGGCTGGAGCGTGTGACGCTGCAGGCCCTTGATCTTTCGGATGCTTCACTTCCGCGAATCGCCGCGACTCAGGTTCTTGTCAGGCACAGTTCCTTGAGAGGGGCGAATCTGAGCGGCGCAAGGCTGTCCCTGTTCCGCTTCGAGACGTCGCAACTTTCGGGCGCCAGCTTCCGCAACGCCCGGCTGGACGGTGTCAGTTTCGGCGAGACAACGGTGACCGTCGTGGATTTCCGCGGGGCGCGCCTCCACGAAGTTCGCTTTCCCTGGGCGTATCTGAACCGAGCGGTCTTTGCCGGCGCGAGTCTGGTTGCCGTCGACTTTCGGGATGCCACCCTGGGCGCCGCCGATTTTCGTGGAACATCCCTTCGCGGTGCCGTGCTGGACCGCGTGGCTCTGCAATGCGAAACGCGATTCCCTGCGGGCTTCGACCCGGAGCGGGCCGGCATGGATATCACCACCGCGACTTGTTAGATCGGGATCGACCAGTGCTCCGGAGTAAGGGCGTATGTCGCCCCGCCGCTCCCTACCGCCCCGGCAACGCCGTCCGCGCCGCCCCCGTCGCCGGGTCGGGCGGCGGCAGCGCCGTCCCGCGCGGCCCGATCGGCCCGCTGCGCGAATACTGGTCCTCCCCGCAGGCGGCCAGCGCCAGCATCACCAGCAAGACAGGCGCGAGAATCCGGACAACCGCAGGTCGCATCATTCCGCCCGCTTAGCACGCCTGCCCTGTCGCGCTAAACCGCACCCGCGCAGCGCAGAGGCAATTTTCCATGTCCGACCTCATCACCCCCATGATCGGCTTCATCGGCGGCTCGGGCGTCTATGACCTCGACGGGCTCGAGGACCGCAAATGGGTCAAGATCCGCACCCCCTGGGGCGACCCGTCCGACGAGATCCTGACCGGCGCGCTGCACGGCGTACGCGTCGCCTTCCTGCCGCGCCACGGCCGTGGCCACCCCACGCCGCCCTCCGCGCTCAACTACCGCGCCAATATCGACGCGATGAAGCGCATCGGCTGCACCGAGCTGATCTCGCTCTCGGCCGTCGGCTCGCTGAAGGAGGAGCTGCCGCCCGGGCATTTCGTCCTCGTCGACCAGTTCATCGACCGTACCTTCGCGCGCGAGAAGTCCTTCTTCGGCACCGGCTGCGTCGCGCATGTCTCGGTCGCCCATCCGGTCTGCCCGCGCCTGGGCGACGCGCTGGAGACTGCGGCGAAGGGCATCGGCATCCCCTACACGCGCGGCGGTACCTACCTCGTCATGGAGGGCCCGCAGTTCAGCACCAAGGCGGAAAGCCTGCTGTATCGCCAGTGGGGCTGCGACGTGATCGGCATGACCAACATGCCCGAGGCGAAGTTGGCCCGGGAAGCCGAGCTTTGCTACGCGACCATGGCGATGGTGACGGATTTCGACTGCTGGCACCCCGACCACGACCACGTCACGGTCGAGCAGGTGGTGAAGGTACTTTTCTCCAACGCCGACAAGGCGCGTGCCCTGGTGAAATCGGTCGTTCCCGCGCTCGGCGCGCCGCGCGACCCCTGCCCGGCCGGCTGCGACCGGGCACTGGACCACGCGCTGATCACCGCGCCGGAAAAGCGCGACCCGGACATGCTCGCGAAGCTCGATGTGGTGGCGCGCCGGGTGCTGTAGCGATCGCGTGATAGATCGGAGAAGCGCTCTGCGCCTCTCCGGCGCGCCTTAACCCCCCGCCAACGCGCTTGCCGCAGCATCGCTGCCATGTCGCCCGATCTGCTTGCTGCCGCCGCCGCCATCGACCGCCTCCCGCGCGAGACGATTCACGGTTCCGTCGTCGGCCTCGGAGGGCTCAGCGTCACGCTGGAGGGCTTCGGCTCGCTTGCCGCGATCGGCGACCGCGTCCGGCTGGAGGCGCCGAACGGTGCCAGCGCCCTCGCCGAGATCGCGGCGTTCCGCCACGGCCGCGCCGAGGCCATCGCCATGGGCCCGCTGGCCGGCCTTTCGGACGGCGTGCGCGCCGTGCTGGCGCCACGTCCTGCCCTCGCTGTCTCGGACGACTGGCTCGGCCGTGTGCTCGACCCGATGGGCGCGCCGATGGATGGTCAGGCACCACCCGCATCGGGCGCCTGCCCGCGCCTCACCCACACTGCGGCGCCGCCGGCGGGCCTGCGGGCGCGGCTTGGGCCGCGGATGGCGCTCGGCGTGCGTGCGCTGGACCTGTTCACGCCGGTGCGGCAAGGGCAGCGGCTCGGGCTGTTCGCCGCCTCGGGCGTCGGAAAATCCACGCTGATGGCCATGCTGGCCGGCGGGGTCGAGGCGGACGTGATCGTCTTCGCCCTGGTCGGCGAACGGGGGCGGGAGCTGCGCGAGTTCATCGAGGACGACCTCGGCCCGGACCGGCTCGCGCGATCGGTCGTGATCTGCGCCACCTCCGATGCCGCCGCGCCGTTGCGGCGGGAAGCCGCCTACGCCGCCATGGCCGTGGCCGAACATTTCCGCGACGAAGGCCGCCAGGTGCTGCTGCTGATGGACAGCGTGACGCGCTTTGCGCTGGCCTTGCGGGAGATCGGCCTGGCGGTCCGCGAACCGCCAGCGACGCGCGGCTTCCCGCCGTCCGTCTTCACCGAGTTGCCGCGCCTGCTGGAACGCGCCGGCCCGGGGCCGGAGGGATGCAGCGGTGCCATCACCGGCCTGTTCACCGTCCTGGTCGAAGGCGACGACCATGATGAGCCGGTGGCGGATGCCGTCCGCGGCATCCTGGACGGTCATGTCGTACTGGATCGCCGCATCGCGGAGGCTGGCCGCTATCCGCCGGTCGACGTGCTGCGCTCGTTGTCGCGAACGGCGCCGGCGGTGCTCGATCCGCATGAACGCCCGCTGGTCGCTGAGGCGCGGCGCCTGCTCTCCACCTATGGCGAGGTGAAAGACCTCGTGCGGCTCGGCGCCTATCGCGTCGGTCACGATCCCCAGGCGGATGAGGCGGTCCGCCTGGCCCCGGCGATCGAAGCGGTGCTTGCCCAGGGCAAGGCGGAACCAAGCGACCCCGGCCAGGCTTTCGGCGCGCTGGCCGCCGCGCTGGCGGCCTAGCGGCGCTGCGGCCGTCACGCCGCATCCGCCCTCCGCGGCGCCGCGTGGCGGGTCGACACATGCCGAATGATCACGCGAGGAGCGGAAGCAAGCACCCGCACCGTGGCGTGGCCATCGGCGGGCCGCGCGTACTCCGCTTTCAGGCTCGTCCACCCGCAGCGGAGCAAGCAGGCGGCCGCCACTGCGGAAATGTCGGTCCGCACCGATACGGAGAGAGAGAGGAGGCGGCTTCTCTCCACCCGGCCGTCAAGCGACCTTCGGTGCCGCTTCCATCCAGCGCCAGTACATCTCACGCGCCTGTGTCGCGAAACGGCCGATCTGCATGTCCCGCCCGTTGTAGCGTGTGCAGGGCTGCACCTTGGCGTAGTTGCCGGTCGAGAAGATCTCGTCCGCGCTGTCCAGTTCAGCGGGCTTCACCGTGCGCTGCTCGACCGTTACGCCCGCCTCGTTGAACAGGCTGATGACGCGCTGGCGCGTGATACCGTTCAGGAAGGTGTGGTTTACCGCCGGCGTGATGACCTTGCCGTCCTTCGCGAACCAGAGATTGGCCGAGGCGAATTCGGCCACATGCCCCATCGCGTCGCACATCACCGCGTTGTCGGCACCCTGCGTGCCCGCGAAGGCCGAGGCGCGCGCGCCGTTGGGATACAGGCAGGCCGCCTTCGCATCGGTTGGCGCCATCTCCGGCGTCGGGCGGCGGAAGGGCGCCATCACCGCCGAGAAGCCGGCCCAGCCCGGGATCGGGCTGTCGTAGATCGACAGGATGAAATCCGTGCTGTCCGGGTCGGGCCGTGCCGCACCCAGCCCCTTGCGGATGAAGAACATCGGGCGGACGTAGAGCTCGGCATCCGGGCCCATGCGGCGGATGCCCTCGCGACACAGGGCCTCGATCTCGGCCGCGGTCTTCGTCGGCTTCATCAGCATCGCATGCGCCGAGGCGACGGCGCGCGCGCAGTGGCGGTCGAGGTCGGGCGCCCAGCCCCTGATGGCCCTCGCCCCGTCGAAGATGACCGAACCCAGCCAGAAGGCATGGTCCATCGGGCCGAGGATCTTCGGTTCCTCGGTCATCCATGTGCCATCATACCAGAAGACGCCGGCCATCTGTTCCTCCAGCCCGAGTTGGGGCGATGGATGTGCCACGACGGCGGCACCCGGAGAAGGGCCTGCCAGGAGGAAACATGATCGGAGAACACTTTGATCCGCGCGAGGCCCGCAGTGCGGATGAGCGTGCGGCCTGGCTCGCGAACGCCCTGCCCACCGCGATCGCCGCAGCCGCCCACGCGCCGGCGCAGGCTGCCCGGCTTGCCGGGATCGACCCGGCGGAAATGACCGATCGCTCGACGCTGGCGCGCATCCCTGTACTGCGCAAGGCAGACCTGCCTGCGGCGCAGAAGGCGATCCCCCCTTTCGGCGGCTTCGTCGCCGCCGCGCCGGGTTCCTTCGCACGGCTGTTCCTGTCGCCCGGCCCGATCTTCGAGGGTGAGGCGCGCGCAGCGGATCCCTGGCACATGGCCTCCGCCTTCTTCGCCGCCGGCTTCCGCGCGGGAGAGGTGGCGCTGAACACCTTCGCCTATCACCTGACGCCTGGCGGATGGATGATGGATCATGGATTGCAGGCGCTCGGCTGCGCCGTGATCCCGGCGGGTCCCGGCAATACCGAGGCGCAGCTGGACCTGATCGAGGCCTTCCGCCCCGCCGGCTACACGGGCACGCCGGACTTCCTGAAGATCCTGCTGGATGCGGCGGAGAAGGCCGGCCGCGACGCGCGATCCATCCGCAAGGCGATGGTTTCCGGCGCCGCCTTCCCGCCATCGCTCCAGGCTGAGGTGAAGGCGCGCGGCATCGACGCGTTCCAGATGTACGGCACCGCGGACCTGGGCTGCGTCGCATACGAAACCGCAGCGCGCGATGGGCTCGTCGTCGCCGAGGAGGTCATTGTCGAGATCGTTCGCCCCGGCACCGGCGACCCCGTGCCGGATGGCGAGGTCGGCGAGGTCGTCGTCACCGTGCCCGACCCGACCCATCCGATCCTGCGCCTTGCGCTTGGTGATCTCTCGGCTGTCGTGCCGGGGGTTTCGGCGTGCGGGCGGACGAACACGCGCATCGCCGGCTGGCGCGGCCGCGCCGACCAGACGACGAAGGTGAAGGGCATGTTCGTGCGGCCCGAGCAGATCGCCGAGGTCGCGAAGCGCCATCCCGGCACCGGCCGCCTGCGCCTGGTCGTTACCCGCGATGGCGAGCAGGACGCGATGACGCTGCGCGCCGAGGCTGGCGATGCAAATGGCCTTGCCGACGCGCTGGCAGCGTCGCTGCACGCCGTGACGCGGTTGCGCGGCACCGCGGAGATCGTGGCGCCCGGAAGCCTGCCGAATGATGGCAAGGTGATTGCGGATGAGCGTCCGGTTGCGTGACGCCACGCGGCCGCTCTTGTCAGCCGATCGCATCGTCGTGATGCTGCCGGCACGGCGCGACGGCGCGTCGACCCGGTCCAAGAACGACGCATCGCCGCAAGGAACACGATGAAGATCACGCGTGTCGAGAGCATTCCGCTCCGCATTCCCTTCACCCATGGCGGCCCGCCGCTGAGCTTCGCCGGCAAGCCACGCACCACGATGGACACGCTGCTGGTGCGCGTGGAGACCGAGGAAGGCCTGGTCGGCTGGGGCGATGGCTTCGGCGCCTCCATCTTCCCCAACACCAAGCTGGTGCTGGATGAATTCATCGCCCCGCTCGTCACCGGCCGCAGCTTCGACGATCCCGCGGCGCTGAGCGAGGAGCTGCAGGTCAAGCTGCACAATCTCGGCCGCGGTGGACCGCCCATCTATGCGCTCTCCGGCCTCGACATCGCGTTGTGGGACCTCGCCGGCAAGGCCGCGGGTACGTCGCTCAGCACGATGCTCGGCGCGCGGCGCACCTCCCTGCGCGCCTATGCCAGCCTGCTGCGCTACGGCGTGCCCGAGCTCGTGGCGACGAATGTGACCAAGGCGCTGCGCGACGGCTTCGAGCTGATCAAGCTGCACGAGATCACGCTGGAAGCCTCGCAGGCGGCGCGCGACGCCGCCGGGCCGTCCATCCCGATCATGGTGGACACCAACTGCCCGTGGCGCGGCGACGAGGCCGTGCACAACGCGCAACTCATCGCGAAGATGGACCCGCTGTGGATCGAGGAGCCGGTCTGGCCACCCGAGGACCACGAGACGCTGGCCCGCGTCCGCCGCGAAGCCAGGATCCCCGTCGCCGCCGGGGAGAACGCCGCCAATGCGACGGCGCTGATCCAGATGCTGTCCGCCAGCGCTGTGGACTACGCCCAGCCGAGCGTCTCGCGCATCGGCGGCATCACGGAGTTCCTGAAGGTCTCCGCCGCGGCGCGCCAGCATGGCGTGAAGCTCGCGCCGCACTCGCCCTATTTCGGGCCGGGCTTCGTCGCGACGCTGCATCTCCTTGCCGCCGAGGAAGCCGATATCGCGATCGAACGCTTCTTCCTCGATCTTGAGACGACGCCGTTTGCCGGTCAGGTGGACGTCATCGGCGGCCGCGTGGCGGTACCGACCGGCCCGGGCCTCGGTGTCGAGCCGGACCCGGCCCTGATCGCGCGCTATCGCACCGCCTGAGGAGGAACGGCCATGAACCGACGCCATCTCCTGCAGGCCGCGCTGACGGCGCTCCCCGTCGCCGGCCTGTCCCGCCGCGCCGCGGCGCAGGCCTTTCCCGCACGTCCCGTTCGCGTGGTCGTGCCCTACGCGCCGGGCGGCGGGACCGACATCGTCGCGCGCATCATGGCGCAGGCGGCGAGCGAAGCCTCCGGCCAATCCTTCGTCGTCGAGAACCGCGGCGGCGGTGCCTCCATCCCCGGCACCCAGGCCGTGATCAGCGCGCCGCCCGATGGCTATACGGTCGGCTTCGTCGATTCCGCGCTGGTGACCAACCCCGGCCTGTTCGGCGACCGCATGCCCTTCGACACCGAGCGCGACCTCGCGCCCGTCGGCCTCGTCGCCGTCGCGCCGCTGGTCCTCGTCGCCCCGCGCGAGGTCCCCTTCGCGACAGTGCGTGAAGCCGTGGCGCGCGCCCGCGCGCGGCCCGGCGCGCTCAACATCGGCCATGCCGGCAATGGCACGGCGGTGCATCTGGCCGGCGCGCAGCTCGGCCTGGTGACCGAGACGGAACTGGTCCCCGTCGCCTATCGCGGCGCGGGGCCGATGCTGACCGCTCTGCTCGGCGGCGAGATCCAGCTCGCTTTCTCCGCGATCCCGAGCGCGAAGCCGCATGTCGATGGCGGCCGCCTGCGGGCCCTGGCCGTCACCTCGGCGCAGCGCAGCAGCGCCCTGCCCGACGTGCCCACCTTCACGGAAGCCGGCTTCGCCGCGGTCGATGCCGTTTCGCTGTTCGGCGTCGTGGCGCCCGCCGCCACGCCCGCAGCCGTGCTGGACCGGCTGAACGCGCTGCTGGTGCAGCCGGCGCGCCGCCCCGCCGTCGCGGCCCGGCTGACGGAACTGGGCTTCGACGTGCAGGCGACGACGCGCGAGGCCTTCGCGAGCCTCATCCGCAGCGAGACCGCGAAGTGGCGCGCGACCATCGAGCGGGCGGGCATCCGCGCGGATTGACCGCGTTGACCGCCCACCCGCACCGCCCTAGCGTCGCGGCCAACAGTTCAGGGAGAGGCACGCCATGACGGTGCATTTCTGCGTCCATGACGAAGGCGATTCCGCCGGCGTCGTGGTCGTCGAGGGGATAACATCCGGCCAGACGCTGAACGGCTGGATCATGGACCAGGACCGGATGATCGAGTTCCCGGCCAAATCCGACATCCCCATCGGCCACAAGGTCGCGATCAAGGCGATCGCCAAGGGCGACACCATCATCAAGTACGGTGTGGACATCGGGAAGGCGGTCGCCGACATCGGCGCCGGCGAGCATCTGCACGTCCACAACGTCAAGACGAAGCGGTGGTGAGCACGATGGGTATCAACCTGAAGAATGCGACCTTCGACGGCTGGCGCCGCGACAACGGCCGCATGGGCGTGCGCAACCACGTCCTGATCCTGCCCGTGGACGACATCTCCAACGCGGCGGCCGAGGGTGTGGCGCGCAACATCCAGGGCACCCTGGCGATCCCACACGCCTATGGGCGCCTGCAGTTCGGCGCCGACCTCGACCTGCATTTCCGCACCATCATCGGTACCGGCTGCAATCCGAACGTCGCGGCCGTCGTCGTCATCGGCATCGAACTCGGTTGGGCATCCAAGGTCGCCGAGGGCATCGCCAAGACCGGCAAGCCGGTGGAATTCTTCGCCATCGAGCAGAACGGCGACATCGCGACCATCGCGAATGCCTCCCGCGCCGCCTACCGCATGGTGAAGTACGCGACCGCGCTGAAGAAGACCAAGGCGCCGCTGGTGGATCTGTGGGTGTCGACCAAGTGCGGCGAGTCCGACACCACTTCGGGCCTCGCCTCCTGCCCCACCGTCGGGGATTCCTTCGACAAGCTATGGGCCAATGGCAACACGCTGGTCTTCGGCGAGACGACGGAACTGACCGGCGGCGAGCATCTGGTCGCCGAGCGGTGCAAGACGCCGGAGATCCGCGCCCAGTTCATGGCGATGTTCGACCGCTACCAGGCGGTGGTCGAGGCCAATAAGACCTCCGACCTTTCCGAGAGCCAGCCCACCAAGGGCAACATCGAAGGTGGCCTGACCACAATCGAGGAGAAGGCGCTCGGCAACATCCAGAAGATCGGCAAGAAGTGCACGGTCGATGGCGTGCTCGACAAGGCCGAAGAACCGACCCATCCGGGGCTGTGGTTCATGGATTCGTCATCGGCGGCGGCGGAGATGGTGACGCTCTGCGCGGCGTCGGGCTTTGCCGTGCACACCTTCCCGACCGGCCAGGGCAACGTCATCGGCAACCCGATCCTGCCGGTGATCAAGCTGACCGCGAACCCGCGCACCATGCGGACCATGTCCGAGCACGTCGACGTGGACGTGACCGGCCTGCTGCAGAAGAAGATGAACCTGGACGAAGCGGGCGAGGCGCTGATCGACTGCATCATCCGCACCGCGGACGGTCAGCATACGGCGGCCGAGATCCTTGGCCACCGCGAGTACAGCCTCACGCGCCTCTACGAGAGCGCCTGATCAGGGCAGCGGGGTCGCGCCGTGGCGCGGCCCCGTGGTGCTCGCCGCATTCGCTGTAGGGCATTGCACCACCCCTGCGTTATCGTTGCGTCAACGATAACAGCCCAGGAGAGGATGCATCCCATGATCGATCGCCGTTCGGTACTTGCCGGCCTGCCGGCCGTGCTCCTGCCCTTGGCCGCCCGCGCGCAGCCTGCCTTCCCTGACCGTCCCGTCCGCTACATCGTGCCCTTCCCGCCGGGCGGTCTCACCGACATCATGGCGCGCCTGGTGGGCCAGAAGCTGTCCGAGAACTGGGGCAGGCCCGTCGTCGTCGAGAACCGCGCCGGCGGCAATGCGCTGATCGGCGCCGATGCCGTGGCGAAAAGTGCGCCGGATGGCCATACGCTGCTCGCCATCACCCTTACGCATGCCGTGAATGCGTCGCTATTCCCGCAGGCCCCGTACAATTTCCGCAACGACTTCACCACCATCTCGGTGCTCGGCTCACTGCCGCTCGTCGTCGTGGTGAATGCGGAGAAGAGCCCGGCGCGCAATCTCACGGACTTCCTGGCGGCGGCGCGCACGCAGCGGATGAATGCGGGCTCGTCGGGCACCGGCTCCCCGCCGCATCTGGGGCTCGAACTGGTGCGCATCGCCGCCCGGGCCGGCGAGAACATCCAGCATGTCCCCTATCGGGGCGGCGCGCCGTCGGTGACCGACCTCGCTGCCGGCAATCTCGACTTCATGGTCTCTAACCTTCCGGAATGCATCGCGCAGATCCAGGGTGGCCGCCTACACCCGCTGGCCGTCACCTCGGCCGAACGGCATCCGCTGATCCCGGATGTGCCGACGGTAAAGGAAGCCGGGCAGGCCAACCTGGAAATGACGAACTGGACCGCCATGATGGTCCCCGCCAGCGTGCCCGCACCTCTTCTCGCGCGGCTCGAGACCGACACGCTCGCCGCGATCCGGGATGTCGATGTGTCGCGCCGCGCACGCGAGGGTGGCTTCACGGTCGAGGCCTGGGACCGTACACGGTCTGACGCCTTCGTGGCGGCGGAGACCGCGCGCTGGGCGCGGCTGATCCAGGATGCGGGGCTACGCGCGGACTGATGCGGATATCGATCGACGAAGCGGAGGCGCTGGCGCGCGCTGCGCTGGCTGCTTCCGGCGCGCGGCCCGCGATGGCGGCGACGACGGCCAACGCGCTGGCCGCGGCCGAGGCGGCCGGCCAGGCCGGGCATGGCCTGTCCCGCGTGCCGCAATACGCCACCTTCCTGAAGAACGGCCGCGCCGACGGCCGCGCCGCGCCGCGCATCGTGAACGAGCGCGGCGGCGCGGTGCTGGTCGATGCCGGCCACGGCCTTGCCTATCCGGCACTGGCGATGGCGGAAGCGGAAGCCGCCTGGCGCGCCCGCGCGCACGGCATTGCCTTCGCGGGCATCACCAACTCGCACCATTCCGGCGCGATGGGCCTGCCTGTCGCGCGCTTGGCGCAGCAGGGGCTGGTCGCGCTCGCCTTCACCAACTCCCCCGCCGCCATGCCCGTGCCCGGCGGGGCGCGGCCGCTGATGGGCACCAACCCGATCGCTGCAGCCTTTCCGCGCCGGGACGCGCCGCCGCTCGTCATCGACATGGCGCTGTCGGAGGTCGCACGCGGCAAGATCATGGTCGCCGCGAAGGAAGGCCGGCCGATCCCGGAGGGCTGGGCGGTCGACGCGCAGGGCCGGCCGACCACCGACGCCAAGGCGGCCTTGGCGGGCGCCATGCTCGCCATGGGCGGCGCGAAGGGCGCGCTGCTGGCGATGGTGGTGGAACTGCTCTGCTGCGCCCTGACCGGCGCCGCCTTCGGCTTCGAGGCGGATAGCTTCTTCGAGGATGAGGGCAACCGTCCGCGCCTTGGCCAGGCGCTGCTCGTCGTCGATCCCGGCGCGCTGGCCGGCAGCGCATCCTTCGCCGCGCGCATCGAGGCCTTCGTCGACGCCATGACCGCCGAGGACGGCGTGCGTTTGCCCGGCAGCCGGCGCGACGCGCTCGCCGCTCGCGCCGCCGCCGAGGGCATCGAGATCCCCGACGTTCTGCATCAGCGCCTGATGGCCCTGGCCGGGCTGTGACGACGCGGCCGGAGCTCGACCGCCATTGCGGGCCTGCTGTCGTCGCCGCGCTGTTCGCGGCGCGTCCGCAGGACGTGATGCGGCTGTTCCACACCGCGGAGCGGCGCCGCGATGCCGGGCCGCATTGCGCCGTCATGGCCCGGCTGCGGCGCCCCTATCGCGAGGTCCCGGCGGCCGAACTCGCCCGCGTCGCCGGCACGCAGCACCATGGCGGGCTGGTCGCTCTCGCGCTGCCGCGCCCCGTGCCGGCGCTGGACCCTCACCGGCTGCCGCCGGCCATCGCAGGGTCGCGCGTCACCCCGGTGCTGGACGGCATCGGCAATCCGCACAACCTCGGTGCCATCGCGCGGTCCGCCGCCTTCTTCGGCTGCCGCGCCATGGTGCTGTCGGGTGACCCGCGTCAGGCCGGCCTGTCGGATGCCGCGTTCCGTACCTCGGAAGGCGGCATCGAGGCGCTGGAGCTGTTCCGCGCCGAGGATCTGCCCATCGCGCTGCGGGGCCTGTCCCCGCGCATCCGCACGGTGGCCGCCGTGGCGCGCGGCGGCCTGCCCCCGGACCGCATCCCGCGCGACGTTGCCATCGCCCTGGTGCTCGGCAATGAGGAGAACGGCCTGGCGCCGGCGACGCTCAACGCCTGCGCGCTGCGCGTGACGCTGCCGCCGGCAGGGCCGGTCGAGAGCCTCAACGTCTCGGTCGCCGCCGCCGTGCTGATCCACGCCCTGGGCGGCCCGACCTGACGCAAAGGGCTTGCGATACCGCGCGGTATCAGGCCATTCGGCTGCATGGACCCAACCCCCGGCATGGCGACGGCGCGGATCGAGGCACAGACCGAAGGCGAGAGCCGCGTGCTGCGCGCGACCGGCCGCCTGGACACCGAGGCAGCCGCCCGGCTTTGGCCCACCGCCATGAAGGCGGCCGAGGGCGCACCCATCGTGGCGCTCGACCTCGCAGGGCTTGAGGCGATCGACTCCGCGGGCGCGGTCATGCTGCTGACCGCCGCCCCCGATGCCGAGCTGCGCGGCGCGCCTGACCACGCCGTCGCGCTGTTGGAACGCACCCGCAAGGCGCTTGGGACCATCCCGCCGCCGGGGCCGCCTGCGCCGTGGCACCCCATCACCGCCATCGGCCGCGCCACCGTAAACCGCGGGCGCGACACCGTCGCCGGCATCGCCTTCATCGGTGAGGCCGTGGTCACCACCCTGCGCGTGCTGACACGGCCGCGGCTGCTGCGTCTGGCGGACGTGCTGCGCCACCTCGACGAGGTCGGCACCCGTGCCTTCCCGCTCACCCTTCTGCTCGGCTTCCTGATCGGGGTGATCCTCGCCTACCAGTCCTCGATCCCGCTGCGACGCTTCGGGGCGGAGGTCTTCGTACCCAATCTCGTCGGGATTTCCCTGCTGCGTGAGCTCGGCCCCCTGCTGGCGGGCGTCGTGTTGGCCGGCCGCACCGGATCGGCCTTCGCCGCCGAACTCGGCACCATGACGGTGAACGAGGAGGTGGACGCGCTGAAGATCATGGGGGTCGACGCCACGGCCATGCTGGTGCTGCCGCGGCTGGTCGCGGCGACCATCGCGATGCCGGTGCTGGCACTGCTGATGAACGTCGCGGGCCTCGCGGGCATGACGTTGATCATGGGCACGCTCGGCTATCCCTGGGCTTCCGTGCAGTCGCAGCTTCAGCAGTGGCTGTCGCTCCAGGACCTCGCCGGCGGGTTGTTCAAGGCGGCGTGCTTCGGCCTCGTGATCGCGGGCATCGGCTGCCGGGCAGGTCTCTCGGCGGGGCGCGGCCCGCGTGCCGTCGGCGATGCGGCGACCGCCGCGGTGGTCGGCGGCATCGTTGCCATCGTCGTGATGGACGGCGTCTTCGCCGTGCTGTTCTTCCGGCTGGGCATCTGATCATGGCGAACGAACCGGTGATCCGGGCCGAGGGCCTGTCCGTCCGCTTCGGCAGCCGCACGGTGTTCAAGGATGTCAGCTTCGAGGTCCGGCGCGGTGAGATTTTCGTGATCCTCGGCGGCTCCGGCTGCGGCAAGTCCACCTTGCTCAAGGCCCTGATCGGGCTGGTGCCCCTCGCCGCCGGCCATGCGTGGCTGCTGGGCGAGGAGATCGCCAAGGAGGACGACCGGGCCCGCCGTGCGCTGTTGCGCCGCATCGGCGTCATGTGGCAGTCGGGTGCGTTGTTCGGGAGCATGACCCTGGCGGAGAATGTCGAACTGCCGCTCGAGGAGCATACCGACCTGCCTCGCCCGGCGCGGGAAGCGGTGGCGTCGTCCAAGCTCGGTCTGGTCGGCCTCGGCGACGCTGCCGGACGGCTGCCGGCGGAAATCTCCGGTGGCATGGCCAAGCGCGCCGGGATCGCGCGCGCCATGGCGCTCGACCCGCCCTTGCTTTTTCTCGACGAGCCGTCCGCCGGGCTCGACCCGATCACATCCGCGGGGCTGGACAAGCTGATCAAGGACATCGCGCGGGATACCGGCACCACCTTCGTCGTGGTGACGCACGAATTGCAGTCGATCCTCGCCATCGGCGACCGCTGCATCATGCTGGACAAGGACGCCCAGGGCATGATCGCGGAAGGCGACCCGCGGAAGCTGAAGGCGGAGAGCACACACCCCACCGTCCGCGCCTTCTTCCGGCGGGAGGCCGCGTAGATGGCGCGTTCGGGACGCTCGCTCTACCTCCGCGTCGGCATGCTGGTCGTCGCCGGCGCCGCGCTCGCCGTCGGCTTCATCCTGTTCCTGACCTCGGGCAGCTTCGGCACTCGCCAACTGGTGTTCGAGACCTATGTCCGGGAATCCATCGCCGGCCTCGATGTCGGCGCGCCGGTGCGCTTCCGCGGCGTCGCCGTCGGGCGCGTGACGGATATCGGCCTCGCCTCGGTCATCTACAACGAGGCGGATGGCGGGCCGGAACGGAGCGCCAGTCGCCTGGTGGTAATCCGCTTCGCCCTCGATCCCTCGCGCTACGGCGACGTGCCGGTGGAACAGGCGGTGCGCGCCGGGCTGCGCGTACGCATGGCGAGCACGGGCGTCACCGGCGTTTCTTATCTCGAGGCCGATTTCGTCGACCCGGAACGCTTCCCGCCGATCACCGTGCCGTGGCAGCCAACCTACCCCTACATCCCGTCCATTCCGTCCACCATCAGCCAGGTGACCTCGGCGGCCGAGCGGCTGATGACGAGGTTGTCGGATGTCGATATCGATGGACTGTTCACCGCCGCGACCGGATTGATGGAGGATCTGCGCAACCAGGTCGGCGGCCAAGGCGACCTCGGTATCACCCTGCGCGAGGCCGCGGCGACGATGACGGCCCTGCGCCAGACGATCGAGGGGGCGGAACTCGCCGCGACGGTGCGCGAGGTGCGCGATGCGGCGACCCGCATCGCCGAGGCGGGCCAGGCCGCCGAGCGGCTTCTGGGCAGCCCTGCCGTAACGGGTGCCGCGACCAACATCAGCGAGGCGGCGACCGACCTGCGAGCCTCCATCGCGCGGCTGCCGGCGGTCATCCAGTCGCTGGAGCTCGCGCTGCGCAGCGTTCGCGGCACGACGACCGACGCCCAGGCCGATCTCGGGCCGCTGCTCCGCGACCTACGCGCAACCGTCTCCAGCCTACGCGATACCGCCGAACAGCTGCGCCGGAGTCCGTCGCAGTCGCTGTTCGGCCAGCCCCCGCCACCGCCACGGGACCGCCGCTGATGACCCACCGCCGTAGCCTCCTCCTCGCTCCCTTCGTCCTCGCCGGCTGCTCGGTGCTGCCGGACCGGCCGTATGTCGAGACGACGCGCTTCCCGCTGGAACCACGACGCCCCGGTGCACCGCGCCGCGGGCGCGGCCGGCGCACCCTGCTGATCCGCACGCTGCAGGCCGGCGCCGGGATGGAAACGCGGAACCTGCAGGTGATCCGCCCTGACGGCACGGTGAGCCTCGACTTCTACGCCGAGTGGGCGGCGCCGCCGGCCGAAGCCGCCGAGCAGTCCCTCCGCCGCTGGCTGATCGACTCGCACCTGTTCTCCGCCGTTCTCGCGCCCGGAAGCCGCGTAACCCCCGACTTCATCCTGGAGGGCGAGCTGACCGCCCTCGCCGCCAGCCAACGCGATGGCGTGGCGCGCGCTGAACTGACCTTGCTCCTGATGAATGACCGGAACGGCCGGTTGGTCGGCCAACTCGTCACCGAGGGCACGGCACCGCTACCCGGCGGCACCGCGACGGCACCGACGCCCGAGCAGGCGGCGTCGGCCATGTCCGCCGCGCTGGGCAATGCGCTCGCTTCGCTGGAACAGGCACTCGCGCGCTACGCCTGAAGTCCTTCGCAAGGTGTGACCCACCGCGGTTGGCGCTGTCATCCGGCTCGGCTAGCGTGGCGCCAATCCGATCGGGCGTCGTGCCCAGACCTTCGGGAAGGAGAGCCCGCATGCTGTTCAGACGCCTCGCCATCGCCACTGCCGCCCTGCTGGGGCTCGGGGGGCTGATCCCCTCTGCGCAGGCCCAGACGGGCGACCCCTCCTTCAACCTGGCGAACCGCAGCGGCCGGGTGATCTACGAGGCCTATGCGTCGCCGACCTCGGACAACAACTGGGGCCCGGACCGGCTTGGCCAGAACGTGGTGCCCGCCGGGCGCAACTTCGTCATCCGCCTGCCGCAGGGCGAGTGCATGTACGACGTGCGGGTGGTCTACGACCGCCAGGGCGGCCAGGCGGAAGAACGCCGCAACATCAACCTTTGCAACATGACCGAGGTGGTGTTTGACGGCCGGCCGCAGCAGCAGCAAGGTGGCCAGCAGCAGATGCCGCCGCAGGGTGGCCAAGGCTTCGGCCAGGCGCCCGGTCAGGGCGGCATGGGCCAGGGCGCCGGCCCGCGCGGCAACCCGTCCTTCAACCTGGTGAACCAGGGACAGCAACCGGTGCGTGAGGTCTATGCCTCGCTGACCACCGACCAGAACTGGGGTCCGGACCGGCTGGGCGCCGACATGGTCGCGCCGGGCGCGGTCTACCCGGTCCGCCTGCCGGAAGGCGACTGCATGTATGACGTGCGCTTCGTCTACCAGAACGGCCAGGCGCAGGAACGCCGGGGCGTGAACCTGTGCGAAGTCACCAACGTTGTGCTGCCGCTGCAGCAGTAAGCGGCCGGTCCATCGACGGGATAGGGGGGCGGGCCTGCGAGGGCCCGCCCCTTCTCGTTGAGCGGGGCCGATCAGGCCTTCACGATCAGCGCATCCACCGCCACCGCATCCGACCCGGCAATGATGATCGGGTTCACGTCCAGTTCGGCGACACGCTCGCGCTGATCGGCGACGAATTCCGACAGCCGCGTCACGATATCGGCCAGCCGGTCCAGATCCGCGGCCGGCGCGCCGCGGAAGCCTTCAAGCGCTGCGCGGCCGCGCAGCTTCTCGAACATCGCGCGACCCTCGGTGTGGCTGATCGGCGCAAGAGCGAGCGACGAATCGCGCATCAGCTCGACCAGCACGCCGCCCAGGCCCGCGACGATCAGCGGGCCCATCAGCGGATCGACGCGGCCGCCGACCATCACCTCGACGCCCGGCTTTGCCATTGGCTGGACCAGAACGCCGTTGATGCGGGCATTCGGCGCATGATGCTTCGCATTGGCCATGACGGCGCGATAGGCATCCCGCACCTCGGCTGCATCCTTCAGCTTCAGGCGAATGACGCCCGCCTCGGTCTTGTGCGGCAGGTCGGGGCTTTCGACCTTCATCGCGATCGGGAAGCCCAGGGCCTCGGCCGCGGCGACGGCCTCGTCCTCGGTCTGGGTCAGGGTCTCGGGCACGACGGGCACGCCATAGGCGGCGAGGACGGTCTTGGCTTCGCGTTCGGTCAGGGTACGGTCCTGCGCGGCGGCGATCAGCGCCGCGGCTTCCTCGGCCGCCTCCGGCCGCGACAGCCGGCTCAGCAGGCGCGGGCCGCGGGCCCGCCGCGCTTCGCGGGCATGCCAATGCGCGAGTGCCGCGAAGCAGCGGTCCATCGAGCGGAACAGACCGATGTGTGGGTTCGTCTCGGCTTCCTTCGACCCGAAGCCTTCCAGCCATTCGGTCGTCCAGACGACGCAGATCGGCTTGTCGTGCTTCTCGGCGATGGCGGCGAGTTCACCCGGCCGCTTGGCGGAGAGTTCGGAAGAATAGATCTGCGCATAGATCAGCGTGCCGTAGTGGTCCTCGCCGAGCATCGCGGAGGCGCAGGCGGTCAGACTCTCGGGGTCGTTCGCCACCTGGGCGGTAACGTCGCAGGGGTTACGCGCCGAACCGAAATCCGGGATGCGCGATTCCAGGATGGCCTGCACCGGCGGCGTCGGCTGCGGCAGCGGGATGGCGTGCGCCTCGGCCTTGTCGGCCGACATGATGGCAGCACCGCCGGAGACGGCGACGACCGCGACGCCGCGGGCGCGCGGAGCCGGCGCCTTGGCAAGGAAGGCGGCGGTCTCCACGAGCGCCTCGAAATCCTTCACCACCACGGCGCCGGCACGTTCGAAGGCGGCCAGATAGGCCGCCTGCTCGCCGGCCAGCGAGCCCGTATGCGACATCGCCGCCGCCGCACCGGCTTCCCCGGTGCCGAGCTTGAAGACCACCAGCGGCTTGTTCGCCGCATCGGCGACTTCGGCCGCCTGGATGAAGCGCATCGGGTCCGGCATGCCTTCGAAGACGCAGGCGATGGCGCGGCAGGCGGGATCGTCGGCGAGGAACGATACGCAGTCGGCGACGTCCACATCCGAGGAATTCCCGGTGGTCAGCAGGTGGCTGACGGAGACGCCGCGCATCACCGATTGCGCCAGCGAGAAGCCGAGCGCGCCGGACTGGCTCACCAGGCCGATCGCATGCGGGAGCGGCGCTTCCATCGGCGGCGGCAGCATGAAGGTGACGCCGGCCTTCGAGCCGAAGTTCAGCATCCCGATGCAATTCGGTCCGACGATGCGCATGCCGGCATCGCGGCCGATCTGCGCGAGGCGGAGCTGCGCCCCGATGTCCGCATCCCGCCCCGTCTCCGAGAAGCCGGAGGCGTAGAGCATGATGCCGCCGACACCGGCCTTCGCGCAGTCGGCGGCGATCTCCTCCACCGCGTCCTTCGCGGCGACCACGATGCAGCAATCCGGCACCTCGGGCAGCGCCGCAACGGAGGGGAAGCAGGCGCGCTCCCCGATCGTCTCGTAGCGCGAATTCACCAGGTACAGCCGGCCGGTGTAGTTCCTCAGCGCCTGGATGGTGCGGTCGGCGAAGGACCCTGCGCGGGGGCTGGCGCCGATCACGGCGATCGAGGACGGATCGAACAGGCGGCGCATCTCGTCATGGCGATAGACGGCGCGGCTCGTTGAACTCATGCGGACGCTTCCCCTGGCTTGCTTCGGCACGCTATGGCCCCTGTTGCAAGCCTAGGCGGCGATCCGGGCGCCGTCACCCCCGCGGCGGCGCGCTCAGCGACGCGAGCGCCGCGTTGGCATAGCGCTCATCCCCGGTGATCTCCCGCGCGGCCCAGGGCGGAAGGTCGAGCGGAAGATCCGCGGCGGGCAACTCCACCTCGGCGATGATGAGACCGGCAAGCGGGCCTTCGAAGACATCGATCTCCCACAGCAGGCCGCCATGCGGGACATCGTGCCGCGTCTTCACGATGCGCCGTCCGGCGCAGAGCGTATCGAGCATCGCGGCAGCCTCCTCGGCCGGGATGCCGTACTCGAATTCGGGGCGGACCAGCCCACCCGGGCCCTTGATGGTCAGATGGGCTTGGCCGTCGTCCAGGCGCAGGCGGACAGCGACCCCACCTTCCCGGGCCAGATAGCCCTGGACGAGGCGGCGCGACCGCGTCGCGGCGTCGCGCCATGCCTCATCGACGACCAGGAAGCGGCGTTCGATCTCGAATCCCATGCGGCATCACTTCGTGTGGGTGGCCGGGGTTACCTCGCGCACCCCACCGGCGCCGGCAAGCCGGCCGGCGCCGCAATCACCGAAGTGTCACGCCGGGCGCGCGGCCTCGGCCAGGTATTCGATCGCCGCTTGGACCCCGCCGGGCGCGTGGGGCACGCCGGCGACGCGGAGGGAGGCCTCCACGGTCGCAAGCGTGCCGAGGATCATCGGCTCGTTCAGGTCGCCCAGATGGCCGATGCGGAAGACCTGTCCGCCGAGCCGGTTCAGCCCGCCGCCGAGGGAAACGTTGAAGGCCTGCAGCGCGACGCGGCGCACCGCCTCGGCGTCGTGGCCTTCCGGCATCAGCACGGCGGTGACGGAGTTGGAGAAACGGTCCGGGCTTTCGCAGAACAGGGAGGGGCCGTTGTTGCCCGACCAGTGGCGCACGCAGCGGCGCACCGCCTCGGCCAGGCGGGCATGGCGGGCGAAGACGGCGTCGAGGCCTTCTTCCTCCAGCAGCCGGATCGATTCCCGCATCCCGTAGAACAGCGAGGTCGGCACCGTCCCGATGAAGGATTTGTGCCGCCGCGTCAGCATGTTCGTCCAGTTGAGGTAGGATTTCGGCAGCTTCGACAGCTTGTGCGTCGCCATGGCCTTCGCCGAGACGCCGGTGAAGGACATGCCGGTCGGCAGCATCAGCCCCTTCTGGCTCCCGCCGACCGCGGCGTCGACGCCCCATTCATCCATGCGGAAGTCGAGCGAGCCGAGCGAGGAAATCGTGTCGACCAGCAGCAGGGCGGGGTGGGCGGCCGCGTCCATGGCGGCGCGCGTCTCGGCGATGGACAGTTCCATGCCGGTCGCCGTTTCGTTCTGCACGGCGCAGACGGCCTTGATCGTGTGGGTCTTGTCCTCGGCCAGCATGGCCCGCAGCGCGGCGAAGTCGGCACCGCGGCGCCAATCGGCCGACAGGGTGCGGACCTCGAGGCCGAAATCCTTCGCCATCTTGCCCCAGGATTCGGAGAAGTGGCCGGTCTCGATGATCAGCAGCGTATCGCCGGGCGAGAACAAGTTGACCAGCGCAGCTTCCCAAGCGGCGTGGCCGGAGCCGGTGTAGAGGAAGACGTCCTGCTGCGTCTTCAGGATGCGCTTCAACCCCGCGACGACGTCGTCATAGACAGTCAGGAAGGCCGGGTCGTTGAAGTCGATGCTGACGGCGGAGACCGCCTTCAGGATGGAATCAGGGATGTTGGTCGGGCCGGGATTCGCGAAGAATTGCCGGCCTCGCGGGATGCGGGCGGTGGTGGTGGACATGCCTGTTCGTTTCCCCTGTCAGCGCGCCAGTTCCCGCGCCATGGATTCCAGCCCCGCCAGCGTCAGCGGGTGCATCCGGTTTTCCATCAGCCGCTGCATGATCGAGATCGACTGCGTGTAGCGCCAATGCTGCTGGTCGATCGGATTCAGCCAGGCCGCCTTGCGGAAATGCCGGGTCAGCCGGTTCATCCAGACCTCACCCGATTCCTCGTTCCAGTGCTCGACCGAGCCGCCTGGCTGGATGATCTCATAGGGGCCCATCGTGGCGTCGCCGACGAAGACCAGGCGCCAGTCGGGGCCGTAGGTCCGCATGACTTCCATCATCGGCCGCTCCGTCTCCTTGCGGCGACGGTTGGTGCGCCAGACGCGCTCATAGGGGCAGTTGTGGAAGTACCAGAATTCGAGGTGCTTGAATTCGGAGCGCGCGGCGGTGAACAGCTCCTGGCAGATGCGGATGTGGTCATCCATCGACCCGCCGATATCCATCAGCAGCAGCACCTTCACCGCGTTGTGCCGCTCCGGGACCATGTGTAGGTCGAGCGATCCGCCATTCTTCGCGGTGGCGCCGATGGTGCCGGGGATGTCGAGCTCGGTCGCGGCACCCGTACGCGCGAAGCGGCGCAGGCGACGCAGCGCGACCTTCATGTTTCGCGAGGACAGCGCCTCATCCTCGTCGAGGTCGCGGAAGGTCCGCTGGTCCCACACCTTCGCCGCGCGGCGATGGCGGGATTCCTCCTGCCCGATGCGCACGCCCTCGGGGTTGTAGCCATAAGCGCCGAAGGGTGAGGTACCGGCCGTGCCGATCCATTTCGAGCCGCCCTGGTGGCGGCCCTTCTGTTCCTCCAGCCGCTTCTTCAGCGTCTCCATCAGCGCGTCGAAGCCACCGAGGGCTTCGATCTGCTTCATCTCCTCGGGCGTCAGCGTCTTCTCGGCGATCTTGCGCAGCCACTCCGTCGGCAATTCGCGCGGCGCCTCGCCCTGCGGCGATTCCAGGCCCTTGAAGATCTCGCCGAAGACGCGGTCGAAGCGGTCGAGATGCCGTTCGTCCTTCACCAGCGCGGCCCGGCTCAGATGGTAGAAATCATCGACGCTGAAGCCTGCCACGCCCTCCTTCATCGCGCGTAGCAGCGCCAAATACTCCGTGATGGAGGCCGGAACACCGGCGGCGCGCAGCGCGAGGATGAAGGGTGCGAACACGGTTCAGCCGCCGCGCCGCCGCGCCAGGAACGCCAGCCGCTCGAATAGGTGCACGTCCTGCTCGTTCTTCAGCAGCGCGCCGTACAGCGGCGGGATGGCGGTCTTGGCGTCGGAGGAGCGCAGCGCCTCGGCGGGCATGTCCTCGATGGTCAGCAGCTTCAGCCAGTCGAGCAATTCGGATGTCGCCGGCTTCTTCTTCAGCTCGTTCACCTGCCGGATGTCGAAGAAGACATTCAGCGCCTCCCGCAGCAGGTCCTGGCGGATGTCCGGGTAGTGCGCGCGGACGATCATCTCCATCGTCTCGCGGTCGGGGAAGCGGATGTAGTGGAAGAAGCAGCGGCGCAGGAAGGCGTCCGGCAGCTCCTTCTCGTTGTTGGACGTGATGATCACCACCGGGCGGTGCTTCGCGGCCACGGTCTTCCGCGTCTCGTAGACGAAGAACTGCATGCGATCGAGTTCGAGCAGCAGGTCGTTCGGGAATTCGATGTCGGCCTTGTCGATTTCGTCGATCAGCAGGACGACGGGCGCGTCAGCCTCGAAGGCATCCCACAGCTTGCCGCGCACGATGTAGTTGGCGATGTCGTGCACGCGCGGGTCGCCGAGCTGGCCGTCGCGCAGGCGCGACACGGCGTCGTATTCGTAGAGGCCCTGCTGCGCCTTGGTGGTGGACTTGATGTGCCACTCGATCAGCGGATAACCCAGCGCCTTCGCGATCTCATGCGCCAGCACGGTCTTGCCGGTGCCCGGCTCCCCCTTCACCAGCAATGGGCGCTGCA
The DNA here is from genome assembly GCF_018129025.1 of Neoroseomonas terrae. Lineage (GTDB taxonomy): Bacteria > Pseudomonadota > Alphaproteobacteria > Acetobacterales > Acetobacteraceae > Neoroseomonas > Neoroseomonas terrae. The sequence continues at coordinate 8,894 of NZ_JAAEDI010000001.1, read as the reverse complement.
GGGCGACCGAAGCGTTGACCGCGACTTCCAGCTCGCGCGATGCGACGTAGTTGTCCGTGCCCTTGAACTGCGCCACCGCTTCGTCCCCTGGATGTTCGGGCTCAGGGTCGGGCGGAAGGGCGGATCATGCAAGGGCCTCACCCGCCAGGGCGAACAGCGCGGCGGCGAAGGCGCGCATATTGGCCTCGCGATCCGGCGACCCCGTTTCGAGGGTGATGACCTTCTCGACCGGCCCTGCGATGGCCAGGCAGGAATGACCCGCCGCATCGCCATACCGGTTGCCGCTCGGGCCGGCGGCGCCGGTTTCCGCAAAGCCCCAATCGGCGCCGATCCGCGCCCGCACCGTGCGGGCCAGCAGCAGCGCATAGGGTTCGGAGGAGGAGCGCATGCCCGCCATCTCCGCATCCGTGATGCCGAGCAGCCCACCCCGCGCCGCCTTGGTGTAGACCACCGCGCCACCGACGAAATAGGCCGAGGCGCCCGGCACCGCCAGCAGCGCCGCCGAGATCAGCCCCGCTGCCGAGCTCTCGGCCACCGCCACCGTCTCGCCGCGGGCCTTGAGCCGGGCGCCGATCTCACGCGCCGCAGGCAGGATGCTGTCCATCGCCATTCCTCCGTCAGATGTGCCGCCACCATGGCCGGGTCAGGGCCAGGGCGACCAGCCCCGCCGTGCCCATTGCGGCCGTTGCGGCCGGTGCGCCGATGAGTTCCGCAAGCCCGCCCAGCAGCAGGAAGCCGATCGGCCCCAGCCCGATGCAGACCGACAGCAGGCCAAGGATGCGGCTGCGCAGCTCGACTGGCGTCGCCAGGAAGATCAGCGTCGGCTGCATGATGGCGAAGCCGGCGCCGCCAATACCAACCAGCAGCAGCGCGACGCCGGCAAGCCCGGCATCGGGTGCCCAGGCGAAGGCCGGCAGCATCGCGAAGTACAGGCTGATGCCGCACAGATAGATCATCTTGTAGTGCTCCGGTCGCGCAAGCACGGCGACCGTCACCGCGCCGATGAAGGCGCCCACCCCGTCCATCCCCGCCAGCAACCCGATGCCGCTGGGCCCGAGCGCCAGCCGGTCTTGCCCGATGACCGGCACCATGGAGGTCGCCGGCCAGCCGAAAATGTTGAACAGCAGCGTCACCAACAGCGCGCCGCTCAGCCGCGGTTCCCGCCGAACCAGGGCAAGGCCTTCCGCGATGCTGGCCAGCACCGGCGTCGCCCCCGCCCCCGGCGCCGGCGGCGCGGGCGGCAGCCGCCACGCGGCCACCAGCGCCGGCAGGTAGATCAACACGCTCAGCATGAAGGCGCCGTCGAGACCCACGGTGGCCAGGATCACGCCGCCCAACGTCGGCCCCAGCACGCGGCTGCCATTGCTGGTCGCGACATCGATCGACATCGCCGTGCCCATGCGGGCGGGCCCTGCGACCTGCCCGATCATCGCCCGCCGCACTGGGTTGTCCGCCGCCCAGCCGATGCCGTTCATGAAGGACGCCACAGCGAGGTGCCACACCTCGACCGCATCGGCGATCGCCAAGGCCGCGATGATCGCCGAGGTCACGATCTGCGACAGGATGGTCAGCACGAGCGCCTGCCGCCGATCCATCCGGTCCGCCGCAGCCCCAAGGAATGCGCCGAACAGCCCCATCGGCAACAGGCGCAACATCGTCAGCATGGCGACGACGAAGGCGGAATGCGTGACGTTGTAGGCAAACACGCCGACCGCCAGCGTCTCCAGCCAGCGCACGACGAAGACCGCCAGGCCCGATAGCCAGAGACGCAGGAAATCGCGGTCGCGGAACAGGCCGCGCCAGGCTGGGTCCGGCAATGGTCCTCCCGTCGGGGCGGGCGCAACGGGGATGGGCTTTGCCCCTCCCCGGACCCCACCCCACCAAAGGCCGAAGGGCCTTTGGGAACCTTGACTTGGTTGTGGGCATCGGGGGCGCGGTGCGTCGGTCAGGTCGCGCCGTGCTCGATGCCGGGGATCAGCAGGCGCGGCCGGAGCACATCGGCTGCCCGCGCATATCGTTCGGCGAAGGCGCCGTCCTCGAGACAGCAAGCGCGCCGTCGTGACCGGCGCGACGATCGCAGTTCTCCGACCAGCCGCGCCCGGCGCCAGGTAGAGGTTTCCAAAGGCCCTTCGGCCTTTGGCGGGGTGAGGTTTGGAGAGGGGCGGCGCCCCTCTCCAAGACGCCTCAGATTCCAGCCTGAGACACGAACTTCGTGTTCAGATACGCCTCGATCGCTTCGGAGCCGCCTTCGGACCCGTAGCCGCTGTCCTTCACGCCGCCGAACGGCACTTCCGGCAGCGCGAGGCCGAGGTGGTTGATCGTCATCATCCCGCTTTCGACCTGCGCGGCGACGGCGTTGGCGGTCTTGGCAGATTTGGTAAAGGCGTAGGCGGCGAGGCCGTAGGGCAGCCGGTTCGCCTCGGTCACCACTTCCTCGAGGTCCTTGAAGCGGGAGATCATGGCCATCGGGCCGAAGGGCTCCTCGCTCATCGCGCGGGCGTCCTTCGGCACGTCGGTCATCACGGTCGGCTCGTAGAAGTATCCCTTGTTGCCGATGCGCGACCCGCCGGTGTGGACCTTGGCACCCTTGGACTGCGCGTCTTGCACCAGCGTCTCGATCCAGGGCACGCGGCGGTCATGGGCGAGCGGGCCCATGGTGGTGCCCTCGGCCATGCCGTCGCCGACCTTCATCGCCTTGGCGGCGGCGACGAACTTCTCGACGAAGCCGTCATAAAGCTTCTCCTGCACCAGGAAGCGCGTGGGGGAGACGCAGACCTGGCCGGCGTTGCGGAACTTGGCACCCGCAAGCGTCTTTGCCGCGAGGTCGAGATCCGCGTCGTCGAAGACGATCGCCGGCGCGTGGCCGCCAAGTTCCATGGTCACGCGCTTCATGTGCTGGCCGGCGAGGCCGGCGAGCAGCTTGCCGACCGGCGTCGAGCCGGTGAACGTCACCTTGCGGATGACGGGGTGCGCGATGAGGTACTCGGAAATCTCCGACGGCACGCCGTAGACGAGGTTCGCGACACCCGGCGGCAGCCCAGCATCGACGAAGGCGCGGATCAGTTCGGCCGGGGAGGCCGGGGTTTCCTCCGGGGCCTTCACGATGATCGAGCAGCCGGTGGTCACCGCGCCGCACAGCTTGCGGACCACCTGGTTGATCGGGAAGTTCCAGGGGGTGAAGGCGGCGACGGGGCCGACAGGCTCCTTCACGACGAGCTGGTAGACGCCCTCGGCGCGCGCCGGGATGACGCGGCCATAGGCGCGGCGGCCTTCCTCGGCGAACCAGTCGATGATGTCGGCGGCGGACATCACCTCGACCTTGGCCTCGGCCAGCGGCTTGCCCTGTTCCATCGTCAGCAGGCGGGCAATGTCGTCGGCGCGGGACCGGAAGATATCGGCGGCCTTGCGCATCAGCTTGTAGCGCTCGAAGGCCGAGACCTTCCGCCACACCGCGAAGCCCTTGTCGGCGGCGGCCAGCGCCTCGTCGAGGTCGGCTTTCTCGGCGTGGGCGACGGTGCCGATCACTTCCTCGGTCGCCGGGTTGATGACGTTGATGGTCTTGCCGGAGCGCGCGGCGCGCCACTCCCCGTTCACATGCAGCAGGGTGTTCGGATAGGACATCGGCGCAATCCTCCAGCAGGGTGTTGGTACGCAGCCTAGACGCGCGGCGGGCGCGCGGCCAGACGGGGTGCCTTGCCACCCGGACATGGCTGCCCGATCCTCAACGGCAAGGAGGCCGCGAAGGCCGAGCCCGGAGGATTTCCCCCATGATCACCGCCACCCGTCGCAGCCTTCTGGGCGCCGGCGCCGCGCTTGCCCTGCCCGGAACCCTGGGCGCGCAGCCGGCCTTCCCCAACCGCCCCATCACCGTGTTGGTGCCGAACCCGCCGGGCGGCGGCACGGATTTCGCCGCGCGGCTGTTCCAGGAAGGGTTGCAGGCCGCACTCGGCCAGCCGGTGGTGATCGAGAACCGGCCCGGCGCGAATGGCAACATCGCCATCAGCGCGGCAGCGCGGGCGCAGCCGGACGGGCACACCCTGCTGCTGCAGTACAATGGCTACCACGCCGGCAATCCGGCGATGATGCAGAACCTCACCTGGGATCCGGTTCGCGACCTGTCGATCGTCGGCATGGGAACCATGGCACCGCATGTGATCCTGGCGGCGCCGAATGTGCAGGCAAACACGCTGGCCGAGTTCATCGCCCTGGCGCGGGCCAATCCGGGGAAGCTGAACTATGCGTCCTCGGGCAATGGATCGATCCAGCACATCGGGGGCGTGCTCTTCGCCCGTGCGATCGGGGCGGACATGGTGCATGTGCCGTATCGTGGCGCGGCGCCGGCTCTGCAGGACGTGGCGGGTGGCCGGGTCGAGATGTTCATCACCACCCCTTCCTCCGCCATCGCGCTGATTGAAGGCGGGCGGGTGAAGGCGCTGGCGATGGCGAGCGCGAACCGCGCCGCCGGCCTGCCCGACGTGCCGACCACGGCCGAGGCCGGCCTATCGGGCTTCACCCTGGATGCCTGGTTCGCCTTCGCCGTCCCGGCCGCGACGCCGCGCCCGATCCAGGAGCGGCTGAACGCCGCGCTGCGAGAGGTTGCCCAGCAGCCGACCGTGCGCCAGCGGGCGCAGCAGGGCGGGGCGACGACGGCCGCCATGACGCTCGAGCAACTTGATGCCCTGGCACGTAAGGAAGTGACGGAGCTCGGCGCGGTAATTCGTGCCGCCAACATCACGATCGAGTGAGGCTCGGCGGCCGGCATTCCGCAACTTGGCGCGATCGGCCGTAGTGCGCCGCAGCGCCCGTCGCTAGGATGGCGGGATGATCCTCTCCGTCCGATCGTCCCGCCCTCTCCTCCTGGCGGCGGCATTGCTCTCCGCCTGCGCCGCCGGGGATGCCGGTTCGGGGGCTGGCCGCTTCACTCCTTCGCCGAGCAATGCTTTCGGCGCCTATCTGGCCGGCCGGTTTGCGACAGCCGAATCGGACACGGGGGTGGCGGCTGACAGCCTGTTGGCGGCGCTGCGCGCGGACCCCGATCAGCCGGAAGTGGTCGAGCGGGCCTTCATCGCCACGCTGCTCGATGGCCGGCCCGAGGCGATGCGGCTGGCGCGCCGGTTGCCCGAGAATTCGCTCGCCGTCCTGATGGTCGCCGGCGCGGATGCGCAGGCCGGGCGCTGGGACCGTGTCGAGCAGCGCGTGCGGGCCCTGCCGCGACAGGGCGTGTCGCAACTGCTGCAGCCGATGTTGCTGGCCTGGGCGCTGCAGGGAAAGGGGCAGACGGAGCAAGCGCTGGCGCTGCTGCGGCCACTGGCGGAGACCGGCCGGCTGCGCACGCTGTATGCGATGCATGCGGCGCTGATCTGCGACATCGCAGGCCGGCCGCGCGAGGCCGAGCGCTTCGTCCGCATCGCGATCGGCGACCCGCAGCCGATGACACTGCGACTGGTGCAGATCGCCGGCGGCATCCTCGCCCGCGGCGGCAAGGAAGCCGATGCGGAGCGGCTGCTCGAGGCCTATTCCCGCAGCCAGGAGGACCTGGTGCTCGGCGGCTCGGCTGCGGCGCAGCGGGAGTTGTTCACCACCCGTGCTGTGGCCTCGCCGGTCGAAGGGTTTGCCGAGGCATATCTGGCACTCGCCGGGTCGCTTCGTGGGCAGGGTGCGGCCGAGTTTTCGCTGGCGCTGACGCGTCTGGCGCTGCGGCTAAGGCCGGGCTTCGCGCCCGCCCTGCTGATCGGTTCGGATGCGCTGGCGGATGAGGAGCAGTACCTGCCAGCCCTGGCGATGCTGGAGCAGGTGCCGTCGGACGATCCGCTGAACGGGCTGGTCGGGCTGCGCCGCGCTACGCTGCTCGACCGGCTGGATCGGACCGACGAGGCTGCCGCGCAGTTGCGCAGTATCGCCTCGGCATTCCCGACGGCCTCGCAGCCCTATGCGCGGCTCGGGGACATCATGCGCGCGCGGCAGCGCTGGGTGGAGGCGGCCGCAGCGTATTCCGAGGCGATCCGGCGCGTGCAGGCGCCGACGGCCGGCCATTGGGCGCTGTTCTACAGCCGCGGCGTGGCGCTGGAGCGGAGCGGCAACTGGCCTGCGGCGGAAGCCGATTTCCGCCAAGCGCTCGAGCTCAGCCCGGAACAGCCCTATGTGCTGAACTACCTCGGCTATACCTGGGTCGAACGCGGCGAGCATCTGGCGGAAGCGCGGCGGATGCTGGAGCGCGCCGTCGCCCTGCGGCCGCAGGACGGCAACATCGCCGATAGCCTCGGCTGGGCGCTGTACAAGCTGAACGACCTGCCGGGCGCGATCCGCTGGCTGGAGCGCGCGGTCGAGTTGGAGTCGCGCAACAGCGTCATCAACGATCACCTTGGCGACGCCTATTGGGCGGCGGGGCGGCAACGGGAGGCGCAGTTCCAGTGGCGCCGCGCCCTGGCCCTCGGCCCGGAGGGCGACGAGGGGCCGAGGATCGAGGCAAAGATCCGCAGCGGCCTGCCGGCGAACCCGATTGCGGAGAACCGGCGCTGATCGAGGCCGCCCCGGCGAAGGTCAATCTTTACCTGCATTGCACGGGCCGGCGCGGCGACGGGTACCATCTGCTGGATAGCCTCGTCGTCTTCGCCGGCGTGGGCGACGTCTTGCGTGCCGCGCCGTCGAAGGAGCTTACGCTGGCGCTGGACGGGCCGGCGGCGGGCCCGCTGACGGCGGAGGCGGACAATCTGGTGCTGCGCGCGGCGCGCCTTCTGGCGCAGGCGGCGGGCATGCCGGCGGCGGCGGCGTTGGCCCTGACGAAGCAACTGCCTGTGGCGTCCGGGATCGGTGGCGGCAGCGCAGATGCGGCCGCGGCGCTGCGGGCGTTGAACGGGCTTTGGGGGCTGGGCTGGGCAGAGGCGCGACTGGCGGTGCTGGCCGCTCAGATCGGCGCGGACGTGCCTGTTTGCCTGATGTCGCGACCATGCCGGATGGAGGGGATTGGCGAGATACTGTCGCCGGCGCCGCAGATTCCGGACTGCGGGTTAGTCCTCGCGAATCCACAGGTCGCCTTGTCGACGCCGTCGGTGTTCCGAGCACGGAATGGAGCGTTTTCTGCGCGGGCCGCACTGCCCGGCGGGTGGCCGAGCGCGACGGCGATGGCGCGGGACCTGGCGTTGTTGAGGAATGACCTGGAAGCGCCGGCAATGGAGTTGTGCCCGCCGGTCGCGGAGGTTCTCGCGGCCTTGCGGGGACTTCCTGGCTGTTTGCTAGCGCGCATGAGTGGCTCTGGCGCGACGTGCTTCGCGCTGCTCGCTGAGCCGGCCGCTGCCACCAATGCAGCGCGATCGTTGCCGGAAAGCTGGTGGCGGTGGGGCGGCGGGTTTCATGCAGTCGCCCCCGGGGCGCGGCTCACGAAGGCCGACAGAGACTGTGTGCCATAGTCGCAGCGGAGTCTAAACCGGGGCGTGGACCCGTAGGCGCGGCATACGAAACTCAGCTCGGATGCTTGCAAGGGCCGGAACAGTCCACGATAAGGGGCCGCCCGGCGTCGTTTGATCGGGCGTCGTCCTGTTTCGAGGCCAAGGGAAGCGCCGCCGGACGTGGGGCACCGTCTCGGCGGGCTCGTGCAACGCGTCAGCGCTGTACCGCAGCCGAGGCGGAACGGGACATTCGCTTGGTGGGGCGTAGCCAAGCGGTAAGGCAGCGGTTTTTGGTACCGCCATTCCCAGGTTCGAATCCTGGCGCCCCAACCACGCAGTCGCGGTGTCGCAGACGATTTCTGGCTTGGCGGACTCTGCCCGCGGAAGGCCCGCCTTTCCGGCCAGACACGCGAGGGCATTGCGCGAATCGTACCTGAGAGACCCCGGCCCGGCGGCGTTAGCCACGGAAACGCCGGCTCTGTCTCTCAAGGCCATTTCGGCATGTACAGTTGGTGTCTGGAGGCGGCGAGTGCGGCGCCCTGCTTGGGGTGGCTGGCATCGCTCGATGAGCGCGCAAGATGCGCCGACGCGGTTGATTGACCGGACCGAGGTCGGCCGGCGCCCCGGTGGCGAGCTGCAGGTCCAGTTCAGACGAACCCGAGCGCCCTGCGCTGGTCCTGCCAGTCGGTGGGGATGCGGGTGTCCTGCATCAGCCGCGCTGCCGTCAGGTTCACCGGCTGGCAGCCACCGAGGATGGCCTCGACGATGTCCGGCGCCAGCCATGCGAGCCGAACCACCCGCGTCGCATAGGATTGCGAGATGCCCCGCTCCGCCGCCACGGCGGTCAGGCTCGGCGCGGTGCTCGACACCAGCGCCTCGCGCAGCGCCCAGGCCTTGGCGATCAGGCGAACCAGCGACGGGTCCGACCGATCCGCGGCAACGGTCGATCCCACCAGCAGCGCCATTTCCCGGCCGGCGCGACGCAGGGCCACTGGCTCAGTGATGGTGATGCGGGGGAGATGGACATCATCGTTGTGGCCGTTGCCGTTGCCGGGGGCAGCACGCTGGCTCTTACCCGAAAGCACCGCAAGCAATCGATGCGGCGCGAGATCGATGGCAATCTCCTGCCGTTGCACCACCACTTCGGCATGGACGGCGAGCAGGATCTCGCGCTGCGCAGCGTGGCCCTGCTGATGCCAACGCCGCGCCAGCTTCCCTGCGGCCTCGAGCATCCGTCGCTGCTGCGCAGCCTCCGTCGGCAGCACCCCGGCCGATCGCATCGCGCTCAGCAGTTCCGGCCCATCTCCATTGGAACATCGCTGAAGATCATCTCGCTTCCCGAGCAGAACCCCATCGGGGAGCGCGATCCGACGCTTCACCGCGACACCCATGGCAAGGATCTCTACGGAAGTTTCGCCGAGGAAGCTTTGCGCCGGGACGAGCTCCCCTCGCTCCTGGACGGCAGACAACTCGAAACAAGGTTGACCGACCTCCATCGGCAGGTTCGCA